>CAWDLW010000015.1:0-425732 GCA_963803145.1 Methanotrichaceae archaeon
CTCCCAAAGGTGATCGAAGTACTCCTGCAGGAGTGCGAAGAGCCGGCAACTGAGGCTGCAATAGTTATCGAGGGCAAGGTGACCAACCAGGAGATACCTGAGGGCATGCGGCTGAAGGTGATTTATCCTGATCCATCAAATCCAAGCGCCGATATCTTAGAGAATGGCGGCAAATCGAAGGTAGAGGTTTCGCAAGAGGACGGAGAGAAGTATCTTGGCTGGCTGGTGGAGATGGATAATTGAGAACAGCCAATTCGATTTTTATTTTAAGATGCTGCAACCCAAGCGACCTGATTGTTTCCTTTTTCCTTTGTAAGGATAGACTGAGCTTTCTTAGGTTTTTCGCTATCAATGGAAGTCACAAAGGCATTATCATATTACAGAATATGATTGATGATTTCTGAATTTCAGTCTCCAGCTTAAGACAATCGAAAAACGCAAGTAATCTCTCGGCCTCTGACCCTTTTGGGATATGCTCATTAGAAAAAAAGAAATGCCTGAGAAAAAAGATTTCTCTATCGCCTAATATAGTCTCTCGCAATCGCTGTCCGGAGGTATGTAGCTATCAGTGGCTACCGTCTGGCCGTTGCAGTCCCATATGTATTCCTGGCCCGGGGTGTTGTCGCTAAATATATCGCTATATTGGTTCATCGTATGGCCTATTATGTTGCCCATATCGTTGGATTCCTGCAATGCCATGTTGGCTTGGTTTAAGGCATAGTTAGTCGCTAACCTGTTGTTTACCATCTGTTGCTGCTGGTTCCATGTTGTAGTCTGAATCATATGCATGCAAACCGCCTCGACTGCCTCCATCTCAGATATTGGAGCGATGAAATTGTACATCAATGCGATATACCATTTATTACCGTTAGAAGCTGTCTGGAAATATACTATGCCGCCCTCGTTCTGGTCGGCCATGTAGGCTACAACGCCGCCTCCATTCTGCAAATCTTGGGATGATCTTTCCTGTATCCCTGTGCCGGAAGGTTGAATATAATTCTGGAAATAGTATTCGGCCATCTGCTTTCCCGACATCATCGGAGTCGATGCTGTGGAATAAACTGCCTGGATTCTAGGATCTCCGATACAGATTAGTATCGTTTTATCCGGGGATTGCGTATCGACGTAATAACTGGTAGCACCCGTCGAATCTGCAAAGCTGTTGCCCTGCGTGTACCATCCTGCAGGAACTTCCATACTAAACATTCCTTCTGGGTCAACAAATGTCGCATATTGAACATCATTTTGCGCCAGGGCCGGCATAAATAAAACCAAAGCACACAATATCAAACCGATCCTTGTTTTCATAGGAGTCTCCTCCTTAATGATTATTATAACTAATTAATGCCGTACCTATTTAAGAGTGTATGTTTAGCTTGTCTGTGGCTGCAAACGCTTGAAAATTCAGGGATAGATATGGTAAATCTACTCCTCCACAAGGCAGAACTCCATTGGCCACTCTCCGGCCTCGTTGTGACCATGCTTAAGGAGCCACTGCCCTTGCTTTTTGCGTTTGCGTGAATACGATGCATGTCCCTCCAGGCCTTCTTCGCAGCGCAGCTTGAGCATTTCATCTATCTCTGATATGTCGGTCCCGAAGACCTCGGCCAGGATCTCCATCGCTGCCTGGAGCTCCAGGGCTTTTGGGTCGATCTTTGCTGAAGATACATTATCCCTCACCAGCATTCTCCTGGGTCTCCTTATCTGCTCAAGGACTCCTGCCATAGTATGTTTATTCTACGCGTAAGAATAAGTAGTTTTGGGGTAAATAAATGACAAAACACCATATTATCATAAAATAAAGTATGAATAACATACAAATGAAGGATAATTCTTCCAGCTGGAAGAAGGAAATTATTCAACGATCAATTGGTAGATGAGTCAGGCTGAATCAATTGGTTTGGATAATTAGGATTCATTAACAACTAAAAAGCTTCCTTTGAGGAGATTAGAACTCGCCGAGTGTGAACTGGTTCTGCAGCTCGATATCCCTTTGTCTGGATTTATGCTCGCCAGGCAGCATATCCGCTAGCTGAAAAGCTTTCTTGATGGCTGCATTATCAACCGATTAGGGGACAGCTAAAAACATACAAATAATTTAAATACTGTAATTGCCAATGATGTATGAGTCTTAAAAAATTGCGAATCAAAGGAGAGACGTGTGGCAGTTAAAATATGCGGGATTTCGCTGATCCTTATCTGGCTGCTCATGGGGTCAGCTTTGGCAGGCTCCTCTTTCCAGCCTGCCCAGAATGACACTGAATCGAACAACACGCTAATTAATACCTCGGCAATCGATAATGAATCTGTTCGGGCAGAGATGCTGAAGCTGCCTCTCAGTTTCATAGAGAATCAGGGGCAAGTTTCCGGAGATGTAAGGTTCATGGTCAAGGCATCGCACGAGACCATCTATTTTACACCTTCCAATGTGCTATTTGCATTGTCCTCGAAGAACAATACATCAATAGTCAAAATGAGCTTTGAAGGTGCAAAGCCGGGCCAATTAGCTGGTGAAGGACTACTTCCCGGCACAGCAAACTTCTTCATCGGCAATAACTCATCAAAATGGGTCACAGACATTTCTACTTACAGCACTATCAGGTACGAGAACCTTTATCCAGGAATCGATCTGGTCTTCAAAGGCACAGAAGGAAACCTGAAACATGAGCTGCAGCTGAAGCCCGGCGCGGACCCGGCTAAAATCGTTCTGACCTATAGCGGCCAGGATAACCTGAGCCTCGACAAAAATGGATCGATCCTGATCAAGACTGCAGCAGGCAACCTCACAGACTCTGCGCCCTTCTGCTACCAGGACATCAATGGGAGCAGGGCGATTATTGAGGGGAAGTATCGAAGAATTGGCGCCAAAAGTATAGGGTTTGAGATCAGCAATTACAACCAGAGCCTGCCTCTGGTGATAGATCCCCTGCTGAGATATTCTACCTATCTAGGTGGTAAGGGTAATGATTATGGCGATGGCATAGCTTTAGACAGCAGCGGTAACGCTTATATTACAGGAGACACGAATTCGACCGACTTCCCGACCAAAAATGCATACCAGGCCGCAAATGCAGGAGGACGCGACGCTTTTGTCACCAAGCTGAGTCCTGCAGGGAATGAACTGGTCTACTCCACTTATCTGGGCGGTAGCGGCGTTGACAACAGCAATGGCATAGCCATAGACAGCAGCGGTAACGCTTATGTTTCAGGCTGGACGAATTCGACCAACTTCCCGACCAAAAATGCATACCAGCCCGCAAATGCAGGAAAAGCTCGACGCTTTTGTCGCCAAGCTGAGTCCTGAAGGGAATAGACTGGTTTACTCCACTTATCTGGGCGGTAGCGGTGACGACCTTGGCTGGGGCATAGCTGTAGACAGCAGCGGTAACGCTTATGTTACAGGATGGACGAATTCGACCAACTTCCCGACCAAAAATGCATACCAGGCCGCAAAAGCTGGAGATTTCGACGCTTTTGTCACCAAGCTGAACTCTGCAGGGAATAAACTGGTCTACTCCACTTATCTGGGCGGTAGCGGAGACGACGAAGGCTATGGCATAGCTGTAGACAGCAGCGGTAACGCTTATGTTACAGGAGAGACGGGTTCGACCAACTTCCCGACTAAAAATGCATACCAGGCTGCGAATGCAGGATGCTCCGACGTTTTTGTCACCAAGCTGAGCCCTGCAGGGAATAAACTGGTCTACTCCACTTATCTGGGCGGTAGCATCTGCGAAAATGACAATGGCATAGCCGTAGACAGCAGCGGTAACGCTTATGTTACAGGAGAAACACCTTCGGCCAACTTCCCGACCAAAAACCCATACCAGGACACGTTTGCAGGGTACTTCGACGTTTTTGTCACCAAGCTGAGCCCTGTAGGGAACAAACTGGTCTACTCCACTTATCTGGGTGGTAGCGGACCCGATTGGGGCACTGGCATAGCCATAGATCACGGCGGTAACGCTTACATTACAGGATGGACGAATTCGACCAACTTCCCGACCAAAAATGCATATCAGCCCGCAAATGCAGGATACTACGACGCTTTTATAGCTGTCTTCACAAAAGCGCCTCCAAATACGCCATCCGAACCTTCAGGACCTGTTTCGGGTAAGATAAGAACACTCTACAGGTATACGACATCATCCACAGATCCCGAGGGAAGCAAAATCAAATATACCTTCAACTGGGGAGACGGCACAACATTTACAACACGTCTGGTCGACTCTGGAACAGAGGCATTCGCATATCATAGATGGACCAAAGAGGGAACATTCCAGGTTAAGGCCATGGCTGCAGATAGCAAAGGTGCAACATCAGAATATTCAAGTGCATTGGTGGTTCAGATATCCAAACCGTGGTGAGCGCCACTTGAAATAATGGCAATAATCATAGCTAGCAACTAAATATTGTATAGTCCCAGAACAGCGACCATCATTTTTTTAGTAACGAATGTCTCATCAGGTGGTAATGCTTCATAGAACGAACCCGCAGCTTTGATTCATTAGCTAGGGGCTGATCCATCTTAGCGCGCTGTGCCTAATGTTTTGCTTTCTCCTGCACTTTGGCCAGGTTTTGAGCTTGCGTGCCCTCTGGCGCTACATCTTCATTGGGTTGGGCATACTCCTTGGAAGCGATCTCTTATGAGATCCAATATGACCTTCTGGGTGGACCTTCCAGTGGCCTTGATCTGCACCTCAAGATCGTCAGGAATGAAAATCTTCAGATGGCACATGCGATATTGGTCATGCGGGATACAGATAGAATACTTGCTATGGGCCCTGCCAGGAGACTTGCAGGGATCTCTAAGCGAGAGTTTTTGGATGAGTTAGGTAAGAGAAAAATCGAGAGACATTATACAGCCGAGGAGTTTGAGGAGGATTTGGGATTTGCTAAAGGTGGTCTGTAACTCTTCTCCCCTTATCCACCTCTCAAAAGGGCATTAATGCTGATGCTTGATGAAGGCGAAACTGCATCAATCATGCTAGCCCTGGAGCAGAAAGCAGACTTGGTTATTTTAGATGACTATGACGGAAGAGTAGTGGCTAAAGAGTATAGACTCAATTTGATTCAGCATTAGGATTTGCTATTCTAATTCGAGAGCCTACACTTTCTTCTGGGGCTAGAAACTAGCGGTCTTCCTAGCGCCCTCAATGCCGGGCGGGCTGCCCCTAACCCCTCGCTGGGGGAAGGTTTTGGAAAACACAAATCATAATGTGGAAGGGATAAAAACGACTATTCCATCAATCTGCTCTGCCGAAGCATATGAGGGAATTCTAGACATCTTCCGAGCCAAATTATTCATTTCTTTCTCTATCCACAATTAAAGCCGATTAAGTTTCATCGATGATCCTTAATATCCTAGCTTTGAGAGCAGGCAAATCAATGCAAACCGTATCCCATATCTCGTCCAAATCCAGCCCAAAGTAATGATGCACTAAAACATTTCGCATTGCTGTAACATTACTCCAAGGAATCTCGCTATAGCTTTGTCTAATGGTGGGTGAAAGTTGATTTGCGGCCTCACCTATGACTTGAATATAATAGATAATCCATACCTGAATAAGTTCTTCTTCATAAAATGCTTGTCTGCCTTTGGCCGCATACTTCTCAATCTTTTCTATGGCCTCTAGTATATCCAACAGCCTTAGTCGATCATCCCTCAAATGGCTACCGCCTCACGAAGGACGCGGTCCCTGATCCTATCTCGCAGACCACGCTCGCTAACTACGTCCACTTTAATGCCCAAAAGCTCCTCCAGCTCCTGCTCTAGAGCAGCATGGCCGAGCAAAGTAGTGCCTCTTTTAAACTCCACCAGAAGATCTACATCGCTATTGGAGTCGGCCTCGCCTCGGGCTACGGAGCCGAAGATGCGCAAGTTATAGGCACCGTGCTTGGCGGCTATCTGCAGGATCTCCTCACGCCTGGATTTTAGGAGGTCGCTCTGATACATTCGCAGTAATTTCGCCTTTTGAATAGATCAAGGCTTCGGATGTTACGGCCCAGAGAATTTGTGCAACAATCGACTCTTAAAAAATGATCGCTATTAAAGCACACTTAGTTCCGCATTAGGAGCGAATTCAAGAGCTTACACTTCTTCTGGGGCTAAAACTAACGGCCTTTCTAGCGCGCTCAGTTGCCGCGCGTGCTTCAAGTGATTGCAATTTTAAGAGCGTACATTGCGGAATCATTCTAGTTTTGCGTTTGTGCTGACTAATATAATTCAAAGCCTATACTTTCTTCTGGGTTTAAAACTAGCGGTTTCCTGGCCCCCTCAATCGCCGGGCGTGCTACCCCTAACCCCTCGCTGGGGGAAGGCTCTGGAAACATTGGATATAAGTTTGATGAAGACAAGATGAACGATTCCGTTAAACATTGAAGAGGCACTTTACCGCCCATTTATTCGCTGGCATTTGCCGCTGCCTCACAGTATTCCAGGACCATGGTCAAAGCTGAGACCCTGCCTTCAAGCTTCTTCTTGAGGATAACTATTGATGATGCCTTGCCAATGACCTTTATCAAGCCCTCTGAAATGGCTGTGAGCCCGAATGCGAGTATAGCTGCCTCGGGTGTAAGCTCATCCCTCATCGGTATTCTCCCATCCCGGGCGCAGACCTTCCGACCATTCGCCGTAGCGGTGCGTTCTTACTAAAAGGCTGTTCTCATAGAGGATCAGCCTGTGCTCGCTGAAAAATTCTAACCCCTTTTCAAACTGTATCCTTTCTTTTCTAGTCAGAATGACAATCTCACAGCAGTAGCATTGCTCATAGATTTCGCTTAGCAGGAGCACCAGCGATGTGACCTTCTCCAGGATCGCTTTCAAGACTGCTGACTCTCTTTCCAGAGTATCCTTTTTCAGATCGGCAATCTTGGCGGCCGTGGGATGAAGCTCATCCAGCGCTGTGCTCAGCCCTGATAACATGCCTGTGGTTACTGAATCGGTTGCTATCAGCGCGATGTTTTCGGAGAGGTTGGGGGCGGGCACTTAGATCACCCCTGCTGCTTTGGCGGGAGCGCTCACATGAAATATGAACCGTAAGCATACGTCCTTCGCCCTCTGGGCATCCATTAGGATAACATCGTAGGGCGACGCTTTGATGCCTGTAACACTTCACGTCCATTGGCTGCTATGTCAGCATCGTATCCAATCTTCCTGAGCATTTGCAAGGTGACCTTCTGGTCCACTAGATTATCCTCGGCCAAGGGAATACGCAAAAAGGATGGTTGGCCTAATATTAGATGCGTCTCTGGCTGTTGAGAAATTGTTTTAGAGCGATCTAGCTTTCTAGTTGTGGCCGTTGCTATGATTGAATCTTCAGCAGCCGGATTAAACGTTCGCTGTACTCCGGAAAATATTTCCAATTAAATATTTTAATTAAATAGTATTTTTAGTTTATATGTGTTCCGGTAGTCTACCTATTTCATGTTGCTCCCGTCAGGAACCACGACATTCATAAGGATTTCTTTTATAGTCCAAATATGATCAGTCAAACCTGCAGCCATAGCTGGAGATCTTTGCGTCCAGCGTTGCTGTGATTTTGCTGAATCGATTCGTAACGACTTGTTAGGCCTGGCCAAATTATAAACCCAATCTTCCCAGGCACAAGAAACCCTATGCATCTCGATCTCTTTAGAGAAAGAAATGGTCTTTCTAACAAATCGCCCATTCATCTGTCTGGATGTTAGATGAGTCCTCTCGATATAGGCAGTATGGGTGCCCATTAGATCACAGACCCCTTTCGTATCACCAAAGACAACTTTGTAGTGGATACTAACAAGATGCCCTCCAGATCGTGTTTTGATTATCTGAATGCATTTCCAATCAGGCTCAGACTTCTTTCGAGTAGGCGGTCTTCCTCTACCAGAGTATTCAGGTACTTTCCCCCAAGTCTCGAGCATGGCCTCCGGATAACTATCATAGCCATCAGTAGCGATAGCAGGAGGTTTATCCGGATTACCACGAGCCTTCAACTGGGCCATCAATTCCATAGAGACTTCGCTTTCACTCTTCCTGATTGATCGCCCAACTCTAAGGCGAGTATCCATATCTATCGTTGTACCGCGCCAGAAGCTACCACGATCGTTCTCTTCTGGATAGCCCCCTTTTCGCCTTTATTTCCTACGTATGACCACATAGCATCCAGTTGAACACGAGTCAGTTTATAGTTTGCAAGCATTAGAGCCTCTAGCTCTTCAACGTGGCTAGCTGCTTCGTGAAGCCAATCCATAACTGTTTCTTCTTTAATCCCCATAACCCGATGGATGGATGCCAGACTATTGCGTTCGGCCAGCAAGGCTAAGCATTTTAGAATTGTATCCTGGCTATGATGGCGACCATAGAATACTGTACCTATGTTTTCAACGAATGTCTTCCCACAGGTCTTGCATCGATAGCGTTGTGTTCCTTTGGCGGTTCGGCCAAATTTTATGATGTTTTCATTTTTTACTTTGCAATAGTCGATACACTCTTGGTTCCAGCAAAACGTGCTTGGAGGAACCAATTGTTCATTCATCATTGTATTCCTCCAATTATATGATTGCAGTTGATAATATAACAACTTATCTAAGGTAGACTACCTGTGTTCCAAAACCCAATAAATAGATGACTATTACACCTTTTGAGGATGTCTCATAAGCGCTAGTATCTAACAGAAATAAGGCTATGCGTATCCGATAGCATCAATCCTTTGTGTTGATTTAACACGTTTTACTGAGTGTTCTTAATCTGTTCAATCATTCACGCTATCTTACGCCTATGTCCATCAGAAATATTTATAGTAGAGCAATGCGAATTAAATGCGATGAAAATGGGGGACTACAAGGTTTATTACATAACTAAAGGACCGATTCGAGGACCTTGTGAGCATAAGCATCGAACCATTGACTATGCGTATCACTGTTTAAGGCACGATATACAAGCCGCTGAAAAAGACGGCACTTCTTCGGACAGACGAATTTATGCAGTAGATAGCGGACAAGAGAGAGAGCTAGTAGAGCATGAGATTAACGAATTAGATTATGCTAGAAGAACGGTATTGAAGAAAAAAGTTGTCAGGCAGGAACAAAGAAAATTGAACTCTGACATATGAATTGATATGCCTTGGGAATAAGTGTTTCCGCTTAAAGCTAAGGCTTGCATCATTGAGTATGATAAGGAGGCTCTTGCTACAAGGGCACTTCGATCAAATGAAAGCGCGTGATGGGAGTAATCGCTCTGACGGGCGATTTTTGCAAGGATCTCCTCTATTCATCCTTTATTCCCCTGTTCTATCAGTTGTTAAATTGAATTTGTTTTTATTGTAGATGCTAGGGGAAATTATATCAATCCAGAGAGACAGTTATCACACAGCAAGAGGAAGCAAGATTACATGTATCCAATAATAGAGCTAGTAGGAAAAGACTCCATTTGCTGGGAATATGCTGTTCGAAACGCAATAGATACAGCATCAGAAAACCTTAGGGATCTTAGGATAGCCAAAGTTAAGGAGCTGGATGTAAAGATAGTTAATGGAAAGATATCCGAATACAGGGTTAAAATCGACCTTTCCTTCAAAGACGAGAAATGGTAGTCTGGACTAACTCTATCTAAATTCCATAATTTGCCGTTTTGAGTTTTATCCCCAATTTTGCTGTGATACTTCTTGGCCCATTTTTCAAAACCGCCCTTAAAGGCTGAAAACAACATCATCCTAGCTTCAGGTGTTATGCTTGATCTAGGGGCGCTCACTATCGGCTTTGTCTATAGGCTTGCTATGTAAGAGGACAAATCTGATTCTTCAGGATGCTACGAGGCTAAAGAGGATCCTCAACGACCTAAACTGACCAGAGTCGATAAAGAGCACTGCTCCTATCTTCATACCACGAAGAATAGTCAAGGAATATGCGCTGAAGCTCTATCGAGAAACTATGAAAACGACTAATGAAATAAGGATGTAGATCAAAAGGCGGCGGATGGATAACGTAGTTGAGCTTATGGGCGTTTGAAGCGCCACTGCGAACAGGCAATAATAAGCTAGCGTAATGAGGCATTTCCCAATCCTGAAGACAGCTCAATAAGATAGCGAAGTGTGAGTATTAAATAGGATAAAAAACAATATCTATAGACCGATGAGGGTCGGAATCTTTTCCTGGGAGAGCCTATATTCAATTAAAGTTGGTGGTGTTGCCCCATGCATCACGGAACTTTCAGAAGCTCTGGCTAGAAGAGGCCATGAGGTTCATATCTTTACTCGCCGTGGGGAGTTCGATACATATGATAAGATCAATGGCGTTCATTACCAGAGGGTAGATTCTGATGACTCCGGTGATATAGTTGCCCAAATGAATAATATGAGCAACGCCATGTATGACCTGTTTGGAGAAGTTGAGAAGATATTTGGCAGGTTTGATATTGTTCATTGCCATGATTGGCATCCTATTTGGGCATTAAATCGGATCAAGAAAGATTTCGGCCTGCCATATATCCTGACGATGCATAGCACCGAGTGGGGCAGGAATGGGAACCATTTCGGATATGGCTTATCCCAGGAGATATCCCACCTGGAATGGCTGGGATCATATGAATCCTCAAAGGTCATAGTCACAACTAAACATATGATGGATGAACTTAAGAGGATTTTTTCCGTTCCCAAAAGCAAAATCTGCATCATACCAAACGGCATAGTCGTTGGGAAGATGAGGAGAAACCTGGATGCAGGAAGGGTGAAAGAGCAGTACGGCATCCACCCGTTAGCACCTTTGGTGCTCTTTTGTGGCAGGATGAACATCCAGAAGGGTCCCGATCTCCTGGTCGAGGCCATACCTCAGATATTGAAGAACCGGTTCGATATGAAGTTCGTCTTCATAGGCACTGGAGACATGAGGTCTCAGTGTGAACAGCGGGCTAGAGATCTGAATGCCGCACATGCCTGCAGGTTCCTGGGCTATACATCCGCCTCGATTAAGGAGAGGCTAATGAATGCCTGTGACATCATTTGCGTTCCCAGCAGGAATGAACCCTTCGGCGTGGTGGTATTGGAGGCCTGGGAGGTTTGTAAACCTGTGGTTGCCACAGAAGCAATCGGCATAATCAGGAATTTCGAAGATGGCCTCTTAGCATACATCCAACCTGAGTCAATAGCATGGTGCATCAATAACCTGATCAGAAACCCGGAAGAAATGAAGAAACTGGCCATAGCTGGACGCAATAGATTGGAGGCTGAATTCGATTGGAACGAGATCGCCCGGAAGACCGAAGAGGTATATGCCATAGCCTCTAAAAGAGAGTTAGGGGTATCACAACCAAGCAGCAAAATCATAGTTTAACGCTTACTTTTGGGGCTAATACCAGCGGCCTTCTGGCGCGCTCCAACGCCCGCACGGACATGAAGCAATTACAATCCAAGGGCGTGCATTATAAGCCACTCCTACTTTGCGTTTGGGCTGCTGCTAATTCAAGAGCTTACACTTCTTCCGGGGCTAATACTAGCGGCTATCTTAGCGCACTCAGTCGCCGCACGGGCATCAAGTGATTGCAATTTTAAGAGCGTACATTGCAGAATCATTTTGATTTTGCGTTTGTGCTGACTAATATAATTCAAAGCCTATACTTTCTTCTGGTGCTAAAACTAACGGTTTTCCTAGCGCCCTCAATCGCCGGGCGGGCTACCCCTAACCCCTCGCTGGGGGAAGGTCTTGGAAAAAAGCATGCGATAAAGGTGAAGGGGATATGGATCAGATAAAGCCTGTCATCCTTCAAAGGGCAACTGCCTCCTTCACACCTTATCCCGGATGTACCAGTGCAGCCCTTCCGGCTCAACCACATCCACTTTGCGGCCCAGAAGGTCCTGGAGATCCATGACCAGATTGCCAAGATCAAACAAATTCCTGCGCGACTCCAAAATCCACAAGGAAATCAAGATCGCTGTCCGGGCCTTCCTCGCCCCTGGCAACCGAGCCGAAGACCCTGCGTTACTGGCCCCGTGGGCCTCGGCAATGCGCAGGATCTCGCTTCGCCTCTGCTGAGGGATTCAAGACTGAGTTTTGGGCGATCTTGGGTCATGAGCATTTATTTGTTTATTTATGAATAACTATTTTTAACAGAGCATGGCGAACATGGACCGCTACTAACAAAGAGAGTACACTTTTTTCTGGGGCTAATACTAATGGTGACGATAGCGCGCTCAGTCGCCACGCGGGCTTAAAGAGATTACAATTAAGACGCATACATTGCAGAACGACTCTGACCTTGCTTTTGGGCCTGTTAATATAATTCTAAAACTTAAACTTTCTTTCCCATGAAAAACCTTCACCGATGTTAGGTTTCTTATAGGAAAACAGGCAGAAGACCCGCTCCCTTCAGGGGGCGGGATGAATGCCGTACGCTTTCCAGATTACTTTCGCTCCGTGCTCCATAGCTCTATATTCAAGCGCACTTAGAATAAAAACGAAATGAAGACTGCCTATAAGTTCAGAATGTATCCAACCAGGCGCCAAGAAGCTATGTTGGACCTGACACTCGAAACTTGTAGACATCTCTATAACCTAGCTTTGGCAGATAGGAAGAATGCCTATGAAGTTGAAGGCATTAGCAGAACCTATGAGGCTCAAGCTGCAATGCTGACGACTGATAAGAAGGACGGTAATTTCAAGTGTGTCTTCTCCCAGGTGCTTCAAGATGTTCTGAGAAGATTAGACAAGTCCTTCAAGTCATTCTTCCGAAGGGTCAAGGCAGGGGAAAAACCTGGATACCCTAGATTCAAGGGCCAAGGCTGGTATAAGTCGTTTACATATCCTCAAGTCGGATTCAAGCTCGAAGGCTCAAAGCTGACTCTCTCCAAGATCGGATCTATCAGGATATTCAAGCATCGAGAAGTCGAAGGTAAGATCAAGACTTGTACCATCAAGAAAGATAATCTAGGTCATTGGTATGCGATCTTAATATCTGAGATAAAAGATGTACCTCAGATTGAGCCAAAGACCGCCATTGGTGTAGATGTGGGCTTGAACAGCCTAGTTGCTCTTTCCACAGGTGAAACCGTTGAATATCCACGGTACTATGTCAAAGCTGAAAGTAAGCTTGCAGCAGCCCAAAGAGATCTTTCCAGGAAGAAGAAAGGATCAAGCAATAGACGGAAAGCCAAGGCCAAAGTCGCCAAGCTTCACCAGAAGATCCAGAACCACAGAGACGAGTTCCTGCATCAAATATCCAGAAAGCTCGTAGATTCAGCAGATATAATCGTATTTGAAAACTTAAATATCCAAGGAATGCTAAAGAATCATCATCTAGCTAAGCACATTCAAGATCATGCTTGGGGCAAGTTAATCCAGTTCACAGAGAGCAAAGCTGCGAAGGCTGGCAAAGTGGTAGAACTGGTAGATGCGAGATATACATCTCAGAAATGCTCCCAGTGCGGTATCATGGTTCCCAAGCAGCTGGCAGATCGAGTCCATCACTGCCCTAAATGCGGACTGGTGATGGACCGAGATCTCAATGCCAGCTTGAACATTCGCACCCTCGGACTGAGGGGAAGTGCCTATCAAGATTCGACCCCTACTTTGAGCAAACTATCAAAGCAAGTCAGATCGATGACGTAGGAAGCCCTGCCCCTTCAGGGGCATGGGAGGAAGTCACAGACATCGAAGTCCGATGAGGGGAATTGAGACTACAAATATGCCCCCAGGATAACTATTAAAAGGTTTGCTACATACACATTATAGGATAGATATGGCCACCCTGGGTGAGTTCGTGGAGCAATTGCCTCCTGATATTCAGAAAGAGATCAAGGATTTTGCAGAGTTTTTGCTTTCTAAGAGGGCCAAGAAGAAACATAAAGTTCCATCTTTCGACTGGGAAGGGGCAATTAAGGATTTAGGAGAGCAGTACACATCAGTCGAGCTTCAGCACGAGATCTTAAGATTGCGAGGAGATTAATGTATCTTTTGGATACGAATATATTTTTAGAGATCTTGCTAGAACGAGAAAACAGCAAAGCTGCAAAACATATCTTCATCAGTAATCCATCTACTGATCTATTCATAACGGATTTTTCGCTTCATTCCTTGGGCGTTTTCCTATTTCAAAGAAATAAGCACGATGTCTATGAGCGCTTTGTCAAGGACATAGTAATAAAGACGGAAATTGGCGTGATCGGGCTGAACCCTGAAGAGGTTCCCATATTGGCTAGAGTCTCAAAGCGATTCAAATTGGATTTTGATGATGCATATCAATATGCAGTTGCTGAAATACATGGCTTAGATATAGTAAGCTTTGATGCTGATTTCGATCGAACCGAGATAGGACGCAAGATACCAGATTCAAGATAGCGTTCTTCAAGTGTTTACAATTTTAAGAGCGTAAATTGCAGAATCATTCTGATTTTGCGTTTGCCTTGACAAGGATAATTCAGAGCATACACTTTCTTCTGAGGCTAACACTAGCGACCTTCTAGCGCGCTCAGTCGCCGCGCGGGCTGTCCCTAACCCCTCGCTGGGGGAAGGCTTTGGAAACATTGGCTATATGGTTGATGAGGACTGGATAAACGAGTGTTTATAACGTTTAGGAGAAACTTTGCCGAGCGTTTATTGTTTGGCATTTGCCGTTGCCTCACAGTATTCCAGAACCTTGGTTAAAGCTGAAAGCCTGCCTTCAAGCTTCTCTTTAAGTATAACTATTGATGAGGCATTGCCAAGAACCTTTATCAAGCCCTCTGAAATGGCTGTAAGCCCGAATGCGAGTATAGCTGCCTCGGGTGTAAGCTCATCCTCATCGGTATTCTCCCATCCCGGATGCAGACCTTCCGACCATTCGCCATAGCGGTGTGTCCTTGCGAGTAGGCCGTTCTCATAGAGAATCAGCCTGTATTCGCTGAAAAAGCCCAAACCCTCAAGCTGTATCCTTTCCTCTCTGGTCAGAATGACAATCTCACGGCGGTAGCATTGCTCATAGTCATCGCTCAGCAGGGGCACCAGTGGCGTGACCTTCACCAGGATCGCTTTCAGGAGAGAGGCTTCTTTTTCTAGAGTTTCCTTTTTCAGATCGGCGATCTTTGAAGCTAGAGGATGAAGCTCGTCCAGCGCCGTGCTTAGCCCTGATAACATGCCTGCGGTTACTGGATCGGTGGCTATCAGGACGGTGTTTTTGGAGAGGTTGGGGGCGGGCACTTAGATCGCCTCCGATGCTAAAGATTCTAGCTTGTCAGCTAAGGTTTTTCCAGACATTGTATTTCGCCTATGACCAATATTACTCCCAGATTTATAAGCTTTTTGGCAGCTGCTGGGAATATTGACAAGGAAATAAGGAAAATATATAAACTACGGCAGTCAACATCAGATCGTGCGTGAAATTACCACTGAATTAAAAATGGACTCTATGGGACGTGTTATGATACCAAAAGCATATAGAGATGAACTAAAGCTCACGCCAGGCCAATTAGTCAAGGTTGTTATTAGCAATCCCTATGAGAAGTATGAAGGGCAGGGTTAACCTGACCTGCCCCTGGCATTGATTTGGGCGAAATACAATGCCGAAGAATGAAGCATATCGATTGAATATAGAGCTTTTCTGGTAGTACGTCATAGTTATTGGCGACAAGCTGGGCATCAACCAGGGTCCGTTCCAACGATGGCCGAATAACAAGAACCTCGTACCTTCTGGAAACGATTACATTTAAATTTCTGTTCGCTTTATTATACTACAGAGAACCACAACATATGCATACGAATATTGAGGAGTTGCTAAAATCCAGGCGCCAGGATATTCTAGCTATAGCTGCCAGGCACGGTGCTCACAATGTACGGATTTTCGGCTCAGTTGCTAGAGGAGAGGCCGGGCCTGAGAGCGACCTGGATATTCTTGTAGAGATGGAGCCAGGGACTAGCTTAATGGATCATATAGCCCTTATGCAGGATCTCGAAGACCTCCTGGGACGAAAGGTGGATGTGGTTAGCGATAAAGCCTTGCACTGGTATATCAGAGACCGAGTGCTTGCCGAGGCTACTCCTTTATGATGGACGATTGGGCTCTATTTGATCCATATCTGGGAGTGCATTGAGCGGATTGAGTCTTATGCTGAAGATGAGCTTCGATTGCTTCTGTGAAAAGCTACACTTTCTTCTGGGGCTAAAACGCCCATGATCCTTAAGGGTCATACGTGGCGGATGAAAAACCTCACATTCATGGCCAACTATGTTTAGTCTGATATGGGCAGTGAAGGCAGCTTTAATTTTGAGATCATGATCTCGCGGCTAAAACTGGCCAATAATCCCGCGAATACGGGGCTGCGTCGTTGAACGCGTATGGGAAATTGCCCCTTATGAGGGTTTAATCTTAATCATCTGCCCATATCAGGATAGCGACATATATGGGCAAACGAAGAGATAGAGTTTGCGGAGCAGATGTCCATAAAGATCTCATAGTAGCCACGATCGAAGATGCAGATGGGACTGAAATCCAGGAACAGTTTGGCACGACTCGTTCTGAGCTAGAGAGATTCAGGAATTGGCTCATAGCCAATAATTGCGAGCAAGTAGCATTCGAAGCTACAGGTGTTTACTGGTTTCCAGTATACGATTGCCTGAGTCCCTCTATTGATACAATTGTAGCAAATCCATGGATGGTCAAAGGACTTGTAGGGGATAAGTCGGATTCTCATGACGCTAAGAGGATTGCAGGTAACTGCTTGGATGGCAAAATCAAGAGATCAAGAGTCTTTTCCAATGAGGATAGAGCCCTCAGAATGATGACCCGTGCCAGATCAGGATATATAAAGACTCAAACTCAACTTAGAAACAGAGTTCATAAGTATCTAGCACTTTGCGGCATAAAGCTGAGTTCTTGTATTTCAGACATCTTTGGTAAATCAGGCAGGATTATCTTGGACGGCCTGGTTGAAGGCAAGGATGCAGACTCGATCCTGGACAGCATCACTTCAAAGAAGATCAAGAAAAAGCGAGACGTCATCAAAGCGGCTCTTGCAAACGGTCTTGATGATACTTCGAGAATGCTTGTTAAGGATAATCTAGAGCTCCTTGATCTTCTGAAAAAGAAGATAGATAAAACAAGTCTTGAAGTGCTTAGCAAATTTCAGAAAAGCGCTAAAGATCTGGCAATAGTTATGTCAATTCCAGGAATAAGTTTTAGATCAGGGTCGACCATCTTGGCAGAAATCGGTGACTATCACGATTTCCAAACCCCAGAACAAATCGCTAAATGGTGTGGATTGGTTCCTGGACTACATGAATCTGCAGGGAAAAAGAAGCAATGTGGTATTACGAAACAGGGGTCCAAGAGTCTCAGAACTATGCTTGTCGAGATAGCTCAAGTGATAGCTAAGATGAGAAATAACAAGAACAAGCTCTCAAGGTACTTCCATAGATTATCGGCCAGAAAGAGTTACAATGTAGCGATCACTGCTTTAGCACGGAAATTATAGTTAATCATTGAGCTTATTGCCCTATAGATACATTTAATAATTAATGCGTGAAAATACATAGGCATGGGTAGAAAACCTATAATAATTAGGCATATATCAAAGATAGACCTTGATAAATTATATAAAAAAGAGACTGATCTAAGGATTAAGGAACGGTTATTGGCAATAATACATTTATATGAAGGGAAAAACGTATATGAGGTAGCTGATATTTTAAAAAGGGGCGAGAGGACAATAAAATATTGGTTAAGCAGATGGAATAATCAAGGCTATAATGGATTGACACCAAAGAATAGAAATGGCAAAAAGCCAAAGATGTCTCTTGATGAATGGGATAGAGTTATTAAAGAAATTGAAGACAAAGGAATGACGATAAAAGACGTATTAAAATATGTAAGGGATACAAGAGGTATAGATTTTTCATATAAATATGGCTGGCGAATTTTAAGAGTAGTGAAAAAAGTTAAGTATGGGAAACCATACATCAGAAATGAAAAGAGGCCTGCAGATGCAGAAAGTTTTTTAAAAAAGGATAAAATCAGTGCTGACCACTGTTACTGATCCTGTTATAGGATTTCTTGATGAAAGCTCTTTACAACAGCGCCCTAATACACGTAGAGTCTTAAACACTCATTTAATAAATTATAAACCTGGAAAGGTTAGATCAAGAACTATTTTTGGATTTATAGCATTAAATGGCAATGATGAGGTTATGGTTTCCAACTCCTCTAAGAAGGAAGCGTTGATGGCATTTGCTCAAAATATAAGAAATAATAATATTATGAGGCCAATTTGTATACTTTTAGATAATGCTAGAATTCATTTGGCCAAGAAATTTAGAAAACTAGCTGAGGAAATCGATATTCACTTAATTTATAATATCCCCTATTCACCAGATTTGAATCCTATAGAATTCGGTTGGAAGGATTTCAAAAGAGAGATCGCCAAATACACTGATTTCGATGAAGCTATTATAGCTAGCCAAGATTGCGCTTTAGAAATATTTTATTCCAAAAAGGATGGATATTCAAAGTCCTGGGTGGAGCGATTTCTTAGTGCAAAAAGCTAGGAGATTAACTATAATCACAATAATTTATCATCTGCTGATCAATCAAGAGCTATATCAAGATAACAAATGCACTACTGATACATCAAAACCAGTCAAAAGGGACCTCCTCTATCTATCCAAAGATGAGCGATTGAAGGATGGAGTGGCTGCTATCGTAGACGCCTTTTATCACTTGAAGAATAGACATTCGGTAGGGGGTGGATAGCACCCCATTTCTTTTAATTGAGGAAGGTTTTTCATGGGAAACTAACGGCCATCCTAGCGCGCTCAGTCGCCGCGCGGGCTACCCCTAACCCCTCGCTGGGGGAAGGCTTTGGAAATATGGGGATAAAGTTGATGTGGACAAGATGAACGATTCCGCTTAACGTTGAAGAGGAATTTAATACAATAAAGACGGCCTATCACAAATCGATATCATTAGCCGAGCATAATGGTCTTAAGCATTTTGACAGTCCATCAAAAAATTCAACTAATAAAACATCGAATACAATAGCATGTCTGAAGTAAAGACAACGATATCCCTGCCATCAGGTTTGGCCAAACAAGCCCAGGAACAGATACAGGCGGGATGGTTTCCAGATATCAACAGTCTCGTCGTCGAGGCCCTACGGCGATATCTGGAAACCCATCGAGATGAACTGATGGAGCGTTTCATTCGAGAGGATGTCGGATGGGGACTTCACGGAGATGAGTGAAGCCGTTCTGGATGCAGGGCCTCTTATCCATCTCTCAGAGCTGGAAGCGCTGGACACTCTTATGGATTTCTCGGCGCTATTTGTCCCTATGGCAGTCCAGGAAGAGGTGAAATGCCATCAGCCCAATGCATTGAAGCATCCAGGTCTTTCGCTTCAGCACGTCTTTGCGCCACTTCCATCGCCATCCCTCCTGACAATGGGTCGCGCTCTGGCTTTGGATAAAGGTGAGATGGAGGCTTTGAGCCTAATGGACCTTCATCCCAAGGCGATTTTCCTGACCGATGATTCTGCTGCCAGACTTGCTGCAGAGCATCGAGGGATCAAGGCTCACGGCACGATCGGCATATTGATCCGCAGCGTTCGTAAAGGCCATACGACAGAACGAGAGGCTATCGACCTTTTGAGAGATCTGCGCAGCAGATCAACCTTGTACATCCGGCCAGCTCTTCTTGAAGAAATTATCCAGACCCTCGAAAAAGAATGGAAGCTTGTCCTTGAGAAACAGTAGAACTGCCGTTTGCATCAATCACTCTTCATGCAAGTGATCAGGTCGGCACTTATACGAGGTAATTGGCTTCGCACAGATGATATAATTCAGAGCCTATACATTCTTCTGGGGCTAAGACTAGCGGTTTCCTGGCGCCCTCAATCGCCGGGCAGGCTGCCCCTAGCCCCTCGCTGGGGGAAGGCTTTGGAAAAGATAGGCCATAAGGTTGATTGGACAGATACGAACGATCTCGCCTAACGTTAAGAGGCACTTTACCGCCCATTTATTAGTTGGCACTCGCCGTTGTCTCACAGTATTCCAGGGCCTTGGTCAACGCTAAGATCCTGCCTTCAAGCTTCTCTTTGAGGATAGCTATTGATGAGGCGTCGCCAAGAACCTTTATCAAGCCCTCTGAAATGGCTGTGAGCCCGAATGCGAGTATAGCTGCCTCGGGTGTAAGCTCATCCTCATCGGTATTCTCCCATCCCGGGCGCAGACCTTCCGACCATTCGCCGTAGCGGTGCGTTCTAACTAAGAGGCCGTTCTCATAGAGGATCAGCCTGTACTCGCTGAAAAAGCCAAAACCCTCAAGCTGTATCCTTTCTTCTCTGGTCAGAATGACAATCTCACGGCGGTAGCATTGCTCATAGTCCTCGCTCAGCAGGGGCACAAGTGGCGTGACCTTCTCCAGGATCGCTTTTAGGATAGAGGCTTCTTTTTCCAGAGTTTCCTTTTTCAGATCGGCAATCCTGGAAGCGTTGGGATGAAGTTCATCCAGCGCCGTGCTCAGCCCTGATAACATGCCTGCGGTTACTGGATCGGTGGCTATCAGAATGGCGTTTTCAGAGAGGTTGGGGGTGGGCACTTAGATCGCCTCCGATGCTTTGGCTGGAGCGCTTACAGTAGTCTTAAAGATAGTTCTTCCAAACATTGTATTTCACCGATTACTAACTTAGCTGCTATGTATATAATCTTAATGGCACTCAATGCCATTTAATGCCATTGGAGAGGGAAGTTATTTAAATAACGTTTGAAAAATGGTATTTTATGCGCGAAATAACCACTGAGTTGAAGATAGACAAACAAGGTCGCATTGTTATCCCTGAGATTTACAGGCAGGAGTTAGGGATAGAGCCCGGCCAACTGGTGAAAATAACTATCAGCAATCCTAAGAAGAATGATTAAGGGCGGATTATCCGCCCTGGCGTTGGTTTTGGTGAAACACAATGCCGAATAAAGGGCTGTATCGATGGGATATAGAGATTTTCCTATGGTACGTCATAATCTAAACCGATATGCAGTTTGATTTTTTTATAGGAAAATACAATTGATTGAGCATCAGGACCTCACATAACATTCAAAGACTTTGTACTACTTCTGGGGGCTAACACTAGCGGCCTTCTGGCGCGCTCAGTCGCCGCGCGGGCTACCCCTAACCCCTCGTTGGGGGGAAAGCTTTGGAAAACATATGATGAAAAGTTGAAGAGAAAATGATTAACGATTCCCTTTTGTTGGGACTCGATAATTCTCGCTTCCCACAGCAATAGCGGGTTATCACTATTACCTTCATTAGAGTTTATGCGAGCCTGTTTTCGTCAAGAATACTATTAAGGAATGAACTGATCTCTGGATTATCAGCAGATTTAGCAATCCATTGAAGATCGCTTAGTGTGGATAGTGGTAATGTTTCGAGAGAGCCTCTATTTTTGCTCGGCTGATGTAATGAGGAGGTCAAGAACTTCAAAACCTGTTCGCATGCATATGGCGATTTTGTTATTCTGGCTAATCGTAGCAAGACCGCAAGGGCAGTTGGTTCTTGTTGGAGGATCCGATCGAATTCTAGCTTTTTAAACCATTTATCTATAGTTTCATCAGGTCTTTTGAAAAAACTTTCGGCCCCTGCCTTATGTATTATTTGCATATAAACAAGCGCAGCCTTTGGGCTCCGCCTGCACAATAGGAGAATTTCATTTGGATCTAGCATCTGTTCAAAATCTAGGTTCCGTATCAAATTATCATCAACAAACTCACTTGCCAATTGCACCCAAGTTAACGCCATATTCGGATCGCGATTGCTTATTGCACGCAAGTATCGTATGTCAAGTACATGTTCGAATAACATCTGACCCGAATCCTGTAACAAATGCTTCATCCCTAATTCCTTTATCAATTGCACCCAAACTAACGCTGTCTTTGGACTCTCATTGCTCATTTCTAGCAGATTATGGAGGTCTAGCTTCTGTTTAAGAAACTCAGAATCCAATCGCTGGAGCAAGCGCCCTCCTTCAAAGTTCTTTGTTATTTGTACCCAAGTCAACGCCAACTCCGGATTAAGCTCGATTAGTCTTGCGAGATAATGCGGCTCTATTACATGATCAAAATCGAAGTGGCGCATATAGTGGTAGCCTCCAACGTTCAATAACTCTTGGGTCAATGCCAATGCTATCTCTGGATTCAGCATGTTTAATTTTGCCAGATAGCGTAAATCGACAAACATATCAAAGGCTCGGCCAATAAAATATTCGATCCATTCAAAATCATTAACTTCTTTTGCCATTTTGAAGAACATGAACGCTGCTTCTGGATTTAATCTAAGGGCCTCAACAGCCATTCTTGGATGAATTGCTTTTCTCAGGAAATCATTCCTGGTTTTTCCCCTCCTCAGTTGTGCCATCATATGATGAAGACTCAATGCTATATATTCTAGGTCTTCCTTTTTATTATACTTAAAAGCCATCTCTAGGGCTTGCTCAATTTCTTGCGCAAATTCCGGCGCTTTTTTGGAGGATATTCGAGGCCTATTCTTAAGTCTCTCCATCGCAATATGGAACTTCATGTCCAGCCTCTCTGATTCTAGCCGCTTAGCTAGGTCATCGATTGCTAATTGATTATGCTTCGATGGCTCATACAATAGAAGACCAATAAGACCACTTGAAATGTTATCTCCAAGAGAAATCGCCACTCTAAGGCAGGTTTCCAACCGATTTTGGCTATCAGTTATCTGGAACTTCTCTTTCGCTTGAACTTTAATTTGAGATTCTAGTCTCTCTGAAAGCATAACCGCTGCTATACCATTCAAATTATCCAATGAGAACCACGATCTCCAAATATGTATCAGCCTGTCCCACGGGCGCGCACCATCTTCATATATGCCAATCTGGTTCTCATCAAAATAAAATGGCTTATCGGCAACGGCTATTCGCATAAGGATCAGATTAATGCTATAGATAGCGATATGTCCTAAAAGTGGATGACTACTGAAAGGTATCCTATACCCTTCTACTGCAATCTCTCCTCGTATCATAGATGGCATCTCACCTTTGCTGAGAAGCCGCTTAATTTGATTCAAAAATATTATATCAATGTTAGATAGAAATTCTTGCTTTGGCATTTGTTTACGATTTAGTGCATGATCTATCCACTCACGCATCATTTCAAGTACAACTGGGCGAGTGAATAGCGGTGTATAAACCAAACTAGCAAACCATAACCTGGATGGACCATCAGCATCGCTAAGTCGCTTCTCAAGGTCTAGATGACTATCTTCATCATCCTGCAGCCTTTTCAAGGAAGCAACTTCTGCTATAGCCTGTCGAATGATAAAGTCTGCAGAAAGAAACTCCCCAAAAGTATTATGGAGGAATTCGAAAGCAGCCGTCTCCTCATGATACTCAGACGCACCTGCTTTAACTTGTGCCGTTGATTTATGAACAAAAAAGAATCGTCCAAGCAGTAGCTCAGCCTGTGTCATTAAACGTCCATCACTAGCCAAAACCGGGCGTTCTAGGCCAAAAAACTTGATATCTTCATTTAGTTCTGAAGAAAGTATGTGAAGCTTCCTGCGGTTGTACATACCCAATGCAGCCACAGCTAGGCGCTGCATCTCCAAATCTAATTCTTTCATCTTTTTAGGTGGCTCAAGACCTTTAAACTCTTGATCCTTCATTTTTTCTCTTTCTATGAATCGGCGTAGCAAACTATCGTAAAGAATTGTTCGATCAAGCGCTTTGCTTTTCCTGAGTTGGTTGTCTTCCGAATCATAAAGTGCTAACATTAGCAAAAGGAGTGGCTGCTCTGCCAATGATAGAATCTTAGAGGATTCCTCATCGCTATCTTTAGGTAGGGCGAACTCATCGATCTCTGCCTCCTTGAAGTAACTCACATTTTCTTGGTTCCAAATTGAAATCCAACGATCGCACTGTTGCCGATTAAACTCAAGGAGACGAATGATTGTCGCGCCCTGAGGAATATCCGCTTTATCGATCAGTGTGATTCTACTCGTGACTATGGCGCGTAGAGGCCTTCCCTGCACAGTCTCATTATTCTGGAAATCCTGGACATCCTTCAGATATCCTGAGAACACCTTCCCGCTAGCTTGCAATAATTCATCATAGCCATCAAGTATCACCAGCGGGGGACAATTCTTAAATGAGCTGCTGAACGTTGCCCAGTTCATATCGTAACCAGTAATCCTATGGATTCGTTCTTCAATTTGTCTCATAATAGAAGCATCAGCATCAACTTCACGCAATGGAATGCGAATTATTGTGTAATGTTCCGACATCAGTTGTGCAGAAAGAACCTTTGTTAACAAGGATTTGCCACTACCTGGATGCCCAAGAATTACCAATGGCCCATCTGTGCTGTAGGGAGAACTGAGATAACTAAGCAAGAAGGCCCCTAAATCCTCCCGCCTTTCCCAGTCAATCCAGGTCGCCTCGTCTTCTAAGCTCTTCACTTCGCTTGTCCATTGGAGAACTTTGAACGATTGCGGGATAAAGGCGGCGCCTATTTTAGGAAAGTGAAGACGGGGTCTATCTCCTTGCGATTTCTCTTCCTCTGCTATCGGCTCATCTATCTTTTTATCGTAATGACGCTTTAAACCATCTGCAATCTCAACGGCTCGACTAATCTTTAGGGTTTCTGGAATACTTATAACCGCTTCGTGCATTTTCACGAGGCCAATATCGATTGCAGTCTTGCTATCCTTCGCTAGAGCAGCCTGCTTCTGAACATACTCAGAGAGCGAACCAATCAAGGCTTTAGTTTCCTTGAGCTCGTGAAGATACGCCCATACGGCAAAATCCTCATAGCGTCTGGCAAGCTCAAAGTATTGTGCCTCAAAATGTTTGGCTGCTTCCTGAGGAACCTTTTCTAGCATATTATAGTCCAAAACCAAACATTTATTACCTACATCAACAATAGAACTCTTGTGTCCCATCCAGAACAAATTCATATTAAAAAGCATATGATCGTCGAAGAGCTTGATAGAAGGATAAAGACTTTAGAGATTAGTACAAGAGTGCTAAAACGTTTATACTTCATTAAACATAGATACAACGGAAAAAGCGTAGAAGAAGCATGCGATTTAGTCGGAGCAAAAAAGCCTGTTGGATATATTTGGCAAGATCGTTGGAATAATGAAGGATATAACGGACTGATTCCACGATTTGCTGGTGGTAGGCCATCAAAACTCTCAAAAGATCAAAAGGATAGACTACTTGAGCTTCTTGAACAAAAAGACAATTGGGCTTCTGAAGAGGTTAGAGATCTCATCTATAGAGAGTTTAATGTAGAATATACTTTGAAGCAAATAAGAATTATTTTAAAGAAATATGGAATGAAATGCGCTAAGCCTTATCCTCATGACTACCGCAGGCCAGAAAATGCAGAAGAAATTTTAAAAAAAGATTACCTGCTATAGAGGAAAATATAATAATTGGTTTCATAGATGAGGCATCTCCTCAGACGACTTCTAACACGCAAAAGTTATGGTCGTTCTATAAGCCAGAAATAGCTAAAAATACCAGTAAATATAAAGCAAATGCTTTTGGTTTTTATCCTCTTAATGGATCACCTGTAATAGAATTCAAAGAGGAATCAAAAACTTGGGATTTTTGCGACTTTCTCAGAGATATAAGAATTGCAAACCCTGAAAAGACAATAATCGGACTTGCTGATAACTCTAGGCCACATAAAACACAAGATACATTAGTGTTCGCTGAAGAATGCGATATCAAATTGGTATTTTTGCCGCCATATTCTCCTGATTTGAATCCTATTGAGTTTATCTGGAAAAGCATTAAGCGAATTATTTCCCGCAATTTTATCAAAGATGCTAATCATTTGAAGGAGATAATAGAAAGTGCTTTCCTTAAATACGCTGCAAAGCTGAGCTTTGCACGAGGATGGATCGAGCGCTTTCTTAGTTCTGAAGATAAGTCTAAAGTGTTTGGTTCTTAACTATAATGATCTGCTTTTGCTCTTTCTCTTCGGCCTCTTTCCCAATTCCCAAATTCTGTATATAATCACGGAAGCTTTCCGCCATTTGTTCCCAAAGCTCCGAATTCCGCTTAACTTGTTGAGCCAAAGTTTCTGCAGGATGCGGAAACGACACGGATAGAGCTGTAAGAGAGTTTGCTATAGCAACCTTCAGATCACTAGAAGGTAATTCCGATTCACAAAGATCTTTACCCTGAGCACTCTTTGCAAGAGAAATCATTTTTTCTTTTCTTAAATTAATTTTTTTTCGAAGGTTTATTGGGATTTGTTGATCTAAAGCATCGAAGAATGCGGTAAAACATATAAGGCAGTAAGCTATCTCCATACGTTGCTGCTTCATAAGATAATTATCATCGGTCTTACTGGCAATCACATCAGATAAGCCATGACCAATCTTCACAATTTCATTTTTCATTGTAATCAATGGCGGAACAGCGACAATAGCTGCAGGACCAAGGACTATGGGAGAGCACATTAAGGCAAGACCAAGTAGCTTATCAACAGCATCAATCGATTTGGAATCATCCTTTTTGATGAAATCACATACCTGTTCAAATGTTAGGTCAAGTGACATTATTCATTCCTACTCATCTATTGGCTGTTAGCGGAATTAATCTCGCTTACAGTAGCGAATATGGCGTACTGGACTGGTCACTTTAATCTCCGCTGAATCCCTCGAGCGCCCGAGTTGTTAAGGTTAAACGGTTATAAACTTATTTATTTCTCGCTAATGATTTCTTTTTTGAAAATTATAATCTCTTTTGAGGTAATTCTAATTAACAGAGGAAACAAGAAATAGCTAGCAAAAACAATATCCGGATCATTTATCCTTGCCATACCTCCAAGCTAAGCATGGCATTTAACCGTCTCATTAATCTACTGGTAAATTAAACGCCGAGGGTGAGATTCGAACTCACGAGACCCTTGCGAGTCACCAGCTATCTAGGAGGGAGCACTCCAGGCTGGCGCCCTACCGCTAGACGACCTCGGCCCTTTATGATTTTGCTTGATTTTACTTCGATTGATTTTGCTTCGCTTCCATCGTGTGACCCTGGCTCCAATCCCGTCTCTCGGCCAGTTTCCACGCCTTTGGATAGGTGCCCGGCTCCATTATTACCCTTTCGGTCCTGGCCACAATCCCATTCTCCGACCTGAGCGTCTCCTGGCTCATCATATCAGCCCTGGCAATCGCCACCGCCTCTCCCTTGAGTGTGAACAGGGCAACATCGTCGCCTTTATTTATATCCGTCTCAAGGCTGAGAAGCCCAGGCGCCGCAAGCGGCGCGCCGTGGCATATCGCATCAACGGCATTATCTGCGATGACAAGCTTGGGAAGGTGCTTGAGCGCCGCCTCGACCGGCAGAACCACTTGGCGAAGCTGGCTCTCATCTCCAGTCTCCTTCCAGACCTCATAGGCATCCTTGACCTGGTGAAGGGTAACCAGCGTCTGGTCCTCACGGAAGGGCCCTGCCTTGCTTCTGCGCAGCTCCTCCATATTTGCGCCCGTACCTAAGGCGAGGCCGATATCGTAGCAGAGCTTTCTCATGTACGTCCCTGCCTCGCAGCCGACACGCATGAGCACGCGCTGCTCCTCGATCTCCAGAACTTCGAGGTAATAGATCTCCCTGGTTCTAAGCTGCTTTACCACCGATGATTTAAGGGGCGGCTTCTGAAATATTGGGCCGACGAACTCGCCGCAGACCTCAAGTATGCGCTTCCTCGGCTGAGGCTTATGTATGCGCATGATGCAGATGTACTCCTTGCCTGCGAGGAGGAGTGTATCCATCACCCTTGTGGCATCGCCTAAAAGAACGGGTAAAATTCCCGATACTTTAGGGTCCAGTGTTCCGCTGTGGCCTGCCTTGTCGACGTCCAGAATCCTCTTGACCCAGGACACAACCTCATGGCTAGTCGGACCTGATGGCTTATCCAGGTTTATGGCGCCGAGCTTCAGGTGTACATCGATGCTTCTTTTCTCCGGGGGCATTCCGAAGGCGGGGTCAGTCTTTGCAGTTCTCTTGACAAGGACCGACCTGACTTTGTCGGAAGGAAGAGAGTTTTTGCTACTTTTGGTGTCTGTTTTGCAGGCATTAACATCTCTAAAAGTATTGATGTTATCAATATTATTAATATTATCATTGTTATTGCTATTGCTATTATTAGCGCTCATAATCGTAATCATAATCTCTGGCACGCCGATACTGCTGCCATGACTATGCCGAATGTGCCCTGCTCATCGAACTTCGCTGTATCCACGATAAGATCGTATACGCTTAAATCGTTGATATCGACGTTGTAGTATTTGCGATAACGCCGAGCCTCGCTTTCCTCTCTGATCCTCGTCTCATGAAGCGCATCTTCGAAGAGCTTCGACTCTCGCTGCGATATGCGCTCAGCCCGGATCTTCTGATCTGTCTTGAGAAGGACCTTCAGATCTGCATTAAGGAGATGTCCAGACAGCCTCCCCTCAAAGATGCCTGGACCTTCCTTTGCAAGCGCCCTCTGGGCATCATCTATCATATAATCAATCTCGGGCCCTCGTTCTGCGAGCCTATTCAGCTCTTTGACAGAGATGGCTCTTTCGCCTGCAACCTTTCTGAACAGCTCGCCTGAGTTTATCCACCTTATTCCGAGTTCAGTTGCTAACTTACGTGCTAGTGTGGTCGTTCCCGTCCCCGGTGCACCGCTTATGGTTATAATCATGCTTCAGCTCATGCTCCCTATATTCAGGGCTTTCCGTACCACCTGCGATATGGGTATTGAGCAGACAAAGTACCAGTAATACCAATATGCTATCGGCCCTATAACAGTGTGGGTAACTGCCTGCGGGCCCCAGAATGGAAAGTTCACGACAGGTATGGGCAAACCTGAGAGGCTTGGAGTTATGTACCAGTAAGCCCACATAAAGAGCGGTATAGAGACGATACCTATGTAGAGCATAGGACGGAACTGCATCTGCATCATCTTGCCCTGCTGTGAGATCATCTTCATCTGCTCCGCTTGGAGCTTCTGCAGCCTTGCCTGATCACCTGACAGCTGAGCCTCCTTCATCTCGCTCTGCAGCCTTCTCATAGTCTCCTGCTGCTTTTTGAGGAAGTCCCAGTCCATCGTGTACTTCTGAATCAGGCTTGCATAAAGGCCGGTCATGGCTGCAAGTATGAATAGCACCACATTAAATGGCAGAAATGCAGGCAGCCAACCCAAGATATGGTTCATGGCCACTCCCAGGAGGTGCCTCAAATCCGGGAAGACCATTATCCCGAAAAATAAGAAAAAGCCAACTGCCAAGGCTAGAGTATCTAGCGACTTGGACAGTTTCTGGTTCATGAAGAGGCTCCGAAGAACTTCTGCATCATCGGATACATCTCTTGGACCTGCTCGCTGGCTATCTGCTCATAGAGCCTGTAAACTATGCTCACTGCCAGCAGTAGCCCTGTGCCTCCGGCGCTGCCCAATGTTCCAAGGCAGCTGGCGATCAGTGTTAGAAGGCCAATGATAATTCCGCCGATGACGGTGACCTTGGGTATATACCTCTCCATCAGCCGCTCGATGCTTGCCGGGTTTCTTCTGTAGCCGGGTACCTGCAGGCCAGAATTATGGATCTTCTCTGCGACGCTCTTTGCGCCCATTCCTGTGGTCTCGATCCAGAATATGGCGAAGATTATGCCTCCAATGATCAGGAAGGCTGAATCTGTGAGCACATGCAGACCCATCTGCCAGCCTGCAATCGGTGAGAAGCCCAGCTCAGCTATTCCTGGGACGCTCTGGGATGCCAGGCTCGGTATCCAATCGCTCGGTCCGTGGATTGGAGACAGGTAGAACATGAGTCCCGATATAGGTGTTGGCGATGAAGCACTGACGGCTGCTCCTGTAGAAGTGGTGTACCGTGCTGTTGAGACAAAGGTACCCATGAGGCTGGTGTAGCCTGTATAGATCGTTGTAACTCCATTGCCCGTTACTGTGGCTGTTGTTATAGAGCCTACTTTTGCTGCCAGGAGTGCGCCGATCAACTCTATGTTAGCCTGTATTGCCCTCACAAGGATCATGGGAAGAACGCTGGCGTAGACGAGCTTCACTGGGAACCTTCCACGTGCGCCACGCACACGGCTATGGGCGAGTGGAATCTCTATTCTCGTGGACTCGACAAATACTACCAGTAGTATTATTAACGCTGTTGAGATGAGCGCCAGAATTCCGCCTGTGATAAATATATAATTGACGCCTTGTGCTGTAAACACCTGGTTCACGCTTAATAGGCCTAAGCGGAAGATTTCAAACCACTTGGGGATTATTCCTACAGGCAGACCCGCATCTCCAGGAGCCCAGTTGATTAAACCCGTAACAAGCTGCTGGCTTATACCTGCAACTATGAATAGTCCAACGCCTGAGCCAACGCCCCACTTGGATACGACCTCATCCATGAATAGGATGAGTACGCCGCCTATGAAGACTTGTATGAATATTAACAGAGATATTGCGCCAAGAGGTAAGCCTAAGGTAGCGGCCAAGTTCTGATCAGGCAGTAGATATCCGCCAAGAACCTGAGGTAATGCCTCAACAGCTACCATCACGAAGACTAAAGCCTTCTGGGTGCCCTGGAAGACAGCCTGATCTCTGGGATCGCTTAGATCCAGTTTTATTATATCAGCACCCACGAGCAGCTGCAGCACGATTGATGCAGTGACTATAGGCCCTATGCCGAGGAGCATCATGGATCCGAAGGACCCTGCGAAGAATGCCCTGTAGGCGCTAAAAAGGTCTATAGAACTCTTCGATAGCCCGAAGAGAGGTACATTTCCCAGGGCGAAGTAGAGCAGCAATATCCCGAGAGTCCAGCTGAGCTTTCTCTTGAAATGAACGTGCCCTGTTGGGCGCTCCACGGCCGGGAGCCTGCGCACAAAGGGCTCTATCGCATAAAAGAAGCTATGCTGGTTCATGCCACTACTGCCTGACCACCAGCAGCCTCAATCTTACCCTTGGCCGATGCTGAGAAACTAGCGGCACTGATTGTGAGCTTCCTTGTAACTCGCCCACGGCCAAGCACCTTCATCTTGCCCAGATCGATATTTCCGTCTGTTGATGCCATCTGATCCAGCATATCCACGTTGATGACATCGATCTTCTCGCAGACGGGTTGGCGAGTGAACCCATGCTTGCCCATCTGTGTGCCGAGAAGTATTGAGCGCATGAAGTGGTGCTTGCATTTGCCCACATCCCCGCGGCCGCCTCTAGACCCGCCGCCCCGAGCATTCTTGTGCTTTCCGTGGTAGGTCCTTTGTCCCCTCTTTTCTTTAGTCTTTGGTCTAACCATTTATTTTACCTCATCTTAACGATAAGATCCGCTATGTCGTCGCGGAAGCCCAGATCTCCGCCTTGCCGAGCGGTCTTCTTGGTGCTCTTCAGGCCCTTTCTAGCCGGGTGCAGCCTGAAGACAGGCTTTATGCCTAGATCCTTAAGACTGACTATGCCTGAGTTCACAGCCTCAGCAAGCTCCTTTACTGAAGCGTAGCCCTTCTCTTTCAGGAACTGCTCAGTCAGGCGTCTATTTCCGCTAAGCCTTCCACGCTTCGTGAGAAGCATTGCAAGGGTCTTCTCATCGACCTTGCCCCAGGCTACATAGTCCTTTACCTTCTGTATCATGCCGCGGTAATGAGGATCTTCTTTCACGACTACACAGTGATTGATCCTGCTGATTCGCAGCATATCCAGAGTATCTCTTATCTCCGGCCTGGTATTTACCTCGCCTCTGAGCCTCACTATGGCAAACATGGTCAGGCCCTCACTGTTATAGTGTTTAGTAGCGCATTGTAAGTAGCTTTGGCAAAGTTAAGCGTAGTCCTTGTGGAACCTTCTGTCCTTGTCCACACATCCCTTATGCCGGCCATATCCATGACCTTTTTGGCTGTATCGCCTGCTGCGATACCAAGCCCGCGTGGCGCCGGCAGGAGGTATATCCTGACGGATCCGGCCTCACCCATGACCTCATAAGGCACTGTATGGGCCTGACCGCAGCCGCACTCCCATGAGCCGCATCCTCGCTTGATCTTGAGCAGATTCAGCTTGGCATTATCTATGCCCTTCTTGATAGCCGCTCCGACCTGGACGTCCTTACCCTCGCCGAGTCCAATGTAACCATCTTTGTTGCCTACGATCACTGTGGTTCTGAACTTGACCCTTCTTCCTGAGTCGGTCATCCGCTGCACCATGTTGATGTCCAGAACCTCATCTTCCAGTCCCGGAACGAGCGCATCGATAAGCCCGGATTCCTTTACAGGCAGCCCTGATTTAATTGCCTCGTCAAAGGTTGTCACCTGGCCGTCATATACGAGCTTGCCAAGTCTAGTCTTGGGGACCCATTCCGCTTGGTAATAATCACGCTTCTGCTTCTGCTTATCTCTCTGTCCTCTCTGAACCATGGTCTCACCCCAATATTTTCTCCTTGGCGGCCTCGAATTGGGCCACGATGTCCTTCTTTGTATACTCTTTTATATGTTCGCCACGAATCCTGTCATCTTCCGGGAATATCTCTGGGCTATGGGGCAGATCTATTCCGGCATCCACGACGCCCTTGATGGCCGCATAGACCCTTCCTCCTTTTGTGGATGAGTGAAGGCCAATGTCCGCCACACCAACGCTTTGTCCCATGGCCAGCATCTTCTTTCCGAAGAGAAGGCCTGTGAGGTATGCTGCCGGCAGGTTGCCTGTTGCAAAGGTATATCCGAAGTCCTTAAGCTCCATGGAGTTTACAGTCAGAAGTGTCTTGTCGCCCAAAGCTTCAGCGATCACAAGCTGAATCATTGTATTAGCGTTACTTTTCCTGACCACTACTCTAGGTTTCTTTGATAGTATAAGTTTGTATCTTACGTGATAATTGGTTCTGCCCTCTCTCCGTCTTCTGAAGGGCACTTTGTATCTAGGTCCGGTTGCCAAATTATTCACCTCTGGCTAACCCTTTAGTCTTGATATAGGCATTGAGATGCGCCGTGCTTCTGTATTCTCCGCCCTTGGACTTTCGATAAAGCATCCTGTAGGTATGCCTATCGATTTGATCAGTTTCGCGAAGCTCAGTGAGCCTCTTCCGCAAAGCGCGAATTTTAGCCATCCACTGCTCTTTGCGCGGAGATCGTGCTCCCTTGGCTCCTTTCCGATGACCATACCCTTTTCTATGGCCATAGGCGCGTGCTTCTGCACGCGCTCTGAAGCGTGCTCGACTGTTGCCCTTCTTTGGCTTGGATTTTATGTTTCCAGTCTCGATCTGGGCGCGAATATCTTCTCTGGTTATAGCATCAGCTATATCGCCTGCTGCCTCTGAATCAGGATTGATCCAGACACGGCTTTCGCCTACATTCAGCTCAGATGCTGCAAGCCTTCGCTGTGTAGTGAAGTCTGACATCTCAGGCACCTACCTTGGGATTCAAAATCTTCAGGCTCATCTCTGTGGCCTTAGCCTGTATTTCCAGGCGCTTCTTCATTCCAACTGCCGAGGATATGCGAACCGCATAGCCCTGGGCGTTCTCTAAATCGTGGATATTGCTTACCAATATTTCCCTAAAGCCAGAAGGATGAAACCCTCGTACAGACTTTGGGCTTCCATATCCCGGCCGAACGAGCCTGCCCTTGGCAGCAATCCCCGATCTAAGTTTATTGTGTAGGCCCACTGGCTTACGCCAGCTTATGGGGAGCCTCTTCTTCTTATGTGAATCATGACGGTTGAAATCAGGCTTCTTTGCCTTCTGTCTAGCCCTGATCTTCAGCAACTTATCTGCCACTGATATCACCTTCACCTTTTCTCCACCAGGTATACACCGTCTTGGAATACCCGGATATCGAACCCACGCACTCTCGTCGCCTGCTCAATGTTGGCCATGGTCTGGCCGACATTCTCTTTATTGATTCCAGTGATCACTAGCTCATCCTTATTGATCTCGACTTTGACTCCGTCCAGGATTTTTGCTGATCGAGCATTTCTCTCGCCAAGGAAGTTGTTTATAGCAACCACTCCAGGATTCGCTTTGATCTGTATTGGGAAGTGCGAATAGACTGCTTTCATCCTGTACTCATAACCCTTCGTGACACCTAAGACCATGTTTTTGATATGTGCCTCAAGGGTTCCCACCATTGCCCTCTGCTGCTTCCTATCGACACTGGAATTCACTATCAGGCTGGAATCAACTTTTTTAATCTCTATATGCGGATAATAGAGCCTTCTGGAGATCTGTCCCTTTGGGCCCTTCACAGTCACAGTATAGCGATCAATGGCGATATCCACACCTTCAGGGATCTCTATCTCTCGTGCTATCTCTTTAACCATGAGACCACCTAATAAACATAGGCTAGCAACTGCCCGCCAAGTGATTGAGACCTGGCATCGGTATGGGCCATGACGCCCTTGTTGGTGCTCAGTATCAGCAGGCCGAAGTTTCTGGCCGGAAGATATCGCTTCTCCCATTTCTCTAACTCAGTCACCTTGGTGGCGAACCTTGGCTTTATAACGCCGCATCGGTTGATCCTGCCAAGTAGCTTTACCTTGAACATCCCCGACTTTCCGTCATCTATGAACTCAAACTCGCCGATATATCCTCTGTCGGCTATCACTTTCAGAGTTCTGCCAACTAGCTTGGAGGCCGGGTGAATAATACATTCGGGCTTGCCTACGCTCTCTGCGTTCTTTATCACAGACATAGCATCGGCCAGCGGATCCAATAACAATTTGATCACCTACGAATATTTCTCGAAGCCCATCTCAGGGGCGACCTCTCTAAAGCACTGCCTGCAGAGGTATATTCCATACTTTCTGACAAGTCCGTTTCTACGGCCACAGCGTTTGCAGCTATTTGCGCCCCTTCCAAAGATCTTCTTGCCTTTCTTCATGCTGCTGCCTCCAAGATCTCTACGCCAAACTTCTTATGAACAAATTCCATTGTATCAGCTTTGTTGAGCCTTTGTCTGATAGGAAGCTTCTTCTGGGCGACACGTCTTCTGGCAATCCTGTAGCCTGCCCTCTTCATGGCGACAGATACATCCATTCCAAAGATGCCTATCTCAGGATCGTACCTCATCCCTGGGAAGTCCGTATGCTCCTCTATCCCAAAAGAGAAGTTTCCCTGCTCATCGAACTGGCCCTTTTTCAGGCTGCTTCCTGCGGCCTTCAAGGCTATGGACAGGAAATCCTCAGCGGCCTTTCCGCGAAGCGTGAGCTTTGCACCTATTGGCTCATTCTTCTTTATCCCGAAGTTGGGAAGGGTCTTTTTGGCGATCGAACGAACTGGCGATTGGTGAGTTATCTGCTTGAGAATTGTCTCAGCATTGACGAGCCTCTGGCCGCTTTCTCCGACACCAACATGGACTACCACTTTGTCTATGCGGGGCTCAAGCATTACATTCATCTAATTGCCCCCAGCTTTATCATAGGCTCATCCCTGCCGATCATGTAGACATAATCGGTAATCGTCTCGAACTCCTTCTCTTTATCCCCTGTTATTACAATTCTATTGGGTTGGGAGCTCTTCATGATTATGATATTCTTGATCTTTCCGATCTGGCCTGTATGCTTTCCGCCGATAACCATTGCAGTATTTCCGACTTTGAACTCGATTCTTTCCTCGATGTTTCTATCAGGTATGGATAGAATCAATGAATCGCTTCCCTTGAACTCGCCCTCGGCAAGCTTATTTGATCCATCGGATAGATTGAGCTGCTGCTTATTTCCCTTCAGCATGGTCTTGTCTACGATCTTAACCAGCTTCTTAGCATCGCCTTGCTCGATGGGGCTTAGGTAGAACATGCCTCGGGTATCCTTCAGTGCTCTATACTGCTGGTTTAGCAGTGGAACGGAGATGATATCGAACATGCCGATGGGCAGCTTATAGTCCTTCTTTACATTTCCGTCTACCAGCAACTTGCCCTCATAAAGGATCCTCTTAGCCTCACGTGCATTATCGGCAAGCTTGAGCATATCCCTAATAACAGTCAGGAGGGGGATGCTATTCTCGGCCGAATGTGGACCGGGGCTGCTTTTTGCCACCCACTGATGATTCTTCCTGTGTATCGGCCAGCTTCTTGGAACCGTTATTCTCTTCTGATGCCTGCTCATTGCGATCGCCTCGCAAAGATCTTTTCCCGCTCCTCGTCTTCCAGGTCCAGTTTCGTTATCACCACATTGGAGGGATGTATTGGCCTTGGAACCTCTGTACCGTCTGCGCGGAAGTTGCTCACTCCGTGGACCTTAATGGTGCACTTTTTCAGGCTTACTTCCTCTACTTCGCCCTCAGTGCCCGCATTGTCTCCGCGTAGCACCTTGACTGTATCGCCCTTGCGCACCTGAGCGTTCCTTTTCTTGAGCTCCTCACGTAAGTCTTTGCTCAGGGGAGCGCGCATATACTTCTGCCTAAGATGCAGAGGTGCATTATATCGCTCTTTACGCTGTTTGCGTGGCTGTTTACTATTCATAATAATCATCACACTATCATGGATGCCGCAGATGCAATCTTTCCAAAGCGCTCAGCCACCTCACGAGCCACAGGTCCCTTAACCTCAGAGCCTTTGGGCACACCATCATCATCTACAATAACTGCGGCGTTATCCTCAAAGCTCACCCTTAGGCCATCGGGTCTTCTGAACTCCTTCTTCTGGCGGATGATCACTGCCTTGAACATCTGCTTGCGCATCTCTGGGGTTCCTTTCTTCACAGATACTACTACCATATCTCCGATTCCCGCACAGGGCATTCGGTTCTTTGCGCCGCGGTATTTTGTTACCGCTATGACGAATAGCGTTCGCGCACCTGTATTGTCAACGCAGTCCAGGTATGCGCCAGTGTTGATCGCCCTTGGAATCTTGGCCTTATGTCCTTTCATCTCAGCACCTCTACCACAACGTAGGCTTTGGTCTTGCTGAGAGGCCTACACTCCGCTATTTTGACCTGATCCCCCGCTTTAGCGTCTATACATGGCGGGTTATGTGCGTGAATCTTGGATCTTCTCTTTTCAAATCGCTCAAACTTTGTATCTTTCTTCTCGAACTCGCGTAATACCACCACGGTGCTCTCCATCTTATCGCTGACCACTTTGCAATCGAAGACCTGGCCGCGGACAGGGAGGCTGCCATGGAAGGGACAATTCGGGTCGTTGCAGGCCTTCTCCGGCGCTTTCACGTCCAGTCCGATATCCCTCATAACTTCCACCTCGTTCTCTGAATTCTCTTGTTTATTCTGTTCTCAGGCTGTGAGATCAAGATCGAGCCCATGATCTTCAACCTCTGCCCCTCGGGCAAGTCGAAGATCAAGCTCGTGTTCTTCTTAGGGATGCGCTTGATGCCTTGCATAGTCTCCAAAAGGAACATGTTCCTGGTCTCATCCACAATGCAGCCGGAGAGGCCAGCCTGGCCTGGATCCGTGCTATCTGCCACAGTAACCCTAAAGCCAATTAGCTCGTGCCTTGCTATATTCTCCGGATTTAAGCTCACTTTTTGCGCTCCGTCTGGACAGTTTTAATCCTGGCAATCGTCCTCCGAATATCCTTGATCCTTCCAGGCTTCTCGGGCGCACCACCTGCTACGACTATGCCTCTCTCCCGGATAAGATCGGTCTCTAGCTTGCGGAGTTCCTCGGCAACCTCTTCCTCACTCATATTCCTGATTTCATCGATCCTGAATATCGCCATTTAAGATCACTCCGCGGGTTTGCTCTCTTCCGGCTCTTCGGAGGGAGTTGATTCTGGTGCTGTCTCTTCTGCCTTCGGAGGCTCCTCAACGGTTGCACTCTCTGTAGAGGGTTCCGCTTCCAAAAGCTGGTCGAGCTCGCTCTTCTTCTCAGGCACAGCTGTAGCAGGTGCTGGCACAGTCTCAGGTACAGTTGCGGGTGCTATTGGAGCCGCAATCTCTGCTGGCTTCTCCAGTAACTCAGGCGGTGCCTGGGGCGGTACGATCTGGAACTGATCCGGCGGCCTTGTATCAGGGGGTATTATCCTAACTTGGCACCCGATCACACCCAGCTTTTTGATGGCAATTGAATAGCCCTTATCAACGATATCATCTGCAGGTTTTCCCGAGTGTTTGATGTATCCTGCGATGAACTTTTCAGAGCGTGATCTGGGACCTGTCAGCTTGCCGCTTATTATTATCTCACAGCCTAAGGCTCCAGCATCCATAACCCTGCGGAGCATGGACTGTCCCGCCTTGCGGAAGTACCAGCCGCGCTCGAGAGAGCTTGCGAGCCTGTTGGCGACGACTTGACCATTCAGGTCTCCCTTGCCGACGTCCTGCACATCTATCTGTGGATTATCAAGGTGGAACTTGCGATCAAGGTCTCGAGTTATCTTTCTGATCAGCTTGCCGCCTTTTCCGATAACCATTCCCGGCTTCTCTGCATAGACGGTTATTTGCGTGCCCATGGGGGTTCTGTTCATCACCATGCCACCATATCCTGCCCTCTCAAGCTCCTCTGCCAGGTACTCGTGGACAAGGGCCTTGGTGATTCCCTCCTGCACGAACTTCTTCTCGACGGCCATCAGCTCTTCACCTCTGTCAGGATCAGTTCTACCGATACTGTTTCAGTATTCTTGGGTGTGGCACGTCCCATTGCCCTCGGCATCCATCCTCGGATCGTCCTGCCTTTCAAAGCGCCAGCATGGTAGATCTTGAGATTCTCTGATTCAAGGCCCTTGTATTCTGCGTTTGCCATGGCGTTCTTGAGAACCTCGAGCACTGCTTTGGCACACTTCTGCGGATATCGACCTGCATCGGCTCCCACTAAACCGTGCCTATGGGCAACGTTTCTCCGATATCGCCTGAATGGAACGGCCCTCTTCAAGGCGATCACATCCTCCAGAAAGGTCTCTGCGTTCTTGACGCGCATGCCTCTCAGGCTTCTGCAGATCTCACGAGTTGCTTTGGGTGAGATGTGAAACTCCATACCCATTGCCCTTGAAGAGCGTCCTGCAGGCGTAAGCGAATAGTTTAGTCTTCCCACTTTCACACCTCACTTCAGCGGCACATACTTGCTCGATCTAGTCGCACCAACACCGGCAGCGCCATGCTGGACTCTGCCTCTTGTGAGCGCGAACTCGCCGAGGTAATGTCCTATCATCTCAGGAATTATCTCGACCTTCTCGAATGCCTTGCCGTTATGTACCTCAACGCTTTTTCCAACCATCTCCGGGAACACAAGCATATCCCTGATATGCGTTCTGACTGACTCCTTCTTCCGTGTATCAGTCAAGAGCTTTTTATGTTCCTTGGATAATCCTCTTTTTATCGTTCTGCGCTGCCGTGCCGGAAGCAACTCGGCAAGCTCCTCTATGCTCAGCTTTGAGAGGTCGGATACCTTCCGGCCTCTGTATAAGAACTCTTCCTTCCTCTTCGGAAGCTTGGATCCTGATTTCTTAGCCAAACTTACCACCTAGCGCTTGCCGGTTCTCCTCGCGGCTATCGATCCTACCTTTCGCCCTGGGGGCGTGTTCCTGCTGCAGGTCTTTGGCCTGCCGGGGTGCTGACGCCCGCCGCCACCGAAGGGATGGTCTACGGCGTTCATTGCAACACCTCTGACTATGGGCCACTTCTTGGCCTTGGATTGGAACTTGAAGAAGCTCTTCCCTGCCTTGACTAAGGGCTTATCAAGCCTTCCGCCTCCCGATACAACGCCTATTGTAGCTAGGCATTTGGGGTTGAGCCATTTCATTTCTCCGCTAGGGAGCTGAACAACTGTGGCTCTGGCGTCGTGTGCCACAAGAATTGCACACACACCTGATGATCGAGCGAACTGGCCGCCATGTCCAGGCTGCGACTCGACGTTGCAGATCGGCACACCCTCAGGAATCTCAGCAAGAGGCAAAGTATTGCCAGGCTCGATTGGAGCTGATATGCCGCATGCGATCTCCTGGCCAATGTACATACCCTCTGGAACGAGGATGTACCTCTCCTCGTCATTGTCCAGAGCGACGAGGGCTACGGGCGCGCTCCTGGCAGGGTCGCGCATTATATCCAGCACAATGCCCTTGATGGTCTGCTTCTCATCAACCTTGATGTGAACGATGTCTGCTCTGTACCTGTGAGAGGGTGCCCTGTATGTGGGCGTTCCTTTTCCTCTATTCTGAGATATAAGTCGATGTCCCATAAAACCCACCTACAGCAATCCTAACCTGGTCGCAAGCTCGTTCGCACTACCCTCTTTGATCAATTTGACGACCGCCTTCTTATCACCACGGGAGGTGATCATTGTCCTGACAGAGGCGATCTGAATGTCATAAAGTTCCTCGAGGGCCTTCTTAATCTCCGGCTTTGTGGCTCTCATGTCCACAAGAAACTCGAGCGTATTCTCGGAGTCGATCATGCCGGTGACCTTCTCAGTGATATAAGGACTTTTAATAATCATTTATTTGTCTCCTGGCTCTTTTCATTCAACCTCTGCAAAGATGCCTCAGTCCAGATTGTGAGCCTACCGGCCTTCGTTCCAGGAGCGAGCAGCTCTGCATTCAGCTTCTCTACAGTAACGAAATCTACGCCAGGAAGGTTTCTCGCTGCTTTCCCTATGCCTTGATCCTGGGCTGTGACTATGAGCAAGCTCTTTCTGTTCTTGTATTTCCTTCCTCTCATCTTTCCGCGGCCTGCTCGTATGTTCCTGCCGATCTTGGCTCTTTCAACATCGCTCCAAAGGCCTGCTGCAACAAGGAATTTTCTGACATCAGCAGTCTTTGTGAGAGTCTCGATATCATTCTGGGCTACCACAGGCAGCTCGCGCTCGAATCTGTGTCCCCTGGCAGCGACTAGTTCCTTGGAGGCGGTTGCTGCTATCGCAGAGCGAATAGCCTTACGCCTTTCTTTTATGTTGATCTTCTCCGACCTGTCCGCGTTCGGCTGGGGTGCATGCGATCTTCTTCCGCCCTTTGCCTGGGGTATACCTGCAGCCCTTCTTCCATTGACAACCCTCGGAACTCTGGAGACGCCATGTCCCGGTCCCCATGATCGAGCTGAGGTGTTCATTCCGGCATAGAAGTGAGGACCGTACGGCTGGAGCCTGTTGGCTTGGGCAGAGAGAACGGCCCTCTTGATCAGGTCAGGCCTGAACTCCTCCTCAAAGGTGGATGGAAGCTCGACCTCTCCGACAGTATTTCCAGATAAATCAATAACGTTTGCCTTCATCTCAATCCCTGTTTAGACTCTTGGCTCACATAGAGGAACTGCGGTGCTTTCACAAAGCTTCCTCCAGGCCTGATTGCGCTTCTCATCCTGACAAGTCTCTTGATAGGCCCCGGCAGGCTTCCCTTTATCAAAACATATTGGTTTCTTACAAGGCCGTATCCAGGGAATCCCCCAGCAGGTGTAATCTCCATGCCATCTGTGCCTATAGCCATCAGACGCTTATTGACCTCAGTCCTTTGATGGTAGCCCATCTGGCCGAGCTGTGGAACTCTCCAGCTTATATGCGCCGGATGCCAGGGTCCTAGGTTGCCCACGTGGCGCTTCTTTCCTGTTCTAGCATGCTTTCTCTTGGCGATTGCAATGCCCCAGCGCCTGACCGGTCCTTGGGTACCCTTTCCCTTTGTGACTGCTGTAACATCCAGCATATCTCCAGTTTGGAAGACACTAGTGATCGGAACCTGCTGGCCCAGGATACTCTCTGCGAACTGAATACGCTCAGATATGCTTCTGCCGGTTATGGGCATCTCCATAAGCTCTGGCATCTTTTTTGGAATTCCTGTTACAAGGGCCGGGTTGGTGTGTGCCAGAACCCTTACATCGGCGATGTCCTCGCCCAGCGCCTGGAGATCACCAATGGAGCTTCCATGGGTCTTTTTGGGCACCGTAATGGCTCGTATTAGATCATTGGACAGATTCTCTGCCCACGACTCGCCTGCAGGGCGCAGCCCGCCATTATAATTTTCATAAACGCGTACCGCCAGTATGTTCATGGGCGGCACCTCAAGAACAGTCACAGGAACGCTGATTTCCATGCCCTCTGTGAGACTCCTAGGTCTGTCGTCTACCATCACGACGTGAGTCATGCCGGCCTTGTAGCCAGCAAAGCCTGCAACTCGTGATTTATCTCCTTCAGACCAGCATCTTATCCTGGGGACCTCGCTCTTCGCCCGTTTCCTCGGGCTGAAGGCCAGCGAACCTCGTCTAGGTCGGTGTATATGTGCCATTTAGTCCTCCACGCGCACCAGGTTGAGCAGAGCTAACGTAGCGAAGACTGCCTCCTCTAACCTAACTGTCTCAGTTCCCTGATGCGGAATGGTGTTAATCATGCAATACTCATCCATTGCTTCTTTGCTCAAGAACGCTTCAACGCCTCGTGCGGGGGAGCCGAATACCACTGCAAGATCACGCTTCTGGCCTATTTCTCCACCGATCTTCTGTAGGATCTCCGGAGTCAGGAGCGGTCCCTTTCTGGAGGTGAGCAGCACTAAGGCCGCCATTGGTTTAAGGCAGTCCTCTAGGCTCTTCACTATCTCTGTTTCGTACCCCCAGTACTGAGGGATATCCTTCAGATCTACAGGCTCAGCGGCGAGGGGTTTCAGCGAAAAGATCCTGATGTTCAGGCGCTGCCCTACCGTATAATTCTTCTTCGTCCGGAGGGGAATTGGGCGATCGACACCGATTTCCACCCATACGCCTTTATCAGATCCGACGCCTTCGACGACTGCTCCGACTCTGTACTCGCCGACTTTGAGCGCTGACGTCTTTGAGTCAACGGGATGATGAGGTGTGCGGAGCGGCGGCAGTATTCCAACATGTCTCAGCTCCTCCCTTCTAGGGATGAGTAGCTTCCGCAGGTACTGCGGCGTATCCATGTACTGCAGCACCATGCTTATGAACCTGGAATCATCGAATTCGGGATCCTTATAGATGATGATCCTGTTCATGCGGAAAACTGCGGCTGCCCTTGCGATGAGGCCGACCTTGAATGTGCGTATATGTATGTCCCGCGTCTCCATGGTTAGGGAGGATGGGATAAGGAGGGCCCTTTCGCTGCGACCTGTCATCAGATGTCCAATTTGAAAGGAAATTACCTATATAAAAAGGTTTGTAACCTGGAACGATTAGGACAGTCAATAATCCAATTTGTTAGCTGCGCCTTTTATCAATCGTTTCCATCCTATCCAACCGTTTCAATTACGGTTCCCTCAACGGCTCAAATGTCCTCGGGTCCAGAGAGATCTTATTTTGGCAATAGCTGCAGATGGTTTCAAGGTATGAGCCATTTCTCAGAGCATCATCCACCTCATCCTGTGGCGTGAGATACTGCGTCATCTCCTCACAGCACTTGGGACAGGAGACCTTCAACCATTCGAGCGTGCTCAGGTCTCTTATAGTCTTTATCAGAAGACCGATCGCATCCTTATAATCGCTAGGGTTGAAGCTTATAGGCCTTAAGTGTTCTATTAAAAATGGTAACTTTGTGTTCTTCTCCAGCAGCGGAATGATCAAGAGATCTATCCCCTTAGCAAAGCCGATCTCCTGGTTGATTGTCGTGGATCTGCAGCCATCTTCGGTTAGCAGTGGAACAAGACATTCAGAGTTACGTATGCCGAAGGAGGCGCGCTCTGCATGAGATATTCCCGGGCAGATGTTATTCATGTTTACATAGCTCTCCAAGCCAACTCTCCAGAGGGCCTGTGAAAGCTCAAGCGCCATTCCTTCATCACGCTCGCTGTGAGAAATATATATCCTCGTGATCATTGCCCATATTAATACCATCAGGCTTCAAAAAGTTATTTATTACAGCCCAGGATAAAAGTGCTAACAACAGCATAGTTGGTAATATGTCGTTCTTCATACGAAACAGGATGTCTATCAGGCTCTATCAAGCCGAAGAAATGCCAGCCGTCCCATGGCAATCCTTGATATTAGGATGCTGCCTATGAGCCTGTAATAATATTCTAACTTGCTGTAGTTGAAGGGTAACTTATAGATAATAATAAAACATGGTTATTCATTGTAATTAAAGCTGGGGGTAGAAATGACAGCCGAAAACCTTTCCCAAAGGGTAATCGAGCTTTCCCAACTCTTAGAGGAACTCCATGCAATGTGCATGAGCAATTCAGCAAATGCACCCGAAATTTTATCTAAAGCCTTGGAGAGTTTGCAAGCCAGCCTTGGGGAGCTGTCAGTAACTAAGGACGAGCTGTGCCAGCAGAACGATGCATTGCGCCAGAACGAGGAAAAGTATCGCACTATCGTTGAGACCGCCAATGAGGGCATAATCATGGTCGATACAGAATCTCGAATAACCTATGTTAATAATAGGTTTGCTGAAATGCTTGGATATACCCCGGAGGAATTGATCGGCAGGAACTCAGTTGATTTTTATGATAAGGAATACATTGCTCTGGCATTATCAAAGCGCGAACAACGGAGACAGTCGGGCGCAAAGGATAGTTTTGAGTTCAAACTGATTCGTAAAGACGGCTCAACGCTCTGGGTGATGGTGAACACATCATCGCTACTTGATAAAGAGGGCAAGTTTGCAGGTTCTCTGGGAATGCTAACAGATATCACCGAACGCAAGCTGGCAGAAGAGGCCCTGCGGGAAAGCAAGGAGAAGTATCGTGCTATTATTGAGACAGCCAATGACGGAATTACAATTATTCAGAATGGTATAGTGAAATATGCAAACCCATATTTAGTGAAACTATGGGGTGGAACTTTTGAGGAGATCATCGATACATCTTTTCTAAATTATATACATTCTGATGAACGTTCTAAGGTGATGGATCAGTATACCCGGCGCATGAGAGGTGAAAGCGTTGCATCAGTATATGAAACAACGCTCATGCGGAAAGATGGAAGCAAAGTATATGTTGAGGTACGCGGGGATGTAATTACCTTTTGCGGGATGACTGCAGATCTCGTAATAGTCCGTGATACTACTGAGCGTAAGCGTCTGGGAGAGGAACTCAAAAAATCGGAGGAAAAATCCCGATTACTTATAAAATATGCGCCCAGCATGATCTACGAGGTCGATTTTAGAGGCCCCAAGTTTGTAAGCGTCAATGATGTGATGTGCTCGGTACTAGGCTATACCCAAGAGGAGCTTCTAGCAATGAGCCCTCTTGATCTCTTGGAAGGCGAAAGCAAAAAGATCTTTCAGGACAGGATAGAGAAGCATCTTGCAGGGGATAGACCATCCGATTCGATAGAATACACAGGTAAGGCAAAAGATGGGCGCATAGTCTATGGTCTCCTAAATATTTCGTTTACTTATGAAGATGGAAAGCCGGTAGGGGCAGTAGTAGTCGCCCATGACATTACTGAACGCAAGCGTATGGAAGAGGAGCTTCTCAGGTCCAAAGATGAGCTAGAGCGGAGGGTTCAGGAGAGGACAGCTGAGCTAGTTTGGATGAATCAGGAGCTTGAGTCTAACATCGAAGAGCTCAAGAAGGCAGAGGGATTATTGAAGCTCCAATATGATCTGGCTGTTGCCTTGAGCTCTGCCAGAGACCTGAATGAAGCCCTGAACTTGATAATGGATACCGCCCTAAAGGTAGAAAGCATTGATGGCGGAGCCATTTATTCTGTGAATGATGATGAAAGTGTAGATCTGATGCTACGCAAAGGCCTTTCAGATGAGTTCATCCAGGGCTGCTCCCACTACGATGCAGGTTCAATACGAGCTCTTATTGTTGCGTTTGGCGAAGAGATCTACAAGGATTTCAATACTATCTGTAAACAGCCATTTAAGGATATTCCGAAGGAGGGCTTGAGATCTACAGCAATCCTTCCTGTGAAGTATAAAGGTCGAGTGATTGCTGATCTCAACCTTGCCTCCCGAACGTATGATGAAATTCCCTTTGAAGCCCGCACAACCCTGGGGGCCATAGCTGCTTCTATAGGAAGGGTTATCGCAAGGCTCAAGGCAGAGGATGAGCTGAGGAAGGCCAAGGAGGCTGCAGAAGCAGCCTTGCGTGCCAAATCCGAGTTTCTAGCTGTCATGAGCCATGAGCTTCGCACTCCTTTGAATGGTATCCTGGGGATGGCAGGCCTGCTGGCCATGGAGAACTTGAGCTACGAGCAGCGTGAGTCTGTCGATATTATTAGAAGCAGCAGCGAATCTCTTCTGGTAGTTATAAACGATATCCTGAACTTCACCAAGATAGAGAGCGGAAAGGTAGTTCTGGAAAAGAAGACCTTCAATCTGAGAGGATGCGTCAATGATGCTGTGAACCTGCTATCTTCCAAGGCCAAAGCGAAGGGCCTGGATATCGCTTGCTCCATAGATAAAAATATTCTTGAGACTATCATAAGCGATCAGCTGAGGCTACGACAGGTTCTATTGAACCTCTTGGATAATGCCATAAAATTTACTGATAAAGGCAGGATCGATGTTTCAGTGTCAGACGGCAATCTTGAGAACGGCAGGCAAGAGATCCTTTTCTCTATCAAAGATACAGGCATCGGCATATCAGAGAATGATATTTCGAAGCTTTTCCAGCCTTTCAGCCAGGTGGATATGTCGAATACTCGCAAGTATGGAGGCACCGGGCTCGGATTGGCCATATCAAGACAGCTCGTTGAGTTAATGGGAGGCAAAATCTGGGTGGAATCCGAGGCAGGCAAGGGTTCTACATTCCATTTCACCATAATCGCTGAAGAGCTTGATGATAATGCCTCTGATAATTCCGGGCAGGCTTCGCAGACTAATGTACTGAAGAAAGGCCCTATGGGGAAATGCCGAGTTCTACTGGCTGAGGATAACCAGATGAATCGAGCTGTGACTTTGCGCATGCTCAAGAAGCTGGGATACACAGCAGATGCGGTAGCGAGCGGCAGGGAGGCAATAGAATCTTTACATGGCCAGCACTATGATCTCATATTAATGGATGTACAGATGCCCGATACCGACGGCCTGGAGGCCGCAAAGAAAATACGAAAGCTTTGGCCTGACAATGGTCCGAGGATAATTGCTCTCACAGCGCACGCCCTCGAAGGAGATAGAGAAAGATGCATCGAGGCTGGCATGGATGATTACATCGCAAAGCCGGTTGCGATAGATGAGCTGGCAGAGTTGCTGAGCAGATATCAGCCGTCAAAGAATAGCCTGTAAACTTTCTTTTGAGTTGGGCCCATGTGCCGGGTAGACCTCTAGTGGACGTGATTTCCCAAGACTTCCGGCTTTATTTATGTATTATAAAAAATCCTATTAGATATCAATCCACAGTTTATTTTTAATCCATATGTTTGAAATAGAATTTATATAAGTAGTTGCTTGTAGATAAGGGGGTTTTTGGTGAATGGCGATTAGCCATATGCGCATTTTGCTTGCCGATGATAATGAATCAAATCGGAAAGTAACTATGCTTATGCTGGCTCGCCTGGGCTACAAATACGATGCAGTCTCAAGCGGATTTGAGGCAATCCAGGCCGTTAGCAATAGCCATTATGATCTGGTGCTTATGGATGTAGTCATGCCTGAAATAGATGGCCTGGAAGCCACTAGGGAAATACGCAAGATTGGCCAAAATGGGCTAAAAATAATAGCAATTACAGCCTACGTTGTTCCTGGTATCAGAGAGATGTGCCTGGAAGCAGGCATGGATGATTGTATTACAAAGCCTATTAGAATTGGGGATCTGGCAGAGGTGCTGAAGAAATACCAGACGATACGGGATGGCCCATAGCTTTCTCCTGATGCAGGGCCTGCAGACAAGGATTGCCTCATTAGTAGCGCTATCCATATTGTGCCCGGCAGAATAATAGACTTAAGATAATCCCAGAGCAGTGGTGCCTTCAGCGTTGTTTTCTATAGGCATGGTTTTCTGGAGGTCTCTCTTAGAGTAAGGTCTAGGGATAAGTGTAAAACCAACGTGCTTTGCCCTTACGTATTGTTATTAGTCTATATATCTTACTTAACATATACATGTAAATAGTGCCAAGCATAGCTAATAGATATTTTGATATTATAATTTTTGAGAAAAGGTTATATAAGTTGAGGCTTACAGATTCTAAGGGGTGGGAGCTGATGGCCAGAGATAGCATCAACAATGTGCACATTTTGGTCGTTGAAGATAATGCCTCTAACAGAAGAGTAGCAAAGATAATGCTCGAGCGCCTGGGCTACAAGGCTGACGTAGTCTCGAGTGGGCTTGAGGCTATAGAGGCCGTTCGCAATAGCCATTACGACCTGGTGCTTATGGATATTGTAATGCCGGAGATGGATGGTCTCGAAGCTTCCAGAGAAATGCGTAAGCTCGGGCAAGAGAAGCTAAAAATAATAGCAATTACTGCCTACGTTGTTCCTGGTATTATGGAGATGTGCCTAAAAGCAGGTATGGATGATTGTATTACCAAGCCCATACGTATGAAGGATCTGGAACTAGCTCTGAAAAGGATTAATCGTCCTTGAACAGGCAAGAATTGGATGCATTTATTTGCTTTTTGCATCGTGCTTCCTCAGCATGCATACAACCTCCTCACGAGAGAGGTCGTACCAATTTCTGTAGGCATCTGCCACTGCAAAGCTATATCCCGACCTGATGTTTAGGCAGACTATCATGTCGACATAATTCGAGAGCATTTCTATTGTATTAAGAGAGGCTGTCGGAACCGCTACCACGATCATTGCAGGCTTTCGCCTCCGAACCAGCTGGGCCGCAGCCATCATTGTATAGCCCGATGCGAGGCCATCATCCACCAATATTGCTATCTTGCCTTCGAGATCCGGCATTGGTCTGCCCCGCCGGAAGATATTGTTCCTTGCTTCAAGCTCCGCCTTAACTGGCTCTGCAAGCTCCTCGATCTCCTCATCTGATAGCCTAAGCATTTTGACCATTGAATCGTTCAGGAGCATATCGCCCTCAAGGCTTATGGCCCCAAAGCCTGCCTCTGTGTTGCCGGGTATTGGTATCTTTCTTATTATTAGAAGATCGAATGGAAGATCTAAATATGAGGATGCAGCCAGTCCTACAGGCACGCCTCCTGATGGTATTGCCAGAACTATTGCATTTTTTCCGCGGAACTGCTCAAGCATTTTGGCGAGATGCACCCCGGCATCATCCCTGTCCTCAAATACAAAAGATTTGTTCCTAAACTCGGGATCGTCGATGACGGTAGCGGCCATTTAAATCATCCATGGTTGAACTATATTCAATGATTTAAGATTATGTCTGTCATAATATATAAGCGCCTTGCGGGTTACATGCTATCGTTGCATCCAATTATCAGTAGGCAATCATCCGAGATGTTTAAATATTATGATCACTAACTATTGGTTAGTAATATCGGATAAGCAGATTAGCATGTCGCATATAAGAATTGCTAATATAATTAAGAATTATGTCTATACCGGTCAAAATAAAGTACGATAAATCAAAAGTGCATAAGTTTAAGTTAATAAGCTCGTCTAATAAATTGGAGTCCTATGCCCATTGGTGTCTATATCTGTCACTGCGGCCTAAATATCGCAGGCGTCCTGAACGTTGTTGAGCTGAGAAGCTTTGCTGAGAAGCTGCCAGACGTAGTTGTGGCCAGGGACATCCCGTTTTCATGCTCTGATATCGGCCAGGAGCAGATTCAGAAGGACATTTCCGAATACAAGCTTGACCGCATTGTTGTGGCAGCATGTTCTCCGAGGCTACATGAGCCCACATTCAGAAGGGCTATCGCCAAGGCGGGATTGAACCCCTATATGCTTGAGATGGCTAACATCAGAGAGCAATGTTCATGGGTTCACATGGACCAGCCTGCTCAGGCGACGCAGAAGGCAAAGGATCTAATTCGCATGGCTGTGGCAAAGGCCGCGCTCCTCAAGCCTCTTGAGACCGAAAGCATCCCAGTCAGCAAGGATGTTCTTGTGATCGGCGGAGGAGTGGCCGGAATCGCTGCAGCTTTGGATATTGCAGATGCCGGACTTCATGTTTATCTCGTCGAGCGCAGGCCAACAATTGGCGGATACATGGCGTTGTTAACGGATGTATTTCCCACAAACGATTGCTCTATTTGCGTCCTTGCGCCGAAGATGTCTGAGGTCTTCAATCATCCCAATATTACCCTTATCACCTATGCAGAGATTCTCAATATCGAGGGCAGTGTCGGCAACTTTACTGTGACGGGCACGAGGCGAGCCAGGTTCGTCGATGAGAAGCTCTGCAAGGGCTGCATAAATGAATGCGCTGGAGTATGTCCAGTAGAAGTTCCAAGCGAGTATGATTTCGGCATAGGCAAGAGAAAAGCGATTTATGTTCCATACCCTCAGGCAGTTCCCCTCGTTGCATGTGTAGATCCAACGGCATGCATCGGCTGCGCCCTCTGCGTCGAGGCATGTCCCGCAAAGGCCGTCAAGTTCGAGCAGGAGCCGCAGGAGTTCAAGATCAATGTTGGCGCGATAATTGTATCCACAGGGTGGCAGCCCTTCGATGCGGCTCGCAAGGAGGAGTACGGCTACGGCAGGTACAGGGATGTTATAACTACGCTTCAGCTTGAGAGGATGTTAAACGCATCGGGCCCGACGAAAGGCGAGGTTGTCAGGCCATCAACGGGAAAGATAGCTGAGTCAATAGCATTCCTTCAGTGTGTGGGCTCAAGGGATGCGACAGTTGGCAATGTTTACTGCTCCCGCATCTGCTGTATGGCGTCTCTTAAGAACGCTCAGCTTGTAAAGGAAAAATATCCTAATACAGATATTACTATTTATTATATGGATCTCAGGGCCTGCGGTGAAGGCTATGAGGAATTTTATATTCGCGCGCAGAAGCTGGGGATTAACTTTGTGCGTGCGAGAGTCTCCAGGATAGACCAGGAAAACGGCGATATCTACGTGATCTACGAAGATACAAACACTGGTGAAATCAAGAGAATAAGGTACGATATGGCCGTTCTCTCTATAGGCCTCGAACCGGACCAGAATGCGAGCGTTCTTGGCAATCTTCTCGGACTGTCTCGAAGACCTGACAGATTCTTCGAGATTGCACACCCAAAGATGAGGCCTGTCGAGGCTCATATCGATGGAGTCTTCATCGCAGGCTGTGCATCAGGCCCAAAGGATATACAGGCATCGATTGCCCAGGGCAGCGCCGCAGCTGCAAAGGCTATCAAGCTTCTGCAGAAGGGCGAGCTTCAGCTTGAGCCGACCTCAGCATACGTAAATCAGGACTTATGCACAAAGTGCAAGCTATGTGTCGATATCTGTCCTAAGAGAGCGATATCTGTGAAAAGCCCTGCATATGTTGACGAGGCATCCTGCAAAGGATGCGGCTCCTGTGCTGCGGCTTGCCCAGTGAATGCTATAGATATGCGGCTCTTTTCTGATGAGCAGATTCTAGCCCAAGTTCGGGCCGCAACTGAGGATAAAAGCGAATTTCCACTAATCGTTGCGTTCTTGTGCAACTGGTGCAGTTATGGTGCGGCTGATCTGGCAGGCACCTCAAGAATACAATATCCTACGAACGCACGAAATATCCGCGTCATGTGCGCAGGCCGGGTTGATCCGAGCTTCATTCTTGAGGCATTGAAGCGGGGTGCGGATGGAGTACTTGTCGCAGGCTGCCGTCTTGGAGAGTGCCATTACCAGAAGGGCAATTACCAGGCACTTCAGAGGGTGAATGTGCTCCGCGGCGTTCTAGAAAAGATAGGCATTAATCCTGGACGCGTGAAGATAATCTGGTGTGCTGCGAGTGAAGGCGAGATCTTCGCTCGCCAACTCAAGCAGTTCGTAGACGAGCTGAGGGCAATGGGGCCGGTTGGAACTGAGCTGAAAGGCAAGGAGGCGCCGCAAGAGTGATGGATATAGAGAAGGATATGGAGGTCGAAGGCTCAGTTATCCGCTGCAAGCAGAAGACAAAGGAATCAGAAAAGAAATTGGATTACGATTACAAAAGATGTGCAGGCTGCTCCATATGTATAGATCTCTGTCCCAAGAAAGCACTCTCAGAAGGGCCTCTGAAGGAGATCGCCAAAGGCATGGATGCGCCTCCGGTGTTGATAGATCTGGATTCATGCGTCTTTTGCGGGATGTGTGCGAACTTCTGCCCACTGCATGCTTTTAGAATGACCATCGAGGAGAAGCCGCAGGAAGTAACAGCTACAGGAAGCGATTGACAACGATGGCAGACAAAACTAAGAGTTTCAGTGAGCTCGAGCAATATCCGAAGCTGGTAGAGGAAGCTGTGCCGAACGAGAAGTGCCTGCCCTGCATACTCTGTGAGCCGGTCTGCCCAACGAAAGCGATAAAAGTTACATTTAATAAAACGAGAGATGACTTCGGCCCACTCAGGAAAGATATCGAGGGCAAGATAGAAATCGACAGGGAAAAGTGCAATCTCTGCGGCAGATGTGCCAGGTTCTGCAAGGCTTTTTTGCTTTTAGAGAAGGGCGAGAAGGAAAGGGAAAAGGAGCCGAGGGAGCTTGTTCCTTACGATCAATTGCTCGTTGACGAGGAGCTGTGCGATTATTGCGGCCTTTGCGCGTCACTCTGTCCTGAGGAGGCCATCAAGGTCGAGGGAAAGCCCCTGGATGAAGAGCTGAAGTTCGAGGGCAAGATAGAGATTGATAAAGATTTGTGCATAGGCTGTGGACGCTGTGCCTTGGTCTGCCCATACAAAGCGATGGATGTGAAGAAACCCTTCGAGGGCGAGATCAAAATGGTTGAGAAGCGCCTGATAAAATGCGATCCACAGGGCTGCCAGGCATGTTTCAATGTCTGTCCTGCAAAGTGCTGGTATGTAGATAGCCGCGGAAAGGCAGCGCCTGTAAAAGAGCAGTGCATCCTATGCGGAGCCTGTGCAAAGGCCTGCCCTGTCGATGCAATTGATGTTAGCAGATCTAAAGTCATCCACACAGCGATTGCAGAAACTCCCTGGGCAGCTGAATGGAGGGAGGCGATATCATCCATCATCACAGGCGAGCGGCAGCGGCCCGATGTGAGCATGGCTGTGGCACCTCCTGAAATTGAGAGGCCGCCGCTGCCCAAGCCTGAAAAGCCGAAGATAGATCCCGAGCTTCTAAAACTTGTGGACGAGGCCATCTCTTCCCTTGAGCCGATATTGGAAAAGCCAAAGGTACGGCAGATCATGGAGCACGAAAATCCAGAGGAAGCGAGTGCCAAGATTGTGCAGCGGCTGAAGAAGGAAGTCTCGATGAAGAAAGGCACGGGGAGGAAAGGCACGGAGATGGAAGGCTCGAAGGAAGAAAGTTCGAGGAAGAAAGGCTTGAAGGAGGCCGCAGTGGGGGCGAAGTGAGATGGCGGATAAGGAGTTCAAGCGGGAGGTTATAAGGCTGGCAGGGCCAGAGGTGCTGACCTGCATACAATGTGGAACATGCTCAGCAAGCTGTCCGACAGCGCATCTCATGAAGCCGAGCATTCGCAGGCTGATGAAGCTTGTTCTTGAGGGTGAGAAGGATGAGGCTCTTAGCAGCAATAGCATATGGCTGTGCACATCCTGCCAGCTCTGCACTGTGCGCTGCCCAAGAGGAATCAGGCCTAAGGCCGTTGTTGGTGCGCTGAAGGAAATTGCTGAAAAAGGAGGCATCAAAGGCCGGGACCAAGCTTACGATGAGGCGTTCCAGCGCCAGATAAAGGAATGTGGGCGGATATCAGAGCTTCCGCTTACAGGAGAATATATTCTTATTGAGCCCAAAGCAGCGGTCCAGGCAATGGAGATGGGGCTTGAGATGGCTTCAAAGGGAAAGATAAGCCTTGAGAAGGAGAAGGTCATGAGGCCCGAAGAGGTAAAAAGAATCATCGAGGAGCTGAGCAAATGACTGAGCCCGAGCAGATGAAGCTCGCCTACTATCCGGGCTGCGTCTCTAAGTCGACGGGAAAGGAGATGGATCTCTCGACGAGGGCTGTCTGCAATGCATTGGGAGTAGCGCTACAGGAGCTCGATGACTGGAACTGCTGCGGCGCAACACATGTACCGAGTGAGCTTGTGGCGACAGGTCTCGCTGCCCGCAACCTTGCCCAGACGGATCTGCCAATAATGACTGCTTGCGCCATCTGCTATAGCAATCTTAGAAGCGCAGTACAGAGGATGGAGGACCCACAGGTAAGGGCAAAGGTAAATGCAGTTCTCACGGAAAAATATACTGGCGCAGAGGTAAGGCATGCCCTCGATGTGATCCTGGAAGTCCTGCAAAAAAATAGTGACGTAATAGCAGTGCCGCTGAAGGACCTAAAGGTAGCGCCCTATTATGGCTGTTTGATGACCAGGCCGAAAGGCGTCGAGAGTCCTGAGTTCCCGACTATTCTTGAAAAACTCATAAAGCTGCTTGGAGCAGAGCCGCTGGACTTCAGGCTGAAAACGTTCTGCTGCGGAGGCCCTATATTCATGCCTAGAAGCGAGGCTGCTGAGGATATAGCCTATAAGATCTTAAAGGAGGCGAAGCTGGCGGGGGCTGAGGTGATTGTTACATTGTGCCCGCTGTGCCACCTAATGCTTGACGCCAAGCAGAAGGCTCTGGAGATCAGACATGGGGAGAAGATCGGGATTCCTGTGCTTTATGTAACTCAGCTCGTGGGCATTGCCCTTGGTCTCGGTCCTGATGAGCTGGGATTAAACATGAATTCTGTGTCGCCGATGCCTGTTGTTGAGAAGATTTACGAGAGGATGGCGCAGGAAGGGTAGCGCTGATAGCGAGCTAAACTAAGCTGTTGAAGGCCGAAGACAAACAAGCTAATAGGCTTGTAGATCGTCTGCATATCTGCCAAAGACAAGATGATTATTTCAAAATTTCTTTGGTCGAAAAAATGCCTGGGATAAAATATCAGTGTATTTTTAATGTGAAAAGTTAACTTGTTTAAGTCTCTATGCGTCGGCACCTCGCGCACCCTGTAGCCCTGCTGCGGGGCGCCCTGACGCCGTTTGATTTCTGACAAGTACAGGACACTTGCTAAGCGTATCCGCCAGTTCACTCATCCTCACGGGCTTGGCTATATAACCATCCATGCCTGCTTCAATGCATCTCTCCTTGCCATCTGGAATGACATACGCAGTAAGTGCAATGATTATGGGCCGCTTCGAAGAAGGATAGCGTTTACGAATCTCCTTAGTTGCCGCAAAGCCATCCATCTTCGGCATGACAATATCCATCAGAACAAGGTCATACATCCGCTTTTCAAAGGCATTCAGCACCTGCAAGCCATTATTTACGGCATCCGCATTATAGCCCAAGCGCTTGAGCATTATCAGAGTCACCCTCTGATTTGCCGGATCATCCTCAGCGAGCAATACATTCGGAGGGCTGCCGCTATCTATCCTTCCGTTAAGCTCTATACTAGCGAAATACATACCCCCATAATGCTGTGGCTCATTTTGTGGTATACGTTGTGATCAAACAATTTAAATTTTTTGGGAGAAGTGTCAACGCATATTTTTTTAGGATTCGTCTTTATAGAGCAGGTATTTCCCAGAGCTTACCATATGATTATTGTTAAGGGGATCTATCTCGCTTCAGATCCTATTGAACAGGTCCGCCTCAGCGCCCCCTTCCTCTTTCCGGTATGCTGACCTCATCGATGCGTCTATTGCCTTACGATAGAACTTCTCTGTATATTCCTTCGCCATCCTGCGGGCGCTGAAGTTTGGCCCTCCCATCTTCATGGCCTCCTTCATTATCTCTACCCAGAGATGCGGCACACCCTCATCGTCTGCATCATAGTAGATGGGAACAGCCTTCTTCTCCAGGATATCGTAGATCGCAGCTGCATCTTTTGCATCTCTGTCAGGACCTTCTGCCCCCTGAAACGCCCAGCCGTTCTTTCCATCATAGCCCTCGATCCACCAGCCATCAAGGATGGATAGCTGAGGAACGCCGTTTATCGCAGCCTTCATCCCGCTCGTTCCTGACGCCTCCATTGGCGGAAGCGGGTTATTTACCCAGATATCCACGCCATGCACGAGATACTGGGCCAAGAGCTCATCATAGTCCTCAACAAAGGCTATTCGCCCTCCGAAGGTCTGGTCCTTTGCCGCATTGAATACCTGCTGAAGCAGCTGCTTGCTCTGCTGGTCATCCTGATGCGCCTTTCCTGCGAAGATTATTTGAACGGGCCTCCAGGGATCATTCACTATTCTCTTCAGCCTCTCCATATCCTGCAAAAGCAAGGCCGGCCTCTTATACGAGGCAAATCTGCGTGCAAATCCCAGAGTCAAAACAGGAGCATCAAGCAGAACTCCTGATGCCATGACAAGTCGCGGATCTGCCGTTCCCGAATCCATCCACTTCTGCCTCGCTCTTTCCCTGATCCTAGTTATGAGGATATCCTTCATAGCCAAGTGGTGGCTCCAGATAACTTCGTCGGGAATCTCGTCTATCAGCTCCCAGATTCGGGGTTTATCGTGCTCCTCGAGCCAGTTCCTGCCTAGATATCTGCTGAATATAACCTCTCCAAGCCTTTTATCGATCCACGTGGGAACATGCACGCCATTGGTGACATAATCTATGGGCACCTCGTTCTCGGGGAGATCTGGCCAGAGCCGATGCCACATCTTGCGTGTTACCTCCTGGTGCTTGCGGCTCACAGCATTGCGATAAGCTGCCGATCTAAGGGCGAAAACTGTCATGTTGAATCCGCTTGGGCTCGCAGGATTGATACCAAGCTCGAAAAAGGCATCACGGCTCATCTCAAGCGCAGGGAGGTATGGCCCAAAGTACTTATCCATGAGTTGGAACGCGAAGACATCATGGCCCGCAGGCACGGGAGTATGGGTTGTAAAGACAGTAGTAGCCTTGACAGCTTCGAAGGCATCGCGGTAGCTCTCTCCTGATTCGACCATCTCCCTGATGCGCTCAAGAACGGCAAAGGCTGGATGGCCCTCGTTTAGGTGAAGTATTGAATAATGCAATCCCAAAGCCTTCAGGACTCTTATGCCGCCAATGCCTAAGACGATCTCCTGTCGGAGTCTTTGCTCAGGGTCTCCAGTGTATAGGCGATCGGATATGCATCTATTCCAGGGATCATTAGCCTCGCTGGATGTATCAATCAGGTAAAGGTTGGTCTTTCCCACCTGGACCTTCCATACCTCAAGATATATGGGAGGATCTATGATTGGCACCTTTACGGAGAGGGGCTCACCTTTCTCATCCAGAACCCTTCTAATAGGCGCATTCTCCCGGTCCAGGATCTCACATGCTCCAACCTGCCACCCGTCGGGAGATAACTCCTGCCGAAGATATCCCTGAGGATACATGAAGCCGACACCTGTTGTCGGAATGCCCAGATCGCTGCATTCCTTAAGAAAGTCTCCAGCCAAAAAGCCTAGTCCTCCGGCATAAAATGGAAGAGCATGGTGTAGTCCATATTCAGCGGAAAAGTAGGCTATGGCATATCTGCCTGGATCTGCAATGTTTGCACAGAACCAGCCGCTGGATACATCCATGTAGCTCTCGAACCTCGCCATGACCGCATCATAGTGTCTCAAGAAGTGCGGATCGTTTGAGGCGGCATCAAGAGCATCCTTTTCTATCCGGTTGAGCATTTTAACTGGATTGCTATTGCTCAGATACCACCCAGTACGGTTAAGAAGCCTGAAAATATTCCTCCCCTCCGGATTCCAAGCCCACCAGAGGTTGTAGGCCAGCTCCCTCAGACCTGAGATCCTCTCCGGGAGGTCGGGAAACTTGATATCATCCATAAAGTTGCCATCTCCACATCATTGTAAAACGTATGTGCCTCTTAAGATATATCTTCCGATTTTGTATATAAGCTCAGATGCCAAACGTGAATGAATTGATATATATTAAATACATATTTATTTTTAAATGAACGACTCGCGGCTTGAAGTGGGTACGCAGCAGTCGTTTGACTCTCATGCATTGGACTCATTCTCGCCAGATGAGTAATAGGAAAAGCGTATATTCTTAGAGCTAGAAGGCACTGAATTATATGCCAAAGGAGATCCAGGTAGAGAATCGAAAATTTATTCTCAGTTATATATCGGATAATCCTGGCTCCCATTTAAGGAAAATTGCAAGGGATCTTGATATAAGCTTGAGTACTTTGAGGTATCACCTCGAATACCTGGAAAAGAAAGGAGAGATTAGTTGCCAAAAGCAAAACAATTTGAAAGTATATTTCCTCCCAGATAAGCTAAAGCCTCATGAGAAGATGCTGGTACCTATGCTGCAACAGAAACACTACCGAGACATCATTCTCGCTTTATTAGAGACTCCTGGGTTAACATCTTCCCAAATAGCGGATAAGTTATCAATGGGTAACTCTTCTGCCTCAAAATACATTAACATACTAGAGGATCAGGAGATATTGCTTCACCGGAAATCTGGCAGAGAGAAAAACTATTTTGTAAATAATGAACAGAACATCATCGAACTTATGACCACATATAAAAAGTTCGTTGCAGATGTGAGTTATGAAGTTCGTACGCCCATGAATACAATTATGGGCATGACCAGCCTCCTTTTGGAAGAGGACATCACCCCTGAGCAGAAGGATTACATTGAGACCATAAGGAAAAGCGGCGAGGCCATGATGGTCCTTATCAACGATATCTTTGATCTCTCCAAGACCGATAAAGATGGAGTGGCATTGGAGCATCAGCCGTTCAGCCTTCGAGGCTGCATCGAGGAGTCATTGGAAATCGTATCTGCTCAAGCCGATAAAAAAGGCTTGAACATGGTCTTCGCTATCAAGTACGGCACACCGGATACAATCGTTGGGGATCACGGAAGGCTTAGACAGGTTTTGGTTAATTTGCTTTCCAATGCGGTTAAGTTCACGGATGCTGGAGAGATCGATGTATCTGTCTCTTCTAAAGCTCTCGGAGATAACAAATGCCAAATCTCTTTCGCCATCAAAGATACCGGTATAGGTATACCTATGGACAAAATGGCTCACATCTTCCAGCCTTTTAACCAGGCGGAGATGGATATTAGCGGCACAAACGGAGGTGCTGGTTTAGGATTACCCATAAGCAAGCGCCTTGTAGAGCTCATGGGTGGAACCATCTGGGCAGAGAGTGAGGTAGGCACTGGCTCAACCTTTTACTTCACAATCGAGACCAAAGCGGTCTCAGGTATATCCTCTAAACGTGAGAATTCCAACAAGCCAAATGAAAATTTAGCCGAGCGATATCCTTTACGCATCCTTGTGGCTGAGGATGATCCTTACAACCAAAAAGTCCTCTTAGAGATGCTCAGAAAGATGGGGTACAGGGCTGATGCCGTGGCTGATGGCACAGAGGTCCTCCAAGCCCTCGAAATCGAGCCTTATGACTTAATCCTCATGGATATCAAGATGCCACAGATGGATGGTATCAAGGCTACCCACGAAATACGCAAGCTCTGGCCTAATAATGGGCCAAAGATAGTAGCGATCACAGCTTATGCCATGGCTGGAGACAAGGAGCGGTGCCTGGGAGCTGGCATGGATGATTATATCGCAAAGCCGGTTGCTATAGATAACCTGGCAGGGATACTAAGCAAGTATCAGCGATCCTAGAATGGTCTATGAACTTTCTTTAGAGCCTTTGAAGCCTTCTTTTCCGTTATGAAACTTTCTGATGACAACGTTTAATATTTCATGATAATGATATTTAGTACTCTTCGCAATTCATAGCCTCATTGGTATTTTACTTCTCGGTTTGTGCTATATTTCTTATTTTGTACTATATTTCTCAATTCGTGCTATAATTCGCAGCATGTGTCATAAAATGCATATATGTAGCAAATGTACTATGGCTTGGTGAGATAGGTCAATAACTGAATGTCTCCGTGGTTCCCACCTCTCTAAGTATTGTTCTATCTTGCGGCGTTCCAAAGCTAAGCGGGAGGATTGAATAATGAGATCTAATGATAATTCAAAGAGAAGAAAGAGCCCTACCAAGGGACAAGAGCAAAGCGCTAAAGCTCCAAAGCAGGAGGCAATCGAGGCTGAAGAGCTCTATGACGATATATCAGGCGCTTTCCTTGTGAAATATAAGATCAATGATAAGGGCATAGGGCAAATAAGCTTGCCGCCCAGCCTCTCGATGGTGCTACAATCTGACCAAATATACATTTCGCCGTCTGGAGGTGGTCTGTTTATCCGATCGATTTAGCCATGAGCGAGTCAGGAGCTATGCCATCATCTAAGTTGGGTGCATAAGCAATACCGGGACGATATTAAGGCGTAATTAGTTATAACCAGTTCAATGCAACTTTGTAAAGATAAGGGGTGGATAAATTGTTGACGGATATGGAATTGGAGAATCTGGACGGGGCCATTAAGGCCATCGGCCAGGTTAACACCTGTATGACTGCGTCTGTAATAGAAGGTGCTAAGAAATCCCTAATTGAAAAAGGCTATGAGGGCGCAGGAGCTTATGCTGCCCAGCTTACTGGAACAGATGATAACACCGAATTGTTGAGAATTCTGACCATCCTCCAGAAGTATAAACTCGGACAGGAAGCTGCGGTCAAGGTTCTGGACAATCTGAACCACGTGTCTTCAGGAAAATGGTAAGTTAGAGAGTGTAATAAAAACCGGTCAAGGTATAAATGGGTGATTATTATGGCTATATGTACATTTTGCGGCAAGCCTGCAGAGAAGGAAGTTGGTAAAAAAGGAGTTTGCAAGGTTTGTGCAAGGGAAATTATCAAGACTTTTAAAGATGAACTAACAGGAAAATCCTCTAAATCAAAGAGCTAACTGAAAAGCAAAATTTTTTATTTAATTCTTTAAATGAATTAATTCGTATTCTTTATCTTAGGCTTAGGAGGAGTTAATACTACATAGCAGCGTAACAAGATCGTCAACTTTCACAGGCTTTGCAATATAACCATCCATGCCGGCTTCTAAAAACTTCTCTTTATCGCCTTCCATAGCAAATGCGGTTATAGCTACAACCTTCGGTCCATTTTCGGGCCAGAGCTTGCGTATCTCCTTGGTGGCGGTAAGCCCATCCATCTGTGGCATTCTGATATCCATGAGGATCAAGTCGTAAGGCCGGATTTGAAGAGCTTGGAGTACTTCGATGCCGTCTGCTACAGCATCCGCCCTATAGCCCAGGCCTTTAAGCATTTCAACAAGCACCTTTTGATTTGAAGGGATATCATCGGCAACGAGGATTGACAGAGGCTTCTGGCCTGAAAGGCTCTCATAAGCAGCTGCTCTATTCTTTTCCTTTAAATTCAGTTGCTTGCCCGGGATAATCTCTGCAGGAATAGTAAATTTGAAAGTCGAGCCAATGCCCTCCTCACTTTTGGCCCAGATCTCACCGCCCAAGAGCTCGACATGCTTCTTACAGATGGCGAGGCCCAGTCCAGCGCCATCACGCTTGCGGCTTATTACGTATTCAAGCTGTGTAAATGGCTGAAAGAGCCTCTCCATCTTATCCTGGGGCATGCCAATACCTGCGTCCTTGACTGCAAATGTTATCTGCCGCTTGTTGCCTTCGATAACTTTCGAAGAGACTGATATCGATATATCACCGTTATCTGTAAACTTAACTGCATTGGATAGCAAATTGACTAAAATCTGTCTAAGCCTGTCGTGATCACTAATTATGGTATCTGGTGTGCCGTAGCTAATGGAGAAGACCATGCTCAGACCCTTCTGCTCAGCCTGAAGTGCTACCAAATCCATGGCTTCCCCGACGCAGTGCTTGAGGCTGAAAGGCTGGCACTCTATTGATATCTTCTCTTTCTCAGCTTTGGATAATTCTAATATATCGCTGATAATAGATAGGAGAGCTTGGCCGCCGTTCCTGATGCTATTGATGTATTCCTTCTGAGTTTGTGTGAGGTTATCATCTAAGAGTAGGCTTGAGAAACCAATAACCGCATTCAGAGGTGTTCTAAGTTCATGGCTCATATTTGCGAGGAATGCGGCCTTGGCCTCTGCTGCAGCTTCGGCTGCCTTTCTGGCCTTTTGATGCTCTGCGATCTCAACCTGGAGTTTTTTATTCGCTTTAAATAAATCCTCGGTTCTTTCGTTGACCTTCTGCTCAAGTTCGTCTTTGGATTTTCTTAACTCCTCTTCCATACGCTTGCGCTCGGCAATTTCCGACTGGAGTTGGGCATTGGCGGCTTCAAGCTTGAAGGTCCTCTCTATAACCAAATCTTCGAGGTGACTGCGATATTTATCTAGCTCAACCTCAGCCCGTCTGCGCTCAGTCATATCGCGGGCTGCAGCGAAGACGCCTACGACCTGGCCCATATAGTTCTTGTAGACTGACGCATTGTATAGAACCGGTGTTTTATGGCCGTCACAGTGCTGTATCTCCAGAGGATAATCTCGAACATAGCCCTCTTTAAAGACTTTCTCATAGCCAGCGCGGGCACTCTCTGGATCAGTGAAATAGTCTGAGAAATCTGTGCCGACGAGTTCTTCAAAGCGATAACCCGTCGCGCTTTCTGTAGCAGCGTTAACATCGGTGATCTTTCCATCAGGGCCAATGGTCACTAAGGGATCTAGACTGGCTTCAATTAAGCTCCTGTTATAAGCCCACGCTGCACGAAGCGCTCCTTCTGCATTTTTGCGCTCGGTAATATCGATGCCCATCTCCATGATAAAGAAAGTGCCATCCGAGTCGGTAAATGGAAAGTCGAAAATATCATAATTGCAGCCATCAGGGCCTATCCACTCCCAATGATGGGGCTCGTTTGTCTTCAGCACTGTATAAGTCTCGCAGATTTCGCAGGGCTCGTTTCTTCCGAATAAATACTCAAAGCATCTGCGACCCCGGGACTCGCCGAACCTTTCGCGGAAGACACGGTTAGCAAAGGGCACATGATAATCGGGTGTCAATAGTATCACGTAAGCTGGAAGCGTCTCCAGGACAGCGCCAAGCCGTTGGTGTTCTGCCTTAGTGGCCTCCTCAGCTCCCTTCCGTTCAGCTATCTCTATTTGTAGCCGGACGTTAGCCTGCTCAAGCTCCTCAGTCCTTTCCTTGACGTGTATTTCCAGATTGTCCTTTGCTTCCATCAGTGCCTCTTCCGCAGCCTTGCGATCAGTAATATCGATGATAGCGATCCTGATTTGTTTTATATTCAGCAGGTGGTTTTCAGTTGCTATACCCTCTATGCGGGCATAGACTGTAGGCATTTTACCTCTGAGAAGGGTCAGCTCGCAGGTCTGCTTTGTAGGGTTTTCAAATGCCAATTTGCAGAAATCATCAAATAGCGGACGATCTTCTGGTGCAACAAAATGCATAAAGCGCTTGCTCATCAAACTTCCACGTTCCATACCAAAGAGCGTAGCTCCTGCAAGGTTGGCCTCCAGTGTCTGTCCCTGGGTATTTAAAGTGAACAATCCAATAGGAGAAAAGTCATATAGATCAGAGCACTTTGCCAGCGCCCCCTCCGTTTCAAGTTTGGCGCGCTTCAGCTCCTCATTCTGCATCTCAAGCTCAATCTGGTGGACCTGCAACTCGTGCACCAGAGCCAGGGAATCTGTGCTCTCCCCCACAGACTTAACATATTCCTCGTTTTGCTGCTTGAGCACCTTCTCAGCAATCTGTAGATCCTCAAGGCTGGTTTGAAGACTCTTCAGGGCACTCGATAGGATTTCGTGAGCATTAGCTGGATTGCTCACGTATTTTGCCTGGAGTCCTTCTATACTCCGTGAGAGCTTGGAGATCCTCTGGGAAATGATATCAGCGGTCATTTCTACATCGGCCCTAAATGCGACTGATAGTATGTTTTATTATCTATATGTTACCCTTCAGCTATTGTTATTTGGCCAGTATTAGATTAAGGAGAAACTCAAGAGGTTTAACATTTATCATCCGTGGAACTCTGTTTTGCTGCGGCCTGATCCCTCTCCTCCTTCAGCGCCTTTGAAGCCTCCTTTTCCGTTATGAAACTTTCTGATGATGACGTTTAATATTTCGAGAAAATAATATTTAATACTCTTCGCTATACATAGCTCCATTGATATTACACTTCTCGATTTGTGCTATGTTTCTTAATTTGTACTATATTTCTCAATTTGTGCTATACTTCTCAACATGTGTCATAAAAGACATATATGCGGCAAACATATTATGGCTTGGCGGGATTGGGCAATAGCTGAAGATCTCTGTGGTTTCCACCACTCTAAATATTGTTCTCTCCTAAATTGTAGAAGGGAAAAATGACCGATCCGTTCATAGTGATATAAAACAGAACACAACACGCAGCATATAATTAAGATTAGCAGGAATGGCAAATCGAGGTAATGAAAATGACACACCATGAAGCAAAAGAAGAAAAGAAGGAAGAGTCAGGCGAAAAGGTTGAGCCTATCAAACCCGGCGATCCTAGAGTTGCTCGCAGAAAGGGCTCATTGCTAGATACCTGCTACACTACAAGTAGCGGACAGCCGAAGTCAAAGTAAGGTTTGATCACTATGAACTCCTCGTTTCAGATAGGGAAGATCTGGGACATACCTATCAGGTTGCACTGGACATTCATAGTGGGCATATTCTGGGTGGCTATAGCCTTTGGGGCTATTCCACCTATTACTCTCCTCGGCAAGACTTATGGCTTTGGAGCAGTCGAACCGGCATCAATCAAATGGGCGTACTCTTTCATCTTCGCTATACTTCTATTCATCTGCGTAGGTGTGCATGAGCTAGGGCACTCCTATATTGCCAGGCATTATAACATCGGAATTCGGAGCATAACGCTTTACATTTTCGGCGGCGTCTCAGCTATGGAAGAGATTCCCAGAAATCCTAGGCGGGAATTTCAGATGTCCGCCACAGGGCCTCTTGTAAGCGGATTATTAGGGGTCATATCCATACTGTTCTATTTCGAATCTGCCGCACTCCTGGGCACGGAGAACCCCTTAAGCATCCTTCTATGGACGCTCGGAATCGTAAACATCATACTGATGATCTTCAACCTCTTGCCCGCATTTCCCATGGATGGCGGACGGGTTCTTAGGGCTTGGTTCGCCACATGGATGCCCTATGCGATTGCAACTCGCCGAGCAGCAGACATAGGCAAAATGTTCGCAATCCTGATGGTCATAGTAGGTATACTCTCATTCAATTTACTGCTTCTCTTGGTAGCCTTCTTCATCTATATAGGAGCATCCGAAGAGGAAAAGGCGACGACAGTTAATATCTGCCTCGAAGGCGTAAAGGTCAGGAACATAATGTCCTCCAACGTTCACACCATTACGCCGGACAAAAACCTCAGAGATCTCATTGATCTCATGTTCAGGGAGAAGCATAGAGGCTATCCAGTAGTTGATAAGGGACAACTTGAAGGGATCATCACATTGACCGATGTACAGAAGGTCCCGGATGAGAAGCGCGATTCGACGACGATAGGCCAAGTCATGAGCAGAAATCTGATTGTAATTGGACCTGATGAAGAGGCATCAACCGCGGCGAATATGATGGCAGAACGAGGTATTAATAGAATCCTTGTTTTAGAGAATAACAGTCTGATTGGAATCGTCTCCAGAGAAGATCTGGTAAGGGCCATGGAGCTCTGCTCTGAAGGAGATTTCACCCAAAGAAATAGTCGATTTGAAGGCGATGTCGAAAGAGGTCCGTAATGCTGCAGAAAACTTCTACTCTAACCCGCCAATCAAGGAAATCATTGAAGAAAAGCTAGGAACCGAACGCTATGATATTATTCCCGACAAAGGGCAGGCAACGCGAGATAAGCCGTTAACGCCGAGTGACCTTCTAGAAACTATACGACGGGCTCGAGCCGCTGTAGGTAGAATGCCTGGGCAAGACGCCGATGAGTACAGACTCTGGGTGATAACAATAGCGCAAAAGGTGGCTGAGGCCTCAAAAGAGGGTGGCTTCCTGGGCGTTGGGGGCAAAAGGGTAAGTGCGGATGAGACGGTGGCATTGAAAGAGATCGCCGAAACGATTGGGTATAAGGGCTAATATACTTTTCGCCGAATATAATCGGAACTGGTAGACCCAATTATACAAAAAATGTCTGGCGAAGTATTAAACCTATTATGGCAAAGTGAGGCATCCTTAGACCAATGGGGAGCTAGAAAAGAGATTGATGCTGATAGGATACTCCAGCAGCACTAAATTATAAAGATATAGAGAACCAAGGAGAATAATTTTGTGCCAGGATTTTCGGATAATTTCATCAGTCAACTGTGCTTTGGCGAAATAAACACCCAAAATTATTTATCCTATGCACCAAGCAATATAATTAGCATCAAATCGTGTGATAGTGGTGAATTATGCGGAAATGTAAATCCTTTTTGGTTTTGGCTACGCTAATTATTTTAGCGTTCATTGTGAGCGTTAATGTTCAAGCACAGATGCAATCGGCCAACGCAGGCACAACAAATGTAACAATAGTCAAAGCCCTTCAAGAGGGCACAGCGTTGCATGTTTTGGTAGCAAACAACGATACCACCGCAGTAAACCTTACAAATTGGAAGCTGATGACTGATAATAACCAAAGCACCTTCACATTCCCCGTCTTCACGCTAAATCCAAGAGCAGTAGTTACAATCCATACTCACAAAGGAAATAACTCAGCTACAGACCTATACGGCAGCAATTTTATGTGGAACGGGACCCATGAGATAAAACTGCTCAATATGAATGGAATGCAAGTATACGACTATCGTATCAGCAGCCAACCAGCAAAAAATAGCTCGATGTAGACTGTTACACTAACTATATTCGATGGGGTTGTTTTCCCATCGAACATATTTCTTCGAAAAAGTTGAATATGCCTTCTGCTAATGTTTTCATTGCATAATAAGTTTTTGAAATGGGTTTTTTCATCTTTTTTTATTCCTTCTCATCCAGAGATGCCGCAAACTTAAGGTAATCGCAGACCGGCGCGCCAAGAGGAATTATATTGCCACTGATATTATCACCATCGATTTTAAGCTCAGCTATTGTGGGGACCGACATTCTTGGAACAGTGGGACTTCCAGGGCAGATCAGGAGCCTTTCGCCGCTCTCGATTATCGGCCTGTGAATATGGCCGAAGATGAGAACTTTAACATCCATCTCCCTTGCCATCATGTCTGCGCCTGTTAAATCTGCAGAATGAGATGCCATATGAGTTAGGCCGATTTTTATGCCGTCGACCTCTATAACCTTCCTTTGTGGCAGCAGTCTTTTCAGAACAGGTGAGTCTGCATTACCGCATACCGCCTCGACCCTTCCAAGATCTGCCAAGGATTTGTAAACGTTAGGGGAGACAAAGTCTCCCGCATGGAGTATTATATCAGCGCCTTTTAGCGCTTTGATAAGCATTTCAGGAAGGCCGTCTTCAAGATGGGTATCCGACAGGGCGACAATACGTGTCATACGTGCATCCTCCTCATGCCTGCTTCAACTATTCCCAGAAACTCAGCACCCACAGCCACCACGCTGTTTGTGAAGATTGACGCATTGATCTCGAAGATGGGGTACCTGAACTTTGTATAATCAGACATAAGCCATGTCGTTGTGAGGGTATCTCCACGGAAGATATCTGCATATTCAGGCTTGGTGGGTATGAAGACGATATCATCGGTTCTGCCATACTTTTTCATGAGCGCAAAAAGTTGAGATGAGCTGTTTCCAGTTATGGGCATGACATCAGCGCCCTTGCTCAAAGCACTCATTGTGCCTTCAAGTGCCTCATAGGTGTTTCCTATGCCGCTGATGGGAATGTAAACATCTCCTATCTGGAAGCTCGGAGTGTTAAAATCCCGCTCCCAGTAGCTGATCTTATTCAAATGTGTGAACCTCATCTCAAAGGCTCGCGCAACCAGGCCCGATCTGCCTACACCGCCGATCATATAGCGGCCGCTGCGCGGGAAGAGCTTGTTGAACCAATGCGTCAGATGATCAGAGTCCATTTCCGTCAGGAGTATTGCATTATCTTCAAAGTCTTTTATCGCCGTATGATATTTAGGACACGATGGCTCGCAAATACCCTTCAGCCTTGATTGAATGTCAGCGAAGACGGCATTTAAAAATGTCAGGACCTCGAGTTCAAACTCCGTTCCAAGAGGTGAGAGCCGAGAACGGTTCTCCTTATCCGTTGCATATTTGGTCCTGCCCTTGATGACTAGTATCGAACCTTTATCATATTCACTAACAAGCCTGTAGGCAGTGCCGTTTTCGTTTGCGGTTATGAGCTTTATGTCTCCTCCGCGCGCTATCATGTCCTCGATATATTTGTTGACGGCAGGAGTCTCACCCGAGCCAGATATAGCAATCCCTAGGTTCTTGCCCTTCCTATAATGCCTTTGGACAGGGTCTTCAAGTGTGAATGGAAAGACATTTTCGAAATGATTCTGGATGAGCTGTAAAAAGCTATAAAGGGCAAGAGCGCTCCTTCCTGCAGCCAACCCATAAACGAACTTATTCTCGGGCGTTGGGGTGAGGAACTCCACCATTGAATCTGAGAAGGCCGCCACATCTGTCATCTCTAGATCAAGCAGCTTCTCTAGGAAGCCACATTGGAGTAGCGTCGCCTCGCGGAAGGTTTCTATCAGGCCTGACATGAGGATCACGGTGGAGGTTCAACAGATAAGCCTTTCCAGCCCTTAGCTGATGATCTCTTGCATGAGGCCACGGTCGCGAGCAAGCTTGATCTCTTGGGCTATGCGTCTTCCATTCGAGAGGTCACGTTCTACAAGATCAGAGTAGGGCGATCCGCCTATGTAGAGGTTCGTTCCTGCAACGATCCTAGCTGAAATTTCGAATACCTTGAACTCAAGATCATCTGTAACTATGGTCTCAAGGCTGAATGGACCGAGCATTCCGCCGAATAGCTCAATCGATGTCTCAACAACCCTTTCGCCAAGCTCAAATGCCCTTGGAAGCAGCGATTCGCGTAAGACAAGAGGCAAGTTCCCAGTTACAACGAAGCTCGGATATATGCCCGCCTCTGCAAGCTCATTCATTGAGCCGATACGGAATATCTCGTCTGCATTGGATTCCACGCGACGATCTATGCCGAGCATGTCCAGCGTTCCCTTCGTGAGCCTATAGCCATCATTTTTTATGGGTGAATAGAAGAAGTGAAGGTAATATCTTGTTCCTAAAATGAACTCTTGAATTGTATACTTCTGCTGCTGGGCCCCCATCTTTGACTGGAACTCGTCTTTATTTTTGGCTATAAAGAAGCCTCGGCCTCCTTTGGCACCGTGATACTTTACAATCACCGGTCTGTCTATATCGTCAGCCCTCTCAAATCGCATCGGCACATTGACGCCAGCACGCAGGAGCCAATCGCGTTCCATTTCTCGATCGCTCTCCCATGCGAGCACTCTTCTGTTGCCGAAGGTCGGAACAGCAAGCGATTCGAACTTTTCTATGCCGAGGTACTCAACGAGGGAACCATGAGGGATAATAATTGCATTTTCATTTGTGATATCATCTGCATAATCCAGTAGTGCCTTATAGCTCTCGATGCATACGAACTTATCCGGCTTTGCAAGGGGAAAGGCATCATAGAACTTGGGGGGCTGTCCTATGCAGATCCCAAGTGTTTTGAAGCCTTCCTGGCGTGCACCGTGAAATATCTGCAGGCTGCTGTGTGAGCAGATGGTTGCTATGGTGAGATCATCCTGATCATATCCCTTCAAGATCTCTAAAACATCTTCCTTCGGAATCATATCGATAACCTTTACACACTTTGAAACTGCAAGGTCGGGATACAGGTAGATAAGCCTTAGGGTTATATGAGCATATTTGGATGAACAGACTATGAAAGGCACACTTGCGAGGGAGACAAAAGAGACCAAAATTATGGTCTCACTGAGCACAAGCGGCTCGGCAATCTGTGATATCAGCACAGGGATAAAGCTTCTTGATGAGATGCTGCGCAACTTGGCAGAGGCAGCAAGCTTCGATCTCGCAGTTAAAGCGGCTGGGGATCTGAAGACAGGAGATCATCATACGACAGAGGATGTTGGAATAACCTTAGGCAGCGTTCTAGCGAAACTGGCCAACAATGGGATCGGTAGCACGATGGTTCCCTCAGGGGAATGCCTCGCAATGGCCGCGATACGCCTCGGCGAGCCTGGATACAAGGGCGACTTCAAATTCAGGGCTCAAGAGCTGGATGGTATGAGCCTTGAGAATATTGAACACTTCCTCAGAGCGCTGGCCTACAATGGCCGCTTCACATTGCATATCAAGGCTGAAGGCGGCGATGACAGATCCAAGATCGAGGCCATAAGCGCGGCAGTAGGCAGGGCACTCAAAAGTGCAACGGATGATGGGATGACGATAGGGAAAAAGAGTTAGCTAGATTTAGGCCAGGATTTCAAGGTGCCACTCCAGTATCGTCTTTTGGCTAAGATAGGTTCTCTCAAGATCTTCCCTCAAGGGCATCGATAATAGCCTTTGCAAAGTTCTCTGATGCATCAGGGCCATCGCCGGTGATTATGTTTCCATCTTTGACAACGGATCCCTCTACTACAATCGCACCCTTGGATGCGAGGTGGTCCGTTTCCTCTGCCGTTGCCCTCTTGCCACAAAGAAGTCCTGCATCTGCCAGTATCCAAGGGCCAAGGCATATCGCCCCTATAAGCTTGTTCTGGGCGCCCGCGGCCTTTGCCAAATTGATGTAATCCTTATCCTCGTTTAGATTTAGGTCTAATATACCGTCTCCACCTACAAAGACGATCGCAGAGTAATCGGATACTTTGACATCCTTCAGATCAAAATCAATAGGAGTTGTCTCGCCGCCCATGCTGGTAGCAGTTCTTACACCTTTGGATGCCACAAAGACTGCATATCCATTGCTTCTAAAGTAATCTCTTGGTATATTCAGCTCCTTCTCCTGATACTCCTTCGGTGCCACGACCATCAGTATTTTGCCCTTCATAGCCAAATTATTCAGCTGGTTGCTTGCCTGGCTGTTTGTCTTACTGGTCTCGATGTTTGCCGATTGAAGGCTAGTTTCCGCGCCATTAACGGTTGGCTCTCCGTTCGTGTTTTCGTTTGACCGGTTACCCATCATGTTGCCGGTCGGATACGATCCCTGGTAGGATCCGCTAGGTATGTTGGAGTTTATTGAGCTATAGCTCTGAGGATAGAGGGTTCCTGCTTGGCAAGGAACTGGGATAAAGTTCCCTGCATAAGCTGAACCGCAGACAGGGCAGAGAGTATAGGGATTTGTGCTTGCAGCCTCGTATGCAGTAACTTTGAAGATTGTGCCGCACACAGGACATTGATAGCAATAGTAGCCAGTATCATACTGAGCGGCTGCAGGAAGATGTATTATTAAGAGCAGGATTACGATGGATATTATGGATAAAGCCTTCATGGATAAAGCATCTATGGACCAAGAATAAACATTTTGTGATGTTACGTATCGATAAAAATACTATCAATAAAAAAGTGTTCTCTAAGTATAATCAGCCCTTGCGCCTGCCAAGTGCAACGATGATTAATGCCGCAAGCGCAGCGACAAAAGTTGGAGCACTGCTCTTTTTGGTTTCAGCCTTTACGGTGATTGCTCCATTGATTACCTTCTCTGGCCGGAAACCTTCAACCTTTGTTACGTTCAGGCGAGAGGTTGCATTGATGTCTTTTGCCGTAAACATGATGTTGACCAAGTCACAGCCGGATGGCATGATAATGCTGATCTTGCCTGCGCTTTGGTTGATCAGCGAAGATGTTTTGTAGGGGCCGGTTGTCCCTGTAGCCTTCAATATCGCCGGATCATAGGTGATCTCGATATTCTTACTGCCCAAGGATGGAACTTTCAAAAGGACTGTGAAATTTTTTCCTGCTGGAACTGTGCCGGAGCCCAAGAAGACCGTTTGGTTAGCGGTGGAATTGGACGGCGCTGCAGTCACATTGAAGTATATGCCCGAGACCGTGAGCGCATTGACAGCATTCTGGACTCTAGCCCTAAGCTCATACCTGCCCGGGGATGCACCGACGCGAATAGCATGAGGTTCGAGTGCTTGAATTGGCCCTGTAAGTGTATGGTTGGAGCCGCTCAGCCTGGTGGTTCCATTTATCACATCGAATAGCTTTAGAATGCTGCTTCCGGGCTCAATCTTAATGAACTCGCTGCGAGATTCTTTATTGGCAAGCATCTCAGAGTAGCTCAGGGATGAGTTGGTTATTTTATAACCTGTTGAAGATAGGTAATATATGGTATTTCTATCAGCGATGCTGGCAATCCTTCCTGAGCTATCGAATATGGCACTAACCTGCAAAGGCGCGCTTGACTGGTTGATAAAGAGTTCTCCTGGCATTGGTCCATTGATATCCATTATTGTGCTGCCGTCGTCACTCATTTTTAGGACTGTGGCATTCCAGGTCCAGAAACAGCCCCAGAGGTCCCCAGAGCCCTGACTAATATCCTGACCAATGTCGGTTAGATCCCTGAAATTAACCGTTCTGCTGGATGGATCCTCTATCTCGGCAATCACTTGTACTATCGCTCCGGCCTGAACAATCATGCTGAAGTTGGCTTGTCCTCCGGACGGCACATTCGGGGTATAGCTGATATCTCTTGCCATCTTTGGTGCTGGCACAACATACTGCAAAGCGTAGGGGTAATACCTAAGGGTATCATTATCTGCACTCCTGATGTACATTCCAGGCCAGAGATAGGCAGATGTATTACGGCTTAGGGTTATGCTATCATCCAGGTTTGCCATTGCTATATATCCAGGAGGAGAAGGCAGTATCACAAGATCGCCGAACTTCCTGCCGAAATCTACAGGAAGATAATTTTTTTCTGATATCTGGAATACGCCATTGACCATGATAGTTTCATTCTTGCCATCGGTAAAGACATTCTGAACATGCACTGCGATTATCGGCAGATCATTCACATTAGCGACGTTCTCCTTATAAATGTAGGTTGAGTTGGCTTTCAGGATAGCAGTTTCTACCAGCAAGCCATTCTTGAACAGTGCCACAGCAGCTTTATCCTCATTTACAGATACAAGGCTGAACACATAACCTTCGCCCAGAGTCAAGGCTCTGCCAGCGTTAAGAGGTATGTTTTGATCTGAATCCTGGATAATCTGAATAACTCTATACTGTTGTATTGTACTTACATTTCCGATCTCACTGCTAGTCCCTAACTCATATCCGGCAAACCAGGGAAGGCCAAGGAATCCGATTACATAATAGTCCCCCCACGGCTTGAACTTGAACGGGCTCTGCTCTACGATTGTAGTATATTGCAGTCCGCCCGATATGCCATAGAAGGTATTATTTCTGATGACCGGCACTGCCAGGCCGATGGTATTGTCTGAAAGCTTCCCGACGGTCAGCGTTTCTCTTCCCAGGGTATCTTCAGGATCGAAAAAGAAACCCGTGAAGTTAGCAGAGTTCCATCTTGCACTGAAATTACCTACGACGGCTCCTGAAGAACTATGTAAGGGAATAGTCGAATTGCCAGTGAAGACTGGCCCCCGTATCTCTTGAACGCCGTAGTCGGATATGCTCCCCTGAGGGTAGTAGATCAAATTAGGCTGGTCCAGCACTACCAGCTCCAGACCATCTAGCAGAGGAACGGTACTGTCTTGAGTCAGAGTTAGATCTCTGTTATTCCTAAACTCTATGAGATTCTCGGAAAGATCTGTCAGCTCCATATTTCCAAGCTTTATGCCATCTGAGAGCTTGATGACCGGGGCATCGCTTACCTCGAATATCCCATCAATTTCCACAACGCCGATGCCGTTTCCGCCTATAACCTTGTCTAAGTGTACAAGGATTATCGGGATATTTTGGATCTTAAAGACGTATGTATCTCCGCTGCTGACTGCTGCCATATGTACAGGCTTTCCGTTCTTAAAGAGCACGAGGTTTGCCGCATTGCCATCCTCGGAAATCTCCCTCAAAGCCAGTACATAACCATTTTGCAAAGGCATAGAGCTGTTATAGCTTAAGGTGTGAACGTCATTGCTGTCAATGAGGATTTCTCTTAGTTCGCCCTTTCCAAGAGGGCTGACCTCATCCGTTAGGGAGCTGGCAGGATAGCTTGCAAGATACGGCTTGCCCAAAAATGCAATACCGTTATAGCTGCCCCATGGATTATACTTGAACTCTCTAGACCAGATATGGCTTGAGTAGATGATATGTCCTTCCTCTGCCAGTCTTCCGTTTGTATCTACAGAAAGCTGCTCACCCCCAACGCCGTTATCAAGATCGTAGTAAAACCAGCCAAAGTCCTCAGCCTTCCAGATGCCATTGCCTTCACTGAACTGGCCTCGAACTAAGGCGGTCTCCACTGGCTGCTGGGCTATGGAGTTGCCAAATAGAATTAAAATCAAGCTTAAAGCTAAAAGACCTGAGCGAAAATATATCCCGAAATTCATGCCTTGCTCTCCATAGGGTATCCTGAACTCTTTATCCCTGAACTATTCTTTGAACTTCTTTCCCTTTGATGCTGGCAGAGATAACCTGTATATTCTATGGGCGATCTTAACATCTCCGGAGTCAAGTGATGTCACCTGTTAAACACGTTGCGATATATGGCAAAGGCGGGATAGGCAAGTCATGTACCGCCTCAAACATTGCAGCCGCCTGCGCTGAAGATGGGAAGAGAGTTCTGATGATCGGCTGTGATCCCAAGAGCGATTCGACCATAACCCTCGTTGGCAGGAGGATACCTACCATGATGGATCTCATCCAGCGCGGCGGTGAGATTGAAGAGATAGATGTAGTGTTCAATGGATATAAGGGCGTAAGGTGCATTGAGGTCGGCGGGCCCGAGCCCGGAGTGGGCTGCGCAGGCCGTGGGATTATAGTAGCGATCGATTTCTTGCGCAAAGTTTCCAAGGCGATGGATGAGGTCGATCTAGTGCTGTATGATGTTCCGGGAGATATCGTCTGTGGCGGATTTTCAGCGCCCATCAGAAAGGGGCTCGTAAGCCAGGCGTATATCATTACATCAGGAGAATATATGCCGCTTTATGCAGGCAATAATATCTGTCGTGGACTCAAGCGTCTCGCAACTCCTCTGGCGGGAGTAATCTGCAACTCACGAGAGGCAACGGGTGAGCGCGAGATAGCGGAGAACTTCGCAAAAGAGCTTGGGAGCAGACTCGTTGCCTTCATACCCAAGGTTCCCCTTGTCCAGAAGTGCGAGCGCAGGGGTGTAACCGTTATTGAAGGCGCGCCGGATTCTGAGATCGCCCAGGTCTACCGCGCCCTGGCAAAAGAGGTCATGTCCGACTTCAAGGGAAGGATTCCGGAGCCGCTAAGTGATGATAGGCTCAGGGAGCTGTCTACGATATGACTGAAGCACGAGTCCTTCTGGCAGGAGATAGAAGCTCGAGCGGCAAGACAACGATAGTCGCAGGCTTGCTCTCAGCACTTTCCCGCCGAGGGCTGAAGGTGCAGCCGTTTAAGGTTGCGATGGACTACATAGATCCCAGCTACCATACGTGGATAACAGGCAGATACTGCCGTAACCTCGACGGCTATCTGATGCCTGAGAGAAATATACGTGAGATCTATTCTCATGCATCTGTTGGCGTCGACATATCCGTTATTGAGGGCGTTCGAGGGCTGTACGAGGGCTATGATGGAGATCTTGGCAGCACAGCCCAGATAGCAAAGATGCTCCAAATCCCTGTGATATTTGTTGTGGATTCAAGGAGCATAACACGGAGCGCAGCCGCACTTGTCAAAGGCTACATGGATTTCGATCCCGATGTCAAGATAAAAGGCGTCATACTCAACAAGGTCGGCAGTGAGAGGCATGCTCAAAAAGCGCGAAAAGAGATCGAGCGTTATGCTGGCGTTGAGGTAGTGGGCGAGATTCCCAGAGACGACTCAATGCACCTAGCTATGCGGCACCTCGGCCTGGTGCCCGTCCTTGAAGGCAAAACGAGGCATGATGGTTTTGTGGAGCGACTGGATAAGATACGTCGGATCGTAGAGGATGGACTGGATATAGATAGAATCATCGAGATAGCGAGCGATGCCGAGCCGCTGCAGGGTGCTGATCAAGATGCTGATCAAGATCTTTACAAGCCTAACTCCTTGGGAAAGGGACTGAAGATCGGAGTTGCACTCGATGAGGCATTCAACTTCTACTATCGCGATAACATCGAGCTAATGGAGCTCTCAGGGGCTGCAGTCGTACCTTTCAGCCCTGTTCGGGATTCAAGCCTGCCAGATGTGGATGGCATCTATATCGGGGGCGGCTATCCGGAGCTTTATGCAAAGGAGCTATCAGAGAACGCAAAAATGAGGCAATCTGTTATCCAAGCGCATGAGGAAGGGCTTCCAATCTATGCTGAATGCGGCGGTCTAATGTACCTTGCAAGGGCGATCGAGTGGGAAAATGAGAGCCACGAGATGGTCGGCCTTGTTCCTGGAAATGCAAGAAAGGGAACAATCCGTGTGGTAAGCTATGTGAGCGGCAGCATTGTGCGTGATTGTGCGCTTGGTCAAGCGGGAACGCATTTTTTAGGACACGAGTTCCACCATTCAGAGATGGTAATGGATGAGGATGTTGAGTATGCTGTGAAGCTTGATCGAGGCACAGGGATAAAAGATGGCCTCGACGGCGTCATCGATGGAAACATGATCGCGAGCTACGCCCATATTCATAGCGCATCCTACAAAGGATTTCCATCAGAGTTCATCAAGGCCTGCAAAAAACGGAAGGTCTAAATAAATTGCGACTTCATAAGCAAAAGGTGATGTAAAATGGTGAAGATGCCACCCGAAGTAAGACAAACTCTGGAGAAGCAAAAGCCCGTGCCGTTGGCCACATCAAGCAAGGCAGGAGTTCCGAATGTAGTATTCATAGGAGCCATGAAGATATTGGACGACGAGACAATATTGATCGCGGACAACTTCTTCTATAAGACGGCAGCCAACCTGAAGGAGAACCCGCAAGTATCTCTTCTCTGCTACAGCTCTGAAACCAAGAAGTCCTTCCAGATCAAGGGCAGGGCAGAAGTCCACATGAAGGACAAGGTCCATGACGACATGATCCAATGGGTTCATGGGATCAATAACAAGCTTCCTGCCAAAGCTGCTGTGATCGTGAAGATCGAGGAGATCTACAATGCGATGTGGGGACCGGCGGCGGGGAAACAGGTAGCCTGATTTAGATCAATCGATTCCCTGCAATAGGTACGAAAGATCAAATTATGCAGGGAGATATATTTTTCTTGGTTGAATGAGGTTTAGGGCGAGATTATACAGACTTGTGATAGCAATGGTGAATTACAAAAGACAACACTTTGTTCCTAAATTTTACTTGAAGTATTTTTCGAGTAATGGACTAATACAAATATACAACACGAAGTCAAAGCAATTTCATGAATTACCTTATGGCTCTGTTTGTGCAAAAGATTATTTTTATTCTAAAATTCCAGAAACCGAAAGAAGCTTCTCTCAACTGGAAAGTGAGTGGAATAGGATACTAAGTATTATTATACATGATGCCGATTTAAATAAATTGACAAATCAAGATTATACTCTTTTGCTTTTCTTCATAACATTTCAGAACTCGAGAACGAAAAGAGGAAAGATGGAGGTGCGTTAATATCACCGTATCAATATCATGCATGCTTACTCCCGCTTCAGTAAGACGCAACAGTGTGCCTGCTCCGCAATCGAAAAGCAGCTTTTGTTCGTCCTCTATAAGCAGTGAAGATTGCGACCGACCAGGCTGCGGGTATACCCACGCCAGTTCCCAGGAGAGTGACCTTGAGCATACGTAATGATATTGTTCGTAATAAATAATAGCATATCGACGAGCGTTTCAGAATATGTGATAAAGATCAATTAAAATTATGCAAAGACATCTTAGTGACTCTTTTGGTGGCCGGGGGTGGGTTTAAGTAGCTTTAGATGGACTCTTCCGGCAGGATCAATCGAGAAATTTCAACTTATTTCGGGTGAGAGATTGCAAGAAAGCGTAGTGAAGGATATCAAGCTTGCCGATGAGGGGGAAAAGCGCATAGAATGGGCAAGGAGACATATGCCTGTTCTCCAGTCCATCAAGGAGGAGTTCGAGGGGACAAAGCCCCTTAAGGGTGCAAAGATTGTGGCTTGTCTTCACGTTACAGTCGAGACTGCCAACCTGATAACAGCCCTTGTAGCTGGTGGGGCCGAGGTAGCTGTCACAGGTTCAAATCCGCTCTCAACACAGGATGATGTTGCTGCTGCCCTGGCGGCGCGCGGTCTGCACGTCTACGCCTTCAGAGGCGAGAACGAAAAGGAATACTATGAATGTATCAAGAAGGCGCTTGAGCTTAAGCCGAATGTAACTTTGGATGATGGGGCAGATACCATCGCCATAGTCCATAAGGAATACCCTGAGCTTGCAAAGCAGATGTTCGGAGGCTGCGAGGAGACTACTACAGGCGTAGTTCGCCTAAGGGCCATGGCTGATGATGGCGCATTGCTTTATCCGGTAATTGCGGTTAACGACGCCGAGACAAAAATGATGTTTGATAACCGCTATGGCACAGGCCAGAGCACATTACATGGGATAATGAATGCAACCAACTTCCTTTTCGCCGGAAAGACAGTGGTGGTTGTGGGCTATGGCTGGTGCGGACGTGGCTTCGCTATGCGGGCTCGCGGTTTAGGCGCAAACATAATTGTTGTAGAGATCGAGCCTCGAAAGGCTCTTGAGGCGGCCATGGACGGCTATCGTGTCATGCCAATGATCGAGGCTGCGCCATTGGGAGATCTCTTTGTCACGCTCACAGGCGATATAAATGTGATAAGAAGAGAACACTTCGAGCTGATGAAGGACCAGGTGATCCTCGCTAACAGCGGCCACTTCAATGTCGAGATCGACATACCTGCCCTCGAAAAGATGGCCTCCGCAGAGACAGAGGTCAAGGAGAACATAAAAGAGTATAGGCTGCTGGATGGGCGTAGACTGTACCTTCTGGCAGAGGGCCGCCTCATCAATCTCGCAGCAGCATTCGGCCATCCCCCAGAGGTCATGGATATGTCCTTCGCGAATCAGGCCCTGGCTGTGAAGTACATTGTGGAGAATGGGCGGAAGCTTGAGAGATGCGTCTATAAAGTGCCTGTTGAGATCGATCGACGGGTAGCAGAGCTAAAGCTCGCCTCTATGGGACTGAGAACTGAAAAGCTCACGCCTGAGCAGTATAAATACCTACATAGCTGGCAGATGGGAACTTGAGGTGTAGATCTTGGACCTAAAAAGGGAGAGCGTTGAAGCATACTTGCGCAGTTTCTTCAATGATAAGGATATCAAGCTAGTAAGCATGCTCAGGATGGGCGAGACAATTCCCACTGCGGATGATGTCAAAGGATTCGGCTATGGGGCCCCACTGCTTCTGGAGTACCTGAGCGATGGAGAGAAAGGCTCCGCAGTGCTTTCCACAATGAGAGTACAGCACGGCTTCGGCCATGATCACTTCTCCGATAGGGCAAGGATTCTCATCTGGCAGAATGCAGCGTTCAACAAGCTTCCAAAGCATGTGGAGTCCCTTGATGTCGGATACTTTACCGAGGAAGGAAATCTCATATCAGCGGGCGCTGCCAGGGAATACTTCCTGATGATGAAGAGGATTGAGGGAAGTGAGTACTTCTATGATCTCGACAGGGTGAAGGATCGTGGTGCGAACGATCTCGATTATGACAGGGTGATCGCGTTAACAAATTATCTGGCAGAGATCCATTCTACCAAGAGAGATTGTCCTCCTCTTTACCTGCGCAAGATACGTGAGACTGTAGGGGATGGTGAATGCATCTTCGGCATCTTGGATGATTATCCGGATAACCCCACGTTTCTTGATCCAGGAGAGCTTTGCGATATTGAAAAGCTCTGTGTAGAATGGCGCTGGAGGCTTCGGGAGAAGGTTAACAGATTATGCCAGGTACATGGCGATTTCCATCCTTGGAATGTGATGTTCAGGGATGGGGCAGACTTTACGGTTTTAGATCGCAGCAGGGGCGAGTGGGGAGAGGCTGCAGATGATATCACTGCTATGGCTATGAACTACATCTTCTACTCCGTTCAGAAAAGCCTCAGACTTTCGGGCGATCTAAAGGACCTCTTTGAGCTGTTCTTCGAAAACTACATCGATAAGAGTGGCGATGAGGAGCTTCTAGAAGTTGTTGCGCCCTTCTTCGCATTCAGGGCGCTGGTCGTGGCAAGCCCAACATGGTATCCCTTAATTTCAGATGATGTTAGGAGATCGATTTTCAATTTCCTGGAGAATGTCTTGGGTTCTAAAAAGTTCAACTATAGAGATGTAAACAGCTACCTGGCATGAAGCTCTATGCCTTCCACCTTTCAGGAGAGCATGAGACCATACCCAGAAGCGAAGCATTAGCACTTCTGGAGATTTGCTCATCGAGGTTCAAGGAGATCTGCCTCCTCGACCAGTGCCTCCTAGTTGAGGCAGAAGATCTTGATGCCAAGGCACTGGAACTGCGCCTTGGCATGACCCACAGCGTGATCGAGGTTCTGGCGATCTGCGATGCTGGCCTTGGTCCCCTGGCAGAGGCAGTAAAAGACGTAGAACTTCCAAGAAAACCCTATAGAATCAGGGCTAAGAGAATCAAGCATTCTGATCTCAAGGCTGACCAAGTCGAACATGAGGTAGGCAAATGGCTTCTCAGGAGGGGCTATAGGGCTGACCTCAAGAATCCTGAGGTCGACCTGAAGGCACTGATAACTGAAGAAAAAATCATTTTTGGCATAGAGATTGCACGCCCTGATAGAAGCGGCTTTGAGTATAGACGGCCGCATCTTAAGCCCTTTTTCCATCCAGGAGTGCTTATGCCCAGGATTGCTCGCGCTCTTGTCAATATCACCCAGGTGCGACCAGGAGAGCGCTTACTTGATCCTTTCGCAGGCACATGTGGTATTCTAGTCGAGGCATGCCTTATCGGAATACCATGTGTTGGAGTAGATGTTCAAAGATCGCTTATTCGCGGAGCTTCCGCAAACATCAGCGGTCTGAATTGCGATCTCGTTTTGGGAGATGCAAAACGTCTGCCGCTCCAGGACAATTCAATTGATGCTACAGTGCTTGATATTCCTTATGGCAGATCAGCACTGATCAGAGCTAAATCTAAGGATGAACTGCTGAAGGAGAGCCTCGCGGAGCTTAATAGAGTTTTGAAGCCCAACAAGAAAATGGCAATTGTAGCAGATAGGCCAATTGATGGCTACTTGAAGGATTCAGGCTTCAATGTAATTGAAATACATGAAGAAAGAGTTCATAGAAGCCTTACAAGGCATATATTTATCGGCAGGAAGTAAAGGCACACTTAATATCGCCATCAAAATTGCTTTCGTCGCGCAATACTGCCGATGGCCTTAGAGCAAACTGATATCGTTGCCATAGAAAGCATAGCAAGTAGCAGTTTTGTAAGCAATACAATATTTATAAATTTACCTAGAGATGATCGCAATGTTACTGTCATAGGATATGAATTTAAATATCATTGGTAATTTGCTAAAATATTGAAACATAATAGAAGTAAAGAAATACCTATGATCGGAGGGAAAGTACATGCATGTACTGAAATCTGCAATCATCCTCTGCCTCTTGGCGCAATTGGTCTGCCTTGTATCGGCTGCTGATCTAACTCGAACTTGGGTATCTAAAAGATAGAATAGAAGGAGATTAATATGGAAACATGGGACTATTACGATCTAGCAGAGGATCAACTAAAAGCTTTTACTCGATCGGAAGTTAGGACGAAGATCATGCTCCTCTTGAAAGATACTATGGCCACATCGGGAGATCTCGAAGAAAAAATGGGCATTCGTTCCACGACGATCCTTCATTCTATGAAGGAGCTCATCAATTCAGGACTGATAACAAAAAAGGATGGCGCCTATTTATTGACAAACGTAGGAAAAATTCAGGTGCTTCTACTCGATAGGTTGATAGGCGCTATAGTTCTATTGGAACAACAAGAAGAGTACTGGCTAAATCACGATTTGAGCGGAATACCCGAGGAGCTTCTGGCCAAGATAGGCATGTTAGCCTATTCAGAGAGGATAACTTCGGACCCAACAGCGCCTCTTAAGAGCCTGGAAAAATTTATGCAAGAGCTATCAAAATCAAAGGATATACGCGGCGTTTCATCTTTTATTGCTCCTGGATTCCCAGAGTTGATCAGAACCTGCGTTAAGAGCGGTTCGAATGTTGAATTGATACTAACCAATACACTTTTAGCCAAAATATCAGAAGATAGTAGCTCAATGGGGAGTGATTTATTGGATTATCCAAACTTTAAGCTGTACCTGTTAGAAAAGGATATTAATATCGGGTTTACAGTTACCGAGTCTCTTCTGGCTCTGGGGTTATGGAGATTGAATGGAACGATCGATTTAGCAGGCGGCGAACTAATCTGCATAGGAGAGGATGCTACTGTCTGGGGTAGAGAATTATTCGATTATTATAAGAGTCGTTCTAAACCCATAAACACTTCTAATGCTTAGGAGATTAAATACAGCTATAATACATATTGCTTATAAATTCCATATTATCTTCTATAAGTCAAACTGCGGCGGCACCATACAGAGCTTGCTGCAGGGATATTCGTTAAAAAATAGCTAAAAATTTTTGATATAGGCCTTCAGCTATAGATTGGAGCATAGCCTGCCAGCTCCATATAGCCTAGACCTATTTGCTTTCCAGTGAGATTCCCTGCTCTGATGCGCACAATGCCTTCCCAATACTTCGGCTCTCCATAGGCTGTGTTCATGGTCTGCTCATCGAAGTAAGGTTCTACAGCATAATTGCCCATAGGTGTGCTTAAGATCCACTCCAAGGGATACGTGAAGCCAAAGAGATCTGAAGTCCATAGCCTTGTGAAGGTCAAGTTGCTTGCGTCTTTACCGTGCCACCATCGGACATTGCCTTTTGGATCGATGTAAGTCAGGCTGCGCTGATCTGGGAGGTCGTTATGGAATTCGTCCTTGAAGTTAAACAGCGTCAAGAAGCTTCCATTATCAAGGCGCATGCTGAACCAGTCCCATCCAGGATAGCAATTGTTATAGCCTCCCCATTGGTGGTCAAACCAGCTGTCTCCCCTGACTTTTACTTCACGGCCGTCGATGCTCAGGGTACCGGTGGTGTTCATTGCAGGATGGGAGTAGTAATAGCTTTTTCCCACTATGCTCTTGGGATCGATGCTGGCGCAGGCGCCCATGCTGCCGGTTCCATTGGGCCATTCCAGGAAATAACCGTACTTGTCGTTTGTCAGGGTTAAATTCATGGAGATATTATGCCCATGTCCACCATCGCTGGATACATTCCCTTTGCTTACAATATTCCAGGCGTCCAAGGCCTTCCAATAGGTAAGAGTCGTCTGAGAATCATTATAGCGCCAGTAATCGCCTTTCTTGGCATCGGTACCGTTGATGATTTCAGTCTGGTTGGGCAGTACAAAATACCTGTTGCGAGGATGCTGGCTGTTGAAAACATCGCTAACGGCCACGTGGTTGACATAGCCAATAATCCCCGGCATTAGATTCTGATGGAAAAGGGTATACTGGAATCCATAAAGGTTACCTGTCTTGATATCTCTCAAAGCTCCCGACCAGTACAGCCACTCGACGAAATCGCTGGTGTTTGCTACTACAGACGAAGGCTGATGCAGCAGGTGATCTGCAGGAAAATCGAAGACTGAACTGGCATTTCCATCGCCCTTTATAGTCATGGCCGTGGAATCTTTCGCTGAAGGATTTATAGCAGCATCAGCAACAGAAAAAGATATTATCGCTATAGTCAAGCAACTTACAAGGATAATGGCTATGACTAAGCTGTACCGATCATTATTCGGTTTCATCTTTACTCCTCATGAATTTATCGATTGATAACTCATATATCGCAAATAAAACTTTCGGAGTCAAACTGCCTCGGCTGAGAGACTCGGAAGTTAATAATAGTTAGATATCTAACTAATTGCAATCGTTGCTAAAAATTACCCGGCGATATGGGCTTATTGTTCCTGCATCATGACCAGCAGCGCTAATCCCCTCCGGGATAACGAGGTATGACAAATGAAAGAACTCTCGCCCAAAAAGAGCGCTTTAAATTCAAAAAATAAGCACTCTCTTGGAAAATCAAGAGGTGTAACGAAAAGTAGCATAGCTATTGGAATGATTATCACGCTCATTATTTTATCACTCTATTCGGTATTGGCTTTTGCAGATGTATCCAAAGATATGAAAGAATCATCTCCCAATGAGAAAGAGGTCGTCGAGCTGCTGAAAAGTATCGAGACAAAAGACCCAAAGCCCCTCGCCTACATCAACCCAAACAAATACATCCAGCATAATCTGACTACTGCTGATGGGCTTGCAGGCTTCCTTGCGCTCATACAACAGCTACCCCCGGGATCAGCAAAAGTGAACACGGTGCGCGTGTTCGAGGATGGAGACTATGTTTTCGCTCACACGGATTATAATTTATTTGGCCCGAAGGTTGGGTTCGATATCTTCCGCTTTGAATCGGGCAAAATCGTAGAGCACTGGGATAATCTTCAAGAGAGACCTTCTGGAGTCAACCCCGGCGGGCATACGATGATAGATGGGCCGGTCGATGTTAGTGACACCGAACTAACTGATTCAAATATAAAGCTTGTCAGGCAGTTCGTAGACGACATCCTTGTCAACGGTAAGATGGACCGGCTTTCAGGCTACTTCGATAGTGGCCACTATATTGAGCACAATCCCAGCATCGGTGACGGGCTGTCAGGGCTCAATGAAGCGCTCAATGCTATGGCAGCACAAGGCATAGTCACGAAATACGACAAGATTCACATGATCCTCGGGGAAGGCAATTTCGTGCTAGTTGTGAGCGAAGGCAGCTTAGGGAACATGCCCATGTCCTTCTATGATCTATTCCGTGTTGAGAATGGCAAGATTGCCGAGCACTGGGATACCAACGAGGTCATTCCCCCACGAGAGTCTTGGAAGAACAATAATGGTAAATTTTAGATAAATAGCAGGGTTGGGACATTTATATAAAATATATGTAGATGAAATTGCGTTCGGCCACACCCCCCCACCCTAAAAGGGAGGGATGCTTCGGGCAGCACTCCCGGTTTTTCTGAATTCAAAAATAGCGGTTTTTCAATTCATGATGAAGCTTGAACCGTCTATTCCAAGAATAAATGAAATTGATCCTCTCCAAAACTGCGCAATTCCAACGCATATCATATCCTAGCCGTAGGTGGCTGGCACCACCTGTAGCTAAGGTGCCAAGAACATCCTCATTTCAAAAGATGTAATGCTTTATCGGTTTATAAGAGCAGAAAGAACGTGTGAGGGTTACTTAATCCCCAACCTTCAGGTCGGAGTATCCGCGACCCTCCACTCCCTTGATGTAATAAAAATGATGTTATACTAATTAATTATCTTTTTCAATATTGTTTAGGTTCTGGGCGATAGTTGATTCAAACAGTTACTTTTCTTTATTATTATATTATATTGAAATTTGCATATCTTTGGATAAATTGCGAGATTGAATAGTATATTTGCATATTTATCGGCAAATAATCTTGATATTTTTTTAAGGTTGCAGACTAATGATAGGTATCTTTATAAATCTCAATTCTGATATAGTTACAATTGGAGGTTATACTATGGAAAGTAATTCCGAAGTAATATATAAACAAATAACAAAACAATATAATTTTGTTATAGCAGACAACATGGAGAATAGTCTAAGGAACGTACTCAGATTTCTATCAGTCAGCTCTATCTCTGTCGGAGTATCAGCATTTTTTGCAACATACATAATGTTTATTCTGTTAGGGATCACTCCGTCAGTTTACATATGTTTGACGCCCTCATTAATGGCATTTAGTGTTTATAGTTTAAACAAGCTAACAGACCTCAAAGAGGATTCTATAAATACACCTGACAGACTGAATTTTCTAAAGGGCCGCAAGTATCTCATAATATCCTACTCTATCCTGGCCTATTTACTTAGCATTTATCTAGCGTTCTTAGATAAACCATCATCTGCTGCAATAGTTCTCTTTCCACTCATCGCCAATGCTCTCTATGGCTCAAGAGTTCTTCCAGGTTTACCTCGACTGAAGGACATTCCCGTCATGAAGAACATAGTCGTAGCATCATGTTGTGCTGTAACTACAACGTTTCTGCCTGCAGCACATATGATGGACGCCAGTTTAGCTATCGCCATCGCCTTTTGCTTCATGTTTGGAAAGGCCTTCATAAATACTTTACTCTATGATGTAAGAGATATCAAGGGAGATGGTGAAAAAGGAGTAAAAACGATTCCAGTGTTAGTAGGTAAGAAGAGAACTGTTTATCTCCTCCTAATAGTGAACAGCATACTTCTTTTGTTGGCGCAGGTATTCATATTGGGCAGCGCAAGGCTCCTCGCGACATCATTGGTGCTCTATGGCTATTTCTACATTCTTTACTTCACAAAAACAATGCAACCGCTAGCGATGGATCTCTTAATAGATGGGGAATGGATGAACTTCAGCATAGTACTGCTACTTCTAAAAGGCTGCGGATTTATGGCCTGATCCCTCAGGCCTCCGCAGCCTCATAATCCGTATCCATCGTATCCTGTAGCCCATCTTTGATATGGGATGTTACCATGCGCTCAGATACATCCTGATCCGAGAGAATCTCAAGGAAACGCTTTGTGTAGCCGTCTTTTTCAGCTGCCTTTTGGCTCTCGAATATGTTTCTATATTCACTTATGGTCGAAGGGGCAACGCCCAAAGCTTCAGCCATCTCCTTGACAGACTTGCCGGTCCCGGATAGAAGGATGAATTCGTTCTTATCAAATGGTGGCTTCAGATCAGATTCTCTGAAAAGATGAAGCTTGATCCTAGCCCTGCTAACAGTTTTGTTGAGTGCTCTGTCTCCGAGCTGCTCTGCGATCTCTGTATCGCTCAAGCCCTTATAAAATAATCGTATTACAGTGGCGAGCTGCTCAGGAGTTAACTTGGTCTGGATATTATAATGCTTGATCATCTCTTTGACGACGCCTAAAAGAGCACGTTCGATATCAGAACTCCCTCTCAATGCACCGTGCTGCGAAGCCTGCTTTTCTACAACCTTAGTGCTGGCGCCCATCTTAAGAACAAGATCACGCAGCTGATCCGTCCTACCACTCATTTAAGATACTCACCCATCAGAGAACTCCTTCGTTTATACTATAAAGAGATTTCCATTGCACCGCAAACCTTTTTATACACGTGCCACCGTTTAAAGAGGCGGAATGTCTGATACCAGCATATACGTTGTGAAGACCACTGCTAACCAGGAGCGTTCAGTGGCCAATATGATTTCCCAGATAGCAAGAAAAGAAAAATATGATATAAGAGCACTGCTGGTACCCGACGTGCTTAAAGGCTACGTTCTTGTGGAAGCGCCCGCTCCGGAGATCGTAGACCAGGCTATTCAGGGAATACCCCACGCACGATCGGTAATTAAAGGCGCATCTAGCATCGAAGAGGTAGAGCACTTTCTCGCCCCCAAGCCAGTCGTAACTGGAATAAACGAGGGTGCTATAGTTGAACTCATATCCGGGCCTTTTAAGGGCGAGAAGGCTAGGGTGAAGCGCGTGGATACTGCAAAGGAAGAGATCACAGTGGAGCTCTTCGAGGCTATGGTGCCGATACCCATAACTGTAAGGGGCGATCACGTGCGTGTACTCAGCAAAGAAAAACCTTAGAGGTGATATACTGTGGCTAATGTCGTTGAAGCATTGGTGCCTGGTGGAAAGGCTAGTGCCGGACCGCCTCTTGGTCCAGCTCTAGGGCCTTTGGGCGTCAACGTGGCGCAAGTAGTTGCGAAGATCAATGAACTCACGAAGGACCTTAATGGAATGCAGGTCCCGATCAAAGTCAAAGTAAGATCTAGGACTGATTTTGATGTCGAGATCGGCACGCCGCCTACATCGGCGCTGATTCTGAAAGAGTTGGGCGTTGAAAAGGGCACCGGCGATAAAACCATCATTGGAGACCTGACAATGGAGCAGGTTGTTAAAATCGCGGATATCAAGAAAAAGGGTCTTCTTTCCAAGAACCTTAAAAGTGCAGCCAAAGAGATAATTGGGACTGCAGAATCGTTAGGCGCGACCATTGATGGAATGCCTGCAAAAGAGGCCCAGAAGGCTGTGACTAGCGGCAAGTATGATGAGATATTAGAGGCAAAGGCTTAAAATATTAGTTAGTAAATCGAAACTCGATTCTCTTTTGAGAAGCCGTAGTAGACAATAAGGTCGTTAGACTACGGAGGATTGAAATGAGCAATATAGACGAAGCCATTAAAAAGGCAATCACTGAGGCACCTGCCAGGAAGTTCACTGAGAGCGTTGACCTGGCCATAAACCTTCACAACATCGATCTTTCCCAGCCTGGGAACAGGATCGATGCTGAGGTCATCCTCCCCCATGGACTGGGCAAACCTACCAAAGTTGCAGTTTTCGCTGCAGGAGAGACAGCAATGCGCGCAAAGAATGCAGGCGCAGACAGGGTCATCTCCGCAGACGAGATCAAGGAATTGGGTGGGGATAAAAGGGCAGCGAGAAAGCTGGCCGATGAATACAAGTTCTTCATAGCAGAGACTCAGTTCATGCCCGTAATAGGCAAGAGCCTAGGACCGATCTTAGGAAAGAGGGGCAAGATGCCTACTCCGCTACCCCCGACTCAGGATGTCACGCCCCAGATCAACAGATTAAGAAACATGGTCAGGGTCAGGTCCAGAGATAGGCCGACATTTCACCTGACGATTGGAAATAGAAACATGGACGTAAAGGATCTAACTGAGAACGTCGATGCGGTCATCACCAAACTTGAGCAGACGCTGAAGGATGGAAAGCAGAACCTGAAGTCAGTCTATGTCAAGACCACGATGGGACCGGCAGTAAAGGTGATCTAAATGGCAGCAGAGGTTAAGCGAACTGCTCACCTGCCGGAATGGAAGGTCGAGGATGTAGATGAGCTTAAAGAGAAAATCGGCGGGAGCAGGGTTATCGGCATCGTAGGAATGCGCGAAATACCTGCAAGCGATCTGCAACAAATGCGCAGAGATCTTAGGGGCAAGTTAGAGGTCAGAATGGTGCGGAACAGCATTGCGCGCCGGGCTCTAGAAGCATCAGCCCCTGAAATCAGGCCGCTTGCAGACTTTATCGCAGATCAGACTGCCCTTATCTTCAGCGATGAGAATCCCTTCAAGCTTTATGCTACTTTGGAGAAAGAGAAGCGCCCCATGCCCATAAAGCCAGGGGCACGTGCACCCAAGGATATTGTGGTTGAAGCCGGGGAGACATCATTCTCGCCTGGGCCAATGGTTGGCAAGCTCCAGGCGGCAGGAATTCCAGCCGCCATCAAGGGCGGAAAGGTGGTTATCAATCAGAGGATTACACTCGCAAAAGAGGGCGAGGTAGTATCCGCCAAGACTGCAGATATCCTGAAGACGATGGAGATCTTCCCCAGGAATGTTGGCATCGAACTCAGAGCTGTCTATGAGGGCGGCCTTGTATTCCAGACTAAGGATCTGGCTATAGACGTAGATAGTTTGATTTCACAGTTCAGCTCTGCATCCGCAAGAGCGTTCGGCTTTGCCGTAGAAATAGGCTATGTCACTCCAGATACAGTTGGCCCAATTCTACAAAGAGCACAGGCTAAGGCTAGAAGCCTCATAGCAGAGACTGGAATTCCAGTGCCCGGCATGATGGATATTGTTTTAGCAAAGGCGGTTGCCAATGCAAAGGCAATTGAAAGTCTGGTCAGTGGAGGATCTGCCCCTGCTCCGGCGCAAGCGGCCCCGGCGGCCCCTGTAGCTGAGGCAGAGGAAGAGAAGAAAGAGGAGAAGAAGGATGAGGAGGCCGGTGTCGAAGGCCTCGGTGCATTATTCGGATAAAAGGTTGATTTAAATGGAATATGTATACGCAGCATTATTGCTTCATAGCGCAGGCAAAGAGATCAGTGAGGACGGAGTAAAGAAGATCGTAGAGGCAGCAGGCGTAAAGCCCGATGAAATCAGGATTAAGGCTCTTGTGGCAGCCCTTGAGGGCGTGGATGTAAGCAAGATCCTATCACAGGCCGCAGCTATGCCGGTAGCAGCCGCACCAGCAGCCGCTGCTGCAGCACCTAAATCAGGTGGCGCTGCCCCAGCCAAGGAAGAGAAGAGCGAAGAGAAGAAGGAAGAGGCAGAGGAGGCCGGTGTCGAGGGGCTTGGAGCACTTTTCGGCTGAACCCCTCAGCCTTTCTCTATTTTTCATACAAATCCCCAAGTTAGTTAAAACAGCATCATTCACTCATTCTAATATTCTGGCATTTGTTTAAGATCTAATCTAATCTGAAAATAAAACAAAAGAAATCTATGATAAGGCCACCAAATGTCTTCTTTTCGGTATAATTAAGAGGGCAATAAGTGACCTTCACTTACATGAAAATGAATCTAAATTTCCTCGATCTTCTCTATTCCGACCTTCTTAACATTCGGTTTCCATATCAACGAGGGCATCCACTCTGGAGCGTTTGTCGGCTTTGGAACCTGTTTGCGCTCGCCCTGGAATAGATGCACTTTTTTTGTTCCCCTTTCACGAAGCCTAATATCTGTATAGCCGCGATTTGCAGCCTTAAGCGCCGCTTGCCTGGGCTGCTTGCCGCAGAAGACGCCGACCTCATTACCTTGCGCGTCGCGCAATGCGAAATTCCTTTTTTCTACCATATTTTATACCTCCCAATACCCGCGTGCATAGGACCCTAGACCTCGCCGCATGTCTATATATCGTATCCACTTATATTAATCTTTTGTTCGATTCCAGAATTTAGCGACAGTTTATATAAACTCGTTTATGAACTGAAATGGAAAAAATACATCATCGCCAGGAAGGATTGAGTATATATCTATGCTAAATCTTTGAGCCATTATGGCATGGGTTTTATGGTTCACTGGCCTTCCAGGCTGCGGCAAAACCACAATCGTGCAACGTGTGAAGGCAATGCTATCTCAAAACGGGATATCTGTGAAGGTACTCCAGCTTGATGAGATACGTAAGGTGATTACACCGAGTCCCACTTACACAGAGGCGGAGAGAGATGTAGTATATGCGAGCCTTGCCTACATGGCCAAGCTGCTTGAAGAATCTGGAATAAACGTGATCATAGATGCTACGGCGAATAAACGTCGTTATCGTGATCTCGCCAGGAGCTTAGTGTCCGACTTCGCAGAGGTTTATATCAGAGCACCTCTCGATTTATGCATTGCGCGCGAATCGAGACGCAGGGCGGAGTTTGCACCTAAGGATATCTACAGAAAATCAACCGAAAAAGGGGCAACAGTTCCTGGCGTGAACATCGCCTACGAAGAACCTCTCACGCCTGAGATATCTGTGGACTCGGCGGAGATGAGCTCGGACCAGAGTGCACAGTATATAGTCGACAAAATTATCAAGCTATTTAAGCAAAAGTGATCGTATGAAGTGATCATATAGATACTGGAAGATTTGATTACACCTGAAGCCCTTATATATAATTTATTCATCTAATTGCTTACGTTTAGGCTAATATTCCAGGTAATGCTAAAATAAACATATCCTCTGCAATAATTTTTGTGACCGTGGTAGGATAGCAGTCCTTACCTATAAATCCGGGAAAGATTAAAATATGGTCACTTAGACTCACATTCAGGAAGTGAAGATGCTTGAGGTCTAATGCTGGCTTTATAGGTTTTGACGGGACTGAAAATAAGAGAACCATCCTTGCACTGCAAAAAGTGAAAGAGGCCGCGAAGATCGATGGAGACATCAATGTATTGCTCAGGAAGCCTCATGGCAGAGCAAGGTCGATGATGTCGAAGTTCGACCGTCTTTTCGATGTTAAGGCATTCGTTAGCGATGATGCCGACAAGGAGAAGTGGGAGAAGGCTGGAGTGAAGATCGCTGGAGGATATAATGATTTCTTCGATGCATCCGATTTCTTAATGGTTGGAACTCCAGGGGATGAGGAAACTCCCTACGTTGAGGCTGCATTGGCGCACGATTGCTTTGTATCTCTGATGGGCGGCGCTGACAGACCTGCCATTTTGGAGGCTCTACAGGAAAATAAGATGAAAATCTCAGATGAGCTTAAGGCAGACTTCGCCCGCGAATTCTTCTTCGGACTTGAGAACTATGAGATGTTTTTGAAAGCAAAGCCTAAGCTGGTGCAATGTACAAGCTGCAACACCACCGGCCTTTCAAGGCTGGCTTTAGCCGCCAGGCCACTAGGATTGATGGCTGTGCTCGGCAACATCGATCGCAGGCATGGAGATCCCCATACTGTTGTCAGAGCTTCCCCTAGCGCAATTCAATTCGGAAAGGGAGCAGGCCATCAGGGAACAGATGCCGGGACAGTCTTCGAGGAGGTAAAGTTCGCAGTCCGAGCCAGCAAAGTTCCTACGACCGTGCCTCATACGAACTTCCTGAATCTTGTTTTCAAGGGAGATGTGAAGCCGGCACAGCTCGTAGACCAGTTTGCGAAGACGAGAGAGGTGGTGGTAATGCCCTACCAGGACGAGGGAAGAAAGCATGAGTGGACAAGTGAAATCCTGGAAGCATTCCTATCAGGCCTTGAGAGGCCGATAAGCCCCGAGATATTCGAGCTTCTGGTCTCTGACGCGATCATACCCTTCAAGCTTGGGGATTACACGATTCTTCAAACCGTCTCAATGGTCGAGCAGATGTCCATCGCAGTCCCCAACCACGTCGAATCCTATCTCCTAAGTGTAGGCTATCCAGCAGCCGATGTCCATAGCCTCGTTGATAAGGCACTCGGTGTGCTGCATGGAATTTGGCCGGACAAGCTCAGCAGCTGAATTAGCTCATGGCTGACGAAATCCTTTCAGGCAGGCTTCAGGGCGGCAGAGTATTGCTCGGCCCTGAGGCCGTGCCACAGCTTTACGAGCAGGGCTACTTTGGACGGCCTTCCGGAAAGGGCCTTGAGCTCAGCCTCGTTGAGGCTGCATACCTCCTTGATAGATCGAGAATAAAGATATCAACAGATGCAACTTCGAGTAAAGACGAGCTTGATTTCATAGCTTTTTTCCAAGCGGCCTCGTCTTTGGAAAAAGGCTTTGAGTTCAGGTACGTCGTATACAAAGACTTACGGGAACGCGGCTATTACGTCCAGCCAGGAAGGCCCGACTTTCGCGTATATCCTCGCGGAGGGCATCCCGGAAAGACGCCTGCCGAATTTTATGTGCTTGTGATCTCGGAGCGCATGCCTTTGCCGCTAAATGAGATCATCGAGCCCGTTCGCGTAGCAGGCCAGATGAGAAAAAAGCTGATGCTTGCAATCGTTGATGAAGAGAGCGATATCACATTTTACGAGGCGAAGGAGAAATCCTTGAGAGGAAATGAGGGCGAGGAAGAATCGGGCGGCATGGCGACTCTCCTCGCGGACAGGGTTGCGCTATGGGATGTGGCTGCATCAAAAAGATTGCATGAACATGGATTTTATGGCAAACCTGTTGGAGAGCGATTACAGTTATCTCTGGTCGAATCGGCTTACCTTTTGGAGAAAGGGATGATTCAACTCATTGATCGATCCGGAAATCCCTTGAATTTGGAGGGGCTGAAGGAGCGAGCGCGCCAGGTAGAGAGCGATTTCGATCTGAAATATAAGGTCTATAGGGATCTAAGAAAGAATAAGCTGGTTGTAAAGACCGGCTTCAAGTTCGGGACACATTTCAGAGTTTACAAGCACGTAGAAGGCCCGAGCAAAGTTCCTCATTCGGAGTACCTGGTGCATACGGTTCCAGTCGATCATATTTTTTTGCCGCCAGTGTTATCGCGCGCGGTCAGGTTGGCGCACTCTGTCAGAAAGCAGATGGTCTTCGCATATCCTGATGACGGCGTGAAGTATCTGGAGATCAAGAGGCTCAAGCCCTGAAACGAACATTTGTTACATTTCCTTTTTTTATCGAATAATTTTTCGTTTAAAAGAACGATAGTTTTTTTAATCGAAAGATCTTTCGATATATCGAATGGAGCTATTGAGGAAATGCGCAGGCTTCAAGGTGCTGGAGTATTTTTTAACTCACCCCTCCAATGAAGTATATCTTAAAGAGTTGTCCCTTAAGCTGAAAATAAGTATCAGCAGCACTAAGATATATTGTGATGATCTTGTAAATGAAATCATAATTCTGGAGAAGAAAAGAGGGAATTTAAGGCTCTTCCGATTGAACAGGGATGATTTTGCGGTCAGAAACATGACGAAAGCTTTCCATCTTTTGCAGCTCAAAAGACAGGGGGTAGAGAAAATAGCTGAAGGCAGCGCGTCTCTAGCAATTTATGGTAGCTTCGCCTTTGGCGACTTCGATGAGAAGAGCGATTTGGATCTTTTAGTAGTAGGAGATGAAGCAGAAGTTAGAAAAGATTTAGTTTTAGAGCTTCAGAGCAATTTGTGCAGAGAGGTCCAGTTAACGGTTATCCCACCTATCAAATGGGAAATTATGAAGAAAGATAGAGATAGATTTGCTGAGAGTGTGCTCAGAAACCATGTGCTCGTAAAGGGGACTGGGCTATGAGGTTCGAGGATTGCCTTGAAGAAGGTTTGATCAAGAGGAATCCCAGAGCAATGGAAAGAGTTGCAGGCTCACTTGAGATCGCAGAGAGATTCCTCAAATCGGCCGGGAGGACTCTAGAGATCGATGAGTACGAGATGGCCGAGATTGCCGCCTACAACAGCGCTTTTCATTCTGCAAGAGCTCTGTTATTTGCAAAAGGTTACACTGAGAGAAGCCATCACTGTCTAGGCATGGCGTTAATGCATCTCTACAAAGGGGAGATATCGGAGCTATTCAGCACATTCGATAGGCTAAGGTTGTCTAGGCATGATGTACAGTACGGCGGCGCTCTGGTAAGCAGAGATGATGTTGAATTTATGATTGAATTTGCTGAGAGTTTTTTGGCGGCTGCAAAGTCGGAACTGTCTTATCAGGAGTAAGATATGAAAGCATCAGAAGTAGAGCGAATATTAGCACTTGTCCCCAAGCTCTTGGAGCTTTCACACAAGAGAATATGGATAGACTACGATGATGGTGCCGATGTTCTCTACATCAATTTCAAGAGACCAAGCCATGCTGACGACTCCGAATTAACTGATGAGGACATAATAATAAGATATGAAAAGGGAGAAATAATAGGCTTAACCGTACTCCATGCCGGCAAAAGAAAGGCAGAAAAGTCCAAGTTCGATTTGGATTGTGGACTGTCAGATCTTAGAGATGAGATTTCCCCGGCTGAGCTACAACATCAAGCCTCTGAATGGAAATGATGAGTCTCTGAAGTGGCATCTTTAATACGATCCTACATCAAAACTGCAGAATATACTAGCAATTCGTCGCTCGCTTTTCAAACTGGCACTCTTTCGCTCAAGATACGTTTACCAATATCTCCCTTTAGGGAGCGAATAGAGACTAAGTCGACTTTAATTCCTTTGATGTCGCTAAGGTGGCTCTCAAGCTCTATGAACTTCGGCAGAGTAGGAACTTCAGCGAACTCAACCAGAACGTCGAGATCGCTGCGTTTATGCTGCGCGCCTCGAACGTAGGAGCCAAAGAGCCAAAGCGTGCCGACGCCATATTCATTGCGCAGGCGAGGCAGCTGTTCGCGAAGCATCTGCTTAATCTCTTCAAGGGATAGCTTTGCCCTGGATTTTGAGGATGCGGATTTCGAAGATGCTTTGTGTTTTTCGTGCTGCATTATGACCCTGTTGATCTTTTAAGGATATGTAACTGTGTGAGTGTGCCTAAGATCCAGGGCAATTACGTCAAATGATGTTGATCTTGGGTTATGTGTCTTATGATCTATTTTTTTTACAAGGCAGCGATTCTAAATTCATCTTAGACACACTCATTTTCAGGCAAAGGCTGATACCCTAGCTACTTGTCTAATAGGCTTTGAACGGCACTCTTCCAGTAGGATCGACCTGGCTGAGATCTATCATGTGTACGGTTGTCGGATCTGAAGGCGCTTTTGAATTAAATATTGAAGGGTTCGGATTTTGCCTCGCAAATGGAAGCTGCACTGGCACTGCACTGCCATTGATCCAATAATACTTCGGGAGTTCGCCAGAAACGAGATAACCGTTGATCAGGTACGCCAAATGTGTCTGATTTAATAAATCGGTCCAAGCGAAGTCTCCTGCATTGGGGCCTGTGGGCATGTATGAAGAGTAGTTCCTCGCACATGTTGAAGCGATCTCATAACTAATCGCTGGCTTTGACATATTAGGCACAATTCCGGCATCAAGCAACTTCTGTTGCACCTGAACTTCAGGTGTGAGGCTAGTTTGACCTAGTGCTTTGTATATCCAATCCGGATAACCAGTAGTCATTCCAACAGAACTCGGCAATATAAATAGTGCTAATAATATGAGCACTAACCCAACCATCTCCATCTGTGTCATGAATTGTCTCTTTAAGAATTGCTTGTATTAGTAGATTATTGTTGCCAAATTTTCGCTGATTAAATTAGCATTTTAGAGTGATACAAATGAAATCACACATATTCCTGTTAGCCCAATACGATACATGAGGATCAGTAAAGTATCCGAATATCCTTACGTAGCCGCAATTCTTAAGCATTAAGTCCATAGATGCCGCTCAGGCTTTCTAAGAGAGTCTGATTCTATAACTAATTCTTGAAATATGAGCGCTAATCAAACGGCGGCGCACCCACGCAGCAAGCAGCGGAGGTATTACAATAAAATCAAGTGCAAGTATTTTTTTCATATTGCTTCATGAAGGGCTATTGTGATAGAGTGCTTTTCCGCCAACAAATTTTTAATAATTTCACTTATATTTTCGGAAACATGAGGAGCAGAACCGATCCATCCGTTCTGTACAAGATCTATAAAACTAGTATTGTTGATCCATCTTCCAGCATTGTCATATGAAATAGCTTTACCCCCTCTTGGACCTTTTACAGATTCGGATTCCAAAAGTACCTTCCAGTAAGATAATGGAAAATACATGCCAGCAGCTAATTCACTTGACATGGGATCTAGTGTTAGTGGTTTGCAGACTTTGAAGAAAAACGGCGCCTCATGTAAACGAAATCCTCTAACAGTAGTTTTTTTGCTAGAAGTATTATATCTAGACTCGAACTCACCCATACGTTTAATTTCCGACATATATGATTTATCACTAAAAGGTCTATATACATATTTATAATTTGACTCTCCCTCAGGTTTCATTATTTTATATTGAACTAGAACGAAAGATCGATATTTATAATGATAATATATTAAATCCACGCCTAATGTGTGTTCTATACTCGTTCTATTTGTATTTAAAACAATAAGGCGCTCATCATTTTTTCTAAATTCCACTGAAGCGAGAATCGGAGATTCGTTACTAACCACCCAATCCGGAAAAACTCTATTATCATGGGAAATAATATTGTCCTCAGATAATTTATATGCCTTAATTCCTTGAAGAAAGGGCGGTACTTCATTATTTGTATGTAAAGTATAATTCGATAAAAACTTGGACCTATCTATGCCAAAAATCGATAATGCTAATCCTAAAACATCTTTCTCTTGAGCCAATATTTCATAAGATCGAGAATCACATATCTCACGGCTATGGTTGATAATATCCTCTAATGAATTGATTTTTGATAAAACATTTGGCTGAATCGCGCCTATGGCTTTTTTAAAACTCTTCCACGTCCTTGGAGGCAAACGTCCTCCTCTGACACTAATTATCTTTTTAAAATGGACTTTGACGCTTTTGTCGATTAGGTTTTCTACAGATTCTATACTAATGGGGTTAAAGGCATGAACCATCTTAAATTTAACGTGGCATTTATAAGAAGCTGCATTAGAACCCTTCTTCGCCATTGCCACATGCGTAAAATTCTTTTCATCAAAAGATAAAATGCATACTTGGTAAGATTTCATTCTCCAATCAGGCGCGCTTAGCACGTCAGAGAATTCATTCGTTTTTTCTATAAGTTCTATTAATCTTTCAGCTCTTTTCGGCTCATTGAAAATTACTACGTAGCCGTTATTCTCTGGCATTAAAGCACACCCTATTCCAAACTCTAAGTTATTTTACTCAATTCCTCTTTCCTAAATATCTTCTCCCCCTCAACACTTATGCTTTCAGGTAATCCCCCAAACCTCGCCCTCAAAATCAAATCCCCGATCTCTTCCTGCATCACCTTAGCTATCCCAATTATCGAAGTCGTCGGCCTCGCATTCACATCTACAGCCCTCGGCAAATCCCCGACCACAAAATCAATTCCCGCATATCCCCTGAGTCCCAACGCCTTTGCCGCCTTCTCTGCAATTCCCCAGATCTCGTCTGCACGTGGCGTGCGATATGGAACCTGGCTGCCATTGTAGCTGATCTCATTTCCATGAAACTCAATTAGCTGCCTGTTAATAGTAAGCGGCAAGAATCCCGCTCGTCCAACGATGAAGCTGGCACTCAGATGCATGCCCTCGTAGTAGCGTGTAGCGATGTAGCCTTCAGGAGTCCGCGAGCTTGATGAAATATGCACTCCCTCAGAGCCGCAGCCATAGCGGGGCTTTATGACATATTGGCGGCATCCGCAAGCGCAGGGCTCAGGCCCCTCGGCAATCTCAGCCACGGGAACACCGCTCTCCTTCAGCACCTTGGTACAGGCAAGCTTGTCTGCACAGAGCTTTGCAGCTTCAGGGCTAGAGCCGAGGTTCACTGTATTCTTTTCCAATATTTCCAGGAAATGCGGCTGCATATCATCTGGAGCAATCAATAGCCCTGCATCCGCCTTGGCTGACCTAAGAAAATCCTCAAAATCTTTTGGGCATTTTATAAGAACAGGTCGGCCTGCGCCTATCTCGGGCCCTGAAGTTGGATAAATAACATCATGGCCGCACCTCTGGAAGCTTGACACAAGCGTCGAGAGCATTGCCCTGCCTTCGATCTCGCATGTGCCACCCATACCAATTGCTGATGCGTACTCAGCTACCAGTATGTTCATCTAAGATCCTCAACGGCAATTATATTACTACTTTTAACGCAAGTAATTTTCTTTGTGCCTTTGTGTCTTCGTGGTTAAGTTCAGCTCGTGCTCACCACAAAGGCACAAAGACACAAAGAGCCTTTACGATATCAGGGATTTGAGATGAGATCTCACTTCAGTACTGCCTTGCCATGTAAGTCCGCTTTGTAGTCTTCGTGCCGCAGACAGCGCAAGGCATCTCTGGGAATGTCTGGTACTGAGGCTCGCCAAGCATATTCGCTTCTACCTGATCCTCAAGATTATGGCCGCAGTCTTCAGAGCCGCACCAGGGCACAATAGCGACGCCCTGCAGCGTCTGAGCCTTAGCCTTATCGATGCTTTCCACCTCTCGGATCTTGCTCTTCATGAACTGCTCTGCCTTGTCGTAAAGCGCGGTCTGAAGCTCATTTGCCTCATTCGCAATAGCCGAAAGCAAATCGCTCATGGGCACTGCCTTCTTTACGCCGTCTCGGCGGGCCAAAGTAACGACGCCCTTCTGTATATCCCTCGGTCCAACCTCCAAGCGGATAGGCACGCCCTTCAACTCCCACTTATAGAACTTGGCACCTGGTCGCTCATCAGTTGTATCCAGCTTGACTCTGACACATGCCCCGGCGAGCGCTTGCCTCAGGTTCTCTGCAGTCTCCAGCACCTTCTCCTTATCACCCAGTAGTATGGGCACGATTACAACCTGAACGGGCGCAACCTCCCAGGGCAGCACTAAGCCCTTATCATCGCCATGAACTGACACCAAGGCGGCAATGCAGCGTTCGGATATGCCGTAGCAGGTCTGATTGATGAGCTTCTGTTCCCCGTTCTCATCCTCATAAGTGATATCGTAAGTCTTGGCAAAGGTTGAGCCAAGATGATGAGCAGTCCCAACCTGCAGTGTTTTCCCATCCGGCATCACAGCATCTATGGCTGTCGTATAATCTGCGCCGGGGAACTTATCCCAGCTCGGCCTGCGGCTGACTAAGAAGGGTATGGCAAGACGGTTGTAGAACTTAGAGTATCTCTGTATCGCTACCTCGACCTGTTCAGCAGCCTCATCCCAGGTGGCATGCGCTGTATGCGCCTCCTTGAATGATGAGATCTCTCTATCGCGGATCAAAGGCCTCGTGTGCTTGGTCTCATACCTGAAAGTGTTGACGATCTGGTAGATCTTTAACGGCAGATCTGCATGAGACCTTATCCACAGCTTGAACATCGGGTAGATCGCGGTCTCGCTCGTTGGCCGGAGAGCGAGATTCACGTCCAGTGGAGAAGTTCCGCCCCGCGTCACCCAGTAAACTTCGTCCTCGAAGCCCTTTATGTGCTGGGCCTCCTTCATGAACTCATTCTCAGGGATCAGGAGAGGAAACTCAGCTTCCTGATGGTCCACATCCAAAAGCTGGCGAATTATCCCATAGACGCTCTTTCTTATGGCATAACCAAATGGGAACCAGACAGACATTCCCTTCACGGGATAGCGGTTATCAATGATCTCCGCTAACCTTAGAAGCTCATGGTACCATTCGCTGAAATCCTCCTTGGGAGGAAGCTTCTTGCTCTCAGCTTTGGATTCCGCCGCTTTGGAATCAGTTATCTTGGAAATTGTTTTGGTGTCGGTCATTTAACCACCGATATGACGATGGGTGTTATGAATGTCTCGATAGCCGCAGCCAGGAGCAGCAGTGGCGTAACCCATCTTACTAGAAAATGGATTGCAATTCTTATCTCTTGCGCCAGGTTGACCTTCTCTCCGAACACTGTCAGTGCGAGAAGATATCCAAGCCTTAAGCCTATGCCTATGCTCATAAGCACAGTGGGCAGCTCGATTACACCATGAGGAACAACACCTGCTAGGAAATAGAGAAGACCCTCTTTCTGGAGCACGTTATAGAGCACAATGCCCAGCAGGAAGCCATTGGATGTATCGACTATCAGAGGTACTATGCCCATTCCGAGGCCAAGAAGAACAGACATAATGCATGAAAGAAGGTTTTTAAGGAATATCACTACCATTAAGAGGGGTAACGGTAGCTGCGTGATCCATTTCAGCATCTGAAACTCCTGCAGCATGCTTGTTGCTAGATCAGAGTTTAACTGTGCAGCATAATAACCCATCACGACGGTGACTGCAAAAATAAGTACCGATATCCCTATGAAGACACGGATTGACTTCAGATATGCTATATCATCCTTGAAAGACAATTGAATATCTCCAATCTAATCTATCCTGCCCTGGCATTTATATAAGGTTGGCGCGGTTTCGTGCCAAGGATAAAAATATATAAAATATGGTCTCGCCCAGTATGCAGACTGCGATTGGTATCCCTGCCTCATGTCCAAAGAGCGCAATTGAGATGGCGGCGGCCAGACCGAGATTTTTGTAAGAGCTGAAAAGAGTATATGATATACCCTTTGGATAATCAACTCCTGTAAACCTCGCCAATAGATAGACGACTGTGCCTATGAGAAATGTCCTTGCAAACGCGATTGCAGCCATTGGCCGTATATATCCGAATATATCAGCGCTGTTCAGGCCCACGACAGTATAATTGATAAGAAAGAATCCTGCATTTATAGGCAGCACTGGATCGAGCTTAATATGCCTGATCTGCCTCAACCTGGATGTGAAAATGGGCAGAAGTATTACTAGCGTAGATATCTCGAACACATATAACAGATCGACCCCGCTCTTGCTTGCAAAAACGAAGATTATCCCCGGAATGAGAATGATACCTGCAGCATAACATAACACCTCGCCATATAGAGATAGCTTAACTTCTCCCCCCAAGAGCTTTGTGAGCGGCATAACAGCTATTGCAGGCGGAACTGCCGCCATAACAACGAGACCGTAGCGTAGTTTTTCCTCAGGAAGCGTATATGATAGCAGTAATATTAAGCCTGACAGAAGAATATAATTCATCACAAAGCAGTACAAAGCTCCGCGCAGATCGCCTTTGGTTCTGAAGTCTATCTCAGTGAGAGAGAATGTCATCATCACTATGAGTGCAGGCGTGACCAATGGCTCGGTATATCTCGCTCCCTCAGGCAGAATAAATCCGAGGATTATGGATATGGCAAAGATAAATGAGGAGTTTTTGAGCAGCTGAAGGTATGTTTGCACGTTCACCATCGAGTTTATGTGTTTTTGCCTATCTTGCCCCCACTAGATAATACAGCCCAAAGAGCATAAGGAAGCCGCCGCAGACCGCCAGAATCCTCTGATAATTGGCATCGGACAGGATCCCTCTGCTCCGGCCCAGGCTAGTTGAGACAAAAGTGTACCACCCGAAGTCTGCACCCCAGTGGCCGATCATGAAAAGGCTGGCCATGATCAGGCCGCCTTTAAGGCCGGCTATCACAAAAGCGCTTCCAACGCTTAACCACCATATCCAGAAGTATGGGTTTGCAGCGCTTGTAAGTATTCCTGCAACATAAGGGCTGCCTATTTTATCCTTAGAGGGAACGGCTATTGTTGCGGTTCTGCTTCCTTTTATAGTTAACAGCCCAAATGCTATCAAGGCTACACCGCCAATGAGTGCAATGAAGCGCGAGTAATGGTTGGCGGCTGTTGCAAGCCCAAGAATGATCAAGAGAAAAATCAGCAATTCAGTAAAAGCATGTCCGATAAATACTTTGGGGCCCGCTGTCCAGCCTGTTTTAAGTGAGGAATCAATAGTTGCAACAAGCGTAGGTCCGGGCGCAAGAGCTCCTGTAAGGCCAATGACGAACGATGTGATGAGCAACTCGATTATCTCGTACATTTTTAGTCCAACCTCTGTTCACACGGCAAAAAAGCCTTCGCAATAAAAGAGCCATTTAAAACCCAGAAATGGACAGGTCGGGATTTGAACCCGAGGCCTCTACCATGCCAAGGTAGCGATCTTCCAGCTGATCTACCTGCCCAAGCTACACGAAGGTTGACAAAGAGGCAAATAAACATGTCGGTAGGATTGATGGATAACTTGCTATTCTACCGTTTACGACTAAGCATTTCAGCATTCTTGGCACTAGATGATATCAGCAATAGATATCACCAATAGGCAGCATCCAACTCTGTAGCCATTTCAGAAAAGCGTAATCTGCTGTACTAATGCTGCGCGATAATAGGTTGTGTGCTGGCTTTCTCCTGAGGACTTGAGAAGCGCGCCTCTACATCCTTACGATGAATTGTGTTGTATGAGCAGAATGGAATTATCCTGCCGTCGGGCGTAGCGTAATGAACCCCACATCTCTGCAGCCGTTCTAGGTCCATATTGTATGCATCCTGGAAATGCATGGCCCCTAGGAAAAGCGTCTTGTTATGAAACTCTATCAAAGACTCTCGTGTACCTGTCACAAAAACACTTAACAGCATTTTGGTTATATTCAGATCGGTTGGAACTTTTGCTTCATCCACGAATCTTGGCAGATCTTTAAGGATCATGCCTTTCATTTTTAGCTTGCTTAGGCTCGATCCATTGGATCCACTGAAACCGTTAACCTCTCGTCGGATCTTTTCAAGGAGGCCTTCGACATCAAGGAAACGGGTTATTGGAATTAGCTTTCCATTGAACCTGTATACATATGTCGCAGCACCACAGCAGGGATGTACTGTAAACGTTGGCTGTGGCCAGCCAGTCTCTGCTGCTATGAGCTGTGATATGGGGGCCACGAAGGGTACGGGATAGAAATCATCTTTAGTAATCTCGTTATCGGTTTGATCCTCTAGAAGCTTGAGAAAATCAGGTATTGTTATTCTCTTGGATGCTCTTTCCTGCTGATCGACTCTTCCCGTGAATGAGACCGGCTGGAAATTTATACCTTTGACTATATCCAGCTTGCCTGATGCAAACCTGACGATATCCCCTACTTGATCGTCGTTAACACCTTTGGCCAATGTTGGAACCAAAACTACGCTGCTCTGTCCTGCCATTTTTAGATTTTCGATCGCCTTTTGCTTTATGAGGAGGAGATCGCGGCCTCGAAGCGCCTTATAAGGCTCGGGGGTCACTCCGTCGAACTGCAGGTAAACTGTGTTCAATCCATTTTGTACAAGGCATTTGCAATACTCAGAGCTCGACGCCAGACGTAAGCCATTTGTGGCTATCTGAACCTGGGCAAAACCTGCCATCCGGGCCATATTTAAAATTTCAGGCAAGTCGTCACGTATAGTCGGCTCGCCTCCTGAAAACTGGATTGCAGGACAAGGTGCAGGTTTCTCTGAGCGAAGGTTGAGCATCATGGATTGAATCTGCTCTAAAGTAGGCTCATAGACCCGTCCTCCTGCATTGGCAAAACAGATTGGACAGGCTAAATTGCATCTATTAGTTATATCGATATTTCCGAGAAGAGTGCTTGTCTTGTGATTATGGCAGATACCACAGTCATATGGACAGCCTTTTCCAGTGGAGTCGCTCGAGTTATCGATGCCGGACCCATCAAACCAGTAACTTCTGAATCTTTTGTAAAGCGCCGCATCTGACCAATAGATATCCTTGAACTCGCCATGCCCCGGACATCTCTTCCACATGAAAACTTTTCCATCTTCCCGGAATATGAAGGCGGGTATGACTTTGAAGCAGACTGGACAAATAGATGAGACCGTTTTATCAATGGCTGTTAGCGGCATAATAACATAGATGACATTCGACGGAAACACATATAAAGATTATGCCCCAAGTTACTTTTAAGGCTCGAAGAGAGCGCTAGGGAATCACTTTATGATATGGGGCTCTTGTATGTTAGTGAGAAATACACATCATTTTTTTCAAAATAGAGATAGAATGACATTATATTCTGTATTAAGTAAAGAGATAATATCACAAGCCTCTCAAAAAGCGTAAATCGCATGATATAATCGAAGTTTGGCGCCCGTATTGATACTCAACGAGCAATATCGCCAGCGGAGGCATTTATAGTCATTCTCCCAACTTTTTACCTTATAAACTGCTTTATCCAAGACTTAGAGTATCCATCTTTATTGGAATAAAATATTTGTAAAGCGCAATCTTGGGCATCCTCAATAGCTTCATCAAAATCAGTATATTTTGATATCTCTCTTTTAAAATCCTTCCAACCGAACTCTATAGGATTTAAATCAGGGGAATATGGCACGTTATATATTAAATGGATATCAAGTTCGTGGGCTAATGCCCTAAACTTCTTAGCTAGATGTATTCTAGCATTATCTAGGACAATACATATTGGTCTCATAATATTGTTACTTCTCAATTTTTGGGCGAAGATCATTAAATCTTCTTTCTTGGATGAGTGAGAGACCATAACTTCATCATTTCCATTCAATGCAATGAACCCAAAAACAGTTCTAGACCTAACTTTTCCAGGTTGATAATTTAGCATATGGGTGTTTAAAACCCTGCGTGTATTAGGTCGCTGTTGCAAAGAGCTTTCATCAAGGAATCCAATAATAGGTTCTTTGACTGTTGTTATTACTGAATCTATCCTTTTTTTAGAAAACTTTCTGCATTAACAGGCCTCTTATTATTTCTAATATATGGTTTACCATATTTGACTTTCTTTATTGATCTTAAAATCTTCCAACCACCTTTATACGAATATTCTACGCCTCTTGTGTCTTTTGCATATTTTATTACCTCTTTTATAGTCATTCCTTTGTCCTCAATCTCTTCGATAATTTTATCCCATTCATCAAAAGATATCATTGGTTCTTTGCCGTTTCTATTCTGTGGTATCAATCCATCATATCCTTGTTTGTTCCAATCGCTTAGCCAATTCTTTATTGTCTTTTCACTTCGTTTAAGAATATCAGCTACTATATATACATTCTTTCCTTCGTATAAATGTATTATCGCTAGTAGCCGTTCTTTAATTCTTATGTTTCTCTCATCTTTATACAATTGATCTAATTCTACCTTCGAGATATGTCTTACAATTACAGGTTTCCTGCCCATGAACGGCTATATCGTATATTAATTATTTAAGGGTATCTATGAGGTAAAAATTACGTGGATTAACTATAATAAAATTGGCGGAAGGATTTAGGAAAAATTCATCCTCCAAAAATATTATGCCCCATCCGAAGATCGTCGCAGTGCTGAAGGAAACAATAACATCTGGCAGCTATTCGACAGGATGATCTTTGTGGATCCAGTGAACATTCGCAGATGCTAAGGGTGCAGCTATATTGCCATTACTACTATTAGGATTGATTATCTCTTTAAGGCTGATATAAAGAAGGCATCCGCTGATGTGAAATCCGACGTTAGGGCCGGTACAGAGAAGTCGAGAGCTGAAGCAGAGCGCCAGAGCGCACATGCGAAAGCTGATGCCGAGAAAGCCAAGGCTGATGCTGAAAAGGCGAGGCACACTTACTAAATAGGATGACTAATTAGGGCAACTGGAGGATGCCAGAGGTTTTCAGCCTCTGGAACTCTTGTCCACAGATTGTTTTTACGTATTCCCTAAAATATCCCAAACGGCTTTCCTTTATTCTAGAAGCTATACCCCAAGTTTGAGCATCTGCCAAATCTTCTCCATATCCAGGTTGGCCTCAACGGCATTCGCAAGCTCATCGAAGCCTTTGCCTTGAGGAAAGGCACAAACTTCTCTGACGAGGTTTCTGCGGCTATAGAGATAATCCAAAAATGCATTCCTGAAGTTCTCATTCTCGAAGATCCCATGTAGATAGGTTCCGATCACAATGCCGTTTCCTCCCACAGCACCATCATCCCCGAAGGCAGCTTCGTCTGAATGCTCTGTCACGCCCATATGGATTTCGTATCCCGAAATCTCTTGACCTTTAATCGCATTCAAAATCGGTCCGCTTCCGGTGACCTTCTTTTTGACTTGAACGGTCTTCTTTTCGTAAAGATCAAAACGAGTGATCGAATTCAAAAGGCCCAGCCCTGTGATGGTACCGTTTATATTTTCTATCCCGGAATCCACAATCTCCTTTCCGATTATCTGATAACCTCCGCATATACCTAAGATTGGCGTGTCTTTCAGCTCTAGTATCTGCCTATCCATCCCAGCGTTCTTCATGTCTTCTAGATCGGAGACTGTGTTCTTGGTGCCGGGGATTATGACAGCATCCGGCTTTCCTAGCGGTTCTCCTAGGCCGATGTATCTTACACGTGCATATGATTCCAATGGCTCGAAATCTGTGAAGTTAGATATCCGGGGAAGCTTTATGACTGCGATCTCTACAGCATCCTTTATGTCTTTGCTTTTATGCTTCTTATCCCCCAATGAGACAGAATCTTCTGAAGGAATTGCTAACTCCAGATAAGGCAGAACGCCCAATATGGGAACGCCCGTCATCTCCTCAAGTGATTTCAGTCCAGATCCTAGGATAGCGGGATCTCCGCGGAACTTGTTTATCACCAGGCCCTTTACAAGCTTCCTGATATCCTCCGGCAGAAGCTGGATTGTTCCAAAGAGGCTTGCGAAGACTCCACCACGTTCTATATCGCCTACAAGAATAATAGGTGCCTTCAGATGCCTTGCAACATAGATGTTTGCAATATCTCTATCGTATAGATTTATCTCAGCAGCACCACCAGCACCTTCAACGATGATATAATCATAGTCCTGCTCGAGCTCATTGATAGATCTATCCACGTTCTCCTTCAGCCCTTCAATAGATCGGTAGTACTCCTCGGCAGATTTGTCAGCCACAGGCTTCCCTAGAACTATAACCTGAGATGTTCTGTCGCCCTTGGGTTTGAGGAGAATAGGGTTCATGAACTCAGTGGGTTCAATTCTTGCTGCCCAGGCCTGCACTGCCTGAGCGATACCGATCTCGCTGCCGTTTGAAGTTACCCAGGAGTTTAGACTCATGTTTTGTGACTTGAAAGGAGCGACTTTGCAGCCGCGATTGGATAGCAATCGACATAGTGCAGCTACGAGTGTGCTCTTGCCGGAGTGGGATGTAGTGCCGAGGACTATGATGAACTTGGCCATGATCGGTCTCAAATGCAATTCAAGTTTATTTGTCTTTTGGAAGGTGGAGTTTGGTTAATCCTGCTATATATCTCCTTATAAAGGACAAACTTAATTTTATAATTACCCAAAGTTATGACTCGAAAGATCCTTTAAGAACAGATGTAAATTAAACAGTAAATCAAAAGAAAAGGTAATACTAGGGATTACAGAAATAGAATTTTTCAGAGTTTATCCAAACAGCGTCCCCATCCCAGCCTCAGCAGCTTCCGATTGCTCCCTGAAGGCCTTCATCATCGCCTCCCCCTCAGCGCCCGTCATCTCCTTGGCAGTCGATTCAGAAAGCAGTTTCTTAGCCTTCTGGGCCAGATCATCCCGGGCTTTGATATACATGCAAAAGCCGTCCTTATCTATGCCCATGAATTTGCATTCCATAACCGTTGGGACGATCTCATCGAAGAGCTCGTCATCTAAAACTTTCTTCATGGCCTTCTCGTTTTCCGTGCTGTAAAAGTAAACCAGTTCCATTATCCAATCACCTAAAGTTCTTCTTTCGCTTTCTTCAGCTGCTCAGTGCACCGATCCATGAGCTCCGCCGCTTCTACTATATCCGAGGCGGCCTTTTTGCTTATCTCTTCTACCTGCCTGGCCCTCTCTCTGAACGATTTGCTGTGGCTCTCATTGTGCTCAATCCAGTGCTCCAATAGATGTTCAGCCTCTTCTTTCTTCAATTTCATTACACCGCCCACCGCATAATAACTTCAATACCTTCAGCGTCAATACCTTCAGCGTCAGTACCTTCAGCGTCAGTACCTTCTGCCGATCATATAATCAGCGAGGCTTAGCAAAAGGTTTTTTGCAGGCGAGTCAGGAAGAACATCAAGAGCGCGTTTGCCCCTCTCCACCAGATCTACAGCCCTAACCCGGGCATAATCTATTGATCCGCTCTTCTCAAGAACCGAAAGCGCAGTTTCAATCTCTTCTGGCCCGGCATTCTTCCTGCCAAATACATCCAATTCGACCCCATGGTCAAGGGCATGGATTATTATCAGTGTCTTCTTGCCTTCTATTAAGTCTCCGCCTCTTTTCTTTCCCAGAACCTTCTGAGAGGCTGTCAAATCAAGGACATCGTCCTGAATCTGGAAACCCATTCCAGTAAGCCTGCCGAACTCATCGAGTCCATGGATTATCTCAGAAGAAGCGCTTGATAGGATTGCACCAATGCTCGCTGATGCGCCATAAAGCACTCCTGTTTTCTTTTCAATCATTTCCATGTACTCGGGCTCTGTGACGCGGGTCCTGTGCTCGAACTCGAGATCCAGCCATTGGCCTTCGCATATGGCTGTGCAGGTCCTTGAAAGCTTATCCATTGAAGTGAGAACCAGCTTTGGATCAACAGGCGTCATGCCCAATATTTGGAAAGCCTTGGAATAGAGCGTATCGCCTGCAAGAATTGCACCAGATGCTCCCCAGAGCGTATGTACAGCCGGACGACCTCTGCGGATGTTTGCATTATCCATTATATCGTCGTGGATAAGGGTGAAGTTATGCACAAGCTCAATTGAGATTGCCGCAGGCATAAGCACTGTTGGATCTCCGCCCGTAGCTTCAGAAGCAATCAAGAGCATCGAAGGCCTGAGCCTCTTTCCGCCAGCATCAACTAGATGTCTGCTGGCTTTGTATAGCTCTTCTGGGTGCGCTATCGGCAGAAGCTTTTCTATCGCGTAGAATATAGGGGCAGCACGCCTCTCCAGCTCTTTATCGATCATCATTTCAGCCCTAATCAATCAGTAGCTCTTGGCCATTTCTGACCAGATGAACATTTGAGCCCAAGCTGTAGCCGGTCTCCTCGGCCATCATGAGATATTGCCCATGCGTCGCCAGAGTTCCATGGCTAGGTATTACATGCTCAGGGTTTATCATCCTCAGGAGCTCCCAATGATCCTCGCGGCAAGCATGGCCAGAGACATGGATATTATCGTAGATTCGAGCGCCTCGCATCTTGAGCTTTGTCTCGATCGTGTGGCGGTTAGATATATTCAGTGGCTGGGGTATTATACCAGCACTGAAGATCACCTTATCGCCGGATTCCACCAAGTAATCAGTTTCTCCATTCGCCACCCTGCTCATAATTGCTCCGGGCTCACCCTGATGGCCTGTCATTATAGGCAGGTACTTATCCTTTCCCTCGTTCATGATTCTCTTCATCGCCTTGTCTATATTCTTTCGGCGACCGTAGACCAGCAGGTCGTCATTTTTCTCCGCATAACCTGTTCTTACAGCGGTGTTCCAGTATTTCTCCATCGACCTGCCGAGAAGCACAGGCTTTCGGCCCATTTTACGAGCGGCCTCGATTATAGCCTTAATTCGGGCTATATGTGATGAGAATGTAGTGACCAATATGCCCGATTTCGACTCCTCTGTACCGATGAGCACATCCCAGACTAGGTCCTTGGCTATCTGTTCTGATGGCGTCTTGCCTGATATTCCAGCATTTGTTGTCTCTGTTATAAGTGCGAGCACCCCATTCTTTCCAATAGCTCGCAGCCGTGCGAAATCCGGAGGCTCACCGATAGTCGGGGACCTGTCGATCTTAAAATCATTGGCGTAAAGTATAGTCCCCTTGGTAGTGTGGATGGCAGCAAAAACACAGTCAACTATGCTGTGCTGCACTCTGACGAACTCGAGTTCAATGTCGTCTGTGACCTGATGGCTCTTGCCCGCCTCCATAGTTATGACAGGATTATTCACTCCGAAGATCTTCTCGGACTTGATCTCTTGATTAATGAGATCTGATGTGAATGGCGTGGCAATAATTGGCGCCTTATATTTATGCGCCAGCTTGGAGATCGCACCTATATGATCCAAGTGACCATGAGTACAGGCGATCGCCCTCACTTTGCCGTTCACGTTTTGCATTATGCTATCATCAGGTATAGCCCCCATGGCAATCAAGTCCGCTGAATGAAGCGTCTCGACATCTGTATCCTCATGGATCTGGACTCGGTCGAGCCTGATGCCCATATCCATGATAATGATATCATTACCTATTCTAATGGCGGTCATGTTGCGACCAACTTCGTCGTAGCCGCCAACCGCTATAACTGCTATATCGTTCATTTTGACAACTCTCTGTAAATAGAAAAATTTCTTGCATCGTAGTCACGTAGATCAAACCATTCCTTAGTCCTTCCAAAAACTACGAAGGGTATCTTCTCTAGATCCGCTAGGTCTTTACAGCCTGTAAGAAACATTGAGATTTTTAGCGCTCTTAGATATGCCTTCATGTTATCCAAGACAAATTGAGAACCTCTAGTTGCAGGTGCGAGCATTGGAAGGGCAGTTCCAGCCAGACTTGCTCCCAGAGCCAGACTTTTGGCTACATCTAAGCCACTTCTAACTCCACCAGATGAGATCACTTCAGCCCCTGAGCGTTTGCATTCGACTATACTCACGGGCGTTGGTATTCCCCAGCTCCAGAATAGCCTTCCCATCTGCTCGGATTCGAAATCTTCAACTTCCTCAGCCCTATATGCTTCAACCCCAGACCAGCTTGTACCTCCGACGCCTGAAACATCAATGATCTTAACTTTAGCCTTGACAAGTTCTAACGCTGTCTCCCTAGATATACCTGCGCCGGTCTCCTTTACAATTATTGGAATACGGCCAATTGCAGCAGATCTTATAGACTCCAGAACTCCGGAAGCATCTTTATCACCCTCCGGTTGGATGCTCTCTTGTAGGAAATTTAAATGAACCGCTATTGCATCAGCATCAATCATTTCTGCGAGGCGTTCGAGGATTTCGGGGCCAGATCTTCGAAGCTGTACAGCGCCGATATTTCCAATAATCGGAATGTCAGGGGCAGCATCTCTGACTGCTGAGAAAGTATCCACTTGTTTAGGATCCTCGATTGCTGCCCTCTGGGAGCCTATGCCCATAGCTATTCCCATCTCCTGTGCAGCTCTTGCGAGGTTTAGGTTTATCTCCTTCGTATCCGGATGGCCGCCCGTCATGGCGCTGATGATGATAGGGGCATTGACCTTTTTGCCAAGGAAGCTGCAGCTCGTATTAACCTCAGATTCGCTTATCTCAGGCAGAGCTTTATGGATTAATACAACATCATCAAATGGCCTATACTTAGATTCAACATCCTTCTCAAGGCAGATCCTAATATGATCCATCTTTCGCTCAGATGTCGTCATGCAGATCTCCGCACAATGGTTCCAACATGCTCGCCCTTTAGCGCCCGTGTGATCAAACCCTCTTTTGAGGCGTTGAATACAATCGAATTCGAGCCCGTGTCCGCAAGATCCAGAAGCTCTAAAAGTTTGCCTCTCATTCCGCCTGTAACATCAACGGCGGAACTTCCACCTAAAGCGCTGCCCAGCTCAGGCAATCGTTCTCTGGTTATCTCCTTCAGCGGAGCACCTTCGAATATCACGCCGTCTCTATCTGTGCCAACGGCTATAACCTCGGCCTTCAGAGCCTTTGCCAAATAAGATATAAGCTGATCTCCTGAGACTATCCCCGCGCCATGAGAGATATCCATTGCAACATCTCCATGGAGCACAGGCAAAAGACCTCTTTTTACCATCTCGGCTATCGGTTCAACGAAAAAATCCTTAATTCTACCACTTTGAAGGATCATTGATGATAAGGGATGAACTGGCATTGGATTTGCGCCAGCTTTGGCGAGTGCATCCACCACAAGAGAGTTCAGCTTGGCAACACATGAGTGTGTATTTCTTAGCCCTTCTGGATCAAACTTTCCTGGTAAACCGTACTTCTTTGCGGGCGCATGACCAAAGGAGCCAGCTCCATGGATGAAGATGAGATCCTCAGGGGACTGTACGATCTCCTCAGCGACACGCTCAATCTCATTCATGCGAGCACTGGCAGGGCGTGCCTTATCAGTTAGTATGCTTCCGCCTATCTTCAGAACCTTGATCATCTTTCATCACTCCAGCCTTACTCCCTCGCAACCTGTTCTAACTGAGAATGCGCTTCCTCTGGCCTGATGTATGGCAGTAGTTATGGATGAAGAATCCCCTCTTGAAGGCAGAGCGATTATACATCCGCCACCTCCTGCGCCGGTAAGCTTTGCCCCTAGTGCCCCACCAGCTCCACGTGCGGCATATACAAGATCGCTCAGCTCTCGTGTGCTGACATTTATGGCTTCTAAGAGCCCGTGGTTGATATTCATCAGTTGCCCCAATTCAACAAGGTCCCCATCTTTTATTAGGGGAATTGCCCTAACGGATATGGTTCCAATAGCACTGAATATCAGCCTGACAATATCTGGGTAGCGCTGTAATAAGCTCTGAACTTTCTGCACCTCAGATCTTGTATCGTGCTGTCTCTCTGTATATCCTACTACCATAACTATTTCTGGCAGATCTATCTTCTGGATCTTGTCAGAGACCTGCAAATAGCCTCCGTGAGTGGCAAGTGCAGTATCCATTGGGCTTGCCATTCCTTGTTGCACCTTCTTTTCAATATTATATGCCTGAGTTGCGATATCATCCTTGGATAATCCGATATTCATGTGCTGATTTAGGGCTGTGAGTGTGGCCACAACTATTGCAGCCGATGAACCTAGACCCGCAGCAGGCGGGATTTCAGACTCAACCTTAACCTTGAGATCCTTTGAGCCGAACTCGTTTAGAACGGCGGAAACATATCTGACTGCTTGCAGCGCTTCTTTAGAATGGATTTTGCCGGTGAGAAGATCAACGGAAAAGCCTTTAAGCGTTAGATTACATGCCTCTACTTCCGTTCTGCCGGGCGCGCTTTCTATGGTAACTTTGGCACGAAGATCAATTGCAGAACCGAGTGCTGACGAACCTGAGACGACAGCATGCTCCCCAAAAAGTATGATCTTGCCGGGAGCAGATGCTACAGTCAGAAGAAGGCCCCCTCAAGTAAAGACTATCGCCCCGTATCCAACGACTTGGCTAAAGTCGCCTATCGCATCGCCACTCGTTCCATAGCGCAGGAGCTTGCCGCTAGTAGCGCCCAGGATGCGCGAAGCGGTGATTGTAGCTGCAATAGGGCCATAGCCGCAGGCAGTGGCATTATATTTATAGACCCGGGCGTATAACTCGGATATGTCCATGTTAAGAATTGCTTCTATGAGCTTCGCGTCTGTCCGTCTTGCTACCTCTTGAGGCTCATAATGGGTGAAGTCGCTGCTGGCTATGATTGTGCAATTGCGCTTGGTATCGTTGATGGCCTTCGCAAGAACCTCGCCAACCTCGACAGCAGTCTCCTGATCTTGGAGACCCATAGCTATCGGCAGTATCTTAAACCCTTGAAAACGGCTCTGGAGAAATGGTATCTGCACTTCAATGGAATGCTCATGCTCGTGTGCAGTCTCATCGTAATCGATTATGCTGCCAGCAATAGCATCAGCCAGCTCCTGATCAACTTCCACTTCTCCCAAAGGCGTCCTCCACGAATCTCGCGATAAAGCAATTGGCGCGCCTAATCCATGATGATTAGGTCCAAGGATTATGTAAGTCTCTCTTTTTGGCAGGCGCGCATAGGCTTCAGCAGCCACGGCGCCTGAGTAAACATAGCCTGCATGAGGGACCACGGCCCCTAGGACCTGCAGCTCCTCATGGCTCACGCCTTTGAATAGCTCGTCTAGTTGATGCTTTAACGAAGCAGCACTTCCGGGATAGAACTGACCGGCTACAGCCGGAGACCTCATAGATCAAAACTCCATCTCGAAATCTGAGATCGTATACTTGAACCTGCTCTCCTCGCCACGCTCGCGTAGCACCTGGCGGGCCAAGAGCCAGTAAATGAGCGTTAATGCCTTTCTGCCTTTATTGTTCGTTGGTAATACTAGATCGACATTCGATGTCATGTTGTTGGTATCGCAGAGGGCGATGACAGGAATACCCGCATCCACTGACTCATTGACCGCTTGGGCATCGCCGCTTGGATCAGTTGCTATGAGCGCATCGGGCTCGAGGAAGCCTTTGAAAGCCGGATTTGTCAGCGTATTGGGAATGAACCTTCCGACGTTTGCAATGGCTCCAATGGCTTTTGCGAACATTGTTGCTGGCCTTTGTCCATACTGCCTTGCAGATACTACTAATATCTTCGATGGTTCGTAATTTGCAAGAAATTTCGCTGCCAAGCGAATCCTCTTATCAGTGGATTGTACATCCAAGACGTAAAGGCCATCGGTCCTTACCCTGTAGATATAGGGCATCATATCGCTCGTCTTCTGCTGAGTACCAATATGCACGCCTGCTGCGAGATACTCATCAATTGGTATGAGAGTCTCGTATTCACCCTCTACCTTTATCACCTCATCTTCTTCCAACTAATTCACCTACCTGATTGTCTACCCGCGTTTTACGGTTATGGGTATTACGCCCAACTTCATCTCTTCAAGAGCTATTTCGAGAGGGTCAATAGATTTAGTATCGATGAATATAGGGGCGCCCATGAAAATCTGTAAAGCCCGTGCTCCGACTATTCTAGCACGTTCATATCTGGTATATTTCTTACCCTTCAAATAGCCACCTCAAAAGGAAGAGCATGATGGGGTTGCTGAGATTCGAACTCAGGTCACAGCGTCCCGAACGCTGTAGGATGGACCAGGCTACCCTACAACCCCCTTTTCCCTTTTTACTGGTACCGCCTGAGCGTTTCAACTATCTCCACGTGGGAGAGCAGCATACGCCTGCAACAGTATCGCTCTATGCCCAGATCATCGAGGACTTTGCCGGAAGGCTCTGTTTTTGTGCGCTCCCGAAACTCCTCCCAAACGTGAGAGATAACTTTTCCGCAAGAGAAACATCTGACTGGAATCAAGCCCTTTCACCTATAGGACTTCTGGTACTTGGCCCTAGCACCGCGTCCACCGAACTTTTTCTTCTCCTTCTGTCTATGATCGCTAACAAGAAGATTTCTGTCGTACTCGGAGTAAGCCTCCTTGAGACCTGTATCGCCCGTCCACTCGACAATGCCTTTGGCGATAGCTGTTCTGATGGCATCAGCCTGGCCTATGGTTCCGCCGCCGCCAACAGATACATCGATATCGATTCCTTTAACGAAGTCACCAGCCAGCAGCACCGAATCCATGATCTTAAGCCTAGCAAGCTTCGGCTCATAGATCTCCAGGGGTACCTTGTTGATCCTAACTCTACCCTTTCCATCCTTCAGGGCAGCCCTTGCAGTTGCCGTCTTCTTCTTGCCTGATGTATTGATTAATTTCATAACGACCCCATTAGAAGCTTGAACCGAGCCTCTTGCTTAGATCTCCAAGCTCGATAAAGTTGATTGTACTTGTCTCTCTCATCTTCGCTGCCTCAGGCTGCTCAAACTGTTTACCCTTAAGCTCCTTTGGAACACCAATATAAACCCGCAGCCTCGACATAGCATCTCTTCCACGCCTGAGCTTATATGGAAGCATTCCCCGCACAGTCCGGAGGAATATCATTTCAGGGCGTCTGGGGTAATAGGGCCCTCTTTCTTTGGTTCCCCTATGCCTGCGTGTCAAGTATTTATCATAAATACTATCACGGCTACCGGTTATTATAGCCTTATCAGCATTGATGATATGAATTTCCTCTCCAGCAAGAAGGCGCGAAGCTGTAACACTTGCCAGTCGTCCCAGAACTAGTCCAGTTGCATCTACTATCATTAGCTCACCTCAAAATCTTTATGCCGGTACCCTTTGGCTGCTCCAAAATGAGCTTTTCAATATCCAGGCATTTACCGCCTGCCGATGCTATCTTAGACATAGCCTGGCCGCTGAAGCCGAGTGCTGCTATAGTAACGCTATGATCAAGATCTCCAGAGGATAGAACCTTTCCTGCTATGAGCACGATATCATTGGGCTTGGTATGCCTGTTAATCTTGCTAAGATTCACAGCAGCATAGTTGCGGCTTGGCTTTTCTAGTCGCCTTGCTATATCACGCCAGATGGCGACGCCATTGTTGCGAGAGGCAGCCTTAAGGTTACCGATAAGGCGAACCACTCTCGGATTAGTTTTTTCAATATTCTTCATCGTAATTCTCCGCAATGTCTCGAGTGAGACCGACTCACGCGAAGGTTAGCTCGCGTTCGAACCAGCCGGTTCATGCGCCCAGGGCATGCTAGCCCATGTGCGGGATAAATAGATCGACTCCTCGCCAGTATTTAAGGGTTTTCCATTTGTGTTGTGCGGTAGATCCCAGGATGGACCCTTGAAGAGCAAATATATCTGAGATCAGATCTTATGGTAAGGTATTAATGCCCTTACTAAACATATCGTCAACGTTGAGCTAAATGATCGATCTTATAATAATACCCTGTATAGCTATAGGGTTCATTTTAGGAGCGATTAGCGGGCTTACGCCTGGACTGCATGTCAACAACTTCGCATCCATGCTGCTTGCGCTTTCACCTGTGCTGATGGATAAAGGATTTCTACCGTACCACATTGCCTTAATGATTTTGGCGGCAAGCATATCACAGACGTTTTTCGATACTATACCGGCGATACTCGTTGGCGCCCCTGATGCAGATACTGCTCTATCCGTCCTGCCAGGCCACAGCCTTGTTCTAGAAGGGCGTGCTGTTGAGGCGGTTCGCCTTTCAGCATTAGGCAGTGTGGGCTCTATTATCATCGCGCTTCTTCTAGTCTACCCTTTATCAGAGATCTTCTCTTTTTGCTATAGCTATCTTACGAAGTATATCGGAGTCTTCTTATTGGGAATAACGATGCTGATGATAAAGAGCGAGAGGGGCCCGCAAATTGAAGGTCAAGGTTCCCTTGTGCATCTGAAATACAAAGCGTTAGCAGCTCTTCTCTTTGCTACAAGCGGTTTTCTAGGCTTGTTCGCTCTCAACCACCAGGATCTGTTTCAATCGCCCCTCGGTTTCGAGCCACAGGCTCTATTGCCTCTGCTCTCGGGAATTTTCGGGGCATCTTTTCTGATATTAAGCCTTTATTCCGAATCTAAGATCCCTGAGCAGACTGAGACCGAGATGAAAATTACTCTTAATGCCCTGACAAAATCGGTCATTGCAGGTGGCTTCGGCGGCTCTGTTGTGGCATGGATCCCAGGGATTTCACCGGCAGTGGCGACTATAACCATGCGATTAGGCGTGCCCTCCTCCGCAGAGGAGTTCTTGGTATCCATTGCTGGTGTGAACACATCCAATGCGCTTTTCTCTCTGGTAGCGCTCTATGCGGTTGGCAGACCGCGAAGTGGCGCAGTGGTGGCAATTCAAAAATTGATAACCGTGGACAAGAATATTCTGCTTCAGATGATGATAATTATAGTAATAGTCGCAGCTATATCTTACATAGCAGTTATAGCATCAGCACGTTTTGCCGCCCGGGTGATACCGCGGCTGAACTATAGGATGCTTTGCCTCTGTGTTCTAGCTGGACTTACAGCCATGTGTCTTGTGTTCACCGGATGGTTCGGGCTTTTCGTATTTTTCCTTTCTACGGTAGTTGGTCTTATCGCGCCCGTCGCCGGAATCCACAAGACGCATGCTATGGGGGTGCTGATGCTGCCGCTGATTATGCATTATCTATAGATGAAATAGTGCTTAATTGGAATGCTATGTATCTACATATATAAGTCATGCTAATTATATCGCTTATAAAATTGAAAAAGAAACCTCCTGGATAACATTCCCAGGAGCCGAGTGGGACTTAAATATAATATGGAGAAGCCCACTCACATCCAGTGCTTCTTCATTTCATGATATTTCTTATGCTTTTTGGCGAAGATAATCATCATAACTACTGATGACACTCCTACCATGGTATACACAATCCTCGACAGTTTTGAGCCTCTCCCAAAGAGTACATCCACAAGGCTGAAGCCGAAAAGTCCAACAATTCCCCAATTCAGGCCGCCTATAATAACCAGCAGTGGTGCCAGAAGAAAGAGCGGCTTACAATGCTTGCCATGCTTCCAATGCATCATTTTAGATCTCCTTGAAATATTTACAGATAAAAATTATAGAGTATTACTACAAATATTTTATCTGAAAGTGCTGCCCCTATGTGTAATTAGCGCAGGCAATTCTCTATCTGCGCCAGGGCCGTTGCTGGAAGTCCGCATTGCTGAAGATGATTTGCAAGCAGATTCGCCCTTTCCCCTTCAGGATGATATATCAGAACCTCTTGTGGCGAGATATGCTCAATCATTCGCATGAGTCCCCTGAAATCCAGGTGATCGCTCAATCTGATCGTTGGGTAGGAAGTATCTCGCCTGCCTGTCAGAAAATACTTGTTCCGCCCAGGTATCTGCCCCAGATTCCAGGGGGTGACCACGTTCGTTCCTTCGCCGCTTACCGGGGACAGCGGCTCAGAGTACGGCATAAGCTCCTTCGTTAAAGCAAGGCTTTGCTCATCCATTCCTATCTCGCCATCGTAGCCCATTGCCCTGATTAATGCAACAGCCCTCTGAGCTTTTCCAAAGGCATAGGCACCAAAGCTCGCTCCTGACTCAAGAGCTTCATAAAAGCCCCCAATATCATCATCGAAAATACAAGAGGGATCCCAGGGATCGCCGTAGTTGGCTTCCGATACCAGGTAATCGCAGCGTGGAAGTGCGCTATAATCCTTCACATCCCCTGTAACAAGAACGCGGGTTCCGACCTCGGTCTCCCATCCGAAGGCACAGGAGCCGATGGTATGACCAGTTGTGTATGTTTTGACTTCAACGTCCCCGATCATTATGCTCTCGCCTACTGTAAATCTCCTGCCGTTATATTTGCGACCATAGCGTATCTCCAGGGCGCGTGCCGTCTCAACAGATGCGATAGCTAGCTCTGAAAGCATGGCGGATTTTCCATAATGATCGCTATGCGCGTGAGTAATGAGAAAGGCATCAGGCTGTGTAGCGTATTTTGGAGATCTACTTGTATCTATAGAAAAGAGATGAGAATCGAATTTTATGGAGAGATGAGGCGCAGAACCGCCGCAGCTATTAAGCCTCCTTACAGGCTCCACGCCTAGGTCCATAGTATCACTTCAAAGCATCGTTTATGGCTTTGGAGAGTTCATCCTTGGATGTCACACCCATCCACTTCTTCAGCTCAACGCCGTCCTTCTCGAGGATGAGCGTAGGAACTACGAAGATGCCTTTCTGTGATGCTAGCTCCCCTTCTTTATCTACGTTTATCTTCTTGAACTCAGCCTTATCCTTGAACTCAATCTTAAGAGCGTCTATTATTGGGGACTGCACCCTGCAGGGCCCGCACCAATCTGCATAAAAGTCCATAAGAACGGGTTTGGCCAAAATGTATCACCTCATGAAATCCTTGAGCATTAACAAATTAGGTTTGACCTTCCTACTATATCAAGCTATATCGAACTTCACGCCGATTTTAAATATCCTAATTGTAGGCAGGACAAGCTGTTTCATTCCAGTCTTTGATTTTATCTCATCAAGGGATTCAAGAATCCTTTGCTCCTTTGCGGATATAGTGAACCAGAGGTTGTAGCCTGTCTCATTCGGCCTCAGGTAATTGTGTGAAACCTCTTCATATTCGTTCACAACTTCGGCAACCTCGTCAGCCTTCTCCGCCGGAACTTTTAGTGCAACAAGGACCCCGCTGTATCCCAATTTTCTCAAATCCATTATTGGCCCAATTCTTCTAATGAGGCCATCACTTTTGAGCCTATCCAGCCTAACGATCGCCTCTGCCTCGCTTATCCCAAGCGATTCGCCTAAAGTGTGAAATGGCCTTTTCACAAGAGGGAATCCTTCCTGGACCCGTGCCAGAAGCTTAAGGTCAGTCTCATCCATCAGACAGTCTCCGGACATAGTGGATCGGACTGCAGATAGTCGCCCGTCTTTGAGTAGGCCCTTGCCCTGCAGCCGCCACAGATCTTCATATAACTACATTCGCCGCATTTTCCTTTAAGCTCTCGATCTTTCAAGGACTTTAGGACGGGGGAGCTTTCCCAAATCTCAAGAAAACTCTGCTCACGGATATTGCCTGCGAGAAGCGGCAGGTAGCCACATGGATAGACCTGCCCACGTCTGGAGATGAAGACGAAACTCCTTCCTGCAAGACATCCTCCGCTGTGTCTTCGTCCTTCCTTCGCTTTTGATATCCTGGCATACTGAGGGGCGCATGTAACCTGGATCTCGATATGCCTTCTGGAACTTTCCTTATCTATCATGCGGAGAATTTCCTCTTGCTGTATGGGGGATATTAGGTCCTCCTCTTTTCCTCTGCCTGTAGGGACTAAGAAGAAAAAGTGAAGGGCCTTTGCTCCAAGTTTTTCAGCAAGATCGAACATGGATAGGATACTATCCTTATTTTTTCTAGTGATAGTTGTATTGATCTGGAAATCGATTTTACCCTGTAAGTTATCTATTCCCTTCATCGTCTGCATGAAGCAGCCCAGGCCGCGAGTTGTGTCATGCGTTTTAGGAGATGCCCCATCAAGGCTTATGCTCACACGCTTTATTCCTGAGGCCGCTATCTTATCCACGACATCAGAAGTAAGCAATGTTCCATTTGTTGCGAGCGAAGTGCGAAGGCCCTTATCGGAGGCATGCTTCGCCAGCATAAAGATGTCAGGGCGCAGCAACGGTTCGCCTCCGCTCAGTATAAGCATGGGCTTTAACGGGGCAATCTCGTCAATAAAGGCCAATGCTTCGGTGGTGGTGAGCTCATCGGGATCGGGCGTGGGCTTGGCTGAAGCTCTGCAATAGCTGCAATGCAGATTACAGGCAGATGTAGTCTCCCATGCTATTATCAGCATCAGAGGTAGCCTTTCTTATGCAGTAGCTCTGCGTTGAGTATGCTTGCTCCGGCAGCCCCGCGGACAGTGTTGTGACCCATTGCTATGAACCTGATTCCCGACCTGATGCGTCCTACTGATACCGACATGCCATTTCCTCGATTGCGATCGAGACGAGGCTGAGGCCTGTCAACCTCATCCTTGACTATGAGTGCCCTCTCGGGCGAAGTCGGCAGATCGCCGAGCTTGGGATCGAAGTCAAGCATTGCTTTCCTGACCTCCTCGGGTGTTGGGCTATCTCTCATAGTTACCCAGACAGCTTCAGTGTGGCCATCCATGACAGGCACACGATGGCAGCTCGCACTGACTGTGAAATCAGCAGGAACGATCTTCTGGCCGTCAAAGGCGCCCAGAATCTTCTGGGGTTCCATCTCCACCTTCTCCTCCTCGCCACCAATATAGGGAATTACATTTCCGAGGATTGCCATGGAAGGGACTCCCTCATAGCCTGCGCCGCTTACAGCCTGCATGGATGCGACATGTACTGTTTGGATCCCGAACTTCATGAGCGGCTTAAGGGCCAGGGTAAACATGACGGTCGTGCAATTTGGATTGGTCGTGAGGTAACCATCCCAGCCTCTCTTCTCCTGCTGCACTTTAATTAGCTCTAGGTGCTCATGGTTGCACTCTGGTATAAGAAGCGGCACATCAGCAACCATGCGGTAAGAGCTGGTGTTGCTTGCTACAGCAAAGCCTGCAGCAGCAAAGGCAGGCTCAGCCGTCTTGGCCTCATCAGCCGGAAGCGCCGAGAATACTATATCCGCGTCCACCTCTCTGGGATCAACATTAACTACGGTCATATCTCCTATATCAGAGGGAAGCTCGCTCTCAAGGCGCCATTTTGCAGCCTCGCTATACTTCTTTCCTGCGCTCCTTTCAGAGGCCGCGAGGCTCGTAAGCTCAAACCAAGGATGCTTCTTTAGTCCCTCAATGAATCGCTGTCCTACGGCGCCGGTTGCGCCCAGAACGCCTGCTTTGATCTTGGCCATCAAATCACCTAAACTAGGTGGGGCGGTAGGAGCTGAGGTGTATATATTTCCTTCTCAGGAATGCTTCGAAAAAAGAGCCAGAAAGAAAATCTAGGTTCAAGCTCATTAGAGGGCTTGCTATACGACGAACTATGTATTCTGATATCTCTGGCAGCCCTAGTAGCTTCAAATCGTTCGATCATCTTTTCAAAGGGCTCCTGGAACCAAACCTGAAAAGAGTCAACTGGCGATCCGAGATCGCCATCCTCTTCTTTTTTGCCTGCGGAGATCCGAAGGTCTGCTGCTAACTGCCGATCAAAACAGAGAGGAAATAAATGCAGCTTCGCCAGATTGAATTGATTCTTCCTCAAAATAGGCTAACAGATGCTGAGGAGCTGATAAAGAATAGAAAAGAGTTCTCAGCATAAGTATACAGCCGATTACAGCCTCACAGAGATATTGATATTGGGTCTGTACAGTCGGAAAATCCATCAATTCCTGAGATTTAGTCCAGAATAAGTGTAGGGCTTATGGACGTGATCTTTGCTCTTGCTTCTGGATGTGATGGAGCGCTGTCATTCACCTCTGCAGCTCAAGCTGCCCTAATTGGCGTAGCTTAGGATGATATCGATTTAAAGCAGTGGGTCATCTTATTCAGCTAGCTCTACTGGTGGTCATGGAAATCTACAAAGCGCTGAAAGATGAGCGGAAAGTCTACAATTCTACAATAAGTGAGAATACTCCTGCAGTCAAACGATTCTATAGTTCAATTAAATATTTAAAGTAGCATCGAGCAGTCCCAGCTTCGGCTCTAACTTAAGGCGTTTATCATCCATAGTTTGGTTCAGTAAGAATTCTGGCTGATACAAATGATTGTGGTGCTTCAGATAAGATCCTCTCCCTGCTGTACTGGGGCCAAAATGTATCCGCTGGAGTGGATGCAAAGAGTTGAGGATCCGTCCCATGCAGCACTCTTCGCGGACATCGCCTGATTTCGTTTGATGGCAAGACATCTCCAGGGATGAAACATTGTACATTATTTTAATTCCCAAACTCGGAGCTTCGAATTCTGATTAAGCTAGTGTAATATCTGCGACCTAACGGCGTTTTATCGTATCATCAGCCACCACCATAAGATAGCAATAGCCACTAGCAGTGTTAATATTAGAGCATCTCTAATCCCTTTTTCCATAGCCTGCATCCTTTTAATTAACTATCTCATCAAATCTCCGATAATAATCAAGAGTGCGCAAATTCCTCCCAAAACTGCTCCGATGGTTGTACTTTCTGGGCGCTTAACCCCATATGGCTTACCGTTCTTTGGTTTATTCATATAAATTTGTTCAGTACTTTTCCAATACTGTCGCATTGGTTCCGTTATTCCTTCCATTTAATTCGCCTCCACATATGATAATTCCATTTGCAGATAATGCAACAAAATGGTTTGTATTTTTTTGAAACTGGTCAGATAAAGAAGTTTTGTTTGGATTAATACCAATAGAAGTTGATATTTCGTCCATGAATTAGCCATATGCTTTCTCTGAATCTTGTCCATCATCGTTCCATTACCTGGCTTTTTCTACTACCTTATAGGTATTAACCTATTTTACCCTTATGGTGATTTTACCATTTAAGCCCTAATACCAAAAGAGTTAAAAACTTGGAAATACGATTGCGAGGAAGGTAGGCCAGCTGAAATGTCATTCCCTCCCAATATGCTTAACAGCAAATTGCGTCCATTATCCTACATCTGTAAGCAATACCGCGGTTATGAGTAAACTTGGCATAAGATTGGCCTACCTATCACCTCTTTGATTTTTATACATGCGGAGAGTGTTGGAGAAACTAATTGGAACGCGGCTGTTTTAGCATTCACGCTCACAGGCGCAATTAGGAAGTTGTTGCTGAATAGGCAATTCCATTTATATAATGCCTTATCGTGAGTTTTGCAATCTTATCTTAGAAATAAGGTTTGAATCCCAGCTGTCTGCTTTATTTTCCGATCCCTTAGTTAACTTATTGGGCTCAACCTACTGATGCCTGATCGTGCTAAGATCGCTGAAAATCTCTGCGGCGATTGCGGGCGAGACCCTATAGCGCTCACAGATTGCCAGTATTCTATGAATTTCATCCCGTTCAAATGAGGCCGTGTGTTGAGCAACATACAACATTGCCCCCTGGTAGCCTTCATCCAACAATTTCTCTTGAATAGCATCTAATAGGTGCTCATCTATGGAGACCCCAATTTTCCCAATTTTGTTTATCACCTTTGCGATCTTTGGATCATTGAAATCCACGCTTGCTACTTCGGGAGTGGAAGTCATTTCGATAAAATCCAATGACTTCTTGGAAACTCCGCTCATTATCAACTCAGATGCAAGCTTCTTTAGCGTTTTTCTCTGGAGGATGGCCTCAGCCTCAAGTGCTCTGTAGGCCTCAGGTGTGACCTCTATCCTGGTATATCTATTGCTTGGCATTCGATCACGGCCCCCCCTCTACTTAATGGACTTATAGATATTATGGGTATTAAAAGACTACGTTATGCGATACAGTCAATTTGATCCTGCTGGAAACACTACCTCATTGAACTAACATAATTTTAAGTGGGGCATTAATCACATATGATACGGTGACCGGATATTATCCATTTTTAGAACTATTGATCATGCAGGGGATGCTGTAAGCGAAAAGATTGACTCGTTTTCAATATCAGATATGCTTCCATTAGTTTGATTTTAGGGCCATACCTTTTTGGCTTTTTTCCCTTTTTTACCAAAAAGGATAAATACCATTTACACCACTAAGGAATAACTAAAAATGATAAGGGGAAAAGGATATGGATAAATCAGTACGCGTAAATGCATTTCCTTATTGGATAGCCATACTGGTAATAATCGATATAGCCTTAATTGCAATGGGAGTAATGCGAACCTGAAACGGAAGAGATCTTTATAAATACAGTTGCGATAAAGTGTCTTTCTCTTAGCAATGAACTCTAATGGCATGACATCACCGAATAAAAACAGGATAGGCCGTAAGATGCACGATACTGTTAATTTGCAGAAAGGCCTGTTCTGATAATCAGATGTGGTGCAATCTCCGGAAGATAAATAAGATCGCTAATATCGCCACGGCAAACGATGACTTATCCCAATGGCAGACTACCGACATTGTATCTTGACCACATCATCCAGAGCCAGCAGGCCAATGAGTCTACTGGGTTCGTTCCGCTCTACAACTGGAAGCTGGCTGATATGATTTATAATCATTTTATTCATCGCATCAAATAGAGATTCGTCCGGATAAGTTACCACCAGTTTTGAGCTCATTATATCGCTCACTAATTCCTCCGGTCGGCTCTCATTGCTCACCCTCATCAAGTCCAGCTTGGCCACAATTCCAGCCAGTTTTCCATCATCGACTACCGGAACTGCATGGACTTCATTACTTTTCATGATATCGGCCACTTCAGTTATCATCGCCCTAGAATTGATGATGGGCATATTGCTAGTCATAGCACTTTTTACATTCAGAGATTTTAGAAGCGTAACCGAGTAATCGTGCTGATGTGCAGGCGATTGTGCCCTGACACTTACCTGCTTCTCGTAGATGTAATTGTCCCCAGTGACGAAATAAGCTATTGAGCAGGCCAACATGCTTGGAATTAGAAGGGTGTAGTCCATGGTCATCTCGCTGACCATGAGGATAACTGCCAGAGGCACTTTGGCGATACCCCCAAAAAGTGCCATCATGCCCACAATGACGAATGCTGAGGGTGAGCTGGGAATGATTGCTGGAGAATTATGAAGCAGATTCCATAAGACGCCACCAGTCATTCCGCCGATCACAAGTCCAGGAGCAAAAACGCCGCCGCTGCCGCCAGAGCCTATGGTCAGACCTGTAGTCAAGATCTTTAATACTGCAATTGCCAGCATTACGGTCAGCGGCAGCGTTATGAAGTCGCCATTGATTGCGAACTGCAGCCAGCCATAACTGGTACCCTGCACTTGAGGCAGAAAAATGCCTATTAAGCCGACCATGAATCCCCCAATTGCGGGCTTTATCCAATTGGGAATTTCGGCTCTTTTAAATAGGTCACGCAAATAATAGAAGCTTCGTCCATATACTATTCCAACCAAGCCGCAAACTACGCCAAGGAGGGAGTAGGAAATGAGCTCAGACGATCTAGTGAATGGCGGAACGATGCCGCTGCCGAATACCGGTGCCCAGCCGTTCCAGAAAGCAAAGATACTGTAACCCACAACTGACGCTACAAAAGATGGCAGCAAAGCTTCATACTCGAAATCACGGCGGTAAAGGACCTCCATGCTCAGAATGGCTCCACCCAGAGGAGCTTTAAAGATAGAGCCGATACCAGCGCCTATCCCTGCGGCCATGGCGATGCGCCGATCGGATGTAGATAAATTGAATAGATCTGCGAGGGCTGAAGCCGCTCCAGCTGCTATCTGAGCAGTTGGGCCCTCTCTGCCGGCACTCCCGCCAGAACCGATAGTGATTGCAGAGGAGATGGCTTTGACGATTGGCACCCGGTGGCGGATGAAACCCTCTTTATTGTGAAAGGCATCTATTGCCGCGTCAGTTCCATGTCCTTCTGCCTCTGGTGCAAAGTTGTAAACTATAATCCCACTAAGAAGACCGCCAAATGCGGTGATAACCGGGAGCATCCAAGGCCTGGCGATGCCACTTACCAGAGTGACTCCTTCACCCGATGCCATAGGTGGAACGTACCCAGCCCCAAGCCCGAGCATGAGCCTGGTGGCCTCGGTTAATAGCCAGTAAAAGATTATAGAACCTAGCCCAGCTGCAATTCCAATGAGAAGGCTTAAGGTGATCCATTTTCTGGCGTAACCGACCGATGATAGGTCGCATAATTTTTTGATCTCTGATTTCGTGATCATATGTTGGTCAAACCAGTTATAACTCCCAGACGAGATAGCCATTCACAACATTTGATTTAAGCTATTCGTTTCTCCGTTAGTCTAGAACTTGAGCTATAATTTTTAATTTAAATAATCGATAATATAATCATGTGATACGAAATATGTCAAAGTTTGTTTTTAGCCCTACAAAGCCATTTGAAATTCTTAGTGATACACTAGAGGAGGGATTTGTATTATAAAGTCTCCAACCTTCACAGTCCACCATACATATAACTACAAACATGCCGTGCAACCTAGGCAGTTACAGCAAAGGATTATAAAACTCATCGTATGTTCGTATATATGCATGTTATATAGGTTCATATTTATGCATCATCATATGCTCTTTGCACTCACTCTTAGTGGAGAAAAGTGCACGACATATTGGACATCTAATCTTTTCTGCTTTTGCCGAAGTAATGTTCGCCTTGATTTTCTTTTCCATTTCATGTGAGAGTTCTTTCACGCCATGGGCTTCGGTAGCATGCAATTTTGCATGTGCCATAACTTCTGCCTCGGTCTTTGCGCGAACCTGGAAGATGCAATCTATGCAAATACGACCACAAATATATTCTTTATAATCCTCTTGGGCCATAGGTTTGTTTTCCACATATAGAGATAAAAGCATTACTAATGATCCATGTGCTTCACATTATTAGATTCTAGCGAACAGGTCGCTCTCTTGGCCGTTCTCCTTTTTGTATCAAGCCGTATTCATACTTTCCTAAAAACCTATCTAAATATTCTTTGGCCATCTTACTAGAGCATAAGCTTACTAGAGCATAAGTTGTGTCTAATTATCTTCATGGCCTTGTCTATTATCTGTACCTCAGTAAAGCGGAATAGAGAATTAACGGCAAATTCTCGCTTCTATCGTTTAACTTACGTGTTATCTGTGGGTCGTGGATGAGTGCCATTAAAAAACGCCTTTAAATTCAATATCTTGCACTTCAAAATCTCGAAATGCTCTGTTAAACCTTTTGCTAGCATTTTTCAGTGCTGTTCACCCAACGACCAATCTGTGCAATAGTAATCAATACAACTATCTCTGGTTCTAAAAACAGAAATCAAACATTATAGTAATAATGGAATAAATGTATAATTGAGCGGGTTCCAAAATTGGATCGTGTGTGTAGATTACTGAAAAATTCTTACGAAAATCGGACGCATGAGTTCCATTTTGACAACAAGCATATATTGTGCCATAAGTTAGCGATTTTCAGCAACTCACTCACATACGCTATCCATTCATATATGCGGCAAAAAATAGTGATATATATCCTATCCTGGATATTGAAACCGCCATGTGTGGAATGATGAAATATTTATCCAAATGGTTGCGGAAGCAATCTGCTTAATATTATAATGTATAATTGCGATAATTGCCGCCAAATTTAAATAGGTGTGAGGCATAGCTATGACCCGTTAATCCAATAATCATTTAAAGGTAATAGGCGCGAATAGGAGGGGTCTAAACAAAAGGTCGTCGTATTATTTGAAGAGGTTGTAGAGGATTATATTTATTTTATGTATTGAATAATGACTGATAGATCTTGATTTAACGGAGGGTTAAACGTATGGCTGAAGCAAAAGAGGCAGGCGGCCGATGGGCACTAGTCGGCAGCGGCCTGATTATTATGCTCTGCTTGGGAGCTATCTACGCGTATAGTTTATTCTCTGGGGCTTTGAAGACGTATTATACAGATCCAATCTCCAAGGGCGGTCTGGGTGAGACGGTTTCGGCTCTAGATATGCAGCTACCTTTCATAGTATTTCTAGCATTCTTTGCTATTACTATGCCACTAATGGGCAAATATATTGAGCAGTATGGTCCGAAAAAAGTATGCACCGTTGGCGGAGTCCTTGTAGGTCTGGGGTGGTTCCTTGCATCGTTTGCATCTTCGCCCATTATGCTCGACATATTATACGGCGTAATAGGTGGCATTGGTGTTGGAGTGGCCTATAACTGTCCCATCACAGTCTCAGGCAGATGGTTCCCCGACAGGCGCGGCCTTGCAGTTGGCCTCACAGTACTGGGCTTCGGTTTCTCTTCGGCTTTAATTGGGCCTATATCCCTGTATTTGAGGACAAGCTACGGAATACTAACCGCAATGAAGATATTCGGTATTGCGTTCTTAATCATTGTTGTAGTTTTAGCACAGCTGCTCAAATTCCCCGCTGCGGGATGGAAGCCTGCAGGATGGGCGCCGCCAGCCCCCAAGCCGGGCGCTGCAGTAGCATGTGATTTCTACAGAAAAGATATGATCAAGACACCAACCTGCTGGGGCCTATGGCTTTGCTATGTCATAGGTGCTTCAGCAGGACTCATGGCTATCGGAATTTCATCACAAGTCGGCACGCAGGTTCTAAAGGATGCAGGCGTAACTGGAGCAGCAGCTACTGCTACGATTACAGGTCTTGTTATTCCTTTCGCAGTAGCCAACGGCTTTGGAAGGCCGATCTTCGGTGCTATGGTTGATAAGTTTGGACCCAGGAACACAGCGTTTGTATCATTCGTTCTGATCTTCCTCGCCTCTATAATGATGGCTGGATACATTGGAACGCCAAGTGTAGCAATATACACCGTTGCCTTCATATTGCTCTGGGGATGCTTGGGCGGGTGGCTGGCAATTGCGCCATCCTGTACAGGTGCCTACTTCGGAATGAAGGACTATGCCTGTAACTACGGATTTATCTTCACTGCCTACGGACTTGGAGCCATAATTGGAAACGTGATGTCCTCAAGGCTCTTCGATATAACTGGAAGCTGGTATGGAGCATTCCCAATTGTAGCAGTCATGGCAATAGTGGGAATCATCATCGCTTTCGTGCTGATGAAGCCTCCAGTGCCTATTGAAAAGCCTTCTGAGAAGACTGCAGGCAACAAAACAACAACCTAAATCTTTTTTTAATTTTTTCCTTTTTTAATTAAGAACAGAACATTCAAAATTCTAACAAACCTGTGGAAGGTATTCTGTCAGCTTCGTCTGAGCAGCTACGCATTTCTCACCTGGTATCTCCAAAGGGTATATGCCTGTGAGGCAGCCCATGCAGAGATGATCTGCCGGTATGCCTATGGCCTTCACAAGGCCCTCGTGGCTCACGTACCCTAAAGAGTCGGCCTGGATCACAGCCTCGACTCCTGCTACCGTCTTATAGGCCGCTATTAACTCCTCGCGACTGGCCATATCTATGCCGAGATAGCATGGCGCGAGTATAGGCGGGCTGCCGATACGTACATGTACCGCCTCTGCACCAGCCTTCCTGACCATGTCCACAATCCTGCGGCTTGTTGTGCCTCGAACTATGCTGTCATCAACAAGGACCAGCTTATGGCCTTCAATATTAGGCCTGATAACATTCATCTTCAGACGCACTGCGGTCTCACGCATATTCTGGTCGGGCATGATGAAAGTCCTTCCGATATACCTGTTTTTCATCAGGCATTCGCGGTAGCTTATGCCGGAGCGCTGATGATAGCCTATAGCCAGCGTTATTCCAGAATCCGGTATAGGGGTAATTGTATCTGCATCAGCTGGATGCTCTTCTGCTAAAATAGCGCCTATATTCACCCTGACATCATATATAAGATGGCCATCCATTATGCTATCGGGTCTTGCAAAGTAAATATACTCGAAGACGCAGTGTGCCGGGTTTGAATTATTAACAATTTGGTAGCATTTCATTTCTCCATGATGAAGGATCACAAGCTCGCCAGGCTTCACGTCACGGACCAATTTTCCATTCAGCGTATCTATTGCAACGCTCTCCGAGGCCACCATAAATCCTGACTCAAGCTCGCCTATGCAGAGCGGCTTTATGCCAAGAGGGTCACGCACAGCCAGAACTGTTTCTCCAAACAAGAAGACTAGAGAATAAGAGCCTGTTATAGTGCGCATGACTGCTCTGATCGCATCTTGGATGTCGTGTCTAAGAAGCTCCTTCACAAAGAGATGGGCTATGACCTCTGTATCTGAGGTCGAATAAAATATATCTCCTGCCTGCTCTAGCTGCTCTCTGAGCAGGGCGGAGTTGACTAAATTGCCGTTATGTGCTACAGCTATGGCCCCTTCTTTATATTTGACAAGAAGAGGCTGGGTGTTCTCTATGCACGATCTGCCAGTGGTAGGATAACGTACATGGCCTATGCCCACAGAACCCCTTAGGAGGTTTATCTGGGCATCATCAAAAACCTCAGAAACAAGCCCCATGCCCCTGTGGCTGCGTATCGATTTGCCGTCGTGGACAGATATGCCAGCAGCCTCCTGCCCACGATGCTGCAATGCATAAAGTGAATAATATATCGATTTCGCCACGTTGTTGTCATCGGGATTTCGAAATGAAATCCCAACTATGCCACAGGCATCGTGCAACTTCAGACACCTAGTAGCCGGCTTTTCTCATCCACTTATAGCTTCTAAGCTTTGTAGTCTTTCCAAAGCCGCATTTTACGCATATCTTTCTTTTAAAGTTGTACGAGATACTGCCACAACGCCTGCATCTGACATGAGATCTCTTGTGGCGCCTGCCCATTGATGGAGTACCCTTTGTCATCTAGAAACACCTCATGGTGAAATATATACTACGTTATCTCCTCGCACAATCACAGTCCCGATCTTACGTGCGACAGCTCCTTCTGCAATTTCCTCAGTGTTATCAAGCACGAGGTTCATATGAATATCATAACCCTGCAACTCTCCCCTGAATGCCCTTCCATCTTTGAGCTTAACTATGACAGGTCCATTCAGTGATTCATTCAGAATATCAAGCGGTCTCTGACCCATTAAACCTCTCTCCAGCGAATATAACCGCAAAAGGCTTCAAAATTAGACTTGCACGTTGCGTATTTAAACCTATCGGGATACTTATTGATCATGAGGATAAAATCCAGGCACCATCTTAGAGGCAGCCAAGCTAAGAATATTGTTAGTGCATTATCGCCTTTTCTCGATGATGCATCTGTCCTTCAAAAGGCATCCTTTGAGCAGGCTGAATCCGATGAAGGCAAAAATCTAATTTTCGTGAACGGAAAGCCTCTGGTAATGCTCATAGACGGAAGGCCATTCTTTACAGTCCTTGGTGCAATTGAACTATCGCCTAAGAAAAAGCTGGTCATGGTAGACTCTGGTGCAGTGCAGTTCATAGTGAATGGGGCAGATGTAATGAGCCCTGGCATAGTTTATGCCGATCCCGAGATAGCTGCAGGGGATCTTGTGGTAATACTGGAGGAGAAACATAAGAAACCTTTAGCTATAGGCAGAGCTCTGATACCAGGGAGCGAGATGAGAGGGTCAGGCAAAGCAGTAAAATCACTGCATCATGTGGGAGATCAGGTCTGGAAGGGCCTTGAGTAAGCGCTTAACTAGGAAAACGATATTAACCATTGAGCGGAGGGGTAGCAATATGTATGAAGATATAGGGCAGCTGATTGGGGAAGGATTCAGCACATGGAGGAATAATCTAAATCTATGTATACCTTTTTTGCTCAATGTTATATTCTCAGCCTTGGCAATAATTCCTTTGATAGCAGTAGTCATATTAACTTTAGGGATGACGAATATAGAATCTCTTTCCTATGAACAGCTTATCTCCAAGATAATGGATTCTCTGCCCAGCTTAATCTCGGCTTTTCTCGTGACCATTCTGTTGATCACTATTGTCAGCTCCTTCTTCGAGGCAGGGGCAATAGGCATGGCTAGACAGGCAGCAGAGACTGGAAAGGCCCAAGTTGGATCAATGTGGGTCTCGGGGAGGAAGAACTTGCGGAGCATGTTCCTCATGTCGATTCTAGCAGGCCTTATAACCATAGCAGGAGTTGTATTCCTTCTGCCAGGTATACTTACGCTGCCCCAGCCAATTACGCTGCAGAACTACTCCCCCGGGCCTCAGACAATCGGCTTGCTGGCCCTAGGGTTCATTCTTCTGATCATCTATGCCGTTATTTTATCTATAGTTCTGGCGATAGCGCCTTATGCTCTGGTGATAGATAATCTTGGCCCAGTTGACGCGATCAAGGCTGGCATAAGTTTTTTCGCTTACAATAAATTCGATGTGTTCGTATTATGGATAGTGGTAGTAGCCATATCCATCGGCCTAGAGACGATCGGAAGCTCAGTCTCCGTAGGCAGCAATACTACCGCCCAGCCCTTATCGCTCCTTACGGGGCTCGTGAATCTGCTAGTATTGGCACCGCTTTCCACAGTATGGTGGACGAGGCTTTACATGAGCAGGACAGGAAAGATGCTATATAAGGAAGATGCGAGTGGTAACCTCTATGGAACCCGGTGATTTAATAATTCGCTTCAGGCAGCTTGTGCCATTCGAGCAGGCCGTTATGGTGGGAGTACTATTTCTCATAGTCTATGGCTCCTATTCCTACTTCATTGCAGGCCAAGAGATCATGAAGGCATTCGAAACCTCACTTTATTCAGCCATACTTTTCATGTGCGTGTACTATTTCACAACTATCATAATGGTGCGAAAAAGTGCTGTTGATGCAACTAGAAGCAAGGCAAAAGGCCCTAAGGGCAGGCGTAAGTTTTAAAGATCCTGCCTTAATTTTTCCTGATTAAGGCCAAACTATAAGTTTCTCTTTTCTCTATTCACTCATGAGGAAAGAATATGGATTTCAAAACCGTAAAGATGAACATTCCTGATGGCACGAATATAATCCTAGGCCAGACCCATTTTATAAAGACTGCCGAGGATCTTTACGAGGCTATAGCGGGCACATCGTCCTCAGCGAAGTTTGGACTAGCATTTTCTGAGGCAAGCGGTGACTGCCTGATCAGATTGGAGGGCAATGATCCCGGCCTTGTCGAGGCTGCATCGCAGAATTCTCAAGCACTTGCGTGCGGCCATTCGTTTGTGGTACTTCTGAAGGGAGCTTTCCCAATAAACATACTTAATACAATCAAGAATGTGCAGGAGGTCTGCAGCATATTCTGCGCAACTGCAAACCCTGTTGAGGTCGTGGTGGCAGAGACCGATCAAGGCAGAGGCATCATGGGAGTGATCGATGGCTATCCGCCAAAGGGTGTTGAGGATGCTTCCAAGATGCAGGAGCGGCGCAATCTGCTTAGGAGGTTCGGCTATAAACTATGATTTAGCCGTGAAAAACGGCCGAGTTTACGTAAGCGGTGGCCTGAAGACCATCGACATCTGGATCAAGGATGGGCTAATATCAGTACTCGGCGGCCCCCATAAAGCTGATGAGACCATCGATGCACATGGCATGATAATCCTTCCCGGCGCCGTGGATGCACACGTCCATTTCCGTGATCCCGGGTACACATACAAGGAGGACTGGGAGAGCGGCACTACTTCCGCAGCTGCAGGAGGCGTGACTACTGTTGTAGATCAGCCTAACACAGATCCGAAGGTCGTCGATGCCAGATCATTCAATCTTAAGCTGGATGAAGCCAGACATAAATCCGTGGTTGATTTCTGTATAAATGGCGGACCTGGAAAAATCGATGAACTCTTGAAGGCTGGTGCGCTGGCCATAGGCGAAATATTCACTTATGAGCACAGTGATGATCAGCTCTGGAAGATATTGGACTCAGTGAATAAATCAGGAGCCCTTTCCACTATCCACGCGGAGGACGGAGAGGTAATAAGGAAATACACTGAACCTTTAAGAGATCTTAATGAGCCTGAGATCTACTCCAAAGCCAGGCCACCAAGTGCGGAGGCAATTGCGATTGAGAAGGCGTTGTCTTGGGCTGTGAGAGCACATATCTGCCACATCAGCACAAACCAAGGTTTAGACCTCGTGAAATCTGCCAAAAAAGAGGGCAAAAAGACGAGTTGCGAGGTCACCCCTCATCATCTTTTATTCAATGTGAAGGATTACAAACACAAAGGCTCTTTCCTCAAGATGAACCCGCCGCTTAGAGGACAAGGAGATTGCGAGGCGCTCTGGGCAGGCTTGAGGGATGGTTCGATAGATATACTTGCCTCAGATCATGCGCCGCACCTTCCTGAGGAGAAAAAGGAGGACATTTGGGAGGCCCCAGCAGGAGTGCCGGGCGTCGAGACCATTCTACCACTCATGCTTATGGCAGTACGAAGAAACTTTCTGAGCCTGGAGCGCCTTGTGGATGCGATATCGTCTATGCCGTCCGAGATTTTCGGTCTCAGATCTAAAGGCAAAATTGAGGCTGGGAGAGATGCTGACCTGGTGATTGTTGATCCAAAGGCAATCACCGAGATCAGATCTGATAAGCTCCATAGCAGGGCTGACTGGACACCCTATGAAGGCAGAGAGGGAATATTTCCGCGAACGACCATTGTTCGCGGAGAAGTCGTCTTCGATGGAGAAGTAGAAGTGCATCCTGGATACGGCCGGTTCATTGATGCAAAAAGCTTTATCGGAACAGTGCATTAATTTATTTTATGACAGATCAGTCTACTAGTGCGAAAGATTTTGAAAGAGTGCTTGGAAAGGCAGCAGTCGAAGCTGCTAGAACGGCTAGCCAGGCAAGCCAAGCTGCAAAAAGAATTATAGGTGAGATGACGAGCGAAGCTGCGGAATCAAAGGGTTATGATACGCCTGCCATAGATCTCATGGAGACCAATGATGAGATCATAGCCTTTATCGCTCTTCCTGGAGTTTCCAAGGATAGAATCGATCTGAGAACTACAGAGGATACCCTGTCTATAGACGCTAAGGCTATGCCCAGAGAAGGAAAATATCTGCGCAGGGATCTAAGTCCCAATGGATTCAAGAGAGAGATTAAACTGCCTGCAGAGATAAAGCCGGAGGCGGTCAAGGCTAGCTACCAGAATGGTATATTAGAGGTACACCTTCCAAAGCTAGTAGTAGTAAATGCGCAGAGGGTTCAGGTTGAATAGACCTGAATCTATATATATTAAATTGCTAATGTCACAGCATCAAATGATGACACGGCATCAAATAATGACAGGAGCTTTCAATTAAAAATAAATTAAAAATTGTTTTATAAGTAAGAAATTAAAGCTTTACATTGATGAATCCAGGGATTCGACGGTGATCACCTGATATTCATAATCTACTGTAGTCTTCTCCTTAGGCTCAAGGGACATCTTCCACTTTAAGCCTGTTGCAGTCATCTCAGTCGGCTGAAGAGAGATAGAGGTTATTTTAGCCTCCTTGGGACGTGTATCACTGACCTCCAAGACAGCTCTCCTATCGAGATTGTTCTCAACCTTGAGCTGATACTCCCACTTTTCTGTGGTCTCCTTCACAGCATGTGATATGTTTTCACTTGAACTAATCTCCTTGATGTTCTCTGTGATGTTATAGTCCTTCAGCTTCTTTGAGACCTTTATATCTGGAGATGGGCCTACAACTATTGAGGCATTAGTTCCTGCAGGATTATAGGGCATAGTGATTGTAGAAACATAATCATCGCCTTTGTATATCATTGCCTCTCCGGATGGCCATGGGGACGCAAGTGTATTATTCGCTCTTATCTCCTCTATGGCAGGCCCATTCTCAGAGGTATAGGCATCCCAGGCGTATATCCTGACAAGAGGTGCAACTTCCTCGAAGAAGGGGAATGCCACTTTCTTATTCGTCTCAAGATCTTTCCTTCCAGGAAGCTCGAAGATGTAGAGCGTCTCCAGATTTCCAGTGTTCCCCGTAGATATGGGCGCTGAAGCGGTCACGTTAGCTGAAGCAGTTTCAGCGTAGTTGTTAATTTGCGCCGCTTGCCTGGCATAAACCTGCTCGACATCCGAGGGCAGACCAGCGACCAGCTTGATTCTCACGTTCTTTAGATCATCTCCGCCGCGATTCTCGACGATGGCATTCGCTGATATATTCACAGAGTCGTTGGCAAGGTGGAGGTAATACATGGGTGCCCACTCGCCTGCATCGCCCATTAGGTAGCTGAGAGCAAAGCTTTGGGCTCCAGGATGTGTGAAGTTCAGAGTATAAACTGGGCTATTATCATAGACTACGCGCTCAATTGTAGCATTGGTAACGGATAAAAGCACAGAGCTTTTGTCTGCCAAATCTGGAATATCTACAACGAACTTATGAACGCCCTCGGTGACATCAAGGTTCCCAGCGCGTTTCACAGAAAGGAGGCCGTCGGGATAAATGGTTACAGAATCAACAGGTAGGGTTATTGCTGTCGTAGCCTCGACCGTCTCCTCTGTAGAAGCGATCACAGGAATGCAGATCAAGGTCAACAGCACTATAAAAGCTACAAGAAGCTTCATTTTAAATCCCTCGACCCGAATTTAGCTGATAAAGGGTATATACCTTTTTATATGACCCGTGAAGCCATAAGCTACATGCACGCAATGCTTATATTGCCGTGTTCAATTGAGAGTTAGAATCTGATTACACTGGTGTTTCAATGTTTCTCGATTTCATGGGCGAGGTAGAGCTATTGCTAACAACGGCTCTCGAACGCTGTGGGCTCAAGGTGGAGCCAGGCGTGAATAGCCTGGCGCTCGCAAGCAGTCCTCATGCAGATTTGGCATCTTCTGTATCTTTCAGGCTCGCGCCTGTGCTAAAGAAGAAGCCAGCCTCGATAGCTGAAGAGATTTACGAGGCAATTCCTGAAGAGCACAAATACGTTGATAGAGTCGAGCTAGTCGGCCCATATCTCAACTTCTTTATGAGCCGGCATTTTCTGAACGCCGTTTTAGATCAGGCGGTTGACGATGATTGCTGGAACGGCAACATGAGCCAGAAGGTCATAGTTGAGCATACATCAGCCAATCCAGATGGGCCGCTACATGTGGGCCACATCAGGAACTCAGTCATAGGCGATACTCTTGTGCGGATACTGCGCAGGGCCGGCTGTGATGTAGATGCCCAGTACTACATAAACGATATGGGCAGACAGGAGGCGATGGTTGTCGTTGGGTGCAATCACTTCCAGCTCGACGGCTCGAAGCCGGATCATGCCATAGCCAAGGTCTACATTGCTGCCAACAAAGAGATGGAGTCAAATCCGAACATCAGAAAAGAGGCTGATGTAGTTATAGAGATGTATGAGGCGGGCGATCCCGAAACCGAGAATAAGGTAAAGAGAGCAGTCGAATATGCCCTCAAGGGAATCGAGGAGACGCTTCATCGGATGAACATCCGCCATGACAGCTATCACTGGGAATCGGAGTTCATCAGAAATGGAGATGTGGCTGAGATCATAAAGAATCTTGAAAAAACAGGCTTGACCGAATGGGACGAGGGGGCATTTCAGCTCGACCTGAGCGCTTACGGCTTTGAGAAGAAGATGGTCCTGAAGAGGGCTGATGGAACATCCCTTTACATTACGCGCGACCTGGCCTACCACCGCTGGAAGGCTCTCAATTCAGACCGCGCTGTAGATATCCTAGGATCGGATCATAAGCTCATATCATCACAGCTCCGAACAGCACTTCGACTTTTGGGAATAAGGGAGCCTGAAATTGTCATATTCGAGTTTGTATCGCTTCCAACAGGCTCTATGTCCACACGCAAGGGCAAGTTCATCTCTGCGGATGAGCTTTTGGACGAAGTTGAGAAGCAGGCGCTCATAGAGGTTACAAAACGCAGGCCGGAGGAAAGTGAGGAGTTCCGCCGTGAGGTCGCGAAGCAGGTGGCAGTTGGCGCAGTCAGATATGATGTGGTCAGAGTCTCCGCTGATAAAGCAACAATGTTCGATTGGAAGCAGGCGCTTGACTTCGAGAAGCTCTCTGCGCCTTTCATTCAATATTCTCATGCCCGCGCTTGCAGCATATTGCGCAAGGCTGGGGACATCGTGAAATACAACCCAGAGATTCTTACCGATGAGAATGAGATAGCGCTGATAAAGAAGATCTCCGAGTTCGATATTGTGATAGATACATCAGCGAAGGAGCTGAAACCCAATCATCTGGCGACATACGCCCGCGAGCTTGCAGAAATCTTTAACCTCTTCTATAGGTTCAGCCCAGTTATCGATGCTCCTGATGATTTGAAGGCATCGAGGCTTGCGCTTGTCAGGGCTGCTAGGAATGCCCTGAAGGCTACGCTGGAGACGCTCGGAATACCTGCGTTAGAAACTATGTGAATCCGGCATTGAAGCTGGATATACTTTTAAATTTTTTGTCTTTGAAGGATTGCTTTTAATTCCAGTGCCTCAGTTTTAAAGCGCCTCGTTCAAATTTTTACTTTATACCTGATTCCCCTCTTTGTGAACTAACTTTGAAAAGCATACGATAAAATAACAATGGAAGTTTTGCCTAATTAACGAACCAATTGGCACTTAGTAAAATTGATTCAGGAGAGTGGTAATAGTAATATTAGCTGCAGTTCAGGCCATCTTGATACCGAATACTACTTATATCATTAATTCTTTATGTTGATATTAGAAGGGAAAAAACAGGCGACTCACGCCGCAAGAATTCTGTTAAGGTGATGGCTGTGGACAAGATAGTTGGAGCTGATTACATATCGTTAAACGATATCAATAGACAGTTAAACCTGACTAAAAGCATAAGCGATAGCGATCCTCTGGCAATTTGGGAGGAGGACGGCGAGAAGATAAGGCTACTAACAGATACAGTAAGATCGATGAAGCTCAATGGTCATCCCGGCGTCGAGCATGCTGAAAGAGAGCTTGAGGTTCTGAGGTGGAAAAGGTGCGATCTCGGAAGGCGGCTTTTGAGAAGCGTTCCAACAGGCGACGGACATACGATATGGTCTGAAAAGATCGAGGCAAGCAAGCACAAGGCTAAGGCACAGGCAGGGATTTATTAGCCTGTGGCATGATTCGATCAAAGCCCATATAGCTCTTTTCTTCTGGCCTCAAGCATATTCGTCTCGCGTCCAGCATACTCTGCAGCATTCAGAACTTCTTTATCGTTCTCTAATGCATATTTGTAAACGCTAGCAAGCCGTTCCCTGTATTTTAGATCCCTGAGGAGATGATGATCGGCGATTATTGATCTCACAGAGGTGTTTTTTATCATATTATTGATATTATCTATTGCTGATTTCAGGCTCTCATGGGAGTATCTATAGCCAAGCATATAGGTCATGGGCCCATCCAGTATCAGCAGATCTGGATTTTCCTGAATTACGAAGGCTGCCTGGTCAACGATAGAAAGACCTTCGACATCACTGGTATGGACAATCTTTTCGCCGCCGCATGATATCGAGGTCTCAACCACATACCCGAGCTTCGAGCCTGTGCCATGGTACACTGCCGGTGAGAACTTGATCGTAGTAGAGCCGTGATGGAACTCGTTCCCATCAGCTACCTCTCGTTTTCCAGGCAGACTCTCGAGCTTTCCTAGAAAATAGGATGCTCTTCCTGATTGGCTCCGGTTTATATTTCTCAACGGATCTTTGAGATAAACGATCTTATCTTTGTAGATGTTGGGCTCGTCTGGATTATGATGATCATAATGGTAGTGGGTCACTATCAAAACATCACTAATGGCCGCATGTTTTAACACATCATCCCATGTCTCATGCATTCGCTTAATCTCAAGAGGATGTGGTGGCAGGCCATATCTCTTCGGCCCAAGTGCAACTGCAGGATCTATCAAAATCCTCAGATCATCAGTTTCTACATATGTGGCCATCGACCGAACGCCGAGGCTATCGAACGCTAGGGGAATTACCCTCAGACTTTGAAGCTCCCTCCTCATCATAAGGTTGTGCTATCGCTTCTGAGAGTTATATTTTTGGGGTAAGTTGATTATAAAATCAGCCGGCCATAATGTTTAAGTTTACTACGCCGTAATGCGACCAATTGCTATGGGTTACCTTGAGGAGATTAGAAACCGCGGGAGAGCGGCCAATCCATTTTTAGTTCTCATGGGCATCGATGTGGAATCCTTTGGTGACGGCAAAGCCACGCTATCTATGAGTGTGCGTCAGGATATGCTAAACGGAGTTGGCTGGCTGCAAGGCGGCCTTTATGTTGCTTTGTGTGATGAAGCTATGGCACTTGCCCTTTACTCAGTCCTGGAAGAAGGAGAGCTGATTGCTACAATATCCGAGAATACATCATATCTGCAGGGCGTTCGAAGTGGATTGGTCTATGCAGAGGCGCAGGTCATCAAGAAGGGACGACATGTGGCATTTATGCAAGGTTATGTAAAGAGCGCTGAAGGTGTTCTCCTTTCCCAGACATGGGCATCGTTTACGGTCTTCAGGAGATCATGATCACCTTTATTATATGAAGAGGTAAAAGTTGCCATACCCGTATCAATCAGCCTGATGGCATACCTTTCCAGAAAAGTCCTTGTTCCATTTTAGTATCGAACTTTTGTATCTTGCTATAAGAGCTAGCAAAGCAACAAAAACGTTTGGCGGAAGCTAAAACCGCCTTTACCCTGCGGGCCTAAAGCCGGTCATGCCTTTATCGCCTAGTTGCAGCTTGCGAACCATCTCAGACGCAGCTCGGGCATCGTTCGCTTCTGCCAAAATAAGCGCTTTGTTTAACTGAGTTCTCTTACCACAGGGGCATGTTCTTGTTTTCGAGCCTGCGGGCGCATAAAGGTGGCGTCCGCAGCTACATCTGAATACCAAATACAAAAGAGATCACTGGGGCGGTAGCAGGACAGCGTTTATAACCCCATCCTGGCCAGGCCTGTTTGTGACCGTTGCGTCGCCAAGCTCAGTCTTGATGACTGCACCCTTGGTGATTATGTTTCTTCTCATGTAGTGGAGATTGGCTTTATTGTCCTTGACGGTCTCTATCTTGACCGGCGTGGATTTTCCAGTCTTTGGATCTGTAACAGTTGCGATATTACCCCGGAGTATTTTCATCTTTTGATTTCCTCCATAGGTCTCGACTGCCTTAGTCCTGACATCTCCAATGGTCGTATCGCTCGCCTCACGGCCGATCTCGAACTTCTTCTTGCCACGGGCCAGGATCAACCTTCCGCCTGTGGACTTCCTTCCTGATTCTCCTTGCCAACGCATAATAAATTCCTCAGACCGGGTTCATTCTTTTGGGCACGGTATTTAACCATTTTGGTTACGGTAGACGCGAAGTACCAGGCTGCCTCTGTTAGCTTAGGCGTTTGATCATGTAAGGCCCCAACAGATCATAGCCAGTCCTTTTGTAGTACCCCCGAGCCCCTATGCCGCTTGTTATCTCTATGGAGCGATACCCATTCTCTCTGGCGATGCTCTCTGCCATCTGGACTAACCTGGAGCCATATCCTTTATGCTGCCAGCCATCCTTTCTGGTCCCTATAGGTACAAGAGGACCGTAGATATGCAACTCCCGAACTCGAGCTATAGCTCCGAGCCTTAGTCGCAGGAAGCCCACAAGCGACTCATCATCTCCCTCGAAGGATAGGAAATATTCTTTGGCTCCACACGCCTCATAGGATTCCTGTTTCAGCTCAATACGTTCAATATCGTCCCCAGATATCCCGCGAAGCCCAGCTTCACGGCAGCGGATGCAATTACATCTTTGCCCACGCGTCCGTAGCCTCTGACCTGCAAGCTGACGCAGATTCGATTTTTTCACGCCCGCCACTATTAGGTGGGCGGGGATATCCCTCTGCACCCTCTGCAAGCGAACATACCTGGGCAGAAGCGCCTTCACACGGGAGACTAGCTCTGTGGCATCTTCATCTCCAAGAGGCTGGTACTCACTCCGTAGGTACATCTCATAGAGTTCAGTCCCCTCTACCACGAGCGTAGGATAGATCTTGAGGTAATCAGGCCTGAACCGCGGATCCTGGAAAAGCTCCTTAAAAACATCTAGATCCATTTCTGGACTCGAACCCGGCAGCCCGGGCATCATGTGAAATCCTACTTTTAGACCGGCTTCACGTAAGGATTCATTTGCCTTAACAGTATCCTCTACCAAGTGACCTCTCTTCATGGCCATTAATAGGTCATCTCTAATGCTCTGAACGCCAAGCTCAACCTTTGTTGCTCCGAGGCTCAGCATCCTTGCTATCTGCTCAGGCTTACACCAATCAGGTCTTGTCTCGAAGGTTGTTCCTATATTCCTCACAGATGCGCGCTCATTTTCATTAGCAACATCCCCAAATGACCGCCATCCGACAGTCTGCTTCATGGGATAATCATTCATAGCCATAAGGCAGCGCTTAACAAACCATTGCTGATAACCCAATGGCCTGGATGTAATTGTACCTCCCATAATAATAAGCTCAGCCTTATCCAATGGATGACCTATCTCATTTAGCTGGCCAAGCCGAGCCATAACCTGATCGTAAGGATCGAAGTTGTGCTGTGCAGCTCTCATAGCTGCAGGCTCTCTGCCTGTATAGCTCTGTGGAGAAGAGCTGCAGATGCCTCCAGGGCAGGGAATACATATCCCATGAGGGCAGCGCACAGGCGATGTCATCGCTGCTATCACAGCCACGCCTGATAATGTACGAGTCGGCTTTCGCACAAGCATCTTCAGCCTTTCGCGCTCCTCAGGCAGGGCAGAGCCAAGGATATCGGCATTGCTTGGCAGAGATGAGAGACCTAAGCTAGATGCGGCCGACTTTTTCATTGCCTCAAGCTCTGCCTCGCCCTTTATCTCACCAGATAGAAGGGCATCGACAATATTTCGCAAGCCCGCCTTCATTCCATCCAAATTAGTACCTCTTCCATATTCCTCTTCGGCGAAGCTGTGGGCTCTTCAGCAGGCCACCCTACTGAGATCAAGGCAATTGGCAGCATATGCTCCTCAAGTCCAAGAATATCGCGCGCGAGATCATCATCAAATGCTCCATTCCAGCAGGCCCCTAGACCCAGATCGTAAGCAGCAAGAAGGAGACACATAGCAGCTGCTGTCGCATCCTGGATTGCAAAAAGGTTTCCGCGATCGCCGTAGCGCTGCTTAGATCTATCAACATCTGCACATACTACTATTATCAAAGGAGCACTATCAATCTGTCTTTGGCCGTAAGATGCCACCGCCAGAGCTTTACGGGTCTCAGACCTCGTTACTGCTATATATTTTCTGGCACGGAGATTGCCTGCCGAGGGCGCATTCTCCGCGGCATCGATAAGCTTTAGCAAAATATCATTGGGCACCGGCTCGGCTTTGTATCTCCTTACAGACCTTCGTCCTTTAAGGACATCATTTAGATCCATATATTTAGAATTGAAGCTTATTAGATAAGAAGCCGCTTGGATGAAGACCTGGAATACACGGGCTTCAACTGTCTCAACTATATCCTAACTATATTCTCCTCTGAAAACAGGCTCTTGCCTTCCTAGCTGCCTCAAAGCGAAGCCATCTTCATCCATAACTAGATACGTATCCGTATTCCCCGACGAACCATTTCCATTATGCATGAAGCTTCCTGTGTTCACAATAACAAGCCCGCTCCTTCGACAGATTCCAGGCATATGTGTGTCTCCATATATGAAGCAATCCACGCTCCCAAGCTGACGCTCCCTTATGAATCTGGTTATGGCATCGTACTGTGCCTCTGTAGGTATGGGTCTCCTGAAAATACCTGTCTTGAACCTGTTGAATGCACTTGAGGCACTCCAGATCCTTTCCTCAAGATTCGCTATCTCGCCTATGTAGCTTGAACGATAGATGCCCTCATAGGCGCAGGTTATCATCGTCTCCATATCTGCAGGGGAGATCTCTTTGCCTGAGAGCCGCCTTAGCTTTTCCAAGCGAAGATATAGTGTTCCCATGACGTTAAGATGATGGCCATGTGTAAATAGGACCCTTCGGCCGAATATGCTAGCTGTGTATACCGGATAGAACGTGCTTATCCTGAGGCCGTTTATGACCTGTCTCCATCTCATGCTGGGGGTATATACGGGATAGGCATCTCCTCTGGCAATCCTTTCGAGGAATTCGCTCTCTTGGTTCATGACTGCCATGTGATGATCATGATTTCCGACAATGTAGCTTATCTGTGCATCAAGATCAGATAGCCTTTTGAAAAAGTATGCTGAATCGCGAATGGCCCTCTCAGGGGTCGACTTCCAGAAGTCAAAGATATCTCCAAGAAGAATGACCTGGTCACAGCCCCGTCCATACCTCCACATATCTGATAAAAGGCGATCAACCATCTTCGGGTTGGCTAATGTGGCCGAATCCAAGCCGAAGTGCGTATCAGATATGACAAAAGTCGAAGCCATAACCATCCCCCTTCATTCCCAAAACTGCTATAACTGTTATTATTTATAAATATTATGAGCCATCAGGGACTAAAGCGCAATGTTTCAAGCAAGACAAAACGAGCAAAAGACAAAAATATCTGCGCTAGGAAGTTTTCAGCCATCAATGATAGATATCGCAATTCCCAAGGGCAGCCTGCTGAACCAGACGTTACAGCTCTTTGAACAGGCGGGCCTCGAGATCAAGAGGACGGAACGTGAGTACAACGCGAGGATTGCAGATCCACGCATAGGCAAGGTCAAGATCCTCAGGCCTCAGGAGATCCCTGCTTACGTCTCAAAGGGCTACTTCGATCTGGGCATCTCAGGAACTGATTGGATAATGGAATCACGGGCGGACGTTGCAACGGTCACTGAACTTAACTACGGCAAACAGGGTCCTGGCAGGGTTAAGGTAGCAGTGGCGGTTCCTGACAGCCAGGATATCAAAAGTGCACGTGACATAAAGCCAGGAAGTAGAGTCGCTACCGAATATCCAAACTTAACAAAGTCGTTCTTCGATGGTCTGAACATACCAGTCGATATCCAATTCTCCTACGGCGCAACAGAGGCCAAGGTCCCCGAGCTTACGGATGTTGTAGTGGACCTTACCGAGACCGGCTCAACTCTGAGGAAGAACGGCCTGAAGATCGTAGATGTGATACTTGAATCCACATCTGAGCTGATAGCTAACAGGAAAAGTTGGTCGGATCAGGAGAAGCACGAGGACATAATGGCAATAGAGACGCTTCTATCTGCTGTGATCCGTGCACGCGGCAAGGTATTGCTGGATATGAACGTGCCGGAGGCCAATGTGAAGGACGTGATAGCTATTCTGCCGAGCATGAAGAATCCTACAGTATCCAAGCTGTACAACTCAGGCTTCTGCGCAGTTGAGAGCGTTGTCGATAGATCCCAGGTCAATCTTCTCATACCCAAGCTTAAGAAGGCAGGTGCGACGGATATCTTGGAGCTGGCGATCTCCAAAATAGTCCCTTGAAACCACTTTGAGTTACATGGATATAGTTCTAATATAAACCGACGAATGTAGTGTGAATTTTGCAGTCGTAAGCCATGTCCTTTAGGATATAGAACAAAACGAGTGTAATTTATTTTATCCTAATATTGCCACTGCTTGCAGTAAGGTATGCCGCTGCAGTTTTACTTATGCCTTCCTCCCAGTAGTCCACCTGCATTGTCACCTCTCGCACCAGTGCATAGGCATCTCCCATCTGCCCAACGACAGTTAGGGTTCTTCTCGCATTCGCCTTTCTTTTTTTCTCTAAATTCCAGCTGAGGGACATTAATGCGATTCCTGGTTTTTTCTATCTGAAACTTTGCTTAAAGTAATTTTAGGCTCGATTCCCAGAATTCCAATCAGCATCAAAGGTTGAAGACAAGACCTGAATAATCCTCGAATCATCGATCAGAATACCTAGTTCCCTATTTCTATCGAGCGATGTAGGCGAAAAATTTTCAGACCCGACGAATGCCTTTAAGCCATCTGCAATTATGATCTTGGCATGAATATAAGGAGTCTTCACAAGATGCACCTCAACGCCGCCTTTTATTAACGCATCTCTGCCTGGTGCATTGGCATCTTTCTTTGAATTTGATGGCGACATGACAACCTTCACATCCACACCTTTTTTGGAAGCCATGATGAGATGATCCTCAACTTCATGATCCTGCATCTCTTCATTCTCTATCTCAAGGCTCTTTTGCGCACCATCTATCAAGCCAATTATTCTATCACGGGAGTTTACTGGGCTCCATACCAGGTTTGGATCGGATAATTCTGGAGCGGTTCGATTCCAATCTGCCTCAAAGGCTGATGCTATTTCGACAGCATCGTTAGCATCGTAGTCAATTAAGCCGAACTCGCGATTTTTAGTGTAGGCAGTGTGGGCTTGATTGAGGGTCATGATAAGAGCAACTTTGCGGTCTATGACTATTGCCTTCTCATGAGTCAGGCTAAAAGCAGGGCTGCTTGCCTCGACCGATACGCCTGATGAATTAAGAGAATCCATAATTGCTTTAAAATCGTTTGGACTTCCATAGGCCCAATCTTCAAGCATAACCTTGACTTTTACACCTCTTGAACTCGCACCCGTAAGCGCATTTATAATGTTTTTATCTGTGATGAGGTACATTTCTACGAGGATCGATGATTGAGCTGAGTTCAAGGCATCCAAAACAGGCTTATAGCCATCTGTTGGTTCAACGAAGACCTGATTTTGGGATGTTGGGGGCTGATAGACAACGTAGGCAATATATAACACCCAGATGATCAGCAGAAGAATAACTATGAATGAAATCTGCCGTGCTTTCATAATTTTTCGCTCACCGACCAGGTGCTTTAAATTCGTAACCGAGATAAGGACTTATACCCCTAATATAAATACATTACTATCCCGCTATTTTTGTTATCAGATGATCTATAAGAGATTTATCGATCCGCTCATTTCTATTACATTGCGAATTTCTTAAAATTGTTAAATGTGGTTCATTCCTCATGGATCCTTATTTAATATTTGCCTCATATAGTACCCATTTTGTAAAAAATCTGGATCATTTCAATCCAAAATTCGAATATAACTTCCAATTAAAGTACAAATGCTCTGATCGAAATCCTCATAAGCAGGAATGTCATTACAGTATTAATGAATTAAGTAAGTGATTAAAATGCTAAACGATGTTCAAAATGCTATAAGAGCTATGGGTTATGGCTGGACTGCTGGGAAGACCTCGGTCAGTGAGCTCGCCCCTCTACAAAAAAGTAGGCGCCTAGGGCTTAGGAAGGTGGCAAATGAAGTTCCGGACAAGGTGGAAACTATAAAACTGATCGGCCATCCCGCAACGATTGACTGGAGAAATAACTCGGGCAATTACTTGACCTCAATCAAGGATCAGAGCGATTGTGGTTCCTGTGTAGCATTTGGAACCTGTGCAACGATCGAAGCCAGCGATAAAATATATCAGAAAAATCCTGCATTATCTATCGATCTCTCCGAAGCTGATCTGTTCTTTAGAGGCGGAGGAAACTGTGCTTACGGCTGGAATTTTGAGCCGGCATTAAGTAGAGCTAAGAATCATGGAATTTGCACTGAAGCCTGCTACCCCTATCCGGACGGCCCTATGTGCCCTAATTGCGACAACCAGCCTCTCCGTATCGCCAGCTACACTAAGCTGTCCAGTGGCGATGCCGTAAAGGACTGGATTGCAAACTACGGCCCAGTCTTAGCAGGCATGGATGTCTATGAAGACTTCTTTTATTACCAAAATGGCATCTATCGATACTCTTATGGCGGTTATATTGGCGGCCATGCTGTTTGTCTAATCGGATATAACGATGCTAAAAGCTGCTGGCTGGGTAAGAACTCCTGGAGCACAGAGTGGGGAGATAACGGCTGGTTTATGATCGGATACAATGAATGCGGGATGTTGCGCGGGTATCCTGCTTACGGCGTGTCTATGGGCGCAAGTCCTGGTCCCGGTCCCGTGCCGCCTGTACCGCCTGCGCCACCTGTGACAAATCCAGATCTAAAGGTTACAAAGGATGGCAGTTTTTACATTACTCTGACATCTACAAAGAGCGCACAGGCTACGTTCCTCTTAAATGACAAGGAGATGTGGCCAATGAGCAGCATGGTGAAAAACGTATCAACTTATTTGGCTGCCTTTAAAGTTGGGGACGGACTGAAATTTGACCTGAAAACAAGCGCAGGAGTTGTTCATTATGTCCAGATATTCCCAATCGGCTGGAGGGTATGGCAGCTCAGGATGGGATTAACTAAGGGGACTTACCAGGATTTCGTGTTCACTTTGCTGGAGAAATAAGTTTCTATATGTGAGAGGGATACCGATATTATAAGGATAGCTGAAGCTTGCGCTCAACACCAGCCATTGGCTTCCATTTCCGTTTATATTTACAAACACATCATTAAATATCTTATATTTATAGATCGATATGCAATCAGAAAATATGATCTAAAATATCGAAGGCCGCCTGCAAAAAGTTTCTCCCCCAGACACCTAAACCTTTAAATAAAGGTTAACTCAATTTAATTATTTATTAACCAAATTTAAACGGCTGATAATGGAAGGGGGTATCATGATCGCAGGAAGCTCTATTAGATCCAATATGTTTATGCCCAATAATATCAACTATTTTAGAAACCTGAATAGCTGTATCCTTGACGCCCAAGACGCGGCACAGGAGGAGGACAACGGGCCTAAAGATCCTACTGATTTTAGCGAATTGATAAAGAGGCTAGAAGGATGCCAGCTCAAACTTCCTCCTCTTTACCGTGAAATCGTCTATAAACAGTATATCGATAACATTGATAGCATTGGTGAGACCGGATTCAATAAGATCCTTTTGAGGGACCCAAACCGAGAGGGTGAAGCCTGTATTATGCTGGACATTGCTCAGGCTATCCTTCAGCATGGAGAAGGCTACAGCAAAAGAGCAACAGATGCATTTCAGGAGGTTGTCAGCGATCTGTACGATGGATTCCTTTCTGCTGAAAATCGCAGGAGCATTAAGCCTCCTGACCTGGAGATAATCGCGCCTCTTGTCAAGTGGGGAAATCCAGAATCAGGACCCTACACATGGCCCGCTGATTGTACAATTAACTTCGGTGTGAAGGCCGCTATAGTAAACCTTCCACCTGCGAACGCGCAGCGTGGCATCCTTGCATGGGCCGCATTAGGACACGAAACCGCAGGGCATGATATTATACATGCTGATACCGGACTTCTCCAGGAGCTGAAGAGCTGCCTGCTATGTGCCATGCAGGATGCAAATGTTGCACCATTGCTGCCGGATTATTGGGCTACAAGGATTGACGAGACTGCCGCCGATGTGCTCGGAATGCTGAACATGGGACCTGCTGCAGGAATTGCCCTCATAGGATATTTCCGGGCGCTAAATGCGGCTTACACAGGGAAATCGACGCTCAGGAACGTTGGACCAGGCGAAGATCTACACCCTGCAGATATTCTTCGCGGGTACTTGGCAGCATCAGTAGTAAGGCTACTAAATTTCAGCCAGGCAAATGAATGGGCGATAGCTATCGAGGCCGAGACGGATAAGGATCTCACTACGGTTCAGCTTGGATCAGACAATACTGTGATAACACCCGATGATGCCAAGAGATCTGCCAGCATAGCAGCCGGTTGCTTGGCACAGACGAGGATGACATGTTTGAATAACCACGCATTGGGTGATATTCAGAACTGGTCCGATAACGATGAATTTATGGTGAAACAGATTCGATCTATTCTAAGGACTACCGATCCCTTGCCCGAACTTTACAACAGAGGGTTTTATGCAGCTCATGTTGTGGCGGCAGCTGTTATAGAAGCGCTCTTTGGGGACTCAGATATTCCTCTCCTCTTCGTGCGTATGACAAATGTGTTAAAGATGCTACACGACAAAAATCCCTCTTGGGGGCCGCTTTATGTGAGGCATCCGGGAAATATGGTCCCTTTAAAGGCCTACATTCCTTATTAGCATTTGCAAGACCCTAGGAGATTATAGCCAAATAGCCAAAAAGCTATATGCAATCGAATCCAAAAAAGGGGCTATAGCTGCTCAGGAAAGCTGACGCAATTGATTAGAATCTGCGAACTAACTGTGATAAACGGCGGCAATCTGCAGGGAGTGCCTAGTCAGGGCCATAGAACTCTGCCCTGAGATAGGATTTCCCAAGAGGTAATAAATTTGGATAACTCGGAAGAAAAGGCGGAGAATGAGAAAGCTGCACTTCTAAGCCAGCCTTACATTGTTGGTCAGAGCAAATCATCAGGCGAACCACATGAGATCAAAATCGTGGGAACTGCTCATGTATCGGAAAAAAGCGTTCAAGAGGTAACTGCAGCCATAGAGGAATTCAGGCCGGATATCGTAGCCGTGGAACTATGCCTAGGAAGGTATAAGGCTTTAACTGGCCAAGAGGAAGATCAAGAGCTTAAAATAAGCGAGCTTATCAGCGGGAAGAAACTCTACGTACTCCTGGTCCAGATGTTCTTAGCGTATATTCAAAAGGGGATCGGCGATAAGTACGGAGTCCGCCCTGGCTCAGAGATGCTTGCAGCCATAGAAATGGCCCAAAAGACGGGAGCCAGATTTTCCTTAGTAGACAGGGAGGTGGGCATAACCATCCAACGCTTCTGGTCTGCTATGGGATTTATAGATAAGATCAAGATCTTCTTTGCTCTAGCGCCCGCAGCTCTGGGCTTGGACGAAGAGGATATCGATATAGACAACATCACCCAAGACGATGTCGTCTCTCAGATGATATCTGAGTTCCGCAAGATTTCGCCAGCTGCAACCAATGTTCTTATAGATGAGAGAGATGCATATATCGCTAAGAACCTGTATGAACTCTCCAAAGAGGGCAAGGTTTTAGCAGTCGTTGGCGCTGGCCACAAAGAGGGCATAGCAAAGCTTCTTGCCAATCCTAATACTATTCCCACTGTAGAAAACTTAACTGAGAAGCCTGCGAAGAAGATCACATTCGTTAAAGTCTTCGGAGCAGCTATGATGCTGCTCATGCTGACGACCATTGGGCTGATCCTTGCAAAAGGTTACTCAAGCCATACAATATTGTTAGCTTTTGGGATATGGTTTGTTGTTCATGGCGTGCTCAGCTGCATCGGAGTGGTTGTGGCTCGCGGACACCCGTTATCTGCTTTAACGGCTTTGGCCATGGGCTGGATGACCAATCTGATACCTTTTGCAGCAGCCGGATGGTTTGCAGGTATGGTGGAGGCCTGGAAGCGAAAGCCTACAGTAACTGATCTGAAGAGGCTCGCCGATGCAAAGACCTTTGATGATATGATGGATAATAGTTTCTTCAGAGTTGTCTTAGTAGCGGCACTAGCGAATGTAGGAGCTTTAGCAGGCACATTCTTGGCGATCTATCTTATCTGGGTGCGGCTAGGATTGATCAACCCTGTCGAGCTGCTAAAGGGTATACTGTAGCAAAAATCCATAAATATCTGAGCATTACAAGTATTTGCGCTACCATGAGGATACATTACCTGCAGCATGTTCCCTTCGAGGACCTGGCAAATATAGAGAAATGGGCCGAGAATAGGGGCCATGACATATCGAGAACATTGCTGTTTTCTGGCGGCAGCCCGCCGAAACTGGAGAAGTTCGATTGGCTAATCATAATGGGTGGGCCTATGAACATCTACGAGCACAGCAGATACCCTTGGTTGGTCCAGGAGAAGAAGTTCATAGGAGATGCAATCGTTAATGGTAAAGCCGTCTTGGGGATCTGCCTGGGAGCACAGCTCATGGCTGACGTTCTGGGAGGAAAAGTCCTCAAGAACGAACATCGTGAGATAGGCTGGCACGATGTCAGGCTGACACCGGATGCGAAAGAATCAGAAGTTTTCGGCATTTTGCCTGAAGAGTTTCCTGCGTTCCACTGGCATGGTGATACCTTTACCATACCTCCTGGAGCTATACATACGGCCGAAAGCATTGCGTGCAGGAATCAGGCATTCGAGAAGGGCAAGGCAATTGGACTCCAGTTCCACCTTGAGTCATCTATAGATAGTATAGATCACCTAATATCTAACTGCAGTGATGAGCTCGTTGGCGGGACTTATGTCCAGAGTCCAAAGGAACTGCTATCACATCTGGATAAGCTCTACGAGATCAATGGCCTAATGGAGAGGTTCCTGGACAGCATGGAGAAAAACCTATTTTAGCTTCAATGTATGCGGTTCCAAGAACCATAATCTTAGATCTCTTTTTCGGCCAATCCCGCTTTTACAAATAGAACCGGCGCTGCTGCAGCTACCCAAATACTTGCAATCATTGCTTGCAGATAATCTATTATGTAGCTGATTAATAGCGGTTGGTGCAGTCTAATTGCTCCAATGCCAAACCAAATCAGCGCGAGCACTGCGATCCCAAGAATATAGCGCAATAATCGTACAACTGCATGTCCTCCGACACTGAATTTATATCTTCGGCAAAGCCAAGAGTAGCCTGTCCCCATGCCAAAGAGGGTCCCAGCAGACACCAAAATATCTCCACGGGTCAGCGGATTAATAGGAGTGCCTGTAGCAGCCATAGCATTCTCAGCCCATGATGATGGGAGATGCCAGCTCCCAAGCGCCATGAGGCATAAGTAGAACAATGCTAGGAGGACAATGGATGCCAGAAATGATATGAGTATCTGCCTTCTCAAATCAAGATTCTGGAGAAACACTGCAGCCTTTGGCTCCAATCGAAGAACCGCCGTGAGTATAAAAGCACCAGTAGTCCAGCCGATTGCCACATCAATAGGGAAATGGGCACCGAGATAGATCCGGGATATGCCTATGAGAATTATTAGTATGAAAGCTGCGACCCATGCCCATGCGTTATTTAAAAAATTCGCAAGATAACCCCAGGTGCAGACAGCATTTTGCGCATGGCCGGACGGAATCCCAAATGAGCTATAGCCTGTAGATGCAATAACTTTACGGCTTACCCAGTAAGGACGAGGGGTATGAAAAGCGATCTTCAGACTATCATTCAGACCTTGGCTTATCATCAGAATCAGCCCAAGCCGAAATCCAAGGCGTGTATCGATGCACCAGTAGATGGCAGATACAATTAGAAGATAGAATTCAACAGATCCAATAGCAGTGGCAAGCTGCATGATAGGCAAAGGCCAGACATAATGCTGCAAATATATGATGAAAGCGATCTGCTGATCATAAGCCATTTCTCTTGTCCTTCTTGAGAGTCATAACAGCGCAAGCAATATCATAATGTTAATCGATTATGCTATTAGTCTTTTTTGCTGTACTGTTATGAATAACTGATCAATTGGCGAAAAGGCATTGCTGCTTTTCTTTTCATAAGTATAAAGCAGGAATTGGTTTAATATTGGTCATATCTTCAGAATCATCTTTAAGCGGTAGCCTTGAATTGGCACCCATTAGTCTATACTAACTATAAACGGACACGACTGAATCTCCAGTATTCAAGAAAGTGCGAATATGTAGAACGGAACCATATAATTCACTTTCAGGAAAAACTGAACGGTTTTAGCTGGAATTAATGGCAGTTACCCCAAATTAATTTATTGTTCGTTCGGTTATACTTTTTTATATCGTTCAAAATAAGGGGGATCTGCAAGACGACTCAGCCTAAACACTAGGGTCGATCTTGAATGGAGGTATAGTTCAATGAAATATATTAAATTCTTGATGGCATTGGCAGTTGCATGTGTTCTCATTATGCCAGCCTTTTCAATGCCATATGATACACAAAATGGAAAACAGAACCAGTGGAATGACCAGAAGCCCATGATGCAAGATGGCAAAGAGAATCAATGCAATTGCCAGAATTCCATGGGACAGGACAATAATCAGTGCGGATGCCAGAAGTCCATGATGGGCAATGATGGCAACCAGAACAAGTTTGATGGCAAGCAGAATGATCAGTGCGGATGCCAGAACTCCATGGGAAAAGACAACAAGCAGATGTTCAATAGGCCTGTTGAGTCCATGATGGGAAAGATGAATAAACATAATGGCAAGCAGATGTGCCATAAGCCCATTGAGTCCATGATGGGAAAGATGAATAAACATAATGGCATCAAGGCAGTAATAGTCAGCGTAAAAATTATTGAGTAAGACAAGCATAATACAAAAAACATATAAATCAGCTGCGTACAAAGAAACGAAGATAGACCTAACATAATCTCATAAAAGAGACAACAAGTATGGTCAGGATAGTATTATCCTGACCAATTACTTTTGAAATAGGATAATATGAGATCGCGGGGTCAGGAGAAAATTGGTATGAGAAAAAGCTATTATTTAGCGATATTAGTTTTAATAGCAGCAAGTAGCATGGCATTAACTGCGTCCGCTCAGGAGCAAGTCGACTTTACAGTCTATGTTCATGATGGGAGCCTAAATGGGACGGCACTCTCAGGTGCCCAGGTCACTGGGCAGGATGCTGCCGGAAACAGTTTTAATAGCACAACAGATTCAGATGGCGCTGTTACCCTTAACGGACAGCCAGGAACATGGCAGTTCACATTCGCGAAGAACGGCTACGAAACATTGAGTGGGGATTATGATGTTACGGGAACGGAGGATGGCGCTGTTTTTCTCCAGAAGAGTAATTAATTTTGAAGGCAGTTTGCATTCTCCATACCCTTTCGATAACCTGCGTTTCAGCCCATTCAACAGCCAGCGCTCATATATTATCAGCCAATTCTCTGGCTGCACTAGTAGCGCAGGCTTAATGCATTCTCGTATTTATGCCATGAATATATAGTCGAGGTTGTGTAATATATGGAAGAGATGGATAGCCACAAAATCAGGAGGAAATTGATATGAGAAAGAGCTATTTTTTAGCTATATTGATATTATTGATAGTGTGTAGCATGGCATTGACGGCCTCTGCATTACCAACGGATAGGTGGTCGACATCAAGATACTCTAATAGTTACGGAAACGAAAACAGAAATGAAAATGGACAAGAGACAAACCAGATTGCTCAAACCCAGAATCAGGTCACCTTAACCCTTTATGTTCTCGATAAAGAGAACGGCCAATTGCTTTCCGGGGTTGACGTCACAGTGTACGATGCAACAGGAAATAACATTGGGGGCGCAACCGATTCGAAGGGATCTATCGTCCTCACTGGACGGCCAGGGACTTGGCAGTTTACGCTTGCAAAAGATGGTTATAAAACCTCTAATATAGGATATGCTATCACCAAGCCACTTATAGCTAAAACATATCTTTCAAAAGTTGCTGTTCAACCAGTATCGTCTCAGATTCCTACAGAAACAGCCGCTTACCCACAGGAAACTGCTAAATCCACACAGGCTACAGAAACTGCTCAGATAGCTCCGACTACTCAACCTGTTCAATCACAAACGCCAGTGTCTCTGAAAATAGACGTTTATGAGACTGGCCAAAATGAGACGCTGCTTCCTGGCGTTCAGGTAACTGGGTATGATGCTGTTGGCAACAGCTTCTCAGGCATAACAGACTCAAATGGCGCTGTAGTCCTTAGCGGACTGCCAGGAATGTGGCAGTTCACGTTCTCCAAGGAAGGCTATGATACCCTCAACCTGAATTATAATGTCAATAAAACCGATGAGGTTTGGGCTTCTCTCCAGAGAACTTCTCAACTTGCGCCCCAGAGCATTACACAAGCAGCTTCTATTCCGGTCGCTCCTCAATCTCAACCCCAAGGTCAAGTTGATTTCGCTATTTATGTTCACGAAGACGATCTTAATGGGACGGCCCTCTCTGGTGTCCAAGTCACTGGACAGGATGCTGCTGGCAACATCTTTAATAGCACAACAGATTCAGATGGTGCTGTAGTCATTAGTGGGCAGCCGGGAACATGGCAGTTCACGTTCGCGAAGGAAGGATACGAAACACTGAGCGGACCTTATGAGGTTACTGGTACAAACTATGGTGCTGTTTTCCTCCAAAGTGCTGATCAGTCGACACAATCCGCTATTCCAGATGCTAGCGAGGTCTCATCCTCCCAAACGACGGATCAACAATACTCATTGCAGCCTACTACGCAGACAATATCTACAGCATCTTAGTCTGGGCTAACGACCACCAGAGCATGTATTCCAGAACGTGTGAAGGAAGCTAGGGAACATAAGCTAACCTTAGCTTCTTTGCTAATTATTTAGCTGAAAACACTACGAGAACTTGAAATAAAGATAGGTGCCTATGGCACTGTTTAGTAATATATGTGTTCACAAGGTACCTGTATTATTTAGACTCCGGACCCTCATAGAATTTTAATCGCTTATCTGACATTGATCTATCTAGTAAACATTTTATGGCCTCCAATTGAGCCTTCATTGATGATATCATCAGCTATGAGCTAATTAAGACCAATAATGGCAAGCTTCATGATCCCAGTGGTTTCAATGCAATATTGACCAAATCTAGTTGTGCTCTTATGAAGCAGAATACTTAAATAGGCAACTGTAGATAATAACGTTATCATTTACACAATAATTTATAAATTGAGTGATGATATTAAAATAATCGACCATAACATCGAAATCAGTATTTCTTAAAATTTAGGGAATAGAATATATGTTCTAGCCCCTAAACTTTATATGATATCTGCTCTTCAATGCAAATTACATATAGTAGCAGCAATATCCAGATGACTTGAAGGCAATGTCCTATTGGGCTCTCTGGATCTGCATGATTCTTCTAAGTGTACCAGTGTTAGCGAGAGACGTACCTTTCGTCTTCGGTGAGGGGCACATAGATGTATCTAGTTATACCCCAGATCAAATCGAACAAGCGTCATATAGTTCATTTGACCTCAAAGGAGTACCACCCATAACTCAGCCATCGGATAATGCATTATTAAATTTTCCAGTTGTAGGTGGTGGTAATGGTCCAGGGGGCGAAACAGAGGAAAAGAAGGTTTCTAATTTAAAGAAATTATTCAATGCTCTTGTGGAGGATTCCTATTTACTTGTATCCTAAGGGCGGTTTTTTTAAATCGACTCTAGATTTGCCTTACGATGTTCGCTATTCTTGGTCTAACCTGTTTTTTTTCAGTTAATTCTCGATAGCATCCGCTATCCCTAAATGACATTTGCCTTTTTAAGAGTACAAAGCTGATACAAGTTAAAAGCGAAAGCGGTAACTATCATTTTCACATGCACTCTTCTGACTGATGTAACAAGCACTCTTCCAGCCTCGAAAACCCTCTTGATTACAGCATGGGGCCTTTCGCCAGGCGATCTGAGGATACTGATCAACTGATTGCGTTCTTTATCAAGATCAGAAAGAGGTTTATCAGTAGTCCTGCGCTTCATTGTAAAATCAATACCTTTGGCCTTCACACCGAAATATCCTCTATCTCTGAAAACTGGCACGCCAGGGATAGAGAGATCAACCTGACTGTCATGCAGTGATGCAGTCGAGGTCTCTATATCACGTATTAGGCTGTAATCGATATCAGTTATTTGATGTAACTTATATCCGAAGTGAGTTTCATTGCCTTTCTTAGCCCATGTGCCATCCTTGCTGCGACGTGTCTTAGCCTCATCGCCACGTGGTTTCTTTGACTCCGATGATCCTGGATCTGCTTCTATAAAGGTAGCATCCTGAACAATTCCGCGTCTGATCTTCAATCCTTTTGCATCCAACTGTCTTTGAAGTTCAGCCCAAACAAGCCTATCTGTTCCTGTCTCCGCCATTCGTTCTTTGAATGACCATATAGTTCTGGAATCAGGGAACTGATCAGGAAAACCAAGAAATGCCATAAATGATATGCGATCAGCCATTTGCCGTTCAACAGCCAGATCGCTCAGGCCATACCACTGCTGGAGAATCAGGATCCTGAACATTAGAATAACATCACAGTTGGGCCTTCCTCCCTTCTCGGTCTTATTAGTATACATCCCTTCCAGAAGAGGACGAAAGGGAACCCAATTGATCAATCCAGATACTTGAGCTAATTTAGACTCCTCTTGCTTTGCATTTAGACCTTTCAATACCCAAGTAGTAAAAGAATCCATAACAATAAATACTATTTGCTGTATTTAACACTTTCGATGCTAAAGCAGGGGGTAGGTTTATAGGAATCCTCTGTGGAACCAAATAATACTATGGTGCATAAAGAAGCTATTCATATTGAATTTGGCCACTCTGGATATTGTACTATTGAGCAAGTTAGCGCTATCTTTAGCTACCTGCTAACAGGCGATGAGGATAAAAAAGGATGGAACTATGTAGCCGATCCACGAGGTGTGAATAACTTTTTTTATGCTAACCAGACTTTAATGGAGGGAGAAGAAGCAAATCCAAAACGTGTAGGCGGTGGAGGATGTGCTGATTTCGCTATTTTAATGTCCGCTCTTGTAGAGTCTATTGGGGGAACTACAAGAATTATTCTAGCCCATAATAATACTTCAGAAGGCCATGCATTTACTGAAGTATACATGGGCAAATTCAATGACACAAATGTAAACAAAGCCATAAATCGGCTGGAACAGCAATATGAGACAGATAAAATCTACGTCAATATCAATACTACTACCAAAGACGTCTGGCTCAATCTTGACTGGTGGCCAGATCAAAAAGGGAACGCACACCCAGGAGGACCATTTTTCCAAGGTGATAAGAATATAGTCCTGTATATTAGAGAGAATTTTAAAAAATCCTCTATAAACGTTCCTGAAGAACCAAATCAACTGCCTAAACTAATTAGCTTGGATTCAGATAAAGATAGCCCTCAGGATGTAGGATCGATCATAACCTGGATTGCAAAAGCTAAAGATTCAGATAACGATCCGATATATTACAAGTTCTTACTGAATGGTAAACAAGAAACAAAATGGGTTGAAGATAATATTTGGGTCTGGAATACTACTAATGATGACGTTGGCAAAAACCAAATTGAGGTTCAAATTAGAGATGGAAAGTATGGACATGCACTTGTAACTGGATTCGATGATTACAAAAGTTCTGGCTTCAATATAACTGAAGCCAAGCCTACTCGACCAACGCCCCAGAAAATCGCACAGATTGCCCTGCAACAAGAACCAGCATCCTTAAAAATTGATGTTTATGAAACTAATCTTAATGGAACGGCTCTTCCAGGCGTTCGGGTCACAGGGACGGATGCTGCAGGAAACAGCTTCTCAGGCACAACAGACTCAAATGGCGCTGTGGTCCTCAGCGGACAGCCGGGAACATGGCAGTTCTCATTCGCGAAGGAAGGCTATGAAACACGTAACCCGAATTATGATGTTACTAAGACGGAGGAGGTTGCAGCTTATCTCCAAAGAATAGCTCAACCTATGCCTCAGAGAACAACACAGCCAGCTCCTGCATATATCACTCCTCGACCTCAATCCGATGAGCAGTTCGACTTTACAGTCTGGGTTCACGATAGGAGTCTTAATGGCACAGCTCTCTCGGGCGTCCAGGTGACGGGTCAAGATGCCGCAGGAAACAGCTTCTCAGGAATAACAGATTCAGACGGCGCTGTGGCCCTTAGCGGACAGCCGGGAACATGGCAGTTCTCATTCGCGAAGGAAGGCTATGGGACGCTTAACTTGAGCTACAATGTCACTAGCACTGATTATGGCGATGTATATCTCCAGAGCGCTAGTAGTGCAGATCAATCGGCGTCGGCACAATCAGAGGTACCAGTTGTCAGCGAAGTTACACCCACCCAGATGTATCAGCAATCCTCATCGCAACCTGCTATACAGACAATGAGCGGATAACCGCTAAAGCCACATATTCCAGTATAATTGAGAGGAGCTAGGGGATGATAAGTAACCCTAGCTTCCACTCCTACTATTTAGCGGAATCCTTATAAAAACTAAAAATAAAAAAGTGAAAGGTTTCTAGCAGTCTATGCCAGCACAGGCAGGTTGCTCATTCTCAGGCACTGGATTCTCGTGGAACTTGATCGTCTTCTCTGCCTCGAACTGTCCTGTGAACATCTCGTGAGCCTTTATGTCCTTGTAGAATATCTTGTGCCATGTGGCATCTGTGCCCCATGTGCCGTTGAATGTATTCTTTGTCTCCATGCCTATCAGATGCGCCGGGTTATTTCCCATAAGATCCTTCACCTTATCCTGGTCTCTTCCAGCTGATTTCAGGTCTTTCACTAGCTGCTCCGGTGAATAGCTGGAGGAGGTTCCAGAGTCATCTGGGTAGCACATCGGGTAAATTTGCGGGCCTGAATCATATGACATCGGTGAACAATAGCAAGGAGCTGGGTTACATGGCTTGGTTGGGTTATATGGTGCAGTCGAGGTAAAGAAGGTTGTCTGTTCCTTCTCCATCTGATTTACTGAAAACGTCTCCTGGATATCAGCACCCATGCCGCCGTAGAACTCCTTTGATTTCAGGTACTTTCCACCGCTCAAAGGTGTCGAGCCCGAGTATGTGAGCTTCTGGTTATCATAGAGATTCAGATTGGATTCCTGGCCCCCGTTGACCGAGGATATATTTCTCTTAAGCTTATCTGCATTCTGTGAGTAAGCATTCTCTTGGTTAAGTTCCAGATCGCCATCTCCCGACATGGCGTTATAATATTCAAGGGCTATCTTTTTGTCTACTATCGAAGTGCTCACATCGATAGCACCAGTTCCTGATACTTTCTGACTGTCGCAGAATTGCTCATACTGTACCGGCGGCACAACAGGTGCCGTTGCTGCCACGATGCCGCAGCAGGCTAGAAGAGCGGCGATTAGCACCGCTACTACTACTCCCTTCATTCTTTTTTCCCCCTATACCTATATTAACTAAGGTATATGACTAAGTTGCTTTAAAGGTTATTAAACATATGCTATGCTAGCAGCACTTCCAGTGGAACTTGGCCAGATGATTCCAGTGGAGGACATGGCAGGATGATTAAAATATAATAATCGATGTAGCGAGTAACACCTTACCTTGCCGCAACCAATGCGCATAATCGATCTTGCGAGATATTGCTGCTGCCCACAACAGAACGATTTTAAAGGTTATCAAGCAAAACTAAACAGTTTTAGGATAATTCAGAAACTAATCATCCAGATAAATTTATCGTTCGTTCGATTTCACCTTTAAATATCGTTCGATTTCAGTGTCATAGTGTAGCTGGTTCTTACTACCAGTTGAATTTCAAGGTGATTCAAATGAAATTGGCAATATCGGCAGGTCTTGCGATCTGTTGCATTCTCATCACATCAGCCTTCGCTGTGCCTGCAGGAACATATGTCCAAAATGGCCAGGACAGGGGTGCAGTATGGCTGTCTGGTGCAGAAAATTATACTCGCAATTGTATTGGTAACGGCTTATCTGATTTCAATAGAGAATTCAAGAACGGTACGACCAAGGTTGAGGTCATCAAGGGTGGTCGTGGCTTCGCCCTGAATGGTGATCAGTTCCATGTTGTCAGTATAGCAGTTGAAAACACAAGAACTATAGATGCTGCGAAGGCATCAAAGATCAGAGATCTCCTGAAATCCAATAATAGTGACAAGACAGTAGGCGAGCTCAGGAAAGAGGCATTAGCAATAATCGGAGAGCCAGTCTATAATGGAAGCCTCAGGCTGGGCCAGAGCAGCTACAAGCTTGTGAATATGAAAGTAGCTTCTAGCGGGAACCTCTCTTCCATAGACGCTGATCTATCGACACTAGCTAAAGGCGCAGCTTCGGGCAGCGTAGCTGGCCACATTAAACTGACGACAGAAACTCATGAAGGATCCAGAGTGAGCAGCGGAGATCTTACACTAAACGGTACAAATTACAAAGTTCTTGTAAATATGATGCCGATCCAAGGAGGCATGCAAGGGCATAGATATCAGCGAATAATTAGAGGCCGATGATAGGCCTGCTATGTGAGCCTGGTGTCGCAGAGTGCTGATAGAACGTGGGCACCGCCTCCAAATGACGAGCTGAGCTTTATGGACTGGCCATTATCCGGCCGTCCACAATTTAGTGAAGTTTGTATGAAAACAATAATGCTACATCAAAGCTGTAAGATAATAATGCGATATAATTCATTCGATTGCATAGTCCAGATAAACCGATAGAAAAAGCTAAGTTACAATGGTGACTTCATGCGATCCATTAATGATTACTTGAAATGTAGGCCGGGTCTAAAAGGTCAGGTCCTCGATCGCGGAGAGCTTAAGCGAGTGGCTCGAGCATGCGGCTTGAGCCCAGAAGATGCTCGGTCTGAATTGAAAAGGCTAGGGTTTACCCTCACGAAGAACAGCCATGGCCTTGCGGTTTGGAAAAAAGAGGATAATCAAGCTCATTTATATAATCCGGATAATATGGGCATTGTGGAGGCCGAATCTGATGCCAATCGCTAAGATGGATACAAAAGGAAGAGTGCAGCTCCCTATAGGGATAAGATACAAATTGGACTTAAATTATGGGGATAAGTTTGCAATAGATCATCTTGGAGATGGCACTATTATCCTTAAAAAGATAGGTTTGCAGGTATCATTTGACACAATGAGAAGTGCCGGTGATAATTGTTCAGATATTCTGGACTTTAAGCCTGAAGGCAGGAAGGCATGAAGGTAGTAGATCTAGTAGATATAGCGAAGAGTTACCTGATCGGAGACAGCGAGATAGCAGTTCTGAAGGGTATCAACCTCGGAATAGATCAGGGCGAGTTCATAGCGCTCATGGGTCCGTCGGGCAGCGGCAAATCAACGCTCATGAATATAGTGGGCTGTCTGGACAGGCCGACACGAGGGAAGTATTTGCTCCTTGATAAAGACGTGAGCCAGCTGCCGGACGATGAGCTTGCCCGAGCCAGAAGAGAGGAGCTCGGATTTATATTCCAGACCTTCAACCTTATAGGCAGGATATCGGTTCTGAAGAACGTCGAGGTTCCAATGATGCTGAGCGAGGTTCCACGTGAGGAAAGGCGCATCAGAGCCCTGCAGCTTCTTAAGGCCGTAGGGCTTGAGCACAGATCTGATTTCAGCCCACTCAGAATATCAGGTGGCGAACGTCAGAGAGTGGCTATTGCTCGGGCACTCGCAAACGACCCTAAGATCATAATTGCAGACGAGCCCACCGGAAACTTGGATTTGAAGTCGAGCGATGAGGTCATGGAGATCATGAAAAACTTACACGATGAGGGCAGAACCATCATTATGGTTACCCATAACCCTGAGATAACCAGAGACTGCAATAGAGTCATAAGGCTCAGAGACGGCCAGATATTGGAGAATTCATGAGTAGAGCCTTTCTTGTTTCAGCAATGTTATTGCTTATGCTAATAATAGGCTCATCGCAAGCCTATGAATATCACATGCCAGTAAACATCCAGCCTACGATCACGCCTTCTGTGCTCATGCCCGGAGACGAGGCTGTTGTGGCAATCGAGCTTCAGAATGGTGCAGCAGCCTATGGTGCAGGCGGAGATGCAGGGGCAGGAACTGCTGCTGCCGGCACAATCTTGTCCACGCCCATAAACCAGACGACTCTAAAGGGAACGAATGATATTCAGGTCATAAGCCCAGATTACAAGGATCTGGGCATGATCGGACCGGATGATAAGATCACACTCTACTACAAAATCAAGGCAAATGAGAATACCCCAAGCGGAACTTACTTCCTGGATTTTAATGTACAAGGCGGCTATGACATGGTTCAGATCAACCGCGAGATTCCTGTCAAGGTAGATTCTGCTGCTGTGAACATTGCTCGAGCAGATGTGCCAACCAAGCCGAGCATAGACCTGAATGTTGCAAACCCGAGAGAGAATACTCTCAACGCAGTCACGATCATTCCTTCAGCTCCAGGAGTCAGGTTCTCACCAGACCAATACTATATAGGAACAATGGACCCCGATGAGGTTTTCACTATTAGCTTCGGAATAGATTCATCCGGCCCGGCAAGGCAGCAAACACATGCATTAACCAACATGAGCTTCGTATCCAAGTTCAAAAACGGTGATAACTGGCACCAGTCAGGAGCATACACCACAACCTACACCCCACCAATCGATACATCAAGGCAGAATAGTTATCTTATGCCCGCAGCTGGAGCCGCCGTGATCATAATCGCGGGAGCAGGCTTGTACCTGTACAGGCGCAGAAAGAATTTACAGAAGCAGAAGTGAGTTTTTCCAAATATGACTCCAAGATATGGGTTTCAAGGTGTGAAATGGCTCCAGATTTTGACAAGTCCGGGAGGGCTGAATGAAGCTGCCTGACGTGCTAGAGTTCATAGCAATAGGTTTCAAGGCTGACAGGTTTAAGACGCTCATGTCAAGCCTTGGAATCATCATCGGCGTAATGGCCATCGTTGTGATGCTCTCTGTGGGCGAGGGCCTTTACTCAGGAGTATCCTCGCAATTCAGCACTTTCAACCTGGACGTAATACGTGTAGCACCTGGCACCTTCAACTTTGGTCCAGGTACACAGCCCAGCTTTAGGACGCCACAAGAACCTGCCAAATTCACAGATAAAGATACGAAAGTTCTTGAAAATATCGTTGGGATCAAGACTGTGGCACCTGAAACATCGGCGAACGTAGTTATATCTTTTAGAGATAAGAATGCCTCCGCTAGTCTTACGGGCGTCGATCCAACTAAAGAACCCGACCTCAAAAGTAAGATAGACCTGGGTCGGTTCCTTACAAGTTCGGATTACAAATCGATTGTTATTGGAAGCGGCGTTTCAGATGGTCTCTTTAGGATGAAGATAACTCCTGGAAATGTGATAAGGCTGTACTACCAGGACCATTATATGGATTTTAAAGTCGTGGGAGTATTACAGGATCAGCAGCAATCATCCTTCCGTGGCCCCGGAGGTAGTTCCAATACTCAAATGTATATAACTCATAAGGCCATGAAGGATTTGCTCGGAAGAGAGAATTATTATTATGGGTCATTCCAGGTGACTGTTGAGGATCCTGCACAAGTGGATAACATAATTGATACGATCAAGGCTGACCTTCAGAGATACCATAAGAACGAAGCCTATGATGCAACAACTGCCAGAGATATGCTCGCATCTCTTTTGAGCATACTTTCGATGATTAGATATGCGCTTGGAGGAATAGGCGCAATCTCTCTTATCGTCGGCGGAATAGGGATTGCAAATGTCATGATGCTCACAGTCAAAGAGCGCATACGCGAGATAGGAGTCATGAAGGCTCTGGGCGCGACCATGAGGGATATCAGGCTTCAGTACCTTCTTGAGGCTGGAGTCTTAGGCATTGTTAGCAGTATCATAGGCATAACTCTGGGTGTCGTCGTATCCTTCCTCATAGGTTCATTAGCAGGACTTCCCTCAGCCATAACACCTCAGTCAATTCTAATTGGGCTGATGTTCGGAGTGATGACAACGACAATCGCAGGCGTCTACCCTGCAAATAAAGCTGCAAGGCTTGACCCTATCGAGGCTCTGCGCGCTGAATAGATCTTTAGTTAGGTGATATGGGAAATGGAGAATTATCTATGAATATAAAGCAGGAGTTCGGAGGTGTAAATCAGTCTCTATTGGTTTTATCGAGAATCAAAAGGAGCGTCGCCACAATCAAAATCAAATCAAATGTTGTTCACGTAGGGATGATAGTACTGCTAGCACTACTATTTACGAGCATGAACGGAATAGGCCTCGCTCAAATATCTCAAGATAATTGGGAATCAGGAAACAGCAAAGTAGTCAATACGTCCGCTGAGAGATCAACCATTCACTGGCTCGAAGCTCAGCCTGAGGGTATACCTATAGAAAATTCCGATCAGCTTTTCCAAATCAGTGGAGGCTCGGAAAATACAAAAAAATTACTCAAGATGCCTGGGGACGAATTGATCGCCTACAGGCCATCTACTGTGTCAGATACAGGTGCGCCAGAGCCTCCTAAAGGCGATATTGTAACCAGTCTCTTTAGCGGGAGAGGTTTCGCCTTGAAGGGCAATGAAACGCATGTTCTAAGGATGAATGTGGAGATTGTCAGAGATGTGGACCCTGTGTATTTGAGGAATCTTATGACATCCAATAAGAGCATAGAAGATATAAAAGAGGGGCTCAATGCCAAGGAAGGACCTGCGTCTATTCGGGGGAGTTTAAGGATAAATGAAAGCAGTTACTCTCTTTTGAATATTAAATTCGTATCATCCAAAGATAATGACACTATCTTAGATGCGGATGTGGCCAAGCTTTACTTAAAACCAGCTCCAGGCATGATTATGAGACCGGATACAGGCAATAAGACCACAATTGCAGGGCACATTAAAGTTACAGTAGCTCCTTCGAAGGATGGCTTGATAGGCAATGGCGAGCTAACTATGAGCAGCGAGGAGTATAGCGGCAAATATACTGTGCTTCTCCACATGGAGAAGCCCCTGCCCTGTAATATCCTGCCGCTTAGAGGTAATATAGCACCTCCACCAACTTAAATAAGAGGTATATTTAAGGAAACATGATCCGATTAATAATATAGCTAACGCAGATGAAGGATGTTCAGGAGAGATCATATGAAGATTTTGGTGATATTAAGCCTAATCCTAGTGGTATCGACTTTTAGCTTAGGAGCATCTTCTCCAATGCAGCTCAATGGAGATGCCGGTAAGGCCATTTTGGTGAACTTAATTAATAATACATCGATGAACTCAGTTAATAGTACATTAAACCAAACTATAAATGCCAGTCAGCCCATAGATACTACAGCAAATCAAGTAAGCAACGCCTCAACAGGAGGTCTTTGGAACTGGGGCACAGCACCGGCTGGTCATACGGTTGATAAATCAGGGAATCTGGTCATGGTGTCCGGCGATCAGGAATGGACCCCAAATATTTGAAAAGATGATGATGCGCTAAAGGCGCTGAAAGCTGATGCAAATCAAGCCGCGGAAGTGGGCCACAGCGCTTTTTCAGGCATATCGGATCAATCTACGCCGTAGCATTCAAAATGTAGTTTCAACGTTATATTGCAGAAGGAAATATGAGCATAAAGGAAAATTTGCAAAGTTCAGGTATATACTGGTACGCAGGCGTCTTGTTGGCGTTTCTAATCTCATTCTACCTCCGTGCAGTCATTCCCCTGAGATCGGTGTTTGTCGGCAATGAGGTTATATTCAGCAGCGAAAGCGATGCATGGTACCATATGATGCTTGCTATAAGCACAGCTCTGAACCACCAGCTTCCTTGGTTCGACCCAATGACCTACTTTCCTCATGGTACCCCGATACCATTCGGCCCATTCGATAGCTGGGGAATAGCATTAATCTCTTTGATAGCAGGCTTGGGACATCCTAGCATATATACAATTGATACAATTGGAGCATTTTTTCCTGCAATCCAAGGGGCCCTCCTAGTCATCCCTGTATATTTCATAGGTCGTGAGATCGGCGGAAAAAGCTGCGGCCTGATATCATCACTAATTATTGCAGTTTTGCCCGGACAGATCTTTGAGCGAAGCGTCCTAGGATTCACCGATCATCATATATCAGAGTCTCTTCTTAGCGCTTTTGTTATAATGTTCTTCCTTCTCGCAATAAGTTCAGGGAAAGATATGCGTTTTGAATCCATAAAAAGAGACTGGGCAACGCTTAAGAAGCCTTTGATATATTCAGCTCTAGCAGGAATATCTCTCGGGCTGTACATAGATGCCTGGGCCTCAGGTTTTCTCTTCGAAGGTATAATTCTGATCTTCATTGCTTTCCAGAGCATAAGTGATCACCTCAAGAATAAGAACGCTGAGTATCTTGGAATCTCAGGAGCGATAACATTCCTTATAGCAGCACTGATGGTTCTGCCGTTTATACAGCCTTTCTATGGGTTTAGCAATTATTACTACTCCCTCTTCCAGCCGACTATTCTTCTCCTAGGGATGGCTGCTGCGCTGTTTATATCTTTCTTATCCAAGCTCGTGAAGGATAGAGGCATCAATAGATACTACTTCCCAGGGATATTGGCAGCAATCGCAATTCTAGGGCTGATAATATTATCGGTAGCTATACCTTCGTTTACTGGGCCTCTCTTTGCTGGGTTCAATATATTCCAGCCAAAGGCCGGAGGAGCATCAACTGTAGCAGAGGCATCTCCGCTGCTTATGGAAGGGGGCCAGTTCTCCCTGGACGGAATACAGGCAAACTTCCCCGGCATCTCGGTCATACTTTCGCCTTTCTTCCTGAGCTTAGTTGCTCTTGTTTTGCTGTCGATATACTACATTAGGACTCAGAGAAACACATATCTTCTGGCAATAATCTGGTCCATTATCGTTCTCTTTCTGACTTTGGCTCAGGTAAGGTTTGCATATTACTATGGAGTCAATGTAGCATTGCTTTCAGGATTCCTGGCATCCTGGGTTCTCCAGAAGGCGGGTTCTAGTAAACTTAAGGATTGGGCTACGCAGTCCAAAGATCCAGTGAAGCTGCTAACCTCAAATCTGAAAGGGGCAGCTGTAATTGTTCTGATATTGATTTTGATCATATACCCAAGCGTTAGCGTAAGCATTCTGACGGCTCAGTATGCCAGCAGCGGACCAGAAAATGATTGGATGAGCTCTGTCGCATGGCTGGGAAACAACACGCCTAGCCCCGGCATGGATATTTACACCATATACCAAAGGCCGCCTGATAGCCAGCAGTACCCATATCCAACAACAGCTTACGGTGTAATGTCCTGGTGGGATTATGGGCACTATATCGAGACTATAGGTCACAGGATGCCCAACGCAAATCCATTCCAGCAAGGCATAGGCAACCTATCTGCAAATATCTCAGGCTCATCACCATTCTTCCTATCGGAAAGTGAGGATCAGGCCGAGAATGTTTTGGCGAACCTGGATAAAAGTAGGTCGCCTTATCAGAATACCAGATACGTCATGATCGACTGGGAAATGGCCACCAGCAAGTTCTATGCCATGACTGCATGGAGCGCAGTTCCAATCACCAATTACTACGGCATATTCTATCAGCCGCAGGGAAATCAGCTTGTGCCTATTGAAGCTTACAGGGATGCATTCTTCAAGACTATGACAGCCCGCCTCTTCTTCTTCGATGGAAGCGAGACTCCTGTCAGCAATGCCTTTGCCATAGCCTACCAGACCTTCGACCAGAACGGTACCCTGTTGCCTGTGATCGTTGAACAGCCATTGATATCGTCGAACTATAGCGAGCTTGTAAACTATGTGAACGAGAGCAAGAATAAGGGATATGAGTCAGAGATATTGAGCGAAAACAATCCCACATCCATATCATCATCATTACCACTCGTTGCCCTGAAACATTATCGGCTTGTGCATGAGTCAGAGTCGACGGTCACCTACACCGGACAGAAGTATGTTAAGACTTTCGAGCATGTACCTGGAGCAGTAATCAAGGGCAAAGCTCCTGCCGGAACGAATGTGACAATATCTGTGCCCATAATTACCAACCAGAACAGAGAATTCACCTACAGCCAGTCAAATACCACTGATGCTAGCGGCAATTTCATGCTTGTGGTTCCATACTCGACAGAAGGGCCCAGCGCCTCTGGAACAAAGTTCGATACTGGACCTGCCAGAAATTATTATGAACTATCGGCAGGCGGCAAGGTCTATGAGGTCAGTGTTCCTGAGAAGGATGTAATGACTGGAGGCACCATAAATGTGTGAGGTATGGTGCCTTCAGAGCTATTTTTTATGAATGGCGTAAGGGCTTTCTTTTATAGTGCTTCTCGTGCTATCTGCCATGAGGCATCATAGGCGGCTCTGCATTACCCATCCTGTGCTCATGAGGTTCAGCATTTTCAGCATCGAGGAGCATCCTGTAATTCCCGTCATATTTGCCTTCGCTCATATTTAGGACGCCTTGGCTTACCTGCGCCGTACCCTCTCTTGCCAGGGCTACGGTTATATGGCCAATTATCGTGATGTTGTGATACGATACTGTTGGCGGCTGGGAAACATTCGCATCTAGAACAGTCGTGTTGCCTGTGGATGGCATCCTTATATCAACAAGCCTGTAGGTATTATTGCCAAGCCTCATAACTCCGCGATTGGTTACATTGCCTTCCTGCATTCTGATGTCGTCTCTTATTTCATCTAATGTCATATTGGATGCAAGGAGCTTTATGATGCTTGTTGGATCCACCGGCCTTACGCTTTCAACGCTGATCCTCAATGATATGGATTCGTTGTCTTTCAAGGCAAACCCCATCCATTGGTGGAAGACTATACCTATCGGCCCGCTATCTGTGTCCCTCAATGCCGTGCCAATGAGCGGCTGTTTCGCCCCGTTAAAGGAGATGATCGAAGTCGAATTTCCCTGATCCCTAGGTATGACAATAAACATCGGTACCTCATCATACCCTGCTAGATCCTGCTGCGCCGATTCCTTTTGCCTTGGTACCCTATCTGCTGGATTAGCAGGCTCGGCAATGCCCGATACGAGCAGACTGACCAGCACCACTGCAATCAGCCCAATGAATAGGGATCGTCTATTCATCAATCTCCTCATGAACTCCAGCCATTATTGATGCCGTCATACGTGGCATTCCTTGAAGATATACTTGCTTGTTGACCTGACGGCTTAAAAGGGGCTTAGAGGCAGAGGGCGTTGAAATCCTAGGCTGGAAAAATTCAAAAGGTTCTTTGTGCGTTGAATGCAATTCTGAATCAATTCAAGAATGCTACATAGCCAAACCCTAGCTCTCTTGAAGGCTTAACATTGTGGAGGGCTTACTGGTAGCCCCCAAGGCTGCATTAACCATGGCATGACCTTATTGGTTATGGATTCTAAATCTGCTGCGGTATACGGAGGTGAGACACCCCGCACCATCACTTCATAGAGATGTCTTCCACATGACTGGCATGTAATTTCCGATTTCAATTATATTCAGAAGTTCTAAGCTCTACTATATTATGCATGGGAAGGGATTCTGTTGCATCCTGTGGACTTTTTTGAGCCTAGAACAATGAGTAGTGGCCCGGTCTGATTTTCAGTGTTTACCTTAATATATTAAATAAACTAAAAAATAGAAAATTTTATAATTGTTTACTGATCTAATTTACTATAATAGTCCCGCCTGCTCCATCTACATTTAATGAGGGTATGGTAACTTGAGCCTTATAATTTCCGGTTGGCCAATTTTGGTCAATTGTGAAGTAAATAGTCACGGGGGATTGTTTTGCATATCCTGGGATATTAAATGATTGTTGGAAAGTTCTAGTGTACCAACCGGGAACTGAAAGCTGCAAAGTAGCTGTACCAGATGCTGATTTACCATTATTATTATTGATGTATGCAGTAATCCAAGTTGAAGTCCCTCTGTGGTGTGGGTTGCCCCAATCCACATGATATAAACTTATACCACCCAAAGCCGATACAACTGAGGTAACCAATAGCAATACAATCATTATTGCTATAAGCCATTTACTTTTTGAATTCATGGAATTCCCTCCGAGCAAGAGATTTAGTTCCTCATATTTATTACTTATTGTTCCTTGTTCTATTAAATTTTGTGGAGGCCTTGTAAAACCAATAAGGCAAAGAGATATATAATGGATGTATGGTATAAACTAATATTTCGAATTGGAGGGATATAATTGAAAAAGAATTTTTATTCAATACTGGGCATAGTCGCATTGTTGTTCTACATCACTTTATCATTAATACCTTTGAGTGTAGGAGATGAAAATTCAGTTGCATTCTATTGGGGAAAGGATCAAGCAGGAAATGATATCGGTTGGCATGTGAAATCGGGCGGGCCAATGGGGCCAGGCAACAATCTTTGGGGAATTGATAATGCGTGGCTTGACAAGACCACAAATGAGGTGCACCTTAAATTATCAAAATCAAAAACAGATGGTAACTGGTATTGTGCTGAGATCTATACCGACCAATATTTGAATTTCGGAAAGTATCAGTTTTGGGTCACCACTCCCCTAGATAATCTTGACCCTAATGTAGTTTTTGGAATGTTTAATTATCCAGATAATGTGGTAGTAGACGGAACCAATGAGATGCTAGTAGATGGAACCAATGAGATCGACATTGAAGTCGCAAGATGGGGAAATCCCCAAAACCCCAATCTGAATTATGGGTTCTATCCAAGTTGGAACCTAAATAAAGGACAAATATTCAAATATCCATGTGAACTTATATTAAATGGAGATAAAACTTCAACGCATCGATTCATTTGGCAAAAGGATAGCGTATACTTCCAAAGCCTAAACGGATTCAAGGAATGGGGCGACAATTCGGATCAGATCAACAGCGCTAAGTCTTCCGATTATGTCGCGAGTTACATTCCTCAAGTACCACTACGGGTACATATAAATCTCTACCTCTATGAAAATCAGACGCCAGCCATTGATGACGATATTGTAATCGTACTTAAAGATTTTTCATTCACTAAAGAAGGCAGCCCATCAAACACCCCAGAACAAGTCTGCCAAGCTAGCGGAGGCACATATCAGAATGGACAGTGCATCATGCCATCTGTCTCCTCATCTCCATTCAAGGTTACATCAGGAACCTACAGTGAAACAGCAGACTTGGATCAAGCAGTCAAGAACGAGTTTGGCAATGATTATCGTGTAGCTGATTGGAACGATATATTGGCATACAGTGGGGATATAGAAAGCTGGGCTAATGGAATAGGAATGAAACATGGCGATTATTGTTTCGTCACATGGAAGGGGCAAGGGTTCTGGAATGGAGGAAATAGGCATTATTTCATAACAAGATTTGATCATGTAGTTGATAGTGGCTACCTAGTCCACGATCAGATAGAAAACAACTTCATAACTTTGGGTTCTTGGTATGGCATTCAAGAGCGCATTCTCGCAATTAAAACTACAGGCAACTCTACACCACCATCAAGTAATCCAGGGCAAAACACGCCCAGAACAAATGAATATTGGCCTGGCTCGACACCTACGGCATGCACTCCAGGAAGTGCATATGCTATGTGTAAATCTTCAAATTCATGCGTTGATTGCTCTGGCCATTGTTACTCAGAAGGTCGCTACACATCCAGCCAAGGATATCCAATGGTTTGCTCTCAGGGAAAGTGGATTATAGGAGGTAGCAGCTCAACGCCACCAGAACCTAAAGATAGTTGCTCAACAGGTTGGGTGACTGACTTTATTAGTGGGCAACGTTTCTGTTGCCCAGAAGGAGCTTGGGACGGTCGAACGTGCCATTTAAAATTATAATATATTTGCATGGGCATGATCTTAAATGCATGTCCTTTTACGGATGCATGGTACAACAAAGGCATAGCTTTCAAGCCGCTCGGTCATACAACTGAAGCTAATGCAGCCTTCGCCAAGGCCAAGGAGCTGGGATTTATAGGCGAATCCTAGCTCTCAGCAAATTTCTGTTTTAGCAGCTATCAAAAAACCGTTATCATGCGATCGTTGAAATTTTATTCCATAATGTACGGGAACGATGAATTAGGCAGAATGGTAGTTAGGCCAATACCAGAAGAGCTCTGCAAGCTGTATATTTTGCTGTGGGCAAATGTGCGCATAACTACATATCATAAGCATAGTCATGATGATCAAAATTTACAAACCAAATTTCATTGCCTACAATTTTATAAATAATTACCCAATTTCCAACATGGCAGCTGCGATAACCAGCTAGGTTTTGGGTTAAAGTCTCTCCGATTTCAGGATTATCAAGGATCTCTCGGATCTTCTTGAGAGTCCTATCCTTTAGAACCACGTTCTTTTTGGTCAATCGCTTAAAGTTCTTTTCATAGAGAGGCGATGAACGCGGTATATACGCCATGCTGATCTACAATTTTTCTAGATACTCTATAAACTCATCAGCATCCTTGAACTTTTTTCCAAGACCAGCCCTGATTTCAGCTTCTCCTTTCAAGGTTCCGGCAACTATCCGCGTATCCTCTTCGAGCGGTACCACCTTCTTTTTGGGCGTTTTAGCGGCTTTTGCCTTCATCCACGAGTGCTTAGATCTAATACGTTAAGCATTTTTCGGCACTGGAGTGTATGTTCCACTTATCGAGCTAATACGTGCTATGTTGGATAAGTCCCCGAAACCAATAAGCTGACATAGTGGTAACGGAAAACGACTCGAAATCGGCATCATGAGGCAAAATTTTGAGGAAGTTATCCAACACAGCAACATAATATCAAAAATCTATAGGTCAGACCTGGCAGCTGCGTGTATTTATGAAATAGACTTCAATTATGACAGCGGCGTTCTCGGAAGAATTTATTGCGTCCCTTTCTTTGATGAAAACCATTCAGATAGTTCTATAATATTTACCCTGCCCATTTCTTTCTTTGTTACCAGTTTTCTGCGCTCGAGTGAGAGAAGAATGCCAGTTAAAGAGGACTTCGGAATACGCGTCTCATATCTTATATCAGCCTGTACCATCTTTCCGTTATGATTAATTAAAGCCGTTAAAACCGCTCTTTCCCTGCTGGTTAGGGTTTCCATGACAGCTGCCATCTCGCTAGTAATACTTATGGCCTGGTTGGCCGTTTCAGGCACTTTATGATCTATGCTACTTGATTCATCTGCGTTCAAATCGTTCTCTGACTCAGAAGGATTTTCATCTAATCCAACTCCCTGGAGATCCATGCAATGCTGATTGCGGTCTGCTGATGGATCGGGATTATTTATTGGATTATCCACTTCGCTGGATCCATCCTTTTGTCCTGATGATTTATTCTCCTCTGAGATGTTGGGATTATCCACCGCTTTGTCTAATGCTTCACTAATTACGTTATCGAGCTTTGCGTTCTCTACCTCAGGGCCATTTGATCGGTCATCTTTAGGAGCTAACGTGACTGCTTTTCGTCTCCTCCAGACAATTATAGCCGCAGATGCCAGAGCTAACCCAAACAACGCCGATGCAGGCTCCAAATAAGAGTTGCTGGACACAACTGTTGTGTTATTAGAAGCCATCGGTGTGCTGGAGTCCGTTATCGGCAGCTGGTAGTCTATGATGATTGTAGGGCTCTTAACATCGTAACCATGGAGGTCTACCTGAAATGAATCATTGGTTGCAGAAACTAGGTATTCAAGATCTGGAGTGGCATTTATCTTGCTGATCTTTACAGATGCTGGAAGATAGAATATCGAATGGTATTCGCTGTAGTTTCCCTGCGAGGGCAGCTTTGCCTCCCAGTCCTCTCCTGATTTATACGTTAATGAGTCTGTGAGCGCATAAAGCTGCTTGGTGTCTTTATCGTATTTGTACTGGGAATCTTTGAGAAAAGATAGGCCATTGATGCTGTCCGCATAGCCGGTAACCAGGACCTTGCCTGCATCGTTGACATAGATATTCAGAACTAGGTTACTTGTATAGGTGCTGTTTGTGGTGATATTGTAGCTCTGAGCCATGTATACGGGCATTATCGCTGAGAGGAGAACTACGGTGACGAAAACACAAAGTAACCCGATCCTAATTGGTCCTGCTATCTTCGACATTCAGCGAAACCCAACCTTTTTCCCATCGACTGATACAATAATCAACTACTTAAAGTTTGAGCTCAAAATTTGGAGAATCATAATAGAAAAGCTCTTTTATAAATATCATCATCTTTTTTCTCAGCAATTGTTTATCTTTCGACATAACTCGCATATTTTAGTCGGCATATACTGGATCCATCTAACACATTTTGCAGGCGATAGGCATTCTCCAGCCGCTGCCAAAGGCTCGATCTGTAACCTTTATTCCAGGAGCAGCCTGCTTCCGCTTGAACTCAGCTGACTTGACAAGGGATAGTACATGGCTAACAGTCGCTGCATCAAATCCTTGTGCAATGATCTCCTCTGAAGATTGGTGTTGTTGTATATGCATCTCAAGGATTGCATCAAGAATATCGTAAGGCGGCAAGCTGTCCTGGTCTGTCTGACATGGCCTCAGCTCGGCCGTTGGTGCTTTTGTAAGAATGGCATTGGGGATTATGTCCTTCCTCGCATTTAGCCAGTTCGCGATTCGATAAATCATGGTCTTGGGAACATCAGATATCACGGCTAAACCACCTGACATATCGCCATAGATTGTGCAATAGCCCACCGCAAGCTCTGACTTATTTCCAGTCGTGAGCAGGAGAGAACCGTACTTATTCGAGATGGCCATGAGCAGGTTTCCTCGTATTCTGGCCTGGATGTTCTCCTCAGTCACATCCTTCTCTAGTCCGCGAAAGGCATCCTTAAGGCTGAGATCAAAGGAACCCATGATCTCATTGATGGGTAGTGTCAGCGTTTTTATGCCCAGTCTGCGAGAAAGCGTCAGCGAATCATCGATGCTTCCCTGGCTCGAATAAGGCGACGGCATGAGCACACCCAAAACATTTTCGGGACCAAGGGCCTCTGCTGCAACGCTCGCAGTGAGTGCAGAATCGATGCCTCCCGATAAGCCCAGCAATACTCCCTTAAATCCGCATTTGCGGCAATAATCCCTTATTCCTAAAACAAGAGCGTTCCAGATCTCAGCCTCGGGTGTGAAATCATCATCTGCAATAGGACCGAGACGGGACTTCAAATCTACTACTACAATATCCTCCTCGAATCCTTTGCCGCGGGCTATGAGCTTGCCGACGGCGCCAAAGGCACAGCTTCTGCCATCAAAAACCAGATCATCATTGCCCCCAATCTGGTTGACATAGATAAAAGGAACTCCGTACTTGTGTGCCATGCCGCCCAGCATCGCCTCGCGGTGAAGCTGCTTGCCAACTGAAAATGGTGATGCTGATAAATTGATGATGGCCTCTGCTCCGACTTTCACAAGCTCCTCAATTGGATCTGTGTGATAGCGCCTGCGCTTCCAGAAATCGCGATCATTCCAGACATCCTCGCAGATAGATATACCCATTTTGATTCCATCTAATTCAAGAATCTGAGGATTGTATCCTGGTTCAAAATAGCGATCCTCGTCGAATACATCATAAGTTGGCAGCAAAGTCTTATGAAAGGTTCGTATGATTTTGCCGTCATGCAGTAATGCAGCTGAGTTGAAGAGTGGCCTGCCTTCTAACGCTGGATTAGGGGCAGCTATGCCCACCAGCGCCGGTATACATCCCGCCAGCTCTTTGGCGAGATTCTCTAGGACATGCCAGCTTCGACTGATGAAGTCTGCATTCAGAAGTAGATCGCGAGGCGGATAGCCCAGGAGAGCAAGTTCTGAGGTTATCGCCAGATCCGCATCAATGCCTCGAATGGCATGAGATATTAGATCTGCATTGCCTTTCAGATCTCCAACTGTTGGATTGAGCTGCAGTAGCGCAAGTTTCATTTCAGGTTTAATAGCACGCATATAGATTTAAAGCCGATTGGACCTTGTATTACAAACAAGTATAAGGCGCTATGATGAAATGGCCTGACTGATCGGTGATGAGGATATTGAGTTCTGAGCGCCTTTTAGAGATCAAAAATCTAAAGATCTTTATGAGGCACAAGGTCGCACCCTGTACATTTATAGCAGCCTGTCAGAGCTAGATTTCCCTGAAGATCATTCCTATCCAGAGATTTTCGCAGATAGCATGCGAGGCCCAATAGTCTCTCAGATGAAGGCCTGATCATATCGATTTCGCCGATACGTAAGGGATGAGGGTAGACTGCCCTTAAAACAGGAAGCACTCCCACCTCTGTTAGCTCATCAATTCCTGAACGCAGTGTTTTATCAGATTCGCCTAACCCGATAATCACATTGGAGAAAACTCTATTCTTGCCGAAGATAGCAACTGCCTCTTCAAGCGCATCCATGATACCCATATAAGAAATGCCCGGGCATACCCTTCCAAAAAGGTCTTGATCGAGGGTTTCGATATTGTACTTCACTTCATCAGCCCCAGCGCTTTTCAGAATCTTGTTTACACCTGGGAAAGGACTTATTGAGACTCCGATTGGCACTCCGATACCTTTGGCCTTGAGATCTCTGACTATTCCAGCTATCCTTTCAGCCTCCCGCTCGGGCGAGACCTCAACACCTGAGGTAAGAGAGACAGCTCTCAATTTGCCTGTATCTGCGGCCTTATCGATCATTCCACCTACCAGCGCAGATGGCTTCACCCTTCCGCACAGCTTTGGTACAGCGCAGAATTTGCAGTCGTAGATGCATCGCTCAGAAACGGTGATATACGCCTGTTCAGGACAGTGAAGAAGAGGCTCAACAAGCTCGCCTTGTGCAACTTTTTCGCCTCCATGAAGTATCTCCACACCATTTTCGAGCCTTTTCAGGCTTAGCTCTGATTTCTCTACAACACTCAGCCTTACAATCCGATCTCCAGAGCGGAAGAAGATAGATTGTCCTCCGGCACCAGGGCCGGACGTAGATGATAGGCCGAAGGGTCCATGCTCCGCCATCTCTATCGTGCCTATCGAGATAAGGCGTGCTTTGGTCTCAAGATCCATCAACTTTCTGTCTACTCACATACCTTAAAGAAATTATCCTATCATATATCTCAGAGATGATTCTGCATCTCTTCCATGACGGCAAATGTCTGGCAGATGTGGCCTATCTTAAGGATGCCATTGAGGTATGCTATGGTGTCTATGGTTTAAGGGTGCAGGATCGAGGATACCTCTATGTGCCTTTAAAGGGGCAGCTTCTGGATGCTGCGAAACTGCTGAGGTATCTTGAAATCGCTGCAAACAAGCGAGCATCGCTCTGGATAATAGGCGGCAAAATCTTTTACCCTGGCTCCGGTTTTGTCTTCGGCTGCTCTGCTGAAATGTGTGCCGTCTTATCGGCAGCTGAGATGGAGCCTGAGATCCTCGCCAAAGAGGCGCTACATGAGGTCGGCCACATCCTGGGCCTGGGGCATTGCAGCAAGAGCTGTGTGATGAACCTCTCAGATTCAATTGAAATGGCAAAGGAGAAGCCTTCGTTCCTCTGCTCTAGCTGCTCAGAACGAATAGGATTCCCCAGGATCTAGACAACTGTCACAATATTGCTCTGGCCGAGGATCGGCCTGTTGATATCATAAGCGAACATCCTGAAATCGTACTGACCAGGCTCCATAGATGCCTGAAGGTTATCTCAAAGTAGCTATTACTAGCACAGCTACTATCATTAGAACCGATGGCTTCAATGGCCTCATGCTCATATATCTATAGCGATTGCTCGAGGGGTATAAAATGATATGGTGCCATTCTTCAGCCAGCTATTTAAATAGGGATTGCCATTATGGAAGATATGGATTGTAACAAAGACTGCCACAAAGTCTGCCAAAAAGGCTGCCAGGAGTTCTGCACATGGGTAGAAAACATGCCATACCATGTGCATTACGTTCTCCCAAAGGAGAAATATCCAAAGCTTCCCGAATGCTTTAGTGAGACTATGCTTGGGGAGATGTTCAACGGCGCAGGGCGGCAGCTTCGTGGGCCTTACGGAGCACATGTGCATGAGTTCGAGGACAGGTGGGTCATTCACAGGGATAAGGCCGATGCGGGCGTTGATCCCCTTGGCCATCTGGTCAAGGATGCACCTGAGTATATCGCTTCCATTGTCCTGAGCGCTTTAGTTGGAGGACTACTGGGCAGACATGGCAGGCAGCAGGCGCTTTTGGCTGCAAGCCTGGCAGGCACATTTGCCTTCGTCTCCGGAAAGGTCGTAAAGATGCTTAATGGTGATCCTGCCGAGGGCGAGGGGGATGCCCCAAGGATAAGCTGAACTTAAGTTGAACTCGCGTCAAGTTGTAAAGGGATCATGGCCATCTACGATTATCTGGTTTATTTCCTATATGCGTTCACATCAATATTCGTCATAGTTAACCCCATCGAGGCCACGATGGTCTTTATCTCTCTTACAACGGGTATGGAAACAGAAGAGAAGAGGAAGATCTACAAGCATACCACGATAGTAGCCTTTGAGATAGCGTTTATATTCGCAGTAGGAGGAGATCTCGTCCTGCGGTTCTTCGGCATAACAGTTGATTCGCTGCGTGTGGCAGGCGGCATTCTGCTGTTCTTAGTGGCGCTGGATATGCTTCGCGGCGGAAGACAGCAAAAGAAGGTCACTGATGCTGAAATGAGAGATGCGAATACCCGAGAAGACATCTCAGTCTTCCCGCTAGCAATGCCGCTTTTGACAGGCCCAGGTGCAATAACAACAGTAGTCGTATTGATGGGCGCAGCTGCTACCATTCCTGAGAAGGCGATGGTCATTCTTGCCATAACGCTGACATTTGTATTGGCCTACTTCATTCTCAAGTTCTCGGAGTTCATTGATAGAGCGCTCGGCATCACAGGTATAATGGTCCTGACAAGGATATTGGGGCTGATACTTGGAGCCATTGCCGTCAATTTCGTGGCTACCGGTACGTGGAACTTATATCAATCGTTTGCACACGGCTAAAAATCAAATAGCAACTTTTCCATCTACGATTTTCTTTTGATTTGAAGGGCACTATCGTTTTCTAAAACATTCTCCTGAAGAGGGGTTAGGGGCAATCCGCGTGAGCGTTAGAGCGCGCTAGAATGACCCTTAGTTTTAGCCCCGGAAGAAGTGTAAAGATAATAACCATTTTCAATCTCGGAGCGCGATTCAATCCCTACCTAAGGAAGAACCATAATGTCTTGCGGTTGAATCTTGTTCTTTTGGTAATAACGAAACAAAACTTCTAATAATCAAGCAGCGACTTATGCTTCTGCGGCTTTGCATTTGCCGTCTCGCCGAAGCTCATCAGGCTGTTCCGCTTCATATCCTGGCAGAGCTTTGTTCTATTTATCCCGAAGGTCTCGAATGTTCGGAGCACCGGCGACAAAAGCTGCTTTTCGATGTAGCATTCCATGTCTATTGAGATGATCTTCTCAAGAACATACTTGCGGTCTTCTGCCAGCTAAATTCTGTTATATGCTAAAGCATAGAATGCCTTGCCTGAGTGCTTCCTGGTCATATCAGCAGTGATAACCGCGTATATGCCCATCTGCAATGATGAGTCTAATAAAACATCCAAGATATCAAAGCATAATTTCATGCTCATAAAAATGAATGAGCTGATCCTAAGGTTTGCACACGCCCAAGTAATCTTGGATCAGCCCGTCACAGTAAATTGCTCCTGCAAAAGCCACTGATCATTCACATAGACATCTACCGTCCAGTCGCCGCGCGGGTCTGGGGCGGAGTTGGTCCCGTGATATGAGTAGCCTTCCTCCTCAGCACTTCTTTGAGCGTCCCATACATTGCTCTCGCCCCAATTAAAATCTTGAAGCATGCCAGGAACATCTATAAAATCCCAGACGTTGTAAGACGCATAATAGCCACCGTTCGGATTGGGCGGAATGTTATAGGTATGTGTTATTTCATAATTTTTACCGTTATTAGTATATTCTCCGCCTTTCCAATCCCATTCGATTCTAGCAGCTCCAATATTTCCCAGCTGCAACCAGGAGTAAGGCACCAGAGTATCCTTGATTTTGTCGGTTTTCGTGGTTGTAACTGGCTTGCTGGTAGCCTCATCAATTTCGCTTGCCATGCAATGATCAAGGAGGGTGAAGGTGCCGAGTATAATACCAGGACCAGGCGTTACATTAGAGCCAATCGTCGCTGTTCCTGAGCCGATTTTCAGATCGAATTGCTCAGTCAGGCGCTTCTTGCCATTAATGTAGACATCTACATGCCAATTGCCCGACATGTACTGTTCCTTTGGTATATCGGCAATATCTAGACCATACCAGACATTGTAAGAAGGCCAATAGCCACCATTCGGATTGCGATCGATATCAACTTGACCAGTTTTGTAAGGATTGCCATCTGGAGAATACCAATGCCAAGTTACTGTGGCTCCTAGAATATGTCCTAAATTCAGCCAAGAATAGATTTTGCTATCAGCACTTGAGAACGTGCTGGTTCTAGTAATCACATTATTGGTAGACTCATCGACGTTGCTTGCCATACAATGATCAAGAATTTCGATGGAGTATAGGCTTGTCAAGTTTATGCCAGTGGCGTTGGTTTCAGGAACCCATGCAGATTGATCTCCCAGTTCTCTCGCCGTGGCGTAGGCTATATTTGACTCATTAGCTCTTCCGAGCGCCTTTAGAGCATAGCCTTTGTTAGTCCAGACTATTGAAATATCCGGGGCAAGCTCAATGGCTTTATCATAAGCCTGGAGAGCCTCCTCATACTTTCCTTGCTTAAAGAGAGCTTCGCCTTTGCTATTCAATGCCTGCCAGTTCTGGAAATTGTTGGGATCAGAATTGATAGCCTCATCGTAGAAGTGAATGGCTTCGTCATATCTTCCTTCGCCCTTGAGATTATCGCCTTTAGTAATAGCCAGATAGTATCTGTTTTGATTGTACAGATCCTTGTAAGCGAACTCGTCCGATTTGGTAAGATTATATTGATACTGATTTTCTGGCGTTGCGGCCTTCTGACCTTCTGATATCGAAAAATACTCAGTGAGCATCTTCCTGCCATCCAGGAAAACATCTACATGCCAATCACCAGGGCGGTTAGCTGCATTCTTTCCAGCAATATCGATAGAAGACCAGATATTGTAGGCATTCCAGTAGGATCCGCTTGTTGGCATGGGGATCTCCGCGCTATCCATCTCTAGTATTTGGCCATCTGGAGAGTACCAATTCCAATGGACCGTACCAGACCCAACATCTCCCAGGCTCAGCCAGGAATATGCTGTGCTATCGTTTACAGAGAACTCTTGGGTTCTGGAGATAACAGCCCTGGAGGACTCGTCGATGCTAGTAGCCATGCTGTGATCAAGAACAGATACATCGAGAACGCCTTTGCTATCCCAATCAGCTGCTGTTGTCTGACCAAATGCTGGAGGGGATAGCAGTGCCAGCATAATCAAGATCAAAACGAGCCTGATCCCTTTAATGAAGATCCCTCCTTATTCCGCCTATTTGACGAAAATTGTGAAGAGTTCCCAGCCAATAGGCAATCATGATAATTCATCCTCTTGTTCCATGATATCCCGAGGAGATAAAAAGGCTGGGGCAATCTCTCATTTCCCAGCCCTGATTCTATTTCCCTTGCAAATCCGGCATCTTATTCGGAAGTTTTCCGGATAATTTCAGAGCTTGATCCATATAGCACCATGCATTAGCATCCTGAGGATCGATCTTTATAGCCAATTCATAAGCCTTGATTGCCTCGTTATGCGGTCCTTCGCCGCTAGGAAATCACTCTTTCTCAGTACCACCATTCATCGTCAATTTCAGGATCGATCTCTATGGACTTATTGTAAGCGCTAGCCGCTTCATCGTGTTTGCCCAGGTCATCAAGAGCCATGCTTTTTAGGTACCATGCATCCGCATCTTTAGGATTAATATCGATAGCCTTGTCGATAGCTTGAATGGCATCATTGTACTTTCTCTGACCATAAAGTGCTTCGCCTTTAAAATACCAGGCATCTGCATCTCGTGGATTTAGCATAGTGGCATTATCAAAAGCTTGAATGGCCTCATCATACTTGCCCGACTTGCTGAGGTTAAGACCCTGATAAACTAAATTAATTTCGTCTGATAATTCTTCTAGTGTCAATTGTTCTTTTTTGGAATTAACCGATTTATTTCCTGATGGCCCTGTTGATTGTTCTCCGGATATGGAGAAATACTCTGTGAATGCTTTCTGGCCATTAAGGTAAACATCCACATGCCAATCTCCAGGCAGGTTAGCTGCGTTATCTCCGGCTATATAGATATAAGACCAGACGTTATAAGAAGGCCAATAGTCACCGCTTGGAGTAGGAATATCAACCGTTTCATTTCTGTAAAGATTGCCGTCGGGAGAATACCACTGCCATTTGACTGTGCCATTTTCAGCCTTTCCCAGGCTTAACCAGGAGTATGCTTTGCTATCGGTACTGGAGAATGTGTAGGCTCTAGTGATCACATTATTGGTAGATTCATCGACATTGTTTGCCATTATGTGATCTTTAACAAAGGTGCTGGATGCGGGAGTTCGGCCAGGTGCTGAACTAGGGTTGATGGCTGCTGCATTGCTCATCGATGCAAAATTGCCGTATCCCAGCTCGCTAGCCTTCGCATAGGCTGCCTCCGCCTCTCCGGTTCGGCCCAGCTCCTTTAGAGCATCGCCTTCGCTTGACCAATAAAGCCCTTTGTTTGGCCTCAGCTGAATAGCCTTCTCGTAAGCCTCCAAAGCCTTATCGTATTTGTTCAGCGCCCAGAAATTATTGCCGATTAAATTCCATGGAGACGCAAAATAAGGGTCCGATTTTATGGATTCTTTCAGGATATCCGTGGACTCGTCATACCTTCCAGTATCAGACAGGATCCATCCCTTTCTGTACAGAGCCCAGGCGTCTTTTGGATTTGCCTTAATTATCTTATCAAGGCTTTCAATAGCTTTAGACTTTGAGGGGTTTTCAAATGCTTTTTCTATCCAATACAATGTTGTGTTCCGGGCGGTCATATTTTCTGCATCTACCAAACCAGGTGAAACTGACTGGAAGCCAAAGCCCCGCAGGACCATATTGAAACCGTTCTGATAGAGGTCACCGTTAACGATAGGCTCTCCGCTGCCCGTATCGATCCCTCTAAAAGTAACATCCTTGGTCAAAACTACGCTCTCATTATAAATCCCGCTGTACACATCAATTGTATCATTTGGATGTGCCGCATAAACCACAGCTTGAATGCTTGTGCTGTCGCAACCCCTCAGGCATACAGTCTCATGCGCTGATGCAAATCCTGCTATCAGTAAGATAACTAGAATTGACAGAATTGGTTTCAATTTTGACTCCTCCTCGCCTCAAATGTTAGCAATTGCAGTTACATAGCTATAAATTTTGGGCCAAAGGTGAGAATAGCTTAGTTCTTTACTTAATGCGGCATAGAACTTCTTCAAGCGGCTCCCTTCAAACCGAATTCTGGAGGTGTATTAACCTTCCCTCTAATTGAGCACAGCCCTGTCTGCCAGCTCAATCCTTTTATACACCACTAAAAATCAAACAGCGACTTCTGCTTCTGCGGCTTTGCCTCTGCAGCCTCGCCGAATCCCATGAGGCTGCTCTGCTTCACATCCTGGCAGAGCTTTGTTCTATTTATGCCGAAGGTCTCGAATATGCGGAGTACCGGCGGCAAAAGCTGCTTCTCGATGTAGTATTCCGTGTCTATGGGAATGTTATTCTCAAGAACGTAACTAGGATCCTCTGCCCTGTCCACAAATAATCCCTTTTTGCGGCTGTTTCCTCTGATGATCACAAAGGGCACACGATCGCCAACGCCCGGAACCTGGCCACCTCTCTTCTTGATCTTTTCCACAAGCTGAACATGCGGCTGCTTATTCTTGTATGAGGCCGTGCCCTTGGTGTACTTCCTGGTCAACGTCAGGTCATCGATAATTCCAGGGTCCTTCTGAAGATCGAGGTTTCTCAGCCTATCAAGTACAGAGATGATATGATCCTTCGCCTCCTCAACCTTTCCTTCCTTTAGGACAAGCTCAAGGCAGATCTTCAAAGTCTTGGATGTAAGCTCACACCAGTCTCTCCGTACCGTCTCCATGCCACGCACTTTGATTCGGTCCTTCCATCCATCGCCTACGGGCTCAAAGACCCAGAGCGCATACCTCTTCTTCGTCAGGAATATCGCCCTTCTGGCAAATGCCTCGAACACAAGCTCCATAGGCTCTGGGAGACTGGCAGTCACCGTCTCGGCGATCTTTTTGCCGATTAGCTCAGCATCCTGCAGAGACACCGCTTCCTCAGAGGACTTTAGCCTGACAAATACGCTATCTGTATCACCGTAAACTACGGAGAGGTCGAAGCGTCTTGCACCGGATTTTCCAAAATCAAGCTCCTTCTCAAAGACGACAGTGCCGTCGACTACATAGACTGACCCTATATCATCTATGAGCTGTTTTGTCTTCAGTATGTTATCCCTACCAAAGCTTGTGACTGCATTTGCGACCGCCAGGCTGTAGAGCCTTGCACGAGCGTAACCCGAGTAGCCATAAAAGCTGTTAAGGAGAATCTTCATAGCATACTGCTTCGCGTCCAGAAAACGCCTCTCATCTTCGCTAGCTTTTTTCATGAGCTTCTTTGTGTTCGTTCTCTGATCCAATAGCTCATGGAGCACTCTCGGCATTATACCCGGAAAGACCTCCGGAGGTACAAACCTGCCGCCTGATGGCGAAGTTATTATACGTCCGGCCGGGATATTCTTTAATTGATCCATATGGCCAATATGATCCTCTGTACTCTTTCCTGTGATCACAGTAGAGTAGCAGAGGTTATGGGCCATCATAATTGTAGGATACAGCGATTTGTAATCGAGTATGACGACATCTTCTAGCAAGCCCTTTTCGGGATCGAGCACTGCCCCGCCCTTCAGCTCGTCGTTCTCAATATACCGCTCATCAGAGACCTCAGCATCAGGTTTAGGAGGCACCACCCTGTTTTGCTCTCTGAACCTTCTTAATAGAAGGCTTTCAACCATCCCGCTCTGGCCGCCGTTCACTATATCCTGCAGGAGAGAGCCGCTTGCACGCGAAAGAGCAATGTACTTATCCATCAGCCGCAGCTCTAAAAGAAGCTTCTGGGCGAGGACTGCATCCCTTCGAGAGTAGCTTATGAACCGACGCAGGCCCTCGCCGCCCTCGGCCCAGAGAGACTCGATCTCCTTCGGATCGACATCATACTTCTCCATCTTGAGAAGCTCTGCTGAAGCGTTCCTCAGAGTGTACTGCTTGAGGCTGAAGGATGATCTGATTATCGGCAGGAGATCTACGACCACACGGCCTGTAATTGATACATTGGTTGAGTTGACAATCTTTCTGATATACCATGAGCTGCCCTCTCTGCCAACCCGGACGTTGATGTTCAGATTCTTCGCTCTTTCTTCTAAGTAAGGGAAATCGAACTCGTTTGAGTTGTAGCCGGCGAGGATGTCAGGGTCGTAATCTTTTATGATCGATATAAAGCGGGATAGAAGATCATGCTCGTCATCGCAGGATTCGATATCCTGCCTCTGACAATCTATCCTTTTGCCAACGAGCACAAGATCTTTCAGGCCATTGTACTCGGGCTCAAATGCCATGCTGATCAGAATGACGGGAGATATATCGGCCTTCGGCATCTCACCCTTGTTCGGCAGACATTCTATATCGAAGGACATGTGCCTCAGGGGAGCATTTGCATCGTGCTGCACAGGCGATAATGAATCGAAGTTTACGATGGGCGCCTCATCCTTAACCCACTCTGGCAGTTTGGCATCGACCCAAGCCATGCCCCCGAGGCCGGAGTCTATCAAAAATCTGTTCCTGAAAAGTATATCGGTCTCATAGACGGCCTTCACCCCCGGAACCTCTCGAACGCGTTCCCTGAGAGATCTGACCTCTTTAGGATCTTTGGTTGTGATCTTCAGCATCCTTTTTGGAGAGGTCTGATAGCCTATGGGCTCAAAGCGCTCGATTGCCTCGACCTCAAGTCCCATCTCACGCAGATCCTCGGCGGCCTGATCTATGCAGCCGTCTTCAACGCCAGCGTAAAAGTAAGGCCTGAAGCCAGCTACCCTGCAGGTTACGCTTCTGCCTTCATCGGTTTCGCCGAAGAGCTGAACTAACGGCCTCCTTTCAGAATCATAAGTATAGTTGGCATCGAGGATCTGGAAGAGCATCGGTTTATAAATACAAATTTTTACTTAAATAACTATCCTACAAGCCCTCATGGATATGGTATGACTCAAATGATCAGGAAGATTCAAAAAAGAATGGATAGGCCCCAAAGCTTTCTCATCCCCCGAGGAGGTGAGATTATCTCTTATATTCCAGCTCCTTGGAGGAAATCCCTAATTTTCCTTTAGGTACAGATTTCTATCCTATTTCTTCGGGCTGAACTTTATGGCTCGATCATACACGATTTCTGAGTAGAATGGACCGGTCTTTGTGGAGTTCTCCATGTAGATTCTAAAGGTAATTACAATTGGTTGATTCAGCTTTATGCCGTGGGCGTTGGGGTTCCTTGCATTGACAAATGCTTCATTTGCTTTATGATGCGACCAAAAGATAAGCAGAGGGCACCATAACCTGTGGGATGCCCTCCTATTAAGAATATATCCGGATTTGCTGTATTACTCCTAGATGCTAACTAACTCTCTTGACAGGCGGCGGCGACCAGGTGCCATCCGGGGCCTCTCTTCTCGGCGAATAAAGGCGCATGTAGATGCTCATGGGCTCTCTGGGCGCTGGCAGCCAGTTGGACATTTTATCCAAGCTGGGGGTACTGTTCTGAATATAGATATCCAGTGAGCCATCTTTATTGTAGGTGAGATTGCTGCGATCTCCTATTGCATAGCGGTTCAGGCTGTTGGCCACTGGGAAACCCTCGGCATCATACATGGTGACCGACCAGAAGGCATCTGCAGGCGGCATCTCGCTCTTGTTGAAGTGGAGCACGTAGGTACGATTCCCATCTGGTGGGTGGCCATCGGCATCAACCTGGAGGATCGGATAGATGTTATCCTCGGGAAGGGTGGCAACAAAGCCTACCATGGTAGTCATGGCTCGCTTGAGATAGTAGTTGCCATACACGCCTACTGTATTGGTATTAATTAACCAGCCATTTACGAGCTTTCCCATAGTCGGGATCTTTACCTTCATCTCGAATAAACCATCTTTTGTAGCATTTTGGAGAGCCAGCTTGACCGCCGGATCAAGGCTATTGAAGTCGAAGCTCTTGCCTGGCTCAATTCCAATCCTCTTCATCATGGCGATAATGGGCTGATCAGTGATATGTGGAGGGTTGGCCTTCATGAGCTCTGCTGCATAGGAGAAGTAGATCGATGCATTCATGGAGTTCACCTGGCGCAGGGGTGGCGTGGTCATATCCACAGTGGGATCGATGGTTGCATTCACAGGTATCGGCTCCTTGCCCCACTGAGATAGGGGTGTGATCTTGTAGCCATCTTGTACCTCATGGGCAGCATCCAGATCATTCGGGCCGCTGACATAAGTCCGACCGAGAACGAGCACTAGCGGCGTGGGGGCGTCGATACGCGTTACTCCTTCTGGCAGGGTGCCGTTCCAGCTCTTCCAGACTAGAGCGAAGTTGCCTGCAATAGTTCCCGTAGTGCGCTTGCCGGGCGCTGCGAAGCAGTCGGTCCACATATCAAACATCTGCAGGAAATAGTACCTTCCTCCGGTATCAGGCACTGAAACTATCAGGGGCTCTTTCGTCAGGTTCAGCCAGGCACTAGAGTATAATGTATCGAAGTTGAGCCTGGTTGCATCCTTATAACCCGCTGATGGGAAGTTGCGAAAATGGGTGAATGTATTCATTGGACCGCGTCCCTCCACCTCACCGGCCTCGACATTGGTCATCTGCCGCCGGCTGACATCCATAGTCACCAGGGGATAGAGGTAGATGTAGGCATCCAGGCCTATATCATAAGCCTCCTGGTATGCAGATGTGTTATCTTTTGTTTCATTTGTGATAATATCATTGCCTTTATCTTGCTGGGCAAGACATAGACCGCTCAACAGCAGGCAAAGCAAAGCCGCCACGGTCAAAAGCGGCTTCAGAATAGTCCGATGTTCCATATCCATCACCTGATAGAGATTATCTCGTTTTATAACATCCAAAAAGCTGAGTATAGTCAGCCATTGGGCTATCTCCAATTGAGCGATCATGATTATTCGTTTATTTAACTTTAGGGTATCAGCCTGGAATACAGACGTCAAAACATCAAGAAGGTTGGTATCCCGGCCTGCCTGGCCGGGCATAAATCCAACGTTTCATTCTCGGTTTTCGATAATGAAATTTAGCTCATTTCCAGGTTCAGCATAATCTGTCTCATTGGTATATTTGAGACCCGGCGCTTTCTGCAGCTCTGCGTACTGATAGATCCTGGGTCCATACTGATACCCTGTCTCATTGAGCCACCAGTTCGGATATCCTCCACGAATAGTCGTATTGTTCTTGAAATCGTTGATGAATCCATTGCTGTATTTTGCAATCAAGATATCCGCGAGCTTCCACCAGTCATTGAATACGGAAATGGCATTAGTTGTACTGTAATTGGTCAGGAACACGCTGCATTCCCTGCTGCCATTTGAATCTAGGACCCTTTTTGCCTGATTTTCTATATCTGTCTGGCGAGAAAGCTCTTTTCCCTCGATCTGCGATTGCTCGGACTGGATATCCTTGATCATATAGCTATATCGTAAAGTCGACCAGTCTGTAACAAAGTTAAATGCCCAAAAGGCAAAATTCCTGTCAAAGACTGTCCGATTGCCGCAATAAAACTGTTTTGGAACAGAGTTAACTCCGGCATAGATCGGTACGTAACATGTTTCATATGGCTGAGCAAATCCGAACCAGCAAACTCCGCCGATGGGATTTGGAAGCCAGCTTCGTCCTTCCGTTACGTAGCTGTAACCGCAGAAGAAGGGAGACACTGGGCGAGGCCAAGCCCCCGGTTTAATTTCACCGGGTTCAAAGGCTTTGTGCTGATCAAACGGGCCATCATTGCGGTAAGGATTGCCGTAGGGTCCTGCTGCCACGCCTTTTGTTAGATCGTAGACTGTGCCCTCATAATGATCGCGGAAGAGGTGAAGCACATCATTTGCCGTAAGCTTTCTGTCAGGCTTTATCGAGAAAGGATACTCGCGCGACCAAGTATCATTAACGTATGGGCTGAGCATTCGAGAGGGAGATATCCTATTGTAAATACTCCAAACTCTTGCCAGTGAATAATATGGATGCGAATATTCTCCTGTGGAGACGGTCTTCAGCCAATCAAGAGTTCCGTTTTCCGGCCGCCACCATCCTCTTTCTTTGGCAACATCGAAAAGGTTCTTTGAATAAAGCACGTTTGGATCATCAGGCTTTACATCACGAATTCGGAACGTGTTCGCTCCGACAAATACATCGCCGTCTGGAACTCTCTTCGCAACCCACAGCCCACTGCGATTATCCAAAGTACCGCCACACATCTCCATCACCCAGGCCTCCTTGGGATCGGCAAAGAGCAGAGTTTCGCCTGTGCCGTAGTAACCGTAGGTATCGATCAAGCTGCCTACCAGCTCGACTGCCTGTCTGGCATTGGTGCATCGCTCCATGGCTATATTCGAGAGCTCCGCGCTGTAAAAAATGCGCTTATCTTTGTCCCAGTTCGGCTGCACCTTGGTATAATCTGTGCACTCGCCACTCATCAGCTGATGGTCATTAATGATGCCGTAAGTTCCAGTCAGATAGCCATAGGTATGATTAATCTCATCTATATATGCGATTTCTGGGTTACCCGCTGTTGCATTTTTTGTCGGCTCGTCTGAGCCGGAGTTTGGATCGAAATGTACAGCACGCTTAGCACCGGTGGTATGATTCGCTGGAGCGACGTAAACTAATTTAGTATCATCCTCAGTCACGTTGTGGCCGGTAACACAAGGCCCAAATCCATCATTTGTATGTCCAACATACATCGAGCCGTCTATGCTCGCCCCTGGCGTTACAATAAATGTTGTGCATTCGTGCGCTGCACTTGATTGAATTGAAGTAGATAAAATAACAAGAAACACTATTAATTCTATTCTCATGATATGCTCCCTCCTTGAGATCGATCAAGATTCTCTAGGACGTCCCATCCGATTTCCATTCCATCTTCCTCAGAGCATACGCAGCGCTCAATTGGACTTCGGTACTGTTATCGTTTAGCGCCTGAGTCAATTGATTTATTGCACGTCGATCTCCGATCCTTCCCAGGACTCTAGCAGCGTTTACTCGAATATCGATATTATTTGACCTAAGAGCCCGTATCAAAGAAATCACTGCCGGAATTCCGATCTTTGTGAGCGCCATTGCAGCAGATATTTGAACCTCAGTGTCATTATCTCTGAGAGCGTTGATCAATGGCCCAATTGTTCGGGTCGAATTGTGTTTCCCAAGAGCCAATGCAACCTTGCTACGGACACTGCTATTTTTATCATTCAAGGCAACTATCAATGAATCGATAACTCCGGTATCATTTAGCTTTTGGAGATACTCTACGGCATGTAATCTGACTTCAGAGCTGTTATTTTTTAGATCTACGAGCGGCGAAACTTTGCCTTTCAGCTCGCTTTGCGCCATAACAGGCATGCACAGTAATGATATCACTGCTATTATGAAAATAAGATTGATTTTGATAATCCTGCCTCCTAAGCGATCTATAATGTAAAAATTAACTAAAAGCTCTTTCGGTCCACTGCGTCAAACCAGATTATGCTCATGTTGAATTAGATATTTCAACTTTTCAAGCTTTAGCCCTATGGCATCAGCTTGAAAGTGGAGGCATTGGAGCTGTAGACCAGATGGTATTTATAAAGCTCACATGGGCCTGACGATCAGGATGGGGCTCATGCCCGAAAAATGAAATGGTGAATTTGCAGGTTATATGTATAAGGAGTTGGGATTGGCCCTAGTATCCCAAATCCTTTTACCCTACTTCTTTGGGCTGAATTTTATAGCCCGATCATACATAATCTCTGAGTAGGATGGTCCAATTTTTGTAGCTTTCTCCAGGTATATCCTCCAGGCAATCATGAGTGGTTGATCGAGGTTTATACCGTATGCTCCCACACCATAAGGTACCTCATAACAGTGTGGATCTCCATTGGAGTGTCTGGCGATCTTGTAGACATAAAGGTATTTCGCATTAGTATCTCCGGGGAGATAGGCATCTGCAGTCCCATTGAAATCCTGATCAGTGATCGCTCCAATGCCATTCCATGCATTTGCTCCGAATAAGCCGATGTTCTGGTACGTCGCCTTTCCTGCGGCTACATGGTTAACCCCATAGACGATTATGAACTCATTTGTATCATTGCCCAAGGTAATCGGCGGATTTCGTGAGAAACCATAGTACTGCGAGATGTTATTGAAGGGAGGTGTCTGCGAAGAGAGAGTCTGGTTCGCAGTCCAGAGATAGCATGCATCGTTGTTAGGACCATAGGTACTGATTCCTCTCTGGAACGCCTCATTCGCATCTGGGTACCATTGGCTAGTCGGAAGCTCAATGGCATTCAATCCGCTGTATTTGGTTAGGATAGCTTGCCTCAATTTATTGAGATCGGGCGTCAAACCAAACTCTGCTTCCCCTGTTCCACGCACTCTTAGTTCTGGCACGTTATACGGATCTAGCTTTGTAGATTTGTTGGGGGTAATCCGGAAGATAGTGGCAGGTGTACTATTGATGTAATCGTTGCCAACTTGCTTATCTTTGAATAGAGCAGGGCGAATATATATGGTAAATGTATCTGAATTATTCTCTAGACCCATATTCAACATGGGGGAGGGAATCACCTGTGTGTTAATTATGCCGTCTGAATACCCTACGGACTCCGCGACAGCACGGATGCGTTGATCGACGCCTTTGTCGGCCGTAGTGACTATCATGGTAGTTTGATTGAAAGGATTTCCTGCTGTTCCATTTGGTGTCCCGTCAGTTTTAATGATTTCCATATTCAGAGGATCGCCTAAGTCGAACCAAGGCCATAAGGTTTTATTTCCATATGTCCTAGAAAATAAATTGACATCGAAATTGAAGTATCTACACTCAGGCGGTGTTCTTCCTACGAAAACAATAGCTTCATCAGGACGGAGTCGGAAATAGGCCGTCGCATTACCGCTAAATCCGAGTGCTTTAGCTAACATGGATGGTTTTTTGTCTACCTTGTAACCAGGCGCCGCTGGCACAAAATATGCTATATATTTTGTGGTTGGATTGTTCCCCCATGCAGAAGGCAACAATCCTTGATTATATAACTTAATTACATCATAAAAACCCAGCTCACCTTGTTGTACTGTAAACCCATCCTTTTCTAATGCTTGTTTAAAGGCATTCACGTTACCTACATTCACATTCGCTGCAGTGCAAGTTCCTATTAATATTGCAAACAAGACAGCAAATATTATATATCCTTTCATATACTATGCGCCTCCTGCCAACTAAATTAGCAGCAATTGTCGTCGAACTACAAAAAGTTTAGCCTTATATGTAGAACCTCTATGCAAGCAATGCCTTGAGAAAAGATTAATTAAAGTAAACGAGTAGTTTGGCATAGGATGACCCAGAAAAAGATGTCTTCCTGGTTTCCATCTACTAGCCAAGCCTACGGGTGCAGCCTGCAACCTCGGCTGTAAATACTGCTTCTTTCTATCCAAGAAGAATCTCTACCCCGGAAGCAGCTTCAGAATGTCTGATGAGCTTCTAGAAACCTATATCCGCCAATATATTGAAGCACAGCAGATTCCCCAGGCTACCATTGCCTGGCAGGGCGGCGAGCCGACACTGATGGGCCTGGACTTTTTCAGGCGGTCGATCCAATATCAGCAGAAGTACAGGCGACCAGGAATGGTCATCCAGAACACCATGCAGACCAATGGCACCCTTTTGGATGATGAGTGGTGCGAGTTCTTCCACAATAATAACTTCCTCGTCGGCCTGAGCCTGGACGGGCCGAAAAGGCTTCACGATGCCTATCGTGTAGACAAAGCCGGCAGGCCGACCTTTGATAAAGTGATGAGAGCAGCAAAGCTCTTGCGAAAGCATAAAGTCGATTTCAATATTCTGACAACTGTGCATGCTGCAAACGGCGATTACCCATTGGATGTTTACCGCTTTTTGAGAGATGAAGTAAAAGCAAATTTTATACAATTCATTCCCATTGTAGAGAGAGATAACGATACGGGCTTTCAAGAGGGCGATAAGGTCACAGATCGCTCTGTAAAGGCGGAGCAATATGGAAGGTTCCTGATAGATATCTTCGATGAATGGGTAAAAAAGGATGTGGGGAAGATTTTCGTTCAGATCTTCGATATAGCTCTGGCAGCATGGTCTGGAGCCCCTCCAGGCATCTGTGCCTTCTCTCAGACCTGCGGAACAGCCATGGCCATGGAGCATAACGGCGATATGTACTCGTGCGATCACTTTGTGGAGCCCAAATACTTATTGGGGAATATTAAAGAGAAAAACATGGCCCATCTAGCTTCATCGGAGAAGCAGAGAAGATTTGGCCAGGACAAGCTGGATTCCCTTCCAAAATACTGTCGCCGGTGTGAGGTATTATTTGTCTGTCATGGAGAATGCCCAAAGAACCGTTTTATAAGGACTCCTGATGGTGAGCCGGGACTGAATTACCTCTGCGCAGGCTACAAAGAGTTCTTTAGACATATCGATGGCCCCATGAGGTTCATGGCTCACGAGCTCAGACAGGGACAGACCCCTGCTAATGCTATGAACTACACGACAAATGGTAAAATCTCCGGGGTAATCTTCAAGCCTGGCAGGAACGATCCCTGTCCATGCGGCAGCGGGCTGAAGTTTAAGAAGTGCCACGGCAAGGCTGGATGAAAATATGAAAGTTTAGCTCAACTAAGAAAAATCTTATATCTTACCAGTTCGTTTAGATGAACGTGGCCCCTGGCAATGGTCTGAAGATCCTTGCATGGATCTCGGTTATTATTCTCATCATTATCACCGCCTATATAAGCAGATTTCTAATAGGCACAATAATGCTCGGCATATTGCTTGCTTATATGCTCTTTCCAATTTATAAATTGGCCTTTATGAAAACCGGATCAGGGAGGAGATCTTCTCAAATAGCAATATCGGCGGTATTGATCACGGCAGTCTTGATCCTGCTGGTCTTTTATCTTATTATCTCACAGGGATTGACTGGCCCTTCTGCAAATGTCCCTGCGACCAATAATATCACTTCAGCTAACCTTTGGGCGAATTTAGGTATCTTGCCCAATCTTAAACAGTCTCAAGAAATGGCTAATTTCAAAAATGCGGTTCAGGGTGGTATGATCTCTTTCATGATCTCGTTTATCATTCCGGCTGTTGTTCACGAGGTAGTGAATTCATTGGTCATTCCCATCCTGCAAAGTAAGATACTGGACTTCACATTGGCATTTCCCATCTTTCTAATTCAATTGATAGTTGCGACCTTTTTAGCATACTATCTTCTCTTGAATGGAAAGGAGGCCGCTCTAAGGTCGCCAAACCTTCTTCCAGAAGAGCAAAGGTTGGTTGGCAGACATTTTTTAAAGGAGCTGAATGGAATCTTCAAAACGCTTCTAACAGCAAACTTCGATATTGCTGCATATAATTTCCTGGTGGGCATCATTATGTTTTCTCTGATAGGGGTGCCTTTTTCAGCAGTATGGGCAATAATGGCAGCTTTTCTATCTCTGATCAGATTCTTTGGCCCGCTGCTTATTTTCGTCCCGCTGTCCGTCTTCCTATTCCTGACAAACGATATTCCAAGGGGATTTCTCCTCCTTCTCTGTGGAGCTTCCCTTCTGGAATATGTCCCGGAATGCATCTTGCGGCCTCGCATATCTGAAGGGGGCTCTCCTGTCAACATCGCCTTGGCTTTTCTATCTTATGTAGCACCAATTTTGGTGCTTGGACTCATGGGAATTATCATAGGACCCTTTATGTATGGATTATCGATAGCAGCCTACAGAACCGCACAACATTACAGCGAAAAAGAGATGCATAGCAGATGATAAGTGGTAAAATCTCCATCTTTTGGGAAACAGAGTAAAAGACATATACCATGACGGTATTATGACAAGCGGAGGGAGATCTATTCGTAAATCCTCATGTTTTATATTGGTCGCCTTGGTACTTTTAATGATATTCCTCGGGGCCTCTATCAGCCCTGCCTCAGATCAAGTGGCTGGCAAACCAAATTACCTTCAATTGAATAGCAGCTTCAAAAACGATCAATTGGCAAATAATGCCAGCACAGGGGTCGACCTCCTTACCAACAGGAGAAAGCCTCTAGCCACCAACTCCAGCCTGGCATCTGTGGCCTACGGTGATGTCATTCAGCCTGATAAGGCCACGAGTGTTAGGGTTGTCAGAGCTAATAAAAGCGATGAGTGCCAGCCTGTAGTAGGTTTGACTTACAAGGACTCCACCCAATGCTGGCCACAGGTGGCCCAGCCTCCCAAGGGCGCTCCAAATGTTGTATTCATTGTGCTTGATGATATTGGATACGGCGGCCTGGGATGCTTTGGCGGACCCGTTAATACTACGAATATCGATAAACTAGCGACGGGAGGATTGCGATACACTAACTTCCATACCACAGCGATTTGTGCTCCCACTCGCGCTTGCCTGCTCACTGGACGCAACCACCACTCTGTTGGTATGGGAACTCTTCCAGAGTTTGCCGACGGCTATGATGGATATAATGGCAACTTGTCAAAGAATGCTGCCACGATGGCCGAGATGCTTCAGTCTCAGGGCTACGATACCTACTGCATAGGCAAATGGCACCTTACGCCTTCAGATGCGATCAATGCTGCAGGGCCTTACGATGAATGGCCCACTAGCCGAGGATTTGAAAGATACTATGGTTTCCTGGCGTCCCATACCAGCCAGTGGTATCCTGATTTGATCTATGATACACATCGTATAGATCCTCCAGCCACGCCTGAGCAGGGATACCATCTATCAAAGGATCTGGTTAACAGATCCATAGAGTTCATAAACGATGAAAAGGCGGTCAGCCCGAATAAACCCTTCTTCCTCTATCTTGCATTCGGTGCAGGCCACTGGCCACACCATGCGCCCAAGGCTTACATTGATAAATACAAGGGCAAGTTTGACCAGGGCTGGGATGTTATGCGAAATGATACTCTGGCCAGAGAGAAGGCTCTTGGAGTTGTGCCCAATAATACCGACCTTCCGCCGCGGGACCAGTATGTCAAAGCGTGGGATAACCTGACCCCGGACGAGAAGAAGGTATATGCACGCTTGGCCGAGGTCCATGCAGGATACGTTGACTATACTGATGAACAGCTGGGCAGGTTCATCGATTACCTGAATCAAAGCGGACAGCTGAACAACACGATGATCGTGGTGCTCTCGGATAACGGTGCCAGCCCTGAAGGTGATGCCAACGGCTATACTAATATGGTTCTCTGGGCCAATGGAATATCAGAAGGTGGAGATTCTGCAGGATTCCTGGGAAATGGTACATCTCTACCCAATTCCAATATAAGCACCATGCTGAAGAAGCTAGATGATCTTGGCGGGCCCCTATCGTATCCGACGTATCCTCTGGGCTGGGCCATGGCAGATAATACTCCCGACCGGCTCTACAAGTGGACCACAAATGAAGGCGGCGTACACGATCCTCTGATCATATACTGGCCAGCAGTAATCAAAGATCAAGGTGGCATTCGAACCCAGTTCTGTCATGCCATTGATATAGTTCCGACGGTTCTGGATGTAATGGGACTAAAGGCGCCGGAGGTCTATAATGGCTATCCCCAGAAGCCCATAGAGGGGATCAGCCTGGCCTATACATTCAACAACTCGAGCGCGCCGACCCGTAAGACGGTCCAGTACTTCGAAATGATGGGAACGCGCGCACTCTGGTACGAAGGCTGGAAGGCAGTTGCTTTCCATCACGTTAACTCAGGAGGTAACTTCGATCAGGACGTCTGGCAGCTTTACAATCTCTCAGCGGATGTCTCAGAGTCCCACAATCTCGCATCAGTGTATCCTGAGATGGTGAAAAGTATGGAGGAGCGCTGGTGGGTCGAGGCAGGCAAATATAACGTTTTGCCTCTTGATGACCGTATTGGGGAGCGCTATGCTCCCAATCCTAAGACTGGATCGTTCACATATTATCCTGGAGCGGAGAAGGCTGTGGAGCCAGATATCCCCGATACTCATAACAGCTCCTACAATGTCACCGCTTATGTCGATATCCCGCAAACAGCGGCAGAAGGGGTTCTCTTCTCCATTGGAGGACGGTTTGCCGGACTCTCATTTTACGTCCAGAACAGCCATCTAATCTACGATTACAACTTCTTCGGCCTGAAACATTACATTATCACATCGAAGGATAAAGTGCCCACAGGGCTATCAACGTTGGGCTTCTCCTTCAACAAGACTGGGAAGTTCAAAGGTATCGGAACGCTGTTCATTAATGGCAAGCAGGAAGGCCAGACTTATATCCCTATGACAGTGCCAACTCGATACTCCTACGACGAGGGCCTGGAGATAGGCAAAGATCCTCAGACGCCTGTGACCGATAACTACACGAGCCCATTCAAGTTCAACGGGACTCTAGAAAAGGTCGTAATGGAGGTCAAGTGATAAGATCTGGATTAAATTGGGATATATCGTATCCTAGGATCCCGGCATTAGCCGGGATCATCTTTTATTATCCTGACAGGAATAGCGCAAACTAAGCTAACAGTCTGCAATATAGGAGAGATCACGCGCCCAATATTTTTTGGAATTTTCGGAGGGCAACAAAGAAGTTCGTCCCGGGACTTACTAAAACAGCACGTGTTAAAGTATAAGAAGTGCCGCAGGAAGGCAGGATGAAAAGAGGGATTATTAGCTTCACTGGGGAAGCCAAACCTCCACAACCAGGGATCTATATATAGAGTGTGTGAAGAAACAACAGTATATTACCTATAATAAAAAGCAAGAGACCTAAAGCGCCAATAGTCCTCTTGGGCGCTCGGCGGGCTACGAACATTAGAATATATGTTATGACCGCCACTGCTATGACCACTGCAAGAACTTTATGGATGGGTGCCAGGAGATGCTTGGCCATCCCATAGTAGTATAGGATGTACTCTACTAGAGTTGATTGGTGGTAAAACGTCACCTGATACACGGATAGCAGTATTATCGCGATGATAATTACCAAAAGTACCTTTCTATTGAACTTCAAAATGGCCTTTGCAGCCTTTGTAGATCGACCGAATGCCTTAGATGTTCGATAGTCCAAGCGATCGTTTAGCCGATCGATCTTCTCTGCTGATACGAGATACTCTATAGCCAGGAAAATGCCTGCAAAGAAGTTGGCAATGATTCCCATCTGCTCCAAAGCTACATCATCCAGTCCAAATACCGCCAAGTGAAGATCAATTAAAGGCATTAGTTCACCTTTGCATCCCATGCTGCACTGCTACCAATTATCCGCCTGAGGATATACATCTCGCCAATGAGATATGATACCGGAATTTCAACAATTCCATAAGCCCTATATCCGTCATGGATCAATTCCCATCCAGAGATAAATACTTTGTACCTGTGATCTCTCCCCCATTAATATAATATCAATCGATATTGGAGATGCCATATGATTTTATCTTTAATCTCTCGCTCATCTATCCCCCGAAAATCCAATTCAGTGATTTTTGCCAGTTAAAATAGGAATGATTATCAGCTTCATTTTCATGAAGATCCTTTAGTAACAGGATAGGATGCCATCTCCGGAAGGATCGATAGCCTTGAATGAGTCCGCAACAAGAGGTCTTATAATAAGCCAGATATTTGCGAATCTACTGGATAGGCATAAATTATGAAGATTAATCAAAGCATAAGAGAGCCATTGAAAGAGCGGATAGAAGGGCAGTCTGTTGGGGCTGCCCAGGTTCTGCCAGGTTCTCACCAAAGTATCTAAAGAGGCGGTGGAGGTAATAAGGCTCATAGCTGAGATCGTGGTTCTCGCCCGGCATCACCAGCAGGTCGAAGGGCTTATCCGCTCTAATGAAAGCATCCACCAGCTGCATAGTCATGCAGGGATTTACGTTATCATCCACATCCCCGGTGATCATTAGCAGCTTTCCTGTCAAGTTTCCGGCTTTGAGTGCAGTTATCTGTTCTGTGTAATTTGAGTCCAATCCCTCGTACTTCTCGCCCCAGAATGCTCCATAGAACCTGCTGTCATAATCTCCAGAAGATGCCACACCTACCTTGTAGAACTCCGGATAGGTTAGCAATGCCTGAGCAGTCATCAACCCACCCGCAGAGTGCCCGAACATTCCCACCCGGCTCAAGTCCATAAAAGGCCTATCTTTCGCTAACTGCTTGAGGCCATTTACATGATCGGCAAGGCCACCGACATCCCCCAGATGGCCGTAGGCTGCGTCATGGAACTCCTTAGATCTGTAAGCAGTGCCCGGACCATCCATAGTAACAACTATGAACCCGAGCTCAGCGACTGCCTGAGCCCTCCAGAAGATCTTGTTGACCCAAGATAGGTCTTCGGGGAATGATTTAGCTGTGACTATGGTATAGGGCCCAGGGTAAACGGTCTCAACAACTGGATACTTCTGGGATGAGTTGAAATTGGTGGGCTTGAAGATTAAGCCGTAAAGATCTGTTTTGCCATCAAGCGCCTTGATGCTGAACCTCTCTGGGGGCCTCCAGCCCATATCTGTAATGTTCTTTATATCTCCCTTCTCCAAATTCATGATTACATTGCCGTTCAGATCCCTTAGCACCGTCACAGGCGGAAGATCCACTCGCGAGTAAGTATCAAGAAAAGCGGTTCTGTCAGGGGTCATCTGTATGTCGTGATCTGCGTCTTCAGGCGTAAGAAGCGTGAGCCCGCTGCCGTTGAGGCCTATTTTGTAGAGATGACGGAAATAAGGGTCTTGCCCTGGCTCTTTGCCTCCGGCTGTGAAGTATACCAACGATTCATTCTCATCCACACACAGAAGCTTCCTGACAACCCAATCCCCGGAGGTTATGGCGTTCTTTTGTCTTCCATTTTTATCATAGAGGTACAGATGGCCATAGCCGCTCGCCTCAGAAAACCAAACTATATCTCCATTTTTCAGGACCCTAGCATTAGGTAGGCTGGCATAATCCAGGTTGGCCTCAACATAAGTGGGGCCACTCTCATTTAAGATCTCTTCAGTCTGTCCGTTATCAGGATTGATCTTCAGAAGATGCAACGCCTTTTCGCCCCTATCTGCATAGAGCGAGTAGAGTACCTGGCCATCGTCGCTCCACCATTGAAGAACATCACTCATCGGTATCCATTAGAGATACCTCGGGCTGGGCTTTGTAAGCAATAGGGATGATTTTCTTCTCAAGAACATCTATCACTACCGGCTCATACATTGGAACATACTTATCCCCCGGCATAGCAAACCTGTAAGTCCAAGGTCTGGGCCTGGAGCTGTTATCAGGCACATACTGGAGGAGATACAATGGAGTAACATTACTCTGATTCATCCTGAATGTAGCAATTCTTCTGGAATCCGGAGACCACACGGCATAAGGCATTGGCGTATCATTCAGCCTGACCTGGCTGATCGGGTGCAAGACTGTGTCGGATCTCGTTGCATAAGCGTAGTCTTTAGATCCGTCGGTAGTCAGAGGATACTTCTCGCCGGCAGATATATCCCTGATCCATAGGTTATAGTCATGGACGTAGGCTGCCATGCTTCCGTCAGGGGAGAGCCCTTCACCAGGCCTAGCGTCCCTATCAGTGGATACCTCAGAGATACTATAGCTCTGAAGATTACACTGCCAGGTTTTGTTAAAGGCAGAGAACCTGATATTGCCCTTCATAAAGGTTATATAAGAAAATGGCAGGTTCGATGGATCTACTCGATCACCGGAGATTGCAGCAAGCACTTTAGCAAGTGCTGTTTGATTAAAGGCGAATTCCTTAGTCCTGTTTTTAATATCCACCAGGATGAACTGCTTGCCTTCACGACTTATTCTCAAATACCAGAAGGAAGAGGATCCATCTATCCAGTTAGGAGTGATGCTGACGTTATAGAGGGTCGGGATTACATTAGCTGGCACGAACTGCTCTGCCCGAGCATAGTCAGTGGTATTGTTAAGACTGAAAGCAGGGGGAATGAGCACCAAAGCGGCTATCAGGAGCCAATAGAAGAGTAAGCGCATAACGTACACTTGTTCACTTGCTTTAATTAACTTATCATTACCGATAAATTAAATTCTTCAGAGAACAACTATAATAATTGCACTACTTATAATTGAAAAATGGTAGAAGATGAAGGCTTTTGGCCTTCATCAACTTGCTTTTGCCGCATTTGGAAACGCCCTTGATGGCGTATTCGGGTACTTGAGCATGCTGGCAACAAGTTGCCTATAAATCTTTATTCCGGCGTTTTCAACGAAATCATGCTCCCCAGCAATGTTATGCTGCTCGCCCGGATCTATCTCGATGTTGTAGACCGCGGGGATTTGGCCGTAATCGCTCTCAGGACCCTGGAATGAGTCATAGGCTTTGTAATGAATCTTGAACTGATGCCAGCGTATGGCCCCGGGATAGGCCTGGGCTGAGCTATCAGCCCCGAAATACCACACGACCCATTCTCTGTTGGAATTATTTTGTTTTCCTAATAGGAAATTCGATTGGTCTATTCCATCGATGGGCCTATCCGTGGGGACCTTTCCTCCCCCGAGGGCTGCAAATGTGCTGAAGAGATCAAGGGTACACATGATCCCATTAGACACCCCGCCGGCTTCGATCTTCCCAGGCCATCGGATTATACAGGGAACGCGCACACCGCCTTCGTAGGCTGTACCTATTCCGCCACGGAATGGCGAATAGCCCGAATCAGGCCATTGGTCAAGCGTTGGTCCATTATCGCTTGTCATAACGATTATGGTGTTATTATCTAACCCCGCTTCTCGGACGGCATCAATAATTTGGCCGACGTAAGAGTCCATCTCCATTAATCCATCGCCATATGGGCCTTTGCTGGACTTTCCTGCCCATTTTGGATTTTGGACACTGGGGAAATGAGTCCGGGCAAAGGCCATGTATAGGAAGAAGGGCTTAGTGGAGTTCGACTGATTCTGGATATACGCGATAGCTTTGCCTACGTTTTTCTCATCAACAAATGCCATCGAAGTCAGGTTTAATGGCTCCACGAGTGTAAGGTTCTCGCCTTTCTTTGCCTCTACCAGGCCATAAATTGGCTTTCCCAACTCTGAATCTGGATCGTATCCAAGGCGTTCCGGCTGACTGTAGGCATTGAAGTGATATAATTGCCCAAAGAACTCATCGAAACCCATATTTTGAGGCTCGCTTTCATTGATATCGCCCATGTGCCACTTGCCAAAGATAGCGGTTCTATAGCCCGCATTGGACAGCACTTTAGCAATGGTGGTCTCATTAGGAGATATGCCCGCACCAACACCAGGTGGCGTGGCCATGTTCATGCCCGTTCTGATCGGGAGCCGCCCTGTCAACATGGCCGCCCTGGTGGGAGTGCATTGCGTCTCCGAGTAGAAGGATGTTAGCCTGAGGCCCTCTTTGGCCATCTGATCCATCCTGGGTGTCGGTGCGCCTAATACAGCGCCGCCGCCATAGCAGCCTGGATCCATATAGCCCATGTTATCGGCCATCATGATTATTATATTCGGCCTAGGTGCTGGAGCGACATCCTCGTGGACTACCTGCTGAAGGCTCGCATTCTTGGATAAAACATTTTTCCTATTCGTTACCGCGTCTACTCCTATATTCTCTGAGGCTATTGCGTTATTACCATTTGCTTCAGGAGCAGTCGAGTTGCTTATTTTTAGATCTAAGGGTATTGGAGATAATCCTGTGTTACTGGAATCTAGACTGCAGCTGGCAACTGAAATTAGAAAAATACAGCCAATTGCTAGTGTACATATGGATCGATATCTAATACAGATCCCCTCTAGTTTCCCATATTAAGCTCATATGTATAAATAGATTTTTGAAAATGGTTAGCAAAAGAGTGAAAGAAAATAAGCATTTTTTTCGAGTCTGTGAAATATACTGAAATATATAATGCACCATACTTCTAAACACATAAATATGTAAAAATTGAGTGATGCTATGAGAGTAATAGTCAATCTTAATTTTACATTGGCTGTGCCCGATGGTTAATCATGACAAGTGTTGACGCTCCCGCACATGAAACCCAAAGCTTCTACGGCCTTTCAACCAATAAGCTACATCTCTTGGGCTTTGCATATGCTAAGCGTAATTTGATTTAACCCTGATCTCCGGCTTTTCTCTTTAGCCAATCTAAACTACCCTCACAGTTTAGCCACCGGCAGAGTTGCACCACTCGTAACTCCACCAATGTCGACCATTGCACCATCATTGTTATCGGCTAATCCAAGAGGATACAGCCCACAGGCGGACATTGAATTGCATACAAATTCATTGAGCGTTATATTAAGGCTAGGCCTGGTTCCACTGAGATATGCCATTCCATTGCTTATTTCACCAGCAGGAAAAACGCCGGCCCCATCATTGATTATTCCGATTGTTCCCGGAACTCCATTTGGAACTAATCCACTAGATCCAATCACTATGGGTGCTTGCCCAAACGAAGACGAACAGCAAATTAGCATCATGATGAAAATCATGATTATTGGTTTCGCTTTTCTCATCATCTTACTTCCCTCCAATTTTTATCATATTGCTTGTTGACTATATAGAAGCTTCTTGTATATCACCATTTTGTCCTAGACTAATGGTAATGCCAATTGATGCATTAATTGGGCAAAAGGCTACAAAGACATGTTGCTACATTCTAACTACTGGCCCTTTGACATATTAGATTACCGGAAGTGCTGTCTCCATGACTTGGAAAGTTGCAGCTGCAAAATTGCATTTAGCCCGGCTTATCTGCTAGGATTTCTGATAACTCCCTGGTCAAACCTATGAGAAGGCCTCAGGAAAGATGCTACAGCGGCTACCAGAGAGACTATGAATGAGACCAGAAAGACCTCATGCATGCCCATCTCGAAGTCTATGAGCGATGTGCCGCTCATGCCACCTCCATAGAGGAAGACGTGGAACATCACATCGAATGGTATGCGGCTGAGCACGAGAGGGAAGCCTATGGCTATGCTGAGCATGCTGCCTGTGTTCATGAGCATAACGTTTGTGCCCGAGGCTATGCCCCTCTTTTCTGGAGGCACAGATGACATGATGGAGTTTGTATTGGGGGAAGCAAACAGGCCTGATCCACCACCCATGAGGATCATGTACAAAGCAAGCCACCAGTAAGATGTGGTGCTTACCACCGTTGTCAAGCCCAGGAGACCAAGGGCCGATACCAGAAGGCCAGCAGTTGCCAGCCCCCTAGAGCCATATCTGTCTGAGAGGTGGCCCGAGACTGGCCCCACCAGCATGAATGCCGCTCCAAAGGGTGCCATCATTATGCCAGCAGTGAGCGGGTCCTCTCCATATGGGCCCTGGAGGAAGAAGATCAGGATAAAGAGAACCGCGCCTCTGGCTAGGCTGTTTAGGAACCTGGCAACTGACGCATAGGCGAAGAGCCTATCATTAAAGAGCTTGAAGTCCATCATAGGCTGCTCTACTTTGCGCTCCAATGCAAAGAATGCCGCCAGACCAATGACCGCACAGACAAAAAGGATATAGACATACATAATGCTTATCAGCGGAAAGGCCGCGAGGGAGACTGCCAAAAGCAACGATCCCAGCACCAGCAAGATATCACCAGGAGATATGTCAAACGCTTCCCTTGCTTCCTTGGGTATTACAATTTGACCACGCTCTCCTACCTTAACGCTTCCAAAGATCCGTAAGTCTTTCTTAGAGGTCTCCATTCCTTTGTTCTCAGATTCTTCATATCAAATCACTGATAGAATCTGATTCTTTCGTTGAGTTGTAATCCTTCAAGACGAAATAGCATCTTGGCAATCGCAGCTTACCTCTTTATAAATATAATACCTGAGCGGTATTTCGGCATTTACTGTGCTCTGATCTGCAGTTCTTACATGGAAGTTCTTCATCAGAGGAATATCCACGTTTTTAGCAAGGACTATTTGATTATCTTTGTTGTCCATTGTTATAGCCATGCTAGTCGGGTCAACAGTTCTTATACTCAGTTTATCATATTGCTGGTCTACTTTGATTGAGATAGGGCTATCTGAGATCTGGAATATCCCATCTATTATGGCATTAGCCTTCGAGTCGGTCTTGATAGCATCCTTTAAGTGGACGGCAATGATGACGATATCCTTAGTTGCTCCTAGATCTGTTTTGAAGTAATAGGTTTGATCTGATGTTGTCGCACTATCCATAGATAGTCGAACGATGTTGGTATCGACCGTTTGGTTATTCTTTCTGAGCTCCAGTAACACACCTTTGCTATCAGTATCTATGCCATTCAAGAAAAGCTCATAGCCCTCCTTAAGTTTTAGGGGATTATCTGAGGATATCGCCATCTCAGAGTCATCATCCATCAGAACCGTGCTGAGTTGCTCATTGGTCATCAAGTTTGTATTTTCAGATTTATTATAAAGTATCGGCACAGCCACATTAGATGCAGACATTGCAGCAGTTGTTTGGCGACTATAAGCAGCAAAATCTCTATCGCCAAGGAATCCGATCACATAATATTGGCCCCATGGCTTGAACTTGAAGTTCACTGTTTGAGCTTCGGTCTGGTAGACTACACCCCTGTAGCCTTCCGCATCCTCTATATCGCTAAGAGTGCTGCTACTATTTTCCGAAATGCTAGACAGCCTAAACGTGAGCCTCTCTGTCCCGATATTCTTGTCTAGATCATAAAATAAACCGGCAAAGTTGCTATGATCCCAGCTAAATTGGTTCATGCCAAGATCTGCAACTGCGCCAGCTATATCTACTTTATTAGATGCCGAGCCGATCAACGATACTGAGATCATTACAAAAAGCACTACATATATATTTGCTCTCATACAGAACCTTCCTGAATTCCTAATAATTTTGCCTGATGATAGCGCTTTAGATGATGGTGTTAGTCATTTTATACATACCTACAGGAGCCGGGATTAGATCCAATTTCCCAGCTCCATGGCTTGAACAAAGCTAGTCTAGCCGACCTCTGGCCTATGGCTCACTTTCTGCACCTGGTGCACAAAAGTCCCTATTTTTCTTTCTGATTATATCTATTTCATACTTTGTTTTTCGACTCCAAAATTAAGATCTGTTATCGAATCTGCGGATAAGTTGACTGAGAGCATCCCTCCTTTTGGAGCAGTCTGATTCCATCCGGGTTTTAGAACTTCTCGGATATTATATTCACCAGGAGTCAGATAGGGGAAGATATACTTGCCTTCTTTGCCTGTGGTGTTGGTGGCAAGCACCTTGGCTGCAGCAGTCTCTAGTTGGATGGTCCAGCCCGCCAATCCTCGCTCTTCGGAACTCCAAACTCCATCCCCATTAGTATCGTTAAACATAGCCCCAGAGATAGAAAGCGCCCACCTATTGCCGAAGTCCATGCCGCTGGCATTTCCTCCCGTGAGGTTAATAAGGCGGAATTCCGCGCGCGGAAGAGTGCGAGTCCAGCCATGCCGCTGCTCCTCTGTCAAGTTATAGATGCCGGGAGATAGGTGAATTATTGAATATGAGCCGTCTGACTTGGTGAGATTGGTTGCATTAAATGTCCCATTTTGCATCTGAAGCCTGATCTCCCAACCTCCTAGGCCCTTTTCCGTTGATTCCTTTATTCCGTTGCCATTTGTATCGTTGAACTTAATACCGGAGATCGCCCTAATCCCACGATTGCCGAAATTGATGCTGCTAGCATTGTATCTGGTAAGGTTGATCGACAAAGGACTGCTGATAGGAGCTGTCCTGGCCCATCCCGGCTTTGGAATCTGGCTGATGAAATACCTTCCAGGTGTCAGATTGGTGAAGTTATACGCTCCATCCTTATTTGTAGTCGCTTCAGCTATTATTTTTCCCAATGGCCTCTCCAAATTTATGATCCAGCCGGACAATCCCACTTCTCCAGCTTCAATTCTTCCGTTTCCATTGGCATCGTTGAACTCGGTTCCCGAAATGCTCAAGGCTCCACGGTTGCCGAAGTCAATACTGGAGTTGGCAAGGCTAAGTGCCGCTCCATAAGCCTTCTCGATAGGAGCAGTCTGGGACCAGCCGATCTGCTGCTCCTCAGAGAGATTATAGGTTCCCGGCTGCAGATTGCCAAAGAAGTAGACGCCAGTCTTGTTTGTGGTATTTGTGGCCAGCACTGTTCCAGCTTGCAGCAGATGGATTGTCCAGCCAGGCATGCCTTTTTCATCTTTTTCCTTTATCCCGTTTCCATTGGTATCATTGAACTTGAAACCTGAGATGGACAGAATGCCTCTATTGCCGAAGTCCAGACCACTAGCATCGGACATAGTCAGAGTCACAGACCAGACCCTGCTTCTGGGTGCGGTCACTCTCCATCCAGGCTTTTGAACCTCTCTGACGGTATACCTCCCTGGTGGCAGGAAACTGAAAGAATATGCCCCAGAGGCTGAGGTGATGTTCCTGGCAATGACCTGGCCAGAAGGCTGCTCAAGGTTTATGACCCAACCCGAGAGTCCCGGCTCACCTGGATCTCTGACTCTATTGCCGTTTCTATCATTGAACTTTGTTCCGGAAATGGTTAATGCTCCACGGTTTCCGAAGTCCACATTCCTGGCATCTGCAAGGCTCAAGTTGACTGTCCGAATCCCTCCTACAGGGGCTGTTTGAGTCCAGCCTGGAATGAGAACCTCTGTCAAATTGAAAGTCCAAGGCTCCAGGTTCTCGAACTTATAAGTGCCGTCGGAGCCTGTAATTGTGGTTGCAATTATTCCTCCGGCAGGGGCCTGAAGATTTATTGTCCATCCGGAAAGTCCTCTTTCACCAGGATCTAGGACTCCATTGCCATTTCTATCGTCGAACTTAATTCCTGAAATCTTTCGTATGCCTCGGTTTCCAAAGTCGATGCCAGTGATGCCTGTATCCGCGGCTTTAAGCTCAATCCTGTGATATCCGCCAGCAGGAGCGGTTTGAGCCCACCCTTGCTGCAGTATCTCTTTAACATAGTAAGCGCCTGGTCCTAGATTGGCGAAGCTGTAAGCTCCGCCCGGGCCGGTGATGGCAGTACTGAGGAGGTTTCCTGGAGGATACTCCAGATAGACGACCCAGCCCGGCAGTCCAAGCTCTCCAGGGTCAAAGACTTTGTTGCCATTGGCATCATCGAACTTGGCTCCGGAGATTGTCATGGTGCCAATGTTTCCGAAGTCTACTCCGCCCACAACGGAATCGGCATCTGTGATTACTACCACCCTGACGCCACCAGCTGGAACTGTCGGGATCCAGCCTGGCTGAAGAACCTCGGATACCGTGTAAGTGCCTGGCTTAAGCTTTGAGAAACCATAAGAACCGTCGAGGCCAGTTGTTGCATCAACTGTGGTTCCATCTGGTTTGGTCAGACGGATGGTGAAACCCTCCAGTCCGGGCTCTCTTTCATCCTTGACACCATCAGCGTTCAGATCATAAAACTTCATTCCCGATATGGATTTATCCCCTTCGCCACCGGAGATCTCGATCCGGTTGCCAAAATCAATGCCTGTCGCATCATAGTCCTTCAGCTCCACCCTCTGTGCACCCGAACCCTTAGATGGAGCAGTCTGGGTCCATGGATACTTCTGAGCCTCTCGGACCCAATAAACGCCCGGCTGCAGATCTTTGAAGCTGTAGGAGCCGTCACTTCCAGTGACCGTCCTGGCTATCTCGCTTCCTTCAGGCTGCTCAAGAATTATTGTCCAATTTCCCAAACCCTCCTCGTAATAACCTTTGATTCCGTCCCCATTTGAGTCGTTGAACTTCATTCCTGAAATGGAGAGAGCTCCCATATTCGCAAAGTCGATGCCTTCAGAATTGGTATTGGGGTCAAGATCTACATACTGAATTCCATTGTCAGGTTTGACTGGCTTCCAGCCCGGCTTCGCCTCTTCTCTGACCACATACTTCCCAGGAGCAAGCTTGGTGAACGAATAGGTTCCGTTGGGCGATCCGCTCAAGCCTCCGGGCGATGTAGTCGTCTTGGCAACGACATTGCCTTCAGGCTGCTCAAGCTGTATATTCCAACCTCCAAGACCTGGCTCGCCTGCATCCCTTAGTCCATTGCCATTTTTATCATAGAATTTAGTCCCATTGATGGCCCTTATTCCCTGGTTGCCGAAATCGATCTTCCCTACATTTCTATCAGAGAGAACTGCTTTATGAACCCCTCCGGCGGGATACGTAGCTGTCCAACCGGTCATATTTCCCTCGCTAACCTCATAGGTTCCAGGCTCAAGGTTCTCGAACTTATACTCGCCCTTCGAATCAGTGAAAGTCTTCTCCTGAGTGCCCCCAGGTCTTGTTAGAATAATGGGCCACTGCTCCATTCCGGGCTCATCTTTATCTCTGACTTTGCTGCCATTTCTATCGTTGAATTTTGTTCCGTTAATGGAAAGAGCACCACGGTTGCCGAAATCTAGATCATCTTTGTCATCTGCCTGGAGGGTTATCTTGTAGGATCCCGATTTGGGGGCGGTCTGGACCCAACCCACTTTTAGCTCCTCGGTAAGAGTATACTCTCCGGGCTCAAGTTCATCGAACTCATACCATCCACCAGGATCGGTATTTGTTCCATACTCTCCCACTGGCCCTTTGATCTTTATCTTCCAGTCGCTCATCCCAGGTTCATTTGAAAGCTCTTCGGGAAGAAGGCCGCCCAGCGAGCGACGGTCCCAAGAGCCATCGCCATTTGTATCGTTGAACTTTACACCTGAAAGGCTGAGATCGCCTGAAAAGCCGAAGTCCGCTTTGCCTGATTGGTTCTTTAACGAAAGGGTTACCGGGTTGGAGGTTCTTTCTTTCCATCCCTTCTGTTTGATAACAGTCGCCTTATATGTTCCAGGGTCGAGGTTATTGAACTCGTACTTGCCATTGGGGCCCGTTGTGGTTGTAGTGACATTGCCATCAGACTTAGTGAGATTTACACTCCATCCGGAGAGGCCCAGGCCATTCATTATCGTTCCATTATGATACCTATCGTTATACACTGTGCCGTTGACCTTGAGGTTCTTCGAGTTGCTGGCCTGGCTCCCGAACAGGATATCCTGAACGTCCGATTCCTTCAAGGTAATATCAGCGAAACCTGCAACCGGCAAGGTCATTGTCCAGCCATCTGGCTTGTCTATTGTCACTCTATAGGTGCCGGGCTCCAGATGTTCGAACTTAAAGGACCCGTCTCCCTTGGTTTTATCTGAGTTCTCAGAGCCATCTGGCCTTCCCAGCTTTATGGTCCAGCCTTCCAGGTAGTTCTCATCATCCTCTTTTGTGCCGTTGCCATTGGCATCGTTGAAAAGAGCGCCTGATATGGTGAGGCTCCCACGATTTCCGAAATTCAAGTTTGCGATGTCTTCCGTCCTTATTTGGACCTGGTGTGAGCCAGAAGCTGGCGAGATCTGCTCCCAGCCCTTTACGGATTCTTCGCTGATCTCATAGTGATCAGGAGGGAGGTTTTCGAAGAGGTAGAACCCATCAGATTTTGTGGTAGCAGTCTCAGTGCTGCCGTCTGGTTTGGTCAGCTTGATGGTCCAGCTCCCTACGCCCGTCTCATCTCCATCCCACTGTCCATTGCCGTTTTTATCATTGAACTTGAACCCAGATATCGTATGAGGCTGGTTGGCCCCGGGCATGTTTCCAAAATCCAGGCCTGATATATCCTTATCCTTTATCGAAATATCATAGCCCTCAGTCGCTGGCATCGTCTGCTTCCAGCCATCCTTCCCTATCTCTTTGACTTTGTAATCTCCTGGATTGAGGCCGCTGAACTTATAAGTTCCATCCGGGTTGGTGTAAGCCGTATCATAGCCATCGGGCTTGAATAGTCGAATGCCCCAGTTGGCCAGCCCATCCTCACCGTTCTCTTTTGTTCCATTGCCATTTGAGTCGTTGAACATCAGGCCAGAGATCGAATATGTCTTATTGGCGGCTGCAGAGCTCTGTTCTGAACCCGTCTTTGATCCTGGTTTTGCGTTTATGTTGACGCAGCTGAAGGAGTTCCAGGAATTCCAGGCGGACATACTGCCGTTGCCTATCTTAGACGAGCATGCTGCACAAACCTCGCGAGGGGTGTTATATGGGCCGGAGTAATAATCGATCGAATATCCAAATGTTCCGCCGCTGCCATCTGGCAGCAATATCCCTCCTTTATCATCCGGATGATTGGGGAAAAGGAAAAGCCAGTCATCCTTCACGGGGCCATCAATTGTTCCATGTCCAGTGGCATGCAGCAGGTACTGTGGACTGCCAAAAGGCTTATCCATGATCGAATTTTGATCTGAGGAATTAGCTGTCGACTGGGAAATCGATGGCTGAATCAGAATAAAGGCTAGAAGAAGAATAACTGAAATAGAAGAAACAAACCTAAAAGATGAAGATTTACTCGTTACGACTGCTGACTTCATATTTTCTCCAACATTGTTTATCCAGCCAAATTGGATGCTATATTTACTAGTGATAGCATTCAAGCCATAATCATCCATATTCCCTCACCACCATCGCTTTAGTGCTTAGCGCCAGGCCTTTTAATATTCAAGATATCACCTTTCGATAGATAAACTTAAGGGGTTTAATGGAAAGTCAGCCTGCCAAGGCGTTGGAGCGCGGCAGAAGGCAGTTAGGGCAGCTCTGGAACGCTATTTCTCAAGTAAACGATCCTCTCTGCACATATTATATTTATTCGAGAATTAATCAGGCCCAAGTCACCTCTACATCATCCGTCCTATACCCCGGCCTTACATGAGACAGCTCGATCGGCGTTGTCACTCCGCTCTTCAGCATTATCAGCCCCGTAAAAGCGATCATCGAGCCGTTATCGCCCATGAATTTCCTATCCGGCAGATAGAACTCGGCTCCACGCTCCTCGCACATTATGTTCAGCATCTGGCCTAACCTCTTGTTCGCCCCAACGCCGCCCACAAGCATTGCCTCCTTCTTCTCTGCATGGGCCATCGCCCTCTCTGTCACCTCGACAAGCATTGCAAAGGCGGTCTCCTGAAGACTGTAGCAGACATCCGCCAAGTCATTTTTTTTCGCAGCCTCTGTGGCAGCTGTAGACATACCTGAGAAAGATAGATCCATGCCCTTCACAGTGTAAGGAAAGGGTATGTAGCGTTTGGCGCCCAAAGCCTGCTCCTCGACCTTTGGTCCGCCCGGGTGAGAAAGCCCTACTGAGCGAGCGAACTTATCTATCGCATTTCCTATGCTGATATCCAGTGTTTCGCCGAAGATCCTATATCTGCCCTGGCGCAGAGCAAGCACCTGTGAGTTCGCGCCACTGACATAAATCACCACAGGGTCCTCTGCCCCGCTCTGCCATTTGCCAACCTCGATATGCGCTATGCAATGGTTCACTCCTACTAAGGGCAGCCTGAACCTGAGAGATAGAACACGCGCCGCCGTTGCCACAGTCCTGAGGCACGGCCCAAGCCCAGGACCCTGGGAGAATGCTATAGCATCTATCTTTAGATCATCCTCTCTGGCCTTCGCCAGAACAGCACCAACAACCTCAGCCATATGCTCTGCATGATGCTGGGATGCCTCCCTAGGATGGATGCCTCCTTTGGCCGGCACATACGTTGCGCTCTTTTCGAAGATCACTTCTTTTTCGTTTACCATGGCAGCGCTGAGATTCCAGGCTGTGCCTTCAAGACCGAATACTATCATTACTATAGCTACTCCTCAGATATATCCAAGGCCGATGTCTTTTCTGTAACGCATTCCATTGAATCTGATCCTTTTGAGGTTATCATAAGCCTTCGTTCTGGCATCTGCGAGCGTTTCACTGCATGCAACCAATGTCAGCACACGCCCTCCAGTCGTGTAGAGCTTGCGTTTTCCCTGCGCATCAGTTCCTAAGGCAGTCCCATTATGATAGACCAGAATACCAGGATCGACATTATCAAGGTCTGAGATAGGCATATTTGTATAATGCTCTCCCGGGTATCCTGGGCGCTCCTCAGAACCGCTGGACAACGACTTGATAGCCCTTCCCGAAACTGCGCATACTCCAAGGCAATAATCTTTGGACCACTCCAAGTTCATCTGATCCAACCTCCTATCAAGCATCGCCTCGGACAACTGGTAGAAATCGGTTTTCAGCCTCGGAAGGATGACCTCAGCCTCAGGGTCTCCAAGTCTAACATTAATCTCAAGCACATACGGGTCCTTATCTTCAGATACCATCAGTCCGAAGTATATCACGCCCACGTATTCAGTGCCCGTTGCCTCTTTAAACCCCTTTACCGTCGGTATCGCTATCCTGTTCATTATCTTCTCAGTCAGCTCATTATCCAGCCAGGGGTGTGGCGAGAATCCGCCCATTCCGCCAGTGTTCGGGTTGTTATCCAGATTTGGGTTGCCCGATAGCTTATTAAAAAGACGTATTGCTACTTTTTCGTCCATTGAAAAAGCCTGTTTGTAATCCAAAGCAGATTCCAGCGGAAGAACTGTTTGACCGTCGCTGCAGCCAAAGAACATCAGCTCGCGCCCATGCAGCTTCTGCTCAATTTCTATTCTATTCCCAGCATTTCCGAAAAGCTTGGGGCTTACCATTATCCGGTCTATCGTAGAAAGGGTTTCATTTAGGGAGTCGCAAACAACCGAGCCTTTTCCTGCTGCGAGGCCGTCAGCCTTCACAACAAGGCCGCTTTCAGGATTTTCGGCATAGGATTGTCGTGCATATTCCTTTGCCTCCTCCGGATCGGAGAAATTCTGGCATGGTGGTACTGGAACATTCAAGCGTTTGAGAAGATCCTTTGTGTAGCACTTGCTGCCCTCTAGGATGGCAGCTTCACGTCTCGGGCCGACTATTCTCTGCCCGTCCTCCTGAAAAATATTAACTATTCCATCTGATAGATAGCCCTCAGGCCCTACAAATGTCAGATCTATTCCCTCGCTTTTTGCGAAGTTCAACAGCTCGGGGATGGACTTAAGCTGCCTGCCATCCTTTACGGCAAGGCAACATTTTTCAATCATCTCACTGCCAGCATTGCCTGGAGCAACATACACCCTTTCTACGATTGCGCTCCTGGCGAAGGCATGAGCTACAGCGTTCCCCCTGCCACCAGCATCAACCACCAGAACCTTTGCACCGCACATATACGAGATCGAATGGATAACCTCTAGATAAGCATATTTGCTGAATATATTTGCGAAACAACACTCTGGAATCGGAGATTGCGATCTGATCGGGGATTCTAAAGGTGAGAGTACCACGTTACCTAAGGGGCTGATTAGGCATATACTCCCATAACTCCCAGAAGAATCTGCTCAGCACGATCCAAGGGATAAACATCTATCTCATTGGATTACAGTTCACGGACATTCAGGCATAGTAAAGAAACTTGCAATATCCCTCAATCCTGCTTGTGAAGGCATTGAAGAGCGGCATATCCTTAGACGGATCACCAATCGATGGCTGCCTGGAATTCAGAAACCACGCGCGATCCTGCGCCCTGATGTATCTACATTCATCCTCCTTCCATGGAAATCTAAGTACGGCGCGAACAAAGCCAGGTTCACCTGTGAGGTCCGCCGCTTTAATGGCAAGCCCCTCATACCGATCCCAGGAATACTCAAACGCCAGCTAGATCAGGCCAAAGAGATGGGCTATGCAATGAACGTCAGCCCCGAGATTGAATTCTTCTATAATGGGCATCCGCATTGGCCGCCCGAAATGTATATATCCAGCATCGACGTTGGAGCGTTCCGGGCCGGTAGCTTAGTCAGGTAGAGCGAAAGGCTCTTAACCTTTAGGTCGGGGGTTCAAATCCCTCTCGGCCCGCTTTAATTTGGGGCTGTGGCCTAGCCAGGTAGGGCGACGGGCTCCAGCGGTATATTTGATGATGAGCAACGGGTCTACTGAGGCCTCTCGACGGGGAGGCTGTTGATGATCCGTTGGAGCACTGAAATGGGTTGTTACCAGCCATCGTTTTCCGGCTGAACACTTCAGTATCGGAGAGACCCGTCGATCGTGCGTTCGAATCGCACCAGCCCCACGTCTTCTACATCCGCAGAGATTAAATATACTCGAACATGCTCTTCACTCCTATGGACGCGGAGATGTATCGTAATATCCTAACCATGTGCTGGTCTATCAAAGAGGTTAACAAGAACCTCAGCGATAGAAGGTCCACAGTTGATTACTCGATAAAGTATCTGAAGAGCGCATGCTCAAACCTGGCAGGCATGCTAAGGCAAGTTGATAAGTCCGCCCCGAACGAGGCTATTGATGTTGTAGGCAGCAATGGCCAGAAAATGACCTTCACGCTAAAGGAGGTCGCGGATATGCTTTATGATGCTAAAAAGATCATAGAGCTGAATTTGATAAATAATATCGACTACTGGGCGAAAGCACATGTAGATTAGATGAAGCAAAAAAATCGGCCTGTAACTAGTTATAAACTACTTGTAAGCTCCTGCTGAATTATCCCGCGCATCAGCAGCACTATAATTACTATTTTTCATGTAACGCCTCAGAACTCATAGGGCTCATCATAGTTTCAGAGAGATTTCATCATCATCGGCGTTATGATAAGTTGATAAAGGAATTCTAATGGATCTTCTTAGGATCTTTGAGAGACAGTTAGTAATCGAATGAATAGCCCCATACAAACAACGTCGAGGCTATTTAGGAGACCTAAGGGCTGAATAATTTTTGAACAACAAGCAGAAGTGCGTCTTTGGAGATAGGCTTGACGAGATATGTGCTTGCTCCTAGATCATAGCTTCTTTGGATATCATCATCTATGTTGGAGCCTGTAAGCATAATGATGGGTATGTGACTGAAGCGCATATCCTTCTTGATCTTTGTCAGAAGCTCTATGCCGCTTATATCTGGTAGATTGATATCTAAAAGTATGATATTTGGCATCTTTCCTTCTGTAGCCAGGCGCGTCAAAGCACTCATAGCCTCTTTGCCGTCGACTGCAATAACTAGACCTTTATCAAGCCTATTATATCTGAGAACCCGTCTCGTGAAGGCCACATCTTCAGGATTATCCTCCACCAACAGGATCCTTAAATCTTGAGGTTCCATTCATCCACCCAAACTCTAAATCCAGCCCTTATAGCCAAGGATAACCTACCCGCAAAAATAGTTTTCCCATTAATTATAGTCATCGACAATCTATCAGTTTTCTCCATATTATATAATCCCCCCACCATAATTCGGAATTAGGGCTACAGAAGCTTATTTGGCACTCTGCCGCTGGATAGAAGGACGACCCTGCTAAGAGGGACTTCCCCGGCCAGCTCGTAGCCCATAGCGCTACCCAGCCTTTCAGCAAAGTTGAGTATCTCAGAATGCTCGGGCATCGCGTCTCTGCTTAATCTGAGCCTAGATTTGCCGAGATGCATATAAGCCTTGACCTCGACGAAGTCCGGATTACTTGACTCAAGGAGTTTGGCATATCTCTCTGGATCATGCATATTCATGCCCCTTGCCATGGTCATTCTTATAACCGTCCTGCATCTGTGATCCCCAATTATCGAGAGACTTTGAATTATCTTGCCCCAAAGATCACCAGTCGGATTGGATACCTTTCTATAAAGCTCCTCATCAGGCGCGTTTAAACTGAGATAGAGCTGTGTAGGCTCTAGACCCTCAAGGACTTCAGGCTTTGTGCCATTTGTGACAAGGAAGGATGTCATATCCTTTTTCTTGATCTCATTTATCAGTTCTTGGAGATAGGGATATAACGTCGGCTCACCCATAAGCGATATTGCGACGTGCGCAGGTCTCCCGGCCTCATTAAGCCTAGCCAGGTCAGTCGTTTTTGAGCCTTTGTATCCCGAAAGAATCCTGTTCTGTCCCTTGAGGATTCCATCCAAGAGCTCCTTCGGCCCTGTCGGCGCCAATATTGGCAGAGGGCCATCTATCGGCCTCCAGCAATGAAGGCAAAGGTGATTACACTTCAGTGTGGGAGTCATCTGGACGCAGCGGTGGCTTGATATTCCATAGAAGTGATGCTTGTAGCATTGGTCGCCGCCTCGAAGGCTGCGATTCAGCCAGAGGCAGGACTTGACCGCGCCTTCGCCGACCAGATGGTATCCCTGTTTTGATAATGCCTGTTCAGCAGTAAGCTGACCCATGATAGTGAAATAGTATTCTCGGGTAAATAGTTATTTCAAATCTCAGAATAGCTGTTTATTGTCCTGCCTCCCATAACCCTTGCCAGGATCATGGATCAAGCAATACAAAATGATAAATCCTTGGGCAGCCCCCAGTGAAAGGATGGTCCGGACCTACAGGCTGCTGATAATAGGACTACTATTGACATTTATTCTGGTAGGATCAGCATCGGCGCAATCCAACTCTACATATAGCATTAGCGCCGCCGATGTAGTAGCCAAGATAAAATCTGGCGAGGCTGTGGATTACCAGAATGTCTCAATAGAGGGCAATCTGGATCTAAGCGGTCTGAATGTTCCCGTAAACCAAGCTGTGATAATAACAAATTCACGAATCGGCAGTGCTAACTTCGATGGCGTCACATTTGAGGAGCCTTTGGATATGAGCGGCTCAGTGTTTCAGAAAAGCGTCAGTTTTGCAAAGGTCAAGTTCCTTTCAGACGCGAGGTTTACAGGCTCGGCTTTCATGGGTCCTGCAGACTTCAGAGATACTGATTTCGAAGGACCCACTTCATTTACCAGCGCGCAGTTTTTTAGCGATACAAGCTTTGGAAACGCCCAGTTCAGCAGCGATGCAAGTTTTTTAGATTCCAGCTTTGCTAGGGATGTGGACTTCAACTTCGCCCAGTTCTCTAGAACTGCATCTTTCTGGAATGCCAGTTTCGATAATGTTAGCTTTCTTGAGGCGAAGTTCATGGAACACGCCTCCTTCGGCTATACCCAATTCAATGGCAATTCTGTCTTTGCAGCCACGAATTTCGGAAGCGATGTAGTCTTCAAGTCATCGATATTTAGAGGCAATACCACCTTTGGGCTTTCTAAGTTCGACGGCTTATGCGACTTCACTGGTGTGAACTTCAAGGTCATGGCCACGTTTTTAGGCACGAAGTTTTCCGATAATGTTTATTTCACTGACGCAAAGTTCGATAAAGATCTGATACTCGAGGGCGCAAGAATATACAGCATGCAGCTCGACAATGTTACCTTTGCAGAGGGCTCTAAAATAAACTTGAAGGATGCGGACTTCACCAGATTTGTAGTCAGGTGGAACGCCATTAAGGATCGCTTAATCTTCGATGGGGCCGCCTATCAGGCGCTTGTCAAAAATTACAAGAACCTTGAATGGTTCGACGACTCTGATGACTGCTACTATCAGTACAGAATGCTTACTCAGTCCCAGGAGCCATGGGGCTGGACGAAGATCATAGATATTGTATCCTGGTTATCCTGCGGCTACGGGGTGCGTGTGAGCTATGTCACATTCTGGTGTATCTTCACAATCCTTTTCTTCGGCTTCATCTACTGGGCTGGCAACGGTATGAGGCGATTCGAGCTTTCCGGCAGAGAGGTTCCGACGGATGGAGAGAGTACGAATGATGATAGAACCCCGTTAACCGATGCCGTCTATTTCAGCACAGCGATGTTTACAACCTCTCAAGCCCCTTATTATAACTATCCTGTAGGAATCTATAGACATCTGGCGATGTTTGAGGGCATACTCGGATGGTTCTTCCTCGGCCTCTTTGTCGTTGTGCTAAGTGGAGTATTGATACGATAGCATCAGCCTCGGAAAGGTTGATATACGTGATTGCTTCATGAAAAGCTTCGAGGGCGCGTGGCCTAGTCAGGACAAGGCGGCAGCCTCCTAAGCTGTAGATCGGGGGTTCGAATCCCCCCGCGCCCGCTTTCTCCCTGGCTTGTTTTATCAAGATAACAGCGGGCGACAGAAGCAGTGACTCGCAGTGCTCAGACTAAAGCTAGCGCTTTCTTAGCCAGGATCAAACATCTGAATCAATAGCCCAAACACTCATTTACCAGTATTAGCGTGATTCTGCCGGTCTGCTTTTCATTCGCTAGTATCACGCACTTTCCTATCCAACTTGGAGCGCCTAGTGCTTTCTTGGCACGCGCATCCTCCAATGGAAAGGCATACTCCATCACCCTCTGCAGTGCATCAGAAAGCGTTGGAACTATCTTGTTCACGCCCGAAATGAGAATCAGGTGCTTGGCTGCAAAAGGCCAGGCTCCAACTCGGCTTCCGGTTCCATCACAGGATACAATCTCACCTGTCATGGCGATGGCATTGACCCCTGAGAGAAAGTATTCGGCGCTGACCGATCTTCTTCTGAGCTCATTTCTCTTCCCAGCATCGTTCTCTGATATCACAATTTTGCGCAGATTCTTCCAGCTTGATTTTTCGCTATTCGCCAGGTCATCATAGCCAATCTCTATTAGTGTTGTGGATGAACCGTTCATAACCTCAGCGCCTTGAGGTATGATCTCCTTAATTTTAGCAAGGGCTGCATTTCCATCAGGAACGCGTATTACTTTGATGTTGCCCTTTTCCTCGATTGTCTTGGCTGTCGTATTTATCTCGCTCTCGGAGGGGACACGGTTCCACCTTTTCGAATCGATCTTTAATTCAGGCAAAAGGTTGACAGCGCTGTATTTAGTGGCGTTTACCATTCAATCACCCTTTAACTATCATGAACTGCACTAATAGTATAAACTACTGTTAAATATCAATTATTGTCAAAGATTGTCAAATAATATTGAAAAACGAAGATTGAGGTCTGGATCAGCTCGTAGTGCTGGCCTTAACGATATCCTTAACAATATACTTGACTAAGTCAGGGCTAACCTTAGTCTTCCCCTGAATTTGAGCTGTGACCTCATCTATGCTCAAACCTAACGCAACCATAGCGCGGATTTCCGTCAGGGTGATATCATCCACGGTCAAATATCCATCGAAATTATTCCCATTATCCAGGCTATCCCAGATATCCCCCTCCAACAGCTCTATACCCTGCATCTCCAGGAATACTTGAAGAGCATTAGACATAGCCTTTCGATATGATGGCGATACTTGGATCATTCTGAGACGAGGACATCTCTGCATGAGGGTGAGGATATCTACGTTTGAGGCTCTAAAGGCCAAATGAATCATCTTATCATCGGGATTGAGTTTAGGTATCTCAATCCTTTCGCTAACTATTCTAAGTCTCATATTCTCTAGATTAATATAATGAACCAATCTCATTAATAGATGCTTGAACTGATCACTTGTGTATAAATCGGCATGAATAGAACATAAACATTGGAAGAAATAAATTAATGTATCGATAATTGAGCATCTTACAGCCGACTTAAAACTCGTTGAAGAGCTTAAAGGGAACCCGACCTCAATTGACCAGCTCAAATCCAAGCGAGAGATACGGCATCCTCTTTGAATTCCATTCCATATAAAGCGTATTTTCAGAAGGTAACCAAGGAATTTATCTTTTTCATAGAATCTTTAGGATGTTATTATATATTATACTGATTATAAATCCGTAAAAGTTATATTACCTAACATACTAAATATCATTGCTAATCTCAAAAGGGACCAATCTTCCGATAGATAATATAGATTAACGAACGGAGGGAGACTATGAAACGAAGTAGGCATACCATTATTTCGCAAGTCTTGAATATATGTATTGGCGGCGCAAGCAAAACTAAAATAGTATATCAAGCGAACCTCAACTTCAGAACGGTTAATCCTTATATAGAGCTGCTTACAAAAAACGGCCTTATCAATATCAAGAATGGATCGACTGTAATATATGAGACTACAGAAAAAGGCAAGTCACTCTTGGATAGCATCAGACAAGTACAAAATGAATTATCAAAAACATAACGCCGCTTATTGAAGAATCGGATCTGATGCATTAGCTGGGTGATGCCGGAGAATGGATAATAGTCTGTTCCATTCTCAGAATACCTCTATCCATATCTTCCTGTTCGATAAATTCTAATGGACTCTGGCGTTTACCCCTCGCTATCTGCCAGGTCTTTATCTGGAATTATTATCTCCCACACCTCATTCTCTAAATCATTGATTGCACCGTCGTAATACTGAGCATTAACTTTATTATAAGCCCGATCAGCTGCCAAATTTACATTCTCTGGATAGCCTGTTCCCTCAAAGTTCATTGCATGAAGCGCACAGATTATATAATCCATCTCTACTTGCGTAAGATCGATCTCAACCTGTTTAGTGGTATCGAATTTATCTCGGAATAAATTTGGAAGTTGTATTTCCCCGCCTCTTCTCAGCTTCAGATAAACCGCGTCCATGAATTTATGCGCTAGAACATAAAGATCCCTTCTGGATACGGATTTGGGAAGGAAAAAATCATCCATATCGCTGAGTGCTGATAGAATTATATTGGCTTCCTCAAGATCAAATAACGACCTCATAAGGACCCCTCGATCCTCTCATAGAGAATCTAATTAAAAAGGTTTCAGGGTAGTTTGTTCCTTATTTCATATGATCAATAACTTTTGGGTTAACTGCCACACCATGAAGGGTATGGCTTGTAGCTAGTGGTCTACCTGCCAAAGCCGATAAAATCGAAGATAACGGTTATGTTAGATACGACAAAGGATGCAATGTTCATGGATTATTCAAACCGGGATCTCCCTGAAAGTCGCGATCTGACTAGGCGCATCCTGCCGCGAGCTTCGAGGCATTCAGTTTAAGATAAAGATACAATTAGTGAATCGGATGGTGAGCTTCGTGATTGCGGCGATCGATTATCCCGATCATAGGCACAGGAAGTTCATCCTTGCCTGGTTGGTCCTGTTAAAGCTCAGGATGACTCATCTCTTGGCATCCTGACTACTACTACTGCCTGAGCAGCGCGAAGGTATGTCGAACTGATCTATCATCATCTCCGGATAGCCCATAGGCTTGTCGGTCCTTGACCATCCAAACGTTCTTGTGGCCTTCATCCGGCCATCTTTAGACAAGTTCGCCCCTACGGTTTCAAAGAGGGCGGCGTTATCATCTACAACTCACCGATATTCTGAAGTGGTAGGATGTTGGATGATGAACAATGCTTATATTCTTTAATGCCCATTCAATGTGTATTGAGTGAGGGTCCATGAACATTAATTTGGGCGCGCCCTACGAGGCCGCCATAAAGAGCATCATCGAGAAAGGCTATGCTGGAAGCCAGACTGAGGTTATACGCCAGGCCATCCTTGCCTACGAGCGGATAATCGAGGAGGAAGAGCTTGCCCTGGTACACAAAGCGGTTGAGATAGAGATGGAAGAGATAGAGGCCAGAGAGAGCAAGACCTATTCTTTCGAAGACATAAAGAAGATCGTCAAAGGCTAACCTGGACATTATGGAGCTTATCTTTTCAGAATCTGCCAGAAGGGAGATGGAGGATCTAGAGCAAGAATTGAAATTTCTTTTTATCGAGCATCTTGAAAAGATGCAAAAGGCGCCTCCTCGCAAGCACATGATGCATGGTATACCCTGTCATGTAGAAAAGGTGACGAAGCAGGCAAGAATAGTCTACAATATCAAAGGAGAACAAATCTATGTGCTACACTGCTTCGCCAGTCACAAGGAGTACGAGCGCTGGTATAAATCATACAAATAGGGCAGCGTGACCTTTGCGAAATGGAGTTGGATCTTGCCAATTCCTTAGTGATTGATCCAATCCCAAACCGGATGCTCTAGAGATCGATGATGCTAAATACTATTACTACAATTATTGTATGTTATGCAAAGGATTGCTGTATTAACATTGTTGGTACTATCTCTGTTAGTACTATCCCTTCTAGAGATACCCACTCTCGCTGCCGTTGGTGGGAATTCATCCGAACAACTAGCGCCGGATTTAGTTGGACAGCTCAATCAATCCAATCAAACCGTGACTGCAAAAGAAGAGAGTTTATGGCTGCAAATGAGGACTCTGTGGCTGGAAAATGTGTTCTGGACCAGGATGGCTATGGTCAGCATAATCCAGGGCTGCGATAACAGAGTATCGGTTCAGAACAGATTAATGAGAAATTACCAGGATATGGAAACTACGCTCAGTCCTTATCTGGGGAATGAGACAGCAACCAGATACGGAGATCTGATCGAAAAGAATACTCAGATCACAATTGATCTTGCCACTGCCGCGGGGAATAAAAACCAATCTGCTCTCGAAAATGCAAACAAAAGCTTGTTTGAAAATGCTGATAGCATTGCCTCTTTCGAGAACACAACTGTTGCCAAGCTCCCCATCGATGACAGAAAGGCTATGTGGCATAATTATCTGAATCTCACCAGAAACGAGACCACTGAGCTGGCTAACAAAGATTACAATGCCTCAATTGACACATTTGATCTGCTGGAAGAGCAGACCAACATTATGGCTGATTCTCTGACCAACGGAATCATTCAGAATTCACCAATGGGGTTCGAGTAACATGAGCGCAAAGTCAGCTTTAATAGGTGGAAAAATGAAAAAGATATTAGCACTGGCAATCCTGATTGTGCTCCTCACAGTCAGCGCATGGGCTCAGCCAACTCCACAAGCTAAACCCCCAAGCCCGGAGTCTTTAGGAATTCAGATCCCAACACCCGCGTCCAGCACTCAAGCCCCGCCGACCTCCGAAAGCACACAAACTTTGATCGCTACAAGCGAATCATCAGCCCGCGCCACAGGTTCCTCAGCTAGATCTGTATCAACGTCACCAACACTGACCGCCATAATAGTCCCGCCTGGGACCTCGTCACCCAACAAATTCTATGTTCCCTACACACCATCTACTGTGGCCAGCTGTTATTACGGTCAGTGGCTCCCCTTATGGCTAAACGTGCAGGGCACTGGACAGCTGTATAGCTATGAATGGTATCCAAGCGGACGGTTAGTTAGCCAGTACCTGACCAATATACGGAATCCAGGCTGGCAGAAGATGTGGTTTAACGGAGATGCCGCCGGATGGCATACACTGCAGTACTATTGCAGCGGCTGGAGCAATTACATATACATTTACGTCTATGGATCGTCCAACCCAACTCCAACACCACTGTCACCGTATCCGCCATCACCGTATCCACCGTCGCCCTATCCGCCATCCCCAGGATGCAACGCCAAAATAACCGTTACATCCAACTCGATTAGAGGATATTCGGTTTATGTGGATGATAACTATGTTGGAGGAGACGGCCAAGGCAACCCGCGCGATGGCACATTCAGCTTCACTGTATCTGGAAATCAACCGCATACCATAAGGGTATACAGTAATGGCTTCAGCTATTCTCAGACCAAGCTCTATAGCTGCGGGAATAGCTACACGCTCAAAGTATGATCGGATCGAAATGATCCGATTTTTTTTGGTTATCGTGGACTATTTCGCTATTTGATTTCGTTGGTTATCAGAAAGTCGGCGAAAACAACTTTAGCCTGATGCTTATTCGTAGTTTCACTTGGTTATAAGATATATTATCCTTTGTATTATTATAGTGCATCTTTAATGCAATTTGAGATAGTGCCATCCAAGTGGCAAAGCAATATGAGAGACCCTAGAGATAAGTTAATATTGCTGTATCTCGATTTAATGCCAATGTCTGGAGGGACCCATGTGAAGCTATTTGCGATATCTTTGGCTTTCGTCTGTTTATTGCTAATATCACTATTGGCAAATGGATCGACCGTCTCACAAGATCTAGGCAAAGATGCCTTGATGAATTTGGCTGGGAATATATCGTACAACGTGAGGAATCTCACCGTTAATGATACGGCCATTAGTGCCGCGAAAAATCAGTCTTTCAGTATGGCGATACCTGTCCGTAATTTGAGCGGCGGCCGAGCGTGGGATTTCCTTATGCTAAAAATAACGAATAACGATACGAAAGGCACGATTGCCTCTGAGATCTCTGCCCTGAAGGGATCCGATGGCAGTTTGCTGTGGAAGAAAGATTTCCCTGAAGCGATTGCCTACGCCTTCCCGGTGGATGATCCTAATGGAGATGGCAGCAGCGATGTTGTAGTTGACGTGGCTCTGACAGGCATGAGCTTCATACCTTATAGCGAGTTGCTTGTTCTGGACGGCAGTAACGGCACAGAGATCTGGAGAAGGCAAAACTTCCTGGCTGCAACTATAGCATATCCGCTGAACAAGACAATGCTTCTGGAACATCTCTTTGGAATAGATCCTGCGAATAAAACCGCTGTGACTAAAATAAGCTCAATTCTAGCCGCCAATGGAACAGAGATCGATTCCAGGATCTTCCAAGGGGCGATAGCTATTGAGTACCCTGCATGCAATCTCACAGGAAATGCGAGCCATGATAGCATAATAGCGGCGTATAATATCGATGAGAAGAACAGCTCGGTATCAACGGACATAAGTGCTTTGAGAAGCTTGGACCGCTCAGAGCTATGGCATAAGAAATTCAACAATTTGGCACTCGCGATTCCCAATGAGGATGTGACTGGAGATGGCCTCTCGGATATTGTTGTCTATGAGATGCGCCCTGAAAGAAACAGCTCAAACAGCATAAATAGCACAAATACAAGCATCTCCCTTCTCAGAGGGTCGGACGGAGTGATGCTCTGGCAGAGGCTTTATAACGGCTCAGTTGCAATCGCCTCTACAGTTCCTGATCTTACTGGTGATGGGATCAAGGATTTCATCATATACAAATTCGGTGGCTCCGGCAAAGAAGCCGCTAGCGTTGAGGCGCTCAAAGGAGATAACGGATCGCTGCTGTGGAGCAGGCCATCGATGATTCTGTTGCCGCAGTAAGCGGCATATCCTTTTTAATCCTCGTACGTGCGCCTCATAGCTGGCGTACAGCTGATGCACACTTCTTAATTCGCAATATGATAAAAGCGCCCAAATTATGCTTTAGATTCTAATTTATATATTATGATCATAGTTGCAGCTTAAAAACCTTTGATTAAGCTGTCATATTCTACTTACATTCAAAAATAAGCCCATTTCATAGATCGTTTGCCGGGCATAGCTTATTTTGCCCGATACTCTAATATAGTTCTGGATTCATTTTCCGAAACGTTATGGTATTGATTTAAGTGATGCTCATGCTGGGATTGGACAGGAAAATTTTCCTTTGCCTGAAAAGCTTTTTCTAATATGGCTCCAAGGCATGTCCCCAGTAACGTGCATCTTATGTAAAATAAAGCGCCTGGAGGGGATCGATATGGCGAGCGAGATCAAGAGGTGTTATAAGGAAATGGCCCATATAGATACTACTGAACAAGCCGTACAATGGTGTGCAGATGAGTCTGCTGATGTCGAGTTCTCCAACAACGTCGGCGTACGTAGGGTCTGGGTAAGGATCCAGGGTCACCCTGTTGTCGTCAGAGAGACATTGATCGATGCGGTCAAGGTTCTAAATGAGATAGTCAGGAAGCGTAAGTCAGACGAAAGTCTGTATATCTGGTGATGGGGGGATTAACGGTCTGAACACATTTACCTATAAGCCAGCAAGGGATTGCCAAAAGGGCACGCTGTTGGCGCATGTGCACCGTATTGTATATTTCTAATATGGGATATTTCCAGCCAATCCTTATCATAAGATCTGCTATATCTCTGCGGTATGCCACACAATTTGCATGCGCTTACAATCGCTCGACACGTTGCTTGGTTCAGCTGAAGACCATGCTACAATGAATTAATCTAAGGGCGACAATGTCATTGATACAAATTCAACTATATCATTTATAGCACCAATGGCTTTATAAAATAACTTTCGATTCAATGAAGTAATTATGGATATACCCGTTATCAAATGAATAAGATCATCGATCATATTCTCATAGGAATGGTTAGCGCCAACAGAAGCGCCTCGATGATTATTATATATACCAAACGATGGCATTATTAGCAGATTTCAAACGCTATCTATACAACATGTAACATTTTTTAGTAATGTTTTTAAGCCTAGAAGAGACAATTATATTTATGGCAAGTCAAAGCGATACGGATATCAAGGCGGAAGAGGAGTATAGAGAATATATCTGCAGAGAGGTATATCAGAATAAAGAATGCGGCTTTTCGGTGCGTGCAAAGAGCGAAGATGAAGTTATAGAGCACGCGCAAATGCACCAGGAGCAAGCCCATGGTATGACAGGAAGAACTCCAGATACTGAAAACAACATTAGAGGAAATATTAGGACAGTCAGAGTTCCAGTTACCTAAACCTTATCGATAATTTTTATATTTCGTTATATCTTTTAGTTACATATCATATTTCTCTTAAACAATTAGCATGCTAACCCTCGAACTGATAATGATAACTTATAAATCAAATGGTAAGCAGCCGAAGGTGCCATTGGATAGATATCGAATAAAATCGAATCTTAGTCTCGAAAATTGAGGCTGGCCTCTATCTGAGACCAGCGCCTTAATTGTTAGTCTAGTAGTTTGTGCTACTGTATGCTCCAGTAGTCTGCCCAGTGGTCACACCTCCGACAGTCTGGCTCTGGGATGTCAGGCTGGATGAAACAGCTGTGCCAGTATAGGGTGTACTGTAGGTTGCGGGTACACCGTAGGCTATGCCCTGTGTGTCACAGACGCCCACAGGAAGTATCCAGGCATTATAGCCGTACATCCTCAATAAAGTCATTGCCACGGCGGAGTTGATGTCGTTATCGCTTATTACAGCTACCGTCGAGCCTATAGGAATGCTTGCGATATTATTGGCCAGATTAGCAAGGGGTATTCGAATGACGTTACCGTATCCAACAGGTATGATAGCAGTTCCACTAGGGCTGACATCCAGGACGATGACATTTCCAATGCCTTGAGTTACAATTGTCTGGAAATCGTATATAGGCATAATGAACGCCCTGTATTGCGGATATAGAACTAGGAAATTCTCAGCTCTGCTGTTTATGACTGTTCTTTCTTCAGTTGTCAGCTCAGATTTCTGGCTTACAGTATAGTAGTTCCGGACATCTGAGATCGCGGTCTGATTGGCATTCTGGTTAAGATTCTGGCTAATGTTCTGATTGGCATTACCACCAGCTGCAAATTGGGTACCGGTCTGGCCTATATTCTGTCCGACATTGCCAGCGCCGATAGCTATTTGCCTTGCATTTTGATTCAGAGTCTGGTTAGCGGTCGTATTGTTGTGCCCAAAGGCCAGCTGATTGGCTCTCTGGTTTATGTTCTGATTGATATTTGCACCGCCAGTCGCCCCAGCGAACTGATTCGCATTTTGTGTGATGCCCTGATTTACTACTTGGGCTGATGCAGTTGCTGCTAGAACAACAGATACCATCAGCACTGTTAAGATAATTTTGGTATTCGTATAAAACACCTAAGCAATATGGGAATCTAATCTATTTAAAAATTATTAAACACTCGTATATTTTTTCAGCACCTTCGCCAGCTCCCCAATCTGCACGGGCTTGCTGATATATTCATCCATTCCCGACTCCAAGCATCGCTCCCTATCGCCTTTAAGAGCATGAGCAGTGACAGCTATAATCTTCGGTCCACCATCGGGCCAGCGCCTACGTATCTCTTTTGTGGCCTCTATGCCATCCATCTCTGGCATTTGAACATCCATAAGGATAATATCATAGGGCTGGCGCTCCAGTGCCTGGAGAACCTCCTGGCCATCAGCCACAGGATCGGCTTTATATCCCAGCTTCTTAAGCATGAGCAGAGCCATCCTTTGATTTACTAGGTTATCTTCTGCCAGGAGTATACGTAAGTCTTTACATGCCTTAGCTTCGCTTAAATATACGATAGAAGGCTTCACTTTCTTGGAAGGATGATCAGGCACATAAGTAGAAATCGTGAAGTAGAAGATACTGCCCTCACCTTCCTCGCTCTCCGCCCAGATCCTCCCGCCCATGAGTTCCACAAGTTTCTTGCTTATTGCGAGCCCTAAGCCAGTCCCTCCGTACTTCCGGGAGGTGGACGCATCGGCTTGCGAAAAAGGCTGAAATAATCCGCCAAGGATATCCCGAGATATGCCTATGCCGGTATCCTTTACAGAGAATAGTATCTCATAGCTTTCGTCCTCGCGCTGATCGGCCTGAATAGAGACCGCTATCTTTCCCTTATCTGTAAACTTCACAGCGTTGCTGAGTAAATTGACCAAAACCTGACGTATCCTTGATGCGTCTCCAGCTAAGATCTCTGGGATATATCCAACTTCCTTGAAGGAGAGTTCTAAACCCTTCTCAGAGCCACATGGAGAGATCAGATCAAGAGACTCCTCAATGCAGGATCGGATGCTGAAGGGCTCACACTCAAGTTCAAGCTTTTCGACCTCTATTCTGGAGAAGTCAAGGATATCGTTTATTATAGCGAGCAGGGCTTGGCCGCTGTTCCTAATCGTCTCGACAAATTCTTTTTGCTCCTGATCTAAATTTGTCTCCATGAGAAGGCTGGTCATCCCTATAACTGCGTTCATGGGAGTTCTAATTTCGTGGCTCATGGTTGCCAGAAACTCCGACTTAGCCCTACCTGCAGCCTCGGCAGATTCCTTGGCCTTAAGGAGTTCTGCCTCCGCTTTCGTACGCTTCTTGATCTCCAGTACAAGCTTAAGATTGATTTTTTCTAAGCGTTCATTGGCCTTCAACAGATCATCCTCTGTTCTCCTCCGCCCTAATGCCTCAGCCTGTAGTGTCCGATCAGCCTCCTTAAGTTCCTCCGTCCTCTCCATGAGCCGCTGCTCTAGGGCATCCTTGGCCTCACGGAGTGCCTCATCCATCTGCTTATGCTTTGTGATATCAGTGAATATCAACGCAAGCTGGCTCGGGGCAGGGCGATAAGCGGATATTTCGCAATCCCTATTGAGCACCGAAGAATGGATTTCAAAATGAATCGGCATGCCTGCAAGAGCAATATTGCCATATACTCGGGTCCAATATGGATCGTTATCAGGTAATATTTCGCTCTTAAATTTGCCTACAACATCCTCACGCTTAAGACCTATAATCTGTTCAAATGAGGGATTTATATCCAGGAACCTGTAATCATATGGCTGACCTTTTTCATCACATATAATCTCGTGAAGAGCAAAGCCCTCAGCCATTCCATTAAACAGAGACTTATAGCGCTCCTCTGAATTCTTGAGTATTTTCACAGTTGATGATAAATCTTCCAATCGGGTTCGAAGCTCTTTCAAAACATCTGGCAAGATACCAATAAAGCTGCCTTGAACATCAGCATCCTTTAGCTTTAAATCATCCATACGCTGGAAGATTTCATCAATCCTCTGTTGGGAAATAGCATCAGTCATACTATTATCCTGCCATGGCCCACATTTCTTAAAATATTATATTTAGTAGTATCTCTACTATTCATAGTTTTTTAGTAGTATCTCTACTATTCATAGTTTACTACTATTATTCCGGGACTAACGACATGGCTTCAATAACTTATCTAGATCAATTCTGTTTATATAAATATGTAGCCGACCAGTTTCGTTGTCATAAATGATAATAAAAAATCTATGTATACCAGTTTATCTCTTTATGAACAGCTCTACTTTTCTCAAAATGGAAAATCTTTACACGAAAACCCAGCTGCTCCTTTATGGCCTCCTCCGCCATATTTCTTCGCCAAGACAGCACAGTTAACCTCCAGCTTATCGCTATAGAGGGTAATTCCCCAAAACTGACCACGAATATAGCTGTAGGCTATCACGAGGTCGTGTTTAGCAGGATCATACATGCTCTCGAAGAACTTGGATGAGACATTGCCTACGTTCACTGCTAGCGTTCGAAGACCTTCAAACTGGATCTCATACGCATGGGAGTGCATATATCTGGCACTTGTCTGTGCGACGTAAGAAAGGATCATTTTGCCTCGGCCAATCGTATTTTCATAAAAGGTACGATCTGCTATGAAGAGATTATTCCAAAATTCCCAATTCTTAAGTGGATCAGTGTTTTCTAGCCGCAGTCCGTATTGGAATGGTAATATCTCGTTATCCCATTGGACTTGATCGCTATGGTCCCAAACATCATAGCGGCCTAAAAGATAGATAAACCTCGGCATCTCAACGTTTGGATATAGGTACTCCCAGGCAAGCTCACATGCTCCTTTGCCTATCTCTCGTTTTCCAAGTATAGTCTCGCCTGATGCTCCCCAAGCCTCAATAGCACTTATATGGTGATCGATCCAGACCAATTTACAGGATTGATTGAGCCTTATCATCTGTTCAAATGGCTGCAGGCCAAAATCCACCACATAGATTGTATCTTCTGGCTCGATAGTCTCCCATGGAAATGGTTGGTTATAATTAATTGGATGGAGCTCTGCCTCTGGAAAACGGTGCTTGACTATAGCACCCGAGCAGTATCCATCGAAATCTGCTGAATGATAGAAAACATGAAGAGCCATTACTGTTCCTTCATAGATTTGCCTATATATATGGCTACAGGCGAATTGCGCCTGTGCATTCACTGATTGCTTCAGGGCGTTCGAAAAAATATATTAGTTTATTCACTAGACCATCTTTCAAGCGCATATCCCCATTTTGGAGGGTCTAAGATACGCTATCTTAAAAGGTTTGTCATCTATAACTTGGTCGTTAGCAGCTATTTCCGAACTCAGAAAAGGGTAAATGGTCTCCGATGCTCGCAGAGGAATTTAATCATCTCTATCGAAACATTTATTACGACTATTGACGTATATGATAAGTGGCAAAAGTCGATCCTATTCGCCTTGCCTCCTTATTGCTAGTCTCCGTGCCAAGACGTATAATCAGACTTTTGCCTTCCCCAATTCTCATTAATGCTTCCGCATGCCCCAGCATTTTGATATATTGATATTCCTGCGATCATCATGCTATCTATTGAACACGCTATAATATTTTAGCGTCGGCAGGATGCACTTCGCCAGTTCGTTCTAATTTCGGTGATTCTACTTCAAGATTTAAATTGGCTAACTCAAGATAGCATAAGGTCCTAAAGGGCATCCATTAAGATCGGCTGATATTCTTACGATATTGGATTCGTCAATTGAAAGCAATAATATATATAGTTTAGAGTGAAGAAAATTATAGAAGTAGAGAACCCTAGAAATTGAATCGATAGTAGGAGTGGATTATGAGAAAACACAAATCCTTTTTGGCCTTATATGTTTTGATTATTTTAGCATGCGCAATGGGTGCTAACGTTCAAGCACAACCGACGACCAGAGTCGAAATCAGCGATAATTCTTTTCAGCCGGATATAATTTCTATCCCGGCAGGTACAACCGTGATTTGGACGAATGATGATACTACCGATCACACAGTAACCAGTGATGACAGCGCATTCCATTCCGGATATATTGCTCCCGGCGGACATTACAGCCGTCTTTTTGACACTCCGGGGGACTATCCCTATCACTGCAATATTCACCCATTTATGCGCTCTATGATTCATGTAGAGCCGAAGCCATCGTCTACATCGGCTAATACGCCGAATGCATATCAAAGCGCCGTTTCCACAGAGGCTACTCAGAACTCGGCCACGCAATACGCTCAATATCCTCAATACGCTCAGAACTATCAGACGAAGATGATTTCAGGAGCCTCATCATATACTCATATAACAAATCCCAAAGAATATGATATCCAAAGCAATCCGCCCGCATATTTATATTTCCGCGATCAAGAACAGGCAGTGCCTTACAACCAGTATCAAACCTATGCCGAGCAGGAAGAAGGCAACTTCTTATGGGTTCAGGGAACCCCTAGCTGGAGCCAATATGCAACAGCTCCGGAAGGGACCTCAGTATCGCTCATTGCATCCACTCCTACAGGAGGCAATGGTTATCTGTATGAGACATATCCAGATGGCCATACGATCAAGAACTACTATTACTTCTTCCCATACAGCCAGTTAGGCATTAATTTAGATACAGTTGGTCAGCACAAACTGTTCTTCTCAAAAGACGATCAAATGAGCAACTCAATAGTTATCGATGTGACAGGATCGAATCAATTATCCAATGTGCAGCCAGAATATCAGCAGCCGGGTAATCCTCAGCCAAGCTATGTACAGCAGAATTATCAGCAATCAAATTATCAGCAGTCGAATTACCAGCAGTCGACCTATAATTACGGATCTCAAGGTTATCAGCAGTCTGAAGGCCAGCAGGAAAGCTATAATCTCCAGCCGAAGCCTCAGGCAAAGGAGACACCTACCGAATATAGCTCATTCTTGGAAGAATCAATGGTGAGACAGGACAGCAATGGTCGGCTAACCAGCGATGGCATCCAGGGGACTGATTTCGATCTGCAGTCTTCAAATGAGAACATTCTTACACGGGGGCTGCTCTATGGCGGCACCTCATACATTCTTGTTGCGAACCCGAATAGTGCTTCATATACGGTCACAGTGAATCCCGGGTTAAGCATCTGGAATGTGCAGTGTGCCCAGGTCCAATATGGCAACTTGATGATTGCAAAGGCCAATAATTTGCTTCAAATAACAGTTCCGGCACACCAATCAGGCTTGATAATCATCCAGCCGCAGAGAAAGAGATATTCCTTCTCAATCGGACCCAAGCCAGCTTATAGCATCAGTGTAGGACCGAAACCTGCATACAGCTTTAGTGCAGGACCCAAACCAGCATATAGCTTTAGAGCTGGTCCAACGCCGCAATACAGTTTCAGAGCCGGATATTAGGCGGCTCTCTCTATTTTATATATACATTTGTACAGAAGCACATGTAATATTTCTTTGAAGGCTCTTTCTGCATGCAAAAACTTTTTCTTAAGGTATATCTATTATTTAGCTATGATGAAACCGATCAGGGAGTGGTTTGTAGTTGCTTCTTTAACGTTTATTTTGATAATACCTAGTTTGTTATGTATGCCTGCACTAGGGGAAAAAAATACCGCTAGCTACTGGTTTGAAAAAGGAAATGATTTTTTGGACAATCGATCTTATGAGAATGCGATCCAAGCATATAATAGTGCTATTGATATGAATCCGCAGTTTACGGGAGCATTGGCCGCTAAAGGCATTGCCCTTGTAGGCCTGGGCAAATATAACGAGGCTATTGAATGCTTTGATAAGGCGACTACGATAGACCCTGACTACGCTGATGCCTGGAATAACAAAGGGCTAGCTCTTGCCAAAGGCTTAGGCAAGTACGATGATGCAGTTTCAGCATGCGATAAGGCTATCAACATCAGTCCACAGGATGCTGACTTCTGGAACGGCAAAGGCGTTGCCCTTATTGGCCTAGGCAAGTACGATGAAGCAGTCCAGGTTTTCGATAGATCAATCGAACTAGATCCATCGGATGCATCTACCTGGAAGAATAAAGGCAATGCACTTGATAACCTAGGCAGATATGATGAGGCGATCAAAGCCTATGAAAAGGCCCTCAACATCAATCCGCGAGATGCAGAATCGTATAGCTATGAAGGCATTACTCTCATGCAGGAGGGTAAATACGATGATGCCATTAAGGCATTTGATAAGGCCATAGATATTAACTCGCAATATGCAGATGCCTGGTTCAACAAAGGCAACGCTCTTGGCAGCCAGGGCAAATTTAGTGAAGCCGTGAAGGCATTTGATATGGCTATAAAGCTAAATCCAAAATTCGCGGAAGCTTGGGACAATAAAGGCCAGGCCCTCAAGGATCTTGGAAATAACTCTGAAGCAGATGCAGCCTTCTCGAAAGCTAAGGAGCTGGGGTACAACAGCAATGATTAGACAGTGGTTATAAATAATTTGGAGTTGTAGTAATAATTATGTTCCCTAAAAGAGAACCTGGTCCAGGTCTGCCCAACCTTGGAGATAATCTGATCGTCCCCGAACGACCTGAGTTGCCTGAGATAAATCCTCCAATGCCATCTGTGAATCCCTTCAACCCACTCCAGGCATCTCTTGATAGGATCGAGAGAAAGCTGCAGGAGATTGATAACAGGTTAAAGACAATTGAAAGCAAGCTCTAATCAAGCAGATTCTTGGTAACATCTCAAATAAATCAATATCAATCTGCCTTATACCTTCTTAAAGCGTTTTTTCTTGGCCCAGATCTTGTACAGCAACAAAATAAGCTTCGAATTTAGATGGCATCAGTAGATCAAATTCCTGTATATCCTAGCCAGATGTGCGCGAACCCTATACAGGCAGCTTACTAATCAAACCCTATTTAGGACTGCACTAAGTATATCCTGTCGCCGAATCTGATTTATTCTCCTTTTAGGCTCGGATCAAACTCAAATTTCTTGTAGAGGTGCAAGATATACTCAATATAAACTTATTTTATCATAATAACATAGTATAAATAATATCATAATAACATGTAAATATATTGCAATGAAATTAATTAAGTTCACCCTGATATGAGGCGCTAGATACGTGTTTATGAATCAGCATTCAGCTGCATAATAGAATGTAATCTCCTAAAGTGCTTATCGAAGAGACATGTTTTAATCAAAAATCTTTTAATACTGAAAATCAATCCTTAGATAGGAGGGATCCACATAGCTGATAAGGAGATTAGGAACTTTGCCCTCAGGGATGCTCAAGGCAACGAAATAGGCGTTTTTACTGGTAAATCACCTAGGCAGGCAGCATTGAAGGCTGCAAATAGAGGCTATACAGATATAAGGCTCAGAGAGCGAGGCACGAAGAAGGTTCATCTGTTCGAGGGCGAGAGGGTCCAGGTTGATAAGCCCGCGGGCGCACCTGCCTGGATGCCAGATAAAATCTGGAAGCCAAAGGTGAAGAAGGTAGGCATTGAAAAACTCGCTGAGGTTTGAGGTCCTATAATTCCTAAGATTGGATATACATATTGAGGCTAATGGAGCCTTCTTGACCTCAAAACCCTTAGCCTCTTCTCGATTTTCCTGTTATTACAAAATTATGCTTAAGACGTTTTCTTATATTAGAGAACACTACAGGCAAAGCAATTAATCATCCGACTATATCTAAGAGATCGTATGCTATTGTTTTCTTCTTAGCCACAGCGTGTAAGGGTAAAAAATGACAGAAAGAACTTTATCCAGGATTCCTCTATTAGATGTATCACATTTTTCGCTATGCTCCTTTCCCCCAGGCGCTTCGCTTACCAACGATGGCGGCATTCGAGTCCCATCCGGCGCCTTACGCTCAAACGTGACAAACATAGCATCTTTTTTGGGAACCATTCTAGAGCCCATAGTGTTTGCATAAACCCTTGTAAATTCTGCACCTAATAACAGTATATTTGCAGAGTAGAAGATCCAGAGCAGCAGGACCATAAGCGATCCAGCGACGCCATAGACGGACGCTATGGAGCTATAGCCTAAATAAAGACTCACAAGATACTTGCCTATAGTAAAGAGTATCGATGTTGCGATTGCTCCGACCCAGCTATCCCTCCAAGAAATATCAATATCAGGGACAATCTTGAAGATCACAGCGAAGATAAATGTTATCGCCAGAAATGAGACAATGAAGTTAGTAGTTTGCAGTTCTGTGTAACTTCTCATTATGCTTTCAAAGTGTGCATTCAAGATAGCCAGACCTGTGCTTATAATCAACGAAATCAGCAGAAGAAAACCCAGCCCAAGAACCAGCAGGAATGAAAAAATACGATCGCGGACGATGCCTATGATGCCTCGACCCGACCTTGGCTTAACATCCCAGATAGTATTTAACGCATCCTGGAGTTGGCCGAAGATTCCAGTTGCCCCGACGATTAGAGCTGCAATACCAATAATTGTTGCAAATGGACCTCCTCCTGATTTGCCTGCATTCTCTATTATGACCTGTATTGCCTGAGCGCTCTGCTCGCCGACAAGACCGCGGATCTGAGCGACTATATGCCCTTTGGCGGCCTCCTGGCCAAAGGCTATGCCCGCTATGCCTATTACTATCACAAGCAGTGGGGCAAGCGAGAATATGGTATAGTAGGCTAAGGCCGCAGCGAGCCTTAAGGCATTGTCTTCATTCCAATTTGAGAGCGTATCCCTAAACATTCTCAAGATCAGCTTCAGATCCACGGTTAAACTCCTCTGTTAAATGCAGCAGGAAATGTTAGGACATGTTATATAATTTGCCGGGCCACTATAGGCCTCCCAGCTAGACCTCTTAAATAGAGAGGAATTTATGCTCATATGTCCAAATGGACCAAATCTCTATGGAAGGCTTCCAAGCCCGTAGTTTAAAATCAGAAGGGGAAAAGGATATATGGCGGCCCACTGCAGAGGATTTGCAAAGCAGGGCATATTGTCCAGGAATCGCCTTGCGGAGACATGCTTATAATGTCAGACCAATGTACGTGTCATAGTCACAATACACATCCATATGAGAGAACTCAAGAAAACGATTTCTCTTTCAGCATCATCTGTGAAGAGGATGGAACTCGAGCTAGATCAGGAATAATAAAAACCAGGCACGGTAGCATAGAGACGCCTTATTTCGTGCCTGTCGCAACCCTGGCCTCAGTTCGCTCCCTTGGATCGGATGATTTGGATGCTCTCGGTGTGCAATGCACACTTGCAAATACATATCATCTTCACTTGAAGCCGGGAGATGAGGTTGTAAGAAGATTGGGCGGCTTACACAGGTTTATGGGGTTTGGCAGGCCCATCTTTTCAGATTCGGGCGGATTTCAAGCATTTTCTCTAGGATACGGAAGGGAACATAATTTAAATAAAATTGGAGGCGTATTTCCCAGAGGAAGAAACGCCGATGTGCCTAAGGAGAACCTGACAAAGATCACAGACGAAGGCATCTCTTTCAAATCCCTTTATGATGGAGCATGGCATTTCTTGAATGCGAAGAGATCCATGGAAATTCAGTCTAACTTAGGCTCGGATATAATAATGGCCTTCGATGAGTGTACTTCCCCGCTCTCGGACTATAGTTATACTAAAAAGGCAATGGAGCGAACCCATGAGTGGGCAAGATCCTCTCTGGAATACCACGATAATAGTCAGGCAATTTACGGCATAATTCAGGGCGGCTGGTTCGAGGATTTGAGGGCTGAGAGCACCGAGTTCATCAAGTCGCTTCCCTTCGACGGCATCGCCATCGGCGGCTCCTTAGGCAACTGCAAGAAGGATATGCATCAGGTTCTGGATTGGGTGATTCCAAAGCTTGACACCAGGCCAAGACATCTTCTTGGAATAGGCGAGATCGACGATGTCTTCGAGTGCATAGAGCGCGGGATAGATACCTTTGACTGTGTCTCGCCCACAAGGATTGCCAGGAGAGGAAGCCTGTATATATCCCCAGAATCAGGCGGATGCATTGAGAATAAGTTCAGGATAGATATAAAGGCCAATAGGCATAAAGAGGACTTGAAGCCCATAGATCCTGCGTGCAGATGTCCCACATGTCTCAGATACTCCAGAGCATATCTGAGGCACCTTTATGCTGCCAAAGAGCTGACTTACTTCCGATTGGCATCCATTCATAATCTCTATTTCATGCTCAGGCTTATGGAGATGATAAGGGAGAGCATAAAGCAAGGCACATTTACTGAATTGAAGGATAAATGGCTGAATATAAATGTCTGAAAGGTTGAATCGTGAGGATAGTTCAGTTATGGTTGATGAGCCCAAATATAGCAGAGATGAGGCCTACAGCTTAAATGATAAGGTACACAAATTTCTATACAAATTTGAGCTGGATAAAACTCAAGTTACAATAATCATCTGCGGTCTCTACATATTCTTCTCCTTTGCGGGAAATATTGCAGCAACAAAGGTCACATACTTCGGAAATTTTGTAATGGATGCGGGGTTCATTTACTCTCTCACATTCACCTGGAGGGATCTTATACATAAACAGCTGGGAAAGAAGGCTGCTGTTACTACTATATGGATGAGCGCTATAATAAATCTTATTGCAGCCCTTTACTTTCAGCTTGTGGTTCTCATGCCTGCGCAGTCCGGATGGGCCGATAAGGGAGGGCAAGCTGCATGGCAATTTCTCTTTGGCATAATTGATACCTCAGGCGGTGTATGGTGGCAGGCCATATTTTCACTCCAGCTTAGAATAGTCATAGGTTCGATAATAACTATGGTGATTGCAGAGCTTGTGGATACCCAGGTATATCATCAGTGGACCTCGGGAATAGGAAAGGATAAACCCGAGTGGACAAGGGTCTTCGTCTCCAATGCGTTCTCAATTCCAGTCGATAGCATTCTCTTCCCTTTGATAGCCTTCACAGGGATTGTCGGCGTAGACGCGATGATGCAGATGTTCGGCACAAATATAATCGTCAAGGTGATAACTACACTTCTGGCCTTCTGGACGATATACCTAGTGCCAGAGAAGCCTATCTATAGGGATGTGGCGAAATCAGTAGAGAGTTGATGCCAAGGATATGAATATACTTAGGATGCAAGGACTTAATATAGCCAGATATGGCTCGAATAGCCATATCTGGCGTCTTTTCTATTTTGATCTAAAACTTTATATTAATAATTCATCGATCACTTTCGTCTTAGATGAAGTTCTCCAGAACCCGCCTCAGTCCCGCCTCCCTGTCCACTTTATGCGGCTTGTATCCGGGAAACATCTCATCGAACCTGGGCATATCCTTTTCATAGAACTTTCCAATGGCCACAGGCGCATCAGAGTTGTAATCCCACGACCTTATTATCTTGAGTGCTTCATCGAAGTTGCTGGGATCATTGTCCTTAACCTCGTAAATGCGCTTGTTATAGAAGTCATAAAGGTTGTTGTAGGTCACACAAACCTGAAGAACATCCACGAAGGAGAATCCTTTATGCATTATAGCATCCTTGAGCAATCTCTTGAAATGCTCCATCCTGCCAGGATAAGCCCTAGCTATGAAAGATGCACCGCTTGCAAGCATTATCTCCAGAGGATTCATAGGATACTCCTCAGTTCCCTTCGGAGTCGATTTTCCTCTAAAGCCCATAGGAGATGTTGGCGTGTACTGGCCTGTAGTCAGGCCGTAAACGCGGTTATCATGTAGAACCAATGTCAGATCGATGTTCCTCTTTGCGGCAAATACGAGATGATCCAGGCCCTCTGCCAGCGAATCGCCATCACCTGAGAAGCATATCACCTTAAGCTCAGGATTCGCTAGCTTAATGGCTGTTGCTGCAGGCAGCGTTCTTCCATGTATCGAATAAAAGCTGTTTACGTTCAGATAATCTGCAATCTTCGCATGCTGGCCGATTCCAGATACTATGACAACATTCTCCAGTGGAAAGCCTTCATCGCTCATCTCCTTGAGCAGAGATTTCATTGCATTCAGGATGCCGAAGTTCGCACAGCCGGGGCACCACTGGTTCTTGGCATAGGTTGTTATATCTTTAGGATTCATATCTTTAGAACTCATGCTGCCACCTTCCCAAGCTCTGCCTCAAGGTCGTCCAATGAGAAAGGCCTGCCGTCATACTTCAGTATTTTATCATCAGTACGGATTCCATATTGCATGAGGAGCCTTGCAAGCTGACCTGTTGAGTTGCATTCTACGCATATCGTCCTCTCGACAGACCTCAATGCCTCTTTCAGCTTTTTCAAGGGAAATGGAGATAACACCAATACTTGGATTGCCTTCATGCCGAACTTCTCGGCAGCCTCCATGCAGACTCCTTTGTTTGAGCCCCAGCATAATAATGCCGTCTTTCCCTCGCCGTAAACCTTTACAGTCTCATAGTTATCCAAATCCTTTGACATGGATATTCCCTTGAGCCTCCGCTTATCTACGAGGTCGCTCGTGATTTTGGGGTCCTCAGTTGTTATGCCATACTCATCATGGACATAGCTATCTATCTTTATCACCTGATCCTTTGCAGGCGGGAACGCAAGCGGCGAGACGCCCGTATCTGTATATTTATATCTATCATACTTGCCCTCGCCATTCCATAGTAGAGGAGCCTCCTCATCCGGTTCGCCCGCCGCTCCGATATCGAAGCTATAAAGCCCTTCGGATACGATTTTATCAGAGAGTATGAATGCAGGAACCTGGTACTTCCATGCCATGTTCATTGCAACACCCGACCAATAGTATGCATCATCTGCATCCCCAGGTGAGACAACGAACCGCGGAAACTCGCCCTGGCCGGCGTTGAGTATGAAGTGCAGATCGCTCTGAGCCGTATATGTCGGCAGACCTGTAGATGGACCCGTTCTTTGTCCCATCATTATTACGACAGGCAGCTCTGCCTGCCCTGCCAGGCTCAGGCCCTCGGTCATTAGACAGAAGCCTCCGCCGGAAGTTCCCACTGCAGTCTTGACTCCAGCATATGCAAATCCTAAGGCCATGAGCATAACAGCGATCTCGCTTTCAGGATGGATAACCTTGAGACCGAACTCTTCTGCGAGAGCTGCCATAAACTCGAGAAGGCTTGAAGATGGTGTCATGGGGTATGCTACATATGCATTCAATCCCCCCTTGATAAGTCCGAGTCCAATCGCATGGTTTCCTGTGAGAACAGGCAAACTTGGCTGGTCCAGCTTTTTTATCTCGACATGTTTCTGGGCAACATCGTATCCTCTTCGGGCTATCCTCAAGTTCTCTTCCAGCTTCTTGGGTATATGCTTTTTAAGAACCAGCTCAAGTACTCTCCAATCGATTCCCAGAGATTTGCAGAGCCCGCCTATAATGCAGGTGTTGCGCATGACTGAAAGGCCGCCCTCTTCCTTCAATATTTTCTCAATAGGTAGCGGAAGCATTGTCTGCTTCAGGCCTTCAGGCTTCACTTTCCCTTGATCATATATGATGAGGGCATCATCCTTGAGCCTGAATTTATGAATGTTAATCGTATCTTGATTCAAGGCAAGAATTGCATCAACACGATCTTTGTGCACCCCGATCTTATGGCTTGAAGCTCTTACGATAACGAAATTATGCCCGCCCCTGACAAGGGAAGGGTAGTCATAATACATGTAGACCCTGTATCCAAGCTGGTTGAAAAGACGGCCGATGGTCAGTCCAGCCTCATTTATGCCGTCTCCGGCTATGCCTCCTACAAGAACAGAAAAATCATTCATTCAATTTCTCCTTTCTTACGCCATATTTAATTGAAGTCAGCATTCAATATCTCGATTCCAATACTATATCTCATAATACAGTATAAAGAATTTCCTGTATTCTCAAACGGCAATCACAATTTCTTCCATTGTGCGTACTAGCCATCTAGCTATCAATTTATCAATTGTACATTTTACAATATCAATGGAACATTATAGTTTACATCTTTTAAAATTATATTAAGGGTTGTAGGACTGAAGTAGCTATGACGATTTGCGGGTTTTGCTTCAGATTATCCGAATCTAATCCAACTTACCGTAATAATTATTTAGTCCAGATGATATATACTTATATTTGACAAGCTGATGTTATAAAATATCGCTTGTCTTGCCGCAGAATTTTAAAAGGAGATTGAAACATGAAGGTCAAGTCCGTTCAGAAGTTCAACTACGCCGACTCGTCTGGCGCAACTCAGAGCATCGATCCGGGAATGGTTGTAGATGTTCCTGAGGGTATAGCCAAGAACTGGATCAGTATGGGATGGGCTACTGAATATAAGCCTGCAAAATAACCGGTTCACTGGATTCTAGAGTTTTCAGGAAAACTCTTTTTCCTTGACAGCCCGATATTCAATATTTACCACCGCCAATCCTCACATGTTGTGTGGAAATACCCCTCTTTCCTTAGCGATCATCATTTATACCCCTTGAATAGTCTAACTGACATGCATAACGGGTTGAGCCCCAGATCGGGCAAATCCATTGTTATAATTCTAGCGATCATAACAATGATACTTTCTGGTTTCGCAGACGCTACATTCTCCGTCAAACCAGGAAATAGCATTCAGTCAGCCATAAGCGCTGCCAATCCAGGCCAAATCATTGAGGTGCAAAACGGCACCTTCCATGAGCGGATCAATATTACCAAACCTATCGCCCTTAAAGGGGTGGGTAATCCAATTATTGATGCAGGCGGCATTGGAAGCGCTATAACCATCTCGGCAAGTGGTTCAACTCTACTCGGATTTACAGTTACAGGATCCGGCATTGGTGGCGGAGATGCCGGCATAAAGGTGCTCTCCAGCGATAATATAATCAAAGACAACACAGTCATCAAAAATAATAACTACGGAATGATCCTATATCATAATGACAAAAATACTATACTTTCGAATGCAATGGTAGGAAACAAAAAAGGCGGAATTTTGCTGGTTCATTCCAACAACAATCTGATCTGGGACAACAATGTCAGCATGAACTGGAACGGCATCACTATTGAAACCTCTACCGGCAATACCATCAAGTCCAACAATCTGACCAGGAACAAGTTGGGCATAAATGTTTCGAGCAATAACATAAGCGAGAGTATCACCCCACATGGCAAGGGTGTATCAATTAAATACAGCGCCATCAGCAAACTGACGACCTACAATATCGACCAGAACAGCACAGGCTCATCACCCAACGTCAACATCATCTATCAGAACAATCTTCAGAACAACGGCCAGAGTGCCTTCGACGATGGCAACAACCAGTGGGATAACGGCAAGGCAGGCAACCATTATAGCAACTATGATGCCTATGAACAAGGCTGCACTGATCGCAACAGAAATGGCATCTGTGATAATAGTTATAGCATTCCGGGAGGACACAACGTAGATTCACTGCCGAAAGCCTCTCCTGACGCCATACTCAGCTACAAGTCAAAGGGATTGATGGGCTCAGAGCTGAAGATAGACCATAAAACCTTCCTGCCCGGCGCGGATATCAATGTAATATATCAGGCTCCAAGAAACTTCTCGGGCTGGGTGGGTGTTATAAAGGCGGATCAGCCCAGAGGAAGCGCCAGCCAGGAAATGGCGCTGACCTATCAGAAGTTTGTAGGCTCATCAGGCATATTGAATCTACGGGCTCCAGCCGACAGCGGCGCATACGATCTTCGATTGTACGATGCTACCAGCGGCGAGGAGATGGCCTCTTTGAATTTCATGGTCAAAATCCCAACGATTTCCGCCACTCCTAGCCCGGTGTATACTTGTGAGCAGATTACAGTCGCTTACGCAGGAGCCCCAGGTTTTGATAATGACTGGATAGCCATGTACAGATCGGGATCACCTGATACCAGTTACATTAATCGCCAGTACCTGGATGGAAAAGAGAACGGCACATTGATCCTTGACTCCCCCGATCCGGGCAGTTATGACTTCAGGATGTTCGAGAATAATAGTTACACCCGACTGGCCGCCAGCAACAGTGTGACAGTCAGAGCCTATAATGGCACCAAGGTCGAGGCCACACCAACTCATGTTGCGCCCGGAGGTACAGTCACTGTAACCTATTGGGGTGCACCGGCATCAGGATCAGGTGTCATTGGAATGTATGGAATGACTAGGCCTGACAAGTTCCCCATTGAAACAAGATCCCTTGGCAGCAGGAGCTGCGGAAGAATGACTTGGAAGCTTCCTTATGACGCAGGGCAATACGACTTCAGAATGTTCTACTCCGCGATCACCGATGTCGGACAAGGAGCTTACCAGATTTTGGGCCAGAGCGATGTGGTAACAGTAGGCTAGAAGCTAGGGAGTTAGTAGCCTGGCGGCAGAAGGATTGATCTGCGAGTAGCATAGCCGCCTAGGCGCAACTCCCTCCATTTTGAGGAAGCTATTCATGTCGTCGATTAAATCAACTAACGATCGCAGGAATCTATAAATTTTTTATCTTCCAAGGCTACAAAAATAAAAATTTCATATATGGCGATTGATCAAGACCAAAGGGCATATCAATTAATCAAAGAATATATCAGAGCAGTCCAAGAACGTGAAAATGTATTATGGATAGAGCCCCCGATATGAGTATTGTTGCTTGCTTATCCTCTAGGTATATGTGCTAATTATCAGAATCAAGATTTAATATTCTCTTAATTAAGTACTTTGGCAGCGTATGCGTATATTTAAAACAAAATCAGAATCAAAAATTTAGGTAAGATAAGTAAGTAATACGATACTGTAGCCATCGTAATGGCATAACGTTAGAACAGCATATTCCTATACCTTTATTAAAAAAACAAAGAGAGACTTTATTAACGTTGGTGGGGCGATTATGAAGACATGGATTGTACTGCTTCCAATAATTATTACCTTAGCATTGTCAAATAGCATAAATGCAGAAGAAGCGAATACTACTGATCATATCGAAGTGACTACTATCGGTCATCCTACCGGGGCCATTTGCCCTACAGAGTCGGGCTGTCCAACTGGTTCATCTTGTCCATCCGGAAGCGTCTGCCTAACTGACAGCGGTAGCTGCCCCACAGGAGGAAGCTGCCAGGGAAATACTTGCCCAAGCTGTGTTGAGTGTGTGTCTGCAGCATTCTGTCCAACCGGCTCCAAATGTGCGACAAGTTCCGGTTGCACTACTACAAGCAGCTGCCCAAGCGGAGCTGATTGTCCGACAGGTTCAAGCTGTGCGACCAACTCGGGCTGCACGACGGGAGCAACCTGCTTAACGGGGGCAACATGTCCTACAGATAGTGGATGTATCACAGGTGCAAGCTGTCCGACGGGATCTGGCTGTACAACTGGCGCAAGCTGTACATCAGATGCAAATTGTCCAACCGCAGCAGACTGCGTTACCAGCAGCAAATGCCCAAGCGGCCCATCCTGTCCGACCGTATTGGGCTGTTGCGAAATAATAACCGATTCCAATACACCGACTGGTACAGACTGTCCGACAGGATCAACTTGCTTAACGGGGGCAACATGTCCTACAGATAGTGGATGTATCACAGGTGCAAGCTGTCCAACTGGGTCTGGCTGTACAACTGGTGCAAGCTGTACATCAGATGCAAATTGTCCAACCGCGGCAGACTGCGTTACCAGTAGCATTTGCCCGAGCGGCCCATCCTGTCCGACCGTATTGGGTTGTTGTGAAATAGTAACTGATTCAGGTACACCGACTGGTGCAGGCTGTCCAACAGGGTCCGATTGCACAACAAGCATAAGCTGCCCGACGGGTGCCAGCTGTCCAACTGGCGCGAGCTGTACATCAGATGCAAATTGTCCAACCGCGGCAGACTGCGTTACCAGCAGCAAATGCCCAAGCGGCCCATCCTGTCCGACCGTGTTGGGGTGCTGTCAAATAGTAACCAATTCGGGCACTCCATCCAGCAATGGCTGTGTAACCGCCGCGATATGTCCAACTAGCGCAAGCTGTATGACAGGCACATCTTGCCCATCAACGAGCGATTGTCCCACAAGCTTGCTCTGCCCGACATTTAGCGATTGCACAACGAGTTCTCTATGTCCATCCAGCAGCGGCTGTATGACTAACTCAGAATGTCCAACAGGCAGCGACTGCGTAGCAGGTCCAAACTGCCAAGGTGACCTCACCTGCCCACGCAACATAGTATGCACGACATGCGGCATCTCCTCTGGGAGCAGATATAAGGAAAGCATCCAGAGACTGCTGACATTATCTGTTCAAAATGTGAACTACTACAAATACTCTGAGAACGCTCAAATGAATGCTATATTCAACGGCCCATATCCAACGACTCGACAGATTAGCACTAAAGATGAAAGTGGAATCGTAGATTTAAAGGATAAAAATGCAAAGCAGATTTTAAAATTAGTGAGTTCCGATTATAGCGGCAAAACCCTCTCATCGCAAGAGAGCGAAGCTTATCTGATCGGCGATAAATTATATACCAAAGTAAATGGAGAATGGGCAGAGTCCGTAATCTCCAATCCTGTAAAGGCGTTTGAAGAACGCGACAAGCTTAAAGGCCTTGTGGGGCTCATCAGCAGCTCTGATATGGAAGTGATTGGCACTGAGGTAATTGATGGACAGCGATGCTATAAGTTGAAGATCAATCCCGAGCTTCATGCTGCGAATAGCATACTTGCAGACCAGGCCATCGCAGCATATTCTTCAACTGCAGTATCGCTCCCATCGATAAGCTCGGAAGACCTATCGGAAGGCAATACTCTGCTCGATAACAGCAATATATCCTATACAATTTGGATCACATCGGCTACATACATTCCGAAGATGATGAATGCAGAGATAACATTCGCTCTGACTCCCGCAAGCCTTAAGGGCGGATCGGACAGCATCCCCGACTTCAGAATTGATGCTGAAACGTTGGATACAATAGTGTTCAGTGACTTCAATGTGCCGGAGAAAATAGAAGTACCTACAGAGGTAAAGAGCTCCTGAAAAACATTGAATTTATATTGACGGCAGCCTTAAGAGGGCTGCCCGAAATCTTCAACCGAATGGAAACTCGCCAACGTTGGCGCTATCGCTGTATCCCATTGATTCCCAATACCCCCTCTCCTCTTTATCAGTTACATCAATCAAAGTGATCCATTTAGCCCATTTGTAGCCATACTTGTCCTTGGCAACGAGCTGAAAGGGAAAGCCTCGCTCAGGCGGAAGGGTGAGGTCATTGATTCCATATGCCATAAGTATATTGTTATCTCTTAGATAATCCAGCGGAAGACCTGTGGAATAGTTATCTGCCGTATGGAAGATAACGTACTTTGCTTCAGGCCGAATGCCGAAGCGGTTCAATAAATCCATAACTCTGAATCCAGTCCACTTGGCGTTGAAGCCCCAGCCCTCTACACATGGCATATATACAACTTCAGAGTAGTCCTGAAGACCTAAGAGCTCATCATAGCTCCAGTTAGTCTCCTTATTAACAAGCCCAGTAACCTCCAATCGGTAGGTTGCACGATCTATGAACTGAGTGCCCTGGATAGCATTGTTTCCTTGAGATCTCAGGGGCTCCAGAGAAACGCCAAGATACTCCTTTGCCTCCACTTCAGGCAGCTTGCTTGAGACAGGCACCTGAAATGTGACATTGTGCACGCTAGACTCCTCAGAGGCGATAGAGGCGATGCCTGAAAGCATCGCCAGCCCCATCAGCAGAGCGATCACTGAAAGCGCTGCTGCAATATAGCCAAGACGGCAATGCCGTAAGGATTTGCGCGGTATTATCCCATCGATAAAGATATAGCAGGATAACAAGAGTGCAGAAAGGCCGATCCAGGAATGAATTGTATGGAAATCCAAGGGATAAAACCGAATATTTCCTGCAGAGAGATAACCAATCAAGCCAAATAAGGCAAAAACCACCGTGGCAATGCTGAGATACTTATGAAACTGCTTTTTGAATCCGAAGACAATTAGAATTGTCAAAATTGCAGCGATCGCAGATGGAAGCCAGTGTAAAACCGAGAAGACCATTAGAAACTATAACTAGTGTCAGTATTAATATTAATAGGTTTATCTGCAGGAGATGTTTCACTGTTGACATATGGAAAATATAAGAGCCCAGGACTTGACGACCTGGGCTGGAAAATGTTTTGCCTATTGTTTGCTCTGAACCGGGATTGCAGTGGTATTGTTTTTCGTCTGGTTCTTGGTAGTATTTTGGAGGCCCAGCGTCACCTTCGAAAGCCTTTTCCTCGTCTCATTAATGCTGTCGCTTATCTTTTGGCCAATATTGCTCTGCCCGCCTGATGTTCCGCTTTTTACACCGCTAAGCCTTTGCTTGGTTGCATTTATTTGATCCTGCAAGGACATTACTGCCTTCGCTGTCTGATTCTTGGAGCTTTGGGCAGACTTATTTCCTGACGGCGCAGAGGTCTGCGTTGATGGCGCAGAGGTCTGTGTCCCGGTTACAGTCGGCCCCTGTGTCGGGATTGGAGGAGATGAAGGAGTTACAGAGCTCTCAGGCTTCATGGTCGGCTGAGTAATTTGTGGCACCTGACTAAATTGTGGCATCTGATTGAATTGTGATGCTTGGCTAAATTGCGGTGCTTGATTAATTTGTGGCATCTCATTAAATTGTGGCATCTTGGTTGTTTGTGATGCCTGAGCAGTTTGGGGTATCTGGGTTGTTTGTGGTACCTGGGCAGTTTGTGGTACCTGGGTTGTTTGTGTTTGCGATGTTTGGGGTGCCGACGTACCGTACACTTGGGCATCCGTCAGTTGGCCCATATCCTTGTCAAGATCTATAGTGATCTGGTTACTGGTAGCATAATCATAGGCCAGAACTGAAGGCCTGCTGAATGGCGATATGCCGCCGAAGATAAGGCTGACCTTTGTGGCCTTCTTAGGTCCGAGCTCTGTGGTTGTAAACCCTTCCATCGTGTAATAAGGCCAGCCCCATTGATCAAGAAGTGTGAAGTTATCAGGGCTTACAGTAAAGGGTGTTGTGCCGTTATTGGCTATACCTATCTCAAAAGCTATTGCCTGCTGATCCGGCTGCATCACCCAATCCACAATACCGTAGTACCTCAAGATTATATCGCCCATAATACCTTTGGGCGTCTTCCACCAGTTGATGCTGAACGGCTTGCCTCCCGTAGGAGTAACCTTCAGGAGCTTGTAGAGTGCAGTCTCGGGAACAGAGAAGATCAGCAAAGTGCGCCCTGGCTGAAGGCTTTTATAGGCACTAGGTTTATAGATATTATCCTTGCTGTCCACAAGCTCATAGGTGGCGTTGCTTGCTCCTAGTAGGCCCACATCCAATTCGAGATCCGCCTGAGTGTTGTTCTTGTCTTGCGATACGGGCGCCTTGGTCAGGCCGAAGAGCGTGCATTTTACAGCATCATTTCCTCCTTGTAGAGGAATAGCCTGAGTAAGGCCCAGGATCAAAGCGATAAACAGTATCAAAGCGAGCAGTCTCATCCTTACCCCCTCAACCATCGACTTATGATTATTTATCTTTAATACTACCGCCAATATTTACAATTCACTTATATACAGTTTATCCCTGAATATTTCGAGCATCTCTGCTTAGGAAATGTATATCTGCTTGTTACGCCATAGACCATGGCGGTGTTCTTGTTGTCATCTCTCACCCTTGTAACCTGCGGTCTGCCTTATGCCAATGGGCCATGTCATCTGGGCCACCTAAGAACCTATGTCCCTGCAGATATCTTTGTAAGGGGACTAAGAAAGATGGGACGTGATGTTTTATTTGTCTGCGGCACCGATGCCCATGGAACTCCCATCGTGGTTAACGCCGAGGCGCAAGGCACGACTCCCAAGACGCTAGTAGCCAAATACCACCAACATTTCAATGAGGTATTCAAGGGCATGAACGTGGCCTTCGACTATTTCGGCGATACGGATAACCCATCCAACTATGAGAGGACCCAGAATATTATGAAGGCATTGATGGATGGCGGATACGTTTATCCAAGGGAGATCGAGCTTGCATACTGCCCTTCGTGTAAACGCTTCCTGCCAGATAGATATGTGGAAGGCATCTGTCCCTACTGCGGCGTATCCGCACGCGGAGATGAGTGTGATCAGGGCTGTGGGCGGCATCTTGAACCGGGAGAGATTAAGAATGCCGTCTGCAAAGTCTGCGGAAACAAGGCCGAGTATAGGAAGCAGACACACTACTTCTTCAAGTTATCCGCCTTCAGGGATTTTCTCCTGAACTACCTTCCGACATTGGGAGGGACTGCTGTTGCAAGAAATTATGCGCTTGAATGGGTCCGTCAGGAGCTGAAGGACTGGTGCATCACCAGGAACATGAGCTGGGGTGTGCAGTTCCCGGGTCACAATAACCTCGTTGTCTACGTTTGGGTTGATGCTCCCATCGGTTATATCTCCTTCACCGAAGAGTGGTGCGCCCAAAATAGTAGGGATTGGAAGGAGTATTGGAAAGACGACGCGAGGATAGTTCATTTCATCGGCGGAGATATCGTCTACCACCACTGTATCTTTTGGCCTGCTATGCTGAAGGGTGCTGACTATAGCCTACCGAGTGCCGTCGTTGCCAGCGGAATGCTGAAGGTTGATGACAAAAAGTTCTCCAAATCGCGCGGCTATGTTATCTGGGCGAAGGATGACTATCTTGACAAGGGCTTACATCCTGACCTTCTCAGGTATTACCTGGTAAGCTACACATCCCATACAAAAGAGGTTAACTTTGCCTGGAAGATCTTTGCAGAGAAGGTGAATACTGAGCTTGTTGGAGCCTTCGGCAACTTCTTGAATCGTGCACTGACATTCACAGTTAAAAATTTCGATGGCATTGTTCCCCGTGGAGAGATTGATCCCGAAGTCATGGCCAAGATCGATGGAACGCTGAAAGAGGTTACATCAGGCATTGAAGAGTATGAGTTCAAGAAGGCGGTGGACTCGATCATGGCCCTGGCAGACTTCGGCAACATCTACTTCCAGGCGCATGAGCCTTGGAAGCTCATCAAAAACGATAAGGATAAAGCTGGCTCAGTTTTGAGAACCTGCCTTCAGATTGCCAAGGCATTGGTTATACTAATGGAGCCGGTCATGCCGTCGAAGATGGATGCTGCCTGGAGACAGCTCGGCATGGATAACGTAGGCATGGACAACGTAGGCATGGACAACGTAGGCATGAATAACGTTAAAGACTGCAGATTTGATGAGGCTCTTGTACAGATTGCTGAAGGCCATGCCCTCGGGACACCTCAAATACTTTTTAGCAAGATGGAAGAAACGACCGTCAAAGAATTAGATAAAATCTTCAAGGAAAGGATAAAGCAAGCTGAATCGAGGGAGTTGATAAAGAAAGTGGAGAATCCAGAGAAGATACCCTTTGATCTTTTCAAGTCAGTAGATCTGAGGATTGGTAAGATAGTTGAGGCCCAGCCAATAAAAGGATCAGATAAGCTCCTCAAGCTCATGGTTGACATAGGCACTGAGACACGACAAGTAGTTGCAGGCATAGCTCAAGCTTACAAACCTGAGGAGCTTGTCGGAAGCCAGGTAGCAGTAGTAGCCAACCTTGAACCTGCGAAGCTTTTTGGCGTCGAGTCGCAGGCAATGCTTCTGGCGGCGGATGTTGATGGAAAGGCAGTGCTTCTCAGGCCTCGGGAAGATGTCAGGCCTGGAACAAAGATAAAATGAAATCTAGGAGGTTTTAACTTGCTCAAGGTTGCAAATTTATGTAAGACTTATAAGCTAAAGAATGGAGAGGTCTCCGCCCTGGAAGACATTAGCTTCACCGCAAAGCCTGGGGAGATTTTGGGCTTTGTTGGGAAAAGTGGCGGGGGAAAGAGCACCCTTATGAAGATTCTACGGGGCATGGATGGTTTCGATTCCGGCAGTATTACACTGGATGATCTCACAATAACCTCGGATTCAAGCGATGATATGATCAGAGAGCAGATGAAGATCACAGCGATACATCTTCAACGAGACTTCGCCTTATGGACTGAGTCTGCCCTAAATAACGTTGTCAGGCGCGTTTACTCCCGCACAACCGGCTATGAGGTGCTGCCTATCCCAGCGGTACTGGACTACGATGAGATATATGAAGAGGCGATATATTATCTCAAGCTCGTAGGCCTCGAGAAGAAGGCGCTTCATTTAGCAACAATTCTCAGTGGCGGCGAGAAGCAGAGGCTTCTCATAGCTCGTCAGCTTGCAAAGAAGCCTAAAGTACTATTACTGGACGAGCCTGCGACGATGGCGTGTCCTGCAACAAAGCAAGAGGTTCTGGACGCAATCAAGAATGTAAACAAAGAGCTTGGCATCACTATACTGGTAGTATCCCACCTTCCCGAGATACATGGGTATCTTTCAGATAGATTGATCTGGCTTGATAAAGGGAAAATAGTTGCAGATGGCGAGCCTAAGGTTGTGCTCAATAAGTTCTTATCTGGTATAGGAGAGCTTGAACCTCTTTCAGCCAGGTTGAGTGCGCGTCCCCTGATAAAAGTCAGGGAGCTTTTCAAGAGGAACTATCTTGTAGGACCTGGCGAGGTTTTAAAGATAGAAAATCTCAACTTCGATATAAATGAGGGCGAGATAACATCGCTAATAGGCAATAGCGGTGGCGGTAAGACCACTCTACTAAAGATCATGCAGGGCGTAAGGATGCCTGATGCAGGCGTTGTATACTACCGTTATGGCGATAAATGGGTGGATATGACGGCATACTCGCCTGAAAGGATGTACATTCGAAGAAGCCTGGGAATAATGTATCAGGAGTTCGCCCTATTCCCCGGAGAGATGATTATAGAGCAGATAGCCTATCAGCTTGGCATAAAAGGCCAGGATGTTATTGAACATGCAAAATCTGTCGCAGATGATCTAGGGATAAGCGATAAGGTGCTCGATATCCTTTACACACTTACGGATATGTCGGAAGAAGATGCCAAGGCAGTTCTAGAATCTCTTGGTCTCACAAGGGATGTCTTCAAGGATCTCTTCCCGAGGTTCCCAACGACAGAAGCAGGTGAGTTTGCTGAGCCCGTGTTCAAGCTTATGGATCTGGACCCAAGCATTTTGTGGAAGCTTCCGGACCAGCTCAGTGGCGGAGAGAAGGTCAGGGCCGCTCTTGCGATACTTCTGGCTGCTAATCCCAAGATACTGATACTAGACGAGCCCTTTGGAGATATAGACCCAATCACCTTGAGAGAGGTATCTAATGCCATAAAGAAGATCAACTCTGAATTTGAGACGACGATACTTCTTGTCAGCCATCATGTTGACTTCGTGAGGGAAGTCTCGCACAGGGCTATCCTCATAGATAAGGGCGTTATAACCGCTGATGGCGATCCTAACTATGTTAGTGATATCTTCATAGCGAAATGTGGGGCTGCTTATCTGAGGCAATCTCCAGAACGCTGTCCAATCAACGGATGATTCGTATGGACCCCGAGCTTAAGGAGATCTTCGAGCAGGTATCTGAGCAGATCTCCCTGGATGAGTTCGAGAGCAGAGTCGAAGAGAAGATCTCACTTATGGCAGGGCTATGTGACAGAAGAACTGCCGCTATGCTTGTGGCACGGGAACTGGGCGCTTCAGAAGTCATTACAAAGATAGAAAGGATCAGGCCTGAGATAGGAATGGTCGTATTCACAGGCAAAGTCCTCTTCATCTCAGATATCCGTGAGTTCAGCAGGAGCGATGGATCAACTGGGAGGGTGGCGAACCTAACTTTAGGAGATGAGACAGGCACGATCCAAGTTGCCCTGTGGGATGAGTATACAGATGTTGTGAAATCGGGCGATCTGAAGACAGGTATATGTCTAAAGGTTAAAGGCGTAGCCAAAGAGGGCTATAAAGGCACTGAAGTAAGCTTGGGCCATGGCGGAAGCATAGAAGAGGTTGATATAGATATAAAGCCTCGGGAAGAGCCCTACAAAATATCTGAGATCAAAAGGGATATGGGCGAGGTGAATATTATTGCACAGATCATTGACCCTGGAGAGGCAAGAGAGTTCACCCGCAATGACGGCTCAAAAGGCATTGTCAGATCTCTTCTTCTTGGAGATGAAACAGGCAAGATCAGGCTCACGCTCTGGAACGACAATGCCAAGATGGATTTGGCCAGGGGAGAAACTCTTGAGATTATAAACGGATCTTCACGCGAGAGATATAACCAGGTAGAGATACAGACTGGCAGTTACACAGTTTTAAGGAAAAGCAATCATAAGATAAACTATTCAGAGAAGGTCACTCCTATTGAGGACCTCAAGCCGGGAATGATATGTAGCGTATCAGGATATGTTACTGGCCTTGGAGAGGTTCGTGAATTTCAAAGAGAGGACGGCAAAGCCGGAAAAGTTGTGAATATTTACATCTCCGATGCTACGGGGAGAGTCAAGGTCGCCCTCTGGGGAGATCATGTCCAACTCATCGATGGCCTTGATCTAGGGTATAAGGCTGATCTGATCGATTGCCAAGTTAAAAGCGGCTGGACCGAGGGGTTGGAGATCAGCTGCGGCTGGCGAACAAGGATTACTTTCGCCCCGCCTGAGAAAATGAGTTAAATATGCAGTTTCAATGATAGCCGGAGGAAAAGAATAGATGGCAACATTATTAGAAGATCTTCCAGGCGTAGGACCTGCTACCGCTGAAAAGCTCAGAGAGGCTGGATTCAACTCAATCGAGACGATTGCAGTTGCATCTCCGGGGGAGCTTGTAGCTCTTGAGGTAGGCGAGGCAACAGCATCAAAGATAATTGCCGCTGCACGCGAGGCTGCGGACATCGGAGGGTTTGAGACAGGAGATCAAATCCTTGAGAGGAGAAAGCACGTCGGCAAGGTCACAACCGGCAGCAAAAGCTTTAACGAACTTCTGGGCGGAGGAATGGAGACCCAATCCATAGTCGAACTCTATGGCGAGTTCGGCTCAGGCAAGACACAGGTGGCTCACCAGCTGGCTATAAACGTTCAGCTTCCTCTGGAGATGGGGGGGCTCAATGGCTCGGCAATAATCATCGATACTGAGAACACATTCCGGCCGGAGAGGATCTCCCAGATGGTCGATGGTCTGCCCCCCCACGAGGGTTATACATGGGATTTTGGAGAGTTTCTCAAGCATATAAATGTTGCAAGGGCTTTTAATTCCAACCATCAGATACTCCTGGCAGAGAGTGCAATGGAGCTTGCAGAGAACCTCAAAGATTCAGAGAAGCCTGTTCGCCTCCTGATCGTTGATTCTGTTACAGCGCACTTCAGGGCGGAGTACGTAGGGCGCGGAACGCTGGCCGATAGGCAGCAGAAGCTGAACAAGCACCTGCACGACCTTATGCGATTTGCCGATATTAACAATGCCCTGATACTTGTGACCAACCAGGTAATGTCAAAGCCTGATACATTCTTCGGCGATCCCACGAAGCCTGTCGGCGGACATGTGCTGGGCCATACGGCTACGTTCCGTTTGTACCTCCGAAAGTCCAAAGGCGAGAAGCGTATAGCCAGGCTTGTCGATTCTCCAAATCTGCCAGATGGTGAAGCAGTCTTCAATGTAACTACAGACGGCATAAAGGATTGAGCTAAATTACCAGCTGAGTTGTTTGATGTCTAATCGTCCTATAGGAAACTGAGCTGAAAAGGATCAACCGGTCCATAAAAAGTCAAACGGCTGCGGTGCACCCACTGCTTGCAGTGGGGCATACAGTGGGGCATACAAGGCGCCGTCACACTATAGGCAAACTGATCCATCCCTAAATTAGATAAGGATGCTCTTTATTCCATCCAAGTAAAAATGACTATAACCATCCAATGAGATGCGACGCAGGATAAACGAATTAAATATTGTTTTAGAGGATGCGAAGGCTGGTGAGGCCAGATATTTCACTAAAATAGCTTATTATAGCTTATAATGGCGAACTTAAAGGAAATATGGAGTGAACTGGCTAGATCGCTCTGGAAGATATTTTTAGCTGTTTTATAGCCTTATATAAGGCACAATTTTTGCCATTTGGCCACTAAAAGAGAGCTTTTTATAGTTAGAGTCATTTAAACAAATAGCTTTTCCGGATTGGAGGCTTGGGATATGAATATCCTGATAGCCGACGCATAGCTATAATCTGGAGATAACAGTATGCTGGCAACTCCTGATCGCAGATGCTTTTGCATTGTCCTCTGCATCCTGATCTTGATAGTTCTGTGGGTGATGCCAGCTATGGCTGACGACAGTAGTCCTCAGGTTCTTATTCTTAATTCCTACTCAAAGTATAATTCCTGGACGAACGAAGAGATGGATGGATTTATGGAGGTCTACCATCGAGAGATTTCAGGCTCCTTTGATCCCATGATCGAGTACATGGATTCTGACCGATATCCGGAAAAAGATGATGAAAAACTTCTTCTTAATATTTATCGTTATAGATACTCAGGAAAAAAGTTAGATGCAGTCGTTGTTTTTGATGCTCCGGCTCTGGCCTTTGCACTTGAACACCGAGCGGAACTCTTTCCGGGAGCCTACATGATCTTCGCCGGGATTAACAGCTTCAACGAATCACGTACCGCTAGCCATGACAAGATCATAGGCGTTTTAACGAAACCGGATATAGCCGGCACACTAGGGGCCATGCTTCAGATTCATCCTAATGCCAAACAAATCCTTGTAGTGATGGACTCCACAGAATCCGGAGATGCCTTCAAGCAAGAGCTGAACCAACAGATCCAACCATTTAAAGATAGGTTGAGCTTCCGGGCGCTGCAGGATGCCAATATGACCTCAGTGCTTTCGAAAGTGTTGGCCCTTAACAACAGCAGCCTGATCCTTTGTGGACCCTTCAATCGTGACCAGGACGGGCGAATATTCAACTCCAGTGAGGCCACTGAAGAGATTAGTTCTCACAGCAGGGTGCCTGTTTACGGAGTCTGGGATTTTCAGCTTGGGATGGGCATTGTTGGAGGCCGATTAGTATCGGGGAGAGTTCAGGGTGAAAATGCTGCCACTCTTGCAATTGAAGCATTGAGAGGAGATAATCCGGCCATAATCCAAAATAGCTCAGCTGCACTAGAATTTGATCTGCAACAGATGGCCCGCTTCGGCATCTCGCCGCAATCATTGCCCAGTGGGAGCAAGGTAATCAATGTTCGGCCTTCAATTTATGATCAATATAACTCCCTGATCCTGGCTCTTGCAACCATGCTTCTTTCCATAATCCTTGGACTCGTCGCAATCTCGGCTATAAATATCAGACAGCGATCTGCCATAGAAAAAGGGCTGAAAGATAGCGAGCGAAAATATCGAGAATTAGAAATCCAGCTGCCCCAGACAGTGTTCGAGCTGGATTCCTTAGGCGATATAGCATTCATTAATCGTTCTGGCCTCCAGTTATTTGGATATGCTCCTGAAGATCTGTTAGCAGGCTTGAACATCCTCCAGGTTGTAGCAACAGAGGATAAAGAGATGGTCGATCGTGATGTCAAGCTGGCATTGAGCGGTATTCCACAGGTACACGAATACCGATTGCAAAAGAAGGACGGCAGTACATTTCCTGCCATCGCCTATTCGATACCTATAGTTAGAAAAGGTAAGACTGAGGGCATCAAGGGAATCTTTCTTGACATCTCTGAACGCAAACGGACTGAGGAGGAGCTGAAGAGTGCAATGGAGGCAGCACAGGCTGCTGCACGCGCAAAATCGGATTTTTTAGCAAATATGAGCCATGAGATTCGAACGCCCATGAATGCGGTCATTGGAATGACCAGCCTTCTTTCTGAGACCAACCTGAACAAGGATCAAATGGAATACCTTGAAACAATCAGGACCAGTGGCCATGCTTTACTTGCCATCATAAACGATATCCTTGATTTCTCCAAAATAGAGAGGGGAATGATCGAGCTGGAATACAAGCCCATTCACATACAGGATTGCATTAAGGAAGCTCTAAGCCTAATCTCTTCACAGGCGTCGGAGAAAGGCTTGAAACTTCACTATAAGCCGGAAGGCTATATTCCAGAAACAATAGTGGGTGATGCCGCAAGAATTCGCCAGGTCCTGGTTAACTTGCTCTCGAACGCTGTGAAGTTTACCGAAGAAGGCAATATAGAGGTACAGGCATTGGCATCTGAGCTTTCAGAAGATAGCTATGAGCTGCATATTTCAGTCAGGGATACTGGTATCGGCATATCTCAGGAGACCAGTGCCAGGCTATTTCAGCCTTTTTCGCAAGCCGATGCTTCTACTTCCAGGAAATATGGCGGAACCGGTCTTGGGCTCGCCATAAGCAAGAGACTTGTGGAGCTTATGGGAGGGAGAATTTGGGTTGAGAGTAAGGAAGGGAAGGGCAGTACCTTCCACTTCACTATTCAGGTCAACGTATCTGATAGCCCGCCCGAGACTTTAAAGCCAACCTTGGCTTGCAAGGATAAGCTAAGAGAAAAAGAAGCTAGGGATTTGCACATTCTCCTGGCTGAAGATAATCTAATCAACCAAAGGATAGCTATTCTAATGCTGAGGAAGCTGGGATACATTGCAGATTCAGTGGCCAACGGCATTGAGGTCATCGATGCCTTGGATAAACAAAAATACGATCTTATACTGATGGACGTTCAGATGCCCGAAATGGATGGCCTAGAAGCCACTAGAGAGATACGAAAGCGGTGGCCATCTGATGGCCCCAGAATTGTGGCCCTGACTGCACATGCCATTGAGGGTGATAAAGAGAAATGTCTTGAAGCTGGCATGGATGATTATCTATGTAAGCCAATAAGCTTAGAGAGTCTAAAGGCCGCTCTAGAGCATTTCCTGTAAATGCGGATATTATTTTATAATCCCAAACATTACTTCCAGTAAGACTACAATTAATGGAATAATGATGATTAGAGCTACATATAATATCTCATAGATGCCAAAAGGCCATTCGCTCATTTGATCCAATCGATTTTGAACAGATAACATATCTCTTAAATGCAATGTATTCTCATCAGTCGGATTACTACCGGATTCATCCAAAGCTGCTCTAAGCTGGGATGAAAACATATCCATCTTTTCTTTTTTAGTCGAAGCCATCATCCGATGGATGCTGTACTGGGGCAATATGAAGTACGCAAAAAGCAGGACTGCAAAGGCCAAAAACCATAATATAATTTGCAAAGAAGAGAACTCTGGAGGGACTATCATATGGAAGAATCCCCATAGAATATAAACGCTGGCTGCTAAGATCGTGAACTTTGAGTAGAGTACCCCTATTGCGTGAAAATCTGAGTACAAAGCATTGACCCGCAATGGGAGTCCCCCTATTTTATGAACTGTCAGGGCAGTCATTGCCCCGATATATAAACCGGCGCCCTCAATGTAAACTGCAAAATAGTATCCAATTTTGAAAATAGCATCCGAAATTACGGAATTAAACGTAATCGCATGATAATCAATGCCGGAGGCATGGATAAAGGCGATAAAGATGATTGCAAATATGGTCATTCTCTTATCGTTGAATATATTAGCCTTCTGCTCCTTGTATGATTTAACTATCACCTGCTTTGGCAGATCAACAATGTTAAAGAGAATCTTATCAAAAGAGCCCAGCCTAATAAGCGCCCAATTGATGGTTATACCCTCAAGAGCAATTATAGCTGAAACGATTAAGAAAACACCGATATACTCGAATGATTTTTCAAACAGCATCAAGGCGAGATAAGAAATTAACAGGAAAGCAGCTGCAAAGATAGGCCATCCCAGATAATATGGAACTGGAATTGGAGATACAATCTTCTCTAGATGAGTCTTCTTAGATCGCTCTTTTGGGGTTGAAATGGCTTCATCCTGGCTGTCGTTGAGTACCATAGATTTCATAAGGGGCTACCATCGGGCTAATTTTCCTACTCTGCCATAATTGTCATTGTTTTTCGTTTTAAACATTTGGCGAAGGGTACTATGACGGCATATGATATATTTTTTTCTCAGACAATGGAATTTACTATAGGGCTTTATTAAGTCATAACCCTTGAAAATGGAGAAGGTATAGTAGATCGTCCCAGTTACCCATTTTATAGCGGATCTTAATCTTCATTTTCCTCAATTCTCAAGCTGGCGATTTATGCTTGCTCAGGCTTATAGTGTACATCGACGATAACCCCGAGCTGGAGAACCCAGACAGTATTCCGCTCGCAATCTGAAGATCTACTGTCTCTACTCCGCCCCCGCTAACGTGATTGATTGTGAGAATGCCGCTAGCCGTATCTAATGCCAGGTCTACCGCATCAGTCTTGGTTGGATCAAAGGGATATAATATAATGGGCGGAGCTTTCTGGTAGGGATTTGTTAGTGTGTCCAGGTTCCACATCCTATTATTGAAGTATTGTTTGCCAGCTCCTTCGAAAACACCGGTTTCATCGCTGTATTTTAGAATGCCGTTTATATAGCTAACAGTGTTATCCTGTTGGTTGGTGGCCGCATATATTTCGATATCGTGAACAGAGGAAACATCGGAATTATCCATACACCATTCTATGTAATCATTGAAAAACTCTGAGAGGGCCTTTGCTTTGGCTATCGAGCTAAGATTGACCGATGGTGTATATGTCCTATATCCCGGAGACGTAGACTCAACAGGTTTCGAGATATTCGTGACTGCACTTTGCCTTGTGGGTTGAATATTTGCTATTATATTTTTGGAAATCCCAGTAGATATTCCGTTAGATGGTCCTTTTAAAGTGCCGTTAGAAAGACCATTGACTGATAGATGATTGCCAGATAGCCCATTACCAGATAACCCATTGCTTAGTAGCCCATTCCCCGTCAACGCCGAATCTGCGATACCTGCTGACAGCAGAGTGATTGATACCATTAAGAAAAGCACTGCAAGCGGTTTCATTTTTTAACCACGCTCCTCCATGGCAAAAAGTATTATTTGTTCATCTATTTAGCCCTCTGCTCCAGGATCAACGGTCATATATCAAGTGCTCCAGTCAAGATCGCTCTGATCACATCGATTGTTATTATCTATCTAATATTGTTTTAGGACAATAAGCTTTTCACTATCACGAATGGAAAGGATGCCTCTGCCTTAAAATACCCTTTTCTGCAGTGGATAAATTTGGGTTAACTCCATTAAGAGAGAATGTCATGTAGCTTTTTCTTAAGCCATGGTGATCCAACAATAAACCATGTGGCTGAAGCCAGGATGCAGCAAAAATAGAACTAGTTGAAATACAATGATCTTTGTGGTGCTCAATAATTGATCCGCGCAATAGCTGTAGACATAGATGGAACCTTAACAGATGGCAATAGAGTCCTCTGTCCTGAATCTGTCAATGCCATAAGGCATCTTAAACTTCCAGTTGTTCTCGTCACTGGAAACACTCACTGCTTCACCAGGGCTACATCAGTGCTTCTGGGCACGCCTCGCATATTCATAGCAGAAAATGGAGGCGTCGTCTCCCATTCAGAGAACGATATGGAGATCTTGGCTGATCCTGTTGTCTGCCAGAAAGCATATCAGGAGCTTTCCAAAGCATTTCCCCTCGAGGTATACAACTCATCCCACTACAGATTTACGGATATTACTCTAAAAAGAAACTTCGATGTGGCAGAAGCTTCTCGATACGTAGAAGAGCACGATTTGCCAGTGGAGATAATAGATACAACCTTTGCAGTACACATAAAAGATAAAAAGGTGAATAAGGGCACTGGGCTACTCCACGTAGCAGAGCGCATGGGCCTGGACTCAAATGAGTTTGCAGCAATCGGCGACAGCTTGAGCGATATCCCAATGTTCAATCTGGCAGGTTTCAGCGCATCTGTTGCAAATGCGAGCCCAGAGCTGAAAAAGATATCAAATTATGTGGCAGAAGCAAGCTACGGCTCTGGCTTCGTCGAGATAATAAAGCACATGGGCGAGCATGAGATCTTCAGCCCTGACTCCTGGACTCCATTTCGCTAAGAAGTCTTGCCCAGTTGTTCTCGCAGATTATCCACCATCCAAGAGTATCCTTGGCAACCTGGCGTGCTGCCGGGCAGAAGGCATCTACGGCCAGATTGTACGGCATCTCCTTAAGCGGTGGATGAAGGGGATACTTGGTGCAGGTCTGCGGGCGGATGGAGTATATGCGGCACTCTTTTTTGTTCATATCGTAAAAAGGACAGGGCTGTTTCAACACCCAGGCCTTTAAATCTTTATCATATCTGCAAAGGGTTTTGAGCTTCTTTTTTGAGCCAAGATGCCCCGCTATACTCTCGAAGTCCTCCTTTTCCAGGTAAAGCCCGGCGCCAGGGCTGTAGCAGCACCGCCCGCACTTCTGGCACTTGAACTTCTCCCAAAATAGCTTCACTCCAGCGTCCGACTCCATCCTTCCAGGATCTCTGGCAGGCAACGGGAGAGCAATGTCAAATGGGACTTTATCTCCGAGATCGATCTGTTTGAACTGCTCATCTCTTTTGAGGATTGACCAGTGGGGCCTCTGCTTCAGGAGATTCTCATGCATGCCCTGACGCTTTTGATCTACGCAGATTTGGCCTAAATGCTTGTGGCACAATTTGCGTACGTGAGTTAACTGATCTTTATTATTCATATCATGAATACCTTGATGATATTAACTGAAGCAAAAAGATATCTGATTTGCCACCCCTCATATCATATTTGACCGTCTTCATTAAGTGTTTATATATCTTTGTTCAATTATCGATTGGTTAGCTACAAATATATTGGAGATTAATCCAGAGTACGTTATACGAACAAAATCTGTTGGCGGTAAATATGGCAAAGAAAAAAGAACACCATGTGGTTCCGGCTTCTGGGGGAGATTGGTGTGTTAAGAAGGGTGGTGGTGGAACCCCCCCAAAAAACGGCCATGTAATAGATCCGCATCCTTCGAAGGATGATGTCCATGCAATTGACCATAATGCTGGACATATTGTTCATAGCAAGGATGGAAAGACTGAAGTTGCTGACAGTAAGAAGCCAGACAAAAAACGTTCCAATAGGTTACCAGGAGATCCAACAGAGCCTCCAGATTATCCATGGGATAAAAAATAAAATTCCAGTATCGGGAGCGATCGATTTAGGGGCACAATAATGTTTTCCGACTTAACTAAAATATTTGATAGAAATTTTATTATTGGCTATCTTTTACCTTCAATTCTATTTATCCTGTTATCTTTAGCTTTAATCTTGCTTTTCTTCCCAAATTATTTTTTATATGCTTGTATTTTTCTGGGGGAACCGCAAAATAATACCTTGAATCAGTTACCCCAAGGTACAATTTCTTTGTTGGAGTCTCTACCTAATTTTTGGAGCTTATCATGTGCGATATTTTTGACTTTGTTATTGAGCATTTTATTAATGGTTTTAAATAGGGTACTTATACGTACGCTAGAAGGTTATAATACTCTCATGAGTATTTTATTGAGGAATAGACAGCTAAAATTATTTGATCGTCTAAAAGAAGAAATAAAACTAGTTGAACAGAGGGGAGCAGATGAAAAAAGTAAAGGCCCTGTATCAAAAGAGACAGAAAAGCGGTATATGAATTTGCAAATTGAATTACGGACTAAATTCCCTGTAGAAAGAGATGAAGTGTTACCTACCTCGTTTGGTAATAGAATTAGAGCATTTGAGGTTTATTCTAGAGTAGTATATGGTTTAGATGCAATTCCCGTTTGGACACGCATTATAGCCGTAGTCCCAAGTGAAGCCCGAGATGGCGTAAATAATTCGAAAGCACAAGTAGATTTTGCAGTTAATTCAATGTATCTCACGTTGGTCCTTTTTATTGAGTATGTTTCTTTCGTGGCAATAACAAAAACATATCCTATGTGGTTCATCCTAATTCCAATTTTAATTATGGTAAGGATATATTATTATTTTGCAGTATCTTCTGCGATCGAGTGGGGTGAGTACGTAAAAGCAATTTTTGATCTATATCGTAATCATCTATTATCACAAATGGGGATAGAAATACCGAAGGATTATATTAAAGAAAAAGAATTATGGAGAAAGATAAATAAGACAATGATTTATGAGGATGCATTGGACGTAGAAAGGGACTTTAAAAAATGAGGAATGAACAGAGGTCTGATACCATTTGAGAGAATGTATATCAAGTGTTCAATAATCATATCGAGTTATTAATCTTTTAGAAAGTTATATATGTCTTTATAATACTCAACAGTAAGGGATAAAATGACAAAAAGGAAAGAGCACCATATAGTACCGATTTCTGAAGGAATTTGGGGTGTTAAGAAGAGCGACGGTGAGAAATCCATAAAAAATTTCGATAAAAAAGCGGATGCTGAAAGCTTCGGAAGGAAAGTTAGTCAAAATCAAGGCTCCGAGCTTGTTATCCATGGTAAAGATGGGAGAATACAAAGATCCGATAGCCATGGACCAGACCCACATCCTCCTAAGGATAAAAAATAATAGATCATATACGTTTCCTTCAATTAATTTCACTTTTATAGTAATCAAGATCATTAAAGACAGGTAGTCTGCTTTCATTAAGTTTATCAATCCTTTTGTAAATTTGATGGGCTAGCCAAGAAGAGTTGATTCGACACGGTTGACCCTCTATAAGTGCTGTTATCTAGGCATAAGATGTCTTCAGATTTTGTTTTCAAGTCAATCAACTTATTTTCGATAGACTACCTAAAAACCTCAAGAGCCGAAAATCCTCTTCCTTAACAACTATAATCTTTATTAGCATTTTATTAGCAAAGGAATACTTTCGCTCCGCCTAGGGGAAGCTTATCTACTGATCCTTTCCTTTTAACTTAAACTGATTCAGGTGATTTTGATGGCTAAGAATTCAGATGCGGTGAGACAGGCCTCAGAGCTGGCGCGGGCTCAGGATTCGATGAGGTTTGCGAACGAAGAGCTGATCAAGCTGTCCCAAAGATTCGGACGCATGATACCTAGGCTTCAGAAACTGGACAATACGTCGGGAGTTCTCTCCTGGTTCACTCAGTATAACAAGCTCAAAGACTCCGTAAACAAGGCGGATGAAGCTTTACGGCCACTTCTTGGTAGTGATGAGATCCTGGCGAATCCCGTGATGGCCTCATTGATCTCATATTATGGTGCGCAGAGATCCAGGTACTGCTTCAAGGTGGAGGTCATGGATGATATATTAAACGGCATGATAGAAGATTTGAGCGACAGCACCGCATTTAACGACGCTCAAAAAGAGGAGATGAAAGCGGCTCTGGATGAGACCATTGGACGACGCATGAAGAACATCGATCAGCTTCCGGTTCTTGCCGCCTGAGCATGCATATGTCTTCATGATAATTTCCCTCTTAAAGCGTTAACCTTCAGACTTGTTAGGTCGGGAATACAAGTCAGTTGCCTGTACCATGTATCCTGTAAAGTCGAACTTGGATTGGGCAACAACGTAGTAGGCACGGACTGTGTCGAATTCAAGCCTGTGGAGAACCCAGAAGGTGTTCGTTGAAGCAGGAAGCCCCGCTCTTCTAGGGCGGGGAGGAAGTCACTCAAGGAAATGGTGAGTCAGCTTGGTCACATCTCTGTAATTCACCACTCCTACCATCCTCTCATCATCATCCACGACCGGCAGAGCCCTGAAGTCGTATCTTAAGAACATGGTTGATGCATCTCCAAGAGTGTTCTCCTTCTTTAGAGATATGACGTTCTTGACCATGATATCCTTCAGTAGAGCTCTGTCATCTGCCTTCAGCAGTTCCTTGAGGTCGATCACTCCAAGCAGCTTATCGTCTTTATCGGTGACATAGAGATACATTATCTCATCTTTGCCCTTTGCAAGCTTGGGATATCCATTCTGAACAGCCTCTACGGTCTCCTCTGGAGAAACCTTCAGGTATTTCTCCGTGGTGAGATTTTGAATGTTCTCCTGCTGCTTCTCCAGAATCGACTTTATCTTATCTAGGTTATCCTGTTTCATCAACTTCATTATTGTATTCTGGTCCTCGAAGGTCAATACCGATAGCACGTCCGCTGCCTGGCCTGGAGTCATCATATCTAATAGGCATGCCACTTTTTGTTTGTTCAAGGAGGATATTATCTCCCTCTGCATGTTCGGGTTTATCTCCTCCAGAGTATCTGAGGCATGATCGGCATCCAGCTGGTTGATGACCATCACTCTTTGCTCATGATCCAGGTCCTCCAGCATTTCCGCTAAATCTACGGGCGGAAGGTCGTTCAGCTTATCTTTCAGTACCTTTAGCTTTACATTGCCTTTGAAGCTGTCAATATCAGATGGTAAAGCCTGAACATAGAGCCATGGGATAAGGGGATCCTCACTCTTTTCATGCTTCTTTTTGACCAGATGGGCAAATGGGCTTTCACTTCTCTCAAAATGGTCTAGGCCAATCCTTCTCAGCCTGGCATACATTGAAGGATCCACATCGGTCACGTAGAGCTTATTCTTAATGAGTACCATCTTGAGGTCGTAAACTACTTCCACTTCGTTGTCTTCCATATCGAGGATCTTCTTATCCAAAATGTAGTCCTTCAGGAGCACCATTCCTTCAGGGACTTTGCATGCGAACTTTTCGACATCATCGACGTCAATGACGATCTCTTTTCCATCGAATGATTGTACCTTTTCCCAAGGTATCATTAAGGAGGGATGACCAAAGGGACGGCTGATTACTAGATGTGTGACCTCAGCTGCCTTATCTTTATCCAGTATGACCAGATCAGAGATACTGCCTATCTTCTTAGTCTTTACGAGGACCTTTTCTTTGAGCACATCGCTTAGAAAATAGGCCTTTTCAGCCAGATGTTTTTCTTGAGGCTTCTCCATGGCTTCTCCTTTAGCTACCTAAAACTAACTATAGTATAGAACTTATACATCAATATGACCACCAGAAATATCAAATAAAGTCTGAGAATCAAGAGGGATGCCTTGACGAGAGGTGTCATCTTCAGCCTCGGTTGGCTATATTTTTTGTTGATCGCCTTTATCGTGGCAGTCCATTCCTTAAATACGCGACTGAGCCTTCCCTCCTCGGGCGATATACGGCATTCATCATCTGCATTCATATTTATAACACCTCGGGGAAGAGGACGCTTATTGCATACAGCGTCGAGAGAACGACTATCATTGTAACTATTGCTATACCAATTATATTCTGAATTAACGTATTCTTGTATCGCCCCATAAGCTCTTCCTGGTTTAGCAGCAATATCAGGAACACGAGGGCGGCAGGCAGAAGGGTAACTGCAATCACCTGTACGAACAGAGTTATGAGGACCAATGGTGCCCCTGGGATCAGCACTACTGTGCCGGCTACGATCAGGCTCACGAAATAAAACGCATAGAACATTGGCGCTTCTGTTATCTTATTATTAATCGAATGAGCCCAGCCGAAAACTTCCCCCATGGCCCATGAACTTGCCATAGATATACATATAGCACCCAAGAGTCCAGCATCGAAGAGACCTATAGCCAGGGCAGCTCCGACCAGCGGATAGCTCCCAATGATGACCTGAGCTGCCTGGGCTGCGTTATCTATAGTCGTGCCATTAGGCGGCTTGTAGAGCAGCATTCCTGTGAGGATCATGACGAACGCAGCCACGAATATGACAAATATGGATCCCATCAGCGTATCAAACCTGGCCCAGGGAATATCCTTCTCTGTGAGCCCCTTATCAACAACTGAGCTTTGGTGGAAGAACAGCATCCATGGCGCGATGGTAGTTCCTATATTAGCCATCAGGAAGAAGAATATATCCGGAGTTATGCCGTTTGGGAAAACAGGGACTTTTAGAACCTGGCTGAAGTCAGGATGAAGGAGCAGCGTAGCAGGAACGTAAATCAGATTCAGCCCACAGAAGAGGAGAACAATCTTCTCCCAGGTCCAGTACCTGCCATGCATCACAATGGCGACCATCAGTACGGAGACGCATACTACTGTTACTGCCGGTGGCACACCAAATACACGCATTGCCGCAGTCATACCTACGAATTCCGAGATCAATGTGAGGAAATCCAAAAAGCCCAGGTCCAGCAGTGAGAACCAGCCCCAGAATGGACCAAATGCATCGAATATGGCCTCAGCATGTCCTCGTTTGGTGACTGCGCCAAGTCTCACACACATCTCTTGAACGGCAAAGGCTGCGGGACCAAGTAGTATTATAAACCAGATCAAGCTGTAGCCGAATTTAGCTCCCGTTGCCGCATAGGTGGTGATTCCGCCGGCATCGTTATCTGCTATCATCACGATTATGCCAGGGCCTGCAAGAGCCAAGTATAAACTCAACCATTTTACAAACCTGCGATATTTATAGAAAAGGCTGGCTCCAAATTGCATTATACCAGATCCCTATTGATAATACTTCATTTCGCTATAGCAGCATATCCTTAGAGTATCACTCACACCGGGATACCGTTTTTTTGGACGTGGCTGCTGTACCCAGAGGTATTCGTCTTCGGCACCTTCTGAAGACCTTGCCCCTTCCGATCGGCTGGTTGAGCTTTGAAAATCAACATATGTATGCCTCATATGCCCCGCAATTGGTCTTAAATTGCCTCAATGGCTATACTCGGCGGGTTGCCTTCTGATGTTATATAAGCCTTTTTTTCATGATCTATTAAACATATAGTATTCCAGAGAATATTTATATAGGTTTTTAGTGATATACCAATAACTAGAATAAATTATTGGAAGAAATGGGATAACTATGGGCAGTACACAGGATTTGGATGAAATAGATTCATCCATCCTCAAGCTTCTCCGCGAGAATTCAAGGAGGAATTTCCACGAGCTATCCAAGCTAACAGGCATTTCAGATGCAACTATCCAGTTCAGGCTGAAGCGCATGAAAGCTCGCGGGATAATTGATAAGTTCACAGTAATTGTGAACCCTGCAGCAACAGGCTACGCAGTCACCGCCATAATGCTCATACAGACTGAGACCGATAAGCATGACGAGGCCAAGGTAGCACTCGCAAAGATTCCGGAGGTCACAGAGGTATATGGCGTTTTAGGAGAGCAGGATCTTTCCATCAAGGTCTGGTCCAGAAGCCTTCAAGAGCTTAATGCTATAATAAACGACAAAATAAGATCCATAGATGGCATCGAGGATATTCAAGAGATCGTTGTAGTCGAAAGGGTGAAGGAAGAGATGCCACCTATTTAAAGGATTGATAAACGATAATAACTCAGAATGCCAAAGTAACAATGGTCGTGATACACTTCGATGCAGACTGGAAGAGATTCAACCAAATCGGATGCATTATACTCGCATCAGCCCCATGCCTGCAGTTCTGAAGAGGCTCCAAAGATAACCGTTATCGATTATGATGAAACCCATTACCAGGAGGCGGAGGTTAAGGTAGCTGAGGAATGTTTCACCTTCAGAGCCTTGCCAACAATAACCTGGATAAACATAGATTGCCTCCAAAGCATCGATCTTCTCGATAAACTGGGTGCATGCTATGGGTTCCATCCATTGGTGCTGGAAGATATTCTCTCAGATCAGCGCCCGAAGTTGGAGGACTACGAGGACTATATCTTCATAGTGCTCAAAATGTTATACTATCATGAGCATAATGGAGAAGCGGCCACAGAAGCAAATCAAATAAGCATCATCCTCGGTCCGAATTATGTGATATCATTTAAAGAGAAGGCTGGAGATGTATTTGATCCCATCAGAGATCGCCTGAGGACTGGAAAGGGCAGAATACGGAAGCTGGGTGCGGACTATCTGGCCTACTCAATGATAGATGCAATAGTCGATAATTACTTTTTTATCATGGAGCGGCTTGGAGACAGGTTCGAAAATGTGGAGGATGCTGTCGTGACCCGACCGGATCCTGATGTTCTGCTGGATATATACAACCTGAGACAGGATACCCTCTCCCTGCGCAGATCTGTATGGCCGGTGAGGGAGGCTATAAGCAAGATGGAGAGGACGGATTCGCCCCTTGTAACGGATGTCACGAAGGTCTACCTGAGAGATGTCTATGACCATACCATTCAGGTGATAGAGAACATAGAGAACTTGAGGGATACTTCAGCATCGCTGCTTGATATCTACCTCTCCAGCCTGAGCAATCGACTTAACGAAGTGATCAAGGTACTAACAGTGATATCAACAATATTCATGCCCTTAACATTTATATCGGGGCTATTCGGGATGAATGTCCAGAGGATGATAGACTGGCTCCAGGTACCCTGGGCATTCTATGCTATCATCGCCTCTATGATTGCTGTAGTCGTTACAATGCTCGCATATTTCAGAAAGAAAGGATGGCTTTAAGAAGCTCTCAATCAGACCAATATCCTTTCATACCTCTGTTTAACCCTCTCCAATATATCCATATCATAAGGCTGGTGTGTAGGCAGTATCACATCTGCTGTCAGCCCTGAGCAGTCTGATGCAACTGTCGTGCCATCTGCTTGGACTGAAATCCTCAGGTCCCTGGCAATATCCTCAATGATTGGCGTCATCGGCCTGATTGGCCTGGCAGTCTTCGCTCTCTCCCTATAACTCTGGAGAAGGGCATCTATCTCTGCAGCTACTCCCTCAATATTGCCTGAACCGCATGCGGCTGATATCTTCTCTGCGCTCTCCTTGAGCTTAGATAGTGTGCCAACGCTTGCTTCAATAATCTTTCCAGAATAATGCTCTCTGACTTTATCCGCATAGCCTGGTGCTATTACTAGAAGCTCGATATCATTCAGCTTTTCCAGATCGTTCTCATCAGGCTTGTAGGCATTCACTACCAGGAAATCCAGGCCGAGGCGTAGGGCTAGGCTCTCATACATCGGTGTGACACCTATCGGCCTTTTATCATTCATTATTACTCTTCTGACAGATTCCGGACGATCCGACATCAGGCCAAAATAATCCGCAAATGCCTTCGTAGTTGTAATAACCTTTGTTCTTCCCTGCTTGGCACAGGATATCAGCCCCATCTTCTCAAGACCTTTGACATGAGCATAGCTTTTATTGCCTCTGATCTCTGCAAGTATGCTCTGCTTTATTGGCTGTTTATAGGCTATTATCGCCAGAGTCCTTATAAGCGGTGCATCGATCTCTTTAGGGGCTACTGATATAACGCTATGAACAAGAGCTGTCCTGACCTGCATGGCGTATTCATCGCCGAATCTGATGATCTCCATGCCCCCGTTACGGATTGAGTATTCTTTTGCCAGCTCTTCGGCAAGGGTATGAGCCATATCCTCAGGTATGCCCGAGAGGTCAGATAGCTCCCGGATTGAGAGCATTTTGCCGCTTGCAAAAAGCGCAGCCTCAATAACTGCCTTCGGGTCGATATCCTGAGCTGAAGAGTTCATAACATGGGATCTGCATTTTGAGTTTTAAGCTCTTTTGGGTAGTCTACCTTAGATAAGTTGTTATATTATCAACTGCAATCATATAATTGGAGGAATACAATGATGAATGAACAATTGGTTCCTCCAAGCACGTTTTGCTGGAACCAAGAGTGTATCGACTATTGCAAAGTAAAAAATGAAAACATCATAAAATTTGGCCGAACCGCCAAAGGAACACGCTATCGATGTAAGACCTGTGGGAAGACATTCGTTGAAAACATAGGTACAGTATTCTATGGTCGCCATCATAGCCAGGATACAATTCTAAAATGCTTAGCCTTGCTGGCCGAACGCAATAGTCTGGCATCCATCCATCGGGTTATGGGGATTAAAGAAGAAACAGTTATGGATTGGCTTCACGAAGCAGCTAGCCACGTTGAAGAGCTAGAGGCTCTAATGCTTGCAAACTATAAACTGACTCGTGTTCAACTGGATGCTATGTGGTCATACGTAGGAAATAAAGGCGAAAAGGGGGCTATCCAGAAGAGAACGATCGTGGTAGCTTCTGGCGCGGTACAACGATAGATATGGATACTCGCCTTAGAGTTGGGCGGTCAATCAGGAAGAGTGAAAGCGAAGTCTCTATGGAATTGATGGCCCAGTTGAAGGCTCGTGGTAATCCGGATAAACCTCCTGCTATCGCTACTGATGGCTATGATAGTTATCCGGAGGCCATGCTCGAGACTTGGGGGAAAGTACCTGAATACTCTGGTAGAGGAAGACCGCCTACTCGAAAGAAGTCTGAGCCTGATTGGAAATGCATTCAGATAATCAAAACACGATCTGGAGGGCATCTTGTTAGTATCCACTACAAAGTTGTCTTTGGTGATACGAAAGGGGTCTGTGATCTAATGGGCACCCATACTGCCTATATCGAGAGGACTCATCTAACATCCAGACAGATGAATGGGCGATTTGTTAGAAAGACCATTTCTTTCTCTAAAGAGATCGAGATGCATAGGGCTTCTTGTGCCTGGGAAGATTGGGTTTATAATTTGGCCAGGCCTAATAAGTCATTACGAATCGATTCAGCAGAATCTCAACGATGCTGGACGAAAAGATCTCCAGCTATGGCTGCAGGTTTGACTGATCATATTTGGACTATAAAAGAAATCCTTATGAATGTCGTGGTTCCAGACGGGAGCAACATGAAATAGGTAGACTACCCTCTTTTGATTTGGGCGATTATTTTAATTTGTAGTCCTTCTTTGACTATAGTTAATCTCCTAGCTTTTTGCACTAAGAAATCGCTCCACCCAGGACTTTGAATATCCATCCTTTTTGGAATAAAATATTTCTAAAGCGCAATCTTGGCTAGCTATAATAGCTTCATCGAAATCAGTGTATTTGGCGATCTCTCTTTTGAAATCCTTCCAACCGAATTCTATAGGATTCAAATCTGGTGAATAGGGGATATTATAAATTAAGTGAATATCGATTTCCTCAGCTAGTTTTCTAAATTTCTTGGCCAAATGAATTCTAGCATTATCTAAAAGTATACAAATTGGCCTCATAATATTATTATTTCTTATATTTTGAGCAAATGCCATCAACGCTTCCTTCTTAGAGGAGTTGGAAACCATAACCTCATCATTGCCATTTAATGCTATAAATCCAAAAATAGTTCTTGATCTAACCTTTCCAGGTTTATAATTTATTAAATGAGTGTTTAAGACTCTACGTGTATTAGGGCGCTGTTGTAAAGAGCTTTCATCAAGAAATCCTATAACAGGATCAGTAACAGTGGTCAGCACTGATTTTATCCTTTTTTAAAAAACTTTCTGCATCTGCAGGCCTCTTTTCATTTCTGATGTATGGTTTCCCATACTTAACTTTTTTCACTACTCTTAAAATTCGCCAGCCATATTTATATGAAAAATCTATACCTCTTGTATCCCTTACATATTTTAATACGTCTTTTATCGTCATTCCTTTGTCTTCAATTTCTTTAATAACTCTATCCCATTCATCAAGAGACATCTTTGGCTTTTTGCCATTTCTATTCTTTGGTGTCAATCCATTATAGCCATGATTATTCCATCTGCTTAACCAATGTTTTATTGTCCTCTCGCCCCTTTTTAAAATATCAGCTACCTCATATACGTTTTTCCCTTCATATAAATGTATTATTGCCAATAACCGTTCCTTAATCCTTAGATCAGTCTCTTTTTTATATAATTTATCAAGGTCTATCTTTGATATATGCCTAATTATTATAGGTTTTCTACCCATGCCTATGTATTTTCACGCATTAATTATTAAATGTATCTATAGGGCAATAAGCTCAATGATTAACTATAATTGACGAATGAATTCAAGAAATGTTCATGATCCGGCTGTCACCTGATAGAAGCACTATAATCGCCAACCTGAAAGCTCCATAATCCCTAGCAGGCTATCTGGATTCTACGGATGCCGCCTAATGTAAAGCTCCTGGAAGAACTCCTCCTGTTCGAGCCATACCTGCCTTCGCTGTGCCATAAAAAGCAGAGAAACATAATCCATGACCCTCTCTTTGCTTTTTATATCTGTAAATGTCGCAGTCTTGCTGCCTGCAAAAATACTGTCCAGAATAGGGCCAAGCGCCTTTATACGATCTTCAATTCCCTCTTCATGGGAGAGGTCCATAGCCTTCTCCGCAGGCGACTCAGGCCAGCGCTCCCTCATGGCCTTCCTCCTGCCGACCATCTCTGCCTTCCGGAGCTCTGAGATCAGCTCCTCCAGAGTTACCGGCCTTTTTGTATGCCTTCTTATAGGCGGCTGGGGAAGACCATCTATAGTCTCTTCGACCTCAAATTCAACCTCGTCGGGAATAAGCTCCGGCTCCTCCTCTTTGGATTCTTCTACAAAATCCGATTTCATCCTGAGAAGCATGGCGGCATAGAGTAATGTCCTGGCCGGTATTCTAAGATCCCTCTTCTCAAGCGAATCTATGTACTCAAGGAACCTCTGCGTAGTGAGAGCTATATCTATATCCCAGGGATCTATCTCGCCCTTCTTTGCGAGCTCAACCAGAACCTCGGCAGGCTCACCGAACCCAAACTCGATCCTAGGCCCAATAGGGCTCTTCTCGGAAGCAGAACTTCCATCGGTCATGGAGATATCAGCTCGTGCATATCGTGCATATTCCTGTCACGCTCGAGATATTGTTCTCCTGCATCGTCACGCCCAGAGTATACTTCGATTGCTGTATCATGGGCTTACGAAGGGAGACAACTATGAACTGTGCCTCCGCTGAGATCCTCTTGATGAGCTTTGCCACACGCTCGGCGTTAACACCATCAAGGAACATATCGATCTCATCCATAGCATAGAAGGGAGCTGGCCTGAACATCTGTATGGCGAATATAAAGGAGAGAGCTGTCAGGCTCTTTTCGCCCCCCGACATCGCCTCCAATCTATGGAACGGCTTTCCTGCTGGCCTAGCCTTTATAGTCATGCCCGCAGTCAGAGGATCATCTGGATTCTCAAGTATTAGCTCGCCTTCGCCCTTCGAAAGCTCCCTGAAGATTGACTTAAAATTCTTATTGATCTCATTGAAGGCCGAGAGAAATGACTCCTTCTTCATCTGACCATATCTATCAAGCCTGTCGATTATGATCTCGCGCTCTCTGTAAAGCGTATTGCGCCTATCCTGAAGAACGCTGTTTCTCTTCTCAACGTTGTCATATTCCTCTATCGCCAGCATGTTGACAGGCTCCAGATTGGCCATCACTTGAGTAAGGTCCTTTATCTTCTGGGCAACGCTCTCGCTACTCGGAGGCTCCCGGGTAGAATCAACTCCTCGAGTCTCTATCTCTGATCTCAGGTTTTCGGCACTAGACCTGGCCTCAGCCACGGCTGCTTCTGACACAGCTAAACGTGCCTCTGAGCGATCTCGCTCTCTCTCCGCCTGATCTACATCCCTCTGCAGAGCAATTATTTGATCCAGGATCTCTTTCCGATCTCCTTTTAGACCTTTAAGCTCAGACTCTATCTCAATCTCACGATCAGAAGTGGCCTTCAACTCCACCTCTAATGAAGCTATACTCTCTGAGGCAATACGCGTTCTCTCTAATGCCTCTGCTATTTTGGCATCCAGAGACTCACGTCTTGTCTGAAGATCCTTAAGCTTCTCAGCGTTTGCCTCCTCGCGGATCTTATCTTTCAGGATACTTGCCTCGATCTCCTTCAGTCTAGCCTCAAGGCGCTTGATCTCTGCTGAGGCCGTATCCGCCTGAGCTGAAAGCTCAGGAATATCAGAACCAGCAAGCCTGCCTTCGATCTGATCTATATTCGCTCTGAACTCTTCAAGAGATTTATTGATGCTTTGTATATCTTTCTCGATTGCATCTAGTCGCTCCCTGGAGCCGAGAGATTCATTCCCCAATTGAGCTAGCCGCTCCCGCTTTTCCTGTAAAGATTTTTCGAGATTGGGTAACGTTACCATTAGGTCATCAAGTCTGAAGGTCTTTTTAGATATGGCCTTGTCAAGCTCCTCTATTTCACGGTTTATTCTTGAGATATCCTCCTCGATGCTATCTTGCTTATCGAGAAGTGAACTGCGATTGCCTTCGGCTGAAGAGATCTTGCCTGAGAACTCAACAAGCTTATTGCCCTCCTCAGCCGCAAACTTTACCCTCGATTTATAATGGCCGCCCGTCATTGCGCCCGACTTTTCGATAAGATCTCCATCCAGAGTTACCATTCGGTATCTGCCCATGAGCTGCCTTGCATGAGAGAGCGTCTCCACAACAAGCGTATCTCTGAAGACATACCAGAAGGCTGAAAGAAACTTGGGGTTGAAATCTACAAGGCTTAAGGCATAGCCAATTACCCCAGGCCTCTCAGGCTTTGGCGGAAGGTTTCCGGCCTCCAGCTTATTCAGCGGCAGAAATGTTGCCCTGCCTATCTGAGATCTTTTAAGGTAATCTATAGCATGAGCTGCATCCTCATCGCTGTTTGCAACAATGCTTTGCAGACGTGCTCCAGCAGCAACCTCAAGGGCGGCAGAGTACCTGGGGTTCACATCTCCAAGCTCAGCTATAATCCCATAGAGGCCTGATAGCATCTGCTTCTTTATTGCTGATCTTATCGATTCCACTGCATGGCTATAGCCGGATCTGTCCTCTGATGCCCTAAGGCGCGCATCTATCTTCGCATACTCGCTCTGAAGCCTTTGTAGTTCACGATCCGCTTCCGCAATATCACGGCGTATTCTGAGTCTTGCGCCATCGAGATTGTCCCTATCCTTTTCAAGATCGAGGGCATTATTATTTAGAGAGGCAAGATCTATCTTAAGCTGCTCAACTTCCTGATTTGAGGATGATAAAGTGCTTGATATTTCTGCTATGCCTGTCTCTATATTCTCTCTCTCGGTTGTGCTGCGCCTGACAGAGTCCAGCAGTCGGTCCTGTTCTCTGATAAGGTCTCCTAGTTTGGCTTTTGCGTTCTCCTTTTCCGACCTCACTTTTTCGAGCGTATCTCTCAGCTCAGAGTACTGGGCATCTGCTTGAGCGATCTTTCCCTTTGCATCTGAGAACAGCAGCATCTGGTCGTTCAGTTCACCCCGAATGCTCGCCTCCCTGAGGTTCGCATCCATAATCCTCTTCGAGAGCTCCTCGATCTCCTGCTGAAGATTGCCTATCTGAATGAAGCTGGCCCTTTGCTGCTCCTCTGCCTCGGCTATAGCCTTCTCCGCCATCTCTTTGCGAGAGACTTCACGCGCAATCCCTCCCTTCAGCTCCTCTATCTTACGTTTGACCTGGATCTGTTCATCCTCGCCTTTGTGATCGATCTCTGAGTTCAGGCCGTTTAGCTTAGAATCGAGCCCGCTAAGCATTGCCTTCTTTGACTGCGACATCTGCTGAAGCTGAATGCCCTTTGCTTTAAGTCCATTGAGCTCCTTTTCAACGCGCAATAGATAATCTGATGATTCTTTCAGCTTAGCGAGAAGGAGGAAGGCTTCCTGCCTGCGCAGCTCATCGCGGCTGGCCTGATAGCTCAGGGCTCGGTCTCTCTCATCCTTCAGCTTAGCCAGCTGGGCCCCTACCTCTTCAAGGATGACATCAACCCTGCCGATCCTCTCACGAACCACATCCAACTCTTCAAGTGCCTTCTTTTTCTTCTCATCGAATTCTGCTACGCCTGCTATCTCATCCACGATCTTGCGACGTTCCACAGGCGCCATCTGGATGATATGCGTCACATCCCCCTGCATCACCACATTGTAACCCTCAGGGGTTATGCCTGCCTTTCCGAGCTTGTCCTGAAGTTCACCTTGGCTGCAGGGTTTTCCATTAAAATAGTAAGAAGAGGCACATTTATCATTGTTCACCTTGATCTTTCTGGATATCTCTATGACATCCTCCTCAATAGGAATCGTCCTTGAGATGTTATCCAATTTGACTGTGACCTGGGCAAAATCGGGATTATGACCATTGTCCCCGCGGTATATCAGATCTGGCAGCCTCTCGGCGCGCATTGCCCGAGAGCTCGATAGACATAGTGCAAAGAGGAGAGCATCGACTATATTCGACTTCCCGCTGCCGTTCGGACCAGTTATGGTCAGGAAGTCATTCCTCAGAGGTACCTCTACGCGCTTGCCGAATGACTTGAAGTTCTTTAGCTCCACCTCTTTGATATACAAGAGCTACCTCCATAAGGTCATGAGTATACCATCCTACAAGTCGCCTCCCTTCCCCCGCTTCGTTGCCAAAATCTCTCTCCGAAGATCCCTTAGTACATGAACGCAGTAATTTACATCCTTAACTTAAGCATGTATTCAAGGATGTATATATCATTTTCCCTATACATCCATATGTTTTCTATGGCGGATTATACCCTTGAACACCAACTGAAATCATGAGAAATATATTTATTGGATTATCTATATTTACATGATTATTGCTATTACCACTATTGCAAATCTCTCTGCCTTTCTCGCTTCCATAAATTATCTTTCTTGATGGCATATCCAGGCATATACATTTTCGAATCAAAAACGTATTTACCCTCAAGAAGATCCGAGCACTACTATGGATATACTTGCCGATGTCGGCGGAAGGCCGGGCCTAGATTGCAAAGGCTTCTGCAGCTACTGTTATTTCAGAGGTGTCAAGGACATAAAGCCCTTCGGGTGCAAATACTGCATGCCTTTTCAGAAGGGCTGCGATTATTGCTCTCGCGCCATAGTTGAGGGCTATCCAGGCTTCAAGCCACTGGATATGGTTGTATTCGAGGTTGCGCAGAAATGCATCGGCACGGTTCCTGATAAAGTCACAATAAGCGGCGGAGGAGACCTTAGCTGCTATCCTCATCTGCTTCCTCTGGCGGAGATGGTTGGCCAGGGAATAGTGCCCATAAGCTTGGGCTATACAAGTGGAAAAGGCTTCACAAAAGGTGATGAGGCCAAGGCACTCATCGATGCTGGCGTAAAGGAAGTTTCATTCACGGTATTCTCTACGAGTTCAGAGCTTCGGCGCAAATACATGGCGGATAAGCACCCGGAGGCCGCGCTTTCAAACCTCAGGCGGTTCTGCGAGAGCTGCGATGTCTACTGCGCGTCTGTGCTCATTCCAGGAGTGAACGATGGCCCAGAGCTAGAGAAAACCTGCAGTGACCTAGAGGAGATGGGCGCAAAAGGCCATATATTAATGAGATTCGCCAACACTCGTGAGCAGGGTCTGATACTCGGAAATGCGCCTATCATTCCAGGGATTGTGCCACATACAGTCGAGGAGTTCAGGCAGATCGTAACCAGGACGAGCGAAAGCCATAGCTTCCGAGTAACAGGCACACCCCTTTGGGACCCGGCTACCGGGGCTCCGTTTGCTCTAGCTACGCATAGAAGCGAGATAAGCAGATTGCCAGCAGTAGAAAAAAGCGCCACTATTATCACAAGCTCAATCGCCCAGCCGCTCCTGTCCGTTATATTCGAAGAGCTCGGCGGAAAGGTGAATGTGGTAGCAGTGAACAAGGACATTGGCTGCCTGATGACCATCGATGACCTTCAAGGGATTGACCTAAATTGCGTGAAAGATACTGTCCTCGTTCCAGGCAGAGCATTAGCGCATGAGAGGGAGATAAAAAAGGCGCTGAACCGTGACGGGGAGGATAGACTCGTACTGCGAGGGCCCGATCGCCTTACGGTTGATGGAGAGATGAGCATATCCATGAACACTAGGCAAGTTCTCGATATTGAGATCGAGGCATTCAAGGAGCTTATAGAGGAGATCAACGCACTGGGAGTTTAATTATTGGTATTTAATTCCCGAGATCAAAGTACGAATAATCTTCAGAAGGTATTATCTCTAAACGAGATCTATTGGCATTTGAATAATGTCTTGTCGATGAACGGAAATACGGAGTAAGAGGTCATAGTTTCAGTCTCTTATCAGCCCAGTTTCTCTTGGAATCACCACGGCGCCAGCTATGATTAGGGTGAATTGAGTTCCTATTGTGGAGTCCAGATTGGCCTTATATATAACCCGGGTCTTGTTTGCGCCATCTGCACATATATCTAGGATCTGGACTGTAACCAAAGATAGCGTTTATGCAAGCTGTTTCCCCTCATTTTTTATCTTCAATGGATAAGCCTCATTTCTTCAGCATCTTCTTGATCTCTTCCACAGTCGCCGTTTTGCCGACTATCTTAGACTGGCCATCAATATAAAGGGCAGGAGTCATCATAACCCCTCGATTCATGATCTCTTGGATGCTGTCCACCTTCACGATTTCTGCCTTGATGCCCAGCTCCTGGACTGCCTTCTCTACGTTCTTCGTCAGGCTTTTGCATTTCGCACAGCCTGTTCCAAGGATTTCTATTTTCATGACTTACCACCTATTTCAGACATCTTTATACGATTCTGTATCCCACGATCGCACCATAGAGCATACCCACGAACGTTGAAACCAGCACCACAAGGCTGATATAAGCGCCTCCTTTCTTTGGGCCTATTAATTTTATTATTACTATCATGCTCGGCAAGCTCAGCGAAGGCCCTGCTAGAAGTAGCGAAAGCGCTGGACCTGGCGCAGTTATCCCTGCGCTATAACCAAACAGCGTTCCGACTATGGGTACCTCCAAGAGAGTCGGCATATAGAGGAGTGCACCTATAACCGATGCAATAAAGCATGCCAGGAAGCTATTCGAACCGAAGATCGACCTGATCAGATCCACAGGCAGGAAGTAACCAATCACGCCTGTAATGAATGTCCCAACGATTAGCAGGGGAAAGATCTTCCTGGCGAGATCCCATATTTCACTGAAGAAGACGCTTCTCTCATCGTCGGAGAAGTATCTTCTCAGGATAAAGGCGGATGCTAGTATGAAAGCTGCCGCTATCGTCCATCTCAGCAAGAACGAAATTCCTGATGTGGCTGAGAGGAGCACTCCTATCAGAAGCGCCAGCAACAATATCGACTTGTGCTTTAGACCACCTGACTCCGCAGAGTCTTCAGCCGTTTGTAATGGATTTGTAGTTACGGCAGTATCTTCTCCCGGCTTTACTTCGCACTTCGGCGGGTTTCTTTCAAATATAGCCGCCATGATCAGTCCGATGATAACAGACATGGAGACAGCAGCTACAGCCCTGGCAATGCCTATGTCTAAACCCAGGACTCTTGCTGTAAGCACTATCGCCAGCAAGTTGATTGCAGGGCCAGAGAAGAGAAACGCGGTTGCAGGACCGATGCCAGCGCCTTTCCTCTCAATGCCCGCAAACATAGGCAGTATGGTGCAGCTGCAGACCGCCAGGATAGTTCCTGAAGTGGCGGCAACTGAGTAACAAAGCCACTTGGGAGCACCCGCCCCGAAGTACTTCAGAACAATCTCCTTCTGCAGCAGTGCTGCTATTGCCCCAGCGATAAAGAATGCCGGCACCAGGCAGGTCAGAACATGTGCTGAGAGGTACCCGAGCAGAGTTGTAATCCCGGCCTGAAGAGCAGGCATAAACATTTGAATGTATGTAACCATAGGATCAGCTTCCTACTTACATAGGGATTTTTCCAGAATCTTTCCTGCCTCAGCCAAGTTGGAGATCTGTCTCAAAGCCAGGGCATCCACCGCTTTGATGATCTCGAAAACCTGAGGATCTTTTATTCTGTAGAGAGTTTTCTTTCCATCTATCCGGCGATCGAGGATGCCTGCTTCGTAGAGGATATTCAGGTGTTTAGAAATGGTGGACTGGGGACCGCTGAAAAGCCGGAATGATCTCGCAGACGCACCTCTCGCCAGGTCTGAGGTATTCGATTATCTCAAGACGGGTAGGGTCCGATAAGGGACTCAGGACCTTCACTCGCAAATCCGAGACTGATATTTGAGCCATGATTAATCTGATATAGAGACATATTTAAATATGAACATATCGCCATAAGACGATATAAAGCCTCAGAATCACAAGTATATACAACCCGTAGAATAACATATTTTTCGATAAGCATCCACTGCAAGATCCCGTATATTGATCAAATCTGTCCATATCAAACTTCGGCGGCGCATTTGGTATGGTCAATAGAGAAGGTCGACAAGCAGGTCAGTTATTGTCAACAGAAGAGACAGTAGCTCTCATTGAAAGGGTAATTAACTTCATAGAAAAATGTCCTTCCAAAGAAGCGGTTAGGAAAGCTAATCGATCGTGTTGGGTGAGACATGTTCATGAATGCTATCGACTTAACGCTTTAGTTACTCTAAATCTAGAGCGGCCTTGGATGTTTCCTCGAAAAATCAATAGTCGAAAATAGGTCGTGTATGCGTTCCGATGAAATAGTTATATGTTTATAATGATACATTCTTTAAAAGGGATGTATCAAAAATGTCTGATATTACATTGTCCGATTACTGGTGCCATCATGAAGGCTGCCAGGATTATGGCATAAACGATAAAGGCAACATAGTGATAAAAGATCACTATGGAAAGAACAACCGTGCGCTCTTGAAGTGTAGAACATGTGGTCATTGTTTCAGCGAGACTCGCGGAACAATATTTTTCGGTTTAAGCACATCAGATGAGGAAGTCTTAGATGTCCTGGCCCAATTGGTAGAAAAAGGCAGTATTCGTGGTGTTGCAAGATCTACAGGTCATGATAAAAATACAATCTGCCGATGGCTCAAAAGGGCAGCGGATCATTGCAAAGAGGTCAATGATTACTTCCTGAACCATCTTCATCTTACACAAGTGCAGATAGATGAAATATGGTCATTTTGTAAAAAAACAAAAAAATGTAAGTAGCTATGACTCAAAAGACGTTGGTGACGTATATAGTCTGACAGCAATAAATGCTGAATCAAGGTTACTAATCTGCCATCATGAAGGTGGCCGAACTATAGAAGATGCAACTGCCTTATTTAGTGACTTAGAACATAGACGGGCGACAGGCACACCTCTTCCGGTATTCGTTTCCGATGATTGGGATCCATTTTCCAATGCCCTCCTTGAAGTCTACGGTGTCAAGGAGACGCCTGAATACAAAGGACTAGGCAGAAAACCAAATCCTATACTTGTTCATCCTCCTGACCTTAAATATGCTCAAATTGTGAAAAATAAAAAGAATGATGAAGTGGTTAACACATTTGAACGGATTGTATATGGTGACCCGAAAGATGTGCTTGAACTGCTTTGCCCAACATCGAAAGAACATATCCAGACATCCTACGTCGAACGAATGAATCTCACTTTCAGGAATTATCTGGCCAGGTTTATACGTGAGTCTATGAACTTTAGTAAAGATAGGCAAATTCATACCGGCGCAATAGACTTTTTCCAAGCTTGGTACAACTTCGTTAAGCCGCATGATTCTTTAAAAATTGAGATAAACCTTGACATGGAAGAAGTGGGATTCGCTCTGAATCCTAAAAAATGGATCCCTCGAACGCCTGCGATGGTTGAATTGATTACCGACCATATTTGGACTATGAAGGAGTTAATGACTTGGAGGATCCCATTTCAATAGGTCACATACACAACCCGAAAATATATACCCAGACAATCTTATGAATAGTAAAGAAGGTTGAAAGTATATGGCCTTAGATCCAGTATGCAAGATGATAGTTGATGAGAAAACCGCGAAGCTAAAAAGCGAGTATAAAGGAAAAACATACTACTTCTGTGCACCAGGATGCAAGAAGGCGTTTGATGTAGCACCTGAGAAATACCTGGGTAAATAGAAAAGAAGAGAAGCTTTATAACTTGGCAGTCCTGACTACATGTTCATTTAAAGTCTCATTTTTGAATGAGGCAACAATTTCTACGCATGTTGTGAAATTATTGCCCGTTACATATAGTGGTGCAATAATGCCCCAGAAAGCTTGGCCCCCGAGGCGATCTGGCCCTGTTGAAAGGTATCCATCGTTATAGGACTGGATAGACATCGTATCGCACATTGCTCCCATAATGCTGGCTAACTCCTTCTCCAAATCACTGATAGGGCGAGGATTCTCATGGCCAATTAAATATGCGAAACTTGAGCTATTTGTACTACGATCTACCATCTTTACGTAATACGTTGATACATCCATACACTCCTGATAATCCGGTGCCATTGGTATAACGGCGATGTTTTGTCCTCCGAAGTCTAAAGAGATATTATGGCTACCAAGGGGTATAACCTGATAGCTGCCTAGTGCCGGGATTACAGCAATCATAATCGCAAATATCGAGGTAAGTATTAAACGGAGCATGCTCGTTCTTCTCCTAATTGCATAACTAACAATTAAAAGGTAATGCGGTCCCTCTAAATTTGGGATTCCTTATAATTAGCAACGCCATAAGTGGAGGCTAGGCTAGTAACCCCCACTTGGCACCGATATAACATTGGATTTCGAAATCGTCTGCGTAACCTTGGAGACGATTTTATCGAAAGCCTTTCCGGCATCAGTATCCTGGCCCTCGAAAGCCACACCTTGATCGCCAAGCCGCCCAATCTCAGTGTCCAATGGTATTGAGCCCAGAAAATCTACATTTAATTCTTTTGCAGCCATTTCGACATCGCCTTTATTGAAGACCTCTACGACCTCGCCACAGTGAGGGCAACGTAGGCCGCTCATGTTCTCGACTATGCCCAGCACGGGCACATTCATCATATGGAACATGTTGACCGCCTTCCTGGAATCCAGCAATGCTACCTCTTGTGGCGTAGTGACGATAATTGCCCCATCCAGTTCGGGTATTAGCTGGACTATGCTAATGGGTTCATCACTCGTCCCTGGGGGTAGATCCACTAGTAGAAAGTCCAAGTCGCCCCAGTTAACCTCGGAGAGGAACTGTTTCAAGGCAGCCATTTTCATAGGACCTCTCCAGACAACTGCTGAGTCACGGCTCTCCAGGAGAAAGGCCATGGATATTACCTTCACTCCATCAGCATTTGCAGGCTCTATGCCATCACGCCCTGCTGTAATATGTTGGTTCTCTATGCCAATAAGCTTGGGTATGTTAGGGCCGGTGATATCTGCATCCAGGATCCCCACTCGGTAACCTCTACGTTTAAGAGCCACGGCCATGTTGACAGTTACGGTGCTCTTGCCAACCCCGCCTTTCCCACTTCCCACCACGATCTTGTGCTTTATCCTGCCCATGCGTGTTGATGTCTCGCTCTGTGCTCCGGGATCAGTACAGCTGCTGCGCTCAGCGCAGGAGTCACAACTTCCACTGCAACCGCTTTCATCAGAACTGCTCATATTGTCATCACCAATTAATTACGAACTATACATTGCCGACAAAAAGTAGCTTATGAGATCATATATTTAAGAATTTCCCAAAAATAGAAGACAAATTAAAATATAAAATTATCAGAGAGTGCGGTCTTGGCAATTAGGCTTAAAGGAACTCTACGGAAGATACATGCATCAATCATGCTAATATTCATTATCTAGGCGTTATGACTTACTGAGATAGACATAGTTATGATTAGATAATCTCACTTCGGGCTTGTCTCCTTATTATACTCCACTGATGCTTTCAGAGCTATCATCTTTGTATTAATGAGGTCCAGCCTGGTTCTTAGAAGGTGCAGCTCTCTCTCCATCAGGCTGAGTTCTGATTCTTTTGCAGTTTGCTCGCCCTGCTCTGGAGATGCCTCTCCTTCCTCAGCACCTCTCAGTAGATAGCTTCCTCCCTCGATCAGAATCCCAGAGCCGTAGACTAAAGCCATAGCAATTTTCTTTCTGGCGATTACTAAATCGTTCCAGAAGGCCTTTCGGGAGATGCCCATATAAGAGGCCGCTTCCTCCTGTTCCAGTTCCAGCAAATCTACTAAGCGCACTGCCTCTAGCTCTTCCAGGGTCAGAGCAACATAGTTGGCTTCCCGGGGGCAACCTGCCTCCCTAGGGCAACCGCCTACGGGCATGAAACATCTGATAGGAGGTATCTCTGATATCCACCGCTTTCCACGACGTCTGCCTCTGCAGGGACACATAGTTATCGCTGTGCTAAGGTAATATTTGAATTTTTGGTTCTTAGAAATATTTAAATATATCACCTCATAAGCTACTATTACTCATGGGTATGACCCATCTCAGCAGCCCACGCCTGCTGAGGATATAAAGGTCATTGGACGGCTTCAATTCGATAAAATTATAGTTGAGGCAACGATCTACGGCCTGGCTGTAGTATAGATGAAGGCTCCAGCCGCAGATGCCATTATTGTGCTGCGGGAAACTACAATCAGAGATTTTGGATTATCACTCAACCGCTATAAAAAAGAGAGATCATTAATAGGTTACCAGCCCCAATAATATGTGGTTCTAACAGGGCCGTAGACGTTAGCAGCCCACCAAGGGTCAAAGTAATTGTAAGGATCGATGTAATTGTAAACCACTGGTGTGTACCAAGCATAGTATGGAGCCGGATAATACCAGGTGCTATAGTATGTAGTCGGGTACCAAGTTGTGTGGTGCACAGTAGCTACTCCGCCTGGGGAAAGCCAATCATAATGTGGAATTGCCATTGCTGTACCCATAAAGCAGAACAGCCCACAAGCCATAATTACCATTGCAAGTTTGATCGTGCTAATTGTAATTCCTCCACTGAGTTAAACATCCGCTCTGCATAAAAGGGTACTTTTTATGTGGGCCTCGCCTTAAAGTCATATGAATCACCGCTATTTAGATAGCGATATTTTATGGGCAGGATTCGCCAGAAAGTTGGTTCATAGGCGGTGGTCGACCATGGCAATATCGAGCAGTACCTCATATCTTTTACGCGGCAGTAAGTTCTTACTCTTAGACTCTTGAGTTTAAATTATGGATCGTATATTCGATGAAACCATCGATTTAGAGATAGGCTCGCTTTATCAGGCGAGATCGGTCGAAGAGATTCCAAACGCACAAGATGGAGGAGTGGTCAGCTGCCTTTTGGGGTATGCCCTGGATAAAGGCATAATAAAAGGAGCAGTAGTTGTGGGGAAGGATGACCATTGGAATACATTTCCAGTGCTTGTGACCGATTCGAGAGAGCTCAAAAAATATGCGGGAAGCGTTTATTTTCCCATAAATAACAGAGAGCATAGGGCGATGATCAGAAGGGCAATAGATACTTACGGAGATATTGGAATAGTAGTCACGCCTGGTGAGATGAGCGTTCTTGGCACGGGCACCAATATAGTAAGGCCTGATGAAATTTTTCTGAAAATAGGACTTTTTTGCCTTGGAAGTTTTAGGCCAGAGGAATTCTGGAATTACGTAGACGGAGAAATAAAAAGAGAAGATATTAAGAGATTTGAGATTGGTGCGGAGCTCAAACTTATCGATAAAGAAGGAAGAACGGTTTTCCAAAGGCCAGTCAATGAAGCTCACGATTATTCAACTTCTTGGTGCAAAAAGTGCCATTATTTCATACCCGATACTGCCGACCTGTCCATCGGATCGGGGCCAAAAAAGGGTACGAGCGCGGTTTATCTGCAAACCACAAGAGGCTTGGAAATCTTCAGGAAAGCGTATGAAGACGGCCGGATGATTGTAACAGAGATACCGCCAAAATTTAAGGAAAGGTTCGAAAAGACCATGCATCAAAAGCGAGGGTTTATCTAAACAGGCAAGAGCCAAGGATTACGCCCAGAAAACGAAATGCTTATGTAGCATCAGTGGCAGCAATGGTGCTCATGGTGGTGCTCTTCATCACGACAGTGCTCATGAGTATGCACCACGCCTGATTCGTGTTTATGCTCATGCTCATCACTGGTATGACAGCACATCAGCTTCACCTCCAATTAAAATTTTATCTCGCGTTCTTAGCATTTAAATAGTCCTTATAATCTAAATATCTTTTGGCCGATAGTATAAAGTGTAGAGTCCCGAATGTTTTGACTTTATATACTCGGTCTCTACTTTTAGGTTCTATCTCTAACATTTAATTCAGTCTCCATACGATCGAGAAACATTTTCAGCTTGCACCCTTCTGGTAGCCTGGACCAGAAAGCACTATCTGGCGTCTGAAGATACCATTTTGTATCGAGCGATTCATGGAACCTAACAGTGTTATACCAATCCATGAAATTGTCAAAATTATCGAACCTAGACCTGTTCTTTTGGTATGTATCATTCCATTTTTCGAATTTGCCATTTGTCTGAGGGTGTTTGACTCTCGCTTTAATATGGACTATTTTATTATCCTTAAGGAAGTTCTCAAATCTGCTATCGGCCTCTCCCTTTTTATCTCGTTTATTGGCATAGAACTGAGTTCCATGATCAGTCATTACCTGACTGATTCCCGTCAGCCATCCAAAGTTATCCAGCGCCTCCTGAAGGAGCATGATACTATTCTCAGTAGTTTCTGCATCGAACTCTCCGCCTGCGAGAATTCGCCGCGAACTATCATCAAGAACTGCACATACCTTTTTTCCATTGAGCTTACTGGTATGCCAGTCCAGATGTACCAGTGTCAGGCTGTGCTTGCGTTCCCACCTGACCCAAGGTTTTCTACGCTTCGCTTTATTACGGTTTACTTTAGCTTGGCCATGATTCAGCAGAACCTTGTGAATTGTGTTGTGAGGGATATGTTTTCCGTACTTGAATTCTATGATCTTTTCAAGACGCCTTGCCCCCAAATTTTGCTCTTTGTTGGTTTCTAATATCAATCTCTCTGATTCCTCATCAACATCTTTTTTCTTACGTCCAAATTTGTTAATGTTTAGGGGCATCTTGGTTTTCATCCAATGCATCCAGACTCGCTTAACGGTTGACTCGCTGACTTTCATCTCAGCAGCGATTCTTTTGGTGCTGATGTTACTGGTTTTAGCTCGGATTATGTACCGGATCTTTCTTTGTGTTAGCTTTACAACCTTATTCTTCTTTCCCATGCCCCTTTGGTGGGTATATAAAGTCAAAGATTTCGGGACTACACAGCCGATAGTATAAAGCTTATAAGAGATTAACTTCTATCATCAAGGGAGCTTGAATAAGTTAATGAATGGCTTTCACAGAACCGAACCCACAATATGCAGGGTTGCTCTATACTCACTGCTGCTAAACCTGTCTCTAGTATCCACTAAGCTTGTGCTCTCTATAATCACGGGCAGCCTAGCGCTACGCGCCGATGCTATACACTCTTTGGTTGATGTTTTTGGATCGTTAGCTCTGATAATGGGATTGGTTATATCCAGCAGAAAGAGCAGCAGCTTCCCATATGGTCTTTACAAAGTAGAGAATATGGTTTCGATTATTATATCTTTATTGCTCTTTTCGACGGCCTATGAGATCGTCAGGGAGGCATTAACTGTGGAACAGTCAATCAATCCCTATGGCGAATGGGTTCTATTGGTTGCGGGTTTTATGATCCCAATCCCGCTTCTGTTCGGTCGCTTTGAGGTAAGGGCTGGACAGAAAGCAAACTCCCCAAGCCTGATTGCTGATGGCAGCCAGTTCAAGATAGATGCCTTTACAGCATCTATAGTTCTTTTCGCTTTGGTTGGTCAGCATTATGGCGCCCCTCTGGATAGAATCGCAGCAATAGTGGTTGCTATTTTCGTAGTCAGAGCAGGTTGGAGCATCCTGGTAAGCGGGATGCGGGTGCTCTTGGATGCATCTGTGGACGCACAGACACTGGAGAAAATTCGGATAGCGATAGAGGCCGAACCAGATGTGAGTGCTGTGAAGTCAGTCACAGCTCGTAACTCTGGACGATATCTTTTCGTTGAGGCTACGGTAGCGCTGCGTATCACCGACCTGACGAAAGCGCATCAGGCTAGCGAGCGTATAGAGAAGAAGATACGGGAAGCAGTGCCCCATGTGGATCGAGTCATAATACATTATGAGCCCCAGAGCAGGACCCGGATTCGCTATGCTATTCCTCTAGCAGATGCCGGCGGAGAGATCAGCCTCCACTTTGGAGAGGCTCCCTACTTTGCCCTGGTGGAGATAGATATGCAACAGAAGATAGTCTCCCGACGGGAAGTGCTGGCCAATCCTTATAAGGATCTGGCAAAGGGTCGGGGACTACGGGTAGCTGAGTTCCTGCTCGACCACAAGCCGGATTTAGTCCTGACCAGAGAAAACCTCTCAGGAAAAGGCCCCGGCTATGTCTTCGCCGAGGCAGGTGTGGAGATAGTGCAGACCGAGGTCGAGACGTTGGGAAAGCTAATTGTTGATCTGCTAGCAGGGCTCGAAACTAATTCTTCAAAGGACCTATCTACATAACCATAATTGCTTATATGGATTTACTTGAACGCCATATGGAGCAGGCTAACGATCAATATTTTCAATTAACCAGTTAGCGCCAACAATGCTTTCCAAGATGCTGTGCGTATATGCCCTTCTTCGATTTGAGTTAATTTTAAATACAAAATCGCATATTGGCATAATTGTTTCGAAAGACAGTGAGGTATTTAATGAAGGTATGCATCCCAACTATGGGCGACGGCGGCATGGAAGCGTCAGTTTCTCAGCACTTCGGACGGGCTCCCACTTTCACAATTGTGAATCTAGACACCAGAGAAGTGCAAATCTTAGCCAACAAGGGAGAACACATGGGCGGCAACGTCTTGCCGACGGATACGCTCAAAGATCAGGGAGTTCAGGTTATAATCGTGGGTAACCTGGGGCCTAAGGCCATCCAAGCCTTTGCTGAGCAATGTATTGAAGTTTTCGTCGGGGCGACGGGCACGGTCAAGGATGCCATCGATGACTGGAGAGAAGGGCTACTGACGAAAGCAAGCTCTGATAACGCCTGTCAGGAGCACAGACATTAGAAAGAAGGCTTACACATAGGAGTATGATAGCTTGGCACCTTTTATCGAGATCCGGAACCTGACAGTTCGTTTTGGAGAAGTTGAAGCCCTGCATAATATCAACCTAACTATAGAGGAGGGCGAGTCGGTAGGCATCCTGGGGAGGAGCGGCTCAGGCAAGAGCATCCTATTGCATGTACTCAGGGGAACTGAGACATTTCAGGATATCAGCGGAAGCGTGATCTACCATGTGGCCAGGTGCAAGGCATGTGGGCATGTCGAACCGCCAAGCCTGGCAGGGAAGACATGCAGGTGCGGCGGCATTTTAGAGCCAATTGATGCCGATTTCGCTGCTCTGGATGTCAATAATTCCTTGAGGAGAGATGTGGCCAGGAGAATTGCCATAATGCTTCAGAGGACATTTGCCCTCTATGGAGACGAGAGGGTAATAGTCAACGTAATGAGGGCAGTAGAGGAGTCTGGAGATGGAAATACCATGAGCGTCCAGAGGGCTGCGGATCTGCTAGATGAGGTCGATATGTCTCACCGCATGATGCATGTGGCCCGTGAGCTATCAGGAGGCGAGAAGCAGCGTGTGGTCTTAGCCAGGCAGCTGGCTAAGTCACCGATGATCCTTCTGGCTGATGAGCCTACGGGAACGCTCGATCCAGCAACGGCTGAATTGGTCCATGAGTCCATAAGGCGAGCAGTCAAGGACTTTAGGATGACTCTAATCATCACAAGCCATTGGGAAGATGTGATGGTTAACCTGGCAGATAGGGCCGTACTTATGGATAAGGGGCAGATCAAATCCATAGGTTTGCCTGGGGATGTGGCTGCCGAGTTTATAGCCATGGCCGGGGAGCTAGGCAAGCGCGAGGCTGTAGAGGTTGGCGAGCCTATAATAAAAGGCAGTGGCCTCTCCAAGCGCTACATAAGCATTGATCGAGGCGTTGTCAAGGCAGTAGATAGTGTAAATTTTGAAGTCAAGGAAGGCGAGATCTTCGGCATGGTAGGAGTCAGTGGTGGAGGAAAAACCACACTATCTAGGCTCATAAGCGGGCTCGTCACGCCGACTTTCGGGAATATATCTGTTAGAGTTGGAGATGATTGGATAGATATGACAGTCTTAGGCTCCGGAGGCCGGGGAAGAGCTACAAAATATATCGGAGTGCTTCACCAGGAGTACACGCTTTATCCCTCCAGATCTGTTATAGAAAATCTGACGGAATCAATAGGCTTATCGCTTCCATTCGAGCTTGCAGAGAGAAAGGCAATTCATACGCTGACTACGGTTGGCTTTACAGAGGAGCAGGCTGAGGCTGTGCTTGCCAAAATGCCGGACGAACTGAGCGAAGGTGAACGGCATAGAATTGCCATGGCCCAGGTGCTGATAAAAGAGCCTAGCATAATTGTTCTGGATGAGCCGACTGGAACCATGGATGCCATAACCAAGGTTGAGGTGACGAAATCTATTCTCAGCGCTCGTGAAGAGCTGAGTGAGACATTTGTTATAGTCAGCCATGATATGGACTTCGTGAAAAACGTATGCGATAGGGCTATGCTAATGCGTAATGGAAAGGCCGTGTTCACTGGCAATCCTGATGATGTTTTGGCCAAGATTACTGAAGAAGAGCATGAGCTGATGGATAGCTAATTCCGAGGGTATATCGAATATATGGAGGCTCACTGGAATTGGAGTTCGACCAAGTTGGCCATGATATTCATCATCAACGTTATACAAAGCTATAACAGCTGATGAAGGCGGATATTTTGATGTATCACCAAATTTGGTTACTAGCGGGCCAAGTGATAGGCTGGCGAATTACTGGCATGTGGTCGCCCTGAAATATGCCTCCCAGATAGTGATACCTATGGAAGTAGGTGGTTCTGTTGAATCTTATGGTGGTAGCTTGGATAAATCGATATCATTCAATCACCCCAAATTCCATAACACCATCGGATGCAACAGAATACTGATTCACCTAGATACGTCTCCTTCAATCATCAAGTTCATGACATAATCGAACTCCATCGCCTGGCACCATCCGGACTTCTCAAAGATGGACATAAAGCAGACACCTATGAGCTTTTTGTACTTAACCTTGGTTAGAAAATTTTTCATTTCTTCAGGTTTTACGCCTATCTTGGGCATGGCCATACCTCCTAGAACTACGACCACATCTGCATCGGCGCTGCTTCCCTCACCAAGTTCCAACCCATACTCCGTTGAGATTATTTTGCGCGCTTTTTCCTTATTTAGGCTCGGCACGAAAGCCAGCTCTTTGTCTCGAACTGGATAGCCCAGGAAGAGTGCAAAAGGCGTACAAAAACCAGGGGACCCAACGAAGGTTATCTTCTTTTCATCTTTCACCAGATCTCTGAAGCCGTTCAGCATTCCGCCGAGGCCTTTAACATCCTGAACCTTTTCCATAATGATCTGTTCAGACTACATCTCCTAGAGCATTAACTTTTGGTTAGGGAAAGAGAATCAAATGTGATGCAATCCTCCGCAGCAGTCAAGCGTAAGTAAGAAATGCTGATTTACCCACTGTACCCATTGGAGATTATATGAACCTTAATGAAATATCCGATGTTTTGAAGACATCCCTTGGGATCAAAGATAACCCAGTTGGCGTAGTCCTATTTAAGAGAGAGGAGGACATACCGAAAGAGATAATGGTCACAGAGCGGCCTTTTAACTACTGCCAGATGATCCAGGGTGCCAGGCTGAATGGTGAGAGCTTCCTTGCACATGCCGATTATCATAAGTGCAAAGGAGGCGCAGCAGGCCTTGGCCTATTGGAGTGTCCTGAGAATATTTCATCAGGAACTCTGTATTTTGAAAAGCTTCATAAATGCGCGTCTAAGGAGGCCGGATCACAAATCGCTGCCAATATGCCTCGCCTGCCCGCCGGTTCAACCGTGGCGACATATGTCGCTCCTCTGGACAAGATGGTGGTCAGCCCAGATATCGTCATAGTGGTGGGCGCTCCGCTCGCGGCCAGGAGAATCACTCAGGCTGAGATGTATGCCGAAGGTGGAAGGGCGAATTTCAGCACCGCAGGAATTCAGTCCTTCTGTGTCGACGCTACTGCATCTCCATATCTTAAAGGTGAGGTCAATGTATCTCTTGGATGCGATGGATCTGCCAGGAATGCCAACCTTGAGGATGAAAGCGTAGTCATAGGCATACCCTTCGATGTGCTAAAACAGATCACCCCAGTTCTCAAAGAGCACTATAAGGGATGGGATGCCTTCATGAGGAGCAAACCAAGCTAGCTCCCCTACATAAGATTTTTAAAGAGTAGTCAAGTTTCATGGGCATATATGCCTTAGATTGCCAAATATGTTACATATAGTACCCAAAAGAGAGCAGAAGAAACATACCTTTGATAAGATGTTATTGTTTATTCCAATAATCTTCCATGCCACCTGGAGGATATGAAGGCTCTAATTATAGATTCCATGAGCCTGCAATAAAGATATGCTAGAGTTCTATCAGGTCTCCTGAGGCCAGAGGCTGACACCGGTCTCCAAGAGAATCCATAAGGCAGCAGATAGCCTTGGTACCTGTGCAATGCCCTGGCCTGAGTATTTCAGGATCGAGCTTTACCATCTCCTTCGCCATCAACGCCATGTGATCCTTATCCGCTCCATTGAGATGAAAACCACCTATCACTGCATACAGATCCTCAATGCCGGTAATCTTTTGAGCGTACTTTGTAGTGTTTATTATCCCTGAATGAGCACAGCCAGAGACGACCACGAGTCCTTTGCCTTCGATGTTTACTATCATGGCCTGATCGCCCTGAATAAGGTCCTGCGAATATATGCCCTCCTTAGTTGTATAGAAGCCGGCCACCTTTTCAAAGGGCATCTCTCGTATTATTTCGCCTGTTGTCATAAATCCATCAACCAAAGTGACAGGATTTCTGGCATATACCATGACAGCGCCTGATGCCTCTGCTTCTGTTTGGGAGAAGGGCGGACCAATGAACTTCAGAAAAGGCTTTGATTTCAGCTTGGGAGAGAAGATATCTGGATGGGCTAAAACTGGTATCCGCTTATTTACCCTTTTCAAGACCCCAATCAGGCCGCCAGTATGGTCGTAATGCCCGTGGCTTAGAAAGATGAGGTCGATATCATTCAGGTCAAGCTTCAGGGCATCAGCATTGTGAATAGTGACTTCAGAGGATGATCCCGTATCCATCAGTACTTTCAGTTTCTCAGAGCAACCCAAATCCAGCTCCAAAAAAAAGCTGAGCCCATGCTGTCCCCATATCAGGGGGTCTGTTGTAGAGGCGGAATCCTCCACCACTACTCTGAGCTTTAGCCCTTTAACCATGGTATTGAACAGGCATCCTCCATGCATAGGGAGATTCTAAACAGACATATGGGCTCCAAACAAGTCGATACTAGAGGCTTAAAGCGAATCGCTCTTGCCGACGAGTCTTTCGAAGCACTCTTTGCAGACCACTTTCCCGCATGCAGTTCTGCCTTTTATCTCCATAAAGTTCTCGCCGCATTCTTCGCATTTGAGCGAAGGATATATTCTGGCCATTTCCGGAGCAGGAATATCCACTTCTTCTATCGATAGCAGATCCTTATCAGGTGCATTTAATATATACTGGAATAGCTGTTCTCTTAATCCTTCAAGCTCTTCTTGCTCTTCTTTCGTCAGCTGGCTTCTGGATAACTTCTCCTGAAGCTGACCCATGCGCTTAGGGATCTCACCTTTAAAGTATATCCTCAGAGCTTTGTTATTTCCTCTGCTGTAAAAGGTGAAGGCCTGCTTTCCATAGTCTTTGAAGACAAGGTTACCCTTCCCAAAGGTACAGCTGAGCATCTGCTGAATGGCATCAACGCTACAGGAGTTATTATCAACAATTGCAACTAGCTCTTCGTCCTCGGCTTTACCGTAGTGTTCCTTAACATATTTAGCTACTCTATAACCGATCGCTAGTCCAATGCACTCATGTCCATGAAATTCTATAACCTTTCTGAGATCTTCATCCATATCAATCGCCGGATTAGATATCTCTAAGCCTGGCGATAAGTATGTTCTGATCAAGTCCCCTTTTATTCAGAAGCTGAAGTACATCTTCCGATCCACAGTTTTTTTCTTTTGTCTTGCTTTATAGAAAAGCGGCAAGACTGCCAATATATCCTCTGGATTCATGCTAACCCCCTGGGAGTCTTTGCTGATACTCCCGTTTGAATATAGCGCTAGGATTGAGGATATTAATATCCTCCTCATTGTTATCAATTTCTTGGATAACTGTAGCAGGCAAAACGGCATCTAATGGGCCTTGAATCAGAAGTTCAAGAGGGAGAAAACTTGAAAAAAGTTGAAGAAAAAAGGAGGAAAATATTGCCATAGCATTTATTGCATGACAAGCTAAGAAATTAAAAATTTTGTTATAGTGCACTAGTCCCCTTTGACTTTAATGGAGTTAATTTCGTGCCCTATAATAGTATACCTTTTTCCTCTTAAAGCATCCTCGAGGCCATCAATGATTCTGCGATAATTGTTGGAGCCGACAACTGTATTTATCATGATGCCAGGCTCCGACTGATCTTTTATTGCATTTAGAGCCATGTCTGGGTCCTCGCTGAGACGGAAATTCTTCCAGGCATTGGGGGCCATACCCCGATACTCTATTAGATAAAAGCCTGTTATCTCAAGTTCAGACAGCATATTTATGACCTTAACAAGGTTGTCATGGTCTACGAAAATCTGGGCCATTATCTTCATGAAATACCCCAAAGCGGTTAATTCTATGGCATATCTTAAATAGCTTCCCAAGATCAGAAAATATTCTTTTATCCTACATGCATATTGGAGATCGCATGACAGAGGATAGATGGTTGCATCCAGCATCTATCTATTCTGCCTCTCTTTTCTTTGTGATACTAAAATATATATAACCTGTAGGATAGCGATCTCATTACCTAAGGCTATGTGAGTATATGAATATTATTATAAAAGCATCTTCAATCCTCTTACCAAACATCTTTACGCTCTGAAAAGCCAGTAAGAGCGGCAAGAATTCGATAATTTCGGAAAGTATTTCAACACTAAATAACAATATAATGTGTTATGGCCAAAGAAGAATATAAGCAATTTACCTGTAGTGATATAGGCATGGCATGTGGATTTCAGGTTCGTGCTAAGACTGAGGAGGAGGTCATGGAGCATGCGAAGATGCATGCCTCAAAAGCCCATGGCATGAAGGAAATATCTCCGGATTTTGCAAAGAAGATCAAGGCCAGTATTAAATCAGTGCCGGTAGATATACCGAAGACCTAGGCAGAACCTCTTTAACCTTCCTTTTTTTATTGATGTTACCAAATCACTAAGTAGATTTTATCGCCTTCCTTCTTACCTTTCACTAGCTGACAGTGCCTGAGTATTGCGAACTCATTCTCCAGTTCCCTTGGGCTCAGCTTGAACTCATTTCCTATTTCTTCCCTGGTAGCCGTTCCTTTAGCTTTAATGAACTCGTAGATGCCTTTCTGCAGATCAGTAAGGCCATCGGTTCCAGTAAGGCCATGGCTCTCTCTAAAGACCCGCTTTGATCTCTCTCCCCAGGGATCGCATACTCTGATCCTATGTCCTACTTCGATATAGCAATCCTCGCAGAGAGTCTGGCCTCCTGATGCGAAGACCTCCTCCTCAGGAACATCTTTGCCGCAGCTTTGGCATTTTATGTAATTGGGCATGCTCAATCTCTCCTAATCCTCAAGAAGCAATGAAGCAGCATTGAATCCAGAACCCATGCGTACTAATCCCGCTACTGCAGCGGCTTCAAGGAGTTCATCTCTGCTGGCACCAGCAACTAAAGCGCGTTCTTTGTGCACCTTGACGCAAGTTTCACATTTAACTGCAACGGCACACGCCAATGCAATGATGGCTTTATCTTTTGAGGAAAGCGCGCCATCTTTTAGAATCTCTAATGCCAATTTCTTAAAGGCAAGATCTACTTCCTCACCTAACGCCTCTGCGAACTTATCTGCTCTGGGTTTTTGTCCTATCATTTCGAATTACCTCATAAAACTCAGATATCCTTATTTCAAGATACTAATAGCATCACACCACGCCATGTTATGTAAGGTTAATAATAGTTGATATGGTTTACTTCTCCCTTCACGACCTTTCATGAGGTACTATCAGAACTGGCGCCTTAGAGTATCGAACTACTTTTTCTGCTACGCTTCCGAGAAGTGCACTCGTAAGTCCGCTTTTTCCAATGCTACCGATTACCAGCAGGCCAACACCGTGTTCCTGTGATATCCTGACCAGTTCCGTGCCAGGATCGCCCTCTACTATAACCCCCTCGCAAGAGACTCCCTCGGTCTTGGCTATCTCACTGATATCTTTTATTGCTTTTTCCCCTTCCTGCTGCAAGCATTTTCGTATTCCATCTGAAAATTCTCCGCAGTTGGATAGATAAGCCAGCCGGATAACATCCGCTACATAGACTCCGATAACCTTGCTACCGGAGAGTTTCGCAATCTCTATGCCCGAGATTGCTGCATTCAGGCTCGTATCAGATCCATCAGTTGCAACTATTATCTTCTCAAACATGAAATTGAGTATGATATATTACAACAGAGTTATATAGGCATATCCATGCAGATATGCTAGATTCTCATTACTCCTATAGCGTCAATCCTTGACTGTTGCTTTCTATTTACTTTGTGCCCCTGTCTTTGAAATAGTCTAACAACGATTTGAATTTACAGCAGATCTCTTTTTGAAAGGCTTGTAGTCTGAAAACTTCTGCATCGTCGGAAAGACTAGAGAGCAGCCTGCCAGCATCGCCCTATGTGGTAAATGCGGGCTGATCCACTATGAGAAAATAGATAAAATCAAAGAGTTCTAGCTTAGTCGCTTCTGATTTCAACTTTTTGGGATTATCATTTTATCGATGTTTCCGCACTGAACAAGCGTAAAGACTTATCGTAAACATCTTCCGTCCTCTCAGCAATCTTATCCCATCTGAACTCTGCTTCGACCCTTTGTTGTCCAGCCTTGCCTAGCTTATTCATCTCTGAAGGATTATCTAAAAGTCGGTTTATGCACCACGCGATAGATTCGGGCTGAATATAAGCCAACAGACCATCTTCGAAGTTCCTTATAATGCTGATCGCCTCGGTTGCTACAACAGGTTTGCCCGCATCCCAAGCCTCTAAGATTATGACCCCAAAAGGCTCGTTCCTGCTGGGGACGCAGACAAGATCGCATGCGCTTATCAACGTCTCTTTCTGTGGACCTGGCACGTATCCCAAAAACTTGCATGCCTCTTGTATACCGATGCTTCTGGCCCGATGCTCACATTCGGCCTTCATATCGCCTTCGCCCATGAAGATGAAATTTGCATTATTATGTTTGCGAAGCACTAGTGGTATAGCTTCAACTAGGAGATCGGGGCCCTTCTGGTAGCTTATCCTTCCGCAAAAGAGCACTAATGGATCAAGCGGATCTATGCTATACTTCTTCTTAACCATTCCAGGATCTGGATATCTATTCGCCTCTTTTCTCGCGATGCCATTTGGTATAATGTTTATCTTGCTTTCAGGAATAGAGTAGATCTTCTGAATCTCATCCAGCATCTGCTTTGTAGTAACGATAATCTGCGATGATTCATAACCTCCAAGCCATTCCCTGTGAGAGATCTCCTTAGACGCGCTCGAATTGCCAAAGTTATTGCCGTTTCTACCCCAATCGGTGCTATGTATGGTAAATGCATAAGGAATGTTATGCTCGAACTTTATGCGATTGGCTGCTAACACTGGGTGCCAGTCGTGAGCGTGGATTACATCGAATCTGCCAAAGATCTTCTGAACTCTTTCAAAGCGATCAAAGATGGCCTCGCACATCCCGTTCATTTGGGATATGACATCTCCTGTGCTATCCGAATCAACTCTCTGGTAGTGAACCTCATTTATCTTATCATAAGCATCAAAGTCGCCATTGCGGGTAAATACGTGTACCTCATGGCCCTTGCTGGCTAGCGCCTCAGAAAGTTGAGATACATGGGGCGCTATGCCGCCCACTTTTATAGAGTACAGACTCTCCCAGGAGAGCATTCCTATGCGCATCTCTTCACCTGCTAATTCCACTCAGCGTTTATTATGTCATTTACGTCTATTTAAGGCATCTATGAAAATTCATGTTAAATCGAAAAGGATCCCCTAAATGGTACATGCGTTTTGGATTGCTAAAAAAAGAGAAAATTGGGTGTAGGCCTTGCGGCTTACACTGCTGGCATGACCAGGGATCTCTCGCCTGCAGCGCGGAACTCGCGTGCACCGCCCTTGCCGAAGCCACCGCGGACATCGTCCCAGGTAAATACCATTCCTGGGTTGGCGAATGTTACCTTGATCAATGGGTTGATGGCGAACGCATCCATGCGGCCAGCGTGAGCAGCAGATGATATGCCTGCATACTCGCCCTGGTGGCCCACGTTCATCGCGTAGTTCGGATAGTTGGCGCCCCTCAGCTCCAGTGGGTTGCCCTCGTCGGACTGATAGGAGAACACGTTTGTTGGACCGCACTGATCCTGCAGGTCGTATCCGAAGAAGCCCAGTCTGCCCCAGCCTTCCTTGTGCAGGAGCATGCTGAGATACCAGGCAGCGAGTCCAACCTGGCTGTGTCCGGAGGCGATTGCGCCAGTGATACCGGAGGCAGCGGCCAGGACGGAAGCCCTCTGGGATCCGCCGAAGTGATCCTCGAGCAGTGTCGGATATGACTCATACTGCTCCATGCCGTAGAGAGTGACCTCAGTGCCCAGCTCCTTGGCTATATCCAGGGTCTTGGGTGCCTTGGCGAATCCGCCGAACTTATCGTTGGCGAAGTCTACGCCGTAGTAGCAGAAGTCGTCCAGGACGTCATTGGTGTAGGCTGCTGTTGCGTACTGTGTGAATCCGACACCGCCGGACATGTAGCTTCCGAGCCATATCTGGTCATAGAGCATAGCGCCAGCGGCGACTACGTTCAGGGAGACCTTGACTGGGTCCTGTGGGTTTGTCCTGGATGTCTGGACCATGTCTGCCAGGAATCCGAAGGATATACCGCCGGGGTTGTTGGGTCCGCGGGCCCTTCTGGCGGGCAGCATCTCTGACATCTGCAGAACTGCAGCGTGCTTGGCAGCGAATGCCAGGTCAGCTACAGCGGCCTCACCGGCGCACATGTTGTATGCATCGATGAAGGTCATGCCGAGCTGCATGGCGCTCCACCTTGATGTGGTGCCGCCGTCGCAGGATCTGACTACGATAGTTGGGATGTGGATTGCCTGCCATGTGGTCTTGCCGATGGCTGCCTTGAGCGCCTCTGCCTGATCGGCTGGGAATGCCTTGTTGATGTTGATTACATACTGAGAATCGATCTCATCAGCCAGGGCATCGTCGCCTGTGAATACACGGACGTTGCAGTCATCTACCAGGCCGGGGTGAGTCTCGCACATGTGCTCCTGAACCACGGCTGCGCCGGGCATGGCGTGGTTGAGGATCTCGAGATAGTTGTTGATGGTCTCGGGTGTGACCTCTTTGCCGAGCCTCTTCTCCAGAACCTCGTGGGCCAGATCCAGGCCTACGATTATGGTCCTGCGAACATCGTCCCACATCTGCTGCATTGCAGGGTTGTTGACGAAGTGCAGGTCATCGCCCTCTACTACATACTCAGTTCCTGAGAGCTTGTAGGGGACGAGCTGCCTCTGACCCAGGGGTATTCCGCCTGCGTGTACATAGGGATTATAGAATGAGACGCCACGCTTGCCCTCAAGCTTCTTGGAGAACTCCATGAACTCTCTCTTACGGGGGCTCTGATCGGGGCCGAGCCTCAGGTATCCGGTCTTCTGGTCCTGGAGGTTCTCTTCCATTATCCCTGCAGTAGCGAGCAGCTTCTTCTCGGCTGCAAACTTCTTATCGAGAGCCTTTATGAATAGCTTCTTGCTGTGTAACTTTGCCATTTTATATCACCCACCTTTTACTCTGGCCTGAATCCCCACTTGCTGCGCAGCTCCCACATATGATGTAGGGCGGTGATGGTTTCACCGTTCTGCTCTTTTCTGAGGTTGACGCCGTCAACTCTGAATATGGTGGTTCTCTTCTTGGCCTCAGACTCGCTCATGGGCTTGCCAATATTGATCTTTCTGTCCAGTGGGATTCCGACCTGGTCCTTGACCTGGTAGACGTTTCCGTCCTTGCCCATCTCAGTCCTGGCCAGCATATCGAACATCATGCCGTTCTCTTCCAACCTCAGGGAGTGGCCATGCACAGTGCAGCCTCTCATGGAAGAGAGAGCGACATCAGTCATCTCGCTGTCCAGCTGCTTCTTGGTGTATGCCTCGATATCCCTCTCCCTGGCCTCGATGATCTGTCTTCCGGACAGAGTGCCTGGGTCGCATCCCTTGCAGTTGATGGCTCCCCAATAGGATCTCCAGTAGGGGATTGAGGGTGCGAAGTAGTATGAATCGGCAAACTGGGAGTACCTTACACGGTCACCAGCTGCTGCACCGGGTGTTGGGGTTACGATCTGTCTTACTGGGCAGTCGGGCTCGCCCATCTCCTTGAGTGGTGGATGGGTGCTTGGATAATCGGCACCTGGCGCCCTGTGGCCCATTGTTGTTACTACATCAGCCTCGGGAATATCTCTGAGCTTCTCGAGGTTGCCGGACATGTGCTTCCTCCTGTTAATGCCAACAGAGGTGCTTCCGGGATAATATTGTGGTGTGTATGCCATATTTTATCTCTCCTCATCATTGTCGTCAATAGTCACATGTTCTTCAGACAGAATTGAAAGCCTATCCTTCTTAGCCTTCGGATCGGTCAGCCCTAAAATCCTCTTGTCTTCGACTTTGCTTCCGTACTTGGCATAGTCGGAGACTGTCAGCCGGTCATGGAAGAATTTGCCTATTTTGATCTGGCAGGAGAATGGCAGCGCTCGCTCACACGCCGCCTTTAAACCCTCTAGGTATTCCTCGCTCTCCAGCTCGAGCCTTATTCTTCCTACCTTTACTTTCAGCTCAAATGCCTGATCTCCGATCTGGATGAGGATGTCTCTGTTCTCCTCTATGGGAGAACCCTTGCCCGGGCCGTAGGGAACCGACCTGGGCATATTGGGACCATGTATAGTGATCCTCAAGACACCCCCATTCTTATAGATCTCGTTGAGAAGGCGCTGAGCCGATTCAGGCATCAAGAACCTGCTGGGGAATATCTCAACCTGGACTGATTTCGTGTCTGATTCAGTGACCATGTCCGTCAAGTCTTATACAGCCTCCGCAACCGATACGATCGGCTCACGGAACTCCTTAATCTCACCGTATATGGCACCGACCAGTCCAGATGTCATCTCAGGTGTAAACATCTGGGTTCCGGCGTCAAGAGCTACTGCAGCAGCCACACAGGGGATAGCAAATCCTCTGGAGTGCCTTGTTACAACGTGGTTGCCGTTGAAGACTCCGGGCCCGCCGCCGCCATAGATGGAGTGGCTGAAGAACGAGAATCCGACAGCAGTACCCATGACCCTTCCGAAGTCGCATCCGGGCAGGGCTGTCTCCTTCTCAATTAGATCGTTGAAGTACAGCAGTGTCGAGGACACAGCCTGGGCACCCCTCAGGGAGCCGCAGTTGACCATTGTGGCAGCCAGTACGCCAGCGGCGCAGTAGGCGTTCCACTTGGATACATCGTTGGCCTCATACATGACATATCCCGATGGGAGCTTCTTTCCGGCCTTGATGACCTTGTCCTCAATGGCCTTGCCGACTGTGCTCTGAACGACTGTGCCTATTGTTCCGGTCTTGCCGTTGGCCTTGACGCACTCATAGACCATGTTATCGGCGTTCAGGCCCTGGTATGCCATGCCCAGGAGCTGGTGCCTCTCGAATATTCCAAAGGCATTGCCCATCTCGAACTCGCCGATCTGCTCATATATTGAGGCTAGAGCGGCTGCATTCATGGCGTTCCTCTTTGTGATTGCTGCAAGGTGGTTTGCCATGACGTTCCTTAGAGCGAAGCCCAGACCCTCGTCGTTCTGGGGGATGTTGAGAACAGATGCGACGTTTCCGCCGGCCATTCCTACTGTCTGTGGATACTCGCCCCAGACTGAAGCATGTACCATTGGTGCATCGATCATGTTTGTCTTGAACTGCGAAACGATTGCCTCGACTGTGGCTGCGGCTGCACCGGTTAATCCTACGACGAACTCAGAGGCTGCATTCACACGGGCAGTTGGGACCTGGACGAGCAGCTGCTTTCCGCCACCAAGTACTCGGACGGCGGTGTCGTCGCCTGAAGAAACCTGCAAAAGCCCCTTTATCTTTTCTGCGAGAACATTAGCGTTCGCAACTACATCATAATTAAGCTCACGACCCTTGATCTGCCTGCGTCCTCCTGCTACCTTTCCCGTCTTCAGGGCGCCTTCAATCCCAGCCAGATTGACTGCGACTGTTCGCTTAGTAAGGGAAATGAGTCTCTGCATGGCAGCGTTCTTAAGTGGGCTGACGGCGCTTAGATCGACGTCGCTCTTTATAAGAACTCCGCGGTCGCTATATAGGTCTATCTTGTCAGACACGTTCTTTATCCTCCTTTACCTTTTTAGCTGAAGAAATGTAACTACGTCATATGCCGAAGCGACGATAAGAAAGACTCCGCTAGGGAATATCTTATCCAGCATATTCACAGTCCGTTACAGTCTCCTGCCGCGTTCTTTACTGTCTCATAGCTACTTAAACTTTTTGCGTGATTAAATTATAACAATCAAAATTATATCAATCTGTACTCATTGTGAGGATTTTATAGGGCGAATTTTTAATATAAACTTTATTGTAACAAATGCTCATAATATCGCTATCTGTCGGCACCTTGGTTTTAATATAGTAATGCGATCTGGAAACGTTAATACGATTTTATTAAATAATATGTTGACGGATAAGGATCTTTTAAAAAAGGAGTTTTATTGCAGGAAGTTGATAGAATGAAATGTCCTTAAAAAAAAGTTTGTTATCATGTCGATATTGTCTAATCAAACAGAGTTTTAGGCCGAATGTACAAAACCTGCTACCATGCATGATTTCAGTATTGTATCAAGAAATATCACAATTAAAAATTGTTGATTAATCATGTTGATTGCCTGTTTTATAAAACCAATCGAATAGCTAGAATATTTTATATCCTCGTATGTGCTATTAAGTATGTATGCGCGATGAAATATCCTTGGCTGCCAGTGATAGACACCTAAATCGACCTGAAATCACTCTGAACTCAAGAGCACTTCTTTCCCTAATTGGCTATTAAGATTAAAATATAGAATGCTGAAGATATGAAACGCTGCCGCCTACGCATGTTTTCCGAAAAACTTATATCGACCATAAGAGTTGGCTGAGAAGAATGCATCTTATCATTACAGAGAAGCACGATGCTGCGAAGAGGATTGCCCAGATCCTTGCAGGCGCAAAGCCGAGCTCCAAGAGGACGTCGGGAGTTGAGACATATCATTTCGATAATAAGGTCATCCTTGGCCTCAGCGGCCATATAGTCGGAGTAGATTATCCACCCGGCTATAATAACTGGCAGAAGGTCGACTGCAAGGAGCTGATAAGGGCCGATATCATTACAAGGCCACTCCAGCCGAAGATAATTTCAGCCCTACGGAGCCTAGGGAAACAGGCAGATAAGATAACGATAGCAACGGATTACGATAGGGAAGGAGAACTTATAGGCGTCGAGGCCTTAAAGATCGCCCAGGAGGAAAACCCTGGACTGAAAGCCGATAGAGTCAGGTATAGCGCCATTACAAACAGCGAGATATTGGCTGCCTTCAAGAATCCAGGAGAGGTGGACTACGATCTCGCATCCTCAGGCGAGGCTAGACAGGTTATCGATCTCGTTTGGGGAGCCGCCCTAACACGATTCATATCACTCACATCAGGACGGCTTGGCAAGGAGTTTCTATCGGTAGGCCGAGTCCAGTCGCCTACGCTTGCACTCATCGTGGATCGAGAGAAGGAGATAGAGGCATTTATACCGAAGCCCTACTGGGAAATATACGCCGACCTGGAGAAGGGCCTCAGAGCTCATCATGCCAAGGGGAGGATTTGGGATAAGGCTGAAGTCGATAAGATTATCGCCAACCTCGGACTTGAGGGAGTCGTAAGATCGATAGAAAATAAGGAGAGGCATGACAAACCGCCTACGCCCTTCGATACAACAAGCTTTATCTCAGCTGCAAGCGGTATTGGATTCTCTGCAGCAAACGCCATGCGCATTGCCGAATGGCTTTACATCAACGGCTTCATCTCATACCCAAGAACCGATAACACAGTTTATCCAGCATCCATAAACCTCAAGTCTTTGATGGCACTCTTTACCAAAGGTGCATTTGCACATGAAGCCAGTCAGCTTCTCAAGGGAAAGATGGTTCCAACATGTGGAAAGAGGTCGACTACAGACCATCCTCCAATCTATCCTACAGCGCTCCCAGAAAAGAAGGATCTAAAAGAGGAGCAATGGCGAATCTATGAGCTCGTCATTCGTCGTTTCTTTGCAACTCTTGCTGAAGAATCCATTTGGGCAATTTCAACCCTAAAGTTGGACATAGGGAAGGAACCTTTCAAGGCAAACGGCGCTAGATTGATCCAGCCCGGATGGCGTGCCTATTATCCATACAGTAAGGCTGAAGAGACCATCCTGCCGGAGCTTCGTGAAGGCGAGCGTCTGTTAGTTCTGGGCCACGAGGTCCTAGCCAAGGAAACGCAGCCCCCAGCGCGTTACGGTCAGGGAAAGCTCATCAAGGTTATGGATGAGCTGGGACTCGGCACCAAATCAACAAGGCACGATATCATAAGCAAGCTCTATGCGCGTGCGTATGTCCAGGGCAATCCCATGAGGCCAACAAACACGGCTCACGCTGTTGTGGGTACACTCGAGAAATATGCTCCGACGATTACAAAGCCTGAGATGACCCAGACCCTTGAGAAGGATATGATTCAGATCTCGGAGCAGAAGATCAAGGAATCGGAGGTCATAGATGAGTCGCGCGAGATGCTTTCATCGGTCTTCAATGATCTTTTAGGCAATAAAGAGGAGATAGGCACATCATTGAAGGATGGCCTAAGAACAGATAAGATTGTGGGAACCTGCGAAAGATGCGGCTCGGAGCTGTTAGTAAGACGGGGAAGGCAAGGGAAAAGATTCATTGGATGCTCAGGCTATCCTAACTGCAAGTTTACACTTCCCCTCCCAAGATCAGGCATACTTGTTGTTACAGATAAGCTCTGCGATAAGCACCGCATGAACCATGTAAGGATCATTAACAAGGGCAAGAGACCCTGGGACTTGGGCTGCCCCCATTGCAATTTCATCGAATGGCAGGCAAAGAAGGCATCTGAGCCTAAGAAGGTCGAGGCGAAGGCAGCTATGAACGGCCTAGCCGATGTCCAGGGAATAGGGCCTAAGACCCTTGAAAAGTTGGCTGCAGCGGGCATAAAAACTGCAGAGGATCTTCTCCACTCAAAGGCAGCGAGCTTGGCAGAGAGGACCGGCTTAAGCGAGAAGAGGATCACGGCCTGGCAGAAATCTGCCAGGTCACAGGCTGTATTAGGCAGCTCCTAATTTGAAGAACGCAAATAAAAATTCGCGATAAAGATAGTATTGCTAATTATGATTATAACCCCCAATTATTTTATTAATTTTCAGTCAAGGAGTTACGATTTCCAGCATGGGCCTGGCCGGATTTGAACCGGCGACCACCCGGTTATGAGCCGGGCGCTCTTGCCGGACTAAGCTACAGGCCCGAAATGGATGCGCCGCCAACAGGGCTCGAACCTGTGACATTCTGGTTGCTGCTTTACGACAATTAACAGCCAGACACTCTACCATCTGAGTTATGGCGGCCCGAACCCATTCCTTAACACACAATGATTTAAGCCTTTTGATTAGATGTAAGTATTCATGCGTGTCCTGAAGAAGAACCTGCGCGGCGATGAAGGCGAGATCACACTCCTGCCTGAATCGCTCGACGATCTCTGGCACCTTCAGTATCTGATAGAGCCCGGGGACCTGGTGTTTGCACTAACCCACAGAAAGGTCCAGGCTGCGACAGATAAAGCCCGTCCAGAGAAGCTTGAGCGAAAGCCCGTACGTCTTGGCATTCAAGTAAAGGAGATTGAGTTCCATATCTACTCAAACTGGCTGAGGCTTCATGGAGTGATAAGGTCGGGCATGGACGTCGGCGCGTATCATACGCTGAACATTGAGGTAGGGACAGACCTCTCGATAATCAAGTACCACTGGAGGCTTGACCAGTATCAGAGGATAGAGGAGGCTGTTGCAGAATCGCAGAGGCCAAAGGTTGTGCTTGCGCTCGTTGAAGAGGGCGAGGCGACTATCGGCGTGCTGCGTCAGTTCGGGGTGCAAACGGCTGCCGAGCTTCGTTCAGGCAGCGGCAAGGGTGCAGGCGAGGATTCGCGGGAACAGTTCTTCAGATCAGTCGCAGATGCTATGGTTCAGGCAGCTGGCGATGATGCCCAGGTGATTTTGGCAGGCCCTGGATTTGCCAAGGAGGATCTTAGGAAGATCATAAATTCGGCTTATCCTGATCTTGCGAAAAGGATAACGATGGACGAGGCATCATCGATAGGCAGATCCGGCTTTCAAGAGGTGCTGCGCCGCGGTGCAGTGAACACTGTTCTTGAGAACAGCCGCATAGCCATGGAGACAAAGCTGATCGATGATCTCTTCAGGGAGGTTGCAACGAACGGAAAGGCTGCCTATGGCCCAAAGGAGGTTGAGACCGCCATGAATTATGGCGCAATCGATTATCTGCTTGTGCTAGATGAAGTAGCAAGAAGGAGAACGCTGGAGTCGCTTATGCAAAATGTGTCCAACGCACGCGGCAAAGTGGTGATCTTCAGCTCGGAGTTCGAGCCCGGAGAGAGACTGCGATCCTTGGGCGGCGTAGCAGCGCTTCTGCGATTCAGAATCACTAAATGATCATACAATATCGATTACGGGGATACGATGAAATGCGATAAATGCTCTGCAGCTGCTGTCATATATCAGAAGTACTCGGGAATGCACCTTTGCACTGCGCATTTTCAGGAGGATGTCCACCGCAAGATTCGAGGGTCGTTGCGTGAATCTGGGATCTTCGCCCATGGCGCAAAGCTTGCTGTGGCTGTGAACGGCAGCGCAGACAGCGCTGTGCTGATCTATGTGCTAAAGAGCCTTTTCTCGAATAGGAAGGATATTGAGCTTGTGGCAATCATGATCGACGAGGGGATTGATGGCTATAGATATCAGGCCCTGGATTGTGCCGTAAGGCTGGCTGATGAACTTCATGTTCCTTTTGTAATAAGGCGCTTCAGTGATGCTTTTGGAGCTACGATGGATGATCTTCACGATGTTAAAGAGCCGTGCTCTATCTGTGAGCCAATGAGAAACGAGCTTCTGAACATGACAGCCACTCAAGTTGGCGCGAATGCACTGGCTATTGGCAGTAGTCTGGATACAGAGGCCGCAGAGATCATGCTTAGGTATCTTCATGGAGATATCGAAGGCACATCAGATATATCGGGTATATCAGGTACATCAGGTACAGCGAGTACTATGGGCATATCCCCTCACAACGCAGGAGAAAAAATCCCTGTTATAAAGCCGCTAAAGCGCATTCCTTCAGAAGAGGCCAGGCTTTACGCGAGAAACCTCGGGATCTGCTTCACTTCAACCCCTTGCCCATATGCCCGCGGACTACTGACGGATGTCAAAAAAGAGCTTAGGGGATTTGAAGCAAGGCATCCGGGCACAAATTATTCGCTGCTACGAAGCCGGGAGCGTATGGCAGAGCTTCGCCTATTGCGCGATAAAGAGGGGCAAAGCCTTTAAGAATAGACGAGAAAATAATCTCTAGCGCGCCTCGGTAGCTCAGCTGGTTAAGAGCGATTGACTTGTAATCAATAGGTCGCGTGTTCGAATCACGCCCGGGGCTTAAAATTGTTCTAGGGGTTAACCGTTATGAATATGAGGGCATGCTTGGCTTTACTCATAATAATAGCTATATTGGCATCGCCATCATTCGCAAAGCCGTCTGCCTTTGCGACGGATAACTCGGACAAGGACCTCCAGGATCTGGAGTCGATGCTATCTGGAGAGCACAGAGGCGCACAGTACGCCGAAAGTGTGCTGCCAAATCAGATGCCAAGTCAGCTGCCAAGTCAGCTGTCAAGTCAGCTGTCAAGTCAACTGAGTCCAATTGGCGCGCTTTATGATCCACCTTATAAAAATGAATTTTTAAATGATACCTTCTTCGGAGATTTCCTACGAGAGTTGGGGGGAGGTCCCTCAACACCTCGAGCGAACCTGACATGGCCCGAGATTCTCCTCACAGGGCGTCCCTACTCGAATACGAGCACTACTGTCAAGCCTTCAGGGACCAATAACCATCATATAAAATCGGTATTGGTAAAGGAACCTGATTTCTGAGCTATAGAATCCTCCTCGACTTTTTAACATCTAATCTAGTCTTACACCTAGGGCATGCTTTAGGCTTGTTCACCCTTGTTTCCCATCCGTAACTGCATTTAGGACATTTCATCTGTTTCATATAACTACGGTTGTAATAAGAGTATTAATAACTTTCCATTGATATGAATATACATACTACTCCGATAAACTTCATAGAGAAGTTTCCAGAGATATTTAAAACATCCGAGGCGTAAAGCCTTTAATTGAATTGCAGTAGTAAATACAGAATTTCATGAACGAGATTTTGGAGATCCTTTCCGAGAACGCCAGGGCTACACCTATGGAGATCGCGGCACTTCTGGGCATACCTGAGGACGAGGTCGCCAGAAGAATCAAGAACCTGGAGGACTCGGGCATCATAAGGAAGTACGTCACGCTCATCGATTGGGAGAAGCTCGATGGAACTTACGTATTTGCAGTGCTTGAGCTGAAAGTCGCGCTGCAGCGCAAGACTGGATATGATGCAGTGGCCGAGAGGATCGCCAGATTCTCAGAGGTTGAATCCGTCAGGCTGATCTCAGGGGATTACGATCTCTCGGCGATCGTGAAGGGCAAATCGATGAAAGATGTGGCTTACTTTGTTGCTGAGAAGATCGCGCCTTTGGAGGGCATACAGTCAACCTGTACCCATTTCATATTGAAGAGCTACAAAGAGCATGGCGTAATATTGACTGAGCGGCCTAAGCCCAAGAGGCTGGTGGTGACTCCATGAAACTGAGCCTGAAGAATATTTCCGAGTGGAGTCCGGAGGCTCACCTTTCCAGGCTGGTGAAGGATATGCCGCCCTCAGGCATACGCAAGTTCTTCGACCTTGTAAACGAGATGGAGGGCGCGATATCCTTAGGCGTCGGCGAGCCTGATTTTGTGACGCCTTGGCATGTTCGCGAGGCATGCATATATTCACTTGAGTCGGGCAACACCTCGTATACATCCAATAAAGGGATGCCTGAGCTGAGAGACTGCATCTCAGAGCAGATGAAGGAAGATCTGGGGCTAGAGTATGACCCTGCTGAGGAGATACTCATCACCACAGGCGTAAGCGAGGCAGTTGATCTCGCATTTAGGGCCACTCTGAACCACGGGGACGAGGTGATTGTGCCTGAGCCGTGCTATGTTGCCTATGCACCAGACGTTGAATTGGCAGGCGGAGTTCCACGGATGGTTCCAACGAGGCTAACAGAAGAGTTCAAGGTCAGGCCTGAGGACATATCCTCAGCTATAACCGACAGATCAAAGGCTCTGATGCTCAGCTATCCCAACAACCCAACAGGCGCAATCATGACCCGCCAGGATCTTGAGGAGATCGCCGATGTCGTCGTTGATAACGACCTCCTTGTGGTGTCGGACGAGGTTTACTGCAAGCTCAGCTACTCAGGAAAGCATGCCAGCTTTTCCCAGCTTGAGGGAATGCAGGACAGGACATTGATCCTCAACGGCCTTTCCAAGTCTCATGCCATGACCGGCTGGAGAATAGGCTTCGCCCTAGGCAATTCTGCATTAATCGGCGCTATGACAAAGGTTCACCAGTATACGATGCTTTGTGCACCTGTCATGGCACAGGTGGCGGCACTCGAAGCCCTGCAGCGCGGCGAAGATGAGATGCTGCATATGAAGCATGAGTACGACCTGCGCCGCAGGATGTTCGTATCAGGGCTGAACAGAATAGGCCTGAACTGCTTCGAACCCCGAGGAGCATTCTACGCCTTCCCATCTGTAGAAAGCACGGGAATGAGCTCAGAGGAATTTGCTGAACGCCTGCTTAAGGAGCAAAAGGTTGCAGTCGTGCCTGGAAATGTATTCGGACCGAGCGGCGAAGGCTTCCTGCGGTGCTCTTACGCAACATCGCGTGAGGAGCTGATCGAGGCGCTGGACAGGATGGAGACATTCCTAAACAGGCTGTAAGGGCTTTAGAAGAATTAAAGAATACACGGATAATAAACGATAAGGACAACAAAGGTTATAGGGATTCAACATAAAAGGACTAAAGGATTAAAAGGATGTTCAAGGCGAGGCTGAGATCGGAAGATACAGATAGAATTCTGCAGGGCTTCGCTTCCTTTGGCCTAGGACCGAATGCCTGGACGGCGCTGTCCATCATCCCGGCACTTGCAGGCTTTGCCGCCCTGGTATACTACAGACTTGAAATCGGCCTAATATTTTTCGTGCTTTCAGGATTCATGGATATGATTGATGGGGCTGTTGCACGTGCCACCAATAGCACGAGCAGCAAAGGAGCATTCATCGATGGAGTGCTGGATAGATATATCGAGCTTCTTCTTATCCTGGGGCTCACGATCTACCTTGGAAAGACCGATTTTCTAGCGGCCCCATCTGAGGTATGGATGGTCTTGCTGCTCTTCGGAGCTGTGATGACGAGCTTTGTCAGAGCATATGCAGACCACAGGGGGATCGTTAAGAATCCAGAGGAGCAGAAGAGGATGGGAGGGCTCCTGGAAAGGGCAGAGAGGCTTATGCTGCTCTATATTGCAATGCTTCTGGGGCTGTTCAACTTAAGCTGGATGATGATTGTAATAGCAATAACTGCAGTGCTTGCAAACGCTACGGCGATACAGAGGATTCTGTTTGCGCTAAGGCATGGAAATGGCAGGTAAGATTATGGCCCGTTATTTTATCATAGGTTATGTATTCGTGCACTTTTGACCCAACCACAAAGGCAGCATATTAAATCTTGTCCCATCAACCTCATCGCCTGTGTTTCCAAAACATTCCTTCGAAAATGGGTTAGGGGTAGCCCGCATGGCAACAGAGTACGCTAGTATAATCGTTAGTAGCAGCCCCAAATGCGAAAGTCAGAGCAGTTTTGGAATGTACGCTCTTGGATTATAATCTCTAGAAGAACACTATCGTATGGGAAGCAGCTGGCCCAAATGAAGTGTAGGCAGTTCATCGTTTGGCTACTGCTAGTCATCTGCGACAGCTATCACCCCATCGGGTTCAATGGATCAGACCAATATGGACCCGATCTTGGCGAGTTATAATTTGCATTGTAGGGCGGATTTGGGTTGTGTATGTGACCTATTGAAATGGGATCCTCCAAGTCATTAACTCCTTCATAGTCCAAATATGGTCGGTAATCAATTCAACCATCGCAGGCGTTCGAGGGATCCATTTTTTAGGATTCAGAGCGAATCCCACTTCTTCCATGTCAAGGTTTATCTCAATTTTTAAAGAATCATGCGGCTTAACGAAGTTGTACCAAGCTTGGAAAAAGTCTATTGCGCCGGTATGAATTTGCCTATCTTTACTAAAGTTCATAGACTCACGTATAAACCTGGCCAGATAATTCCTGAAAGTGAGATTCATTCGTTCGACGTAGGATGTCTGGATATGTTCTTTCGATGTTGGGCAAAGCAGTTCAAGCACATCTTTCGGGTCACCATATACAATCCGTTCAAATGTGTTAACCACTTCATCATTCTTTTTATTTTTCACAATTTGAGCATATTTAAGGTCAGGAGGAGGAACAAGTATAGGATTTGGTTTTCTGCCTAGTCCTTTGTATTCAGGCGTCTCCTTGACACCGTAGACTTCAAGGAGGGCATTGGAAAATGGATCCCAATCATCGGAAACGAATACCGGAAGAGGTGTGCCTGTCGCCCGTCTATGTTCTAAGTCACTAAATAAGGCAGTTGCATCTTCTATAGTTCGGCCACCTTCATGATGGCAGATTAGTAACCTTGATTCAGCATTTATTGCTGTCAGACTATATACGTCACCAACGTCTTTTGAGTCATAGCTACTTACATTTTTTTGTTTTTTTACAAAATGACCATATTTCATCTATCTGCACTTGTGTAAGATGAAGATGGTTCAGGAAGTAATCATTGACCTCTTTGCAATGATCCGCTGCCCTTTTGAGCCATCGGCAGATTGTATTTTTATCATGACCTGTAGATCTTGCAACACCACGAATACTGCCTTTTTCTACCAATTGGGCCAGGACATCTAAGACTTCCTCATCTGATGTGCTTAAACCGAAAAATATTGTTCCGCGAGTCTCGCTGAAACAATGACCACATGTTCTACACTTCAAGAGCGCACGGTTGTTCTTTCCATAGTGATCTTTTATCACTATGTTGCCTTTATCGTTTATGCCATAATCCTGGCAGCCTTCATGATGGCACCAGTAATCGGACAATGTAATATCAGACATTTTTGATACATCCCTTTTAAAGAATGTATCATTATAAACATATAACTATTTCATCGGAACGCATACACGACCCGGATTTGTATAGTAAGGTGAATTTGTGTAGTAAGGCGAATTGGGATAGTAGGGCGGATATGCGTTGGGAGCATAATAGCCATCGTGATTAAGAAAATTGTTGACTTCCTGCTCCCATATCATCTGCTCATAGTAGGCCCTGCCTGGACATGTTCCGTTGAAGAAAGACCATAATTCGCAATACGACCCATCAGGGAAGTAGCAGTTGCCACCGCTAGGACAGCCACCATGCTGTATACAGTAAGCTTGAGCAGCATTCCCGGCCTGACATTGACCGGGACCATAGGACCCGAAGCCTTGGGCGCATACAGGCTCAGCTATAAAAATTAGTCCGATGATCATCAGCACCATCAGTGCATTTTTATCATGCGTAAACATCCCTCCTTAGTATCCCTCTTTTCTGCTTAGTATCTATCTTATCCAATATAAGGAGATAGCACGACCGAGAGATTGGAAAGCATAAGGGAAATGATCAACTCTTATCCGGAGAATACTCAAGCGCATTTTACTACTGACAAATAATCCTGCTTAAAAGCTATAGCATCTTTCTAAATGGCAAAAACAGAAAAGGTCTGGGCGAGAGCCCAGAGCGGTTTATTTTGGAAGAGTACTATTAAGCTGTGTGGCGTTGGCTGCTGGAGTTACTGTGGGGGCTACTGCGGGGGTTACTGTCGAGGTAGCATTGCTGGGAAGCGTAACATTCCCGGCAGGCATCTCCTTGTTTGCAAAGTTGATACCCGTTATGTCCTTATCTGTCAGATTGACAGTATACTTGCCATCAGCTGGCGTAACTATAGCCCATCCCAGGGGCAGAACCTCAGAGACAACATACGTTCCCGGGTTCAAATTGCTGAAGGCATAACTCCCGTTGTTGTTAGTCGTAGCATTAGAGATAACTGTGCCCGCAGGCTGCTCGAGGTTGACCATCCAGCTGGCTAAGCCCACACCGCTTGTATCATTGGTTACTACGCCCATAATGGCGAATGTAGCTGGCGCAGGTGCTGCTTGTGATGCCGGTGCAGTTACATTTTGTGGAACAGCTGTACTTGGCGCCTGGGTTTCGGTAGGTGCCTGGGTTACGGGCGCTGCTTGGGTGGTCGAAGCGGCATTCTTAGCTAGAGATCCAAGAGCTATAGTTCCGGGCGCTGTCTGCATGCCCTCAGGCGTTGCAGTTGCCCCAGATGCCAGCTTAATGGAATATGGTGCTGCTGCTCCGAGCTTTATCGAGTATGGAACATTAGTAACTGTGACCGCTGATGCCGGGGAGACCTCTGATGGTATCATGCCTGGAGTAATATTGTGGGCAGGCGCTCCCATGCTTATCGAATAATTGACTGGAGTCGACTGGATGGAATATGTCTGGTTAGCCCCTGACTGAATAGTGTACCCCATCACAGGCGATAGAACAATTGCCGCAAACATAACAGCTGCGATAATAGCCAAAACTTTTCTCATTGTAAATTACCTCCTATTAATCTAGTGCATCGCATTTATGACTATAGCTTGGGCATCCTCCCATTTGAGAAGAATTCACCACTTGTCTAGTTATTCTCTATATATATAGACTTTCGTGGTGCAAGGAATTTAATGTTAGGCATTAAATAATGCGCTTATATCGATCGAATTAAATGAGATCCATCGCATGATACTTTTCGCTGACTGATCAATCCCTCCCTACAGGCAGCAAAGCTCATACCCTCATTAGTGGCTGCCATCTCCATATCATGCATTATGCTCTGCCTCAGCTCCCTAGGCAAGTAAAGGCTTCCTCCAATCCGCTCTCCATTCTTAAACAGGTCCTTAAGAGCCTCTGCCTCAATAGGAAAAGCAGTGGACAGCCTTTTCATGCTATCGGGCCTGGCCTTATAGGTTGAAGAGGTAATGTGCTGAGCCCCGGCGTTAAATGCCTCGGAGACAACATCATTAAGCTCCAAATCGTTTATGCCGGGTATGATCGGGTCTACTCTGACGGATACTGGTATTCCATTATCGCTCAGCCTTCTGATTGCCTGAAGCCGCTTGCCTGGTAAGGGCGCACCTGGTTCGATCTTTCTGGATAGTGTGTCCTTTAGAGTAGTAATTGTAATATTGACAACAGATCTCATGCCCGAAAGCAGATCGATATCTTTGCAAACCGTATCGGATTTTGTCACCACTTGAACAGCCATGCATCCAGATCTCAGAACCTGAAGGCAGCCACTTGTAAGCCCAAAATCTTTTTCGGCTGGTTGATAAGGATCTGTGCTGCCTGATATGGTTATGAGAGTTCCTGGAGCTATTTTGGAGATATCGCGCTCTGGCTGTCTCAATAGGTCCTTCTTTGGCCTGCACTCGGAAAACCTGGGTATATACGACGATGCATAGCAGTAAAGACAACCGTGTGAGCATCCCGTATAAGGATTCAGACTCAGCTTTGAGGGACAAGTACAGAGTTGATTCTTCCACGGATCGAATGGCTTGAGGACTGCCATTTTAGTCAAACTATTTCCTCTGCAGAGGTTATTCCCTCAAATGGAAATGCCTTTGGAGCTCCAAACAATGATATCATACGCTGTCGCCGCTCAGCATAGCCATTTCCAGTCATATCCTCCCCATCGATATAGAGCAGATCGGATACCACGAGCGCGGGGTTAATGCTGCTTCGCCTTGAGAAGTGCCTGCGGTTAATGTACCTAACGATCTCGCTCTGGTTCAGCATCCTGCCATCCTGAGAGCCTACAAGGATCGATTCGGCAACGAAGTTATGCTTTATCTTAATGTCTCTGAACACGACCGCCAACGCTGGCGTTATATTCTTTAAACGTGCCGTATAGGCGTAGAATTTGTTCTCTAGGCCATGAATCTGTACTCTAAGCCCCGGATATTTTTGCAAATATGCGTTTCGGGACACTGTATCATCTTGCCTGAGCTGCAAGAGCCTTATGGGCCTTGGAGGTACTATTGTTATATTATCTAGCCTTCGATTTAAGGCAGCAACTGCTACCATTCCAGTATCTGGCATGAACGAGTATGCTTTTTCAACAGTTTCACGGCTATAGCCAAATGCTTCCGATATCGCAGAGATCATAGTCCTAGGTCCAAGCCCTATGATAGTGTTGCCCATAACAGCCCGTGAAATATATTTCCCCTCTAACGGTGATGCTTCTAGAAGAAGCCCTCGCAATATCGCAGCCTTTCTGTAATCGGATCCAGGTCCCGCCTGATCTGAAATGCGCAGAAGACCTTCGTAGACGGACATGCAGTCCATTGCATCTGAGCTGAGAAGCTTCTGCGATTTTCGCATCAAGGCAACCTCTGTAACCGCGCCTATTTCGCCCATGTTTTTTCTAAGAACTGTAATGTCCTCTAGAGAGATCTCTGCAAGAACACTGAGCATTATTTCTTGCCCTAGTCCCATCTCTCTCAGCTCCCAGTGAGGCCAGAGTTTGCCCACCAGCAGCCTAACACATGGATAGAGATCATCCTTTTCCAGATCTGCCAGAAATTTGCAGGTTATACCAGCTTTGTCTCCTCTGGCTGCGCGACCTATCTCCTCAAGGACGGATGCTAACCTTCCATAAAGAAGCATTTACCTCTCGATCCTTATCTTCTTAAGCTGAGTAGCATCTTCCACGATCTTCTCGACCATAGAATCGAGCTGATCCAGAAATGGCCTTGTGCGCTCTGTGGTCACAGCTCCGGGAGCAGATGCTGCAATAAGCCCCTCCTGCTCCAGCACCCTCAAAGAGTAACGCACCTTATGGCTGGGAATCTTTGTGCCGTCTGCAAGCTTTAATATTCCTATCGGCTCGTTCTCAACGACATATTTCAGAACGATCAGATGCCTGCGCAGCATCTCCAGCTCCCCGATCACCTTCTCTGCAAGAATAGTATCACATCCGGTTAAGGGCTAAACGAATAATAACCGGATGTTGTCTTTTATAACTCCATCGATTGACACGGTACATGCTAGCACGTGCCAAACATAGGCGATCACTGAATGGGCACGCGCACCGCCCGATTCCTTATGCACCCAGGATCATCTGCCAGCAAGCTGGAGTTATAGTAGTATGCTCTGGCTCTGCAGCCTCCGCAGAAGTTCCTGTAACCGCAATTTCTGCAGTGGCCCGTGAAATTATCTCTGTCCCTGAGAAGGTTGAACTCACTGCTGTTATCCCAGATCTCCCTGAAGCGATTTTCTCTTATGCTTCCAACTGGAATAGGCATGAAGACGCACGGCACAACAATGCCATCAGGCTGGATCCCCGCGTAGATTCTGCCCGCACCACAGCCACCAACGAACTCAGCTAACGTTTTTGCGGCGCATGCACCTCCTGCATAAAAATGAGCTGGCGATACCGGCCCACCTTCAACGAGCAGGCATACTCTCGCGTACTGCGGAGCGGTCGACAGTACCTCAATCTTCCTGTGCCTCATCTCGTGATAAAGGGTTCTCATGAACTCTTCCCGCTCATCAGGCGTCAGATCCTTTTCCTCGATATCCTTTGCCCTTCCAGTTGGTATGAAGTTGAAAAAGATAACTCTCATGAGCCCCATGCTTTCCGCCAGGTCCAGAATATCCTCTATTTCATTAAGCGTATCTTTGCTCATGAAAGTGGCCATTCCATTTGCCATCCCCAACTTTACAGAGTTCCCTAATGCAGTTATAGCATGCTCCCAGGCTCCAGGCAGGCCTCTGAAATGATCATGCATCTCAGACCTTGCAGAGTCTACTGAGACCTCCACATATTGTAGCCCTAGATCCTTAGCCTCATTCAGCTTGTTGATATCTGCAAACGTCCATCCGTTCGTTGCAACAGACGTGAATATTCCTCGTGAAGCCAGCTCTTTAACGATCCTCTTGAAATGGGGATGGATTGTTGGCTCTCCGCCGCTCAATGCGACTGCAGCGACTCCTGCCTCATCGAGCTGGTTTACAAGATCAAGCTTCTCCACTAGACTAAGCTCATTGGGAAGCGCCCCTGATGCCTGCTGATAGCAGTGTTCGCACCTGAAGTTGCAGCTGTTTGTGAAGTTCCAGACAATTAGAAAAGGAGACGGCAATCTTTGGGGCACTGTTATTCCATATCTCGCTATGCCCTCCAATACCACACAGATGCCCCGTCTGATATGAGGCTCTTTGAGCACCGCATCCTTAACTAGATCCTCATTGCCGTTGGCCAACATGACTCCAAGCTTCATGAGCATCTTCACAGCCTGGCTCTGGAACCAGAGCTCCGGAGGCATATCGAGATCCTCACCTGCGTATGCTCCCAGAGCCCAATATAGGGCTGGAAAAGATTTGTTGTTAATTTCATAACGCTTCAATGCAGTGCTCAATATCGCCCTAGAGACTGGGTTTCCAAGGGTTCTCTTAAATGCCCATAATGCAGTAGTTATACCGTTATCACTTTCAGCCTTTGACGGCTTGTAGATTCTACCACCTTCCAATAAGATTTACTAAAGTATATTCCTTTAAAGTGTTTAAAATTTTTGATAAACTATATTTATTAGCGCAAGTATACCTAACGTTCCATCAACTCAAAAACAGGCTCATGCTATATGGCAATCAGTAGAGTAATCTTACTAAGAATATATCGAACGGTAAAGCAACCTAAAAAGGTCAGGATGGAGATTAAATATGCTAACTAACCCTAATAACGGCTTCTCCTTGGAAGGAAATCTATGCCGTGCTTTGATATGATTCGTTTGTTCGTATCCTTTCCGAGGATTTGGGGAGATGAAACACCCGTCACGACCAGCATAGTCCTCAGGGTATTCTCCAGATTAGGGTCTATCTGAGCGCCCCAGATTATCCTTGCATCGGGGTTGATCCTCTGATAAACCTCCTCTACGACTGTCTCTGCCTCAGTGACAGTCATATCTGGCCCGCCTACTACATTTACCAGAGCAGATGTTGCCCCTGAGACGTCTACATCAAGTAGAGGGCTCCTCAATGCCTTAGATACGGAGTCTTTAGCCTTCTCCTCTCCATCGGCCTCGCCCATACCTATCATGGCGACTCCGCCGTTCGTCATGACTGTGCGCACATCTGCGAAGTCAAGGTTGATCAATCCAGGCCGTGTTATGAGCTCAGCTATTCCCTTCACTGAGCGCATAAGTACATCATCTGCCACCTTGAAGGCCGCCTGTAGAGGTAGATTCGGAGCAACATCCAGCAGCTTATCATTCGGCACCACAATTACAGTATCTGCCACATCCCTGAGCCTTTTTAGCCCTGCCTCTGCATTAGCCATCCTAATCGTGCCTTCTGCGCTGAACGGCAAGGTAACTATGGCTATGGTCAGGGCTCCAGCTTCCTTTGCAGCCTCAGCGACAACGGGAGCAGCACCAGTGCCCGTTCCGCCGCCGAGGCCGCAGGTGACAAAGATCATATCTGCTCCAGCCACGGCAGCTTTGATCTCGTCTATGTTCTCCTGAGCGGCCTCTTCTCCAATTGCCGGTAGGGAGCCAGCTCCAAGGCCACGTGTTGTGCGTCTTCCTATCAAAAAGCGCCGATCAGCATTTACATGCAGGAGGTGCTGTGCATCTGTGTTGATTGCAAATAGCTCAGCACCCTGAATGCCGCAGGCTGCAAGCCGATCTATTGTATTGGAGCCGCCTCCTCCGCACCCTATGACCCTTATTACAGTAGTCAGTGCTTCAAGGACCTCAACGAGCTCTTCATCGCTTTGGACCGTACTCGATTGCTTTATGCCCTCCGAATCGGGCCTGCCGAGCGCCTCATCGATGATGTATTTCATCTCCATCCCCTGACTTTTTATGGCTGATTCGATTTTATTAGTATATAGATTTTTTCATAGTTGGATGTGCATATTTAGTAGAATATTAAATAAGCTACATAAGTAATTGATGGATGAAGCTTAGACAAAAAGCGCCGATCAACCTCGGATAACACAGTTAGCACATTGTTAATATTATTATCCAATGAGTTCATCCATCACGATTGATACGACGCATCTAAAGAAACAACGCCTCTAATGAGGCAGAATTTTATCCAAATATACCTAAGACTTTAGCGCCCTGAGCTTTTCTATCTGCCTCAGGATTATCTCAGATTCCTTAGCCTTCTCCCCCTCCAAATAAGAGATTATCTCGGGCAAGCTTTTGTTCAGCCTGTAAATTCTATATGGCCTTCCCTTTCCGGGGTTCTTCTCATCCCTCTCAGAGATCCAGTCCAACTTTCGAATCTCTCTCATGGCTATGCTAACTTCAGGCTGCCTGAGATCTGAGCCCATCTCGATCTCACGAGATGTAGCCTCATCCACCCCTGCAAGATACGTGAGAACCCTAGCCACGTTTCTTTTGAGTCCCACCTTCATCAGTATTGATGCAAACTCGTCGCGCTCGATTTTGAAGCCTTGCGCTGCTATCCTGTCCACAGCGGTCACCAGGCTGGATAACGCTCGGTTACATATATATAAGTTTCGTCAAAAATAATTGCCTTACGCCTGAAATTCGTAGAGTCTTCCAAATTATTTTTAATTATTGATGTGCAAGTAGCGGCCCGACAAGCTCATCTGGTGAGAGTCTATCTGTTCCATTGATGAAGATGATATATTTAGAGGATAGCTATCAGAGGGGCTTTGATGCAACTGTACAGTTCGTATCCGGCGATCGTATAAACCTGGATCAGACTGCCTTTTATCCACAATCAGGAGGTCAGCCATCGGATCTAGGACGGCTGTATAGAGGAGGAGATGTATTCGATATCCTTCATGTCGAGCCATCGGATGGTCAGGTTGTACATAATTTAAATAAGGAGGGCCTGAGGCCAGGCGACCAAGTCCATGGGGAGATCAACTGGGAAAGACGCTATAAGTTCATGCGCGGCCACACTGCATGCCATATCCTGAGTGCTGTGATCTTACGCGAAACAAACGCGAAGATAACCGGCAACCAGATAGATTTGGAGCACTCGCGCGTTGACTTCAGCATGGAAAGCTTCGATAAAGCAAAGATGAACGAATATGTGCAGATGGCCAATCAGATAATAAAAGAGAATAGGCCCGTCAAAACAAGAATACAGCCCAAGGCAAATGCAATGGCTATACCGAACCTCATGCGCCTTGCAATGGAGGTGCCCGATAGAGATGAGATAAGGATTGTGGAGATAGAGAATATCGATATTCAGGCGTGCGGAGGGACTCATGTGAAAAGCACTGGAGAAATAAAAGAAATAAAGATGATAAAGTCGGAGAACAAGGGGAAATCCAATAGACGGATTTACTTCTCGCTGGAGGACTAGAGTCATGCATATAATGGAGCTTCTTGGCAAAACAAAGGTGAAAGTAAAGGATGGATGTATCGCTGAAACCGGTGTGCCGTTGATAAAATGGTGCCCTCTTTTCGATAAGGTTAGAGGTATAAAGGAGGTCACACCTGAAGCTGCTGCCGGCAATATGAAGTTCAGAATGGACAGGTATGGCATGTTCTCCTCTAGAAGGAAGCTCAAGATGGAGGTCTTTGTCGGCTTTGGCGCATCAGAATCAATGATGACAGGCGTAACCCGGGAAATCATAGATGCTGCAGTCACGGTCTGCGATGGCGCAGGCACTGTAATAACCGATAACCCCCAGCTTATTCAAGGCATGGGAGGCTATATCTCCGGTCTCACGGAAACAGAGCCAATACCAGAGGTCATAGCAGGTATCGAGGAGATGGGAGGGCACGTTCTTTCTCCTAATGACGCGTTGATTGACCAGATCGAGGGCGCGAGGTGGGCAGCATCTAATGGTTTCTCCAAGTTCGCAGTCACTGTGGCTGATGCTGACACTGCAGAGGAGCTTCGCAGGCTCGAGAAGGCCGCATATGTGAGAATAATGATAATAGGAGTGCATTTGACTGGCATAAGCCGGGAAGACGCTACTAGGCTTCTAGCCGCTGCCGATATAGTCACTGGCTGTGCATCGCTCCATATTCGAGAGCTTGCAAAGCCATTAGTTCAGGTCGGGACGGCTGTGCCGTTATTCGGCATGACAAAATGGGGCAAGGAGCTTTTGATTGAGAGGGCAAAGGATGTTGAGCAGCCACTGCTGATAAATACAATGCCTCTGCCGGTCCTGCCTGAGCACAAACAGCCTAGGCCTCTGGTTTAAAATTTATAAATTTATAAATTTATATGCCTCACGGGCATGGCAATGTCAGAACCGAGGCATTTCCTGCCTCAATAGTCATCCACATGTTTGTATTTCCCACATAGGTTCCGCCCATGATATATGCAGGATTAGTGCTTCCGCTCTTTTGTACTCTCGCACCTATCTTGGCAGTTCCCTGAATCTCTGAATGAATGTCATAGACCGATACCTGATCGGTTTGAATGGCACTCGTATCCTTGACAAGATCCCTTATATCAGTATAGCTTTCTGAGTAAACGGATCCGACTGCATAATTCTTGGCACAGAGGGCATTCCGCAGGTCACTCTGAGTCAAAGGAGGAGTATAAGCCTGATTTTGATTCTGATAGGATCCCCACTCGTTAAAGGAGAGCTCATCATTGCCATAGCCGCCATAGACCCCAGCGCTTATAGTCCTTGAGACGGTCCCGCTGCCTTGGGTGCCCGAAACAAGCTTCTGTCCAGCGAATCCTGGTTCAGTCTGATAGATCCTCTCATCATTCATATAGCCCTGGTTATAGATCCATGAGTGCTCAGTGATATTCTGAGGAGCTGACACTAGAGCTGTCGAGGATGCTATCGTAAAAGCATAAATGGCAAACGTAAGCAATAATATGAGCAACCATCTCATGTAGACACCTCTTCCACCCTCAAGGTTTACTTAAAAACGCGATCAGATATAAATTTGATCCTCAGCATTAGGGCTTTGCCAGTTTCGTTCTTCCTATTTTTCTTATCTCCGCTAGACGCCTATCCAGAGATTCCTTCAGTTCAGTCGAAGGGCCTGCCCCATAGAAGTCAAGCCTGGCAGCTATCGCAAGCTTCCCTGCCAAAGTGCGCGCTATCCTGCCACGAAGCCTTTTTGGCCCACCAGATATGGAAGGATGTCTAAAGATCAACCCGTGTTTGGGCGACGGCGCATTTCCCTTTAAATGCTTGAATAGCGACTTTTCTGCTCCCATCACCTGAATGGCACTGGATGGCATCTCTGAAAGACGTTTGAGACTACCAGACCTCGAGATTAGCCTTGCGGCCAGAATAGGACCTGCCAGGTTCGAGAGGTTAGGGGCTATATGGGCGGCTGTCTTGGCCACCTCATTCTCGAGACCCAATCGAGATTCTCTCAGGCTAAGAATTGCATGTGCCATATCGCCCATGGTTTTATCGTCCTTCAGAGCCTCTGCCAAGTCCTTTCCATGCACGATCTCATCTCTATGCAGCCGCGACCATTCGTAGAGCCTCTCGTCCAGTAGATTTACGGACTGGTTCAGATCATCAAGTGCCTCTACCGCCTGAAGAAGATCCTGCTCAGCTGTTGTAAGTTCCTTCAGCTGCCTGCGAGCGAGGTTTATGGCAAACTCTCTTAAACGCCTGTTATATTCCATATCGCAGCTGGCAAAGCCGCATGCCTTAGCAAGAGCGCGCAGATCAGGCTGGACTGTTGGGCAGGATAAATGCCCCAAGAGAAAATCCGCTGCATCATCATCGCTTCTGGAGGGTATAAATGAACTTGTATCAACATCCAGCTTGCCGAACCACGCCAATATTTCCATTTAACCTCCACTTTGCATTGTTAGATAGATCACTTTCGCCCTGCACAGGTACCTCTTATATATAACACGATTCTTAGTTATGATCACCTCTTAGAAAATACAGGGGCAGATGGTATGAAGGAACTAATAGATCAAATATCAGCTCGTCTCAGGGATCAGAAGATCGAAGTCCCTGATGATGAGATCGAGGCTCGCCTAAGGAAGCTAATAGAAGAGTTCAGCGTTCCAGAGAGCGAGGCAAGACGTTCTGTTCTGAACTACTTCTTCAAGGAGCACGGTATAAAGCCCACTGCAGTGACGAACTCAGAGAAGATCAAGATCTCGGATATCAAAGAGCCTGGGAAATGGGTCGATCTGAAGATCAAGGTTCTTCAGCTATGGGAACCCACAAATGATACCATTTCTCAGACGGGTTTGGTCGGCGATGATACCGGCAAAATAAAGTTCGTAAAATGGACCAGGGACAATTTGCCAAATATGGTGGAAGGCAAAAGCTATCTGTTGAAGAAAGCGGTCACAGACGAGTTTCAGGGACGGTTCGGAATCAGACTAAACCGTGTGAGCAGGATAGAAGAGCTGGATTGCGATGTTCAAGCGGTTCAAAGCAGTCCGACCGAGGAGCTCAAAATTGGGGATATCAAAGAAAAAGGCCGCTGGATGGACTTAAGGGTTAAAGTTCTTCAGCTCTGGGAACCAACAAGCGAGACCATCTCTCAAACAGGTTTAATCGGTGATGAGACAGGGAGAATCAAGTTCACCAAATGGGCAAAAGACAATTTGCCAAATATGGTGGAAGGCAAAAGCTACCTGTTGAAGAATGTAGTCGCCAGCGAGTTTCAAGAGAAGCTCAGTGTAAATCTGAATCGCACAAGCAAGATAGAAGAGCTTGGCGTGGAAGTTCCTGCAGCTCAACGTGAGCCGAATGCCAACTTAAAGATCGTTGAAATAGATCAGCCCAACCGCTGGATTGACATCAGGGCAAAGGTCGTCACTCTCTGGACATCGAATAGCGATGCCATTTCCCAGGCAGGTTTGATAGGAGATGAGACAGGGTCCATAAAGTTTGTCAAGTGGGCCAAGGCCGACCTGCCCGAACTTGTTGAAGGCAAGAGCTACATCATCAAAAATGCAATCACCGACGAATACCAGGGAAGGTTCAGCCTGAAGCTCGGCAGTGCCAGCAAGATCGATGAGTTAGATGAGGATATCGAGGTCGGCACTCAGGCCGCAGAGTTCGCAGGTGCAATCGTTGAAATCCAGAACGGCTCAGGCCTTATAAAGCGCTGCCCGATATGCAAGAGATCTCTATCCAAGGGCATGTGCGGCGAGCACGGAAAGGTAGAGGGTGTATATGATCTGAGGATTAAGGCTGCAATAGACGACGGCCGCAGGTCACAGGACATACTGATCAACCGTGAGACTACTGAGCGGCTGGTAGGCATAACCTTGGAAGATGCCAAGAAGATGGCCATGGAGGCCCTCGATCACGAGGTGGTTAAGAGCCTGATAGATGGCAAGCTTGTGGGGAGGTATTATACAATCAGCGGACCCAGAGTGGACCGCTATATCCTTGTGGAGGTCATAAACGAGGCAACACCTGTGACATCCAAGGATGTTGATGAGCAGATAAGCCTTGTCGAGGTGGATTAAAATGGCAGGTTTCTCCAGAGAGGTGGCCAGAAGGGTCTTCGCCGAAGAGCTGCTGAACTCAAGTTTGGCCTTCAGGGATAGCGATGATCAGTATGCACCTCAGTACCTGCTTACGCCCACAGGTGCACGGTGCAACCGTATCTTCCTGGTAGGTACATTGATTGAAAGGGACGACATCGGCGGAGATACAGAGTACTGGCGAGGCAGGATTGTTGATCCAACAGGAAGTGTTCGAATTTATGCAGGCCAGTACGACCCCGAGGCTTGCCAGATGCTGGCAAATATTGAGCCGCCAGCCTTTGTAGCGGTTGTAGGCAAGCCGAAGCTGTACCAGCCTGAGGATGGAGGCACTGTAGTCAATATCCGGGCGGAATCAATCCAGAAGGTGGATGAGTCCACAAGAAACCAGTGGATACTGGATACAGCCGTGAGAACTCATGAGCGGTTAAAGGCTCTTAAGAATGTAGTTCCTACATCCCTGGATTTCTCGACCGCCGATAAGACACCAGTTATCTCGTCAACTACGGACGCTGAAAGGGCACTTCAGCATTACAGCACTGATGCAGAGAAATATAGACAGATGGTAATTCGCGCGCTGAACTCATTAAGGGCGGATCTGACCAAAAATAAGGGCACGGCTCCTATCATGCCGGGATTTGCCAAGAGAGATGCTAAACCGGAGGTCAAGCAGGAGACCGCAAAGCCGGCAGAGAAAGAAATGTTGAAGCCCAAACAAGAGATCAAATCCGATAAATCTGATATCCCAAAGAAATCCAAGCAAAAGGCCAAGGGAACCCTTACAGATTGGCCTGAGTCTGATGAGGTAGAGACTATAGACTTCGGCAAGAAGAGCTGAAAAGTCTTATATAATGTGCTGAGGCACTATACAAATGGTGAATAAAATGGTGATTGGAGTAACGATGGTGAAGGTGGTGCCGGGGCAGGAGAAATCAGTTTACAATGCGCTTCAAGAGATCGATGGCATCAAGGATGTCTATCATGTATTCGGCGAGTTCGATTTCGTTGTCATCATTGAGGTCGAAGGCCTCAGCATGCTCAACAAGCTCGTGGATGTCATCAGAGAGATAGACAACGTCACCGCAACCCAAACCGTGGTCGGGGCCGAGCTCTAGGCCCCATTAACCTTTTTATGGAGATAGCTGAAGAGCTGGCTAAACAGCAAAAAGCCATCTCAGTAGCTGAATTTTTTGAGAAGAACCGACAGATACTAGGATTCGATTCTCCACCACGAGCGCTCATCACCTGCGTAAAGGAGGCTGTTGATAACTCCCTGGATGCATGTGAAGATGCAGATATATTACCTGACATTTTCGTGCAAATAAAACGCAGCGGTGAGTATTATACCATTGCAGTGGAGGATAACGGCCCCGGGATTGTATCTGAAGAGATCCCAAAGGCATTTGCAAAGCTGCTCTACGGATCGAGGTTCCATACTTTGAGGCAGAGCAGAGGACAGCAGGGAATAGGAATATCCGCTGCTGTGCTCTATTCTCAGCTGACAAGCGGCAGACCTGCGAAGATCATATCCAAGATAGGCCTTGGAAGGCCCGCAAGGCGTTGTGAGCTTATGATAAATACAGCCAAGAATGAGCCTGAGGTCTTAATATCAGAGGATACCGATTGGGAGAGGCCTCATGGCACTCGAATAGAGCTTGAGATGGAAGGATCATATGTTCGCAGCCGAAGACAATCTGTATATGGCTACCTCAAGAATGTGGCAATAGTCAATCCCCATGCCCGGATAACCTTGATTGAGCCAGATGGGAGCATTGAGACTTTTGAAAGGTCAACTGAGACGCTCCCAAAAAAGGCATATGCTATCCAGCCTCACCCAGAAGGCATCGAACTTGGAGAACTGATAAAGCTTCTAAGATATACTGAAAGAAAGAAGCTGAGAGTATTTTTGCGTGAGACATTTTCGAGCATCGGATCGATAACATCTCAGGAAATGTGCGAATTATCGAGCATTGATCCTGAAAGGTCCCCAAACAGCCTTAACCATGATGAGGCGAAAAGGCTTCTTGCAGCCTTTAAGCAAATTAAGGTCAAATCGCCCCCTATGGATTGTCTGTCTCCCATAGGCGAAGAGCTGATCAAAGCAGGTCTTGAGAAGGAGTACAAGCTGGATTACATAGCAACTACGGTTCGGCCGGTCTCTGTCTACTCCGGCAATCCCTTCCTCGTTGAGGTCGGCCTGGGCTATGGCGGAGAGCTCGAGAAAGAGGGGAGAATAGAGATCCTCAGGTTTGCGAACCGCGTGCCTTTAGTCTACCAGCAGGGAGCTTGTGCCATAACCCACGCAGTGGAGGAAATACCCTGGAAGAACTATGCTCTGGCCCAGCCTGCAGGCGGAGTTCCAGTAGGCCCGGCAGTTCTCATGATACATGTAGCCTCAACGAATATACCCTTCACATCTGAATCGAAGGATGCAATAGCAGATGTTCCTGAGATCCTGGAAGAGATAGACCTAGGCCTGAAGGAGGTCGGAAGAAAGCTCCGGAGATATTTAAGCCGGCAGAGCGTCTTATCGGATCGAAGGGAGAAAGAGGAGATCATAAGAAAGATACTTCCAAGGATTGCGAAGAAGCTCTCAGACCTACTTGGCGAGGAGGAGCCCGATATAGGACCTGTAGTAGCCAAGATAATGGGCAACGTCCTGATAAAAAGAGCAATCGTTCAGGCAAATGGGCTAACAATTGTTAGGATAGATGTCGAGAATCACAGCGATGTTATGAGAACATTCAAGCTTCACGAGGTCATATCCCGGGAGGCATCAGACATATCTCCCGCCGCAAAGGCAATGCCGATTGGGGAGGGCTTTGATTACCATTGGAAGCTATCAGTGAAGCCCGGAGAGAGATCCTCTCTGAACTATAAAGTATCCTCAGAGGGATTAAGCTTCAAGGATCTTGTAGTCGAGGGCCTTGATGCTGAAATCGTCACAGGCGCAAGGGTGATTTGATGAATAAGATCGATGTTACCCAGGATCGGCTTACAAATCTGGCAAGGGGAATTTACGACCAGTTCCAGCAAGGCATAGTTCCTCATATCGCCCTGCCGTCGAGGACTAAGAGCAACATCGAATACAGCAATAAGGATGATGTCTGGGTCTACGGCGATCTGGAGACGACTCGGTCGGTGAAGACTGCCAAGGGCGCAAAGAGCATGCTCAAAACAATCTATCTGGCAGAGCTTCTAATTAAGGAGCACCTGAGGAACAACCGCAGCTCGACATTGAGGGAGATCTATTACATATCGGAGAACTGGGATATCGCCAAGTTTCCGGAGCAGGCAGAAAGCGACAGATTGATCGAGGATCTTGAGATCGTTACCAGCCTTCAAAGGGAGGACTTTCACATCCGGCCTGAAGAGGACGGCGCAGCCATATTCGGGCCGTTAAAGCTGAAAGAGCAGACAAAGCGCGGCGAGCGTACTATACACTGCCAGGAGGATGTGGGCGAGGCAGGGTATCAGATTCCATTTAACGTTGATAGCATTCAGTTCCTTGAGCATGATGCGAAGATGGTCGTGGCAATAGAGAGCGGCGGAATGTACGCACGGCTAATCGAGAACGGCTTTGACGAGGAGTTTGGTGCGATGCTTGTACACATCAAGGGCCAGCCGGCAAGGTCAACACGTAGAATAATAAAAAAGATGAATACCGAGCTGAAGATCCCTGTAGTCGTCTTCACAGATGGAGATCCCTGGTCCTACAGGATATTTGCAAGCATTGCCTACGGGGCGATAAAGAGCGCACATCTATCGGAGCACCTGGTCACACCATCCGCCAAATTTCTGGGAGTTCAGCCAAGCGATATCGTAGACTACAACCTTTCGACTGATAAGCTCACGGACAAAGATTTTCATGCGCTCAGAAGCGAGCTTACAGATCCCAGGTTCAATACTCCATACTGGGACAAGCAGATCAAGCTCCAGATCGATCTCAAGAGAAAGGCTGAGCAGCAGGCATTTGCAGGCAAAGGCTTAGATTATGTTACAAAAACATATCTTCCGGAGAGGCTTTCTGATATGGGAATAATTTAGCTGGAATAGCAAGGATAATTTAGCAAGAACGTTCTTAGTCAATATAACTTATAAACTCATAATACAACTCATCTCGCAGATATCGTTATACTGATATCGCTATGTAGGCACATACTGTAGGCTCATATGATAATCGATTTTCACGCTCACATCTACCCAGAAAATGTGGCAAACAAGATACTCCCAGCTGCAGAAAAGAAGCTGAAAATAAAAGTACCATGTACTGGCTCGCCTCAAGACCTCCGGTCACGAATGCGCAGCTCTGGAATTGATTTATCCATAGTTCTTCCGCTGGCAAAAGGGCAGGGCGATGTGCCATCGCTGAATGATTGGGTGCGCTCTATCTCCGGTGCCGGGCTTACAGCCTTTGGAGCAATCCATCCTCTTATGGATGGCCTGGAGGAGGAGCTGGACAGGCTAGTCTCCAACGGCATCAAGGGTGTCAAAATGATGCCGCTTTTGCAGATGGTTTTCCCAGATGATTCAAGGTGCGATAGGCTCTACGAGGCAGTGATTCAGAGGGACATGATACTTGTTACGCATGCAGGCAGAGACCCTCTAGATCGTGATGAGGTGTTTGGGACACCTGAGCGTTTTGCTAAGGTTGTAGAGTCCTATCCGGAACTCAAGCTTATACTGGCACACCTTGGGGGCCTGAGAATGTGGGATGATGTGCGAAAGTATCTGCTGCCAGTAAAAGGAAATGTTCGCTTTGATACCTCATATGCCTACTTTTACATCCAGAGAAAGGAGATGACTGAGCTAATACATGACTTTGGCACAGATCGCGTCCTCTTTGGGAGCGATTACCCCTGGGAGGATCCAGGCAGGGCGGTTGATGTCATAAAGAGCCTGGACCTCTCTGAAAATGAGATAGATTCATTGCTTTGGAAGAATGGGGCTGAACTTCTGGGGATCGAAAAATAGCTATTTTCTTGATATACAGGAGTCCAGCTCCCTTTCCATTTCCCTGACCCTGCCCTCCAGTATCCTAACCTTTTCCTCTGAAAGATTCAGTTTGCCCTCAAGCGCCACCTTGAGCTTTGAATCAGATGTCCTAAGCCTCTCCTGAAGCTCCCGAATCCGATCTTCAAGGATTTCAACATTCTCTCCATGTGTAGGCATTTTCATCATTCCTGGAGTAAACCTCTTTAATTATTTCTGCTTATTCAATTAATAACTTTCTGAATGAATATCGTCCAATTCTTACGATATTATCATGATAATGGGAAATGACAGAATAATGATATTGATAATAATATGAGTATTTTCAATAAGGCATTCTAAGAAATTGATACAAAAGCTTATACTCCTCAGAAATATAGTCGGACGCATGAAGAGAGATCTTCTTGATATCCTGGCATGTCCCCTCTGCAAAGGCGATCTGACTTTAGAGGTCTTCGAGGAGAATGAGAAAGAGATTGTCACCGGCAAACTCTGCTGCAAATCGTGTAAGGAATGCTATCCCATAGAAGAGGGCATACCAAATATGCTGCCGCCTGATCTTAGAGATTAGTCGGATATATAAGCGTAGTCCATACATCCGAAATATTTATACGATATTATTGCAGATCATTGATAAGGGGGTTAGAGATTGGACCACGTTGTTCACATCAATAATGGCTCTGAAAAGGCTGAACCGCTTGTACTGCACCTTCTTCCTGGCGAGGAGATGAAGCTTGACCTTAAGGTTGTAAACCATGGGGCGCCATCGAATATATCCTTGAAGGCGAGCAATGACATTGCGAACGCGGTTCGAACGGATAAACCAGACCATTATCTGGCCGGAGAGGATATAATTCCAATCCTGGCCAGGATGCCTGATGTGGATAGACTTGAAGGAGAAATTCTTTTTACAGGCGTTGGGGGTCAGAGCAGGTTGCCAATCGTATTTATCAAAGACTCCGAAGATCCGGATGATAACAGCCCGGAGAATGATGAGGGGCTTCCGTATACCGAAGAGGATGATGAAAAGGCCGATCCCGAGGATGCTGACCCAGATACAGAGAGTTCCAATAATTCTGAGGAGTCTGAGGATACAAGCCGAATCAAGTTCTCCAAAGATAAAGACCTCCAAAGATATAGAGCATCCCGCATGCGCAGAGCCAATGCAGACTACAGAGACTCCAACAATAGGGACATGGATAATAGAGATATTGACAATAGAGACATAGACAATAAAGATATAGACAATAGGGATAGTGGCTACAGAGATATGGAATATAGGGATACTGAATACAGGGCTACAGAATTCGGAGATCCAGAAGGCGAGAGGCAAATAGAGAACACATCAAACAATGCAATCGACTATGGGCACCCAGATTCAACAGAAAATAACGAAGCCGCTGAAATCCCAGAAGAGAGAAACAACGAATTAAAAACGAGGCTATTTGAATTGACAGGCGATAAAAGCGCCCTCTTGGCAGTGCCTGCGGCCATGCTCATAGCCCTGATAGCACTGCTGATATTGACGTTTTACTCTGAGAGCATCCCTGAGTTTAGCGGCGCGCTTGCGTCGGCGATGCTGATCGTTACCCTTATCATATACGGGGCTGCAACGCTCCTGAAGGCTTGATTATGAGACGCGATAAGCGGACGCAAAGATCGAAGAGCGGAAGCAATATCATGCGGCAACGCTCCTGAAGGCTTGATTATGAGATACATTGTGGTCACAGGCGGGGTTATGAGCGGGCTTGGAAAAGGTATCACCGCTGCATCGATAGGCAGGCTGCTCATGGACAGGGGCTATCGCGTCACTGCGATCAAGATAGACCCCTACATCAACATAGATGCAGGTCTCATGAGCCCCTTCCAGCACGGAGAGGTCTTCGTCCTGAAGGACGGAGGCGAGGTGGACCTCGACCTGGGGAACTACGAGCGATTTTTGGATGTCGAACTCACGCGCGACCATAACATCACAACTGGAAAGGTTTACAGCACTGTTATCGATAAAGAACGCAGGGGCGAGTACCTCGGAAAGACAGTCCAGATAATCCCGCACATCACAGACGAGATCAAGAAGCGCATCAGACAGGTATCCCGCGACGGCGGATGCGAGATCTGTCTTATTGAAGTCGGCGGAACAGTGGGCGATATTGAGTCGATGCCCTTCCTTGAGGCCATGAGGCAGCTGAAGTACGAGGAGTCCGGCAACATCTTCTTCGTGCACGTGACCCTTGCCCCGTCGACGATGGATGGAGAGCAGAAGACGAAGCCGACGCAGCACAGCGTGAAGGAGATGCGTGAGCTGGGCCTTCAGCCTGACATGATAGTAGTGAGGTGCGAGAAGCCTCTGCTCCCCGAGACGAAGGTAAAGATCGCGCTCTTCTGCGATGTTCCAGTTGATGCAGTGATCAGCGCCCATAATGCCGGAGATATCTACAAGGTCCCACTGCAGCTTGATGCCGAGGGCCTGACGAAGTATCTCATGAAGGCCATGAGGCTGTTCCCACTTGAGGAGAGAAAGGATTGGGACGGTTTCGTGAAGAAGATGGACGAACCTCTGGAGACGGTGACAGTTGCAATCGTCGGGAAGTACACCGTCGGCTCACAGTGCGCAGACCCAATGGAGGATGCCTACCTTTCCATCCGCGAGTCTTTGAAGCACGCTGGAATCCAGGCAGGCGTCAGGCCTGAGATTATGTGGGTGGATGCAGAAGAGCTTGAGAGAGGCTCGCCAGATCTGATCCTCAGGGGTGCCGATGGAATTCTAGTTCCCGGAGGCTTCGGCTCACGGGGTACTGAGGGAAAGATCAAGGCTGTGCAATATGCACGCGAACATAATATTCCTTACTTGGGGCTATGCTTTGGAATGCAGCTTGCTGTCATTGAGTTTGCGAGAAATGTCTGCGGCCTTGAGGGCGCAAGCTCAACTGAGTTCGGGCCAACGCCTAATCCTGTTATCGCCATTCTTCCTGAGCAGGAGAAGATCAGGGAGATGGGTGCGACAATGCGCCTGGGGAACTATCCTGCGCACCTGAAAGAGGGAAGCCTTGCCAAGAAGATCTACGGAGCAGACGAGATCATCGAGAGGCACAGGCACAGGTACGAAGTGAATCCCGGATTTATCAAGCAGATTGAGTCTAAGGGCATGATCTTTTCAGGAACAAATGACGATCTGATGGAGATCTGCGAGATACCTGAGCATCCGTTCTTCTTTGGGTCGCAGTTCCATCCTGAGATGAAGTCTCGACCTGGGAAGCCATCGCCGCCGTTTTTGGCGTTTGTGGAGGCGATGAAGGAGCGGAGAAAAAAAGGATAAATATTATTAATTCTAGTGTATTTTTTTCTATATAATCTATCATAAACGATACTGTTTTAAGCAAAGATTATTGTTACCGATCTTATTGTAGGAGGATGACTTATGAAAGAGGTATCTTTGGATTTAGGAAGACTTGCACAAGATAATCCTAATTATACTCCCAAAGAGCCTTTTCCTTGCCAAGGGGAGGCATTTAGAGCCTTAAGCAGTATCTTTACATTCCCAGCTGAAGGATACAAAGGCGGCCTTTTAGTCCTTCCTACAGGTGCAGGAAAAACGTTCACTGCAGTCAACTGGGTATGTAGAAATGTTCTTCCTAGAAAGACTAAGGTTCTTTGGCTAGCCCAGTCATCCTATTTACTCGAGCAGGCAGGCAGAGCTTTTTATGAAAACGCCCTTGTGATCCCTTATGGTAGGAAATCACTTAATATCAGAGTAGTATCAAGTAGCCCATTGCATTCCAAGCCGGCTACTATAAAGACTACCGATGATGTTCTAATTGTCACTACGCAAACAGCAATCAAGAATTTCAATGCCAATCCTGAGGATTTGAACGGTAAAAAAGTTGAAACGCACTTTAAGAATTTTATAAAGTGTAATGTAAACGATGGCTTATTCATAATACTAGATGAAGCTCATCATGCACCAGCGTATGGATGCAGGAACCTATTATCTAGTATCGGTGAAATAATAAAAGATCTGTACCTCCTAGGCTTGACAGCTACGCCCACATATACTGATAAACGGACAAGGGGCTGGCTCTCTAAGATTTTCGATCAGGGCATAATTTATGAAGCCACAAAAGCAGGTCTGATTGCTCAGGACATTCTTGCCAAGCCTAAATATCTTGAAAAATCTACTGGCAGGGAGTTTGAGATAGATGATAAATTATATGATCGGCTTGTAAGAGAGCATAAAGATCTACGTGAGGATATCATTGAAAAACTAGCAAACGATTCTCCAAGAAACGATTTTATAATTAACGACTATATAGATAATAAAAGCGTTTATGGAAAAACTATTATTTTTTCTGATAGATGGTTTCAATGTGAGTATATAAAAACAAAACTGAAGGATAAAGGAATAAAAGCAGAAGCTGTTTATTCTATGGAAGATACGAATCTAGGGTCATCCGAGTTGAGGAATAAGAGGACATCCACGGATAACGAAAAGATTATAAGAGATTTCTCGGAAGGTAAGTATGATGTGCTTGTAAATGTACGTATGCTTACAGAAGGCATTGACGTACCCGATGTTAAAACCGTTATGCTCACAAGGCAGACTACCAGTTCGATACTGACGACACAAATGATCGGAAGGGCCTTAAGAGGCAAAAAGGCTGGCGGTGGGCCCAATAAATCCGAGGCTAATATCGTATTATTTATCGATAATTGGAAAGGCTTAATCAATGATGTTTGGGCACACTTCGAGGGTGGTTTAGAAAATATACCACCCATAGTTAGGGGCTATAGACCGTTGGAATACATATCAATCGATCTGATCGATAAAGTCAGCAGGCAAATCGATAACTGCCTTAACTATATTCCTGTGCCGTTCTTAGAATACGTTCCTATGGGCTGGTATCAAACAGAAATAACAGTAGGTCTAAAAGATGATATTAGTAAAAATGAAGAAATGCAATCTTTCGTAGAATATGTGATGGTTTATAATAGGACTAGAGATAAATTTGAAAAATTCATTGAGGGCGTATTTAATAAAATACCTTCACGTTGGGCTGATGAAAGCATTGATGAGAGATCGATAATAATTCCGCAAATTCATGATTGGATTAAAGAGAACGATTACTTTAACCTCGAAGAGGATAATATAGGTGGCAACCTGATAGATCATTTAGTAAAAATAGTAAGACACATAGCACAAAACGGAGATCTGCCCGATTACCATTCCTTTGATGAGCGAGGTTTGTATGATTTAGACAAATTGGCTGAACGATTTGCGAATAAAACGTCCTTCGAGCAGCTTCATTTTTTAAAATTTGAGTTTGATAAACCAGGCAATTTATGGAAGATATTCTATAGAGATTTCTATAGATTTAAAACAGCATATGATGGCGCCCTAAACAGATATATCGATATAACCATGAATGGTGAAAATTTCAAGCCATTAAAAGAAGAAATAAACCCCATGGATCTCGAGCTCACTGAGGAGGAAAAAGAACAAGTTAAAGCCAGAGATGGCATGTGTTTATGTTGTTTTAAGAAGGGACGCGGAAATATATTACAGGTAGATCATATCATTCCCATCTTCATGGGCGGACCAGCTAATGTAGAAAATTCTCAAACTCTATGTAAAGAATGCAATAGGCAGAAAGGGATAAACTCGGTTAATTTTAGAAGCAATACAACTCCTTTAGTTAATCCTAAAGAATTGAAACTTTATCCTACACAGGGAAGAGAGTCTCCTTTGAATACATTAGCTAGGACTATAAACTTCTTTTTCCATTGCCAAGCTATATTAGATATTAATGCAAGCGAAAGAAGAAATGGAAAGAACTATTCAAAATGGGAAATAAAGATTTATCAGGGAAATAATCCCCAATGGCTGATAAACCATGAAATTGCTTTGATAAAATATATTCAAAACGATTTACGTTGCCCTCAAGTTAAAAGCATAGAAGTATTGGGCGTATCTGATCACTAAATATAGATCTATGTAACAGATTCATTGGAAGATAATGATATAGGGAATTGTTAATCTTATTCCCTTCAACCTGATAGCATGGGTTTTCCAAAGCCTTCCCCCAGCGAGGGGTTAGGGGCAGCCCGCGCGGCGATTGAGCGCGCTAGAATAGCCGTTAGTGTTAGCCCCAGAAGTAAGCGTTAGCTTCTGAATTGTGTAATCAGCTCCGATACGTAGTTAAATAGTAATCAGAGACGCTCGCTTTGCACGAAATAAACTACCATATTTCGCGCCTTAAGCATTCTGAGAGTGAACTGCACGCAGCCTCTTGAATTCCCGGAGCAATTCTGCCATGGCCTTATCTTTAGATGAATAATGCCCCTCTTTCTGGAAATCTATAAGAACGTTATGCGCTTCCTCGTCTACTACAACGTTTATCCTTTTTAGCTCCATTGGGATCTGACTTATGTCTTACATATTTATAACAATATCGTCATACTATAAAAGTTTAACGTTATAATAGTTAACTATTTAAACGTTAACGTTATAGTAAAACATAGAGGCGAAATAGCATGGCCGGGATTGTTCGCATAAGCGGTAAGATCATGAGCATACATGGAGCGGCTGAAAAGATGAATAACATAAGCTTAGCTGCTGGTGATTTCCCCGATGTATTGCACGTCTTTAGCTTGGAATTTCCCTCTGAAGCCGCCATACCAAACGGCGATGTCCACGAAGGCTCTATACGATGCTCCTCACAAGAGCTCTCAGAAACAGAGATCTCAAAATCAGAGGCGGTCTAAATGGCCGCTCCAAACCATTCCGAAAACGCCTTGCTGATAGCTACCGATTCAATTAACACAATAGCGTCCGATTCAGCAACCGCAAACACATTATCAGAGCTGAGCGCAGCACTAGCCGAGCTTCAGCCTCTGGCCTCCAGGATCGCCAATCTGAAAAAGGAAACTCTGGAGAAAGAAGCGATAATCCTGAAAGCGATCCTGGAGAAGGCCACACCTCTGGTGCCTCTGCTGAGTGAAGACTGCGAGCAGCATTACCGCCGTGAGATTGTCATCCTGGCCAGAGAAGAGAGAGTGCAGCTTGAGGAGGGCTTTAGCTTTTTCAGCGAGCACAGACTGATTCTCTACGAAAATGGCCTCTTAGTGAGAACGCATCGCTATGGCGAATCATCTGAAGGTCTGCACCCGGGATGGGAGAATACAGACGAGGTTGTTCTTACACCTGAGGCGGCCATAATTACATTCGATTTCAGAGAAATTTCAAAGGGCCTGATAAAGGTGCTTGGTGAGGCATCATCGATGGCTATCCTCAAAGAGAAGCTTGAAGGCGATCTGGTGGCTTTAGCTAAGGCACTGGAGGCTCTACATTAAGACTTCAGCGGACTTGTTAGCAGGAATGCAGCTTTGGAGCGCCTTTACGAGATTTTCATTCGTTTTTCAGCAACTAAATAGAACGGAGCTCAACTAGCGAACGCATTTTCTGGAGCGCCCGCGCGGGCTACCCAGACGCGCGGGCGTTGGAGCGCGCTAGTATAACCGTTAGTTTTAGCTCCAAATACGAAGTCGGAGCGGTTCTTAGATTACGAGGCGCAGATTGAATATCTCTTATAGGAACTCTATGGATACTTCAATGCTCAAAGAACCTCATCTCTATTTCATCCAAGATATCTGAGATGCATTTTTCTTTTGACTCCTCAACAACCCCAGGAAGATGTTTGTGGCAGGGAAACGTTGAGACTTCATGATGAGGCGCATTATCGTATCTGAATATCATTGCACCTTCCTTATCCATGAAGTGAAACCTATACTTTAATCGCTTATCTCCCTTGAGGTATTCCATAAATTCCAGCAGCGATCCATCCATGAAGAGGAGCTTTCCTATCAGCATGCCTTCCGAGGGAGTAAATTCACGAAAATCCACGCTCTTATCTGCAACGACCTTTGAATTCTCTATTCTCATCTCGACTTCACGGAAATAGTCAGAGATCAAGTGGATAGCACCGCTTTTATCTTCGCTAGTTCATCTTCGATTGCCTTTTGGCCTTTGAGCAGGCCCCACCATTTAAAGCAATCCTGAGAATCACCCAGCTCTCCTGCCTCAAACCTGCTCATAAATTCAGCCGAGCTTATTCCATACTTCCGCTCAAGTTCGGCTATCCCCTCTGCCGTCAGCTTCCTCTTCATCTCCAATAGTCCCATCTCCCTTTCCAAGGATCTTCTTATTATTAGAGATGCATCTTCAGCAATTGAGGCATACATAAACAATTAAAATTGCTTTTAGTTTTATAAAGCTTTTCAGGCTTGAAGATACTCTGACGAAGCTTCATCTTAACCTCGTCAACTTTATCGCCTGTATTTCCGGAAACTATAGTCCTAGACGTTACTCAAAAGTTGGTGCTGCAGGGTCACATGGGGCCTGCACAGATCGAGTGGGCATAGCTGGCGGCTCCTTTCCTGCCAGCTTTTCGATGAGGCTTCTATTGATATCCTTAAAGGCCCTTATGAAATCCGAGTCCTCGTTGACCGTGTAATAATTAGCATTGCCGCGCTTGGAGTCCAGCTTTATTAATCCCCATTCAAGAAACTTTTTTACTACAGGTATCGCCGCCTGACGCGAAATATCGGACTCCTCGGCTATCTCGGTCATATTGAAATCATAACCCCTTTTAGATATAATGGATTCTATTATCCTCAATTCGCTAGTATCCCCGAACAGTTTCTCGAAGGGCTCCGCCATATATGTCTCCGATCTAAGTAAGTTTTCTTTCTATATATCAGTTTTGACAGCAGTGTTAACTTATCTTTACAAATGCCTAATTCTACCCGATGCAACATCGTAGTCATGTAAGCTAAGGGCGCTCTCGACCGTGGGGCGATCAGAAATGAAATACTTAGGATCGTTTTTCTTTTTTCGTGTCAAATAGCCTTTATTGGCCAGGCTTTTAGCGGCCTCTCTCTCACATCCTTATTATGTATTCTTTGGAATCCTTTATATAGCCTCAATAAGTTGAAACTGGAATTGCTGGTAAAGCAACGCCTACTATATAATTTATCGAGAAGCCATAATTCATAATCCGCAAGACCGCATGGCAACTTGCCATCTCCTCGTTTTATGGATAAGGCTTCAGGCGAAAAAGGTTTTGGTGGATCATCAAGGAAAATGAAATATAGCTAAGGCTAATACCTCAGATTGCATCAAAGTCGCAAGCTTTGATACTACAATAAAGGGATGAGCTAATCCTATCCTATTCAACCTTACAGTATATGTTTTCCAAAGCATTCCCCCAGCGAGGGGTTAGAGGTAGCCCACACGGCGACTGAATGCGCTATTAGGTCGCTAGTAGCCCCAAAAGCCGGGTTAGGAATGGCATAACCTAAAATATTAGGACTTACGCATTTGCCGGAACTTTCTTATAATATGGAGTTTATATTAAATGAGAAATGAGCTGGAGAAAGAGGCATTGAATCCGGCTAAATGCGATGATCTAGATTACATTCACTTTCTAATTGCATCGATGGATGTTTTTTCCTGCACCGAAGCAGCTAGATGTCAGTTACCACGGGAAAATAATCCATCACATGATGCATTTACCCGTCTATTACAAAGACAGCCTCCTGATACGGAAGCGTTATGGGATGAGGTTAAGAAATTCATCGGCACCCAAGACTGTTTCTTAATTCTTGACGATACAACATTGGACAAACCCTATGCCAAAAAGATGGATTTAGTCTATCCCCTTTGGAGCGGAAAGCATCATAAAGTAGTAGAAGGAATCAATATTACTACATTGCTTTGGACGGATGGGACTCCAATAATTCCAGTTGATTTTCGAGTCTATGATAAAGATACTGATGGCAAATCAAAGAACAATCATTTTCGCGATATGTTGAGTAAAGCAAACGAACGTGGATTCAAGCCTGATTTTGTTCTTTTTGATAGCTGGTACTCTGGAATAGATAATCTCAAAGCATTAAGGAAATTCGGTTGGCATTGGTTTACTAGGTTGAAGAAAAATAGATTAGTAAATCCTGATGATACTAAGAATATACCAATTGAGGAAATAGAGATCCCACCACAAGGCAGAATTGTGCATTTGAAGGCTTACGGTTTTATAAAAGTATTCAAGATTGTCTCCGATGATGGTGACATCGAATACTGGGCGACTGATTCATTGAAAATGAAAGAAACGAGGCGAAAAGTATTAAGTAAGCATTCTTGGAAAATCGAAGAATATCACAGAGGGATTAAACAATTCTGCGGAGTTGAGCGCTGTCAAGCAAGAAAAAGTCAGTCTCAGAGAGCACATATCTCTTTCTCTATTAGAGCATTTCTCAGATTGGAGCTAAATCGACTTATCAAGGGCATAAGTTGGTTTGAAAGTAAGCGTAGAATTATTAGAAACGCTATTAGCACATACAGAGAATATCCCGATTTCTTATGGTTTATGGGCTCAACTGCGTAAGTCCTAAATATATTGGCACCTACAAAAATCGAACCTGGAGATGAATATGCTTTAAGATTCAATCTTCTCCACACTCTTCATAATCCTGCTCTAGCTCTTTGATGAGATCCTCATCGTATTCAGTAATACCCATAAAACCGTAATACTGCCAGGTCTTGATAACTTGCGCTCTCATGGCTTGTAGATATCTATGTCACCAATCCTTCCAAAATCACCATCATTGGTTGCGATATTGGTGATGCCTCTGGTCTTCATAAATGCTATATGGGTGGCATCGGAAATTAAGAGGCCATGTTTATTCGATAGGTCAACCGCCATATCAATTATCGCTACATCGACGCCATGGATGACAAGGGGATACTCCCTTATCCTAGCATAATCCCTCCAAACCTGTGAAAGTCTGGAAATAGCCTCTGGTCGCTCCTTTAGGAGCTTTATTGTATCACGTTCAGACCTTAGCTTATAGACTCTGGCTGTTTCGGCAAGGATTAGTTTGTGGATGACTTCATTTAGCACTTGAGTAGACGTAGAAGCTGAGTAAATATCTGCTTCAACCTTTTTTAAAAATGCCATGCACGAGTTTCTGAACCTTGGATGACCGAGGACATCGTATAAAAATATATTGGAATCAATAAAGATCTCAGATGCTGATGGAAGCTGCTCCAGCGATTTTATCAAAGCCAGTCCTCAGAATCTATTATTTCGTCGATTAAATTTATATCATCGAGCTTGATAGAATCAGTGATCTCCTCAGTAATGCTTTTTACTGGCTTGATAAGTAGTTCCCCCGCTTTAACGCTCAAAGCTACTTTCTTACCTTCGCTAAGCCCTAGCTCAGATAATATAGAGCTAGGAAGCTCAAGCACTCCGCCCTTCCGGATTATCGCCTCCAAATTAATCCCCGCTTACAGTCAATTTTACACGACTTAAATAGGATATGAGATGTCAAACCTTTATAAAAGCCATTCATAATATAGATTCCCCATGATCTAGAGAGGTGCCTATATTGACGTCCCTTCTTTCTATTTTAGGTCTTATGGCACTGCTAATATTCACGAACCTGAACTTCGTTTTGAGGCTAAAACTAATGGCGATCCTAGCGCGCTCAATCGCCGCGCAGGCTGCCCCCCTAACCCCTCTCTGGGAGAAGGTTCTGGATCTGCAGGCAATAAGGTTGATGGGAATATATAGACGACTCCTATCCTGAGAAATTCAGCCCTAATCTTGCGCCTTCCGATTCTCCTTCAGCCTTTTCAGAGCCTCGCCATAGTCATCTCTAAAGTAATCTAGATCCTTCTGCGTATATTTATCGGAGATATAATCGGTGAGTTTTCTCTCAGCCTCTATTCCCAACCCTGCCTTCGTTATACAATCCAGAAACGCCTTCAAGTAATCTGAGAACTCATCCGCATAATAGCCATTGGAGTCATCCACCTCATCCATTCGCTCCTCGATGGTCTCAAAAAGCGCCTGGTATATCTTGGCAGCCTCAAGGAAGTTCTTCCTTTGCAAGAATTTATGTTTACAAGCTATAAACATTTTGTTTACAGGCTGGCAACAATATGTTTACGCCATGTACCATGTAAACTTCGGGATTCAACTGGAACCAGCTATATCATTCCTAAATACACTGGAACTGCTATCAGTATCGTGGGCACCGCCACAACTGTCCAGACGATATGGCTGCTGCGCCATATCTTCGCCCCATCCAGGGGACCAAAGGGCAGTAGATTGAAGGCCGCCAGCACCAAATTTATGAATAGTGCAAAATTTATGGCGCCAAACCATAGTCCGCTCGTTGCAGCGCCGCTAATGATCAGCGCGAAGAATAATATTGCTAATACTATGTTCGTCAGAGGACCGGCCAGGGATATCCATAGCTCCTCTTTTCTTTCCCTTTCAGCCTCGGATTGTCCTGTCGATCCCGACGACACACCAGCCCAGTAGGCATCCTCGGACATCGGATGTGCCTTGTAGATCATCACAGCACCGGGGGCTGCGAGTATAAATCCAAAAAGTGCCATGACGATGATGAGTACCAGACCAGGCCGATTCGCCCTGTACTCTGCCCAGTAGCCGTACCTTTGGGCAACGAACTTATGAGCCATCTCATGCAGCAGGAAGCCTGTGCCTGTGCCAATCGCTGATACGAAGAGCACATCTGCGCTTGGCATACGCCGCTCGCCTAAGATTGCGAAACCGACAGTAAGCGCTATCAGAGATAAGAGCAGATCAACCAGCTCTGTATTTCCGATCCTGCTGAAGTTGCTCATATACGCCAACAAAACTGCCATCTAACTGCCATCTATATCAGTCTATTGATGCTAATTTTGAGACGATAAGAGCGATAGAACAGCGACTGAATGTGGAATTGATTAGATATTGAATAATCGAGTGCTGAACGCGGATAGAATAAGAACTTCTAGATTGACGATATTTCCTAGATTGCTGAAGAGGGGCATCCGAGTCGCATTAGTAGCATTCGGCTCAGTACCTCATCAGCTTTTTTTGTGAATCATGCGTGTGCTCTGGCCTGTGAAGCAGTTCCTGCTGATCTGCTCCTTCGATTCCTGGCTGCATGGCGGGTGCGTTTTCCCACTACATCTGATATCTTTACCCATTCGCCCGTTTCTTCATCCTTCTTGTACTCCTCTTTCACAGCAGACCATGCTGCCTCATGGGAGTCCTTCTCGCGCGCAAGATCGTCTTCGGCATCAGAATAATCATCCCAGGCGCTGTTGAAGGCCTTCATATAGATCGTCTTGGCACGGCTAGGAAGATTGCGGACACTTTTGGGCAACTCGTTTATGTTCTCGTAAGGCATCTATACACCCCCTGCGTTTGTTGTGTGCAGGTAACCTAGTAACTATGGAGAAGGTAGTTTAAAGGTTTTCTGGTTGCTGTGTCTTAGTGTGTCACGGCATATTGATATAACCATATACAGTTGCCTCAATTGTGGGTAGTCTACCTTAGATAAGTTGTTATATTATCAACTGCAATCATATAATTGGAGGAATACAATGATGAATGAACAATTGGTTCCTCCAAGCACGTTTTGCTGGAACCAAGAGTGTATCGACTATTGCAAAGTAAAAAATGAAAACATCATAAAATTTGGCCGAACCGCCAAAGGAACACAACGCTATCGATGTAAGACCTGTGGGAAGACATTCGTTGAAAACATAGGTACAGTATTCTATGGTCGCCATCATAGCCAGGATACAATTCTAAAATGCTTAGCCTTGCTGGCCGAACGCAATAGTCTGGCATCCATCCATCGGGTTATGGGGATTAAAGAAGAAACAGTTATGGATTGGCTTCACGAAGCAGCTAGCCACGTTGAAGAGCTAGAGGCTCTAATGCTTGCAAACTATAAACTGACTCGTGTTCAACTGGATGCTATGTGGTCATACGTAGGAAATAAAGGCGAAAAGGGGGCTATCCAGAAGAGAACGATCGTGGTAGCTTCTGGCGCGGTACAACGATAGATATGGATACTCGCCTTAGAGTTGGGCGGTCAATCAGGAAGAGTGAAAGCGAAGTCTCTATGGAATTGATGGCCCAGTTGAAGGCTCGTGGTAATCCGGATAAACCTCCTGCTATCGCTACTGATGGCTATGATAGTTATCCGGAGGATATGCTTGAGACTTGGGGGAAAGTACCTGAATACTCTGGTAGAGGAAGACCGCCTACTCGAAAGAAGTCTGAGCCTGATTGGAAATGCATTCAGATAATCAAAACACGATCTGGAGGGCATCTTGTTAGTATCCACTACAAAGTTGTCTTTGGTGATACGAAAGGGGTCTGTGATCTAATGGGCACCCATACTGCCTATATCGAGAGGACTCATCTAACATCCAGACAGATGAATGGGCGATTTGTTAGAAAGACCATTTCGTTCTCTAAAGAGATCGAGATGCATAGGGTTTCTTGTGCCTGGGAAGATTGGGTTTATAATTTGGCCAGGCCTAACAAGTCGTTACGAATCGATTCAGCAGAATCAAAGCGACGCTGGACGCAAAGATCTCCAGCTATGGCTGCAGGTTTGACTGATCATATTTGGACTATAAAAGAAATCCTTATGAATGTCGTGGTTCCAGACGGGAGCAACATGAAATAGGTAGACTACCCAATTGTGTTTAGCTCATTAAAGCGAAAGTATGCAATAGAAACTTATTCCAGCTCTATGATAACACCTTGATTGGACTATAAAAGCTTTAAAGCCAGGGCTATTAAAGCTTATTGAAGTTTCTGATAAGATCTGAGGCATCCTCCTTGCTCAGGTTCATACGCATCATCCTCGTTATAACGCAGCGTAGTGCTTCCTTCTCAGACTTCACTGGAATGCTGTCCTCGGATTTGGATGCAAGCCCATATGTTTCAAAGAGATGTTCCCGCTCATCCGAATGCCACGACGTCCCCCATTTTCCGAACATCTCTGCAGCATGGTCCAAAAGGTGCTGGTCGAACATCTCTGGCCGCCTGCAACCCTCTATCTGCCTCAGGAATTCCGCCTTCTTCAGAACAATCACCTGAGCCCCATTAATCCCTAATGGATTTAGCCATTTCTTACCGTTCTCTCAACGCTTAATTGATGATCTATGTAGATACTATAAGGCTGAAACAGGATGCTCAAGAATCATTAATATTTATAGAAATTTATAACCAATTCATGGCTGGCGGCTAACCAGTAGTGATCAAGTGAACTCCACTCACGGCCTGAAGGATGGGGACTTCCCGCTTCGTCCTTCGCAATCCTACAAGTTAAATTCCAAAAAAAGGTTCAGAAGGGACAGTTTTATATTTTATACGTAACCGGCTGTTCCGGGCTCAACATAGATAATCTTAGGTACGCCGCTCTGGAAGTATATGCTCTTTGGATAGTTGAACTGGCCATCAGATACCCTTATATCGTGGTACATGTTGCCCTTCACATTGAAGCTGAAGCTCCCATCGCCACTGGTTTCACTGCCGATGTATGCCCCATCTAGAAAGACCTGATATCCTCTCATCCCGTTGGACTTGATGGTCACAGGAACATCCCCTGTTGTGGGAACGGGTGTTGCTACAGGTGCTGGTCCAGGCACTTGATTATACTGCTGGCTAGTTTGCTGCTGGTTATATTGTTGGCCATATTGCTGAGTGTATTGCTGGCTGTAAGTCTGAGTGTATTGGTTCGATCCCTGGTTGGCAGGTCCTTGTGGCGGCATCTGCTGCGTCGGGATCTGTTGAGGAGCAGGCGCTGGGATCACATCGACTATTATGGCATTGCTCGGCTGGCCGTTTGCAATGAACAGCAGGATATGTCTTCCGATATTATCTGCAGCAAAATACATGTTATTATAGAGACTGTAGAGCGAATATTGCTTGCTCGTGACGTTCATAGCCGCAACCGGGAAGTTCGTCTGGAATATCTCATATAGCTCAGCCTGGCCGCCTGCAGGAGTAAAGGCCATTAGCTGAAGTCCAGTTCCAACAGGGCATACGACATATTGGGACCAATCTGACATTCCCTGTATCCAGAGCTCATTTCCTCTGCTGGATGAAACGGCAGATGTGTACTGCGAATATGCCATCTTGTGGCCGCTTACATAAATCTCAGAGGGCATCTTATGAGTGATATCCACTCGGGTAGGAATGCTCACTATTCCCATTACAGGCATAGGCGTGCCAGTGTAGTACTCCCTGAAGAACGAATATGCTTGGCTGAAGTTATAGGATGAGTCTGATGCAGTATTGAACTGGAAGTCAAATCCCGGCATATCAGCTCCGAATCCAGGAACTGTAAAGTTAAAGAGGTCTTCATTATCCATTCCGCTGGTCAGGCCTAAGGATTGCTGCATAGAGAATCCGCTCTGTGCGGCTGCAGATCCCATGAAGAGTGCCAGAAAGATTAAACATATAACCCTAAATTTCATCAATCGCACCTCGGCTGGAGGTCTGCCCATATCGTATATAGCTTTGAGTTTCCTGTGAACCTCATCTAGAGATCACGAGAACAGAGACGGCGATCTGAATGTCTCATATGACCCCGGAGAGGGATACGTTTGATCTAATTTTACCGGCTGCAATTTAAACTGCATAATATCGGGTCAAGTGGGGGACCGCGAGATTGAGCTGAGTTGAAGACAATGCGGGAAATCTTAATGATTCAGCAACTAGCAAAGGATAATATATCTGCCCAAAAACATGGTTCGTTAATCATCAGATTCATTGGCAGCAATCATAGCTTCGATAGGCTTAAGACGCTCAATGAATGCGAGCCCTTTATTGGTTGTTTTATATAAGGTGACTGGTCCATCTATTGTTTCCAAAAATCCGTTGTTGACCAGCCCTTCCAAGTAATGGTTTGTAACTTTGAAATTAAGATTGCAGGCATAGACGATCCTAGTTTTGGCTGCCCCTTCGCCTCTGCAGACTTCCAGGATTTTAAAAGAGATCTGTTCTTTGCTCCTTCTTCGATTCATCTAAATATAATGAGGGCTTAATACATATAAAAGTATCTGAATCAGATTACTTATCAAACTTCGAATTTTCTTCAAAGGTGGAATAGACTAGACAACCATCAATCTTTCCTATGGCTTATGCCAGAATTAGTGGACCTTACAATCAAAATACCAGTACGTGGACGACTTAATCACATAGGATTGAGAGTATGGCGAATATGAGTTCAGCAGATATCAATGGGTATTTGAGAGGCGTAAATCATCCGACAGTTGAATAGGGCCTTCCAGCAGGGAATCTCGTTGGTAAGCTATATGCTGATCTAATAGGCAATAGATCTGCTTTTGCTTTTCTCTAATATTCAGAACGCCACTTTGCCATAGGCATGAGGGCAGAGCAATAAAATTGCCAAATATATTCCATTATTAGTTTTATTATCGCTCAGTGATGGGATGAGGCCAGGGCTGCGTCTGCCTCGTTGATTATCTCATCTGCATGGAACTCACGGTTTACATCTTTTGCAAAGCTTACGGGTCTATATGCTGCCTCGCCCGGTTTATCGAGCATTGCTACCTGTTCACGATACCATCCAGCAACATCGCCTATATTATCGCCCATATCCTTCGGCAAGGGATCTATAAATGCAAAGCATAGAGGTCGAGATCTGCCCGCGTAGCCTGCTTCTACCCCATCGGTTCTGTACTCTTTAGCAGTATGTTTGTACTCCGAAGTTCCAAGCATTTTTGCGCACCAATAACATAATAAATCGCAATATCTTATAAATGTTTTCCTATTTTATAATTACATTAAATAGAAGTAAATATAATGCGAGCGCGCGGAGAGTATCCTATAAATTGTGGACGAATTATTCGCGATAGCATATAATCATGATAGAAAACTATTATCAGAATAAGTAACGGGATTGTATTTGACTCAATGCCGATAGATACGATAAAGTTTTAGCGTTGGCAAAGCTCATTCTTAAGTAGGCTGTTAGATCGGAATATGAATTCTATGAAATAGAAAATCAAGGCTCTTTCAAAGAGCGGCTGCCTTTTAATAGAAAATAATGGCCATTCTGTTTGACCTAATAGCCCTAGCCTAGACCTTAATCCTCTCCAGCAGTTCCGATAGCTTGGTCGTCTCCTCATCTGAGGAAGATACCTTGACTGTAATGTGATCTGGTCTGCCGGTCTTGCAGATATCTTCTCTGATCAGCTGGTTTGTCCATGGAGTGGCGGTCATAAAGGCCATCTCAGGATGGGGCTCATCATCAGAGAGCTTTACGGTCACTACTATGCTGCCCACATCGTTCTCAATCTTCACATTCTGGCCCTCCTTGACACCTATCTTCGCCATATCCTGTTTATCCATGATTATCCTGGCACTAAGCTTCTGATAATCATCTGTGTGTATTCCCTTCTCCTTGGCTTCACGCTGGAAGATATCTTCAAAGGTGATTATCTTGATCTCTGCAGGCATCCAATCTCCCCAGTCTATTTTATTTTTATCTGTTAAATCATACTAATTTGCATAAAGGCTATCATCTAGATAAAAAGTTAATCGTTCATATAAACTTCAGAAGGGTATTCCTATAATCCTTAAAAAGATGACCTCGTTAAGTCGGGGCTATTCCAGCCATATCGGCAAGAGCCGTAATTATAACCTCCCAGATACACGATACTATATATAGAATACCGATTTCAAGGATTGGTGGCAGAGTCGGCTTCCTTATAGAATACGCTCGACAATGTCCAATAGCGTGATAAAGGAGATAATATGTCAAAGTCGATACTTATTCTGGCTTTAATATGCCTCATAGTGGCCTTAGGAGGCCTTGCAGCCATAGCAGGTGCACAGATATATGCCGCAGGCGGCAGCGGCGCCGACGAGAACTGGGATCCTATGCATAAGTTGGATGAGATAGGTAACCCCGCGGCACAGGAGACAACTCCACCAGTCTTTGGTCCCACAGCAGCCAGGTTGACGAACTCACAATTCAGCAGAGGGGCACAGAATAATAGTACCAGCAGCTCAAATACGACGAACACTGCGAACAGTATCGAGCAGACACCAGTGATTAACATTAATCTTGAAAATATTAGCGCCATGCCGAATCCTGCAAATCCCGGAAGCCCTGTTGAGATTACTGCGGTCCTTAGCAATGTAGAGAATATGACAGCTTATGCGATCATCAACAACTCAATGGGCGTACAGGTCGGCAATGTAGCTCTGGAGCGCTCATCCGGAGGAGAATATGTCGGGACCTGGAAGGCCGGCATTGCTACAGGGACTTATAGTGCAACTATTGTAGCATCTGCATCAGGTGCGTCCAAGACCTTCAATGATGCAATACAGATGGAGGTAAAAGAACCAGTTAATGCAACCAGTAACAGTAATAGCAAAACTACTTACACCAAGCTGGGGTGACGTTAACTATAGTCAACTCCAGTTTTGCTTTTTCTAATTAATCCATAATCAAGAAGCGGAGCGCCTTTTGCCCTTCGATTTCAATACTTGTTAAACACGATAACTTACAAAAATCCAAATGATTTAGCATTCATGCAAAACCTCTTTAACCCCATCACACCAATACCCAGGGCCAGCAGGCTGTGTAAAGGATGAGAGAGGTAATTCTGGACTCGAAGGAGGACAAAACGCAGGTTTACCTGCCTGAAAAATGCATAGGCTGTGGGACCTGTGTCCAAGTTTGCCCCAAGGGTGAGCTTGTGATAGGCTCTGTGGGCGCTGTGGCCCGCGACTTGATTGACAAAGATTATATTGAAAAGAGGAGAGGCACTTGCGTCTTCTGCGGCCTTTGTGCTCGGATCTGCCCTACTGGGGCGCTGGAGATGCGAGTCGCAGGAAAGGCGGTAAAGGATGATTCATACCTGCATGTAGCCTTGAAACCGACGCAATCGAGCGATAAATGTGTTCACTGCGGCCTATGCGTCGAGGTCTGCCCCCGAAGATGTATAGAGATCAAAGATCGAAAGCTGGCTGAAGATGGAAGCCTGCGAATGGAGGGCAAGACCATAATCGATCTTAACGCTTGCATTCACTGCGGATGGTGCGCCATCACCTGTCCGGCTGGAGCTATCTCATTTGAGAAGCCTTTTTCAGGCGAGTTCTTCAGGGACGATAAGATCTGCCAGGCATGCCGGACCTGCGTTCACACCTGCCCGGCCAATGCCCTATTTAATAAAGAATGGGATCAGGGCGAGATCGTGGAGAAGGTAACCCACCGCAAAGACGCCTGCATTTACTGCGGTGCCTGTGCCCAGGCGTGCCCTGTGAGGGCCATCACTGTTCGGAAAACGGGGATAATACCGGAGATGAAAGGCAAGAAGGCTTTTGAAAAAATGCTCTCGGACATTGCGCCCTGGCCGACTCTGACTTCAGTTTTGAAAACAGACGGCGAAGCCTGTCTAGGATGCGGCAACTGCATCATTGCCTGCCCTGTAAATGCATTATCCGATCCATATCTGGCCGCAGGCCATCTGAACGAACTGGAGAGAAAGCCCCTGCTGGAGGTGCTGAATGGCACTGTTAAGGTAGTCGATCAGGAGGTTTGCGGCTCCTGTGCCACCTGCAGCATGATCTGCCCTGTAGAGGCAATTTGGTTGAAGAGGCGGGATGTGATCTGATGCCAGCAAAAAATATTATGATTATCAGGAACGGCTACGTCTTCGACCCCTTGAATGAGATCAACAGTGAGGTCAAAGATATCTTCATCAAAGACGGAAAAGTTGTAGCTGATCTTTCCGGTGCCGAGATGAGGGATGCTAAAATAATCGATGCCTCAGGCAAGACTGTTATGCCTGGCGGTGTGGACTCCCATTCACACGTGGCCGGTGCAAAGGTAAATGCTGGCCGACTAATGAGGCCTGAAGACCACTACAAATCTGTCCGCTCCAAGACTGCTTTGACTCACTCCGGCAGCGGCTACACGGTCCCTTCAGTTTACAAGCAGGGCTACGATTATGCTGTCATGGGTTACACCACAGTCTTCGAAGCAGCAATGCCTCCACTCGAAGCCCGTCATACACATGAAGAGATGAGGGCCACGCCTATTTTGGACATGGGCGCCTACATGGTCTTCGGCAACAACTGGTTCATCATGCGTTACTTGAAAGAGGGTGACATCGAGAAGGCTGCTGCATATGTCGCCTGGATGCTTCGGACTCACAAGGCATATGGCATCAAGTGCGTCAATCCTGCGGGTGTGGAGAACTGGGGCTGGGCCCAGAACGTTCACAGCCTAGACGAGTCCAACATCCACTTCGAGGTAACACCCAGGGAAATCATCCGCGGGCTGGCCGAGGTAACTGAACTTCTGGGACTGCCAATCTCCCTCCATCTGCATACCAACAACCTGGGGCATCCCGGAAACTGGGAGATCACAAGAAACTCGTTGCAAATTATGGAGGGATTAGAGCCAAGAAACAAGACTGATGTAGAGTGGGCCGAGACCAAGATGAAGCCCCAGCGCAAGCAGACTGTCTACCTGGCCCATGCTCAGTTCAGCTCTTTTGGCGGCACCTCATGGAGGGACTTCGGCTCCGGCGTGAAGGGCCTTGTAGATTATGTAAATCAAGTAGACCATGTCGTAATAGACAACGGAGCAGTTCCTTTCGGCCCAGGCACAGCAATGACAGGCGACGGCCCCGCCATACATGACCTGTATATGCTATCAGGCCAGAAATGGTCGAACACTGATGTCGAGCTGGAATGCGGCTCGGGAGTGATCCCCTGGATGTATCTCAAGAGCAGCCCCATCAACAGCGTTCAGTGGGCAATGGGACTTGAGCTACTTCTTCTGATCAAAGATCCATGGAAGACCATTATGACTACAGACCACCCCAACGGTGGAGTTTTCACCCAATACCCTGACGTTATCACGTGGCTGATGTCCCGCAAAGCGCGTGAGGATACCTTGAAGGAATGCCATAAATGGGCTGCTGATAGGTCAAGCCTGGCAGCAATCGAGCGAGAGCTGAGCCTCTACGAGATAGCAATAGTTACCAGAGCTAATCAGGCCAGGACCATCGGCATGGCCAACCGAAAAGGCAGCTTGGGCGTTGGTGCAGACGGGGATGTGACAATCTATGATTTAGATCCCAATAAACTAAATGTAAATGACTATGTGCAGATCAAGCGAGCTTTCTCCAGAGCTGAATACACTATTAAAGATGGACAGATTGTAGTCCGCCAGGGCGAAGTTTTAAGCGTTCCTGATGGCCGACGGTTCTACAGTACACCTTTCGTGGATGAAACATTGGAGAAAGACATGCTTGCCGACGTCAAAGAGTGGTTCAAGTATTACACGCTGGGCTTCAACAACTACCCTGTTCCTGATAAGTATCTGAAGAATCCTACACCAATAGCTGTAAATCGTCCTTTAGAGGCTTCGGCGAGGAGGTGACTAGGGTGGAGATAATTCTCGAACCAAAGGGCAAGATCGGCATAATGATTGAAGCAGAGGTCATTCGGCCGGATATCATGTATGAAAAGAAGAAAGAGGAGATCGAAAGTCTGACCGTCTGGCAGGGACCGGAACGAATGCCTCTAGGCGATTTCTTTGATGTAGAGGTAATCGGAAATGGACCAGTTGAGGAGACTTCGATCCTTATCCATGGAGATGTCTCAAGAGTGAAGCGCATCGGCCAGGGCATGAAAACGGGAAAGATAGAGATCCATGGGTCGGCTGGCATGCACGTAGGATCGGGGATGACCGGAGGCAGCATTCTTGTCAATGGGGATGCAGGTTCCTGGGCTGGCATGGAGATGAAAGGCGGCCTGCTTCGTATTTTTGGAAATGCAGGTGATCACGCGGGATCTGCCTATCGAGGAAGCTGGAGCGGCATGTCCGGAGGCAGGATTGTCATCGAAGGCGATGCCAGAAACCAGCTCGGCAACGGCTTAACCGGTGGGGAGATTGCAGTAGCCGGTAATGTGGAGAACTTTGCAGGCATTCGCCAATCAGGCGGCTTGATCCTGGTGCGAGGAGACGCTATCCGGGGTGCAGGCGCTGAGATGACTGGGGGCACTCTAGCAGTATGCGGAAGGATCAAGCAATTCACTCCCGGATTTACGGAAATCGGCCGTGAAGAAAATCCGAAGCTTGGCGAGACGCGAGCGGAAGGAAAATTCGCCAAGTTCTCAGGGGATTATGCCATCAGCAAAAACCCCAAGGGATCGCTGTACCTTAAGGAGGTCTGAGGGCCAATGGAGGCCATGCTCAACCTCTTTGCGACCACGATGGAAGATGAGAAGATGATTGAAGAGTTTCTGCTAAACACTGGAAGCACAATCGAGGAGGGAAGGCTTGCAAAGGGCGGCAGCAAGCTCACCGATGATTATACGGAGGAATGTGCAGTCTGCAATATGAATCCTGAGGATTATTCAAGTCTGGGATCTCCGCAGAAGGTCAAGATAACATCAAAGGATGGAAGGCATGGCATAGCCGTCTATGCCTATTCTGATGATTCAATTAGTCGGGGTCACGTCTTCATGCCCCGAGCCATTTGGTCCAATGTAGTCATCGATCCCGAGACGTTCTCAACTGGATCTCCACTTTACAAGGGCTCTCGTGTTCTTGTTGAGCCCACCCAGGAAAAAGTGATGAATGCTAAAGAGCTGGTAGTAGCACTCTATGCCAGGCACAGAAAATGAGGTAGAGGGATGACCTTTAAAAACATCATTTGTCCCGTCTGCGGGGCTTCATGCGATGACATCCAGGTGGATCTGACAGGAGATGCCCTGACGGTTAAGAATGCCTGCAAGATGGGTAACGCCAAGTTTCAGGAGATTGTGAGCACCCACAGAATACGGGATCCCATGCTCAAGGATGAAGGCGATTTCAGAAAGGCTGCGTGGGATGAAGCTATACAGCGAGCAGCCGAGATTCTGGCAGGCGCAAAACGCCCTCTGATATTTATGGGCAGCGAGACCTCCTGCGAAGCCATGGAGGTCGGGCTTCATTTAGGCGAGTATCTTGGAGCTGTTGTAGATTCCAACTCCACTGTCTGCCACGGCCCCACTGCTATGGGCATCCAGGAGGCAGGTCGTGTCGGTGCTACTGCTGGCCAGAGCAAGAACAGAGCAGATCTGGCAGTGTATTGGGGCTCGAATCCACTGGAGTCCATGCCCAGGCATATGTCGAGGTATGCCATTTATCCAAGGGGCTACTGGACAAGGCGAGGCAGGTTTGACAGAAAAGTCATAACTGTGGACCCGAGGAAATCTATCACGGCAAGAAACTCAGATCTGCATATCCAGCTCAAGCCGAACACCGACTATGAGCTAATATCGGCTCTGCTCACATTGCTGCACGGCAAAAAGCCACACCCCTCTGTCGAGAATATCACCGGCGTCAAAATCTCCGAAATGGAAAAGATGCTGGAGATAATGAAGAACTGCAACTTTGGCGCTATTTATGTCGGCCTGGGGATTGCCTCCTCTTTCGGCAAGCATCGCAATACGGAAGCAGCGTTCAATCTTGTTAAGGAGTTGAATGTTCATACGAAGTTCGTGATAGGAGCTTTACGGGGCCACTGCAATGTCGCCGGTTTTAACCAGATCGCTTCTTATCTCTATGGCTATCCCTTTGGTTTGGACTTCGCCCGAGGTTATCCTCGGTATAATCCCGGAGAGTATACGGCTGTAGATGTTCTGCGGGAGAAAGATGTGGACGCTGCATTGATAGTCTCAGCCGACCTGGTGTCGCACTTCCCTGCTGCCTGTGCCGAAGCGCTGGCTGATATCCCTGTGGCCTGCATTGATATTGCACCATGCCCAACTACTATGATCTCTGACGTTGTTATACCCGGAGTCATCGATGCAATGGAGTGCGATGGTACATTCTACCGTCTTGACGATGTGCCGGTCTACTTCCAGCCGTTTACGGATTCGCCATTCCAGTTTACGAAAAGCAATGAAGATACAATGAAGCAGATCTTCGAGAGGGTAAAGGCGATCAAGGGCAGTAAGTGAAGAAGGAAAAATGGTTACTTTCTGCTTTGAATAGGCTAATTTGAGGCCGAAAATAGTCAAACAGGCGTACCCTGCAGCAAGCTGCGGGGTATTCAATAAAATAAAGAATTTCACGATGTTTCCGAGGTTGTTCCGAGTTAACCGAGTCGCAATATCCCGAATCGGAATCTTTAACCATCAAGCACAATCATGATAGTTGACAGAAATGTTTAATCAAGATAGACCATCGATGAGAATAGTCTGAGCATTGATTGAACCCACATCCCGCAGGTAGGTCATCAAGAATTTGGATTTTTTTGATTATACAAATTGAGATTTAATATTTAATTATGCACCCATGAATGATAAAGATAAAAACAAAAAATAAAATATGGCCCAAGCATTCCAACAAGTCTTTAGAGAATCTGATGCTATAATTATTGGAGGATATAATTCCGGCTCAAAACAAAGTGACCGCATCTGCGTGGTTTTGCAGAAAATCGTTATCAAGAAAAATGCTAAGCCTTAGAGTTTTACCTGCGGGATGTGGGATTGAAGATGCGCTGGATGTTCAATTCGCCAAGGCAGACTGATTGATACCATGATACTATGAGTAAAACCAATATGTTCTATTATTGTCCCTGGAATTATTTACTTTTAGGTTGTACACCTACCTCATTTCAATATAATAAGTTACACTTACTTTTGGGAGTTAACCAGCAATAAGTATCTTTCTCAAAAGCATCATTTTTTACTGCAAATGCTACTGCCCTGCATCCACTACAGTTCTTGATGTATAAGCAATTTGAGCATTTACCAACTTCTTTTCTATTTCTTAAATCATCAAGTAAACTAGAAGAATACCATATATCAAAAAATGTAGATTTTGCTAAATTTCCTATTATTATTGGCAATCTTCTACAAGCCATAACATCTTCATTTGGCATTAAGGCAAGACCTGAGAAGCCTGCAGCACACCCACCCCCTATAATATCCTGGTATTCCTTAAATTCATCTTTTAATAATGTCCATAGCGGTCTTCTCATATCGATTTTCAATTTAGAACCAATTATAATTAATTCTATTTGTTTTTTAATTATGTTTCTATAAAGTTCATGCGTTTCCTCTGGATTCAACATTAATTCTAAGAGTTTTTCTCCCCTTCCCTCGGGAACCAAAGGAGTGATTCCTAGTGTCGATACATTTAAAGAGTGAACATGCTCAATAGCAGGTAAAATTAACCGACCTTTGGGATCATATCGGCTAATCTTGGCATAGAAAAGCTATTAGAATAAATATCCTTGACATACAAATAGAATCTAACCTTTTGCTTTCTGCAAGTATCAAGTATAGAAAGCAAATTCCCCCAGGCTGCTTTGCCTAACTCAGATCTAGTGCCATAGCTGATCTTTCTTTTTAGCACACCCTCGCGAACAGCGATTTCAGATCCATTGTTGTGAAGAGGGATCTCCGGAAAATCGAGCATAAGGAGCAACTTATCTCGATCGCTATGGGTCGATGCTATCCGCTTGTCCAGTTCGAAGTATCCTGTAGTCGTTGTAAACAGGGATTCAAACCTTCGTTCAATTAACCTTCTGAGATCAATCTTTGGTTGGGATTTGAATTTCTTCAATAAATCGTAGAACTTCCAAAGACTGGCAATGAATTTTTCCAGAATTGATCGGTGAAGGTCCAAATAAGGTTTCAACTTAATGTAATGCTGTATCTCGTGTAACCAGCAGTGACCATGATGGCAAGCTATGCCATCATATTGATGAGCACTATCGGTTACCATCGGAGTAGGCGTCAAGACTCCATCCAATAATCCGAGCAGGTCTCTAATTGTTTCTCGCTTCCTGTTTTTCTCGATAAAATAAGTAGAAAATTCTTCATTGCCGATATAATGCATATCGCCATTCTTGCCTGAATGCCTTGCGCCAGTACTATCGGTTTGGAAATACTTGGCGCACCTCATACCGGTTTCAAATATTGCTGATTTCTCAGCTGAGAAGACTTCGCTCTTCTCTTTAGTCAGTATATTTGAGATTTCGCCTTCTGAGATGAAGATACCAAAATCAGTTAAGATACTATGGATCTTGTTTTCAGTCACTCTGCCTGCATAATAAAATGTAGCAATGAGCGCCTTTAGGTCGCTGCCAAATTGGGTGTTCTGAATTTCCTTTGGAAGCTCAGCATAATAATGCTTGTCCAGTGACTTGGAATAATAGTGTCCTCGCCGGTATTCGATATTATCAGTCTGTAGCTGGATATTTTGGATTATTACAGGTTCATACCCAAGGTATACAGCATCCGGCGGCAAGATATCGGACTCGATATCTAACCAAACTACTCGATTGATCTTTATCTTGGGATTCTTCGATCCCTTTGACCATTTCTTAGACTTCTCTGTTGATGCTTGTTTTGGTTCCAGATTAGGGATGTTTGGCGCGATCTTCGGTTTGCCCTTCAAACCTTTTAATCTTGCTATTTCATCACCTTGTTGTTGGATTATCTCATTTTGCCGCCGTATCACTTGAGCTTGATATTCTATAAAGTTGAGCAACTTTCGGAATAGCTCTTTAGTTGCCTCCTTGTCATCGAAGTCGATCTTATCGATATCAAGGGTTATTATTTCTTCTTCAATTGCCTTATCCACAAGTATACTTATTTAGTTTTCTCAGCATTTTTAATTTCTGAACGATACGTCTTAATTTGCTGATCTGAACAAGCTATTGAGCATGTTCTAAAGAGTCACATAGCTCAATAAATTCCTCAATTTCTTGGTAATTATTTTTGTGAAATACAAACATAACTGCTATCTTAATACTAGCAGAATTTAGAAGTTCTATAGCCTTTAGCACTTTATTATAGACCCCTTTGCCTCTAATAAAGTCACAAGTGTCTTCTTTTGCACCGTCAAGACTTATTTGTATATTATCTATTTTACTTTTTTTAAGCTTGGTGACAATAGTCTCGTCTATTAAAGTGCCGTTGCTCAATATATTTTTTCTTATTTCTGGAAATTTTTGGTTACAATAGTCCAATAAATTGAAGAACTCATCCCCAAGAATAAATGGCTCTCCTCCTGTAAAGGCAATCTTCGGAACTTTTTTTATTTTTTTACAGAATTTTGCGAAATCTGATATTATCTTTTTTTTCCGATCAAAATTAGTTTCTGTTCCTATATATTCTAAATTCTGATAACAATGTTTACACTTAAGATTACATTTATCAGTAAGATGCCATTGTAAGATAAATGCCTGTTGAAACTGGTTTTGCTTTTCAAAATTATGGTTCATTCGGTCTCACCTAATTTAAATAAGACATATTTATTCATGCCACGAATAATTAAAGGTTCTCTATTCACAATTCAATCATTACAAAGAGATTGTTTTATTAAACTTTTCCTAACTATAGAGGATTCGCATGAGAACCACTTCATCGACACCGCGTAAGGAGCATGTCAGCCACATGCACCCGATCATTCTTCCTGATTTCATAGCCACCCCCGTTAAAGGAGGTCTATCCTGAAGTTATAAGCATCTCTGGCGTGTGGAATTGGTCGGTGACGATACAAATATCTTGTCTCTCGATGGATTGATCCAATTCGCTTGTAAGCACTTTGAGGAAAACGAATGGCAATCAATAATAAGGCAGCGCTCAAAATTGTTCCAATATTTTTTGCACTTATTCTCTAAGCGCCTCATTATACGGCCTGAAGCAGGTGGCACGCATTTCATCCTTTTAATATGAAAATGATTTGATCCATATCTATGCAGTTTCCGCTTTTGCCACGAATATCCAGCCTTTTCAAGTTATCTCAATATCGATCGCGCTCGCTTCTTCAAGACTCTTTCGCAAATTGCTTCAGTTCCTATTATCATGATAAGGCTCACCTTTATTGAGGACAAAATAGATATCGATCAGTATACGATGCGCTATGGCAACAAGAGCCCTTATTTGCCACTCCTTCTGGCAATATTGTCGTAGCAGTGGATTCAACCTGCGTAAAGGTCACGAGAAAGGAGAATAGGTAGGAGAGAAACATGGTACTGAGCCCAGAGGTTAGATCAAGTTACATATCGCTGTTGATATTGAGACGAAGAAACCAATATCTTTCGAGATCACTGATGAGAGAACGCCTGACGTAAGATGGTCAGGCCTCAACTGAATGGCGTATTGATGAAGGATTCTATAATGGATACTGGCTATGATACTGAAGTCGTATTTAAATTTATAAAGGAGTGACATTGGCTAATATCAACGTCAGAAAGAATGCTATTGTTAAGGCGGGTACTGAGATGGCTGAGTCAGTTCTGGAATTAAAGAAATATGGATATGGTAGCTGGAAAAAGATTCAAAAATATAGCAAGAGATGGGCAGCAGAAAGCTTCTTTTCTGTGATCAAAAGAATCTTTGGAAAAACTGTTAGATCTAACTCTTTAGAAGACATGATAATGTAAGTAGCAGGCGGATAGCGCCTTTTAATATAATATTATCATGGTTAGATATTGAAATTTATTCATTAAATACATTATCGTATATCAATAATTATTCAATTATCCAACACAGTGTGGTATATGAAGTCAACGGTTTCGGGACTCTACAATTTAGGAATTCTCAAGCGAAATATTCATTAATACAGACAACGAAAGTACAAAGGTTATAATTATTGGAGATTAAAAATGAAATATGAAAAACCTGAAATCACGGAGCTAGAACTAAATGACGAAATAGATGATGATGAAATAAGCATAAATTGCGAAGGGTGCGGATGTGGAACTTAGTCAAATGGCGGCGATGCGCCCCACTGCAAGCAGCGGAGCATGCAAGGCACTGCCGCATAATTCACAGTTGGCTAACTGATCCCACCTACGTTGGATGAGAATGCTCTTTTATCCAAGCCACACCAAGCTGTAGGGTATTACTTTTAAAATAAAATGCGAAAAACCTGAAATTAAGGAATAGGGACATATGGAAATTTCCAGGTCGATTAAGATGGTTAGGCGACTTGATAAAATACTACTATATTCGTCAGAGGAAGGAGATTTATTCCAGATAAATGAAATAGGCGCTTTTATTTTAGAAAAAATAAGAACGGGGAAAAATGAGAGAGAAATAGTTTTAGAACTGGAAAAAGAAACATATGAAAAAGAGGATAGAATAAAAGAGGATGTAAAAGAGTTTTTAGGAATCCTTAAAGAAAAAGGCATAATAAATGATTGATAGTAGATTAATTGGTATTCTTGATAGAGATGTATTAATTCTTATAAAAATTTTGAAGAGGATGCAAAAGGTAGGTATAGAAAATTCACGGCAAACACAAGTTGCAGGTGCATTATTGAAATTGGGTCTGGATAAAGAGGATGAATCTCTACAAAAAGTCCTTCAGGTATCCATACAAAGAACCGAGGAAAATAAAATCTCTGATATGAGCGAAGCAATAAATTGTCTGAAATTGTTTTCCTTTTATAAAAGATGTTTTGAAACAAGTGTAACGAAACTAGTAAATATTATTGTAGATTGTTTGAATGATGATGGAGGATTGGGGAAATTCAAAGGAGATAGAAGTAGAATTCCCATTTGTTGGAGTTTATTAGAATCTTTTTACTACCTCAACAAGGAGGAAGATAATAATATTGTAGAAATTATTAATTGCATGGAAAGAGAGTGGTCGAATGATATGAAATTCGGTGGATTAAGCTATAAATGTGCTGGAATACTAATTGCAGCCAATTACTATCCCCTATTTGATAATGAATTTATTGAGAAATCATTGAATTGGTTAATAAATGATCAATCCGAAGATGGTGGATGGAGTGCCAAGAAAGGTTTTTCTGTTGGTTCAGTTCCGTCTTATACTGGATTAGCATTGCGGGCACTAACAAACTATGGAAAAAGCGATGAAGTTGAAAATACAATTTCACATGGAATAGGTTGGCTAATAGCAACAAGGCAAAGGGGTTTATGGAAAGAACATCCGATAGAAAGAGCATTAATAGAAGTAGATTTGTTTTTATTTTAACGAATACCCCACAGCTTGCTGTGGGGATGGCAAACTAACAGGGGATTAATAAGGTATTTAGTTCTAGCAGGCGCTATCTGAATTAATGCTGGAATTGCGGCATGCAAGCCATTGTGTTTACAGAATCAGATATCATATGGTGCTTTGTGTAAAATATAGAAAGAAATTACTTATCGATCAGGAAAGGATAGACCTTTTTAAGAATGTATGTATTGAGATTGGTGAAAGATATTGTTTTGAATTTGATGCTATTGGGACAGATGGAGACCATGTCCACGTTTTTGTTGGATCAGCGCCAAAATATGCGCCATCTAAGGTTATGCAAGTTATAAAAAGTATAACTGCAAGGCAAATTTTCAGAGCCTTTCCTGAAATCAGAAAACAACTTTGGGGTGGAGAGTTTTGGAGTGATGGTGGCTATATTGGTACCGTAGGTGAGGGTATAACTGCTGAAATTATAAGAAATTATATTGAAAGGCAAGGATCGATTGAGGAGAAAGAAAGCTATAATCAAATGAAGCTGTTTGAATTTGAATAAGCGGGGCTATTGCGGCGGCGCCTCGCATGCCCCGCAGCTTGCTGCGCGGGTGCGCCGCCGCAGTTTGACTCAATCAAATTTCATCCCAGCATAATAATAACATTTAATACGAATTATTATTATAGTCTATTCAGTCTTCCACCAATCTCGATTTCCTGCAATCGCATCAGTTAGAAATTTCTTATGTCTTTCAATTTCTTCATAGATTTCTCCATTCTTACAAATGAGGCCATGTCCTGGTACTAATATTTCGATCTTCATCTCTTTTAATTTTTCAAGCGATCGTATCCATAGTTCCCACAATTTATGGTTTCCGAAACGCAATGTAGGTAAATATTTTGAGTAAATCAAATCGCCTACATAAATTACTCTCTCTTCAGGCATATAAACCGAAATATTAGTATCAGTATGTCCAGGCGTCAGAATTAGTTCCACTTCGATTCCACCTACACTTAATGATGTATCTTTTTCGATAAATTTATCTGGATTACAAACGATAGTCTTAGCAAAAAATTTTTCTATTTTCTTGGAGTCCTTCTGCTCTTTGAATCCTGATGAGAGTATATCGTTCATCCGGTTAATCATCGATTCCATATTCATATGTTTATTATAAGCAATCATATTATATGCAATAATTTCGGCTCCGATTTCTTTGAAAATTGAATTGCCAAGCGTGTGATCAAAATGGAGTTCAGTATTGATCAAATACTTTATTTTATTCTGGGGTGCACTTACCTTAGCGTAACCTAAAATTGTTTGAGCTGATAGATAATTAAATGCGGAGTCGATAATCAATGTCTCTCCATCGCCTGTTATAAATCCGGCATTTACACTGAAACCAGTTTCATGAGCCAAACCAGTTACCGCAAAACAATGTCTACTAAGTTCCATAATTTGGTCTCCTTGCGGATTTAGAGATTAAATGATAGGATTACTATTAACTCTTGCTATTGAGCAGCTAATCCAATGTCGCTAATCACGTCGATATTATCCATTTTCCTTTAATTATATCTTATATTGATTATTTTTTGCCAGTTTCCGCTAGTCTAGAGACATCCGAGGCAAAGATATTTCCAACACAAATTTGGAGACAGTGTCTCTAGCCCTTCTAGTCGAAACGCCCTGTAGATATGATTCTGCTATTGCAATTCTCAAAGACTTTTTATTCGGGATGATCAATCGGGTATGTGCGATTGGACGGGAAGCGCGCGAAATTGTGGCTTACTCAGAATTACTTCTCAGTGAAGGATCTGGAGGGATCTCTTTCTGGTGCCATTACGTCGCGTTCTCCTTCTGCCAGAATGTTCATAGGGTTGGCCTGAATCTGGTTCAATGCCTCCTGTTGCATCACTTTATTCAAGAACCAAGTAATCAGATTCTTCATCCTATTACTACGATCAACAAGGCAATCTTCTGCTAAATCCTCAATATCATGGTTCAGTGTCCTTCCGTTATGTCCAATGGCCCAGGGGATACAGGGAGATATTATCTAGTTATCCTACCACTAATTTACAGCAAAGTGGTACGCTGCCAGAATTGTTGACATTCAGAGTGGCAATTCATAGACGCCATACACGACCTAATGACGAGGGAAAAGAGAAACCTTTATTTATAGTTAATCATTGAGCTTATTGCCCTATAGATACATTTAATAATTAATGCGTGAAAATACATAGGCATGGGTAGAAAACCTATAATAATTAGGCATATATCAAAGATAGACCTTGATAAATTATATAAAAAAGAGACTGATCTAAGGATTAAGGAACGGTTATTGGCAATAATACATTTATATGAAGGGAAAAACGTATATGAGGTAGCTGATATTTTAAAAAGGGGCGAGAGGACAATAAAATATTGGTTAAGCAGATGGAATAATCAAGGCTATAATGGATTGACACCAAAGAATAGAAATGGCAAAAAGCCAAAGATGTCTCTTGATGAATGGGATAGAGTTATTAAAGAAATTGAAGACAAAGGAATGACGATAAAAGACGTATTAAAATATGTAAGGGATACAAGAGGTATAGATTTTTCATATAAATATGGCTGGCGAATTTTAAGAGTAGTGAAAAAAGTTAAGTATGGGAAACCATACATCAGAAATGAAAAGAGGCCTGCAGATGCAGAAAGTTTTTTAAAAAAGGATAAAATCAGTGCTGACCACTGTTACTGATCCTGTTATAGGATTTCTTGATGAAAGCTCTTTACAACAGCGCCCTAATACACGTAGAGTCTTAAACACTCATTTAATAAATTATAAACCTGGAAAGGTTAGATCAAGAACTATTTTTGGATTTATAGCATTAAATGGCAATGATGAGGTTATGGTTTCCAACTCCTCTAAGAAGGAAGCGTTGATGGCATTTGCTCAAAATATAAGAAATAATAATATTATGAGGCCAATTTGTATACTTTTAGATAATGCTAGAATTCATTTGGCCAAGAAATTTAGAAAACTAGCTGAGGAAATCGATATTCACTTAATTTATAATATCCCCTATTCACCAGATTTGAATCCTATAGAATTCGGTTGGAAGGATTTCAAAAGAGAGATCGCCAAATACACTGATTTCGATGAAGCTATTATAGCTAGCCAAGATTGCGCTTTAGAAATATTTTATTCCAAAAAGGATGGATATTCAAAGTCCTGGGTGGAGCGATTTCTTAGTGCAAAAAGCTAGGAGATTAACTATAATAACGACAGGGCAAGTACCCTTAGATGAGATATGGTCGACGATAATGTGGCTGATACGAAGATATATCTTGAATTGGATGATGAACTTAAAAACGTTCTAGAAGATAACGAACTAGATATTTCCGATTTACTGCAAAACGAGGGAATTGAAGCAGTTGTCAAGCCAGGGACGGCACCGTACCAGACAGAAGATAATGATGCCAGAGATAAGGAACCAATTTCGATCATTATAGCCTGTAGTATTGCGATAGTTCCTATAGTATGGGCTATCTCCAAAGGATTAAGTACATTGTACAATAATAAGCCCATAGTTGAAAAAATTAGCGAACTTGTGGAGTTAAGGGACGCGAATGATAACATATTGATGAATAAAGACGGAAATCCAATTTTTAAAAAAATAGAAAGGTATGTGATACTTCAACCTAAATTAGAAGAAAAGCTGGAGATTAAGGCAACGTTTGATCTTAGAAATGGAATCGTCATCCAAATCAGTTCAGAAACGAAAAGCTAACTGCGTAGTGATCCAGTTTAGAGTTTAATTAAGGTGGCTGCAATGGCTTATAAGGCATTTATCATTGGTATTAACACACTAGGCTTGAAATATTGTGATAGAGATGCAGATCTGATGAAATATGCCCTCTCAAAACGCGGCTATAATGTAAATGTAATAAATAAAGAAGCGAAAAAGTATGATATCATGCCGAAATATATCGATATATTGGGAGATTGCCGAATAGTAGATACCTTAATTTTCTTTTTTTCAGGTCATGGCAAACCCATTGGGCGCGAACTTTTTTTATTTACCAAGGGAGATGGTTCGGACGAATTAAACAAGATTCCAATTAGTGAGATTTTGGGGCCTTTGGAACGGTGCGCCGCCAAAAACAAACTTGTAATCTTAGATTGTTGCCGGGCAGGAAGACTAAATGGTAGTGGTGAGTGGAATTGTCCTGAACCGGGGGATTTCTATCGCATTCTTGTTGCTGCGAATCCTCTAGAAAAGGCCAAAGAGATCGATGATTTGCGAGCAAGTTTTTTAACGCATAAAATTCATTCAGCACTTACAAATCCTCCCGAAGCTATCTTGGACAAAGGAAAAATTCGAATAAACAACCTTTCTGATTGGCTACGTAAGCAGGCGGACTTACATAATGTGTCATCATTGATAAAAGTCCCCCGACCATATCTGATTGGAGCCGATAGGGCGGATTTTGAGATCTGCATTCTTGAAAAGTCACTTATCGAGCCAATGGAAGGCAAAACCATAATCAATGATAGGCAATTGATTGATGAAATAAGAGAATGGAAAGTGATTCATACAAAATCGCAATCCCTTCAAGATCATCTAGCCGAAATGATTCGACATCTTCATATATCCCGATTTGAACCCTTTGGTTCAAAGGGTTTTAATAATTCAATGCAAAGCGCGGAAAATGAATGGATACGATGCGCTTCTTATTTTAAAGAGATACTGGAGGATGTTAAGGGATTTCGCTACATTGCGGCGAATGAGGCAGTTCTACAGTGTTTACCATACGCTACAGAACCATCTATTAAACCTATATTGGATCGGATTAGAATAGCAAAGAGCCCTGAAGACGCTTTAGATATCCAACGACTGATAGTCGATATTAAACAAGTTATAGATGAAATGCTTCATGTAGCTGATAAACAAATTGTCTTATTAGTTGATAAGCTAGCAATTAAATCATCGTCCGAAACGATTGAGGCAAATCATGTCGTTACAGAAGCTTGAAAGTAATTATAGAAATTTTTTGAACTCATATAAATCTGAGAAACAGCTGGACATCCTTGAAGCTAAGAATCTTCTTAATACTTTTCGACAATCTGGCGAATTTATCAGCAGCCCAGAGGAAAGAGAGATTTTATCTGTATGGTGCAGGACAATTGCAGACATAATCTTTGAGAATACAGGGGAATATCTTCCTGTGAGAATCTTTCCTTTAGATAACATCACAATATCATCTGAACCTGCCTCGATCCCCCTCCCTCGCCAGATACCTCCACCGCCAGCTGACTTTAAAGGCCGTAAGGACGAAATCATAAATATCCTATTATGCTTCGATAAGGTAAGACCCATCATCGGTCTGCGTGGTATGGCTGGCGTTGGCAAGACTGCACTAGCACTTGTTTTGGCAGAGAGGCTAAAAGACCGTTTTCCTGATGGGAATCTCTTTCTAAACCTGCAAGGAACGACTAGTAATCCCCTTAGAGCAGCTGATGCTATGGCCCAAGTCATCCATTCGTATTACCCAACTAAACGCCTGCCAGAGAGAGAAGACGAGTTGCGTGGGCTATATCTCTCAGTTCTGTCTGACAAACGAGTACTGCTTTTATTAGACAATGCGAAGAATAGAGAGCAGGTTGAGCCGTTGTTGCCTCCTTCAAGCTGCGCCGTTTTAATCACCTCAAGAAATAAATTTTCTTTGCCAGGCTTAACGGCACGAGATCTGGATGTTTTGAGTTCTGCAGAAGCTCGTGAACTGCTCCTCGAAATCGCCGGACGGATTGGCGATCGATCTGACAATTTGGCAAATCTTTGCGGAAATCTTCCCCTGGCCCTTCGAAATGCTGCAAGCGTCTTGGCCGAGAGGGGAGACATAGATGTGGCTGATTACGAACGCTGCCTAAGTGACAAAAAGATGAGGCTAGATCTAGTATATGCTTCATTCAGTTTGACTTACGATCTTTTGTCTCCAGTGAAAAAGAAGCATTGGTGTCGTCTTTCGGTCTTTCCGCAAGACTTTGACCTAAAAGGTGGAACAGCAGTTTTGAAGATGGCTCTTGAACCATCTGCTAAGGTATTGAGCGACTTAGTTAAATGTAGTCTCGTGGATTTTATTCGCCCCGTAGATTCCGGAGAGGGACGTTACAAGCTGCATGACTTGGCTCGCCTTTTCGCTGAATCACGCCTGGAATCCAAGGAGCGTGACGATGCTGAGCATTGCCATGCTAAGTATTACTTGATAATGCTCTCTTCTGCGGAAACTCTCTACAATAAGGGCGGGGAAAATGTCATGGAAGGGCTGAAAATTCTCGATCGAGAATGGGCGAATGTGCAGGCCGGACAGGCATTTGCCGTAAAAAATGCCAAAAAAAATGCGGATGCAGCTGCCCTCTGCATTGAATACGCTGATCCAGTGGGTATCCTTTCATTGCGATTGCATCCCAACGATCTAATTCACTGGCTTGAGGTTTCTTTGGATGCAGCTAAGCAATTAAAAAGATCAGCTCAAGAAGGCATCATTCTAACGAAGATAGGATATACCTACTTCCAACTGGGCAAGGTTCAAGAGGCAATCCATCTCCATGAGAAGGCACTGACTATAAGCCGCAAGATCGGTGCCAGACGAGGTGAAGGAACCGTTCTGGGAAACCTGGGACAGGCCTATGCTGCTCTGGGCGAGACACGGAAGGTCATCGAATATTCTGAACACGCGCTGGCCATCGACCGTGAAATCGGAAACAAAAAAGGGGAAGATATCCGCTTGGGCAATCTGGGCTGTGCTTATTATGATTTAGGCGAGATGCATAAGGCCATCGAGTACTACGAGCAGGCGCTGACCATCGACCACGAGATTGGAGACAGAAGGAGCGAAGGAAAGCATCTGGGCGATATGGGATTGGCTTATGCCAGTCTGGGAAAGACTCGCGAAGCCATCGAGTACTACAAGCAGGCCTTGAATATTGCTTGCGAGCTCGGCGACCTAAGGACTAAAGGAAGACACATGGGCAATTTGGGCGGTGCTTATTACGATCTAGGCTATATTCGTAAAGCGATCGAGCACTATGAGCAGGCGCTGGCCATCAGCCGCGAGATCGGGAACCCATGGATTGAAGGAGAAAATCTATGTAATTTAGGGAATGCCTATGCTGCCTTAGAGGATACTAACAAGGCAATTATAGTTAATCCACGTAATTTTTACCTCATAGATACCCTTAAATAATTAATATACGATATAGCCGTTCATGGGCAGGAAACCTGTAATTGTAAGACATATCTCGAAGGTAGAATTAGATCAATTGTATAAAGATGAGAGAAACATAAGAATTAAAGAACGGCTACTAGCGATAATACATTTATACGAAGGAAAGAATGTATATATAGTAGCTGATATTCTTAAACGAAGTGAAAAGACAATAAAGAATTGGCTAAGCGATTGGAACAAACAAGGATATGATGGATTGATACCACAGAATAGAAACGGCAAAGAACCAATGATATCTTTTGATGAATGGGATAAAATTATCGAAGAGATTGAGGACAAAGGAATGACTATAAAAGAGGTAATAAAATATGCAAAAGACACAAGAGGCGTAGAATATTCGTATAAAGGTGGTTGGAAGATTTTAAGATCAATAAAGAAAGTCAAATATGGTAAACCATATATTAGAAATAATAAGAGGCCTGTTAATGCAGAAAGTTTTCTAAAAAAAGGATAGATTCAGTAATAACAACAGTCAAAGAACCTATTATTGGATTCCTTGATGAAAGCTCTTTGCAACAGCGACCTAATACACGCAGGGTTTTAAACACCCATATGCTAAATTATCAACCTGGAAAAGTTAGGTCTAGAACTGTTTTTGGGTTCATTGCATTGAATGGAAATGATGAAGTTATGGTCTCTCACTCATCCAAGAAAGAAGATTTAATGATCTTCGCCCAAAAATTGAGAAGTAACAATATTATGAGACCAATATGTATTGTCCTAGATAATGCTAGAATACATCTAGCTAAGAAGTTTAGGGCATTAGCCCACGAACTTGATATCCATTTAATATATAACGTGCCATATTCCCCTGATTTAAATCCTATAGAGTTCGGTTGGAAGGATTTTAAAAGAGAGATATCAAAATATACTGATTTTGATGAAGCTATTGAGGATGCCCAAGATTGCGCTTTACAAATATTTTATTCCAATAAAGATGGATACTCTAAGTCTTGGATAAAGCAGTTTATAAGGTAAAAAGTTGGGAGAATGACTATAAATACTATGAGCAGTCGCTTGGGATTGTTCGCATGATCGGGGATCGAAAGAATGAGGGCAATGCTCTTTGTAACCTTGGAAAGGTCTATGCCGCCCTTGACGAAGTCTGCAAAGCGATCGAGCACTACGAGCAATCGTTAGAGATCTTTCGCCGGATCGAATACTGCCGAGGAGAAGGTGATGCCCTATTCAACATGAGCTTAGCGCATGAAAAGATTGGCCATCGACAGGAGGCAATCAATCATGCGAAGGAAGCACTAAGAATTTTCGAGCAGATCGAAAGTCCATATTCTGAGAAAGCGCGGCAAAAGTTGGCGGAATGGAAAGGATAATAATATTTATCCGTAAAATGCTTTGAAGTCTCCATCAAATGATTAAATGGTAAAGTGAGATTACTCGTTAAAGTGAGACTATAGTGTTTCCTGGGACTTTTTGCCCGATAGAATAAGCAATAAACGAGCTGATCGCGGAAAAGATTAGGACATTCATGAGTCTCAGAATAGGGCTTATGCCCGAAGTATGTAAAACGTGATTTACCATCGCAGCCATAATTAATCCTGATATAGGCAGTGAAGGCTGTGCATGAGTTGAGACAATAAGATCTCGAGATAATTAAACTAATTGCGAATATTACGGCAAGAATCGAAATCGGCTTGGCTCCAGGATCTTGGCTCTGCAACAAACAAACCTTGTGGTTGAATCTTGTTCGTTAGGCAGCAATAAAACAAAACTAAATTCACCATAAAGCTCACAAAGGGGACAAAACGTTCTGTAACTCTGTCCGAAGGCAACAAGACCTCTGTGGCCCTAGCTAACTCATTTAAATCAATCTCTCCGCCCCAGCATACACATAAAGATTCGGGCTCCTAACGAAGCCCACCAGAGTCATCCCAATCTTTTCCGCCAGTTCCACGCCTGAGTTCATTGGCGCGCTTCTGCTCACCAATATTGGAAACCCCGAACGTGCTGCTTTGGCAACCATGACCCCCGACAGTCGTCCGCTGGTGATCAGAGCACACTTGGATAGATCTGTCCCGGAAAGAAAGGCCGCTCCTACAGTCTTGTCCACGGAGCTTGACCTGCTGACATCCTCGCAGGAGGCGATAATATTCCCTTCGCTATCGCAAATAATCGATGTGTGCGTGGCGCCAGTCCTTCGCCAGATCTTGGCTCGCTCATTGAGCTGATCCACGGCCCTTAGAAGTGCATCGACTTTTATCCTGATTTCGGAGACAACCGGCTTCAGATCCTGTAAAGATGAGCTTCCAACGCTGCAGCACTGATGCCCCTTCCAGGGTGCTGCTTTGCCGTCCCTGGTTTCACAGATCAAAGCTCCCATATCTTCCTTGAGGGAGACTATATCCTGGAAGCTTTCCACAATTCCCTCGCCGACTAGGAAGCCCACTGCCATTTCCTTAAGCTGATCCGGGAGGGCAGGGATAGCGGTTATACAGCTGCCATTGAGGATTATGTTCACGACCTCTTCCACGGCCACATCAGCATCAATCTCGCTTCTCTTCCCATCCGAGATCTCCAAACACCTTCTTGAGCGAAATGTCGGATGAGGGTCCAGATGCTCTTCCTTCCAGTGGGTTTCCGGCTCAGTTATCCTGCTCGCATGCCAGCTATCTCTCATCTTTGGGCTCCTTCAAACTCAGGACAGCGCTTCTATCCTGCAAGCTGCAACCTTGTATTCCGGAATTTTGGCGACAGGGTCCAGAGCATCTGAAGTAAGTATATTCGTGCCCTGCCAGTGGAATGGCATGAAGGCCACTCCCGGGTTCACCTTGTCCGATACCCTGGCTCTGGCCTCGGTTCTGCCTCGCTTTGTTTTTACGGATACCATATCCCCCTCGCGGATATTCAGCTTAGCAGCATCGTCTAGATTTATCTCGATATAGAGCTCGGAGTCTCTCTCAAGAAGAGAAGGACTACGTTTGGTCATCGAACCGCCGCAATAGTGAAGGACAATTCGTCCTGTAGTGAGCAAGAGGGGATACTCCGGACTCGTCACTTCCCCTGGGGTTTTGTTCTCCACTGTTGCCACCCTAGCCTTTCCGTCAGGGGTAGAAAATCTCTCTTTGTGAAGGATATCAGTTCCAGGATGCTTCTCGTCTGGACAGGGCCACCGGAGTCCACCGATTTTTGAGATCCTCTCCTTGGTCATGCCGCCATATTGCGGGACGAAGCGGTTGATCTCTGATAGAACCTCTGCTGCATTGTTGTAGTTGAAATTAAGCCCAAGCCGATTGGCAATCTGGCAGATTATCCATAGACCCTCTTTCGCCTCTCCAATGGGTGGAACTGCCTTATCGATCCACTGTACACGGCGTTCCATGGATGTGTAGCTTCCGTCCTTCTCAGCCCAGGCTGCTGCAGGAAGTACGACATCTGCAAGCCTGGCCGTGGCCGTCATGAATATCTCCTGCACCACGAAAAAGTCCAGGCTCTCCAAGGCTGCCTTGGTCTTGGTGATATTGGCATCGCATATCACCGGGTCCTCGCCGATGATGTACAGAGCTTTAAGAGATCCATTCAGCGCAGCATCATTCATCTCTGTCGAGGTCAGCCCAGGTCCCAGAGGCAGATCTGGCATATTCCAGGCGGATTTGAAATATTCAATAGTCGCTGGATCGGAGGCCCTCTTATAGCCGGGATAGAATTCGGGCATGCCTCCCATATCGCAGTTGCCCTGGACGTTGTTCTGGCCGCGCATGGGCCACACACCTGCCCCGGGACGCCCGATCTGGCCACAGAGCAATGCCAGAGTGGCACATGATTTGACGTTGTCCGTGCCACATACATGCTGGGTGATTCCCATTGAGTAGAGAAGGGCGGAGGCAGAAGACTTGGCATAGGCTCTAGCTGCCCTGACGATATCTCCTTCAGGCACTCCCGTTTTCTCAGACGCCTCCTTTAATGTGAATCCCTCGAGGCTTTTTTGCAGGCTATCAAAGCCCTCAGTACGCGAGGCGATGAACTTGCTATCTGCCAGACCTTCATCCACTATGACCTTCATCATTCCCCTGATAAGGTCTATATCCGAGCCAGGGCGGATGCGGAGGTGGATATCCGACATCCAGGAGGTCGATGTGATTCTGGGATCGGCTACTATTATTATTGCGCCTTTATCCCTAGCCCTCTGTGCCCATCGTGATACGATAGGATGAGCCTCTGTAAAGTTTGTGCCGATGGCAAAGATGCATCGTGAATTTTCAAGATCCAGAAGGTTATTGGTCATGGCGCCGGTTCCAAGAACTGCACCCAGGCCAACAACTGTTGGAGAATGGCAGAGCCTGGCACAATTATCTACATTGGGTGAGCCCAATTCACGAGCCATCTTCTCCATGAGGTAGTTTTCCTCGTTGTTGCACCTGGACGACGCCAGAAAACCAAGGCTTTTCGGGCCATATTTTTTGATATTCCTGGCTATACCCGCAGCAACGAGATTGAGCGCCTCATCCCAGGATATACGTACGAAATCCTCGCCGACCCTCTTCATAGGGTAGCGCAGCCGATCCTCATGGTTCAGGACCTCAAGGACGGCGTTCCCCTTGGGGCAGAGAGCACCCTCACATGTGGGATGGTCAGTCATATACTCGATGCCTACAGCCCTGTCCTTCTCCACCACCAGGTAGAGACCGCAGCCAACAGCACAGTAGGGGCACAGGGAGGGAACTAGCTTTGTTGACATTCAAGACTCCTTTCTAGAAGCGATTTGCTTTCTAACGATTCGCGTTCTAACGATTCACATTCTAACGATTTGCTCTCTAGCGATTCACTTTCTAATGATTCGGGTTCTAACCTGGTGTTATTGTTATCTGATTTATGTGTCTCAGAGCATGCCTGGCAAAGCCGCTCTTCTTCTCTCTGGATGAAGCTTTCACCGCATTCTCTACAAAGAGCAATCTGCTTCCTTGGTTTCTCTGGAACCTCCAGCTCCAGAAGCTCCCAAGTGTAAACGCTTTCTCCAGCCTCCAGAAGAAAGGAAACTGCTTCAGGGTGAGGTACTTTACAGGTCTTCATGAACCATGCATGGAGCCTAGGGTATCGAGCAGTCTTGGCCGGGTCCAGCATTATCCTTACAGCTTTTACCCGGCTTCCTGCAGGTCCGCGTTTACTGATGGTGGCTGCCATCTTTCCATGGTCCTTGATCTTCATTCCTTTGTTGCCTATAGTGCAGCCGGCTAGAATCTGAAAAGGATCGGGCAGACAATTGTAAGTCTCACAGGTTACAAAAAGCCTATCTCCATCCATTATATCCAGAAGCCTTTGAGCAATATTCAGCATCTGGATGCCTACAAAGGCTCCTGTGCTTAGATAACCATGGAAGGGTGCGACCTTCTCAATCTGAGAACGCATCCTTGGATCAGCGATTTTCCCTAGAATCTCCTCCATGTAAAATCCTCTTGCCCTGGTCTATGCTACCGTATTGGTTAAGAATTTTTGCATAGCCACTAACTTAAAGCGCAAAAGGTATGCACTCGTGTTAACTCGAAAGATCTCGACTCACAGGGATCATGTGGATACACATATGAACTGCATCATGAACTGTATCTTGGTTATTAAATGCGCTTCATCTCTATAAGCCAGAAAAAAAGCGGTTAAAAACCGTTCCTCCTCAGCTTTATTTTGCCTACCTTTTCGATCGCTTTGACATTCACGCCATCCCAGGCTTCGATGAACCCCATCTCTTCGGCTATTTTGAACAAACCCATGCCTTCGGGAGTCCTTATGATAACCGTGCTCATGCCGGGTGCGCTTCCGATGCTGCCAGCGGATACATCTGATAGCTTCGCCGTAAAATCATCGCAGGTCTTACAGCCAGGCTTGACGCAATTCCCGAGTTCTGCCAGAGGAATGGTCTTTTGGCATCCATCACGTAAGGTTACGACCATCATGCCCTCAGCAGCAACCATCTTATCGATACGCCATGATGGAACATCAAGGCGTCTAGTAATCTCGGATATCAATGAATCATCAAACGCTTCGAAGCAGAAAAGACCTATAAGGAACCGTACTTTTTGCGTAAGCTTTATAGCATGCTCATTGGATGATTTCCTGAGAAGTCCTACAGCCCTGATTGTACAGGGCGTTCCAACAAGCGCTATGTTCTTCGCCTTCGATTCCTTGATTGCTTCCAGAACGGCATTGCTCGTATACTTGCTTCCGGTACACTTTACTAGCCCTTTTGCGTCGCATACAACGCGCGGCTGCGCCTTCTGTGTCCACCGATCAACGCCCATGACCAGTGTGCAGTCCACCAGCTCCTCATCCAGCGCAGCGGTCAGCAGTGCTGTAACTGCACCACCGTTCTGGTAGCGTCCATTACTTGTCTTAGACCTCACGTTCTTAATTTCGAGGTAAGGCCCGACGATCTCAGAAGAGACTATATTCTTTATGTTTACAGGCAGACGGGGGCATATATCAAGGCATGCCTTGCAGTCCACACAGGGCGCAACCTGAATTGGTCTATTCAGCTTCGAGTCGTATGTAAGCGCATCGGCCGGGCACACAGCGATACAGCCTCTGCAGCCAGCACAAATATTCTTCAGCCATACATCCTTCTCGAGCTCCTGATAAGGCAGAAGCGCCGTCTCATTTGTTTCGTTATCCAGCATTTGAAGCACCGTCAGATATGATTCATTATGACTCATTTCCTCACGCAGAAGGAATCGCACCCCAACTCATAACATCATCCGCTACGCCAGACATTGAAATCTTTCCTCTCTCAAGTAAGCAGGCTTTGTCCCCGATGCAGGCCACGTCTCTCAAATCGTGGGTGACGATAATGCTCGGAACTCCACATGCATGAATTCTCTCCCTGAGCTCCTTTCTCATAGCTGCTTGTTTTCTAACATCTAGAGCGGACAGCGGCTCATCCAGCAGGAAGAGGTCGGGCTCAATTATGAGTGCCCGAGCAAGAGCCACCCGCTGCTTCTGGCCTCCAGAGATTCTCATGGCTTTGGCCTTTCTAATCTCCCACAGACCCGCTGCCTCCAGATGGTCCTTCACAATGCATTCGATCTCCTTTTGGGGTATCTTGCGGGTTCGAAGGCCGAATGCCACGTTATCATAGACGCTCATATGGGGAAACAATGCGTAGCTTTGGAAGACATAACCTATATTTCTCATCTCCGGGCTGATGTTGATCTTGAAGCTTGAATCAAAGAGGGATCTTCCATCAAGCGTTATCCTGCCAGCATTCGGACTCACAAGTCCTGCTATCAAGTTCAGAAGAGTGGTCTTTCCGCAGCCATTATCCCCCACCATCATAAGGATCTCCCCTTTTTCAACCTCTAGGGTTACTTCAAGATCGAAATCCCTCAGCGTTCTCTTGACATCAACTTCTAGCATTTTTGTACATCCTTCGGGTGAGCGTTTTTACTACGACGATTACCAGGAAGGATATGACGACCAATATAAGGGCCAGACATAGTGATATATCCAAATCACCCTGCATAGCTGTGTAAATAGCAAGGGGCATAGTTTGGGTTCTTCCCTGGAAGTTGCCGGCAAACATGATAGTGGCTCCGAACTCGCCTAAAGAACGAGCAAAGGCCATAATAGCGCCTGAGATGAGGCCGTTTCCGGCTATAGGAAGGATGACATGGAAGAATGTGTAGATCCTGGAAGCCCCCAAAGTGCGTGCTGCATTCTCAAATGACCTGTCGATGTCCTCAAAGCTGATCCTAGCCTGGCGGATGTAAAACGGAGAGGAGACAAATACCTGCGCAATGATCACCGCCACTGTTGTGAAGGCGATGCTTATTCCGAAAGTATTCAGGTAATGCCCCAAAATGCCCATCCGTCCGAATGCCATAAGGAGCGCAATGCCTGCTACAGCTGGGGGCATGATCACCGGCAGATCGATCAGGGAATCGGCTATTTCTTTGCCGAAATAATGGAAGCGAGCGCTGACGTAGGCGACAGGCGTGCCTATCAGAACCACAATCGTTGTGGTCAGTGTCGAGGTCATCAAACTGAGCTTCAGAGCATCCATCACCACTGGGTCGTTTAAAGATCGAAGCGTTGTATCAATAGGGCTCTTGATGAAAAGCGAGGCTATTGGCAGGGCTATGAAAGCTGTAGCTATGATCAGCAAGAATGCTATGCCTAACTTCAATGCTGTATCTTTAGCCCGGGCAGAAGTGCTGGCTATATCTTGATTTCGTGCCTGAAGCTGTTTTCGGAGCCCAATGAGATGGCTTAATTTAGCTTGATTCGAGGCCATAACTCCTTAAAGATCAAAGTTCAACCGTGGTCCAATTTCGGTGGTTTCTGATGGATGAAGGCCGGAGACTCATCCGGATCTCCGGCCTTGCCTTACAAGGCGAATGCCGATGAAGTGGCTCAGGCTGCAGCTTTAGATGCGGTAACATTACCGGTTACATTTGTCGGTACAGCATTGCCTTCGACTGGCGAAAAGCCATACCTCTTCATGATAGCAGTTCCCTTATCGGACTTCACCAGATCAATGAACTTCTTTGCCTCAGCAGGATACTTGGACTGCTTTAATATGCCTATCGGATACTCGGCAATGACATTATATTTGTCAGGGATATCAATCTTGTCGACCTTGGCAGACAGGTTTTCAGTTATATCGGACACATAGGCAAAGCCCACATCCGCCTCTCCTAAAGCCACTTTGGTCACTACATAATTCACGTTGGTCTCTTGAGAGATTATGTTGGCCATAACCTTTTTCTTATAATCCTGTCCGTAGGCTGAATCGTTTCCCAGCTTACTTATGATCTGCATGGCATAATCGCCAACCGGCACGTCCTTAGTACCTATTACGATCTTGATTCCGGGTTTGGCTAGATCAGTGAGGTTATGGATATTCGCCGGATTGTCCTTTGGGATAATCAGTGCCAGCTTATTCCTGGTGAAGATGGAAATGCTGCTGTTATTCATAAGCCCCTCGGCTTTTAACGCATTCATCTGTTTCGTGTTGGCAGAGACTAAGATATCTGCATAAGCCCCATTCTCGATTTGAGTACGCAACACCTGTGAGCCGTCAAAGTTGAAGACCGCATTGATATTTGTCTCATTTTTATATATCTGTCCTATCTCGCCGAAAGTGCCTGTCAAAGATGCAGCTGTAAAGACTGTAAGCTCCTTTGGCTGCTCTGCACAAAGGCCTGCCGATGTTGCCAGGAATAGAGCTACCAGGACCATCGTAAGTACACGTTTATCGACCAAGTTTTTACCTCCTTATACGCTTATCCCATCTTGAAGTAAGCATAAACGCTTACTTTTATATCATTATGTTAACGTATATGTTAAACCTAATAACCTTTGCGCCTAAATATGGAAAGCCGGTTCACTGCATGTATGGAGGTACTATTGCAATCTAATGCCAGGAACGTTGCAGTTTAGATAGGGGCTAGCGATAAGCTGAAATCCATAACCGAGATATCCCAGCCTTGCATGCTTCGGTAAAGGCTATACTTGCCTCGATATTGAGTACCACTCTGCCGCAACATAAGGCGATAGATTAATATTCCCTAAAGGCAGCTTCGCCAGGCAGAGGAATTGCATGAGCAATCTGTCTATGTGTTTTATCAGCGTGCTAGTTGTTATATTGAATACATCGTTAACAGTGGCCATCACCCAAGAGAACAGCAGCATGGATAAGATTAGTAATATAACATTGAATAATACCATTCTGAATAATACAACTCCAGGTAATACAAGCCTAAACACTTCGGCTACGAATAATACATCTGTTAATATAACCAAGCCTGAGAGTATTGAACCGATGAACAACACCGACGCCAATACCCCTATCAATCTCTCAACGGCTCAATCTGAACAATCCGATGATGCCGTTTTCATAATTGGCGGTAATGCCACGAGCAATATATCAACCCATAATGTGGATATTCCAACATCGCCTGCAAAAAATGCAAGCGACTTGTGGTATGTCATACAAGCCAAGCCTCACGGTATGGTTTAAATTTACCCCCAGCTTTTAGTTTTCAGAAAATTCTGAAGGAGCTAAGCCTCGTTAATGGTGTGAGGCACAACCAGCCTGATACATAGCCCAGATAGGATGCAGAATACGCCAAGATACGTGAATACAATGAGGAAGTTTCCTCCAGTTACATCCAATATATATCCGCTAAGCGATGGTCCGAGCAGCCCAGAAACAAAGCCATAGGCTGTGAATACCAGTCCGAATATGGCCCCAAAATGTTTGAAGCCGAAGCAGTCATAGACCAATGGAGCTGAGACGGTAAATAAAGTACCATGTGATAGCCCCACAAAAGCTGCCAGTATAGAGCACACCATGAGATCGCTGCTATGAGGCAAGATAAGATAGGCGCCGCCTGCCGCAAAGAAAACAATGCTCATTGTCGTGTTTCGGCCAATAACGTCTGATAGGTATCCTGATATCAAGCGTCCTATGCCATTGGCAATATTGAACGCTATTAGAATGAAGACTGCAGATTCTAGAGTGAACCCTCTTGATAGACCGTAGCTCGTCGAGAGCACAACCATGGAGATAGTCGCTGCACCCTGCATCGCCCAGGTGCTCCAGAGAAACCAGAAGCTGCGAGTTCGAGTGCTTTCCCGTAGCGTTAGAGACGCTTCAGGCTCTCTGATATCCATAGCCTTCGCCCCTGAAGACAGCCTTGTCGCTGCAGGTATGATATCTGGGGCCTTAACAATATAAACGGCTCCAAGACCGGTTATAAGCGATATGATCGCTATAGCTAGGTTCATTGTAAGATATCCGAGAGAATTCAGCATATACCCGAATAATGGCGACATAATGGCAGCCGATAATCCAAAAGTAAGGTTCACTACGCCAGATACAAGGCCCCTTTTCTGTGGATACAGCCTCTGGACTATAGTCAATGCCGGAGTATAGATAAAGCTGGATGAAGCGCCTATTATAAAAGCCCACGCATAGAGCCATACAATGCCGGATGCATAGCCGGCAATGATGGCGCTGAGGCTGCAAGTGAGAACGCCTATTGCAATCATTGCCTTGGTACCATAGCGCTCTTGCCAGTATCCTGCCAGAAACATGAAGATTCCTACAGCAGCAAGAACGAAGAATAGTATATTCCCTGTTTCTCCGCGGCCGATGTGAAACATGCCTTGCCATGTAGGCGCCATTACTCCTGGAAAGCCGAAGATCAGGGCACCAGGCCAGAAGATGGCAATTGAGCAGCCAATAATGATTAAAATGCTGTTCTTATCTTCCGACATTTATGTTGCCTTTCCATGTAATAAAGCCGATTGGATCTTCATCCCTCAGTCATAGCTAAGTATCAGATTTCTTGCCGATTAACCTCAATAGATATACTATTAAGCTTTGAATGAAAGAAGCGGTCGTGTATGCGCATAAAAGAAATAGTATGAAATGCATAGTATAATGACATAATAGATGTCAGAAATTAATTTGGCCAATTATTGGTGTTGTTATGACGGTTGCTCAGATTATGGCAAGAGAGATTTAGGCAACATAGTGATAAAAGAACGTTATGGAAAGAATGATCGAGCAATGTTGAAATGCAGGATATGTGGTCATTGTTTCAGTGAGACTCGCGGGACAATCTTTTTTGGGCTGAATACGCCTGATGATGAAGTTCTGAAGGCTCTATCCCAGCTTGTTGAGAAAGGCAGTATTCGTGGAGTTGCAAGAGCTACAGGCTACGATAAAAATACAATCTGTCGATGGCTTAAAAGGGCTGCAAAGCATTGTCAGGAGGTAAATGAGTACTTCCTGCACGATCTTCACCTTACCCAAGTGCAGATAGACGAAATATGGACATTCTGTAAAAAAACAAAAAAATGTCAGCACACATGATCCAGATGGCGTCGGTGATGTATATAGCCTGACAGCAACGAGTGCTGAATCACGATTGCTAATTTGCCATCACGAAGGTAGTCGAACTATAGAAGACGCTATAGCTCTATTTACAGAGCTAGAACAGAAAAGAGCGATGGGTTCTCCGCTTCCTGTATTCGTATCCGATGATTGGGACGCATTTGCCAACGCACTTCTCGAAGTCTACGGCATCAAGGAGATGCTAGAATACAAAGGTATTGGAAGAAAACCTAATCCGGTGCTGGTTCCACCTCCTGATCTAAAATATGCCCAAATTGTAAAAAATAAAGCCAATGACAAAGTAGTTGGCATGTCCCAGCGAGTCGTCTATGGAGATATTAAAGAAGTGATAGAACTGCTTTGTCAAATGTCAAAAGGACATATCCATACAGCCTATGCTGAGAGAATTAACCTCACATTCAGGAATCATCTTGCAAGGTTCATACGCAAAACCATGAACTTCAGCAAAGATAGGCAAATACATGCTGATGTAGTTGATTTTTTCCAGGCTTGGTATAATTTTGTCAAGCCACACGATTCGCTAAAACTAGAAATAAATCTTGATATGGAAGAGGTGGGATTCGATCCGAATCCGAAAAAATGGATATTTCAGACACCAGCTATGTTTGAATTGATTACTGATCATATTTGGACTATGTGGGAGCTGATGACTTGGAGAGCACCGATTCAGTAGTTCTCATACACGACCAAAGAAGCAAGTCGAGGATAATCTAAGGCGCCTTAAGTTAAGCGTGAGAGATTGATTGCTCATAGACCGATTCTAGTGCCACTTCTATTTGAGTTGATCGCAGATCCTGGTAACATCAGTTAATATTTATTAAATGGTCGGATAAATTTTCCAAAATTTGTGTCCCTGTACATTTTCGCACCTTTCACCTATACGAAAGAACCATATAGTATCTGTTTTAGGATTTATGTATCAAGCATGACTATGATGCTGCCATTAAGAGCAGTGATTTCACCCAAGGATATCTCAGGAATTTATATAACCCAAATGTTAATATCTGGTAAAAGGCAAACGAGAAGAAGTTGCCTAAGGAGGCGGTTGAATGAAGATAAAACTCATGACAATTATGCTTATGTTGTTCTGCCTTGCTGTCTCTGCGGTTGCATTATGCAGCGGCTCTGATAAGGTCCAGAGCGTAGGCGGCGACTTCGGAAGGGCATGGATAAGCAACTACCTTGCAGAGAACCCGAGACCAGCAGCTCCTAACAGCAATAATAGTAGTAGTAATACAACATCCAATAACAAAACAGCTGATTGGGGAGGGGAGCCTAAAGGCACACCTGGTATAAACAGCGATTTAGTGAAGCCTCAAAATAATCCTGCACCCGCTACGGATTGGCTTGGAAGCAGCACAATCACTGATAGTCAATCATCTACGGCGGATACATCTCAAAATGGAGCTAAACAGACGTACTTTGCTAGCGGGACTTTGAGTCCAGTCCATAAGATGGATGCGAGCTTCGATCAGGCCGGAGGAATGCCGGAGCCTGATGCCAATGGGCTCATAAACGGATTGCCACCGGAATTATATGGAGCCGTTGGACCTGCCATCTATATCTAAAAACATTTTAGAAGCAAATCAACATGTTCCAGCCCTGCTACGGGCTTGAACGCAATGTATCCGGGATGATCGGATACAATTATCCATTTTTTATTTATAATCGTGATTTGATTATAGTTAATCATTGAGCTTATTGCCCTATAGATACATTTAATAATTAATGCGTGAAAATACATAGGCATGGGTAGAAAACCTATAATAATTAGGCATATATCAAAGATAGACCTTGATAAATTATATAAAAAAGAGACTGATCTAAGGATTAAGGAACGGTTATTGGCAATAATACATTTATATGAAGGGAAAAACGTATATGAGGTAGCTGATATTTTAAAAAGGGGCGAGAGGACAATAAAATATTGGTTAAGCAGATGGAATAATCATGGCTATAATGGATTGACACCAAAGAATAGAAATGGCAAAAAGCCAAAGATGTCTCTTGATGAATGGGATAGAGTTATTAAAGAAATTGAAGACAAAGGAATGACGATAAAAGACGTATTAAAATATGTAAGGGATACAAGAGGTATAGATTTTTCATATAAATACGGCTGGCGAATTTTAAGAGTAGTGAAAAAAGTTAAGTATGGGAAACCATACATCAGAAATGAAAAGAGGCCTGCAGATGCAGAAAGTTTTTTAAAAAAGGATAAAATCAGTGCTGACCACTGTTACTGATCCTGTTATAGGATTTCTTGATGAAAGCTCTTTACAACAGCGCCCTAATACACGTAGAGTCTTAAACACTCATTTAATAAATTATAAACCTGGAAAGGTTAGATCAAGAACTATTTTTGGATTTATAGCATTAAATGGCAATGATGAGGTTATGGTTTCCAACTCCTCTAAGAAGGAAGCGTTGATGGCATTTGCTCAAAATATAAGAAATAATAATATTATGAGGCCAATTTGTATACTTTTAGATAATGCTAGAATTCATTTGGCCAAGAAATTTAGAAAACTAGCTGAGGAAATCGATATTCACTTAATTTATAATATCCCCTATTCACCAGATTTGAATCCTATAGAATTCGGTTGGAAGGATTTCAAAAGAGAGATCGCCAAATACACTGATTTCGATGAAGCTATTATAGCTAGCCAAGATTGCGCTTTAGAAATATTTTATTCCAAAAAGGATGGATATTCAAAGTCCTGGGTGGAGCGATTTCTTAGTGCAAAAAGCTAGGAGATTAACTATAGTCAAGAAAAAAGATTCCGCCAACGTGATAAAAATTTTTTATATAATTAGTCTTAGCGTGGTAGCGCTGTGACCTTGACCCAAGGAACGTACGCTACCCTATCGGCTGGCCCTCCATTTCGAAACCTCATATAATGTTGCCCATTAAATCCAAATATGCGTAAGAACGTCATTTCCACGTACCATAAACCTAGCTCTTTCGCTTCGATTCGGGCATCAAATGATATTGCGCTTAATTTAATACGATCTTCTCCTGTTTCATGAGTAATTCTATTTCGAATATATGTAAACATGTATGAACCCGATGGATATTTTTTAGCATCGGAATTAGTTTTCTGCAATTCGGTTAATGCTCTTTGCAGCTCTTTTAGCTCGCTGGGTATAGTTACAGGAATACCCATTGATGTTAGAAGATGCTCAATTTTCCTACTAGCAGGCCATTTATGGAACGCCTCTACTGTGCAAGGTTTAGAAGCGCCAGGTGCCTCCATGAGATATACCCAAGCAAGCAGTTCCAATGCAGCTTGTATTAAGATAATTGATCCTTCTACTCCGCCTGAGCCAATATTTGCTTCGATGTACCAATGAATTGCAAGGCGTGTTGGTTCATTCCAATCCGGGTCAACCCATTTTTTCATGAAACCAATGAATGCCTCGTTAATCTTCTCGGGTTCAAAATCAAAGAACCAACTCCGAACGTCCTTCCATGGAGTTAATCTTGGTGCATCCCATACTTGCCAGCTAACCTTATCGCCATTTTGACCTATTGGAAGTATTGGACCACACCATAAGCCCCTCACAAAAGAGAGAAAATGATATAGTGCAATTAGCTTATCAGATGCTTGATCCTTATCAAAATGTCCTTCATCAATTCGTTTTAACATCCCTATATGTGTTAGGCCAAATCCACCTTGATCGCTGAGGTATTTGGTTAAATCGGTGATATTATCAATCGGGCTTAATATTATGTTCCATTCATCGTTCTTTAGATTTAAGCGAATACCAGGAATACTTTTAAAGTTAGGGATATGGAACAGGACCTCATCGCATACTGATGTATTTATTATGGTCGGTCTCCCCAACAGTTGCCCACGAATAATATAGCCACAAGATACCAAATCCACATAAGCATCACAAGATAACGGTAACTTAGCAATCTCCAGCTTAACTTTGCCTGTATCTCCAAATATTCGATCAAGCATTTCGAATCTAATGCATGTCGAGGGTAGCCAGTTTAACTTGATAGACGCATGACCTGTAAAAACATGTCCGGATTGTTCTAGCCGTATATCTCCATCATATAAGTTAATCAAAGCATTTGGTTCGGAAGTGGTGTATATGGTTTTCAAGGGTGGTTTATCATTTGCCATTTAATTCCTCCCTTGGGAAATCATCTTCAAGTATTAAACGCTGGGTCGTGTACGAGTCTCATTGAACAGGAATCCTGAAGTCCAATAACTCTCGAATAGTCCAAATGTGATCTGTTAGCCCTTCAGCCATAGCAGGTGTTCTCTGCATCCATCTTTTATTTTCTTGATTTATCTCCAGCCGAAGAGATTTATGAGGTTTGACAAAATTATACCAAGCTTGGAAGAAGTCCAAAGCATTAGAATGTCTCTTCAGAATTTTGCTGCAATTCATTGATTTGCGTACAAACCTTGCTAGGGAATTGCGAATCGTGAGATTAAGTCTCTCAATATAGGCAGTATTGATAGAACCGCCCGAATTTACACCAAGCAGCTCCATGACTTTCGCAGGATCGCCAAAAACTATGTCCTGAACCACTTCAATAACTCGTCCATTCTTCCTTTTCTTACAGACCCTGGCATACTTCAGGCTTGGGTAAGGAACCAATACAGGATACGGTTTTCTTCCTATTCCTGCATATTGCGGCGTTTCCAGGAAACCGTAGACACTGACCAATCCTTCCTCAAATGGGTCCCAGTTGTCAGATGTGAATACTGGAATGGGAGAATCGATAGCTCGTCGTCTTTCCACATCCCTAAACAACTCGATTGCGTCCTCTGTGCTTCTTTCCCCCTCGAAATGGCTTATAAACAATCTGGTATCGGTTTTAATTGCAGTTAGGGTATAGACATCTCCGTAGTCTTCAGGATCGTCTTCGGTGATATTCATTTGCTTTTTTTATATAAGACCAAATCTCATCTACCTGTATACGATCAAGATGAAGGTCCTGGAGAAAGTAATCCGTTACTTCCTCACAATGCTTACCGGCTAGATCAACCCATTTGCAGATAGTACTTCTATCATGACCACTGGATCTTGCTATCCCGCGAATACTCCCTTTCTCTGGAATCTCGGCCAGAGTCCTGACAACCTCTTCCCATGGTGTGATCAATCCAAAAAACGGCGTTCCTCGTTTCTCACTAAAACAATGCCCACAGGTTCTGCATTTGAGAAGCGCGATGTTGTTCTTTCCCTAGAATTCCTTCAGAACTATATTCCCTGCATCTTTCTTTCCGTAATCTGGGCAAGCTTCATGCCAGCACCAGAACTTTGACAGATCCCTTTCAGATCCCATTGCTACTCCCAAATTAGATTCTAGTGGAGTAGTATTAATATCTTTCAGTTAGTCTCGTACACGACCAAACGCTGTATATATACTCCATTCCACTGTGATGTTGGTACTTGAAGTGGCAATCCTAGGCTACATGCTTTCAATGGTATCGGTTACTTGGGTTCAACTGCAATGTCGCTCCTTGGCAATGTCTGTATCGATACATATATAAATGTGTTAGAAATTAGACCTTTAAACAAAAGGATGGATGAATGCCTGGGTTGGGAGCATGACGAGCCTAATTACAGCGGGTACGAATAGTCTCCAAACGTTGCTTAATGCGCTTAGCGCACTGGAAACGATAGAGAATTTTAATTTCGACGAAATTTATTTATTTGATACCCCTGAAACTAGCTCAAAATCACAGGATATCCTAACGGGAATCCGGGCCACACCCAAACGCAGAAATCTACAGATAACATCTTTTGTGGTCAATGAAAATAATGCATATAAGCGCATTCCAGAGTTTATGGCGAGACATGTTCTAAATGATACAAAGCGAATCCAAGAAGTGGTTGTCGATCTTACAACAGGTCCTAAATACATAACAAGTTTGCTTTACTCGGCAGCAAACTTTTGCCAAATTAGTAACATCTATTATTTCTTGCTAAAAGATAATGACAAGCGAAGTGTTCCATTTGATGCTCTTATCAAGCACAAAGACTACGAACATCTCCAACTTCCTCCCTTTTCCGGCAAAAGCCTTATGGCGTTAAGTTGGCGTAGTTCTCTAGATCTGATCTACTATCTCAAGGATATTGAAGTGCTCATAGAGGGATTCCCACCTGAGTCGAAAGAGTTAGCAAAGTCCGTCGATCGAACGATGCGCTCTGCTGTTAGATATTACTTTAATGAAGAGTATAAAGAAGTGCTCAGTAGCATTGGTTTACTGCTCGAAGACTGGGTTGCACAGATATACGCAACTTGGGAAATCCAAGGCACACTTAAGGCACATATGCCCACTGATCAAAAAACTGACAGTAGGAAACGGCCTAAAGGAAAATTGGGAGATATGAATTATGTTTTTGATGATTTACTTTATATAAAACAACCGGGCAAAACGGAAAGTTTCACTTCAGAGGAACTTCAAAGCTTTATTCCTTTAACGATGGTTGGAGATATGTTAAATATTGCTAGAAATTATCGTAATATAGTTGTTCACCCTCATTGCTACCAATATGATCGAAATGATGCTAAAATAGCCCTAGATATTGGTTTTGCTTGCGTGAATAGATGCATGCAAGCAGGTTTACTACCTAAAATCAGGCCGATTCCATGACAATTTTTCTTGCACTCGACGGTGATAAAGTTGGCTCCAGGTTGGAAGCAATGATTGTGGCAGAAGATTTAGAACGAGTTGCTTCTTTCAGCCATTGTGTGGCCGAAGCAATAAAGAAAATGACTGAATTGATCGAGCAAAACCATGGCGTAATAATCTTTGCTGGTGGTGATAACTTAATGGCAGAATTTGATGATGCGAAGAACGCTAATTTAATAATAGATGAATTGGGTCGAGTATTACGAAACATTTTCTTTGAGGCTACTGGTTGTACTGCGTCAATTGGAATTGGCTATCGACCACGAGATACGTTCATTGCTCTTAAGCTAGCAAAAGGCTCTGATAAAACTAAATTAGTACACCTCAATAGTATATTACATTCAACTATCTGCTACTTATAAATGACACATCGTAAGCTATAAAGCATTACATAGCATTGTTATGAACTGGCATGACCGCATTATTGCCGACCCAAAAGTTCTGGCCGGAAAACCTGTTATCAAGGGCACCCGACTAGCGGTTGAGTTCATCCTCGACCTACTTGCAGGAGGATAGTCGGACACTAAGCTCTTGCAGAACTACCCAAGATTGACTCATGAAGATATTCAGGCATGCTTAAGTTACGCCGGCGCCCTGATAAAATCTTAAAAGGTCTTCCCGATCAAGATTTTACGGGAAGAACTCTGATGCTGCTGCTGGCGGATGTAACTTGCCTTTAAAAAGCAAATCATCCACGACTCTGTCAAAACTTATATAAAATATCCTAACTATTCATTTATCTGAGATTCAATTGCTCAAGCCCTATTATGCAATATTGATATCCTAAGAGACCAATAATAATCTCAGATATTCATGGCTGTATTTCTTCTCGTCCACGGCGCAATGCACGGAGGCTGGTGCTGGCGCAAGCTAGTTCGCGTTCTCCAAAAAGAGGGGCATGAGGTCTTCACACCTACTTTGACGGGCATGGGAGAGCGATCGCACCTGCTCACCAGAGAGACGGGGCTGTACACTCATGTCGATGATCTGCTGGGAGTATTGAAGTTCGAGGATCTTTCTGATGTGATTGTTGTGGGCCACAGCTACGCGGGCCTGGTTATCACACAGCTGGCTGAGGCGGCATTTGAACGAATGCAGCACTTGATCTATCTTGCAGCTTTTGTGGCCCGGGACGGTCAGTCGCTTTTCGATGTACAGACAAAAGCAACTCAGAAGTTTTATCTGGACTGGTCGAAACGGATGGGTGAGGGCTGGCGGCTCCCGCCTTCTGAGGCCTTTCTGGCCCGCTGGGGCGTGACCAACCCTGAGGACTTGGCCTGGGTGGCCCCGCGTCTGACCGATTTCCCCATGAAGTGCCTCTTTGATAAGCTGGACCTAAAAAGGCACGCATCAGACCGACTACCAAAGACATACATCCATTGCACGCAAGAGCCCATGGCATCAGCGCTGAAGCCTTTTGCCGAAAATGCCAAAGCAAATGGCTGGGGATACGCTGAGATAGACTCCGGACATGATGTGATGGTCACAGAGCCCGAAAAGCTGGCGGAGCTTCTGTTGACAAAGGTTTTATCAGAAAAGTGAGGCCCGTTTCAGACGTCTGAGTTCCATATCAATTCGAAATCGATCTCGGAAACAGATTTATGCAGACTGGCCTTCTCAAATTAGCGATAAGAAAGGCAGGGCTCGATGATGACGAGTTCTTGAAGCTATTAAAGGGTGATTGATTGTGGATTATACGATTCTGATACATCAGGCGGAGGAAGGCGGCTTTTGGTCCGAGGTTCCGGCTCTTCCGGGCTGTTACTCTCAGGGTGAGACCATTGATGAGACACTGCGAAACACCAAAGAGGCTATAGAGGCATATCTGCAGGTTTTGAGAGAGGATCAGGTTTCAGCTCCTGTCGAGGAGAGCCTTTTCATAGGTAGGGTCAGAGTGGGAGCTCTTGAATGATGATTTCCTTGGAATCTTGTCATTGTACCTGTGGATAGATCAAGCCACGGACGGTGAAGCTTTCCCGGCATACATCATCCTTTTGGCGCCTTCAGCACATGCATCTTAAAACATAAAGCGTTATGGTATTGTTATGAACTGGCAAGAACGTATTATTGCTGACCCAAAGGTTCTGGCTGGAAAACCTGTTATCGATGGCACCCGCCTGGCGGTTGAGTTCATCCTTGATCTACTGGCTGGAGGATGGTCGGAAGCCGAGATCTTGCAAAATTACCCCAGATTGACTCCTGAAGACCTCCGGGCATGCTTAAGTTACGCCAGTTCCCTGATAAAATCTGAAAAGGTCTTCTAGCTTCAAGTGGTATTGTTCTCTTTCGCATTCTTTTATTATCGGTTGATTATGTTACTGGCATTATTATTGAAGTTATAGACTCCAGATCTGATTGGGCAGGTCATTTTTCAGTTGTGGAATCGGGGGAGATTCGCACGAGGAAATTTTAGGGACTGGATCGTTTATGATGCCCTCATTTGAATTGAAAATAATTACGGCTGAGGTATGCTGGGCATATACAGGGGTAATATTTTTATAGTGTAAAACCGCTTATGACGCTGAGGGGAATAATGGCTAAAAAGTCAGGTAGGTATTTAAGCGTATTAATGCTTCTCTGCATCTTTTGTATTGGTACAGCTGTTGCACAAAATGACGTTTACTGGGCGACGTGGGTAACAAATACAACGACAAATTCTGCCACCATCAACTGGCATGGAGCCGCCGATGAAAAGGGCTCAATAGAATACGCCACGTCGAGCTATTATGATCAACACCATAAGTTTGACAAAACAATAGAATATCCTAAAGTGGCAGCCCAGTATCGACATGTACAGCTTACCGGCCTTGAACCGAATACATCGTACACCTACTGGGTAAGACCTTCTGGCGATGCGTCAGCGTTTGGCAACCGCACATTCCGTACATTCCCGATTAGTGGGCCATTCACATTTATTGTAGTCGGCGACACAAGGGAAGGCATTAATTATACTGAAGCAAAACGGTTCAAGTACGTAGCAGATGCAGTCGCGAATGAATCAGATGCGCTTTTTGTCATCCATGTCGGAGATTTTGCTAGGTTTGATTATACACCTCGGTGGGCTACATTTTTCCAGTGTGCTGACAGGATGCTCTCGAAGTCCACATTTTTCCCGGTCATAGGGAACCATGAATATCATAATCGCAGCAATGAAAATCTTGATGAAGAGCACTATATAGTTTGTCCTGAACATTGTATCCATTGCAATAACTGCGCCCCAGCTACCGATGCCGTTAATTACAAGTCGGCGTTTGATATACCATTGAACTATTCTTTTGACTGTGCGGGTGTCAGATTTATCGTCTTGAACTCGCCGGATCCGATTTCCAATTGTTGCGATGATCCGCAGACCTCCCTGGCCCTTGCAGAGAGTCAGGCGCCCTGGCTTCAACAGCAACTGGACAATAACATGGTGGGGACATTTACCCTACATCACCATCCGATCTGGGATGCTGGAAGAACCACAATGAACTTGGATCTAAAGCCATGGGAAAACCTGTACCATCCCTACAATATTAGCGCAAATTTCGCAGGTCATACCCACAATTACCAGAGATATAATATAAGCGGGATACCATATTTCATAGTCGGCAATGGGGGGGCTCCGAATGATGATGTCAACAACTCTACCAAATATCCGATTGGGTTAAAGTCGGTTTTACCAATGCAACTTGGGTATATTAAGGTCGCTGTAGATCCGGCAAATAATACGGCTACAGCATGGGAGATTACCGTCGGCAAGCTTATGTGGTGGGAAGATAACGAGACACCTCAGTTATATAATCCACCAGTCATTAATGACACAATCACATTCCCGCTTCATCATGATACATGCTCGGACATCGCCGGTCATTAATGACACGATCACATTCCCGCTTAAGGTCAATGGAATCTATGCTTCCGCCACCAATCGCAATGCCAGCAAATTAGTAAACAAAGAGCAAATAGGGATAGGCGGCAAGCATGCGCAGGCGTACGGATCTGGGTCGGCGATGAACAAGATCACTACAGAAACCTCTCAGGTACATTGAGCACAATAATGCCCTAAATGGGCGATCTTTTATCTTTTTATTTCTCAACTCAAGTGCCAATTCTGCAGTGGGAGCTAAGCACATACTATAATGAAAATACTTATATTTTCCAAACCCGCATTCATCAACAAGTTATTTAAAAACGATTTGAAACCAAGAGATGCCAATGCAAAAGATCAAACTATTAGATGAGGACACCATAAACAAGATAGCAGCAGGCGAGGTAATCGAGCGGCCAGCCTCAGTCGTGAAGGAGCTTGTCGAAAACTCCATAGATGCGGGAGCCACCAGGATTTTGATAGAAGTGGAGGATGGCGGCAAGAGCCTTGTAAAGGTAACCGATGACGGCTGCGGCATCGATCGTGAAGACCTGTCCCTGGCCTTCCAGAAACATGCCACCTCCAAGATCTCTGGAGCCGAAGACCTTGGGAACATCTCGACCTTGGGATTCCGGGGTGAAGCATTGGCCAGCATCGCCAGTGTGGCCAGATCAGTCGAAGTCTATACCAAAACCAGATCCGCCCTGACTGGAACCTCTCTATTGATAGAGAATGGCAAAACAACTCAAGTCAAGGAGATCGGCTGTCCCATTGGCACCAGCATAGCTGTCAGGAACCTATTCAGCAACGTCCCGGCCAGACGTAAGTACCTGAAGAGCGCCAGCGACGAGCTGGCCCGCATCATCGGCCTGGTCCAGGAGCTGGCAGTGATCAACTATGGAATCTCCTTCGAGCTTTTCACAGGGAAAAGAACCATCTTCAAATCACACAAATCATCAGGCTGGGACGATGCGCTGCTGAAGATCCTGGGTTTGGAAGTGGTCAAGGGACTCATACCCTTTGAGGCAGAGATCAAAGACTGCAAGATAACCGGCTCAGCTGGAGATCCACTGACCACCAGGAGCAGTCCGGACTGGATCTACCTGTACGTGAATAACAGATCAGTTACCTCTAAGGCTCTGCTGTCGTCACTTCGAGAAGCTTACAGGACATTGATACCTCTGGGCAAAAATCCAATAGCCGTCATATCTCTGGAGATCAGCCCAACTCTGATAGATGTGAATGTCCACCCGGCAAAGAAGGAGATCCGGTTTCTCAAGGAAGATGAAATAGCCGCCCTGCTGACAAATGCCGTGATCAAAGCTCTTCAATCGCGGTCTGAAATAAGGCCGATCTCAGGACAGAATGGGCAAAGGCCGACGGCTGCTCTGCCTGAGAATAAGGACAGGATAATAACCCATCCAGGTGAGCAAAAAACGCTTCCTTTGGGCCAAAGCTCTGATCGTGTCGGGGTGATGCTGGCACTGGAGAAAACCCTTCAGCCGGAACAACCAATAGAGGGTGCGGTCAGTGGTACAATCGACAGCGCCAGTGGCCAGGAAGCTAAACCTGAAAAAGAACCTGAGAAACTTCCCAGGTTGAGTATTCTGGGGCAGATCCAGAAGCTGTACATAGTGGCGGAGAGCGAGGAAGGACTGATGCTGATAGACCAGCATGCGGCCGCAGAGAGGATCAGGTTCGAGATGCTGAGTGAAAAGTACAGGACCAAAAACATCGCCCAGGAGCTGGTGGAGCCGGTGACCATCGAGCTGACACCAAAAGAGCAGGTTCAACTGGGATCCTGGCTGGAAGTGTTGAGCGATATAGGCTTTGATATCTCTCATTTTGGAGGAGGCACCTATAATATCAGATCTGTTCCTGCAATTGGGTCGAAGCTGGAAAGCCCTCAGGCGGTGCATGACGTTCTGAGAGATCTGTTTTCTTCAGGCAAAATTGGACCCGATTCGACCAACCGTGAAGAAATACTGAAGCTCCTGGCCTGTCGGGGCTCAATCAAGTCAGGAAAAGAGCTGACATTGGAGGAGATGAAGGAGCTCTTGAAGAAGCTTTTTGCCTGCGAGAGCCCCAGGACCTGTCCCCATGGAAGGCCGGTAGCAGTAGTCTTGGATGAGGAGGAGCTTGAGAGGCTCTTTGGAAGGAGATAGCTTGTTTGAACTTTCGTGTCCCTTGTGATCTGTGCGGTTGAACCTCCGATGATGTTATTTTTTCAAGCTGTTATCCGCAGGCGGAATCCGTAAATGGCAGCATAGTTAAGCAATTGATCGTTAGGCAATAAAATCGTTGAGTAGTAGAGTCCTTGAACCAATTATTAGCAGCAAATACATACACTTCTAGCGCACCCGCGCGTCTGGTGATCTCGCGCGCTAATGGTTAACGGGGCGCGCTCAGACGCCGCGCGGGCTTGCCCCTGACCCCTCTTCGGAGGAATGTTTCAGAAAGCGATAGGCTACAAGGTTGATGAGAACAAGATGAACGAATCCCTCTTACGTTGAAGACGAATACTATGATTCTTTCGATGGTTGGTTTTTGATGATATCCTATGGAAGAACCTATAAGCTAAGCATCTCCATTACCACCAGATGCTATTAAGTCATATCGCTTGGATTTCAATTCATTTCTATCTAAATTCTGTACTCTCCAACTTTTTCATAGCTTTATATTTATAGCTATATTTTCTTTTACCATTAAAATTAATTCTTGATACAAAATAGATTTATTTATAAAAGTATTTTACTATGTCATGATCAAATTAGTTAAGATTCCATTACAGTTAGAGCCATTTCTAAAAGAATTTAAAGATTTATTCACCATACCGAGCTATAATTCTTTCTGTGATATGATTTCAGCACTGAGCGTATGTGATAAATCTAAGACCATCGCACACCTTAGTGATGCTATGGCAAAGGATCGAGAATGTACGAAATCACGCTCTTCCTATAATTGGTTCTTTAGTGATGCAATCTGGGATGAGAACGAAGTAGCTCAGCGCAGTGCGGATCTATTTATAGAAGCTCTTCAGTTAAGTGCAAGCGACAAAATATTATTAATTATAGACGATACATATAATGAAAAGGAAGGGAAATGTACTGATGGCGTGGGCAAGTTTTACGATCATTGCAAAGATGACTATATTATGGGTAACAACTTTGTTACCTCAGTCCTCCAATCTAGAGGTATATTTATACCACATAAAGCAAAAATGTATACTAAAGAGATAGACAGCAGTGAAGATTTCATGACTAAAATAGAAATCGCTTATAAAGATATCATCGAGCCCTTAAAAATACCAAAAGGCTTGAGTCTTTATGTTGTTTTCGACAGCTGGTGGTTTTCTGCTGATTTTATAACTAAATGCCTGAACTTAGGTCATCAAGTCGTTTGTGAAATTAAGTCTAATAAAAAGGTATGGATAAATAAGGATATGTCCTTCCAGGTCAGGGACTTGGCAAATCAGATTGACGAAATTTATTATAGAAGAACTGCAGTCCAAGTTCGCGGCAAGAAGAAGGTATATTATGCAATCGAAAAAGAAGTCATCTTAGATAAGATTGGCAAAGTAAAGCTAGTCATCTCAAAGAAAAAGAAAAATGGTGACGCCAACTACTTTATTAGCACCAATTGTTCACTATCTTTGGTAGAAATCCTTTCTATTTATGAGGATAGGTGGGATATTGAGACTGCTCATAGAGAGTCAAATCAAAAATTGGGATTCAAGGATTATCAATTAAGAGGAAAACGATCAATTGAAAGATTTATTCAGATGGTTTTCTCAGTCTGGACAGCTATCGTTTTATATGAACTCAAAAACCCACCAGTGGAAAGAAATCAACAAAATAGAACGATTGGAGATATGATAGATAGTATAAAGGCTCAAGCATTCATTGATGCCTTTATATATGTATTACAATACTTTAATTTGCCAGTTCCTGATAGTGGTTTACTCTATCTAATCAAAGAACAGGGATATAAGATATGACTTGATATAGAATGGAGATTATAAATTGGTGAGAAACTTGGAGAGTACAGTAAATTCTTCATTAATATACAATTATGTCCTCCCTTATTAAGCAGTAGACTTCCTGATTTATGGCTCGAACAACCGTAATAGTCCACTTAACAAAAGGATGTACTTTTATAGGAAATAATGCAACATTAATTGAGCTGCAAATCATATGACATCCCCGAACCTAAGATCTGTAGTCAGCAACACCGGACCGCTGATCTCGGCTTTACAATCCGATTGCATGCATATCCTGCTACAGTTCTATGACCAAATCCATATCCCGGCTGAGGAGCTGCGTGAATATCAGAGGCATGGTGCGGGAATGGAGGTCCAGGCGCTTATGAATGCTGGCATCTTAGTAGTTCACAGGGATATAACCGCATTAGAGAACGAAGCCGCCAGAACCATTGCGCAAGAAATATCGTGCCACCATGCCACCAGAGATAAAGATCCATCTCACCATCTCCCTGAGTCGTTAGCTATAGTTCTGGTTCAAAGAAGCGAACTGGGTGCAGTTGAGCTGCTCATCGATGAATTGGCTGCAAGAGATGTTGCCCCGCAAGCGAGGAGTTCCCATAATAGGATTTCCCGGTATTCTGATTCGTGCCTGCAGGCAGGATATGATGGAACCGAAGGATGTTGAGAGTGCCCTGGAAGAATGCTCGAGTCAAGGAACTCACTACTCTCCCAAGCTTATTAATGAGATATACCAGAAGCTGAAGAGGCCATAAAAATGAAAAAGAAATATGCTCCACATGAGTCTGAAGAAGATGTGCTATCAGCGGATGATGCTTTTTTGGATGCAGAGCAGTCCGAAGCCAGATGGCAAAGCTTTGAAAGAGATCAAAGGATGCATCGGCTATTGTTGGAACTACCTGAACCGGCCTTTTCCAAACTTGAGAAGTTAGCAATGCAACGCAGAAAGACAGTTTCAAATCTGGTAGAAGAGGTCATCACCAACCTAGTGGATACCTTTGCCCTCCCTGAAGATAAAGCCTGAGGAATGGATTGAGTCCAGTGTTTAGGAACATAAATTCCATGAACCTATTAGCAGGAAATCCATGCGTTTCTGGCGCTACCCGCGCGTCTGGAGATCTCGCGCGCTAGCTGTTAACGGGGCGCGCTCAGACGCCGCGCGGGCTTGCCCCTGACCCCGCAAGCGGGGAACAATTTAGCAAGGTATGTAATATCCGGTTGACCTAACCATTTGCCATCGAGTCATAGTGCTGACTTATTATCCATCCTCATCCAATCGGCCGATGTTTTTCGTATAATCGATGTCCATCCCCTTTATCCCCTATGAAGGAATGCCAAAACATAGGGATATTACTGCAAACAATCTTTCCGCCTGGCCTACTATATAATCAGGATATACGCACCGGAGACACAGGTCATACATACTAGTGCAGCATAACACAAGTTTTTTATCCTAGCAAGTCCTTATGATCGCTAATCATGTCGAGGAAAACAATATTCGTCGTAAAATTGACAGATGAGGGTCGGGAATATCTGAACCAGTTTATTCGCCATGGAAAGGCATCTGTAAGAAGCGTGACTCGAGCCAGGACACTGCTCATGGCAGACGAAGGTTACTCCAATAAAGATATCGTAAAGATTCTAAAAATAACCAGACCTACGGTTAACAGTACAAGGAAAAGGTACTGCCGGGAAGGTTTGGACTCTGCAATAAACGATAAACCAAGAAGCGGCGCACCTCCAAAGATAGATGGAAGGATTGAGACACAAGTTACCCTTCTTGCCTGTTCGAAACCACCGGAAGGCAAATCGACCTGGACTCTGAAGCTTTTAGCCGATAGGCTCGTGGAAATGGAGGTAATAGAATCCATATCTACCATGACCGTTCAGAGGATCTTAAAAAAAGCGAGACCAAGCCTTGGCAGAAGGTTAGATGGTGTATTGGCGAGATAGCAAGCGATTACATCATGCATATGGAAGATGTGCTGGATCAATATGAGCAACCCTATGATCCTAAGCATCCTTTAATCTGCATGGATGAGATGCCATGCCAATTGATAGACAACGTTTTAGTTCCTATTCCTCCTAAACCTGGAAAATCACAAAAAGTCGATTTTGAATATCGCCGTAATGGTACATGCTGTGTTTTCATCGCCTTTGATCCACATGCTCGTTGGAGAACAATATCTGTTGAAGAACACCGGACGAAAATTGATTATGCCCATTTTATGAAAGGGCTTTCCCAGAAATATCCTGAGGCAGAATACCTTAAAGTTGTCCAGGATAACCTTAACACTCACTCATCTGGTTCATTTTATGAAGCATTCTCGCCTGAGGAGGCGTTCCAGCTTGCCAAGAAGTTTGAGTTCCATTTTACTCCAAAGAAGGGTAGCTGGCTTAACATGGCTGAGATTGAGTTCTCGGCTCTTTCAAGGCAATGCTTGAACCGACGAATTGGCGATATCAAAACTTTAGCCAAGGAAGCGAAAGCTTGGGAACAGGATCGGAACAGGGCTAAAGTAGCTATTCGATGGAAGTTCACCAAAGCCAATGCAAGAGAGAAGTTCTGTAGGCATTACCTTAAGATAAAGAATTAATGTTATGATGTACTAGAGTCTGCCAAGCCTCCACCTAAATCAAAATACTTTTTAAGAACATAATCTACAGAACGGACAATAAAAGAAACTGGTGGTCCGGGTGTGTAGTATACGCCACGCCGTTCTCTCAACTCAGGATCGTATGCATTAAGGAATCCTTCATAGAAATGAACTATCGGATCTTCCTGTTTAGTCTTTTTTCCAAAATCTGCTAGAACCCTCTTGATGTCGGTGTTTGCCAAAATTTGGACCACGTAGTCAACATAATTCACATAGGGCTCCTCATCAAGAGCGGTTCCTGTTATAGTCTCAAAGAGCTGACGCAGAAATGGATTTGTTTTAGGGATTTCTCTTGCTGCACCAAGCCTTTGGAAGGACTCATGGCCTTTGTGGTTACATCGTGCCGCAAAGAGTCCATAAACAATGGTCTGGGCATACATGTCAGCAAATTCATCAGTCTTCTCAGCCCGATCCATATCTGGAATTAAAACGCTGGCGAAAGCTTTCCGCAGATTCCAAAGCTGGCTGGTGGCCTTTTCAATACGGAATGCTTCCACAATTACATCCCTAATCGCGTGAGCTAGATACGCCAGGCGTTGGGAGAGCTCATTAGCGGAGGTGATAGGTTCTACTGGTTGATTAAGAAAATTCTCTAGAAGAGTAACAACGCTCTCTAATCCATTCTTGTCTTGAATAATCTTTCCATCTTTGTTCAGCCTGGCTAAGCATGCCGTTTCAAGAGGCGAATTCTTCGAATACCAGCGAAATTCTAAATAATCGGTAAGTATAAGGTTATCTAAATTTTTGAGATAACGTTCCAGTTGTTCTGACTCCTCTGCTTCGTCTAGAGATTTTCCGATGTCTTTAGCCTCAATGTGTCCAATAATTAGATTATCTTTCTTAATAATGAAATCCGGCGCTCCACAACTAACTCGCTTCGGCTCATTGATGGCTATAATATCAGACCTGAGCGACTCTATTAATCCTTTTAATGCGGCTCTATATGTGTGCTCAGTGGCGCTTCCAGTCTCAAACTCTCTCTTTATTTTCGCCAGATATGATTTTGCCAATTCAATGGTTGCCTTGGAAGCTACCAATTATCTATCCTCCAGTAGCTTCATTCATCGCTTACACGAAAAAGCTTGCGGAGGATAAATCTCTTGTAGTAAATCATTTTGGCATGATTATCACAGACATTGACTATCTAAGCACTATCGATATGTTCCTGAGGTCATTCGCGATAACCCCACGATCAATCATATCATTTATCGCACTTTCAGGCTTGAAATCGTTGGCGGTAACTAGGCCGCAGCCACTGCCCTAATCTGAGTCGTTTCACCTACATGCAGGCCAGGTCCAGTCAGCAGTAAGAGGATACACCTTTCCCTATCGCCCTTGGCGGCCTTCAATAGAGCATTGAACTCTGTGATGGTGAGTAATTTCTCAGGCTCCATGCTTGCCAGGATAGCCCTCATGTTACTTCAAATTTCTGATTATGTCTCAAATCAGAAATTATTATCGATAGCAGCGAGTTGATATGCCCGAAGATGCATCATGGTATGTATGGGATTATATAAAGATATCACCAAAGGTAGCAATTATGCATTTTAATTTTGGCAGTCATTTTTATGTGAATCTACACTGGCTCTTAGGTTCTATAATCCCATGTTCTCGAGAGAGGGACCAAAACTTATTTGTATGGAAAGATGCAAATTAATGCGAATATAAATGATGTTTTGGCGAGGACGAAGAAATAAAAGTGCCAAATGCCTCCCATATCATCTTTCTCGCCAGACCATTTCTAAGAAAGACGACAAGAAGGGAGATAAATATGGATGAGAAAGTATTATTAAAAGCACTGTTTGTAGTTGTAGGTGTGGTGGCATTGGTCTATTGGGGAGTCCCTTTGGGAGTACTTGTATTCCTTGCCTGCGCTATTGGGCTGTATCTAACAGACAAGGGAAAACTTTGAAAATGAGCCAAAGACAGAAGGCTAGCGGAGTTGTTAGGGCTACCTATATAAATTATTTTAATTAAATCATTTAAGATCTGCACGTATTATCAACTCTTTTGAATATTATATCTCCACGCAATCATAAAATCTGGAGCGTAAAGGCACGCCTTTGAGGATCGGAAAGAGATTTATAAAATGTTTCTCTAGTTTTTGAGATCCGAAAAATGAAGAAATAATTTTACAGGTTATACATATCTATGGTGTCTGGGATGGTTTGAAATTGCATTTATATTGTTATTGATTTGCGTAGCTAACGTTCGCGGAAATACGCCCTTTCTATGGCTTCTTTAAGCTTCTAAGAGGTATCCAGCCTATTCAATAGTATCCAATCAGGTAACGATTCATGAACTGAACAATATCCTGAAGCATAGATTTTAGTGCATAGAGATATGCTCGTCTAGATAAATCCTGTTCTTGTTGTGCCATTGTATCTACTTTGTTGCTAATATCATTAATTTGAGCCTGTTGGCTAATTAGTTGTTGTTGTGTAGATGGCGGTATCGTGCTCATTGGGGAAGAGGGGGGTAATTTCGTGCTAATTGGGGTGGACGGTCCTGAATACGCTATATTTGGTTCCGAATACCCTATACTAATTGTAGACAGCCCTTCATCGGAAGGCGTAGAGGATGCCGGGCATTGGCCTCCATTTTGGCACGTACAACTAGGAATACCACAGCCACATGTACAATCACCTTGGGCTGTGGATAGCGATGCTGCTATAAGACATAATATTATTGCAGCTACTTCAATAAAGCGCAATTTGTTCCCTCCTTATTTTTCCATCTTTAGTGTTAATCCCCCGTTTATTAAGATAAATACCTTGAGGTGTTAAGTGCGGGGTTTTCATTCCCCACACATATTAGCATATACAGAACCGGCATCAATAGGCCAGGTCTTAAATGGCGGCCTGATGGTTACCAGTAAGCCTATCACAACGCTCCTTTGGCGTTAATTTTATCCTGAAGCATCAACCATAGCATTAAGATGCCATGAACCCAGAGGCCATCTTGGCAGTTCTTCCTGACAACAAAGAGGATGCCCTATCCATGAAAGAGATTGCTCTCGCGTTGGGCCTGGATATTTCTTCCTATACTGCAGCGGGCAGAACAAAGCGCCAGCTTTCCAGAACCCTCAGGTCATTAATAAAATGGGGATGGGTGGGTTGCGATCGAAGACAGGGCGAGAACGGCCATAAATTCTGGCATAATGCATACTGGAAAACAGAGCCGACAAAGCAACCAAGATCACCTTAGAACTTCATATCCCCTTCATAGATCTGAGCGCCCAAACTTGTTGCTTCCTCTACTGCTGCCGAGTCCTTCATGAGGAATATCCTCTCGTTCGCTATTTCTTTGGTGGCAACCGAGTTTTTCAGGATCTCAGCATATTGGGCCTTCTTCGGAAGCTTAACCATATAGTCCTTCAGGTCCTCTACTAGGTCATAATCAAAGCCATTACGTTCGAGGAGCTTGAGGGCATTGTTTCTCGCGCCAACGCTCTTGAACTCGAAGCGATACTGGTTCTTATTGTAGTGATCCAGCAACGCTTCAAATAGCTCCCTGTTCTCGAAAAAGTACTTGAAGATCCAGAGCTTGCCTACTTTGAATAAATTAACATGTTTGCGCTTTTCGATAACTTCAAAGGTGCTTGCGCTCATATGGTTTTATCCCTCAATCTCTTCTTTACGGATCTCAATTCATGGAAGCTGGGGTCAGCCTGTATATCCCAGCTCCTTGGCTTTGGCAAAGGCTGCATTAGCTTCTGTATTACGACCGAGAGCCTGAAGAGTAACACCTTTGCCATACCAGGCCTTCGCATACTGTGGATTAAGCTCGGTAGCCTTATCAAATGCCTGAATAGCTTCATCGTATTTGCCCTGATTACCGAGAGCAACGCCTTTGTTGTTCCACGCTTCTACATATTGTGGATTAAACTCGATGGCCTTGTCGTAAGCCTGGAGGGCATCATCATACTTGCTCTGATGAAGAAGAGCTTCGCCTTTGTTGTTCCATGCTTCTGCATAGCGTGGATTAAGCTCGATGGCCTTGTCGTAAGCCTGAATGGCTTCATCGTATTTGCCCTGATGATAGAGCGCAAGGCCTTTGTTATACCATGCATCTTCATAGTTTGGACTCAGCTGGATAGCTTTATCACAAGCCTGGATGGCTTCATCGTACTTACCCTGATCATCGAGCGCAACGCCTTTGTTACTCCAGGGATCTGGAAAGCTTGGATTAATCTCTATAGCCTTCTCATAAGCCTGAATGGCTTCATCATACTTACCTTGGCCATATAGAACATTGCCTTTAGTTAGCCAATCCTCAGCTGTCTGCTGCCCAGAAGCTGATAATAAAATTATCATGATTATCAGATATAATATGATTATTGCCTTTGCTTTCACCGATAAGCTCCTCCCTTTTGCTTATACAGCGCTTATAATGATAAACATTATGATTTGAAAGCCCAAGTATTTCATTACCCCAACATAACCGATGAACTAGACGAACGTAGATCATTGAGGTCAAATAACCGAGGGAGAAATCCTGAGACTAGCGATAAAGGCTAGCCGGAGGATCCAACCATATCGAATTTTAGATCATAACACGACTCAGAGATTACAATCAATGGTAACAAATTAGTTACGAAGTACTCTGCGGCAACCCCATTTTTTCGAGGGCTTCTTTAGCCGCATTGCGCACACCTGAATCGTTATCCTTAAGGGCCTGAATCAATGGTGCAATTGCCCTATGATCTTGAATAGTTCCTAAAGCCATTGCGGCATTTTCTCGGTTATAGGAATCATCATCATCTTTAAGGGTCTGAGCTAATGGTTCTACGGCTCTGGTATCGTTGATCTTTTCAAGTCCACTTATAGCAAACATTCTAACAATGCTATCATTATCCTTAAGAGCCTGGATCAATGGTTCTACAGCTCTGGTATCGTTAATCTTTCCTATCGCTGATGCAAAATCCCTTTTAGAGATACCGGTTTCATATCTGAAGGCTTGGGTCAATGGTTCTATGGATCGTGGATCTTTAATATCGCCGAGAGCATCCGCTGCACATCCTCGGACTTGTGGGTCCTTGTTTTTGAGGGCCTGAATTAATGGGTCTACAGCTGGAGTCCCAATTACTCCGAGCGCCTTCACAGCATCGCCTCTGAGATTTGTATCTTTATCTTTGAAGGTCTGGATCAATGGATCTACTGCTAGTACTCCAATCCTCCCAAGAGCATCTAAAGCTGATTGCTGAACATCACTGTTATTATCTCTTAGCTCCTGAATCAATGGCTTTACAACTCGCGGGTCTTTCAGCCCTCCAAGAGACTCTATGGCATACTCTCTGACATAGAAGTCATCATCCTTAAGAGATTCTATCAAGGGTTCCACTATTCTAGAATCATTGGTTCCTACGAGCTCCCAAGCAGCATTCTCTCTAATGGTGCTATTATTATCTTTCAGATCTCGGATTAGTAAATCCACATTTTTCGATTGATCTAATCCCATAGTGGATATACATAATACCGTTAAAGCTATCGAAGTAAGTACAAGCTTAGCTATCATTATACCCCTCCAAACCTCTTATCAATTCGTTAGGGCAGTGTTCCATTAATGCGGTAATTTCACACACATCTGTATCCAAAAACTGTCACCCATTGTCCACCGATAAATACTTTATTCCAGTTATCCACTCTTCTAGCCCTCTCAATCGCTTATAAGATCATCGGATCAAGATGTTCCGTTCAAAAATCAATAACTACTATGTAGATGATGCCTGTTTACTTGAGCTTCAGAGATTGTTCCCAGAGATTTGCACTAATTTTCGTTCAATTATCGCCTTTGGCCTTTTCGATAAGTTCTTCCATTTGCTTTTCAAACATTGGGTCCCATCGCCAACTGTCGGGACACCCTGTAGCTTCCCATCTCACAAAATCCGCTAAATCATCGATGAGAGGGCCGGAACCTTCTTCCAGGTCTTCTAATCGGGCCTCAATGCTCTTTTTCGACCTCATCAAGCCACATCAATTGAATAACCTGAGCACCAGGCTCATGGCTATGTGTATCGTCGTACCAAACAAGCTCAACTTTCTCGGGTTTGTCTTGTTGCCTTTCCAGGTCCTTAATCCGCTTCTCAAGATTGTGCTTCATTTAACCATCGGACACGGCTTTTAGGGACCATTCGCTTAATCAAAGGGCCGTCATCCCATTGAAAAGAAAATAGTATAAGTTCTTCCTGGGTATTCTCCAGCGCTGCCAACCTCCGATTTAGGTTATCTGCCTGCATCTCATGGCCTCCAGCTCAGCAAAGTACGGCTCGTATTCCAAGTATGTCTTAACATCGGGATCGTCGGCATCCAAAGGCAGACCGGTATCCATCGCTTCGTAGATCTCCTCATATCTCGCCATGCGTGCAAAAAGATCAGAGCGAGGCAAGTGAGCTTTCGTCTTGGCTTCAAGCTTCTCAAGCCTAGTTTTAAGTGTATCTCTCATAAATCTCTCTCAATTTGATCCCTTTGGCCTCTAGGGCTACAAGCCTGCTCAGTCTTTTGGACAGGTCCATATTTGGTCTCCAAGTCATCAGGACTCTACCTTCCAGCAATCGTCTCAGCTCTATCAAGCTCCACATCAGTCAGGCTTTCTACAAATGCACAGCAAGGGCAGTCCATCACGCCGTTCTGCATCAAAGCTAGAATCACGGCCTCTCTAGCTTCAGGAAACTCATGGATAGCATCGAAAACAGTTGCGGCAAGATCATAATCTCTATCATTATTGCGCCTGGCTTGAAGCTGAGCAATTAAGGCTTCCTTTGCTTTTGGATAAACATCGAGAGCTTGCACAATGGCCGTTCGAATATTGGGCCAATTATCTTCGATTTGCTCAAGGGCGTCGATTCGTTTCGTTAGGTTGTTAAGTCTCATTGAGCAGTCTCATGGATAGATCCATATTTGGCCTCCAGCCCTTCCAGAAAAGTAATCTCTTCAGTAGTCAGCTTATCCCTATCGCCATCTATTCTCTCAATAATCACGCCCAAACGGCGCAACTCATCAGTTGTACACTTAGATAGTAACTCCCTCTGCCTTCTGGCTTCCAGCTCTTCAAGAGACGGCATTTCACTTTCCAGGGCCTCCAGCCTTCGGGATAGAGCATTATGCTTCATAGATCTCCTTACAGGCTGCAATGACCATCTCAGTTAGGCCACTGTGATTATTATCTGCTCTAGCCCACAGTTTGGCAAGATAGAAAAATTGCAGAAATTAGCTCTGGTTTACCCTGAATTTCGGGTATTTATCCCTCTCTGTAGAGAACTCAAGCACAGGTAAATCATCAGTGTTTATTTCATTCACATCTTTAACATATTTATCGATATCTGTGGGACCTCTCCTGTAATAAGAAACTAGGAAGTCGTAGTTTCTCTTGCCAGGATCATAATGATCGTAATTATCATAGGTGAAACGGTATTCCCTTCCTGAGCATTTTATAGTCCGGTTGAAATCTTCATCTACCTTCTTGGAGGAGAGCCTTGATTTATTTAAATCCCTATTGATATCGTAATTTTTGGCAGATGCAAGTACTATCTTATCGCCGCCGAGGTCGAATTCGTAAATGTACGGAAATACGGAGTGAATGGTTTTGATTGCTATCATATAGTCATGCTCATCCATCTCGTAGCGAGGGAACCATTGTGAGAAGATCCCTCCATCACTGAGATGAGCTCTTGCCATCTCATAGAATTCCTTTGTGAAAAGGTTCGAAACTCCCGATACCCAGATGTTTGGCGGCTCAGAGATGATCACATCGTATTTCTTATCTGTCGAGAAGATGAAGTTCCTTCCATCAGCGATGATGACATTGGTCCTGGAATCATTTAGGCAATGATCGTTGTAATCTGCTAACACTGTTCTGCATGCCTCGACAACCTCCGGGTCTATCTCTACTACATCTACTGATTCGACCTCATTGTAGGTCAGGATTGAGCTCAAGCTGAATGCTCCGCCCATCCCGATATTGAGCACTCGTTTTGGGCTACTGTGTAGGGAGATCGGCAGATAGCTGAGCAGACCTTGGGTATCCATATCGAGCAGAGATGCATCGGTCTTCCCGTTATTCTTGAGCCAGACATTTATGCGGTCACGGAAAACAGTGACAACCCCATAAGGAGAGTTGGCCTCAAACAGAAGTTGTGTATTATCTCCGGGATTGTCCTGAAATATGCCGGACTCGTTCGAATATCTGACCCCCTGGTAGTAGACTCCGTTGTACAGGTAATCAGGCTGGCAGTAAGCGATAAGGGATATACAGCTAAGAAGGATAATTGCAGTGCAAAGCATCATAGCATCCTTTTTTCTCTTCCTGGATAGGTCGTCTGTAAAACGATAGAGGAGCGATAAAGCTATTATAATAGGACTTACGCATTTGCCGGAACTTTCTTATAATATGGAGTTTATATTAAATGAGAAATGAGCTGGAGAAAGAGGCATTGAATCCGGCTAAATGCGATGATCTAGATTACATTCACTTTCTAATTGCATCGATGGATGTTTTTTCCTGCACCGAAGCAGCTAGATGTCAGTTACCACGGGAAAATAATCCATCACATGATGCATTTACCCGTCTATTACAAAGACAGCCTCCTGATACGGAAGCGTTATGGGATGAGGTTAAGAAATTCATCGGCACCCAAGACTGTTTCTTAATTCTTGACGATACAACATTGGACAAACCCTATGCCAAAAAGATGGATTTAGTCTATCCCCTTTGGAGCGGAAAGCATCATAAAGTAGTAGAAGGAATCAATATTACTACATTGCTTTGGACGGATGGGACTCCAATAATTCCAGTTGATTTTCGAGTCTATGATAAAGATACTGATGGCAAATCAAAGAACAATCATTTTCGCGATATGTTGAGTAAAGCAAACGAACGTGGATTCAAGCCTGATTTTGTTCTTTTTGATAGCTGGTACTCTGGAATAGATAATCTCAAAGCATTAAGGAAATTCGGTTGGCATTGGTTTACTAGGTTGAAGAAAAATAGATTAGTAAATCCTGATGATACTAAGAATATACCAATTGAGGAAATAGAGATCCCACCACAAGGCAGAATTGTGCATTTGAAGGCTTACGGTTTTATAAAAGTATTCAAGATTGTCTCCGATGATGGTGACATCGAATACTGGGCGACTGATTCATTGAAAATGAAAGAAACGAGGCGAAAAGTATTAAGTAAGCATTCTTGGAAAATCGAAGAATATCACAGAGGGATTAAACAATTCTGCGGAGTTGAGCGCTGTCAAGCAAGAAAAAGTCAGTCTCAGAGAGCACATATCTCTTTCTCTATTAGAGCATTTCTCAGATTGGAGCTAAATCGACTTATCAAGGGCATAAGTTGGTTTGAAAGTAAGCGTAGAATTATTAGAAACGCTATTAGCACATACAGAGAATATCCCGATTTCTTATGGTTTATGGGCTCAACTGCGTAAGTCCTATATAATATAGATCGTGCCTGCGAGGATGGATGAATAGGTGAGGCCGATGAGCGGTATAATTATGAAGCCTGATATGAACGCTCCAAAGATAGAGCCAAAGGAGTTTACTGAATAAAGCTTTCCCAAATCAGTACCGCTCTTATCTGCGGATACATATGCCGCTGATAGGAGGGAAAGTGTTGTGCCCATCAGCATTGTAGGTACCAGAATTATAGCAAAGCAGACTAGAAACAATAGAAGCATAAAGCTGGAGTAGAGACTTGTATGGAAATAGATGTAGAGGAACCACTTTTCCATCGCAGGGAATGCTATTACCAGCAGCATGCCTGCTGTGCCTATCACCAGCTCTACAAAGGCAAGCGCTGCGAACTTATTCCTTATCTTATCGGCATATGCACTGGCAATGATGCTTCCTATTCCAAGTCCCGCCAGGAAGGTGGCAAGCACAGTTGCAAACGATTGCGTAGAGCTTCCATAAATCAGCGCTATATACCTCGTCCAGATAACTTCGAACATCAGAGCGGCGAAGCCTGATAGGAAAAATAGAACGAGTATCATATTATTTTGTGAAATCTGTGTTTTCCCTTTCGTCTCCGGTTCAGGCAATGATTCAGCTAGCGAGTCTCCCCTGAAAGCTATTAGGCATATAATGCCAAAACTGACATTGAGCACAGATGCCATGACCGATACCTGGAAAAGGCCAAATATGGCGATAAGGAAGAAGCCGGTCAGCAAAGCGCCAATGGCTCCTCCCAGAGTATCGAACATATATGCTGTGCCGACGCTTTTGCCCATGGCCTTAAGTTCGCTATAATATAGCTTGCCTACTGTAGGAAAAATGATGCCGATAAGGAATGTCGGCACTATCAGTATCATGAAAGAGAGAGCAAAAAGTGCTGAGTTGAACAGCATGAGGTTGCCGCTAAATAGGTTGTATATATAAAAATAAGGATGCCTCACCTGATCCAGCATAAAAAGTGTTGCAAGGCAGGACAGACCTATCAGGATCTCGATAAAGGCGAGGAAATTGTATTTCTTCTCTATTCTGTCGATTATTCTGCCTCCAGAGAGGGAACCCATCGCCAAGCCCGCCATGAATGTGGCAAGGACGGTAGTGATTGCGAACGCAGAGGTGCCGAAGATGAATGAGAGCTCTCTTCCCCAAACGACCTCATAAACAAGAGACGAGAAGGATGTTATCAGAAGAATCACAAGCAACAGCCTGGTTCTCCAGCTTCCTTTTAAAGCGCATGATGAGGAACGGCTAAACCTGATACAAGAAGAACTTGGATCTCCCACAAACCCAAATACTCGCTCGCATCCCAAATGAGCTTTCCGCCTATAATAAACCGACCAAGCCGCTTGAACTTTGCTATCAATTAATGATTGTTTTATTACATATACCCATATACCTGTGGGAAGATTTTATACAATCTTTCAGAAAGGTATTTAACTATTAAACTAAATGATTTTTGGGGTAAGTCATGTTCCAAAGAATCTTGATAGCATCGGATGGATCGAAGCACGCAGAGTTTGCAGCCAGAGTTGGTGTTGAATTAGCCAAAATGTCTGGAGGAAAGGTTACAGCAGTATATGTAGTAGATAAAGCCAGAACCATTGGTTCTATTGGCGAATCTGGCTACGATGTTGCTCCTGATGTAGCCGACGGCACCAGGCTTGGGCTGCAGAAAGAGGGGAAAAATGCGGTTAGCTATATTGAAAATCTGGCTAAATCATCAGGCGTTAGTGTTGAATCAAAAATTTTAGTTGGGAGTCCAGCCGACGCGATCCTGAACGCATCAGAGAAAGACCTTATAGATTCAATAGTCATAGGCAGTATAGGTCAGACAGGCATTACTAAGTTCTTGCTCGGCAGCGTTGCCGAAAAGGTAGTCCGCGGCTCTAAAATCCCTGTAATAGTAGTTCCTGGCGCATAAAAGCAATAGCTCAAAGATAACTGCGATAGGAGTTGTGCTAATACATTAGGTGGTGATATTATCCACCCGCCACCGGTGGAAGTATCGCTACCTCATCGCCTTCGCCAAGTATAGTTCTCAAGCCCTGCAAAGACTCGATATTCTTCCTGTTTTTCATAATAATAACATACTCTCTGATATTGCCCGCCTCATCGAAGATGGCGGTTCTGAGATTCTGGTGGTTAGATATGAGGCTCTGCAGAAGATCCCCTGTCGTGGACCCTTCCTTGATTTCCATATCAAAATCCCTTCCTAGGATCTCCCTAAAGTTTGCGAACGCTCTGATGTGTACCTTCATATTGATCTTCCAAGTGGTTCATAGAACCTTTTCTATATATTCTATGCCGAGATCCTCTTCGATCTTCAGCGCCTTCTCAAGCTTGCCTTTTGTAGCAGGCTTGTGAGGTACTGCCTTGCAGCCTTCAGCAGGCATGATGGATGCATCAAAGGTTCCTATCTTCCGGGCAATCCCCTCAGCTTCCACTTTATCAAAGCCAATGAGGGGCCTGTAGATCGGCATGCTGATTGCGCTATCCAGGACAAAGAGGTTATCCAGGGTCTGCGATGCGACCTGCCCCAGGGACTCACCTGTGACAATACCTTTGGCGCCAACTTCCTTGGCGATAGACTCAGCGATACGATACATACGGCGTTTACAGATAAGACATGTATAGTTTTCCAGGTTGCTTTTTCGCATAACTTCCATAGCTCTCAGCAGGAAATCATCTTTCACTATCCTAAGCTCAATATCCGGCTGGTATGCCTTCAACGTTTCGATCACAGCCTCAGCCTTTTTCAGGGCGCTTTCGCTGGAAAAGGACTCCAGATCTGCATAGACTGGAATTATCTTGCAGCCGCGCTTCATCACCATCCAGGCGGCCACAGGCGAATCTATGCCCCCTGAGAAAAGAGCAACCAACTTTCCCTCTACACCTAGCGGCAAGCCTCCAGCACCCTTTATCACATCGCGGTAAAGGTAGCAGTCCTTGTCCCTTATCTCCACATAAATTGTTACATCGGGATTGTCCAGGTTTACCTTCAGGTTTGTAAACTGCTCTAGGATCTTATCGGCCAGTTCTATAGTCTTCTCATGAGAGGAGAATTGATGATCTCCAACTCTGCGCAGTCTCAGTGCAAATGTCTTTGCCCTATCCAGGCCTGCTCTCATAGAGAAGTCCATAATGTATGAGTCCAGCTCCTGTAGGGAACAGCGCTCGCATTCCGAGAACGATACTATTCCGAAGACTTTCTTTAGCCTCTCTGGATCCACCGGCCCTTCCAGCCAGATTCTTCCCCAACTCTTTCTAACCTTGCATTCTGGGAGTGCCTTCTGAAGGTTGGAGATGAGCACATCTTCCCAGCGCCTGCGTACTGGAAGGGACTTGAGCGCTATCTCGGAATACCTAAGGAGATACATTTCAGCTCCGGATCCCGCAGTCTCTGCAAGCTATATCTCTCTCTACATCAATGGTCTCTGTAGAGAGCTTCAGGCCATCCCATATGAGGAGCTTATTTGCAAGAAGCTCACCTATTCCTGTAAGATACTTTATTGCCTCAGTGGCTTGAATCAGGCCAATAATCCCAGGAGTGACACCGATTACAGGAAAGGTTGCAGGAGGCGGAGCCTGGGCAAAGATACACCTCAGGCAGGCTGTCTCTCCAGGCAGCACTGTAGTGGCCTGGCCATGAAACCCATAAATGGCACCGTGGATAAATGGTATGTTCTTCGAGATAGCAATCTTATTAAGCAGGTATCTGGTGTCAAAGTTATCCATAGCATCGATGATTAAATCTGCATCTCCAACCAGGCTGGGCGCATTGTGTTCATCTAGCGTCTCTGGAATCGCCACTATACTGATGTCGGAGTTCATTTCTCTGAGCTTTTCCTTGGCCGATAGCGCCTTGCTTTTTCCCACATCCTTCTCAAAGTAGAGTATTTGACGATTTAGGTTGCTAAGCTCCACTACATCCTTATCTATAAGAACTATTTTTCCAATGCCTGCTGCTGCCAGATAAATAGAGATAGGAGAGCCCAGGCCGCCGGCGCCTGCAATGAATACCTTCGCATCTTTGAGCTTCTCCTGGCCATCTATCCCAAAGAGCTTTATCTGCCGATCATATCTTCTGAGATCTTTGTCGGTGATCATTGTAGTCAATCATCTCCCAAGATCAGTTAAACTTTGTCTTGTCGAGCTGGGATGCATATCGCCATTAAAGCGTTCTTCTATACAATACAGCGATTTGCGGCAACAATTGCCGTATTAACAGCTGTTACGCATAAAAAGATTATTGGGAGGATTGTTGAGCAGATTTCAGGGATGGCTTTTTCTGGCGTCAAGTGAGCAATGCATCACTAGATAGAGGCAATATGCTGCTAAGAATATTGGTTTCTTCGGACATGGCCTGCCACACCTACACTGCATCTACGATTGAGCAGTTAGTTTAATAATCCCTTAAACCGTCCAATGAGCTGAAGATAAATATGAATAACCGACTTATATCTCTAATAGCCCTATTAGGAATTATAGCTGTCCTAAGTATAGCGGCAGCTTCTGCCCAAGAGAATGGCGCTGCTAGATTAAATAATATTTCCCAGGAAAATGGGACTTTTAACAATACCGACATAAATCTTTCGGATATGAGTAATAAAACAATTAATGAAACTAATTTTAATCAACCTAACCCTTCAAATGGAGATGTTTTTTTAATTACTAGTAATGTGACGGCTAGGCCAATGAGCGGCATCGGGATAAATGTCTCAGACGAAAGCCCGAGGGTTCAATTGCCCAAAAAAGCGACGTTCTTAATAAGCGGCTATACCAGGCCAAAAACAGGTGCAGTCTATGAGAATACATCTCTACTTAACGCCGCTTCTCTTAGCCGTGGCGTTGAGGGCACACCGCATGGATATACGACGTACTACAACTAAAGTTTAATGATTCTATATGGCTTCCTAGAGCGACTGGATGGTTTGCAGAAGATGCTTGTATGTCGAATCTTAGTATGTGTTTAGCTATACCAGACTCGGTTGTTAGATGCGGGTTTCAGTTCCTAACGGAATAATATATATTAGTCTGTATTTAAATGAAATCGATATCATTGGCGTCTTGGCCCTCAAAACAACCTTTAGCAATTAGCAGCAGGAGAAGTCGTAAAAATGGCTCATGGATACTGATTATAGTGAGCTAAACACATACGAATCTTATTATCCCAGTAGGGTTTGTAGCTGTTTCATCAGCCGATTCAATGGCGGTCATATTTTCTCTAGTATTTGAGTTCGTATCTGAAATTCAAAGATCGTTTTTGAAGTGATAAATATCATTCCAGTATGCCCTGACATATCTTCGATGATTGCCAACATTTACCGATTGACCTAATATATTTAAATTGGATCAAAGCATCCAGCTTTTAGGCATCCTGGTGAGTTGTTAAGTATGACGCCTGAGGAAAAGAGCAATGAGGTTAGAGAAATAGTCTGGGAAATGAGCAGAATGACCAACAAAATTCTAATTATGGCGGTCATCCTCGTTCTTGCGATCTATTATTACTTTAGCCATCTGTAGTTCTGTGAGTTGATGGGCTCGAACGCTTATAAAAAGAAGACGTCTGGGTTTAAACCTACATTCCGCACTTTAGACTCGTGATTTCTGAATTTTCAGCTTTTAAATATCAGAAACATTTTTAAATAAATAGCTGAAATGCCATTTTTGAAGGGATGTAGCGTGGATGTGGGAGTCCAGTCGTACAATATAGGTCATCTTGGTATCGTAGCCGGTATTTTTGATGACCTGAAAATTGCAGAAGTAATAGATAGATCTCTACCAAAGCAAGGTTCAAAGAATCTCCCTCATTCGATAACAACAAAAGCCATGATCCTCAATGGCTTAGGATTCACTCATCAACGGCTATACCTGTTTCCCAACTTCTTCATGACAATACCAACCGAAAGGCTTCTTGGCAAAGACATCGCTCCCTCAGCCCTCAACGATGATGTAATCGGCAGAACCCTTGATGCAATCTATGAATATGGTGCAACTGAGCTTTTCAATGAGATCACTTTGCAGGTCATGAAAAACTTCTCATTAGGAACTCAGCTGATCCATGTCGATACAACAAACTTCAGTGTTCAGGGCAAATACGAAAATGATGCACCAGACGGCACGGATTCAATAAGAATCACGTTTGGTCATGCCAAAGATGGCAGAACGGATCTGAAGCGTTTCGTTCTCGGCTTAGTAACAAATCAGTTTGGGATACCGCTTTACACCGAGGCATTCTCTGGAAACGAGTCCGATAAGAAAAGCCTAATCGAGATGATCCAAAAAACGCAACAGGCGATCAACTTAGACGACAAAAGTTACTGGGTCGCGGATAGCGCTTTGTTTACTGAGGATAATATCAAACTTTTGGGAACGGAAAAGAAATGGATTACTCGCGCCCCGGCAACTTTAGAAGAGATAGATAAACTTCTCAATGCTGAATTGGATTTCACTCCAGGCACCGATTCCAGATATGCCTTTTACACTGCGGATCTGAGTTATGGCGGCATTCCTCAGCGTGCCGTTGTTGTCTGGTCGGAAGAAAAGCAAAAGAGAGACGAACAGACCTTCGACAGGATGACTCAAAAGGAGACAACCCAGGCTGAAAAAGAACTCAAAAAGCTAATGAACAAGAAGTTCGCCTGCATTCCTGATGCTGAAAACGATGCTAAGATCTGGGCATCTGCGCATCCTCATCACCTACTCAAAAATCCAAATGTACTGCCTGTGGCAGAAAAAGTTGAAAAAAGGCGCGGTCGGCCAAAGAAAGATGAACCTATAAAGGTTAGCTTTAAAATCGATGCCCATATTGGTCTAAACGATGATGCTCTAAACGATGACCGCAAGAAGCTCGGTCGATTCGTATTAGTCAGCAATGATACCGGTCTTGATCCTGAGGTCATGCTCAATTATTATAAAGGGCAGCAGACTGTGGAGCGTGGGTTTCGTTTCCTGAAGGATAAGTGCTTCCACGTCTCTGAGGTTTACCTGAAGAAGGAGGAAAGAATAGAAGCGCTATGCATGATCATGGTCCTTAGTCTTCTCATTTATTCTTTCGCAGAGTGGCGGCTTAGAGAGATGCTCAAGGAAACCGGTCAGACTGTGCCTAATCAACTTAATAAACCAACTCAGCGGCCAACTATTAGATGGGTTTTCGAGATGTTTATGGGCGTGATTCAGGCTGTTGTTACTTTTGCTGGAAAAGTCATCAAAATCAGCGTGAATCTGAACAGCATTCAGGTTACAATTCTGAGGTTGTTGGGGCGCGGATGCGAAAATTATTACGGGATGAACTGAAAGTGCGGAATGTAGGATAACTTAGTATGAACAACATTTACGTTTTGCAGCATAAATCCTTATTTCATGCAAAAAGATAAGTTAAGACGACTTGCACAAAAAACTCTGATTTTCCTATTTGCTGAATAAATTTGGATATTAAGGGTGATATGTAAATCTTGTTTAGCCTGAAAATTATTTTTGTGCTAATTGAAAGTGCGGAATGTGGGTTTAAACTCTGAAGCTAAACGTTTTATTAGCGAGCTGTTGTTCATTTTGGATATATATAATTCAAGGTGATTGGTTGATAGCAATTGAAATCATTTCTCTAAACGCGTTTTGAGCCATATTGCCTGGAACACTCAGGTGGGAAATCGGTAAACGTTTTGGCCATTTCCCTTTTAGCGCATATAACGATAAGAGAACTATCAATCTTCCGCTCCAAAAATATCCTCAGAATATACACTTAGTATATTCAGCAATGCAATCTACGAAAGAATAAACAATTATAGTACAACAGATAGAGAGATCATTACAAAGCAATTGCTGAGAGGTAGTATTATGAAGCGATGCAGAGTGCCCTTTGAATTGGTATCTGGTGTAGCTTTAGCCCTTATCCTGGCTAGCCTTCTGGTTCCAGAAGCTGTGGCGTTAAACGCAAATAATTCAGATAACTCCCCGGCCCAAGATCAATCCCCCGCAGTAAGCCAGGAGACCCTTTGGAAGTTCATCCAGGCAGAAGATGCCTTGAACTCCAACCTGACCAGAATTGATGCGGCTCTGGCCAATATTTCCTCTGACCTGTCCAAGACAGGAATTCAAGGACCGAAAGCTCAGGCGATTCTGAAGAACTTTTCCGCTGTAGATCCAGCGCAGATCGACTGTATTACCATTGGCTTGAACGGTTCCATTCTGGAGATAAAGCCTGATGAGTATGCGTATGTGAAAGGAGAGAATATTGGCTACCAGGAGCATATCAAGGAGCTCTTCGCTACCGATCGCCCCGTGGGCATGGCGTACATAAAGACAGTGGAAGGCTTCTATGCTGTGGACTTCGCGGCCCCAGTCTTCGACGGGAAGGGATGCCTTATCGGGGCTACCACGACATTGATCAATGCCACAGAGTTTTTTGGCCGCATTCTGGCTCCGTACCAGCCAAAGAGCGGCGGAAAGATCTGGGTCATGCGGCCTGCTGACGGCCTCGTCCTCTACGATACCGATGCCAGCCAGATAGGCATGAATCTTGAGGCTCCTATGTTCAAGCAGTTCCCTGATCTGATGGCCCTGGCTGATAGGATCATGGTGGAGAGCTCAGGTTATGGGACTTATGAGTTCTATAATGATCAGCATACCCAAAAGATAAAGAAGGGGCTATACTGGACGACGATCTACCACCAGGGGGAGCCGATAAGGCTCCTGCTCACTTTGGAAATGGCTTGAAATATTAAATCCTGGAGCTATTAAGGACTGAATAGCTGTCATGGAGGAATGAGTAATAGGCGGCAGAAGTCAACTGCCGCCCCATGAATGGGTAGCTTGTGGTAAGTTAACTAGAAGAAGTGTTCTGGATAGCAAACTTCTTCTAAGATCATCGGGATGATTGTCGCCTGAGCAATTGCAGGTTAACTAAATCACGGCACAGCGAAAACTGCAATATAGAATTTGTAAAGTGATATCTCTACTGGAAAGCATCCTCTATAGGCTAACCACCTATAGCCAATAGGATACTCTGCCTCTTTTTCTTTTATAAAGCACTACCTGAGCTTCTTTAGCCTTTGATAATTTTAATTTAAGAAGACCATTTAACTGGTGCCTCAGCAAGATATGCCCGAGCTGCATGTGGATCGCTCCATAGCTCATCGATCCTTAGCTCAGCCATGCCCCAAATTACATCATCTACTCCGAATTCATCGTCCCTTATCTGCCACCATTCTAGACAGATATCAGCGGCCAGCTTGCAAGCATCCATGTCGGATAAATGGATGGCGGCGCAAAGCTTTTCGCCTACACACTCACCAACTGGTGCTCTGGTGCAACGATCACAGGCCATGTCGGCCCATATACGCAGTATAGCTCAAAAAGGTTATCGTGGAGAAGTTTTCGCTATATCCCTTGATCATCATTTTGTTAAACAGAAGTTGCTTGTACATCAATTTCATCCGTGCTCCAGTCATTTGAAAAAGGTAATTTATGATTAAACGTGCTGCGTGGGCGGCCTAATAAGAGCGGGATGTAGCTAGTCAGCCAACATCACAGTCTCGCTCTCTTTGGCAATCTCATTTAAATGCCGTATCTACCTTGATCTTGCCGTCCACGATGCTCATTTCAGTCTGGTTAATTTTGGCCTTGACATCTGCAGGTGTAGCCTCATCATAGTACTTGTTGCGCGCTATGCTTACGCCGCACTCCTTGATGCCCAAAGCCTCTGCCTGCCCAAAGGGCAATCGGCCCTCAATGTACAGCTTTAAAGCACGGTATAAGCTTTTATCCACGTTCTTCATCATAGATGTGAGTATATGCTTTGCCTGTTCAGGGTTGGTCCCCTCAATTATCAGTGCTTGGTCGGAATCAACACCAATGGCATATTTTCCTGATTCCTGAGCAGCCTTGAAGACACCCATACCTGTAGTTCCGGCTGCCTGGAAGACTATATCAGCTCCTTCTCCATACATCTCTTTGGCCAATGTCTCGCCCTTAGCCTGATCGCTCCAGTTTTCTGCGTACTGAACGAGTATCTTAATATCAGGTCTTACGGACCTTGCGCCCTGCTCGTATCCAACAACGAAATCGTTTATTGTTGTGTCGTTTTGTCCACCAAGTATGCCGATTATACCTGATTTTGTCATCAATCCGGCATAGACACCTACGAGGTATGAGCCCTCGTTTTGCTTGTAATGGATAGAATAAACGTTGCTGTAGTTGCCGCCTGTGTAGTTAACTGAGGAATCATAGATTATGAACCTCTTATCAGGATGCTTTTGAGCAACCTCCTGCAGTAATTCCGGCATTAAAATTGTGCCTACAATCATGATATAATAATCCTTATTGGCAGCAGCATCAAGCTTTTCCCTCCAACTGGATGCGTTGTAGCCTGCCTCAATCGTTGTCACATCAAGATTGAAATCATTTTTGGCTTCGGCTATGCCGCGCACCGCAGAATCAAAGAATGATTTATCGCCCTGAGCACCATTTATAAAGTGTATAACCTTCACAGTATTATTTTCAGGTTGATTGGGAGAACCAGAAGCGAATGATGCTGCAAATATGAGGATAATCATCCCGATAACAAATGATTTTAGTTGCATATTGAGAAAGAGGCTTTCTGCTATTATACTGTTTCCTTTGTCATGACAATATAAATCTTTAATAAGAAAAATATATTCATCTCAAATAGTGCTTAATTAATATTTATGCCCATGATGAAGTAGTCAGAGTAGCTGATGGGGAATAGAATATTACTGGGTATTAATGTCAGGCAAGATGTTATTATTGTCAGCATTGATACAATGAATAGAAAGAACCTCATTGTGCTTCCAATTATACTCTAACAATTATACAATAATAGCTTAAGGCTCAATCCATTCGACTCTTATATCTTCATCGATCTCCACAACTGCCGCATAACCTCTGCGGAGTTCTCCAACGTTTATTATTTTAGTATTCCCTATCTTGGCCTCGCCTCTGTCCTCGTGAATATGGCCGCACATAAGCAGATCGGGCTGAAACTCCTCGATAAATCTGCGCAGTCCAAGAGAGCCTGAGATCTCACCGTTGTATATCCTATCTCTCGCGCCGCGTGGTGGCTGATGTGTCAGTACTATTTTTCGTTTTGAACCTGAGATCTTCCCATGAAGCATTGCCAGAGACTCGTAGATCTCCTCGTTCGAATGGTAATACCTGGCAGGGTCTCCAAGCCTTTTGGGATTATTGGGCACCATCCCGCCCATCCCGATAAAGCCATAGTCTCCATACTGGCAGGAACTGCAATGGATCATCTTAATCTTCGCATCTTTCCATATTTGTGGCACTACATCCTTATGATCCATGTTTCCTGGAACTATCAGCACTGGCGGGCCAAGCTTTGCCAGAGATTCGGCAACTGGCCGCGCCTGTTCAGGGCTACTACCATTATGGAGATCTCCACAGAAGGCGATTAGGTCGACGTTTGCTCTTAGTGAGTCAAGCATCTCAGCCCGATCATGAAGATCGGCAATGCCAAGAATCTTTATGGACATAGCATCTGTTCTATGATTCATCTCTTTATTTTTAAATGTAATACCCCGGAGCTTGACATTGCTACTCTGAACTAGCATTAGCCGCATACCCCAGTTCCGAAGCCCTAGAAAAGATTGCATTAGCCTCAGAGAGGCGACCAGCGGCTTTAAGCGCCTCACCTTTATGGAACCATATCATCCCAGCTTTGGGATCTATCTCAATTGCTTTGCTGAAGCACTCAATAGATTCATTATATTTCCCTAAAGCAGCTAGCGCCTCTCCTTTTGTGTCCCAGGTAGCAGCTTCATTGGGATTGATTTTCAGGGATTTTTCTGCATATTCTATTGATTCATTATATTTCCCAAGATTATATAACGACCAGCCTTTATTATTCCAGGCTTTAGTATTGTTTTGGCTAATTCTGATAGCTTCATCAAAACATTTGATGGATTCATCATATTTGCCATGATCGCTGAGAGCAATGCCCTCGTTATCCCAGGCAGCGGAATCATTTGGATTTATTCTAATGGTCTCATTAAAGCATTTAATCGCCTCATCATACCTATTTTGCCTTCTGAGTGCCTCGCCTTTGCCAAACCAAGCCGGAGCATTATTTGGATTTATTTGGATTGATTCATTGAAGCATTTCGTGGCTTCATCGTTTTTATCCCGGGCAAGGAGGGTTATACCTTCTTTGTACCAGGTCTCAGAAACTTTTTCAGTAGCGTTTTGTGCAGCAGTTAAGCTCAAGCCATTTGAAACCCAATTATCATTCTGTTCAGCCAAGTTTGCTAGATCTATCGATTCTGAACTACCATCTTCTCCTAAAGCAAGGCATAGCGGTAAAATCAGTCCTATTAGCACAAGAACAAATTTGGTTCTCAAGATCTTCCCTCCACACGACTTATTTATATCATCTGTAAACTAGAAAAATTTTACTAGACAACCTTGAGCCCGGTATCAAGCCTGGCGATCTTGCTGTATCCCAATTCGACCAATATATCCCCGAAGCTTTTGGGTACTAAGTGATGCTCAATGGCATATTTCTTGGCCTCTATGTCTGAATAACCCAGGTTGGACGCCCACATCGGAGTACAGAAATATCCTACTCCCTGATGGCTGCTGAGCGCATCAGCGTATTGCCTGTTTCCTCCAAGAGCTGCGGCTATGCAATCATCCACTCTCTGCCCTGAGAATCTTGCTATCGATATGTAAAGCGATCGTTAGAACATCTACAACGATAATTATCTCCTCACTGGCTGCGAGCAGATGTGAGCGGTTTCTAGATCGCAGTTTTCTCGAAAGATCAAAGCAATCCGGATTATCGATAAGGATAAGGTGCCTCAGATCATGATCGTCCGATAGAACATGAGCCAGTTCATCCTCGAGCGCCTTGCAAGCTATTATTCCCAGCACCAGCAAAATTTTACCTCTTACTTAGCCATTTAATTTTTCCGATGGGCTCAGGTGATTTAGAGTAGTATATGTCTTTATACATTAAAACGAAGGGACTATTATGCCGGTAGTGAAGATAAGCGTAATTGAAGGAAGGACCCAGGAAGAAAAGCATGCAGTTATGACTGCTATACATCAGGCTCTTATCAAGTCGTTCAAGATACCTGAAAATGAAAGGAACATCAGGATTGAGGAATATAAGAAGGAGAATTACATTCTTCCTCCTGTAAGAAGTGAAAAATATACCCTGGTGGAAATAACTGCTTTTTCAGGCCGTAGTATAGATGCAAAGCGGCTCTTGTACAGGAGTATCATAGAAAACCTCAAAACGCTTGGAATAGATGCGATGGATATTTTCATAATAATATACGAAGAGCCTCTGGAAAACTGGGGAATACGAGGCGGAATCCCTGCATGCGATCTTGATCTGGGCTTCAATATCGATGTCTGAGAGCAATGTCGGAGTGTGCATATCAAGCGGGTGAAGTCATCCGACTGATTCAAAGGCATGAGCTGGGAGAACTGCTTGTAGAATTTCCTCTGATGTAAGGATATTTCCAATATTGGAATTTGGATTAAGCAAATCAAGGAATCTTGAAGCGGTCATAGATCGATTGCGAAAAGATGGTTTTAATGTATCCATCGAAAGAGTATCCTATGAATTCCAAAAAGTATCACGGCTACATAAAGGGCCTATCAAAGCCAATTTGCCAACTTCAAAGCGCAGAGCTCATTAAAGGTGTCAATAGGGGCGTATTGGAGATGAGGGCATATGAAGGTACTTGGGGTGATGACGAGAATTTATCTTGTTCCGGCGAACCTCGATGATGCGGTAGCATTTTACGAGACGCTCTTAGGCGTAAAATGCGATCTGCGCTTCGAATGTGCGGAGGCAGGGCTTGAACTCGCTGGTGTAGGTCCAATGCTATTGATTGCAGGATCTGAGGAAAAACTGCATAGCTTCAGGCAGACTCAGGCCACAATCATTGTCGATTATTGTCGATTCGATCGAGGACTTCAGGAACTGGCTGCAGGAGGCTGGGGCAGTGATCTTGGAAGAGCCAAAGAATGTTCCGACAAGCCGAAACATGCGAGTACGCCATCCAGATGGCACTATAATTGAGTATGTGGAACACACTCGCTAAGTACGGTCTGACTACCGCTTTCAATGAATTATCATGAAAGCTTGGATTGAAGTAATATCGATAATATTTCCGCACTATGTCAGGATTCATACCCGTTCTTCTGCCGCCCTAGTCTGGCTTTCCGCACCTTCGGACGTATTGCTACTTCATTAGGGAGGTCTAATGCCTCTCGGATGGCCAAAGCTAGCTTTGGACCTATTCCATTGCAGTCGTTGAGGTAGGTATCCGGTTTTTTAGGCTCCAAAGTCAGATTGAACCTTTTCAGAATGCTCCGCGACCTTGCGGGGCCGATGCCGTTTCCAATCAGCATGGACAGCCCCACGAGTTTCCGTTCGTCCTCAGCAGGACTTGGCCGAAAGCCCAACAAATCCCCTCCCTTCAGGATCTTGCGGACTCTGAGGAGCATACGTCCATAGGGATTCTCCTTCAGTCTCCATATCCGGATATTGCAGCCCTCACAGTTGGCCTCGAAGCCCTCGATCATATCAGTATACTCTATGATCTTATCAGCGGCCTCCAGCCCGGGGAAACCTCTTGAGGAAACCGCACTAGCTACGGCGGAAGCCACATCAGAGTCTCCTCCCAGGACTATGATTATCAGTGGATCCTGAAGCTCTCGACCTGTCAAAACCTGCTGATATAGGCGGCCTTCGGGATTGATGATCGATGCTACGTAATCGCTCTGGTGGTCGCCGGTGAAGTCTTTGAGCTCGATATTTAGAGCACGATCCATCCATTGGAAACGCAGGTCGTGCGATAGGTTCTCGACCTTCCATAAAAGGAAGTGCTTATCAGCATCGACCGATTTCACGATGCGCATGGCTCTTAGGCGGTGAGCTTCGTTTGTATCGATAGAGACGAGGATGGGGGAAGGCTTTGCCATTTAAACCTTCCCATGCGTCCATCCTAAGTTAAAAGTTTGCGATGTTTTTGGAAGAATAGCTATCGCAAGGCGAAGTCAGAAATTATAGTCTAACAGCCGTTCCGTATGTTCTTGCTGTCCACAAGACCAGTAGATT
>CAWDLW010000016.1:0-142238 GCA_963803145.1 Methanotrichaceae archaeon
TTGTGTATGTGACCTATTGAAATGGGATCCTCCAAGTCATTAACTCCTTCATAGTCCAAATATGGTCGGTAATCAATTCAACCATCGCAGGCGTTCGAGGGATCCATTTTTTAGGATTCAGAGCGAATCCCACTTCTTCCATGTCAAGGTTTATCTCAATTTTTAAAGAATCATGCGGCTTAACGAAGTTGTACCAAGCTTGGAAAAAGTCTATTGCGCCGGTATGAATTTGCCTATCTTTACTAAAGTTCATAGACTCACGTATAAACCTGGCCAGATAATTCCTGAAAGTGAGATTCATTCGTTCGACGTAGGATGTCTGGATATGTTCTTTCGATGTTGGGCAAAGCAGTTCAAGCACATCTTTCGGGTCACCATATACAATCCGTTCAAATGTGTTAACCACTTCATCATTCTTTTTATTTTTCACAATTTGAGCATATTTAAGGTCAGGAGGAGGAACAAGTATAGGATTTGGTTTTCTGCCTAGTCCTTTGTATTCAGGCGTCTCCTTGACACCGTAGACTTCAAGGAGGGCATTGGAAAATGGATCCCAATCATCGGAAACGAATACCGGAAGAGGTGTGCCTGTCGCCCGTCTATGTTCTAAGTCACTAAATAAGGCAGTTGCATCTTCTATAGTTCGGCCACCTTCATGATGGCAGATTAGTAACCTTGATTCAGCATTTATTGCTGTCAGACTATATACGTCACCAACGTCTTTTGAGTCATAGCTACTTACATTTTTTTGTTTTTTTACAAAATGACCATATTTCATCTATCTGCACTTGTGTAAGATGAAGATGGTTCAGGAAGTAATCATTGACCTCTTTGCAATGATCCGCTGCCCTTTTGAGCCATCGGCAGATTGTATTTTTATCATGACCTGTAGATCTTGCAACACCACGAATACTGCCTTTTTCTACCAATTGGGCCAGGACATCTAAGACTTCCTCATCTGATGTGCTTAAACCGAAAAATATTGTTCCGCGAGTCTCGCTGAAACAATGACCACATGTTCTACACTTCAAGAGCGCACGGTTGTTCTTTCCATAGTGATCTTTTATCACTATGTTGCCTTTATCGTTTATGCCATAATCCTGGCAGCCTTCATGATGGCACCAGTAATCGGACAATGTAATATCAGACATTTTTGATACATCCCTTTTAAAGAATGTATCATTATAAACATATAACTATTTCATCGGAACGCATACACGACCTAGATTTGAAGGTGCCGTAATAAGAGATACCGGCACTGTCTCTGGCAGTCTCACTTGACAACAGCATATGCAAAAGATAGCAGATTACACACAGATCTGTCTTTATTTACCCCATGGAAATATGCTTTTTTATAATCCTCGCTGGTCACGTTGAGGATCTGGGAAAAATCTCTCTCTGCGAGATACGCCTCTACCATCTCTTCCTCGATGCCGAATTGCAACGGCTCTCCCTGCTCTGCCGCAAACTCCCTGATGTTTTTTGCCGCCTCTGATTCGCTTATCCCATCAACCATAGATTGCGGGTAGTAATCGAATATGATTGCGCTGCCTTTGCCTGAGCACTTAGAGATAAAAAATAGTGTCGCATCCACAGCATTGGGTGGTATGTACATGACCAGCCCTTCCATGATAAAGAGGGTCTTCTGAGATTTATTGTATCCTTTCTCCAATAACTTCTGGCCCAAGTCTTCGGATTCAAAATCAACAGAAACATACACGACATGCTCCGGAAGACGGCCGAATATCTTCTCGATTTTTTCGGTCTTTGCTATTTGGGTGTTGGGATGGTCCACCTCAAATACCGTTATCTTATTCAGTCCTTCAATCCTGTACGCCCGGGTATCGTATCCGGTTCCAAGGATTACCAACTGCTCTAAGCCTTCGGAGATGGATGCTTTTACAAGATCGTCGAAGTATCGCACTCTAGCTCGGATTGAGTTGCCAAGCCCAGGAAAGAGACGTTCGTAATTCTCTCTCATCGCCTTTGCCTTTTCCGGGTTCTTGCGGGCAAATTCAAATATTTCCGGGTTAACGAAATGAATTGCATAGGGATCGTAGCAGATGCGCTCGCCTTCTGGCTTTGCAGACTCGACAACCCTGTGCATGGCAATCAACTCTGCCATCTTGCTAGGTCCTTTTGGCATCAATCATACCTCATGGAAGATTTGATATTTGTTGATGTGAAAAATCCTTTCGCTTATTACTCCGAAGCCATACACTCCTTAGCATCAAGCCAGAGTTCGCTTTTACGTAGATGAGTTCTGATTCTCTAGGAGGGTATACTCTTAAGGATTACTAGATTAATCAAGACCGTCAGTCCACCGGTTAGTTAATCAAGTTGCCTCGTATACATCATCTTATGGTCAGAGTCGGAGTTCATGTCTCCATCGCTGGCGGTATCGCCAATGCCGTAGATCGCGCGGCAGAAAAGGGATGCGATGTCTTCCAAATCTTCTCCAGGAATCCTCGCGGCTGGAGATTCAAGGATCTCTCTCCCGAAGATGCTGATAGCTTCGTGGCAAGGCTGAAAAAATCAGGAATCGGCCCAGCATTTGATCACATGCCTTATCTTCCAAACCTGGCTTCCCCAAAGGAAGATGTTTACATCCAATCTGTAACGACCTTGGCAGGCAGAACTCAACAGATGTGGCCAGCTCCATATACCCTATTTAGTAACACATCTGGGAAGCCACCTCGGCTCTGGTCGAGAGATCGGGCTCAAAAGGCTCGTGGACGGCATATCGGCAGCATTTTCCAAGACGGAGAATGACGTAATGCTACTCCTTGAGAACACAGCGGGATCAAAGAACAGCATGGGCAGCTCTTTTGAGGATATAGCATCTATTTTGGACGCAAAGAATTCCGAGCGGCTTGGCGTCTGTCTGGATACTTGCCATCTCTTTGCCTCAGGATACGATCTTAGAACCCCGGAGGAGCTCGAACACACATTGGCGGAGTTTGAAAACCTTATTGGCCTTAGGAGATTAAAGCTGATTCACCTCAACGACTCTAAAGGTGATCTGGGCTCTGGCCTGGATCGGCACGAGCACATTGGTCTCGGGAAAATAGGCGAAGCGGTTTCAGAGCCATTCTCGGGAATGAGACGATTAAGGAATTGCCATTAATTCTTGAAACGCCTATTGATTCAAGAAGGGATGATAAAGGGAATATTAGGGTTGCAAGAAAGCTGGCTTCATCTTGAAGCTGCTTTGATGAAGACAGTTCATGAGATACGGCTAAAACTGGCATATAAAAGGGTATTAGCTTTTAGAGATCCAAGAAGATTTGCAAAGGCAGAAATGGATCTGCCAAATCTACGGAAACGTATCTCAGCCTCCGCAAGATCATCTTTCTGATAGTTTCTCTTCTCGAGGACGAAAAGGGCGATGCATCCCAGAAGGCATAGAAGTCCTGCCAGTAAGAATGTAGCATTGAACCCCATAATCGTGGATATAGCCGCGCCTGCTGCGCCTGTCGCCGCAGTTCCGATTCCTGTTGAGGTTGAATATATCGACCACTGGAAGCTCTCCCTGCCCTTATCCAGATTTGCGGACCAAAGGCCTAGCCAAGTCGGATACGCGAGTCCGCTTCCAAGACCATAGATCACCTCTGCCATATAGACCTGGTAGATACTATGCGCAGTCACGTAGATGATAGGCACAAGTGCCATAAGCAGAGTTCCTACTATCAGCCACTGCATCTTCCTGGCATGGCCATCGATGTACCTCCCGAAGGGCAACTGTATCAGCGACTTTGTGAGCAAAAAGAGAGCGCTCGCTATCCCAGCAGTGAGCACAGAGCCTCCTATCACGCCACCGTTTATGAATATAGCCAGTATAGGCTGTATTAGCCCGAAACCGGTGAGTACGAAGACATCCGACAGCATCAGCATTTTCATTGTGCGATTCATCATAGCGAGTCACCTCCAAAAATTTTATAAACAATTTCTATATTCTATACGGAATTTAATTCCCGTTATAAAGATAATATGCATATTCCAGATGGCACATTGAAACTGCTCGATATTATCCAAATAGGGAACGCCTATGGCCCAAGCCAAGCTGAAAAGAGATATTATTTTAAGACGGACTTCAGATTGATGAAGTAAATTATTATTTTTAGCTTCACGAAAGATTATTTGAATTACATACTATATAAGCCTTTCTTAATACAAATAATATTAATAGGCGGTATATAGCATTGATGCGATTATGGTATCTTATTATAAAAAATAGAAGTGATGGATTGGGGCTTAGGTAATCCTAGCCACCGCTGCCACCTCATCCCCAGGCTTGACGTTCATGATCCGAACACCTTGTGTAGAACGTCCTTGCACTCGTATACCGCTTGCAGGCACTCGGATCATAATGCCGTCTTTGGTGGTGATAAGAAGCTCATTATCTTCGGAAACATTCGTGGTGCAGCAGACATAGCCCTTCTTGGCATCGATATTCTTTACGCCCTTTCCGCCACGCCTCTGCAGGGGATACTCGCTAGGATCAGTGCGCTTGCCGTATCCCTGGCTAGTGATAGTCAGAAGAGTTGCTTCTGGGTTTACCACATCCATGCTGATCAGCTCATCATCAGAATCAAGGCTAATGGCCTTCACGCCCATTGTGCCGCGATTGCTTGCACGCACATTATCCTCGCTGAACCTTATCGCCTTTCCCTGCTTGGTTGCCACGATCAGCTCCTGGCCCCCATCCGTGAGCCTGGCTGCCACAAGGCTGTCGCCTTTGATATTAACTGCCTTTATGCCGCCCTTCCTAGGATTGGAAAAGGCCCTTATAGGCATCCTCACAACGCTTCCGCTCCTGGTGACAAGCACAATAAAGCCGTCCGCATCGAAGCTTTTCACAGGAATCGCTCCAGCGAGGTTCTCGTTCGGCTCCAGATGCAGGAGGTTGACTATTGACTTTCCGCGAGAGGCTCGCCCTAGAGATGGAACCTCATAAACCTTGAGCCAGTGAGCCTTGCCTTTATTTGTGAAGAACAGCAGATAATCCTTTGTGGAGGCTGTGAACACATCCGTCACGAAATCCTCATTTTTAGTCTCGGCTCCGATAACGCCGCGTCCTCCTCGTTTCTGCATCCTGTAGGCCGTCAAGGGCTGCCTCTTGATGTAGCCGCCGCTTGTCATCATTACGGCCACTTCCTCCTCCTGGATAAGATCCTCGTTGCTGACCTCGCCCTCAGGCTCAATTATCTCTGTGCGTCGGTCATCCCCATATTTATCAACGAGTTCCTTCAGCTCAGATTTTATGATATCCAGTATCTCAATGCTGCTGGATAGGATCTCCCTTAGACGAGCAATGGTTTTCTCAAGCTCATTCGCCTCGGAGATAATTTTTTCCTGCTCAAGGCCGGTGAGACGCTGTAGCCTCATATCCAGTATAGCCTTGGCCTGCTCCTCGGATAGTTCAAAGGCGCTAATCAGGCCATCTTTGGCTTCAGTCGGCGAGGGTGAAGATCTTATGAGCTTTATAACTGCATCGATATTTCTGAGAGCGATGAGGAGTCCCGCTAGGATATGTGCACGCTTCTCAGCCTGATCGAGCTCAAATCTGGTCCTGCGCTCTATCACAACAGAACGGTACTTGACGTACTGCTCCAGGGTGTCCTTGAGCGGGAGGTATCTGGGCTGGCCATCCACTAGTACAAGATTGATTATGCCGTAGCTGACCTGAAGTGCGGTATGCTTATGCAGCTGATTCAGGACCACATGCGCATTGAATCCGCTCTTGACCTCGACAACAAGGCGGATGCCGTCCCTGTCGGACTCATCCCTTAGATCAGATATGCCCTCAAGTCGTCCAGCCTTGATCTGCTCAGCCATGTCCTCAATCAGCTTGGCTTTGTTCGTCTGGTAAGGAAGCTCTGTGAAGATTATTTTTGTGCCCTTAGATCCTTCCTCGATCTCGGACTTGGCACGGATCAGTATACTCCCTCTGCCTGTTTGGTATGCCGACTCAATTCCAGTCCTGCCGATGATGTACGCGCCTGTAGGGAAATCAGGGCCCGGCAAGAAGTCCATCAGGTCACCGAGCGGCGTATCGGGCTCATCTATCAGATGTATTATCGCAGAAGCTAGCTCCGTTAGATTATGCGGCGGAATGTTCGTCGCCATTCCGACTGCAATGCCTGTTGAGCCGTTCAGGAGCAGATTTGGTAATTTAGCAGGCAGCACCGACGGTTCCTTGAGAGAGCCGTCGTAGTTGGGCACGAAATCAACAGTCTCCTTCTCGATATCCTCGAGCATCTCGCCTGCTATTTTGGAGAGACGAACCTCGGTGTAACGCATGGCTGCAGCAGGATCGCCATCAATGGATCCAAAGTTTCCCTGGCCATCGATGAGAGGATAGCGCATTGAGAATGTCTGGGCCATTCTGACCATTGTTTCGTAGATGGCTGCATCGCCGTGAGGGTGATACTTACCCATCACATCACCCACAATACGAGCAGATTTCTTGTAGGGCTGGTCGTGGGTCATGCCCTGCTCATACATGCCATAGAGAATGCGTCGATGTACCGGCTTCAGCCCGTCTCTGACATCGGGGAGAGCCCTTGCTACAATGACGCTCATGGCGTAATCGATGAAGGAAGACTTCATTTCCTCGCTGATATTAACCTGTACTTCAGTCAATTTCGCCTCTAAATATCAAGATTTTTAACATCCTTTGCATGTGATTCTATGAACTCCCGCCTTGGCTCGACCTGCTCGCCCATCAGAATAGTGAATATCCTGTCGGCCTCGACGGCATCTTCAAGAGCTATCTTTAGAAAGGTCCTGTTCTCAGGGTTCATAGTAGTCTCCCATAGCTGTTCAGGATTCATCTCTCCAAGGCCTTTGTACCTCTGAATGGTAGGCTTGGCTATGGATTTAATCACCCTGTTTAGCTCTGCATCGGAATATGCGTAGGAGACCTGCTTTCCCTTCTTGATCTGGTAGAGCGGCGGCTGGGCGATATAGACACAGCCCGCCTCGATCAGCGGTCTCATATATCTGTAGAAGAATGTGAGCAAAAGCGTTCTGATGTGAGAGCCGTCTACATCGGCATCCGTCATTATCACGACCTTATGGTATCTGAGCTTTCCGATGTCGAAATCATCGCCAATGCCAGTGCCCATAGCAATGATCATGTTCTTGATCTCTGAGTTCTTCAGGATCTTATCAAGCCTGGCACGCTCGACATTCAGGATCTTGCCCCGCAGGGGTAATATCGCCTGAAAATGTCTATTCCTTCCTTGCTTGGCCGAGCCTCCGGCGGACTCACCCTCGACGATATAGATCTCACATGTAGATGGGTCGTTATCCGAGCAGTCTGCAAGCTTTCCTGGCAGTCCCCCGCCCGATAGAGCGTTCTTCCTGCGGGTTAGCTCCTTTGCCTTTCGAGCCGCCTCACGAGCCTTCATCGCATCTGTTGCTTTGGAGACGATGGCTACTGCAACCTCAGGGTTCTCCTCGAAGTACTCGGCAAGCCCCTCTGATACCATCGATTCGATCAAACCTCGAATGGAGCTGTTCCCAAGTCTTGTCTTTGTCTGGCCCTCGAACTGGGGGTCAGAAAGCCTAACGCTTACAACGGCTACTAACCCTTCCCTAAGATCCTCTCCCGAAAGCTTGTCATCGTTCTTCAGAAGCTTGCTATTCTTAGCATACTCGTTCACAGTTTTTGTGAGTGCCGCCCTAAAGCCCATTAGGTGAGTGCCGCCCTCACGAGTATTGATGTTGTTTGCATAAGAGAATATATTCTCGTTATAGGAGTTGTTGTACTGCATCGATATGTCAACATGGGTTCCATTTTTATCCCTGGAGAAGCATATGGGTGGATGCAGAACCTCCTTGTTCTTATTGAGGTACTCCACGAATGAAACTATGCCGCCTGCGTACTGGAAGGAGTTCTCCTTGCCAGAACGATCATCCATTAAAGTTATCTTTAAGCCGCAGTTCAGGAAGGCGAGTTCCCGTAGTCGCGCAGAGAGCACATCAAAGTTAAAATCTGTTTCCTCAAAGATCGTAGGATCTGGCTTGAATGTGACTGTGGTGCCTGTATCATTAGATGTTCCTCTAACCTCGACTTCAGATGCCACATTGCCGTGCTCATATCTCTGCCAATAAATCTTGCCGTTTCTTCTGACAGCAACCTCTAGCCATTCTGAGAGGGCATTAACTACGGAAACGCCCACACCATGCAATCCGCCTGATACATTATAGGATTCATGATCGAACTTGCCGCCCGCGTGAAGCATAGTCATGACAATCTCGAGTGCAGGGCGATTATACTGAGAATGAATGTCCACGGGTATTCCGCGACCATTATCTCTGATGGAGGCGCTGCCGTCTTTGTTGAGTATGACGTTTATCTCGGCGCAATAGCCTGCAAGAGCCTCATCCACGCTATTATCTACCACCTCGTATACAAGATGGTGTAAGCCCAAGGCATCAGTGCTGCCTATATACATCGATGGCCTGCGCCTCACAGCCTCGAGGCCTTCAAGCACCTGGATATTGCTCGCGTCATAGCTTGTTGCATCGCTCAAAACTGATTAAACCTCCTGAATAATTAGGACCATAATGAAATAACCTGGCCGAATATAAGCTTTTCTATTTTATATCCAGCCAATATTATTTATTGATTTATGGGCACACTAGGCTCTGTCCTGTCACAGGATATCATCTTATGAAGATTCAAATCTATGATATAAAATTTTTTATAATCTCGCAGTAAAAATCGTAAGAAGCCAAGGTCCGGATTTGAACCGGAGTGGTATTGCTCTGCAGGCAATTGCGTGGCCGCTCCGCCACCTTGGCATTCCATAGTAAACATATCGAGGGCCATAGACCTTATCAGTCGGTCCTCATAATCTTAAATGGAACTCATAACCTATAAAGATTGGCATTGAGGCAATTTTACCATTGAGCAAATAATCAGGCAATTGGGCGTATATTCTACGATACTTCTTGTAATATCCTCGTAAGGGATCGATTAGCAAGGGGTTGCATGCATAAGTATACATAATAGATCACAAAAATTTATATATGATTAGTTAGAAAAAATCAATCCTTCGCCAGGGATTGCACAAGCTCAGGCGAAAAGTATTAATCAAGCAGTGAAAAATGGAGTTTACAGTGGGGGAATTTAGTCGTGGTAATAGGATTAACTATGATCAAGGTTAGACCCGGATATGAAAAATCTGCGTATAGAGCTTTGCAAAAACGATCGGAGATAAAGGATATTTATCATCTCTTCGGAGAGTTCAGCTTCTTCCTGGTCATGCAGGCCGAAGGCAGGCCCAAGCTTGACCAGCTTATGATGGATATTAGAAAAGGGGATATGATTGTTAAAACAAGTCCCGTCATGGTCGCAGTAGGAAGCGACCATGCAGACTCCATTTTTTCGCCTATCTCTGAAAGATCTTACGGCTATAGCTAGGTCTTTAAGCCTTTTTTGATGAATGATTCAAATGTATTGTTGACAGGAAAAATCTCTTTTACTTCTCTGAGGAGGTTGGCTCTTCAAGTGGTGTAAACTTCGTGCCGTAATAAATTATGCCTCTATCTCCTTCCTTGCCAAGAATCCTGAAGACAGGTCTCACGCGCATGCCTATTTTAACTTCGCTGGAACTGGGGACTATCTGACCTGTCAGCCTTGGCCCTTCATCGAGTTCAATGATCGCCAAATAGTAGGGCGTCTGTCTCTCGAAGTCCTCTGTGGCGCTATGAATGATAGTAAAAGTAATAACAGTGCCAGTTCCCTTGAACTTGTGCTCCTCTAGTTGCGCGTTTCTCCTACAGTTGGGGCAAATATTCCTGGGTGGGAAGAAATATTCGTCACAGTTTGAGCAATGTGTTCCGATAAGGCTGTATCTCTGAGGTATACACCTCCAGAACCTGGGCGCATGAGTCGTCATGATTACCTCGAAAGGGTATGGATTGCCATGATTACCTCGAAAGGGTATGGGTTGCCGTGATTACCTCGAAAGGGTATGGGTTGCCATGATTACCTCGATAGGATATGGACTATGGCAGTTCCCCCGGATCCTCCCACATTATGCGTAAGTCCAATTTCCGCCTCATCTACTTGTCGTTTGCCAGCCTCGCCTCGAAGCTGCAATGCAATCTCATATGCCTGCTTTATGCCTGTCGCGCCCACTGGATGGCCGCATGCCTTAAGCCCGCCTGAGGTATTTATGGGCAGACGACCGCCAAGGGCCGTGATCCCCTCCTCGGCGGCTTTGCCACCCTGGCCCTTTTCGATGAAACCCAGATCCTCGATTGCAAGGATCTCGCCTATAGTGAAGCAATCATGTACCTCGGCAATATCCACCTGGCCCGGTCCTATCTTCGCCTGGCTGAATGCTTTTTTGGCAGCATGGACTGTGGCATCGAGAGTAGTCAAATCTCGACGGTCATGTAGCGCAAGTGTATCGCTCGCCTGGCCACTCCCGATAATTTTTATAGGCGTGTCTGAGTACTTCTGGGCTATATCTGTGGGGGCAAGGATAACGACGGCAGCGCCATCGGAAATAGGTGAGCAATCGAGAACATGTAAAGGATCGGCCACCATAGGAGATCTATCGACGTCATCGATGCTGATCTCCACATGGTACTGGGCAATAGGATTTAGATTTCCGTGATGGTGATTCTTCACTGCAACTTGGGCAAGTTGATCGTGAGTTGTTCCATATTTTCGCATATGGAGTCTGGCCATCATGGCATAGAGCGCGGGGAAGGTTGCTCCGAAGAAGCACTCCCACTCTCTATCTGCGGCCGCCGCCAATGCATCAACAGCTGTGCCTGATGAGACATCCGTCATCTTTTCGACACCAGAAGCTATTACAATATCCTGATAGCCGCTTGCAACTGCGAGTACTGCCTGTCGGAGAGCAAGACCACCTGAGGCGCATGCTGCCTCTACACGAGTGCTGGGGATGTGAAGCCTGGAAAGACCTGCGCAGTCTGCGATGAGCGCGCCGATATGCTCCTGATCGATAAACCTCCCGCCACTCATGTTGCCGACGTAGAGGGCATCGATCTGCTCGCCCATGATACTGGCATCGTCCATTGCCATGACGCCTGCCTCGGCCACCATATCGCGCAGTGAGACATCCCAGCGTTCTCCGAACTTTGTGCAACCGATGCCAATGATAGATACCGATCTCATGTTTTCAACTTGCCTTTATGCTTGGCATACATGGCGTAATCGAGATACTGGGCGTTGCCTATGTAATCGCGCACGCTCGGGGCTCCTGCGCGGATATTCTCTATCCTGTCCTTTACAGCTATGCTGAATGCATCGCTGCCCGCGCCAGAGCCGAAGCTTGTCACGAATATCCTCTCATCCGGCTTTGCCACATCTAGCGTCGCTGCGAGACCAATCAGGCATGAGCCCGAATAGGTGTTTCCTATCATTGGCACCACTAGCCCGGGCTCTATCTGCTCCTTTGTAAAGCCCAGCTTCCTGGCAACGCGAACAGGGAACTTGCCGTTGGGCTGGTGAAAAACCGCGTAATCATAATCGCTCGGGCTGGTCCCGAGGCGCTCCATTAGGCCTGTTGCGGCGGAGGTTACATGTTTGAAATATGCAGGCTCGCCCGTAAACCGGCCGCTATGTTCAGGATAAGGCATGCCCTCGCGCCTCCAGAAGTCAGGCGTATCTGTTGTAAAGGAATAAACGCCCTCTATCTCGGCTGCCAGATCCTTGCTCCCTATGATGTATGCCGCGCCTCCTGCTGCAGCCGTGTACTCCAGCATATCGCCTGGCGCTCCCTGGCTTACGTCAGATCCTATCGCCAGTCCTAGATCGATCATGTTGGAGCCCACTAGGCCCATGCATGCCTGGATGGCAGCGGTGCCTGCTTTACAGGCGAACTCGAAATCTGCGGCTGTAAATGTCGATGAGCAGCATATGGCCTCTCCTACTATCGTGCCTGTGGGCTTGACTGCATAAGGGTGGCTCTCAGATCCCGCATAGATTGCACCAATTCTACGTGGGTCTAGGTCGGCACGCATGAGCGCATTCCTTGCAGCCTCGACAGCAATTGTCACTGCATCTTCGTCAAGGTCGGGTACTGATTTCTCAAAGACGCGCAGGCTTGCAGAGATATCCTCCCCATCACCCCAGACCCTAGCGATCTCATCCGCCCGTATTCTATATCTGGGAATATAAACGCCGTAGCTTACTATACCTGAGACCAAAAGCTTCACCTTTTGTTCAGAGCGCTGGAGACTTCATCCACAGAAAAATGAGTCGTTAGAAGGGGTATATTCTCAACCTCGGCGATTTTAACAGCTATAGAATCTACATCTGATGGCTCCAGTCCCTGCAGGATTACGGCGCCCGGCTTGAGGTTGCTTACCCGAACAGCAACCATCGGCGATTTGCCTGAATTCACTCCAGTGAAGATCAGTGCACGGGCAGTGCTTCGTCCATAGATCTTTTGGAACTGATCAGGCAGCAGCTCGACTATAGCTTTCATGCTGTCTATGATTGTGTAGCCCCAAATAGAGATGTTGATATTGCCAAAGACCACAATAGCATCCAACTTCGCCACTATATCCGAAAGAAGCACCGGCTCCTGATACTCGCATATGCTGCAGATCGCATCCATTCCAATCATATCTCCGAAGATGCTCTCGTAAGTTCGGAGGATGTTGCAGCCGCGCAGCTCGTCTATCTTCAACAGCGCATCTATTATTCTGCTGACAATCATTATTCCAGGAGATCTTCTCCTGCCGCTTTCATAATCAGATATTACCGATGGAGAAATACCTAGATGGTTGGATAAGTCTGTCTGCGTTATGCCAAAGTTCCTGCGCCACTTCCTGAGTGTTTCGCCGGGGTTTTGAGATAAGGTGATCTCTCCAGCAATTTTCTCTGCGAGAAGTCCTCTCGCATTGGAGATCTCGCCTCCAGAATACATAAAGGTTGACTCGTCTAACTAGGATATAAATCTAGCGAAAAGCGATTCGACATTCAACGCAAGAAAAAATTTAAAAAGAAAAAGTCTATGCGTCGACCGGGATTCGAACCCGGGTTGTAGGCTTGCTTCGCAGAACTCTTCTCGCATGGAAGGCCCAAGTCATAGCCACTAGACCATCGACGCTTTCGCTTGAGGAAGCGCAGGTTAAACTTAACTCTTTCGATCGAAATATCCCTATGGCAGCCAACAGCCAGGAAAAATAAACTCCCGATGACGGTCCTATTACGATTCATAGATAATTTCATATATCGGAGTGTAGGCGAGAGGCTTCTAGAGAGCAAGTATAAGAGAGCAACTATGAACGTCTTGATAACTGCATTCTGGCTGATGCTGCCTGCCTATCTGCCCAATAACTGCGCTGTTATCTTCGGCGGCGGTACACCCTTAGATCTAGGGAGGACGTTCCAGGACGGCAGGCGCATTATGGGCGACGGCAAGACCTTTCGGGGGACGATTGCGGGCATCGCCTGCGGCATCCTGGCAGGTCTCTTGCTAAATCAGGCAGCTCCAAGCCTAGGCCTTCCAGCCTTTGGCTCAGGCATTGGGCAGCTTCCAATATTGATGGGTCTATCCCTTGGGTCTATGCTTGGAGATATCATAGCAAGCTTCTTCAAGCGCAGGCTAGGTCTTAAGCGGGGTGCTCCTCTCTTTATCATAGACCAGCTCGACTTCGTCTTCGGGAGCTGGATTCTTACATTCCTGCTTGCGCCCATCTGGTTTGAGAAGAACTTTACTCCTATGGTATTATTAATAGTGCTGATAATAACGCCGATACTGCACCGGCTAACGAATATCATCGGCTATAGAATCGGTGCAAAAAGGGAGCCATGGTAGAGTTATCGCGATAACTTAGAAAGGGCTCTTAATCGTTGGCTAACTAGCCTTGTTGCTTTCTACTTTGCTAGCGGCTAACTGACAGAATTGCTATTGATAATTAACAACTATTAGCTATTTTTGTGGCATTCGTTCGAAAAAGATAATAAACAATGGTAAGATCAACCAAGGATCATCTAAAATCTCTGGACGCTTTTTTGCTGGACTGGTAGTTTTATGATTTTATAGACTTGAATATAGCTAAGAAGGAGGACCTCAAAACCCAACAAATAGGCATAATGCTGGCTTGTACACCACCCGCGAAAGCTTTATAAGTTCGGGTAAATGATACGGACAGCGTCATAGCCGATTTTATATCGAGCAATTATAGAATTGGCAAATATGAAAAGGAGGAATGGAAAAATGGACGCATTTGGCATGGGGCTCGTTGCTGGCATTGGTGCCCTTGCGTTTATTTCGGGTGCTTCTGAGGATATTGATTCTGATATAGGTTCTCAAAGCAATCCGAACTCGCAGGTGCAGCTGGCAGCTCAGGTTGGAAATCCCCACAGGATTTACAACAAGGCTATTGCAGGCGAGCCGCCATCGAACGCACTATGGTGCGCATGCGCAGGAATAGTAGCATACGTGCTCATCGAGGGTTACCATATGCCTGCACTCTTCGCAATTGCTGCGGGTGCATCATTTGCAGCCCTAGTTGACGGTGTTATGGCTACGAGCGCATACTTTGGCAGAAGCGCCAGCCAGTCCAGGTTCAACCAATGGATCTACCTGGATATTGTAAGGTATACGACTACATCCATCATGGCGCACGTATGGATCACATCATTCTGTCTTGTAACTGTCGCATATATTCAGGCCTACGTGCTGGCACCTCATCACCCCTTCCCGCTGCCCGTCATTGCCCTGATCTGGGGAATAACAGTCGGAGCAATTGGATCGTCCGTGGGTGATATCCACTACGGCGGCGAGCGTGAGTTCCAGTGGAGGCTATTCGGTCAGGGCCTCAACACCATGCTTTCAGGACAGATCGTCAGGAAGGCTGAAGCAGGACTGCGAAATACCATTGATAATGCCTGGTTCTGCGCCAAGTTCGGCGGACCGTGCACAGGCCTTGGTATGGGATTGACTGTGTTCCTAGACAACTGGAGAACAACCGTCTTTGACCCAGTCACACAGGCTCCTTATGCAATCGCTATGGGTGTATTCTTTGTAATTATGATGAACGTGTATAACTTCTATCTTGAACTATCTGCACGGAAAAAGTATGGGCCGTATCCAGGCTATAAGGGGGATATAGCTGCATGATCTTTGATGCTAACACAATTATGTACATGCTTGATATCATAGCCGGCAGCCTTCTGGTAAGCGTGGGCGTTCACTTCGTCCCTGTCGGCGGCGCGCCGGCAGCAATGGCACAGGCTACAGGTATCGGCACAGGTACAGTTACCCTGGCAGCTGGATCGGGTCTTACGGGCCTCCTATCAGCTGGCCTGATGATGTCAGTCACACATAATATATGGCCGATTATTGCAACAGGCGCAGTAGGCTCCATGATCATGATGGATGCCACGATGCTCACTGGCGATTTCATCTACGCTTACGCAGTGGGCTGTCCCATGGCCTCTGCGAAGGTAAACTATGATCCGATAACCGGCTGGTCTCAGCCACCATACGTGGCTCCGGGAACAGTCGGCCAGGGCATTCCGACGGTCTGCTTCGTTACAGGAACCATCGGAGCGCTACTCGGCGGTGTCGGCGGTGCTATGATCTACTATCCTTGTGTGCTCATCACCAACAACCCTGCTGAAAGCGCAATCTTCGCCATAGGAATATTCTTCGTGAACGCAGTCCTTCCATCCTGGAACATCCAGGGAACCATTGAAGGATTCCATGACCCCAAGTTCAAGAAGTGGCCTGCTGCCTTTAAGGCAAGCTTAGTTGCTGGTATACTTCTCGCAATCATGGCTGTGCTCATTCAGCCTATAGGAGGGGTTTGAAATGGTTCCGGCACCTAGGAGATTTAAGCTTGAACCGCAGCAGCTCAGAATCTACGGCATCGTAGGGTCTCTGGTCGGAATATATCTGGCCTATATCCTCAATGGCGCACTTCATACGACTGTATTCTCCTTCTTGGGATCTCTGGCAGCTCTATTTGCAGTTCTGTGGGGCGCTAACGCTACCCGCAGGATTTGTGCTTATGGCCTTGGAACAGGTGTCCCATCCATGGGAATGCTGGCCATTGGAATGGCATCAGTCGCTTCACTGTTTGGCCTGAATATCGCTGAGCAGATAGGATTTGGATTCGCTGGCGCAATCGTAGCCCTTATCGCCTCGCTGATATTCGGCTATATTATCGGCACGATTTGCAATAAGGTCATCAAGTTCAACATTCCCATAATGGAAGAGGGTTTGACAGATATCTCGGGAGCAGCAACCTTGGCCCTCCTGGCATGGAGCATTACCGTATCAGGGTCTCTAGGCTACAACATCATTGTAAAGGATATCTTCAACACAGGCTTCCTTGCTATGATTTTCATCCTGGGCGGAATGGCCATATTCCATCCGTTCAACGCCAATCTTGGACCCGATGAGAAGCAAGATAGGACGCTAGTGGATGGCCTGATGGTCGGTGGAGTTGCAATGATTGCCTTGGGCATATGCTCAATACTGACGCTTGGCCTTATGTCTGGCTTGGTAACGATAGTAGTGGGCTTTGCGCTCTGGTACTATACTTACATCTGGTACTTCAGGCTGGCCGCGATGGATGCCGCAAAAGTTGTTGGAACAGGGCTTCTGCCGCCGAGTGCACTCTAAAGGAGGTCATGTAAATGGGAATTGTTAGAGTATCACCAGAACTTGGTCTTCTGTTCGATCCCCTTAAGGGCGTTATCTCGCAGCAGAGGGAGGACGCCGTCCAGTATGCCTTGGATCCATTGTACCCTAAGGTAGAAAGGCTTGACAGGATTGCAGATGACCTTATGAACCAGCTTGTGCCGGACGCCGACTTGATGGAGTCCTACCCCAACAGAGGCAAGGCATCTTACATAGGCGGCCTCTATACCAATGTGTGGATGGGGATCATCATCGGCCTTGTAGTATCGTTCGTATTGCTGATAAGCACGTTGTTCGCTAGCCCGGCTGGAATAGCGTTGATTAAGGCCGCAATTTATCCGACAACAGGAGGCGCATAAAAATGGCGCTCAAAAAGAAGCCTACGGAGCCATGGCCCCTGATAACTGGCGAGTATGAGGCAGGAAATCCTGAAAGCCCTGTGGCTGTCTGTACATGCGGTTCTCACCTCAAGGGCTCTGACCTTTTAGCAGCCGGAGCTGCCCTCGTCGGGCCATGCAAGACAGAGAACATAGGCATCGAAAAGATGACAGCCAACCTGGTCTCCAACCCCAACATCAGATATCTGATACTAACGGGAATGGAGGTCAAGGGTCACATCACCGGGCAATGCGCGGAAGCGTTCCTAACAAATGGAATCGATAAGGAAGGAAAGATCGTTGGCTCTACAGGCGCCATACCCTTCATCCAGAACTTGACTGAAGAGTCGATAGAACGTATCAAAGCTCAGGTCAAGCCCATCAATATGATGAACACTGAGGATATGGGTGCAATCAGCGCCAAGATCAAGGAGCTGGTATCTCAGGACCCAGGAGCCCTCGATGTCGAGCCGATGAGGATAGAGATCAAAGAGGGTGGGGCTGAAGAGGAAGTACATGGTCAAAGGGCGCTCGCCGGAGAGGTTGTTGAGATCAGGTCGAGAATGCGTATGCAGGATGCAGCAGTGACTACTTCAGGCCTCCTCAATAAGCTTCAGGCAGGAATCTATGCAGGGAAGATAGAAGGCATAGTTCTCGGCATGACGATGGTCCTTCTGCTCCTTGGAATGATCTTGCACTTCGCAGGAGGGTTGTAAAATGGCAGATGAACAAGAGGTTGTCTATGGTCAAGGCCTGCCGACCGTCATCGATCCCAATATGGATATGTTCGATGATGTGGTTGAGGATATCAAGTGGAAGGCGCAGCTATTGGCCAGGGAAACGAAGCTAAGCTCAGGAGTCATTGCAACTGTCTCAATCGGATTTGCCATAGGGTTCGTCTTTGCAATATTGATGATGTTCGGGCCCTTCTTCATATTCAAAGGGGGGGTGTGAGCTATGGCAGATGAGAAGCAAGCAATACCTGTAGCCGTAGTCGATCAAGACCAATTCAAAGAATTGATGGCAAGGCTTGACAAGATCGATGAGAAGATCGAGTTCTACTCGGCTGAGAAGTTCATGAGGGCCGGGAAATCAATCGGCAGAGACCTCGGAGTAGCCTACGGTGCAAGCGCAGGACTGTTAATAATGCTAGCATTTATTCTATTCGTATATGCGGGCCATTGGACAAAGGTGATTTAAGATGTTCAAGTTTGATAGGAAGCAAGAGGTCTTCCAGTTCGGTAAGTTCCAAGTTGGGGGCCAGCCTGGCGAGTACCCCACATGTTGCATAGGCACCATGTTCTATGCCAGGCACAAGATCGTATCGGATCCGGAGCACGGAGTCTTCGATGCCGCTGCTGCTGAGAAGCTCTGGAACACACAGGTAGAGATGAGCGATCTCACAGGCAACTCCTGTATGAACCAGATAGTGGCAGAGAGCAATGAGGCCATGCAGAAGGAGATCGATTGGTTCGTCGGCATTTCCGATTACCCGTTCCTGATCGATTCATCCGCACCTGCGGTAAGGGCCTTCGGCGTCAAGTATGCAACAGAGATCGGCGTAGCAGATAGGGCCATCCATAACTCCATCAACGCTTCCATCACCCCAGAGGAGCTGGCCGCGGTCAAGGAGAGCGATCTCGATGCAGCCATCGTGCTTGCCTTCAACGCAATGGAGAAGGGAACTGTTGGAAAGATGAATGTCCTCACCAAACCAGCCGGTGGTGCCAAGAAGGGCATGCTGGAGTACGCCAAGGATGCCGGAATCACAAGGATCCTTCTCGATACAGCCGCAATGCCTCTGGGTGCCGGCTCAGGCGCCACATATAGGGCATGCATCGCAGTCAAGGCACAGTTAGGCCTACCTGTAGGTGGCGGATTCCACAACGCAGCCTCTGCATGGGACTGGATGAAGAAGTGGAAGAAAACGCATAAAGAAGCCTTTGCACCTGTCGATATCGGCTCCAATCTGTGCGCAGGAATCTTGGGCGCAGACTTTTACCTCTACGGCCCAATGGAGAATGCTCCGATGATCTTCCCTGCAGCCGCGATGGTTGATATCATGAAGTCCGAGTCCGCTGAGGAGCTTGGCCTGAAGGTCATGACGGAGGATCACCCCAGGAAGAAGACGCTTTAGGCGCCTTCTTTTCCTTTGAGGAGGCCCCTTGCCAAGGGTCATGATCAGAGTAGACTTCGATGACATCAGGTTCCAGTGCCAGAGATGCGGCTCATGCTGCCATCATCGGCGCCCGCAAGAGTTCGATGATCTGGTTCCGGGCGACAGGCTGAAGGAGTTCTGGGAGAAGTCAAACCTGATCTATCTGACCAAGAAGGATATCGATAAAATAGGCCGAAGGGCCAAAATGGAGCCGAAGGATTTCGTGGATACGCTATACGAGTATGATGGATGCTGCGTCAAGGTCGAGGATTCAGGCAGTAGGGTGATACTCGATCTGCCTGTGATGAAGAGCCGGAAGGACACTCTTTGTGTCCTCTATAATGATGGCTGCAGTGTATATTCCGTCCGACCGAATGCATGCAGGCTCTTTCCCTTCCGAGTGGAGGAGGAAACGATGCCAAGTGGCGATATGCTGCTCAACATAAGATATAATCAGAGCTGCCCAGGCATCGGCAAAGGCAGCGCTGTGGATAAGGGAAAGCTGAAAGAGCTTGTAGCAGATCAGTTCATGCAGCGCGCAGAATCTGTAGCCTCAGAGATCCAGAGACTTCAAGCAAAAGGGCTAATCTCAAAGGAATCGCAGATTTACAGGTCGATGCCGGGCGGAAAGCACCTGGCAAGGTCTGAAGAGCCGTAAAAGGTTTTGGCAATGGAATTCCAATTACCATTGTCATATATAAACGAGGTGATATTGATGGCACTTGTAAAGAGCGATGCGATGCTTCAGCACGAAAAATGGATTACATGGGTGGTGGAGCATAATCCAAAGCGCGGCAAGGAATATAATCCTCTCCCAGAGGTTAAGGAAATGATCATAGCAGTTGCTGTGATCTTTGTAGTAGTAGCCGTAGCGCTTTCGATAATGCATTAGGTTTCGAGGAGGTGAAAATAGAATGCCAGTATTCGAACCATCCAGCATCACTGACCAGCTGATCGCTGTAGTATTATCGATAATCGGTACAACAGCATTGCCCTACTTCATCAGCAAGTGGTCTGATAGTAGGTCACAGCCGAGGTAGATCTAGAAAATCTCTTCTATCTGGTCCTGGCACCAGGCCAGGATCATTTTATATCATCGCATTCGGCATTTCCTGTTATAATGAGGGCATTTGGTATTGGTACAGACATTTTCGCGAGATGCCTCTGTGAGAATGATGATAAGCCCATCCAGGCGGTCAATTATCTCCGGGTCGGCACCTGCTGCTTCAGCAATATGCAATGCTTCTTCAACCTCTTTCTTCAAGGCGGCAGCGTTTTCGCTTTTGGCTCTTGATTCCAGATCCGATACCGATTTCTCAAAATCCGAATCCATAAAAATCTAAAACACTTCCGATAATCCATTTTCCAATTCTTCCCATTTGGCGCACTTTCTTAGATCGTCAGTCTCTTTTCGTGAACTGGATAAGGCACCATTTGCTTTGATTATATTGGGATAATGCTTCGCCAAGTAACGGCTAACATCTCTGTAGCTCATCTTTTGCATATAGAGCTTGAACCAGCTCTCGATTGCCATCTTGCTCCAGCCAATTCCATAATGGACCAGTTTGTTGTCTGGAACTATATTTTCTTCAAATATGCCGGCATCAGCATCCTTCAGTTTGATTCTTGGCTCAAGATAGAAAACCGACAGATCATAAGATGATCGATCCACATGAGGGAGCAAGCTGCTATGGATAGCTATCTCTGTTCTCTTATCGTTGCACTGCCACAAGGAGGCGGAGCAGTGGTTCTCTATCAGACATTTGGCTAAGCTTTCGATCTTATCTGTTGATCCTGGAACAGTTAACAAGCGAATATACCCTGCATTTGTGATTTCCTCATATCCCTTCTGTGTTACTCTGCCTTTTCTGGTTCTAATATCACGACCCTGGAATCGATTCTTATAAACCTGGCAGCAATAGTTGATCGGCAGCTTAATCTGATGCTGGCGTGCAAATAAAAGCAGCTCTAAAGCGCAGATCTCCGACTCGAAGACAGGAATCCGGGGTATATGAAGGAAGTGGTAATTACGCTGGGAGAGCGCCTTATAATTATGCTCGGTTGTTGTTAGCTGATGAAGATTGAGGTGATTAACTCCAATCGCCTCCATCTCTGGCAGTAAATCCTTTAATTGGTCATAATCCTCAGGGAGCGCTGGGATTTCCACTGTCACTGTAGGTATATATTCTTTTGAAAGAATAACAGGTGATAAGTCGTAATCTCGAGCACTCAGATCGAAACGGATTTCATCCAATCCAACTTGACGTAGTTTCTCCAAGGAACCGCTATCTACGAAATCGCCATTTGTGTAAACCCACAAATATATTGAGTTCCCGAATTCCCTTCGTATAGCCCTGATATGGGCCAATAGCTTATCAAGCACCAGAAGAGGCTCTCCACCTGAAAACCCTACGCCACTGATCTGGAATGTCTTCAGATAACTTATATGCGCTATTGGGTCTTTGAATGCAAACCCTTCACTTATTGAGCCGCTCTCATCTTTAACATAACGATCTTGAGGGCAGTAGAAGCATTTTCGTGAGCATTTCTGGGTAATGTAGTTGCAATCCCAGCCGCCGTTGCCGCAGATAGAGCAGCCGGGAGAGAGTGGTCCCGAGTGCTGTTTGCTCCCTTGAAAGCTATAAGTAATCCAGCCTGACAGAGCCTTCAGAAGCTTATTCCTCTGCTCTTTAGCCCGCTCTGCTTCCTCATCAGAGAACCATTGAAGATCATTATAAGCCCATCCAACCTCTTTAAGTATGGCCTTTTTCTGCTGGTCTCTCTCGGCTCTTTTTTGTTGATCTCTCTCAGTGTTTGCAATCTTCAAACCGGATCTATTCATGCACTTTTGCCGCCTTTCTATTCCCAAAGCAGGTAGAATATTTCCAGAATAAAATCATTAATCTTGCGGTTACTACACTCGCTTCTTAAAAACCTAATCTTGAAAATTGGCTCTTCACTATTTCCCGTGGACGGATCATGAATACTTGAAGTCTTTGGGTGGGGTTCAGCAGACGTTCATGTACGAAAAATCCTTCAAAGTCGTGTCCTGCCAGATTTAAGTGTTCCTCTGTACGTTCTTTGTGTCCTTTGTGTTCTTTGTGGTTGAATCTCGTTCGTTCGGCAGCAATAAAAAAACTAAATTCACCACAAAGGATACAAAGACCACAAAGGGCACATGAAGCGATTATTGGTCTAGATGCTCGGAGATGTATCGTTACCCAGACGAAATCTTCTTTTTGCTTCAAAAATCATCAAGTGAGAAGTTCTTTTATGGGTTTAGGATTAGCCCTTGGAGTGTGCCTTGCCTGCTCATCCACATCTATGCCGAGGATGCTTTCAGCCCCGGCGAAGATATCCTCCGCAATCCAGGCGCATCCTCTGGCAGAAGCGCACCTGCCAAGAGAGCATACCTCGCTATACAGAAGCTCAGATACGCGTCTTTCGATGAGGCTTGCAGGGCTGCCCGCCAGGAAAAGCTTAGGCGTCGGTTCTCCAAGATCTCGCAGCAGGACTGTCATGGCAGAAATCTCCATCGCTACAAATAAGGCAAGAGACTCAAGCGCATGCTTTCTTTGCGGAGCGCTGCAATCCTCAAGCGATCCTACCCCCATCTTTTGAAGTATCCCGCCGCAGGTGAATGCCTTGTTTGCAGTCATCATTCCTGCATCCACATTTCTGATTGCTTCAACATCCAGGGGACCTTGTGTCAAGCCTGGAGCAAAAATGGGCGCATCGATGGCTCCAATGATCTTTCCATTGAGAACTCCGAAGGTCACAGTGTTAGAACTTGCATCTGATACAATGAAGCTCTTTACCCCCTTACGAAAAATACCATATGCAAGGCCCACCTTTTCGGGGCTCATGTCGTGAGAAAAGACCTTCAGCCTAGGGTCAATATCGCTTCTTCTATGTATCCCGGGCAGAAGCACCGCAGGCCATCCCGAGTTTTTTATGGCATCGAATACCTTCGTGCCGCCGCCAACATGAAGGCCAGCGCCATCCTGCTGGATAAGCCCGCGATTGGATGCGTTCTCAAGCCTTACTATCTTCGTCAGGCCGTCGCCCATGGAGTATGTGAGGGCAACTAGTTCAACATTATCGAGGTTAAAGTGATGCCTTATCCTCGCGATTATCTCCTCAGAGGAGAGGCTGCTCGCCTCCTTTCTCGGGAGCTCAAAACAGTTTCCTTCCGGCGTCGCAAACCTTATAGCCGTCGTCCCATGATCTACGCCCAAGAACATCAGATCAGCTCAAGCACTTCTCTGGCAAGCCGAATGCTATCCTCCTGGTTCCTCATAAGAGTATCCAGCCTCTTGCCCTTTCCTGGATAGCCGCTCATCGGGTCAACCACGAAAGTATCAATTCTTCCGAGCATTGCAGCAACTCCTTCGTCATTTGACGAAACACCACTGGCCCTCATAAACTTGGCTGCTGGTCCGCTGATTGGCTTATCCCCTATAAGAGGGCTTATTGCTATTACTTTTTTCCCTAGAAGGGCTTCGCGAACGCCCGGCAAAGCTAGGATCGGCCCTATGCTTGTAACTGGATTGCTTGGCCCTATTATGACTGTATCATCTCTACTGAGAAGCTCTAAGAAGCCTGGGCTGGGCCGTGCATTCTCAATCCCTTCAAACCTGAGGGATAAAACCTCCGGTATGCCTTTATGCCCTACCCAGAACTCCTGGAAATGCATCTCGCCTTCCTGGGTAGTAATAATGGTAGATACGGGATCATCAGTCATCGGAAGGACCCTTTGTTTTACTCCAAGTGCTCTTGCAAGTGCTTCGGTGGCATCGCTAAGGCTTTCGCCGTTCCTTAAAATTTCTGAACGAAATATATGCGCTGCTCTGTCTTTATCTCCCAGCGCTAAGATCTCCTGTCTGCCAAGGGTGCGCAGGAACTCATAGGTGTGAAAGCTGTCGCCCTTTATCCCCCACCACTTTGTATCATCAATGATGCCTGCCAGGGTATAAAGAACAGTGTCTACGTCAGGAGATACAAAGTTCCCTGATATCCACATATCCTCAGCAGTGTTTACAACAACAGATAGATCAGACGGCGCTAGAAGCTCTTTTAAGCCCAAAAGAAGTTTGGGCGTGCCTGTGCCGCCGCTGAGAATGATCATAGGTAATCACCAAGGAGACCCGCTTCCTTTAGTGGACGGGAGGAATTGGGTATGCTCCACGAATACTTTCGCGGCATACTGAGATTATATATCCACTGAAGGATATATTCAGTACAATGCTTCAGACCATGATGGTGAAACTTGATCCTAGTCCAGAGCAGTACCAAATGCTCTTGGATACTATGCATCGGTTTAATGAAGCCTGTAATTTTATTGCGGGAATTGCTTTCCAGATGCATACGGCCAATAAGATCGAGATTCACAAAGCGATCTACTATGAAGTGCGAGAGAAGTTCAATCTCCCCTCGCAGCTCGCGGTTAGAGCCATTTCCAAGGTTGCTGAAGCCTATAAACGAGACTGTGGGCATGTATCCAGGGCTAATAGACCCACCAGAGATGAGTTTAGATGTGAGTCTTGTGGATTCGCTGGTCCTGCTGACCACATCGCAGCAATGAATATTGCTTTTAGGGCTGAAGTCAACCTGCCTATTGTAGCGGGGAAACATCTTACCCCAGTTACAAGCCCGTCTCCTTCAATGGATGGGTAGTTGACACGTCCAGAACTACCATACCCGTCTTGAGGTTTGCGATCTCCTCATCAGTCAGAGCAGATTTAACTGCCTTATCCGAGGCTATCGCGCTGTTTCCAAGGGGGTCCTCAATTATGACAGTTAGCTTGAAGTTGCCAGTTTTTGCGAGCTCAATATTATTCAGTATCTCCTCGCCCTTCTGAGTGCTCTCAACACTTCCGGCATCTCGGGCAGAGTTTGTTGCAAACCGGACTATATCCTCGATTCTATCGAGGACGCCCTCGATATTTGAGATGTATGATTCCGATGCAGGCCCTGGCTCAATATCAACGCCAAGCTCAGGCACCCTGACGGTTCCGCTGCATGATCGGATTACTCTCGCATCCAGGTCATCAATTTCTGTGACCTCCATAGAATAGCGTAAAGGCTCCTTTTGGCTGAGCAATATGGTATCGCAATGCCTGTAGCCACAGTTGCAGATTCCTGCAATGATCATGGCCTCGCCAAAATAGGGAATATCTCCAGTCTCCCAGTTGAACTCCATTTCAGAAGAGCACACGGGACAGAATGCTTTAGTTGTTAACTTCAATCTTTACCTCCGATTATCTTTTCGCGATCTATCATTATGCCGTCAGGCACGACTGCCACGAGGTCATCTCCGATCCCTACGATATCTCCCGAGACATCCTCGACGGTCTTCTTCAGCTCGGCTATCACCTTTTCGAGGACTGCCATATCTCTTTTCATGCCGGCTATATCGATAAGCAATATATTGCCTGCATATATCTCCTGCTTTATCTCAGGCAATATCTCGATATTATCCAGATCAACCAATCTCAGCATTACCCTGGGGGAGCCTCGAGCATCAGCAAACTGATCGAGATCAATCTCGGTGTAGCTCTCCTCCCCGGATTTGCCAATGAACTTAAGCCTTTCCAGTAACCCTGCCATCAGAAAACCTCGACGGAGAAATGTGTATTATTATATTTATATCTGGCGTCACCGTATATCAAGTCACTGTATATCGATTAGCTTTATCCCTGCAAACCCCATTAAGGCCATGAAGAGGAGCACGACAAGAGAATATCCAGCAGATTTAAGCCCTGAAGGGGCCACCATTGATACTATCAATATTAGCACTATCAACATCGCCACAAGTCCAGTGCTAATCCCAATCTCAAGCCTATTTTTCTTCACAATTTCCATTCACCCACCGCTTTGAAGATATATCTTTCTCGCCGTAGGCCATCCTCTCCGGCAAGTTCTCTCACCAGATCTGTTGTTCTGCTGCCTTGCCAGCCCTTCATCACATAAAGCGGATATATTGGCAATCGTTCCCTTAGATCGTAGTTCCTTAGTTGTAGCCTCAGATCACCCAGCTTAGGCCAGTGTCTATCAGGGTTGATCCAGTCAGGGGTGATAGGACTTATCCCGCCAAGATCATTTGCTCCTGCCTCGATCGCTGGGGTAGGATCAACGAGATTGGGCGCAACCTGTATCGCAATATCCTCCGGCAGAATCTCTCTTGCCATATGAATGGTCTCGCAAATTTCGCTTAAACATGGCCGAGGGAAATCCGCCATTGCAGTTCCATGCTTTGGGTCCAAAGGCTGGATTATGACCTCCTGGATATGGCCATATCTCTTGTGAAGGTCAGCTATCGCCTTAAGAGAGCTCAACCGATCGCTCGGACTCTCGCCTATGCCGATAAGTATTCCTGTTGTAAAAGGAATCCTGTGCCTACCTGCATTTGCTATAAAAGAAAGTCTGCGGATTGGATCCTTGCCGGGAGATTCTTTGTGGGCAGCGACTTTAGCGGTCGTTTCAAGCATCAGTCCCATAGATGCGTTATAGGGCGCAAGCGTTGCAAGATCCTCCTCTGAGAGAACGCCAGCATTTGTATGCGGCAGAAGGCTCTGATCTATCGCAAGCTCGCAAAGCTCAACTAGATAATCGACTAAATCCTGCCTTCCAACTTTGGCCATAAGAGCTTCAAAGCCATGTATGGCCCAGGGGCTTTCGCCCAGAGAGAAGAGCGCTTCCGTACAGCCATTCAGAGACCCTTGCTTTAGAATGCGTAAGGTCTCCGCACGAGAGATTATTTTTGCCTCTTCAGGCTCTCGCCTGAAGGAGCAGTAACCGCATCTGTTCCTGCACAGATCGGTTACCGGTATGAATATGTTCTTTGAATATGTGATCAAAGGTAGTCTAGCGTCTGAACTCCACAAGCTTGAGAACATTTCCTCGCGGGCACTCCTCAGGGGATTCGCCTACTACTTCGACTACAGTATACCGCTCTCCCTCTTTCAGGCCAACTGGGTGACAGATCTCGTACATGCTGCAATCTCTATTATCGCATTTCACAGGCTCAAAGACTACCTTGGAGCCAGGAAATGCCTTCCGAGCATCGAAGGCTGCAATTATTGGGCTCTCGGTTACCTCAACTGCACGCACGCCAGCCTCATGTATTGGACACTCGTGTATGAGCTCTCCTTTGACTCCAAGAACTCTATATCTCCTATTCGGCTCAAGGTTGATGCAGGTGTTCCTGAGCTTACACGTATCACATTCAGGCGTTGGGCCATTGAATGTGAACTCCATTCCAACTGTTGCAAGCTTTATTCCTATCAGCGTGATCTGGGTAGCTGCTTCTGACATACTAAATCCTCCACATTTATCAGCTTGAATATATAATTATTATATTTGGATTTGTTCCATATGCTTCATATTATTCCCGTTGCCTCTGCCGCTCTTATTGCGGCCTTCTGGGTCATGCCGGTATCCAAAATCGTATAGCGCTCGGGACGAATTTTGTGAGCATTTATAATAGCATCGATGACAGCACTCTCGTCTATGCCGACTTGAGATGCAGACGTCGGCGCTCCAACATACGAGAGTGCCCTCTTAATCATCTCCCAGTCTCCTCCATGAAGATACATCGCGATAACAGTGCCTATGCCGCATAGCTCTCCATGAAGAGCCTTTCCTGGTGCTATACGATTGATCGCATGGGCGAACTTGTGCTCAGAGCCGCTGGCTGGACGGGATGAGCCTGCTATGCTCATGGCTACGCCGCTGGAGATGAGGGCTTTAACAACCGTCCTGGCGGACTCCTCAAGGCCCGGGCGGATTGTGGGCGCGAGCTTTACTATCATTTTTGCTGTCATATCGGAAAGCGCTGCAGCATACTCGCTATATTCCTCATTTCTCAGGCGGTGTGCAAGTTGCCAATCTAGAAGGGCTGTGTAGTTGGATATTATATCTCCGCATCCTGCAGATAGGAGCCTTGCAGGGGCCCGGGAGATTATGTTTGTATCCGCAACTATGGCGAGGGGCGCCTGGGCTGGGACTGACATAGTTTCGCCATTTATACTCAGAGATGCCTGTGCAGAGCAGATGCCATCGTGAGATGCTGCGGTAGGCACGCTTAGAAAGGGCACATCCGCTCGGACTGATGCCAATTTGGCGATATCTATCGATCTTCCGCCGCCTGTGCCAATGATGAACCCTGCGCCTATCTCGCGGGCGACGACCGCTGCATCGTCGACTTCCTCAAGGCTTGATGAGTCTGTAGTATAGATCTCGGGCTCGAAGCTCTCCAGGAGGTCTGAGATATATTCTCCAGCTACCTTTCGAGTGTTCGGGCCCGTTATTATCAGTGCCCTTCCCTTCAACCTCAGGCTGATACAGACCTCTGCTACCTCATTTATGGCCCCGCCATCCATCAATACCTTTCGCGGAAGCTCCATCCACCTGGATCTCAAGGACTCGACCTCATAAAACAAATTCTTAGTTGAGATGTACTCCACGGTATAAAAGATATATCCTCAGCAGCTGACAATCTCAGACCGGAGATCGCATAATATACGGTCACGAACACGGTTCACCTCTGGGCTAGTTCTGTTCCTAGGCCTAGAGATGTTAATCTCAATCACGTCTTTAATGCGGCCAGGTCTCGCGGACATAATCACTATTCTATCCGCCAGGTAAATCGCCTCGTCCACGCTATGTGTGACGAAGACCACTGTCTTCTTCTCCTCCTGCCAAATTTTTAGAAGCTCGGATTGCATTATATTCCTTGTTTGGGCATCCAATGCTCCAAAGGGCTCATCCATGAGAAGTGCCAAAGGATCATTCACAAGAGCGCGAGCGATTGCGACACGCTGCTTCATTCCTCCCGAAAGCTCATGAGGGTAGCGCTCCGAAAAGCGTTCCAACCCGACCATTTTGATGTATTGCCTGGCAGCCTCATATCTCATATCTTTGGGAATCCTTTTTAGCTCCGGGCCGAAGGCGACATTATCCAAGACGGTTCGCCAGGGAAAAAGTGAGTATTCCTGGAAAACCATTCCCCTCTCGGGCCCTGGTCCTTTTATTTGCTTGTCACTGATATAGACAGCGCCCGATGTTGGGTCCTCAAGGCCTGCTATTATTCTGAGAAGCGTTGTCTTGCCACAGCCGGAAGGGCCAATGAAACATACGAACTCATTCTCTCTGATGCTCAGATTGATGTCATGCAGAGCCTCCATCTCCTTCCCGTCGGCCCTGAAAAACTTGAAAACATTCTTTATCTCGAGCATTGCCATGTAAACCGAAATACTGGTGTTCGGTAGGTATAGATCTTTCCATTTTAACCATTTTATTGTGCTGCCAGAGAGCGGTTAACACTGAATCAATCCTAATCGGATTTTAGTGCATAACAAAATAGGATCGCACGCTCGCCCAGAAGCGTGTAGGGCCTGTGCGATCTACTACTACGATCATGTACTGGACTGGCTTTTATAAATATATGACCTATGCATGGCGAAAGTATTCAAGTCCTCTCAGGCTTCTCAAACAGCTTAGTCTTCTTCAAAATTTCGCCTGATCTAGCGTGCGGTTTTCTGGAGACCGAATCTCCTGCTTTCTCAAGCTCCCTTGCCTCATCTGCCAGCCGGGAAGCGGCTCGCATGACCTCGTGGCCTGCAGCAGCAGCTAACGCTATGGGCATAAGCTCCTTGAGCCGGAAGCATGCCTGCGAATCGATGGTAGCTACTGTCTGGGCCATATAGAGAGCACCGACCGCCTTTGCCTGAGCATAGGGATTCCCAAAATTCATTCTCTCAGCGCACTTCTCCGGAGTTGCTAATATCTGCGGCAGCTTGGTACTACCCGATGACATTGCCAGATCTAGCTCCTCCTGTACTAGCCTGACTCCGCCGCATATGGAGAGAACCTTCAGAGCATCCGAGTTGAAGAGCGCCATCTCTGCAGGATCGAGGAACTCACGCTTTGCGCCGATCAAGGGATCTACAGGCAATATAATATAGCCGAAGCCCTCGACCGCGAATGCATCCCGGGCCTCTTTCTTTGTGGGCCCGTCTGAGATTATGATTGTGGGCATGCCTTTGTAAATCTCGCGGGCCGCAGTCTGGCCGGGCGTGGCAGCGTTTGGCCCTATTATTACTACCAGCTGCGGAGCCCAAGCCTTAAGCTCAGCTGATGCCTCCGCTTCCTTCTTAGCCATCTTGGGACCTGAGCTTAATACCTTTATCTCCAGATCGGTCCTCTCTGCGATCTCATCTAGTGCCAGGTCAACAACAAGCGATGAGGCAATGTTCCCCATCTTGATAATTCCTATCTTAAACATGGGAAACCTAAGTGGGAGAGATGAAATAAAAGGGTTCCGATTTTATGTCGTTTTGTAGGGATTACACTCCCACATTTATGATGTCTGCAGCTTATGATAGAGGATGCGAATTTAATGAAAATTTCTGAGACCACAGAATCTAATCGCCCTTAACCACAAATTACTTAAGTTTGATTGAAATCGATGAAATCAGATACAGAGAGGAAACCACGCATATGAAGGTTAGGTGAGGCTTCTAGAGGCTTTCACTTCGCCTTCCCACAGGGCTTTCGTTGGTCCTGTTTGCCTCCAACAACAAACGAAGGTGCTAGTTATGGATGATAAGAAATCCCTTCTCACAACCCTGCCGCCTCTTCTAGTAGCAGCTGGAACTCTGATAACCGCAGTCATTGGACTTGGCAACTTTATGTCCTCCCCTGCGCCATCTGTGACCGAGTTTGATGTGATCCCGACCATAGTAGATGCAGGCGGGAACGCAACGCTAAAATGGGTAGTCTCAGGAGATGTTTCGAGCGTCTCTATAGATCCAGGCATAGGCGCCGTAGCTTTATCAGGTTCAAGACAGATATCTCCTGCAAATACCACCAACTATACATTGACTGCCAGGAACAAAGGCCAGGCTAAGACGGCCTCTGCTCAGCTTATAGTCAGGGCAGTCAAGGCAGCGCAGGGCGGCGTTCAGGAAAGCAATAGCGGTAGCATACAGAAGCCTATTCTTCCGAGCGCTCCATCTTCAGCCAATAATGTAGGCGATGAACCCGTTCATAATGATGTGCCGGTGGCGATGAATGCTATTAATAGTGCCAATAACGCTAATAGCGCCAGTAATCCCAATACAGTCAATACCACTAATACCATCGAAACAACAGGAAAGGATAAATCAGCTATATCCAGTGAGCAAAAGCCATCCGGATCACATGGCCTAGCCAGTAGAGATACAGGCGATGAGCCCGTTCAAATGAGCAATTTGGAGTCGACATCACAGAGCAAAGAGCCAATTAAACACATAAACGCATCAAGTAATAGCGCTGCAGGTGATGAGCCTATTCAAATGATAAAACCAACTGGCACAAACATTGGGGGCACTGCTGGGACGCCAAATACCGTTAATCAAACAGGGCAGACCAAGGCGGAAGCCGGCACAACCAAGGCGCAGTCTAATGTAGGCGATGTGGCCTGAGCAGTCCATTTGGGTGATTCGCTTAAGCGATTCGTCGAGCGACTCGTTTGTGATGATAGGATTGATCTAAGGTCTGAACTCGGTCCGGTTATTCCCCGAGTTCAGAGCCTATTAATTTCGATCAAATTGCTTAAGAGCCCAAATTGCCTTTGGGCCTCTGGGCTTCAATCTCCATCCAATAGATCGCATACCATGTAAGAGTCAAATTGGGGAGATGTTCCATTGTGAGTGTCAGATTGTTCATACCTGCCGTGGTATATTTGGACGAGATGTCGTATAGGAATGTTTTATTGCCATAATATTGTCTCCCCGAATATGGATCCCAGAGGCCTACAGGTGCACCGTTCATATAGACCTTGAAATCATCAGTCAAATTGTTATCGTCCTTCCATGCCCAGCAGTTCATTCTCACGAGGATATCCGAAGGTTTAGAGAGATTGAACTTTATATTTACCCCATGCACCTGGCCGCTATATCCTGGGCTTAGTATTCTCTCCGGGAACTTATTCAATGGCTCCCCAATGGTATAAGTAGGAGTACAAGTTCCATAAGTCGAGCAGAAGGCCGAGCCTAATGTTGGCTCCTCCATACCGAGAACTGCCCTTCCCATGCTATTTTCAAGCGTCATCGTTGAGAAGCCGTAGAAGATATTGGCATCACTCGGCAGATTCTCCATGCTTAGTAGAATTTTATTCATGCCATGCCTTGTGAACCTTGAAGGTATCTCGTAAAGGAAGCCCCTGTCTTCGGATGACTCATTTCCGTTATAAGGGTTCCAATCGCCCACGAACTGATCGTTTACAAAGACCTCGATATCGTCCGTCCTGTTGGCCAGATCGATGTAGTCAAGCCGTCCGCCCAGCTTTACAGTCAAATCCGATGGATCGGGAAGACTAAAAACTATATTCAGTCCATGAACAAAGCCATCGTAGTAAGGGCCGTATATGCCCTTGGGCACAGCATTATCTGTGCCTACTATGACCACAGGAGTGGATGTTCCATAATCTGCAATCTCCCTTGAGCCACAATGAGTTCCGTCCGCGCCAATCATCATAGTAGTAGTATTATCGCTTGATTGTCCCTGGGCGGTTGCTAAGCCCGCGTTCGCACCAAGGACAAGCAGCATTAAAAGGGATATGAATATAATTGCTCGCATATTTTCCTCCTGCTACCCTTATCTATTATGCTACGGTACCTAAAAGATTTCCTTCGAATAGTTTGCAAACTAGGTCTCCAAGATTTCTATGAGTCCTTTATCCGCATCGACTATCATATAAGTGCCATCTTTCAGATAGAGCAAATCTTCGGTGACTCCATCTACCAATGGAATTCCGCTAATGACTGCGCCTATTGCTACAATCGGCTCTGATTTAAGATTTATCATAGCCGCTGGAGCCTTGCCCCTCTTCTTGAGCTGGTAAATGATATATGATCCTACTGTCGAGCCCTTGCCCCCGGGAAAGATCAGTACCCTACCTGCGATGCACTTTCCATAAAGCTCATGCTCTGGATCTACAACTTCGCCTGTTTCAGGGCTCACATTTCCGAGGAAAGAGAGCGCATCCCTTGTCACCATAGCTTCGCCTGCTGCACAGCCTGATGATACTTTATGGCATCTAATCTTCAGACTCATCGCCCCCCTGCCGCTACGCGGATGCATTCCTCAGTGCTTCCAAAGCATGCCTTTATGCCGCATAGCCCCGGAATATAGGCCAGGGCTTTGCCAGAGTCCGTCATCATCTTATCAAAGCGTTCGCTCGCGGGAGATACGACCATGCAGGTATCGCAGATTACCTTTGCGCCACTCGCTTCAATCCTGGCAACAAGATCGGGACATGCTTCTGCGATCTTTCTGGCAGTGCAGATCCAAAGCTCTTTTACAGCCCTCTTGCCGTCAAGCAGATCTGCAATACGTAAAAGCTCTGCTGGAGAGCAATGTGGGCATCCCAAAGCCACGATCTCGACATCGTCAGGGGAATATTTTTCATAAACCTCATCGATATCCTTTCTCTCCACAACCATTTTATCAGCGCGCTTTGCCTGTGAAGGAGGAGATGGCGTAACATCCTCTACATAATAAAGGGCTACAGAGCCGCTTGCTGCCATCGCTGCACCAAGAGATTTCAGTTCATCAACGCTCGGCCGGCATTTCAGCCGAAAGATAGGTACACCATCTTTTACAGTCTTACCAACAAGAAAGCCGAGAGCGCCATAATCAGAGCCCTTCAGAACAATATCTGCAACTACTAAGTGTGTGGGAACTCTGTTCTCATCCAGATGGTACCCGTAGAGTGGGGTCTTTCCAACGAGTGCAGCAGCCAGTGCAGACGGTCCGCCCTCACGGTTTGTTCTCGCGCCTATGACTGAGTTCGCATAAGATACTGCGGATGATTCGCTCCAAGCTAAATGATCCCCTTTGCGAACTGTACCAGGATAAATCCTGTAAGGTATGCAGGTGCAGTCATCTGCTATTCCAAGCTGCCTATATGCATCTATCGTGGCCTTTTGCTTTAACGCGAAATCCTCATCAATCCCCATATCTTGCCAGCGCAATAGATCCATGCCTGCGGGATTGAGAATGCTTGGGACAGAAACACGCCCGCGCAGATCAGATATCCACTCAAGGCCTGCATCTCCGATATTCTTGTAGGAGACTCCTGCAATCTGGACGCTTCTAATGGGTATCAGGCGACTCGCGTTATAGATATCTCCAAGAGCAACAAGGATTTCCATGGCCCTTCGCAGCGTTTCTCCCTGCTCTCCGCTTAGATAGCGTTCCTCCTCGGAGGAAAGATACATGACTAGTGCCTTCAAACGCGCTGGTATAAATCACTTCAGACCAACATGTTCAGAGGATGCTTGGGGACTGGCCAGATATCTAAGTCGTGTACGGCCTCAGCAACCAGAATATCTGCCATAGCTGCCACAGGAAAGATGAAATCCGCATTCTCAATAGGCCCATAAAGCAGGAAATCGCCTGCTGCCAGAAGCTGCATTGCAGCTGCAGCAGCGTCGCAACATTTCTTCTCCATGATGCTTTTGCTTTTAAGCCACTGCCAGGCACTTACAGCATTATGTATGCCTGAACCTACCGGCAAGCCCAGCTTTGCTTTGGCAACGACTGAAAAACGCAAGGATGATCCGGCTCCGCTCCCCAGCGGCACGACTCCAGGATCTATCATCAAGTTCGTCATCCCCAGATCCCTTGCCAAAGACAATAGCCCCTGCTTCTTTACAGATCCTCCATTCTCAAGCGCATTCATACAGCCGTCGACGCTTGAGTCTGAAGGGTTGTAAGCCAGGATGATAGCCGAATCAATCTCGGATCTCAGCAGAGCATCGGCCTCATCATCAGGGGTTCCGAGGCTGATGCTGTTATAAACTGTCTTGTCTGCAAACCCGAGTTCCGAGACAAGGCTTGCCATATTTGTCCGAACAGCTGGATCTGCAGAATCTATTATCAGAGGACCTGACCAGGTTTCATCGGCAAAGCTGAGGTATCTATCGAATGCCCTGGCTGTTCTCGCGTAGATATGAAGCATGGTGGGGATGCCCGTCTCCTCTGAGAGTTCGGACTGCCTATTAACAAGGATCTCAGCCTTCTCTCTATGGAAGATGCCATTATCTTCGTCTCCGACTATTTTATGGCCCTGGTAGAAGATGGTGCCGCAGAGAACTGTTGGATATTCCCCTGGTTGTCCTCCTAACCTTATACCCCCGATGTTTACAACCGATTGTTCGCGCTTAAATCTATACAATTTCTATTCCTCCAGGGCAATCCAGGCAGATGAATCCACTACTATACCGCAGCCAAAGAATAGATCGCCTTTTTCAGCCTTTGCATCCGTCCCTATATCCATTCGCCTTGCCCTTTTCTTTAAAACCAAAAAAGGCTTCTCTGGATAAGGCACGGAGCGTAGGCTGTACTCTCCGATCAGCTCCTCGATCTTCTGCTTATCTACAAGTCCTATCTTATCTATTACAGTAACCTGATCCTGGAACCTCTTTATGGCATCTCGCGGAAGGTTCTGGATGAATGGTATCGCTCCCTTGGAGCCTATGATTCTGCCAGCATCATCTATGCCGTTTCTATGCAGTGCGATAAGTGTATTTCCCGGCAGGTGACCTTTTGATTCGATGCCGCATATCAAGAGAAAACGTATATTGGAATTGGAGATCACATTTGCAACTATCTTTTCAATGCCGAGGTTCTCCGTTTTGCATGGGCCGATGAGGCTCGCGCCTTCTGCGCGAAGCGAGCTTGCTAGAGTGACGACAGCTACAGATCCCTCCGGACTGCCCACTACGTAGTCGCCTCGAATCGGCGGCCAAGGGTCATCATATCCTTTCACAATATGATCTGAGGTCATAATCTCAAGTATCTCTGATCTTCACACGATAATAAAGAAAGCCCTTTTAAAGATTAAATTAGCTTTCGTCTAATGCATGGAGAAATAAAGATGACTGTAATATGAAAAATAGAAATATGAGAATGAGAAAATAGGGTGTGCTCATGAGACAATGTTGTTATGGGAATCACGGTGGCGTTGATGACTTCATACAAGGATAGGATCCTGGATGTTATCCGGTCGTCCGATGTAGGGCTTACCACAGTGGATGTAGCCAAGCGATCGGACGTAAGCAAAACAACTGTAATAAAATACCTCTCTGTGCTCAGATCTGAAGACCAGGTCGAGTTCGTAGAGGTAGGTCCCTCAAAGCTCTGGAGGATCAAAAGCCACATTGAGAAATCGCCAGATGAGCAAAAGCATGGAGCGACAAGGCTAGAGATTGAGCCGCTTCCAGTGGTAGATATTGATCTATGTGACGGCGATGAGAAGACGGTCTATTTCTCGTTCAGAGTAAATCCTGAACAAATCTGTTCGCTAATGAAGCGCGCGAAGAAATGCGTATGCAAAGTTGCGGATTCTTATTGATGTATATGTAATTATGAGGCCTGTAGATGCATATACCAAATGAAATCAGAGACTTCTTTAATATTGAAAGAGGTCAGACGCTTCTTATAAAGGGGCTGCCTGGAACAGGCAAGACCACTCTAGCTTTGGAGATAATGAATGCCCTCTGTGAAAAAAACAATGGATTATATATCTCAACGAGAGTGGACCCTGAACGCCTCTACGCGACGCACCCTTGGGTAAAGGGTGTGCTGCCGCCTAAGAATGTGATCAATGCAACCCAGGCAAAGCTGCTTGAAAGCCTAAAAAGCCTAAGCAAGGATGTTTCCGATTACTACGCTGTTCTCGATTTCTTTAAAGTATTCTTTGATGAGGCAGAGGAGATGGATAACCCTCTGATAGCAATAGATAGTTGGGATGCAGTTCTAAATTACACTTCTCAGTTCATTGGCAATTCACAGCATAGCTTCGAGCAGAACATCTGCGAGTTCGCGCGTGATCTGGATACGCACCTTATATTTGTGAGCGAGTTTGCGAATGTGATGCCTTTGGACTATATCGTAGATGGCGTGGCAACTATGGAGCAGTTCAAGATCCAAGGAGGATCTGGCAAGGACGGCCCGAGCGACATGAGGACGCGATATGCCCGCCAGATAAGGCTCGATAAGCTCAGGGGTGTAGAGATCAAGCAGAAAACGTACACCTCAACCCTCCATGGAGGCAGGTTCAGATGCTTCAAGCCCTATGGAGAACATCTAGATGCCAGGATTGCAAGCGATGTAACCAGGATTCCGGATCCAGGCGAGGATAGAATATCAACTGGAATACCGGATCTGGATAAAGCCATTGGTGGTCTCAGGTACGGCTCATGCAACGTGATGGAGATCGATTACGGCGTAGGCAAAAGATACTACCAGATGCTGACCGCTCTCGCATCGAATGCCTTGAAAAACGGCCGGGGCGTGTTCATACTTCCAAGCATTGGCTACCAGCTAAGCTCTCGTGATATCTTCGTCCCGACAAACATAGTAGTTGCGCAACCTAAGGATATGGGCCCCGAGGAATGGTCCAAGGATATGCTTAAAAAATGGGATGAGCTGCGAGAAAGGACCGGCAGGCCGATACTGAATATAATAGGCCTTGATACAATGGAGTTTGCCTTCGGCTATAAAGAGGTTCTTAATATGGCAAACCTCATGATTCAGAAATGGAAGGAGACCAACGATATAAACGTATTAGTAGTAAAGACCGGCCAGGAGAGCCTCAACATGGCCATACATACCGCGGACACATACTTCCTTGTGAACGAGCTGAACGGCGGGCTGTGTCTTTATGGTGTCATCCCTAGAACTGAACCGTATAACATGCTTCTGGAAGAGAGGAATAGGATAAGCCTGACACCTATCGTCTAGCTTTATTTTTTAGGGATTTTTCGTCTGCATTTTGTTTCTCAAGCCATGCTGTACACTGTAATCCAGGCATTCTGCAATCAGGCTCAGCAACTCATTATCGGGTATCTGCTCACATAGACTGTTCGATCTCTAGGAGATGCAAAGCAGCCTTTCACGATGGTAGATTATCTCAAAAGGCTGTGGTATCCTTGGAGCAAAAAGACTATGGCTGATTGGGTGGCCGGCCATATGCTGTATATTCACCTTATGCATATGGTACGGCCATTTGCGCCCACAGCGGAAACCGCATTATGAGTGCGCTAGGGATAGACAGCGGATATCAGAGATTGAGATCTGTATATCCAGATTCAAGCTGTGCTGTGGTAACCTTTGGCCATCCTTGATGCAGCCTCTTTACGCAGCATTTGCGCAAACTCCTCCTCCTCAGAGAAGATCAGAGTATGGGTTGGGCAGGCATCGACGCAGGCAGGTTGTTTTCTATCGCCGCAGCGATCACATTTCACAGCCACACGTCCCTCTTTTTGCCTGCTTATCACTCCATAGGGACATATCATAGCGCACATCCAGCAGCCGATGCACCTCTCAGCATCTCTATCCACAGCGCCAGTTGATAGATCCTGTCTCATTGCCCCTGTACGGCAGACCGCCACACAGGGTGCGTCCTCACAGTGCCTGCAGACCAGGGGCATCTTCTGGCCGTCTGCCTGCTCGACATATAACCTACGCACAGGGAGGGGCTTCTCAGAGATGGCCCCATAGAGGCTCTTGTTTTTGGAGTGCTCTATTGCACACGCCATCTCGCATGATCTACAGCCCATGCATCTGTCCAGGCGAACAAATATTTCCTTCATCTTCACAGCCCCAGCTTGGTGCGCTGGCTCTCTATATGATCAATCATGAGCTTCGATGCCTTAATGGGATCGGGCTCGACTGCGAAAGAGCCTCCAACGACATCCTTGGCGCCTTTTGTAAGCAAGGCAGCAACATTCTGGCTTCCGAGAACAGGAGGAACCGTTCCCAGAACTGTGTAGACTCCAGAGGCAACGACATAGGCCCCAATTGCAACTGCCTTCTCGCTCATCCATTCAGGCGCAGCTCCCGCAGCAGGCAGATCGCTTATATCAACACCAAGTGCGTTTGCTATAGCTGCAGCAGCGACGAGAATCCTGCTGATATCCACGCAAGATCCCATATGTAGAACTGGCGGAACACCTAGAGCCTTGCAGACGCCTTTTAGGCCGTCCCCGGCAAGGTCTGCAGCCTCCGGCAAAAGGAGGCCAGCTTTTGCGCATGCCAGGGCGTTGCATCCTGTCGTTACTACTAATATATTGTTCTTTATCAGCTCCTTCACAAGATTTACGTGGCCCGAGTCCTGCTTAATCTTTGGATTATTACATCCAACGACTGCGCCCAAGCCCCGTATGGCACCGCTCTTTATTGCGCCGAGCAATGGATCGAGCGAGCCGCCAAGCGCATTTACAATTGCCTCAACGCTGAAGCCGACCATTGCCTTGGACTTGATATCAGGTATGTGAACTTTGGCAGGATCACGATTTTTATAATTCATGACTGCTGTTCGGACGATTGCTATGGAGGTCTCATAGGCATTTTCCGGATGAACCTCCATGTGGGTCGCTCCAGGGAACTTGGCCTTTGGCGATGTGGATATGAACTTCGTGTGGAAGCATCCGGCGAGTGTGCCAAGCGCCGGCATCACGCACTGCACATCCACAACCATTGCATCAACAGCGCCTGTGGTGATAGCGAGCTCCTGCTGAAGGAAGTTGCCTGCTGCTGGAACGCCGTATCGCATTAGAATTTCGTTGCCCGTGCAGCACATTCCGGCAACGTTTATGCCCTTTGCACCCTGACCAATGGCCAGATCAATCATTCCTGGATCGGATGCTGCGGCCACGATCATCTCTGATAAAAGTGGCTCGTGTCCGTGGACAATGATGTTCACCTCATCCTTCTCGAGGACGCCCAAGTTCGCTTCAGTGATCGTCGGAACTGGTGTGCCGAAGATGACGTCCTGGAGTTCAGTTGCTATCATCGATCCACCCCAGCCGTCAGCCAGGCTCGCTCTAAGGCCCTGAAGTATCAGGTTGACATAGTCGCTGTCAACGCCCATAGTCGTTCTGTGCATTATCTCAACAATTTCGCGATCTATTCCACGAGGGACTATGCCGAGGCTCTTCCAGAGGTTCTGGCGCTTTAGCGGAGCACGACTGATGAATTGAATTGGGCCCTCCTGACTTCCGAACTCTGCAAGGATGGCATCTGCCAAAGCTATCTGATCGGATACGCCGTACTCCTTCATCAGACGCTCCATCTTTGCCTGATCGGTTATGCTGTAGCCAGGCGCCTTGCCCTCAGCCATAAGCTTGAAGGTAATGCTCACATCCCTCGCATGGTCTGAATGAGCAGATGCGCCTGCTGCTATGGCTCTGAGCAGATTCCGGGCGACGATTGTATCGGCCGTTGCCCCACAAGCCCCCTTAGTTGCGCCTTCGCCAAATGGATCGATGCGGCATGGCCCCATGTTACAATTTCGACAGCACAGGCCAAGCTCTCCAAAGCCGCAATGGGGCTCTTGCTTTTCAAAGCGATCCCATACTGTCTCTATACCTGCTCGCTGCGCCACAGTAAGCATCTCCTGGCTTGCAGGATCTATTGACATGTCACGAATATCTTTGGCCATATCTATCTCCCTCAATGATAATAATAAAACGAGGTCTCTCCGATCCGATACTACTTAGCTTTTGGCCTTTATTTTAAGCAGCCTTCTTAGAGCTAAGAATGATTTAATTGCTGAGTGGAAGCCTTATTCGTTTGTGTTTTCGCGGGCGACACTCTGCGACTAAACAGTAGTAATGTTGCTAATGTTACCATAAATATGCCAGTAAGCGAGGCACCCTGCCTCTACTTTTCCGCTCCTTGCCTTATCGGGCTTACGCCTAATGCGGAGGAGGTAACGGCACTGCCTTTTTTTGGACAGAATGGTGAGTTCAATTCTCTAACTGACCTTTCGGGGAAATGCTGCTATAATTCGATAGAGTTGATGAAGGTAGTAAGCCCTGAGATATCTTAGGGCAGATATGTCATGAGAAATATAACTCTGATCTTTGGCGAGACTGCCTTTAAGTTCTCCCAGCGTAATATCGATGCAGGTCTAATAGCCTACCGCCAATGATTCTAACCAGATTTCCAATCCAGCATTATATACTCACATTGGAGGGGATAGACGCACCCTCTCGCAGTGTGATCTTTGAGCATGATGTTGAGGATTCGCTCGGAAACATGGCAAGGAAGTTTTGGAATGAAAGCATCAACAATGTACGTTAAATATGGTTCTAAATTATTTATTTAATGTACTATTGTTATGTTTGCTATCATAAAAATCATTAAATTATGTTTCGATGATTTATCATGGGCTATATAATTCAAAAAATTACTTGGCTTAATTTACCGATAGACTTAAAGTTATCGACATTAAACGAAGTCCTATCGCCAAAGAACGATAATAGTATCGTCGGAGGGCGATAATGGAGGTTTGATCTATTGCAACAAGAGACTTATAATAGGCTATTAGCATCACTTATTATCCTGGGCATGATTATAACACCTGCGCTGGGATTTTCAGTGAGCTATTCTTCAGGAGATGGCAGTGGTGCAGTCTCCTCCTCGTCCAGCTACAAACTGGATGATTCCAGTTCATTACAGCAGCAGGCCGTTCTGTCGGGAAGTGAGCTTTCACAGACATCTCAGGCAAGCGGTACTGGCGATAATTCTATAGCAAACTCCGTTGGAGGCAATGGATATTCTTTGAGCAATGAAGTCGATAGCTCTGGATCTATGGGAGTATCCACTTCAGCTGTGGCCACAGGAAGCGGAGCAGGCATAAGCCAGAACGCTGCCCTATCTGGAAAATCGGGCAGTGTCAGCTTAATAGCTTCATCCAATAAGAACGAAATGGGTTTAGCCAGCAGCTTCTCTGGAGACAGCAATATGAACACAGATCTGAGCGCAGTCGCTGCAGACAGAGCTGCAATGACAGGAACTGCATCATCTGCAGGCGTGCCTGTTCTTGAGGGCGGCGAGCTTGAGCGAGTTGCTTCAGGCGATATCGGCATGTCCGTTGATGGATTATATCTTCAACCTTCAGGCAACCTCGGAGAGTTTAGCCTGAATACAGTCAATATTGAGAAAACGCCTGCAAGCGGTACACCATCCTATCTCACTCTCGCTAATGATGGCGGCAGCTCGGGCTCATATCGCTTAATGGGCTGGAGATGGAATACACAAACCCCCAATATCCAGTGGAATGTCAAGAGCAATGCAGTGCCTACAAACGTAGGTGCTTACAATGTAGCATTAGCCGCATCAGCTGCGGGACAGACATGGAACGCTGCAACCGGCAAGACGCTCTTCAACCCCTCAGTCGTGTATACTTCAAGTGTGAACACAGATACTGGCGACGGCAAAAATGTAATAGCCTGGAAGAATTTGGCAGATGCCCCAGGTGCCTTGGCTTATTCAAGGACATGGTATAACTACAATAAGGTGGGCGGATATTACTCTGCAGTTGAATCAGATATAAGCCTCAGCACAAGCTACGCCTGGTCGACATCGCTCGCAAATGGCAGGCCCTACTACTATGGCGACCCCATTGATATCCAAAGCGTTCTCACGCATGAAATGGGCCATACATTAGGTCTGGGAGACCTGTACGGCAATACACCATATTCGGGCGACCACGCAGAGATAATGAACTCCTACTCAGGAGTCAAGCGCAACACACTCGGAAATGGAGATATAACGGGAATCAGGAAACTGTACGATTAAAACCAGACCTTTTTCCCTTTTCTTTTTATTAGAATCTGTGGTTTTATGTCGATTCAAACTTAGTTTCTGGAGGACCATCCACTTTCTTCCAAGCTGTTGCTTTTCAAGAAAAGCTATATCTTTTTCAGCTATAAGCGTTATGAACAATATGCTAATTTACTGAGCTATTAAAATACGAATAAATTTAAAGAAAATTTGTTCTATGCGCCAAATACCCCAAACTTGATAATCGATCTAGGCGATGAATGTATAGTATAGATACTGAGCTTGTTTGGATACCGAGGTGCATAAATGCTTAAACCTGTCGAAATTCTATATTTAGTCCAATAGAAAGCTGTTTTCTTAATCGTTTCCAAATTGGTGTATAATCCAAGATTACGTGGGATTGAAACACCGAAAGCTGCTAATACCGATAAACCTTCTCCAACGGTTTTAACATTTCTAAAATAATCATCCACAATAGAGTTAGCAGCATAATCAGCATAAATAGATGCATAAATCTGTGAACTCTTAACATTTTTGAGATCATTACCGGTTATGTATAACCGATAGTTGAAGCCAGATTTGTATTTCTGTACACCATAATCTGCACTAGCACAATTCATGAAAATTACAAAGAATATAAAGGAAATTAATAACATCGCACCAATTCTTTTCATACGCACCATCACTTATGGATATACTATCATTATGAGTGCTCCTAAATTATATAAGAGTAACGGGTTTAGCAATATGGCATCAAGCGAACGTTTGAATACAGCAAGTGAAATTGATATAACACACAAAATTGTTTTCTAACTATGTCGAGATGGGCGTACCACTTAGAATCATAAACTAACTGTTACGTAGAATATTACTGATGATAATCAATTTGGCATCCTTATGGGTGACTTGGTAAGCTTTATATAACTAGAATCGACAATAGTTGATTTGTGGTAAGGATACTAAATAAACTTCGTTTGCAACTATGTAAAAAACCAACGGGAGTATAAATATGAAACCTTCAACCATATACATAATACTGGCTGCAGCTATGGCTCTTTGCTTTTTAGTCATGCCAGCGTTTTCAGCGCCCTCAAATCAGTCTGCATCTTTGATCTTACTCGTCCAGCATTCCGGTTGCGGCTTTGCAATAAATGGCAGTCAATACCACGACCTCAAGATAGGTGTTTTTGGCATAGCCGAGTTCGATCCTGCAAAAATCGGTAAGCTTATTTCTGATAACAAGACACTCGGGCAGATCAAGTCTGACATAAAAAATCAAGTAGTAAATGAAATGGATGCGGCATCCTATAATGGAAGTCTAATATTGGGGGAGAACCTTTACAAGCTGTCCAATATTAAATCTAAAACCGCAACTGATAACAATTCCACCATAGAAGCAGATATAGCAGGTCCAATAACACTTTCTAGTATGAACAATAGTACAGCAGTCGTAGGCCATATCTCATTGGGAATCAAATTCTACGAAAATAACCTCATAGGGCAGGGTAAGCTGACCATGAATAGTGGCAATTACAGTGGCAAATATGAAGCACTGATTTTGATGAACTCTGGGGATTTCGATAGGGAAATGGAATGGGGCAGAGGAGAAAATTAGGGTGAAAACGCTTTCATCAATATAGATGCAGCTGAGGGGACTTTGGGGCTATGATATGCCCCAAAACTCACTGAGACTAGGGTAATTAATAATCATCACGATGCTTTTTAATAAATGTTGTTACAATGTAGACCGTCATGAAGGTCACTTATTTGCCATGTTTAATAATACTGGTCTTATATTTCATTACAGGCTCATCCATAGCCGGATCCCCAGGTGATGGTAAACATCTGAAACTTGTTATCATTAGAGCCGATGATATTTATAATATTAATCCAGAAGTTAAATGGCTATCTGATTTGGTCCTTAAAGAAGATCTCAAGGCGACATTTGCCGTAATACCAGCACGCCTTGGTCCAAAAGATATCGTATATTTAGGAAATCTGGACAGAGACCATTTCGAGCTTGCAGCTCATGGATATAATCATGAAAGCCTTAAAGGCTTGCCTTATAAGAAACAATATGATATAATAAATAAAAGCACGAATGCTATGGAAACCTATTTCCATATCAGGCCATATACGTTTATCCCGCCTTTTGAAGCAATTGATGATAATACAGTGAAGGCATGCTATGACCTTGGTTATCACTCGATTCTCATGTCCTATGATACTCAAACCGCAAAAGATATGAAGGTTTTAAGAAAATTCTCATGGGAGCTGGAGTGGAATCCATTAGAACACAGCAACTTTACAGATTTTAAGCGGGCCTTTGATTCCTATTATAATTCATCAGCGGATGCATTTCTCATTATTTTGCACCCTGCTACATTTGATATCAATAAAAAGCTTGACCAAAAGCTGGTTAGTGACTTCAATAGATCAGTATATTACATGAGGAGTAAAAACGTTAAATTTGAGACTATGGAGGATATGTATGAGCAAGCGATCCTCGATAAAGAGTTTCAGTGTTTTGCTTATAAGAACAAAAACTTCTTTGAAATTTAACCTTTCTTTTATTCAGAAATATTTATTGGACTTATTAAATTACATTTTTCCGCAAGCGATCAGGAATTAAGCGAAGAGTATAGAACTTTAGAGGTGTATCTAAGCCAGGAGTATCCCGTCATCAAGACCCAGAGAATATACTTTTCGATCATCTTGCTCTTTCCTGATGATAAGTTATGGTGATGTGTGCAGCTTAGCCAAGCGATGAAAGCACACCCCATTTCAGATAGATGAAATTACGTTTAAAAACAAATTATATCGTATATAAAATATTTAAATTAAATGGGCTGAAAATAACGAATTGGTGCAGTATCATATTATATTAATGATGGCATCCCAGTTCACGCAAGCGGTCTACGCTTTTGAAAATATTTATTAGATAAGTATATATACAATATATCGGAAGCATACTACCTTCTCAATCCGCGGATCATAGAAGGCTCTCGTAGCCATCCTCCTTTGGCACCATATGATCTGCACGACGGATATCAAGGTGAGCAAATATGACATTCAAGGTTCCCGCAGAGATAGCAAAGGCATCCATAGCCTCTGGATGCGCAAAATGCACAATGAACTGGCAAAAGCTATTGATCTTGGGCTTTCTTGCAGGGGCATACATCGCCTTTGGAGCATTGTTGAGCGAAATTGTGGCTGGCGGCCTATCTAATGGAACGATCACAGCTGCAAACGGAGATATCTGGAAGATAGCTCTCCCCACAGGCCTTGTTAAGTTCGCGACTGGCGCGGTCTTCCCGGTAGGACTTATGCTTGTAGTGATCGGAGGCGCAGAGCTGTTCACTGGAAACTGCCTCTTTGCACCAATAAGCGTTCTAAATAGGGAAGCATCGTTTAAGGGATTGGTGACGAACTGGGCGATAGTTTATATTGCCAATATTATAGAGGATTCCTATAAACCTACCCCCTGCTTTAGCATCGAAAGTGTTAAATACAGCAAATAGTATTTATTGTTATGGATTCTTTTACTACTTGGGTATTGAAAGGTCTAAATGCAAAGCAAGAGGAGTCTAAATTAGCTCAAGTATCTGGATTGATCAATTGGGTTCCCTTTCGTCCTCTTCTGGAAGGGATGTATACTAATAAGACCGAGAAGGGCGGAAGGCCCAACTGTGATGTTATTCTAATGTTCAGGATCCTGATTCTCCAGCAGTGGTATGGCCTGAGCGATCTGGCTGTTGAACGGCAAATGGCTGATCGCATATCATTTATGGCATTTCTTGGTTTTCCTGATCAGTTCCCTGATTCCAGAACTATATGGTCATTCAAAGAACGAATGGCGGAGACAGGAACAGATAGGCTTGTTTGGGCTGAACTTCAAAGACAGTTGGATGCAAAAGGATTGAAGATCAGACGCGGAATTGTTCAGGATGCTACCTTTATAGAAGCAGATCCAGGATCATCGGAGTCAAAGAAACCACGTGGCGATGAGGCTAAGACACGTCGCAGCAAGGATGGCACATGGGCTAAGAAAGGCAATGAAACTCACTTCGGATATAAGTTACATCAAATAACTGATATCGATTACAGCCTAATACGTGATATAGAGACCTCGACTGCATCACTGCATGACAGTCAGGTTGATCTCTCTATCCCTGGCGTGCCAGTTTTCAGAGATAGAGGATATTTCGGTGTGAAGGCCAAAGGTATTGATTTTACAATGAAGCGCAGGACTACTGATAAACCTCTTTCTGATCTTGATAAAGAACGCAATCAGTTGATCAGTATCCTCAGATCGCCTGGCGAAAGGCCCCATGCTGTAATCAAGAGGGTTTTCGAGGCTGGAAGAGTGCTTGTTACATCAGTCAGAAGAGTGCATGTGAAAATGATAGTTACCGCTTTCGCTTTTAACTTGTATCAGCTTTGTACTCTTAAAAAGGCAAATGTCATTTAGGGATAGCGGATGCTATCGAGAATTAACTGAAAAAAAACAGGTTAGACCAAGAATAGCGAACATCGTAAGGCAAATCTAGAGTCGATTTAAAAAAACCGCCCTTAGGATACAAGTAAATAGGAATCCTCTATAGGCTCTATATTTGTAGCCTATTTCCTTGCATACAAATGCGGCTTTTTCAACGCTATGCCATGGGCAGGATGGGCTGCAACAGTTGCGAATACGAAATGCGGTCTCGACTTCACTACGGCTTTTTTGCGAGGCATCGGCTGTAACTGGCTTGTTTGCCTTTCAATATGGCTGGCGATAAGCGCAGAAGATATCATCAGCAAGATACTGGCCATCTGGTTCCCAATAATGGCCTTTGTGACCATTGGCTTTGAGCATAGCGTAGCTAATATGTTCTTCATCCCATTGGGGCTATTCGTGGCCAATGATCCTGCCATAGCAACCAATCTTGCTATATCTAAGGTTGCCACGGCGAATCTTATTGGAGCGACCGGTTGGTATAATTTCATTGTTACTAACCTGATACCCGTCACCCTTGGAAACATTGTAGGAGCAGTGCTCTTTGTGGCGATATTATACTGGTATGTGTATGCACATGGATCGCTCTGCACCCCTACGCAGACAAAGATAAAGGCGCCAAAACAATAAAGATAAAAGAGCTAAAGATAAAATGGCTTAGTCATATAGCCATTCGTTTTTTAGGTAGTTTACCATAATTATAGTTAATCCACGTAATTTTTACCTCATAGATACCCTTAAATAATTAATATACGATATAGCCGTTCATGGGCAGGAAACCTGTAATTGTAAGACATATCTCGAAGGTAGAATTAGATCAATTGTATAAAGATGAGAGAAACATAAGAATTAAAGAACGGCTACTAGCGATAATACATTTATACGAAGGAAAGAATGTATATATAGTAGCTGATATTCTTAAACGAAGTGAAAAGACAATAAAGAATTGGCTAAGCGATTGGAACAAACAAGGATATGATGGATTGATACCACAGAATAGAAACGGCAAAGAACCAATGATATCTTTTGATGAATGGGATAAAATTATCGAAGAGATTGAGGACAAAGGAATGACTATAAAAGAGGTAATAAAATATGCAAAAGACACAAGAGGCGTAGAATATTCGTATAAAGGTGGTTGGAAGATTTTAAGATCAATAAAGAAAGTCAAATATGGTAAACCATATATTAGAAATAATAAGAGGCCTGTTAATGCAGAAAGTTTTCTAAAAAAAGGATAGATTCAGTAATAACAACAGTCAAAGAACCTATTATTGGATTCCTTGATGAAAGCTCTTTGCAACAGCGACCTAATACACGCAGGGTTTTAAACACCCATATGCTAAATTATCAACCTGGAAAAGTTAGGTCTAGAACTGTTTTTGGGTTCATTGCATTGAATGGAAATGATGAAGTTATGGTCTCTCACTCATCCAAGAAAGAAGATTTAATGATCTTCGCCCAAAAATTGAGAAGTAACAATATTATGAGACCAATATGTATTGTCCTAGATAATGCTAGAATACATCTAGCTAAGAAGTTTAGGGCATTAGCCCACGAACTTGATATCCATTTAATATATAACGTGCCATATTCCCCTGATTTAAATCCTATAGAGTTCGGTTGGAAGGATTTTAAAAGAGAGATATCAAAATATACTGATTTTGATGAAGCTATTGAGGATGCCCAAGATTGCGCTTTACAAATATTTTATTCCAATAAAGATGGATACTCTAAGTCTTGGATAAAGCAGTTTATAAGGTAAAAAGTTGGGAGAATGACTATAATTTGATAAATCTAGTCTCCTCCTTCGCTTCCTTCTTGGCTTCGCATAAGCCCATTTATTTCATGCAAAGCCATGAAGTGCCAGGTGGTTATTCCTGGATCTGCTTAGCCGCTTCTTGAAGCATTGTCATTCTTGAGCGCATGTAAGCGGTTGCATGGTTTATATGTTTATCAAAATGGAAGAGTAGACGACCTGAAAGTACAGGCCGTAAAAAGCTTGGATTCCTCCGGGATCAAACTTTACCATCTTGAACATAAGCCAATCTTGGCCAACTTTATAGCGCTCTAATTCGGGAGTGCCCGCGAGTCGCTTCGCTCCCGCGCTAGCTGTTTACGGGGCTGTCGCTCACACGCCGCGACGGGCTAACGCCCTCCGGGACGGTTCACATGAGTAGTGAACGACAGGTTAGTTGACTACCTGCCTTATTTACTGTAATTTCTGATTTCCATTATAATCAGAAGTTTCAAGCTTTAGGCGCTTGCGTGCGAGGGTATGAGAACTCTGCAGATAATCGCCCCGTTAGTTTACTATTTCTTCTTCGCTATACGTGCCTTGAATTCTTCGTACCTATCTGCAAGATCATAGATGTACTCAATAATAGCATAGACAAATGACTGAAGATCTTCGGCATCCTGCCGTGAAATTGATATCTCGCCAGGGTGCGCCGCTAGGTTGCGAAACGCATGTAGTTGCTGGCTCCAATCATAGAGCCGATCGTCAATGATTCCTTTATCTTTGAGCATCTTGATCCCCTCCCCGAGCAGGATCCTCCTCTTAGGTGGGGCTTCTGCTTCAGCCGTTCCTGAGGGCAGTTTAGGATCAAGGAAATCTCGGCATACTGCTTCAAGCGCTCGGCCAAACATGACACATGCCGCGATGTTTGCACTTGCTTGCAATGATCGATCGGCTTCGGAAAGCGATTCTGTAACCGATCGCGGAATCCTATTGCTTACGAATGTTTTCGGTGGTTTTGGATAAACCCGAACAACAACGTTGGACCACTCATCTTCTTCGTTATCAATGCCTGCAACGCTGATTTGGTGAGTTTGACCTACAAGTAACTCTCCGCATCGTGGGCATTGTCCGATAATCAATTTCTTCCCTGCAGGCCACCCACTTTCCTCATCAAAATCACTTATTGAAGCACTTCCCTTTTCAATAGCGGCAACTTTGGCTTCGCAAAAAGGGCAGTCGATTATGAATGTCTGCTGTGCCATGCATCATCCCGATTGTCGTTGTAGTCCTTCTCGCACATAGATGCTTTCCTTGGTGACACATCAATGGTATGGCAGCCATACAGAGAGGAACTGCAAAAGCCGATTCATCGGAGAGGGTTATGGTATAATCCCAATATCAGCTATAAGGTAGGAAAGCACCCCCCCCAAAAAGGAGATCATCGATATTAATATAGTTTGCTTGAATGTGATAGTTTCAGAACCAAAGCATCCTGCGATCGAGTGGTCAAAACGATCACTTGATTCTTTTAGACTGTTGGCATATTATATATCAAAATATATCTCGTCATGGTCATATATTTTTTTTGTTAAATGGGCTATTCTACACATTATGGGAATACGCAGAGTCTAGCGCACACCATCATGATGGAGAGGGCAGGAAAGTATCTTATCCGACCACCTACCTAAAGTAGGCCCGCTACAGATAGCGTTTTTAGGGTGAATTTACGGTTATCGATTAGTAGGGAAAAAAGGCCCAATTTTAAATATATGACATTTGAAAAATATTGTCCTGGAGGTGTCTCTCTGCACCTAAACAGTAGGATGATATTATCCAAATTAACACTAATAATATCATGCTACTAAATGACGGCAAAGGATTAAATTTTCAATAGGATTATGATAAAGATCCTGAGTTTTGCATCTGAGCCAAATTAACAGTATGTAAAAAAGCCGTAAAATGAGTTTAAAGGCCCAAAATGGGCCGCGAGCATACAACTACATAGTGATACACACGTTTTTATAGTACCAGTCTATTAAGCGCGCATTATGGAAGAAGTTGAGCTAAAAATTTTAAAGGAAATTCATAAGATATATCAATTAGCGCGTGTAGGTGCAAGCTCCGATAAAATTGCAAGTAATTTAGGAATGACAAACGATGATGTGTGCGATTTTTTAGACGTGCTAGAAGATCAAGGATATGTAAAGGTAAGCAGGTATATTGGTGGTGCATATGGCGCGTTCCTTACTCACACCGGGCGATTGTTGCTAACGCATCCGGAATACATGTTTAACAAAGGATATGTTGATGCAAGTGATGTTCTAAAAGTGCTTGAAAAAGCGGTAAACGATTCTGAAAATATACCTCTGCGGGAAAAACCATCACTAATCGGAAAACTCACGGATCTAAGCCACGACCCATATATACAAAGCATAAGTTCCGGGTTAGTAATAGAAGCCGTAAAAAATACTTTGGTATTTAATATCGGCCATATAGTTGGCGTAATGACCGCATAAAATGCCCTAGGATCGAGGATTAAACAGGCTGACGGCTAATATTACTGGTAACCTTCAGGCTGCACTATTCAAGACTTATTCTATTGATGCTGGTTCTGTATTTGCCTTTACATGCGGGGTATGAGACCCCCGCACGCATAACTGAACACAAAGCTGAAATAGACAATTGAATAATTTCTGGAAACAATGGTGCTAGATCCAGAGCAATTGAAAACCGCTGCCGAAATTGCTGGAATTGGATCAGGATTAATAGCGGGAGCTGAATTTTTACCAACCGTTGTAGGGTGTGCAAAGAAATGGATATCTGCTAAATTCCATGGTCATCCCCAAAAAGCAATAGATGTCGCTCTAAGCAATTTTAATGACTTCAGTGGGCAGGTCAACATATGTCTTAATGGAATGCAACAAATTGAAGGCTTTGAAGAGAAAAAGGAACAGGCACTTGCTGATCCAGATTATACAAGTCTCTTCCAAGAGGCAGTCTTGGGGGCAGCACGCACCAATTCTGTACAAACGCATAAAATTCTAGCACGTTTGGTTACTGAGAGGCTTGCTGCAGAACCCGACTCCTTGCGTACATTAGCTTCTCACATGGCTTGCGATGCAGTACTGCAACTCTCACCCAAACATTTACGATTCCTTGGTTTTATGGCTATCCTTTATGCCATGGACACTCCTGATTATGTAAAAGGCGTAAGTGGAGAAACTGGGGTTGACTCAGATCAAAAGACTTTCGAAAAGGGCTTAAGTTGGCTTTCGGATGAACTTTCTCCTCTGTTACCAATAGGAGAGATGACCCACGCTGATTATTCTCATTTAGAGGCCGTTTCTTGTATTACGAATGGTGCGTACATAACCGAATTATTACATTTATTGAAATGGAAATTCTCAACAAAACAAATAAACGAGAGCTGGATCGAACAAAATCCAATTTATAAAGTTCTATGCAAATACTGGAATAGTAGTGCGTCCTTAACCCCTGCTGGTACACTAATAGGTATGTATGTTAGGGATATTATTCCAAGAGAACCGGCAAAATGGACCTTTTAGAAATAGGTGCGTAAGGCCGTAGGCCCGATCGTGAAGTAAGATTTGAGCCATAGTTCCCGCTGGGCGAAACGAATTACCTTGTCATGCATCAATTGCAGAATACCCTCGCTTATAGCATATCTATCCAACTCTAATGGAGATGGCTGAACTTGCCTATCGAAGTGTGTATAACTTGTCAATCGAATCAGCCGATTTTGGCATTCGCAAAGCCATGGCTCAATTTTATAAACATCTTTTCAACCTACAACTCCATGCTTTTACGCTCCAAATTTTGTTTCCCAATACTTGCTATGCCGCGACCATGTTAACCAATATCAAGCGAGCTGGCTCATCCATGCCTATAGTTTATGGAATGAAATGCTAACTGGAACACTTATTGTCTCTATTTTTCGGATCCACTCAAGTTGCATAAGTTACCACATGTAAGTTGAGAGTCGAGTATGTGCAACCTACCATCCGATTCCATGGCATTTTCTCATCTAACCTTAACTCCGCGAATATGGGGAATAAATTGGGCTTTTAAGTGGTTATTTCGGCTCTAGATTCTTATTTGAGCGAAAGCTTAATTAACCTTTATTCCCCATATGGTGAATATGGAGACTTGGGCTAAAGAGTGGTTAGAGGATCAAAGAAAGAAAGGAGTTAAATGCCTTGAAATAAAACAGCATGGCGCTAAGCATTATGTTTACCATTCCACGACACATTGGGATAAAACTCAAAATAAAGCGATAAAGACCTCAAAATATATTGGTAAACTTGATCAAGAGCGCGGTTTAATAAGGTCCCATGAAGAAGATAGCCAAAATGTAAAGGTTGAAAAGTCAACAAAGGTTAGAAGCATTACCGAGTACGGCAATGCCCTTTTGCTTCACGAAGCCATGAAAGACATAAAACCGCTATTGATGGAAGGTTTTCCTAACAATTGGTCGGAAATTTATTCGCTTTCTATGTTGAGAGTTATGGGAAATGTCCCTTTAAAAAGAGCTGAAAGCGCATGGCAAAAGCTCTATAATGTGGAATCCATTGAACCTAATCTCAAGTCTCAACATCTCTCTAAAGTAATGCAAGATATTGGCGGCAACCGCAAAGGTCAGAGCATATTATTTAAGGGCCTTCTCGATCAAAGTGAACAGCTTGTATACGATTTAAGTTATATATTTTCGCGTTCTGTAAGCATACGTCAAGCAGAAAAGGGCTATAATAAAGATAAAATTCAATTACCTCAAATTAACATAGTGCTACTTTGTAACGCTGAAACTGGGCTGCCGACTATGATAAGATCCCTTCCAGGCAGTGTCAAAGACATAGCAACCCTGAGAAAATCCCTTTCTGAATTTGATATCCAAAACAAGATGCTCATATTGGATAGAGGTTTCTCCTCAGAAGATGTCTTTTCGGATTTAAATGAACTTGATATCTCATACCTTATTCCGGCGAAAAGAAATAGCCATTATTATGATACGCGCATTCACCTAAATAGTCACTTTCGCTACCGTAAGCGGCTAATTCGATGTGGTAGCAGAATGTGCAAAGACAAGTATCTTTATTTATTTGAAGATCAAGAACTCTTGCTTGAAGAGCGTAATACCCTTTACGATAAACTTGATAAAGGTGAGATTGATAGAAATCACTTTGATAAAAATTTTAAAAAAGCTGGAAGGATTTTAATTCTGTCAAATCGAAAGATGTCTGAGCAGGAAGCTTATGAATTCTACAAGAAAAGGGACGTTGTCGAGAAATTATTCGATACCTATAAATCAACTTTGTATGCAGATAGATTATACCTACATAACGATGAAAGCGTTTTCGGACATGTATTTATTGGATTTTTATCTCTCTACGCATATTGTAAAATCGAATCTCTATTAAAGAAAGCCAATCTAAATAGAACTATGACACCAATGGATTTACTATTTGAGTTTAGCAAAATATATCATATCGACTTTGGTGAAGAGGACGCTATTATGGAAATTCCTAAGAAAGTTCGTGATCTAGATGTAAGGCTTAAACTAAATCTATTCCCCACGTAATGCGGAGTTAAGGATCTAAATCAAAAATGCCTTAGAACTCTTTTAAGATTAGAGCGATGAAGATAGCTAAAAGAGAGCTTAATGAGATTTCTATGCAAACAATATATTCTTTGATCTTTCTTTTCTATCATCCGATGATTCTTTTTCGTACTCAACTATGGGCTTGATTAAGCCCTGGTTGGACTCTATGATTTTTGAGATCTCGTTATTTTGTAGACTGGCCGCTGTTTCACATTGCTTTAGCGCAAAATACTCTGGCATCGCGTTATTCAGCTCCATGAGCTTCTTTACTATTGGGTTCTGTTTGTTTAGCTTATAATTGGCCTTGCCTGGTAGTTTCAATAAGCTCCAAGGCTTCCAGCTTGGGCATATATCTTAAGAAGGGTAGTCTTGCTCAGGCATGCGCCTTTTTCTATCTCAGCCCTTGAGTAATCAAAAGATTCGTTATCCCTCAAGAAATCCAATACTTTTACCAGGCTTGCGCAAAAAATAAAAAGCCTCGGGTGGGATTCGAACCCACGGCCTCGTCCTTACCAAGGACGCGCTATACCGAGCTAAGCTATCGAGGCACAATAGGCCCCTTGTGGTCTCCGTTTTTGTAGTTTTCGCTCCGGAGCAACAGGGCCGAGATTGCTATCTAGGATCTTTTCATAAACAGCTTCTGTTCTCTTGGCGATCCTGTCCCAGCTGAACTCCGCCTCAATCCTATCGCATCCCGCTTTGGCGATCTTCTCCATTTCCTTGGGATCCTCCAGCAGGCGATTTATACACCAGGCGATAGACTCAGGCTGTACATAGGCCAAAATGCCATCCTCAAAGTTCTTAACTATAGATATGGCTTCTGTCGCGACTATGGGCTTGCAAGCATCCCATGCCTCAAGGACAACCACACCAAAGGGCTCATTCCTGCTTGGGATGCACATGAGATCGCAAGCATTCAGAAGCTCTTCTTTATCTGAGGCTGGGGCATATCCGAGGAATCTGCATGCATCACTTACGCCCAACTCGTTCGCACGCCGCTCACATTCTCCCCTCATGCCGCCCTCTCCTGCAAAAATAAACTTGACGTCGCCTCTATTCCTGAGTACATGGGGAATTGCCTCCACAAGAAGGTCTGGGCCCTTCTGATAGCTCATCCTGCCACAGAATAGAACTACTGGGGCAAGAGGATGGATTCCGTAACGCTCTTTAACTCTTCCTGCATCCAATGACCTCCTCATCTTCCCGCAGACAATTCCATTGGGTATTATGTCTATCTTGCTCTCGGGTATGGAGTAAAGCCACATGAGCTCATCAACCATACGTTTTGTAGTCACTATAACCCTTGCAGATTCATATCCTCCCAGCCACTCTCGGTGAGACACTTCTCTATTACCATCGTTGTTGCCGCATCTCCCCCATTCAGTGCTATGTAAAGTAAACACATATGGCACTTTACAATTCCATTTTATCTGGTTGAGGGCCGGAACGGGATGCCAGTCATGGCCGTGAATTATATCAAAGGGGCCGAAAAGCTTCTGCACCTCTACAAAGCGATGATACATGGCGTTAGACATCTTATCCATCTGGGAAATGATATCCCCCGACACATCAAAATCGACTCTCTGATAATGGACTCCATTTATCTTATCATATGATTCAAAATCCCCTCGGCGAGTTAAAACATGTACTTCATGACCCCTTCTTGCAAGGGCCTCAGAAAGCTCAGAAACATGTGGTGCAACACCTCCCACTTTTATAGAATATAAGCTCTCCCAGGAGAGCATTCCGATTCGCATCTCCTTCACCAACGTCTAATATTAATCATTATCCTTTATTGAATAGAAGAGCCTTATATATAAACACACTTAGCATCTGTAGCCTATGAACGCATTTGTCTCAATCGTGTTCATATAATCATGTTCATATTATAGTGGGGATCGCGAGGCCCTTTGATTCAATATGTATATTTTCCGTCTTTCGCAAATAGTTTTATTTGCTGTTCGCTAATTAATCTTTCGGCTTTCGCTATGCCTGACGAAGTTCTGCTGCCGCTTGCTCGGGCGGCACAGGGTTGATATAGATATCGGTGCCCCTCTCGAAGCCTGCTATCTTCGATATTGCAGGTTGAATGCGGATATTGAGATGATAATCAAAGGGGAGCTGAAATATCATGTAATTATAAGGCGGATCATCCAGCAGTGATTTGATTCGCCTTAGGGCATCGCTGAGTATCGTTGCGAGGCTCTTACGCTGGCCCTCGTTAATATCTTCGAGGTTACTTATATGGTTTTTGGGCAATATCCACGTCTCATAGGGCGCAATTGAGTAAAAGGGAGCTATGAGTATCCAATCATCGTTTTGGGTTATGAGTCTGCTCGATGCCTGTTCGCGCTCAACTATATTGCAGTAAAGACAAAAGGATGAGGATGATATTGCTGCCATCTCTTTTTTTATTAGAGGCGGCAGTATAGGTATAGCTATTACCTGCGAATGCGTATGGCTGAGGGATGCGCCCGCAGCATCTCCGCGATTCTTGAAGATTGAGATGTAGCTTATGCCGCTCAGGTAGCGGTAATGAGAATATCGATCTTTGTATACCTGCAGAATCAGCTCCATGTGATCTATGCTAAAGTCTGCGGTACTATCCCAATGATCGGGCGAGTCCACAATCACCTCATGATATCCATGGCCCGGCAGGGCTATCCATTCTCCGGTTGGTATACCGGGGTCAGGCACCATTGCAGCAAATAGATTTGGAAATACCCTTACCCTCCAGTTGCGTATTCTCTCAATACCATCTGCAAATATGCCGTGATCTGTATAGACGGCCACAGCAGGGGGCGTCTTCTCCTCATTTCCGGGACAAAAGGGGCAATTTTTTATATCCTCCCTCTCAACTTTTGCAGTTTTAAAATCCGAGGGCCTCTTCTTGCGCTCTGCTGCGATGATGCAGTACTCATCCAGGAAGTAATGTCGCCTCAACTCGGGGATGTTAGCACCTCCCTGTATATCTCTAGCGTCTTCTCGGCTGCCGTTCTCCAAGTGAACAGATCTAGAACCCTAACCCTCGCATTCTTTCCCCATGCCTTCAGCCTAACAGGGTCCTCCAAGGCGAGATTTATGCCCCAGGCAAGATCTACAGGATCGCGAGCATTGACATGAACGCCTGTGGGCTTTGTTGCCGCAGGATTCTCAACAATTTCGCGGAGTCCGCTTATTCCACTGGCACCAACAACCGCAGGTCTTGCCATGGCAGCAGCCTCTAAAGCGACGATCCCGAATGGCTCATAGAGGCTTGGAAATACACATAGATCAGCAGTAGCATAATGATACATCTTCTCCTCAGGATCAAGAAAATCGGTTACAAGGGTGATGAATCCTAGCCTGTCAGCGTATGCCCTCACCTGCTCCTCCAATGATCCCTTGCCCACAACTAGAAGCTTTGCATTCGGATGCCTACTCACGACCAAAGGCATTGCCTGGAGCAGCTGTATGACGCCCTTGACCGGCTCAAGCCTTCCTACGAACAATATAACTATGTCGCCCTCGACGATGCCATATCTTTCCTTCAATGCTTCCAGCTTTTTCAGGTCAACCCGATCAGGATTGAAGAAATCAGCATCGACACCATGGTAGCAGACATGAATCTTATCCGCTGCAACTCCCATGTCTACAAGCTCTTGCTTCATGGATTTTGAGACAGTGATAACTGCATCAGCAACCTCGGAGCCTCTTTTCTCCAAATTTACTAGCTGCATATTGGGATGCTCAGACCTGCCAATCTCAAGGCCATGGACGTGGAAGATCATTGGAATTCCTTTGTTTTTGGCTGCCATTCCTCCCGGCAGGCCGAGCCAGTCATGAGCTACACATAAGTCAAAGGGGCCAGACTCGATTACATCTGCCGCGGAGAGCTGATTGTAAGCGAGAAGATCTGCGAGGAAGTTAAGGCCGCTTCCCCATGCAAGAGTCTCGTGTGATAGAAAAACCTCAAGGCCATCCTTCATGGGAACAGGAGCCTCCCTGAAGACTTCAACACCTTGCATATCTTCATGTCTTTTAAGCTTGCCATCGCCCCATGTGAAGACGGATATTTTTTCCCCGAGTTCTGTAAGCTCTCTGGATATGCAATCTACGTATACTCCCAGCCCGCCATAGATCAGAGGCGGGTACTCTGTACTGAAATAGGCTATCTTCATGCTTTCGTCCAACGTTCTAAATAATCACACTACAAGGTTTCTATAATACTCAAGCACCGGTTCTCTCCAGCCGAACTGTTTAGCCAGAGAAAACGACTCCTCGCAGAGCAGACGATACTTGACCTCATCCTCAAGATAGGTCCAGGTGAAGTAATCCATAGCAAGGGCATAATCCACTATAGTCTCTTCAGGCAGAGCCTCCATATTATCTACTATTATCACTCCGCCAAGGCCGGGCACGCGATGCTTAATCTTCTTCAAAGCATCGCTGAAGCCTGCCACGCGGCTGACTATACTTGGAGTTCCCTCCTTGCCAGCTTCGAGGGCAGTGAGAAGGAATGGCTCGTATTGCGAAGGAAAGATGCCGGCTATGCAGCCTGCCATAAGCTCATCGGTCCTCATTCCGAGTCCTCCATCATCTGGTCCTATCCATTGTGGATACAATATGGCTATGACAAGCCTTTTGCCGGAGATCAGCTCACGCACATCGAGGCTCATCCCTTTTATCATGTTCTGCAGCCTGATCTCCTCTCCAACGAGCACCTCAACAGGCAGATTGACCGGGAAGCCCTCTGGAAGCTTTTCTTTGGGCTTCGGACCATGAGCGGCTATGAGAAAACAGATTACCCTTGTATCCTCTGCATGGCGCTGTCCCTCTAGCCTATGCCTAAGCAGATGGTCCTGCAGCACCAGAGCATCCAGAAGCTGGGGGTATCCTTTATTCTCAATTTCTATCCTGGATATCGTAAATATGGGGATGATGCTGTCGGGGTTCGGGCATTTGCCATCGCAGCCTTTGTAGATATTTTTAACAAGAAAATCCTGTATTTTAGCCCTACATCTATCCTTCTTAGACCAATCGATCTCACTGACCTCCGCATCTACGCCGTTCCTTACAACAATGCCCTTCAAGCGATAGAAGAGCATAGCTTCCTTCATTGTTGAGTCACCTACAAATGTGACTACGTCCGCATATCGTGCGAGCGCCTCTAGGGTCGCAAAGCCTGATGGCGTCCCTGGTTCCATCTTTGAATCATTTGCAGCAATCTTCGCTAGCGTTCTGACGCCAGCAGTCCGCCCAGGGACCGTGGCATGAAGAGTTGTAACTGTGCGAACTGGAACTCCGAGTTTCTTCAGCCTGGCTATAGCATAGAAGACGCCGAACTCGTGGCAATGGAGTGATACGCGCGTCTTAGGCATTACAGCCCTCGCGAATTCAGATATAGCCATGTCCTTATATTTTTCAGTCATCTCCTCACGAAGGTTTGTGAGTCCTCTCGCAAGCTCAGAGATTGCATATGATAGGTCGAGATAATGGTTGTATTCCGATCCGTAATGAGCTCTCTCATACTGCATCGAGTCAAGGCCAATAAGCTCATACGCATCGCTTTTAATTGCGTTGTTGAGCGTGAGATCCTGGTTCTTCCAGCGGGTAATTCGAGACTGATAATAGGTAGTATTGAAAAGGATGTAAGCGATAGGAATATCCTCAACCTTCTTCTGACCAGCCATTACCTCTATGCCTGCGGATCTCAGGTTTAAAAGAACGGTATCAAGATCAGAGCCCATATTTAGTTTATCATATCCAGATAAATCCGAAACTCTGTTCTTGCCTCCATTCCAATCAGATCCCGGCGTGGGATAGTAGGGGCCTGCAACAAGAATCTTAAGGTTCTTATCTATGATGCCTTCAGAGGCGAGCTTGGCAAGCGTTTGCGATTCTGCGTCTATGACGTTCCAGATTCCGCCGAGTTTGTTAGATGGCGGTCCGCCCTCCTCGCCAGCAATGATGATCCATCTCTCAATCATTCGTATCAGGCCTCAAGGATAGGGCGATAGAGACGAAACTGACATGCCTTCATCGGATATGTCCAGAACCCTTATGGTGTTGGCTATTTTAGATCCCCTCATCTTCATGATGTAAACTGATCTGATAAGGACATTTCCTATTCGATCCCTGTTGAGCATCGTTGCCGAGTCCGCACCATACTCAAGGAATTGGTTCATGCCAAATGCAGTGCCTATGGTTATGACGGATGTGACTCCGTTTGCCCTTAGGCTGCCAAATAGATCGTCTGCCAAAGACCTGATCTTGAAGGGCTCCTCTACAGCCATAAAGAAGGCCATTAGATCATCGATGAAGAGCCTGGTAGGCTTTACCTCCTGAAGCTTTCTCTCAACAAGCTTTCGAAAGTTGGTCAAGAACTCTATAGGGTCGCCTTCAATGCTCTTTTGGAGCCGAAGGATAGGATCTGTTACATCAACTATGCTCAGCTTGCCCTCCTTTTCAAGCTGAGAAAAATCCCATCCGAAAGAGGACATCATCTCCCTTTTAAGGAAATCGGCGCTCTCGGAAGGTGTGATTATGATTCCCTTTTCGTCATTCTTTATGCCGTAATATATGAATTGGCTTGCAAAGACGGTCTTTCCCGTTCCAGATGGTCCCGTTATTGTGTTCACAGTTCCCTTAAGGAACCCTCCATTGACCATATCATCAAACCCGGGAATGCCTGACTTTACTCTCGGAAATTCGGTAGGTTTCAACGCCACGAACACTGCTCCCACATCTTCTTTCTGCCTATTGAAGGCCCCTCGCCCTCTATATATTTTCGATGACTAAGGTAATTAGTTTTTTCGGTGAGCACGAAGGGCTAAATATTTTGTCCTCATATCGGAATATATGACTGATGTCTCCCTATGCTTCGAGGTCCATCAACCACTGCGGCTCAAAAGAGATTTCTTCTGGTGCGGTCAGCCTTTGAGGAGGGCAGTGCGCAATCTGCAAGACTTCTACTTCGATGACCAGGAAAACCGCAGAATATTCGAGAGAGTTTCGTCAAAGTGTTATCTTCCTGCCAACAGTATTCTCCTTGAGAGGATAAAGAAATTTGAGGCCTTTGAGAAGCCCTTCAAAGTAGCATATAGCTTCTCAGGAATCTTCCTCGACCAATGTATGAGATATAAACCGGAGGTTCTGGATTCATTTGTCAGTCTCATAGAAACTGGCCAGGTCGAGGTTATGGAGCAGACATACTACCACTCGCTTTCAAGCTTATTCGATAATAAGCAGGAGTTCTATGAGCAGGTCAGGATGCATAGGGAGCTTATCTGGGACTTTTTCGGGATCAAGCCCACAACCTTCGAGAATACTGAGCTTATCTATGATGACGAGATCGCAAAGATGGTAGACGGCTTGGGATATAAGGCTATATTTACTGAGGGCATCATTGCCGATGCAAACTTCGTTTATAGGCCAAAGGGAACTGAAATGTCGCTTCTTCTGAGGAACTATCAACTCACAGATGATATTGGCTTTCGGTTCTCATCGCGATGGTGGGAGGAGTATCCATTAACCGCAGACAAGTATGCATCCTGGCTGGCTGCAGCTCATGGAAAGTGTATAAACATTTTCTGCGATTATGAAACATTTGGAGAGCACCAGTGGGAAGAAACGGGCATATTCGATTTCCTTAGATACCTTCCGGAGGAGATACTCAAATGGAATAATCTTAAGTTTTCAACGCCATCGGAGATCGCTAGGGATAATCCACCTGTAAATGAGATAAGCATAGATAGGACAATATCCTGGGCGGATCTTGAGAGAGATACAAGTTGCTGGCTCGGGAATGCGCTACAACAAGCATGCTTCATCTATCTCAAAAGACTTGAAGCGCCTGCTAAGGAGAGCATGGACCAGGAGCTTATCGACACGTGGAGGCTGCTTGGGATAAGCGATCATCTTTATTATATGTTTACGCATGGAGGCGGGCCCGGACAGGTCCATAACTACTTCAGCCCATATGGCAACCCCTACGATGCTGCAATAACCTATTTCAGTGTGCTTTCGGATATGGACTATAGAGTTAAGGGAAAGATACGGTCCGCAGATGAGCCTTTCATATTCGTTGAGGGCAGCGGATGCTCAGCAGGAGATGCCGTCTGGAGCCTGGAGGGTATGGGCATGGCTCTTGCAAAGGTCGATACAGCATCTCTGGAGTATCATATGAGCAGGGGTGATATTGCTGCATGGATCAGAACGAGTCTAGGGGACAGCTGCCTGGCAGATGAGATAGATAAGCTAGAGGACACCAGAGGAGAGAAGCTTAGGGATAATCTTCTTAGAGCAGTTATGTCAGAATTGAAAAAGGTATAACATGCTGGGATACGTATTTCGACCCGATAGTTTCGCCCAGGGGACAAGTCGCGAATGGCTGATAGGAAGCGGCTTGGGAGGCTATGCATCATCTACTGCAATTGGTGCAAACACACGAGCCTATCATGGACTGCTTGTGGCTGCCGCGTCTCCTCCCGTGGGGCGGAAGTTACTTCTGTCCTCGCTCGATGAAGAAATAAATGGAGTCCAGCTCTCTAATCATCAGTATCCCGGAGTGGTTCACCCACAAGGCTTTAAATACCTCAGTGAGTTCGGATTCGATCCTTTGCCACGTTTTTCCTACATGGCAGGCAGTGTAAGAGTTGATAAGACTGTATTCATGCTTCAAGGCCAGAATACCACTATTATCGACTACAGAACCCAGGGCGAGGGCCGAATCAAGATAACGCCCTTGGTCCACTGCAGAAACTTCCATGCGGCATCAAATCTGCCCGAAATACGTCAGGAGGCGTCGGAGAAGGGCACCATCCTCAGATCAAGTTGCGATCTCTCCGTGCTATCAGATATTGCCGAGTATGTCCCAAAGGAAACTGTTTACTATAACTTTGAGTATGAGGCTGAGCGGTTGAGAGGCTTGTCCTGGAAGGAAAATCTATTTTGTCCAGGGTACTTTGAGATCGATGTTTCAGGAGATACTGAGTTCGGCATAATGGCCTCGGCGGAAGAAAGCTCGATGCCCGATGTGGGAGAAGCTATGAGAAAAGAAATCTCCCGTATTCTAAACTTAAAGGCGCCCTTGCCGAGATTTGCTCAGGCCACGGATTCTTTTATAGTCAAAAGGGGCCTGGGTAGAAGCATAATTGCAGGCTACCATTGGTTCGATGACTGGGGCCGTGATGCAATGGTGTCTCTGCACGGCCTTCTTCTCACAACAGGGCGTTTTGATGATGCCAAGGCAGTTCTCATGACATTCGCAGAAGCCATGAAGGATGGTGTTCTTCCCAATGATCTTGGAGCCAGATCATACAATACAGTTGATGCCTCCCTCTTATTTATCAGGGCTGTTTACAATTATTACAACTACTCTAATGATATAGAATTCATCCGCAGCATATGGCCTTCTCTTCTGAGCATCATTGAGCGCTATTCAGGAAAAGGCGATGGCTTCGGTATGGATTCAGACGGATTAATTAATGCGGACCCAGCTCTCACATGGATGGATGCTCGCGTTGATGGAAGGCCGATTACCCCCAGGGCAGGAAAAGCATGTGAAATAAATGCTCTCTGGTATGATGCTCTGTTGATAATGGAATCCTTTGCCCAGGTTCTGGAAGTGCCCTGGAATACAGAGCTATCCAAACGTGTGAAGGAGAGCTACCAGAGATTCTGGAACAGCGAGACCGGCTGCCTATTCGATGTAATCGATCACGAGGATGCATCCATCAGGCCTAATCAGATCATAGCAGTCTCTGTCGATGATCTCCTGCCGATGATAAAGCGAAAACGTATCTTGGAAACGGTGACTCGTGAGCTCCTAACGCCTTATGGGCTCAGGACACTATCACCCCGAGATCCACGGTATCTGGGGAGGTACGAAGGAGGACCCGCGCAGAGGGACGCGGCATATCACCAGGGAACTGTCTGGCCCTGGCTCATCGGTCCATATATTGATGCTTTCCTTTCTGTTAACGGCCAATCAGATGAGAGCAAGGCAAAAGCAAGGGAGATATTACGGCCGCTGGCTGAGCTGGATGTCGTGGGAATCAATACAGTCCCCGAGCTCTTCGACGGAGACGCGCCGCATAGGCCCGGTGGGTGCATATCGCAGGCATGGTCAGTGGCGGAGCTGCTTAGGGCATGGAGCAGGGTACAGTAGCGATGATAATAATGGTAATGATAATAGGATAATTACGATATTAGCATTCGCTAGCTAGATAAACCTCTCTTTGAGTTATCCCTGCTTATGCCACATGGATTTCTAAGGGCCTCATTATACATCACAATTCTGGCACTCATTACGGCTTTGTCTACACAGTGGCAGGACGATCTTATCTAGACAAGAATTCGATTGAAGGGAGCCTTTTATGTCGATGTTCCTTCTTAACACCATGAATGCGTGTAATAGAAACGCAGTTACAATTAAAGCAAAAACATCTCCGTCGCTATCGCTTGAAGAAGTCCGCAAGCTAGTAAAAGAAAATTGTGAGCCTGGGTTAAACCGCTTAATGGTTGCACGTGGCCGCTTTGATAAAGGACTATAGGAACCGGCAATAGATCGATTTATCCTCGCGAGATGGCCCTGCAAAGTAAGAACCTAATAAGAATACTAGCCTACTCGAGAGATTTTAACTCTCATGGGCTGTAAGTTCGGCATCAATTTTGCTAAGTTCATCAAGCTTATCACCCAATAGATCATCCAAACACTTGATTAATTTCATTATATCGGCAGCAATCATTCCAAATTCTTCTTCATCAAGAAAGGCATGGTAGAAATTTGCATGAAATTTTTCAACTTTACCATATATGCGGGATAATTCTGTTCCCACTTTCTCTCCAAATGCGCTAATTAAATATTCTCTAGTGAAGTTACTGGAAACACAATGTTGTGTTGATGGTTTACCATTCACCAAAAGATAAAGCGCATTGGTAAGGCATGAAACAACGCCCCATAATGCTTCACCCGCTTTCTCTCTATCTCTTTTTTCCATCTCCCATTCGAAATTTTGAAGATAACGGTTAGAACGTTCTCTGTATTCACTTGCTTTATTTATAATTCTTGCAATTTCCTCGTTCATGCTTTAAGATCCGCCATTGTATAAAGGCTGACTTCATTACCATTTTTTGTTATAGCTCTGTCAAGCTTTGCCGAGATATAAAACGCAATAACTAAACCATATTCTCTAAGTAGCGTTTCCCAACAACTCTTTGAAATGAAAAGGTAATCAGTTGAGAGAAGAGAATATAGTACAAACTCTATTTCTTTACCGCGGAGTTCAGGAAATTCCTTTTTATCGATGTCTTCAACTTTCAAAATTGTTCCTTTAACGATATCTCCTTCTTTAAGAGAATATGCCTCGGAAAGCTTTGAAGAAGGAATATCAAACTTAAACTTACTCGCTTTATCCTTTAAATTGTAAGGAACACCACCCCCCCAGGGTGATGTGTATTTTGACTCAACTATTAAAGCCATATTTGTTACCTCGCTATTCAACAAGTCTCGCTATTCAACAAGTTGAGTCTTTCTCTTCAATTAAAACTTATCTAGAGATGACCCGGCGAGGCAAGGATTTACAGACCTAACCCACGACTAAGATATAACGCGAGATGGCCAATGATGAGTAAATCGGATGTATAGACAAGAAACTTGATTACAAGAGGATTTTCTTCGAAGGTTCTTTCACATAGGATATCACCCATTGAGAGATAGCAAACATAAGAATTACTGCCAGCTTAGTAAGGCAAAAGATAACAAAGGATGAGCGGAGATTGAGAAGTTCTTAGCAGATATTTTTAAATCCATCCTCTTTTTGAACGCGTTGGGCGACGGGATAACCCGCAAAGGATGCTGAAAATTATCTATAGATGATTCGTTTACACATAAACGGCAGTCCAAGGGTAAATCGCTAAGGGAACGGATATAAGCAAAAGAGGGATCCGACCAATTTGCATCAGTTCATCCGCCCTTCCGAGTTTCTGGGACAGTTGGAGCACTCAAACAGCTTAACACATAATCCAGCAGCTTCAGAAACAACGGGCTGGCTCTATCCCTTGGTCTGCCGAGTTCAATCTTCAAAATCTCCCTAACCATTCCCGGTCTGGAACTGAGAATTATCAGCCGGTCGGCTAGGTAAATCGCCTCCTCTACGCTATGGGTTACCACTATTGTGGCCTTTCCTGTTCTTTCCTGGATACTCAGGATATCCTGCTGGATCTGTTTTCTTGTCTGAGGGTCCAGAGCTGAGAAAGGTTCATCCATTAAAAGGAGCTTTGGCTCAAGGGTAAGGGCTCTGGCAACAGCCACCCTCTGGCGCATCCCTCCAGAAAGCTCATAAGGATAGCGATCCCCGCTATCCTGAAGACCAACCATAGAAAGGTACTGCATTGATTTTGTGCGAATCTCCTCTTTGGGTATACCCCTCATCTCCAGGCCTATGGAAATGTTCCTATTCACGCTGAGCCAGGGAAGCAGAGCATGCTCCCGAAAGGTCATGCCTAGCTGAGGACTCGGGCGCTCCACCCTCTCGCCATCAAGCAGCACATCTCCACTGGTAGGCTGCTCGAGACCAGCGATTATCCTTAGAAGTGTCGTTTTCCCGCAGCCCGATGGCCCTAGAATTGCCACTATCTCTCCATCCGATACATCGAAGTTTATATCCTGAAGAGTTATTACCCGGCTTTTTCCCGAGCCGAACTCCTTACTTACCCCCTTCAACTGAAGCATCATCGTTCGAGCCCCCTCCAGGAAAACCATCGTCTTTCGACAGCCACAAAGATCCTATCGACTCCTATACCTATAATCCCAATGGCTATCATTCCTGCCATCACAACCTGAATCTGTCCCCAGCTATATGCGTACATTATAAGGTAACCAAGGCCAGTGCTGGTTCCCGGCAGCATCTCTGCAGCAACTACGCACATCCAGGCGATGCCGAATCCAATACGCATGCCGGTCCATATTTCGGGTGCAGCTGCTGGAAGGATCACCCGGATCATCAGATCACGCTCCCTGGCGCCCATCATGGTAATTGCCTCGATCCAAGCCTTCTTTACTCCTCTAACTCCTTGAAGGGTGTTAAGAAGCACTGGGAAAAAGGCCCCTAAAGCTATGATAAACACTATAGATGCCAGACCTATCTTCAGCCAGGCCAGGGCCAAGGGCACCCACGCCAAAGGAGGAACAGGCCGCAGAGCGGATATCATACCATCTAATGCCTCTTTGAACGGCTCCCATCTGCCCATTGCTATTCCCAGCGGAACTGCCAGACAGGCTGCGACAAGAAATCCGAGGCCAACTCTCTGGAGGCTCATGAGAGCGTTTTCGATTAAAGATCCGCTGCCCATGATATCAGTTCCCGGAGAGAGCAGGACCAACAACACCGATTGGATACTCGGGAGGATGAACTGGTTGTGAATGGAGATGGATAGGACTTCCCAGAGAATAATTACAGCCAGAGGCAGCACCAGCTTTAGAAGCGTTCTCCTGTTCACGTCATCAATCTCCTTTCAATCTCTTTTCATTGCCAGCCGTTTTCGGAACGGATTAAATTGTTCACACCTTAACACCCTGAATGCCCGATTCATTGAAGGCAATCTGCATAATAACATCAGTGATGGTTCCCAGATCAGGATCCCCGAGCTTGAGCGGCCTTCCTGCAGCAGATCTGGCTCTGGCCAATGCGACAAAGTCTTCCCAGCTTCTGGCATTGAAGTCTGCCCGTAGAACCAGTCCAGATCCCTCGTTCTGCACCGGCAGAATTATTCTTTCTTTGCCGCCCAAAAGTATGGAACCGATAGCAGGAGTTACTCCTACATAGGCCATATCCATGCAGTCCTGCTCCATCAGTGTAGTTAGCGTGAGGCCAGTAGGAGCTGTGACCAGCCCAACCTCCGCCACCTTTTCACCTTTAACCACCAGATCAAGCACTTGAGGCCTAGTTGAATTATCCTGCGGCTTTAGTGCAATCCCGTAGCGATCGTTAAAGTACCTCCAGTTCTTGATGGCTGCAAACAGAGGTGCCTGATGGTCGATCATCAGATAGCCGACGACCAATCTGTGTTCAAGGGGCTTGGGAGTACTTAGTGTGCCTGAATTGATCATCGTTTTGGCGGCACTGTAAGGACCTGGATCGAAGAACGAAATGTTTTTAACGCCTGCCCCCAGCTGCCGGGCGATTCATCGAGAAGACAGGCCATCTGAGAAACGAGTGCGTCAATGCCTCGCCACCAGGCATCATCAGGTTCGCAAGAGAATATCAGGTACGGTCGGGAGTCTTCGAATACCTCATGTGAAGATATGGCACCCTCTCCCAGAGTGTAGTTTTTGCTGCCCATCAGCCAGTCTGCTGTGATCTCAGTAGATGCGTGGGGATTCTCGCAGACCCACTGAGTGGCCCTGATGTTCAGGTAGCAAAAAGCGCTGACCAGATCCTGGTGATTCTCCAAAAGGCGGTCACTGGCCACCAGGACGCAGCATGGGTGATTGCGCCAGCCTGGTGGAAAATCTTTGGAAGCGACCACAATCCTTCCAATTCCTGACTCTTCAGCCATCGACAGATAGGGCTGCCAGGCGAAATATCCGTCTATCTGGCCAGTGGCCAGGAGCATGGGCATAAGATTTACACCTTTGCAGTAGAGTAGCTCTACCTTAGACGGAGTTTCAGCTGCCGTGGAGGGCTGGGCTGAAAATCCGATATCGGAGAGAAAAATTCCGAGGAGAAGCACGACCGCAAAGATGCGATGCATGGTAGTCGCTCATCCGGCTTATCATATATACAACTTCGCTAAGATTATATCCAAGCCCTCTCTAGCAAATCAAAGACCTTATAGAACTAAATGGGTAGCATTACTGCTCGCGTGCCCGGGCCAGGGCATTGCAGCCCCTTGTTGTGTTATGGTTAATTATCAACATCGCTCGCCGGTCCAAAGTCGTCTCTCAGCACCGACCCGAAGAGAGATAGACGCCGGATATGATGCCTCCGGCAAAAATCTGCTATTTTATCCATATCAATAGGTATGCGAGCCATGTCTATTTACTGCCAATATTCGCTCTGCCTAGCATACTACTTTGGATTCATCCCCGCCTGCACGCCCAGGCGGGCGCTAGCTTGTGCCTGAATGCAGGTGCGCGCGGGGCAACCGGGACCGCTGGGAGGATGGCCAAATCCAGATCGCCGGGAGGCTTGGGGGACTTCTCTCCCTTACCTGCCAGGGAACCGAAGAGGTAGGCCAGGAGTACGCCTTCCTTTTTGAAAAGAGACGAAAGGTTCTCCAGGCGGTTCTGAATATCTGGAGGAAGCGGTTTAAGCCTGTACCAGCGCTCGGGGATGCCCAAAATCAACACTCCTTAATACATGAGTAAAGGCTATCGTCTATCGAAATGTATTCACGGATATGAAGCACACTGCCATCAATGATCTCTGCTTTGATCCTCAGAAAATAGAAAGTATCTCCCGTCTTGAAGTCTAGAACATCGTATTTTTTAACTATTTCATCCCTGAGCGATTCTAATGTCTTTAGCATCATCGATCCTTCTAATTTTGGCCTCCAGGTCCCTAAGGCTCTCAGCATAGGCTTTCCATTCGATCAGATCATCCCATTCTTCAAAGCTCTCCTCTCTTTGTTTTATCCTGGTGCCGAATGCCTCTAGGCTGCAACCATACTTCCTTTCAAAGGATTTGATCCGCTCCCTTATGGGCGCCATCTGGGAGATGGCTTTCAGCCGCTCAAAGGCCTTGATATCTTCTGCAGAGACAACGATGCTCATGATTAGCATCAATTATGATCCTCCTTTGATTTATACTATTTTGATGCTTTGAGGAACGCCAAGTCCAGTACCATTTCTAGCAAAGTATAACTTAATTTCAAAAGCCTGCATCTTTATGACTATGAATTTACCTTTTAATTTGCTTTATTGTCACCTAGCGAGATTCAACTATAAAGCGCTATGATTTTCGGGTAAGTGTTGAATCGCGCCCGAAGAATGAAAATGATCATTAGCTCTACACTTTCTTTTGGCGCTAAAACTAACGGCTATCTTAGCGCGCTCCAACGCCCGTGCAGGCTACCCCTAACCCCTATCTGGGGGAAGGCCTTAGAAAACGACAAGCCATACGGTTGATGAGAGCAAGATAAACGAATCTTTCTTACGTTGAAGACAAATACTATAATTCTTTCAATCGTTGGCTTTTTGAGTCGGCATTGAAGAATAAAAATTATCGCCAGCTAATGATAATCTAATGTTTTTGTAGCATTGCGAAAAGGTTTCTGCCCTTGATAACATATTTAAATAAGTCAACGATTTAAATCTTGTGAACGTATATGATTCGGTTTAAAACTGAAGGGAAGATAATAATCTTAGCCCGTTTGAGGGGAAAGAATTTAATTTTATAAAATTTTTTTATATAAAAGGTGGCAATGGTATCGAATATGTTAAACAACATGACTTATGTGTCTGCTTAATTGATGATATGAAACTACCTTCACTCTTTATTTCATCAGGAAAAGTATCATTAGGCGCAGATGTTGCAATAATTGGCTTTCCAACGTTCGATAGTCTCCAAAGAGTTGAGAATACGCCCTATGTTAAAAAGTCGATAATTAGTAGTGCATTGCGTTACCCCTTCAATACGGATGCAGAGGAGTTTATCTCCGAAAGAATTGCAATAGACGGGGATTTAGGAGATGGCTTCAGCGGTAGCCCTGTAATTTCAATAAAAGATTTCAAAGTAGTGGGTATTATAGATTATTCGCCTGTTGAAATGAGTGAAGGAACCGCAAAAATGGATAAAACGTCGAAGACTCCTCCCTTAGAAGGTATTGCAGCGGTTGCATATCCATGTGGGATCACCTTAGCTATTCCTGCAGTTAGGATAAATCAATATCTAGATTTAGTTGAAAACATGGACAGGTCTCGAGTAGTAGAAATGAATATTTAAAATGCAGTTCCGTATCGCTCACAAGCTCAAGAATATATAAATCTCTGGCATTGGTAATCACTCCCCCTCAATCCTCTTCCTCATCTCCCCAGCCTCTTTCGCATCCTCAGCCTTGCCCAGCACTCGAGCCACTGCCTCGATCGCCTCCAGGTAGCGCACGATCTGGTCCAGGTAATTTATCAAATCTCCTTGGTATGCATACATTCCATATTTATCGCTGAAATCATCTATAATCTCAGCGGGGCTCTTGCCTTCAGCTCGCAGCTCAAGTATCTTAATTGAGATATTCTTCTGGGGGCAGCCGCAGTAGGGGGTATCCATGCAAGTACAGCGCAGAAAATCCTTTGCAAAATCAAGACACTGCTTCTGGATCTTTCTCTCAAGATCATTTAAATCAGCGCTGCTCAAAAGATCCAGGAACGAGCCGTGAAGCGCCCGCTGAGATATGTTCATCTTCAGAGAGGTCGATATCTGCTCAGCAAACTTGAGGTAAAGATCTTCGAAGCTCTCCAAACTCACGGCCACCTCAAGCGGCGATACGCCCTTTTCGAGCTGTTCAGCCATCAGCTTCACCTCATCCGGCGTGAGAAAATGGGCGGCTGCCACAGCGCCAAGCTTTGTCGGCTCGATCCCCTTTATAAGCCCAGCCTTCGCGAGGGCCTTCAAAGAAGTATCAAGATCATCCAACCCTAACGTCAGCTCATGCAGACTCTCAAGCTCCTGGCGTGATCGCGCTGCCACTGCATTTGCCAGGACCTCCTCGAGCTGTTGCTCTTCTGAATACTCAGGCGCTACATTCTCCATCTCGCCATGAAGCAGCGCCAGTGCCACTTCATCTTCAGTCTCGCCACGTGAAGAAGTGAATCTTCTTCCGGGCTCAGCAAGGATATAGACCAATCCTTTATCGTGGTAACCAGGACGGCCTGCTCGTCCGAGCATCTGGTTGAACTCATGGACGTTCAGCCATTCTATCCCCATAGCAAGAGATTCAAAGATTACGTGCGATGCAGGAAAATCTACTCCCGCGGCGAGCGCTGCAGTAGTAACAACAGTATTTATCTTTCCCTGGCCGAACAGCTCCTCAATCCTCTTGCGCTCATAGTACTGAAGACCCGCATGATAGGCCGCTGCACCTTGTATCGATTGTGCGAGATTGTAGCAGTTCTTCCTTGAGTTTGTGAATATTATCGTCTGGCCGCGGTAACCTGTGGAGGATGTATGCTGCTCTCCCTCCTTCACTAGGTCTCTCATCAGTCGTCTCTTCTCGGGTCCGGAAGAAAATATCAGATGACGCTCTATGGGAATGGGCCTGACCTCGTACTCTACAAGAGCTGCTCCGAGTCGCTTGGCGAGGATAGCAGGATTGCCGACTGTGGCCGATAGGAATATGAACTGAGCCTCGGGTGCAACAAGCTTCAGCCTGGCAATCATGCCAGCAAGCCGATGTCCACGCTCGGCATCCTCCAGCATGTGCACTTCATCTATTACTACAGTGCCGATCTTTCCCAGGTTTCTTCTGGTTCTTATCACCTGATCTATGCCCTCATAGGTTCCTGCGATTATATCGGCATTCAGATCCTGACGCATCTTCCGACCATGGCCGAGCCTTATCCTGCTCACGCCTACGCGAATGGATGTAGAGAATCCTAATTCACCATAGGCTGACAGCTGGTCATACTTCTGGTTTGCCAGTGCAACAAGAGGGACAAGAAAGAGAAGCTTTCCCTTTCCTTCGATCAGATTCTTAATCCCTGCTAGCTCGCCTATCAGACTCTTGCCTGTGGCAGTAGCGGATACAACAAGCTGGCTAACGCCATCAAGAAGTCCGGCCTGAACCGATCTTGACTGAACCGGCAGAAGCTTTGTCAGCCTTTTCTTGAGCATTGCCATAAGCGCATCGGGAAGCTCAATCTCTTCAAGGTCAAGCGTTGCCTCCTCCCGGCTGGCTGGTATAACATCGAACCTTGTCAGCTCAGGGTCCAGCTTCTCTAGCGATAAGAGCTTCAGAACATCGTCCAGATTGCGCCTCTTTTTCAGTATGCGCGCCAGGTGCGATTTGCCTGCCCTGCTTAGCCCTCGGAAATCCGCCTCGCGTACAAGCTCGGCAGCTGCACAGTTCTCGCAGATCCTTGAGCCCTTGTAGGTTATCGCATCTTTGCCGACATAGGTTACCCTATGCTCTCCAAGGCAGTGGTTGCATATGCTGACACGGCGGCAGTCCAGCTGAAATGCCTTCAGGAGCTCTAGAAACTTGTTCTCGAGTGCCTCGTCTCCATGGGCTAAGTAGATGGCACCTGCTTTTCTAAGCAGCTTCAGCGCATCCTCAGGAGGAAGATACTTCTCGACATCCTTCTTAATGAGGAACTTGCCAACCCTCGGCCCCTGGGGCATATCCTTCAATCGAAGATAGCCTTCGAAAAGTGTTTTACCATCGCGCAGCGGCAGCAGCATTATTCTTGAACGGTCAGCCTTTGCCAGCACTTGAAAAGCCATTCTGTAAATTATCCTAAAGTAAGATCGATAAGCTCGTATTTCAGGCCCTCTGATTCAAGGCGGTTGAGCAGATTCGGGATCTGTTCATCAACGCTTACCACCAGAGAGCTGATTCCATGATAAGCCGACTCTACGGCCGACTCTTTCGCTCCAAATACGACATCTGGCTCACGTCCAGCCTTTCTGAGCGCCACAAGAGCCTCTATTCCAAGACAGCCCACAATCTTATTTCTTAAGAGAACCTTCGATAGAGCATTCAGGTCCACTTTACGCGAGCCGCCCAATTGAGAGCGTGGCACTTTGCATACGGTTATCTTTCCTTCTTCGAGGCCGATAAGCCCATGCAGGTCGGATACGCCAACATCTTCGCCCGCTTTCACATCGGATATAGTTATGCCGCTAGCATCTATACCTATCTTCTTGCTCGCATAGAGGAGTCCATCCATCATTTCCAGTGATACCCTCTCGCCCTCTGATAGATCGATCTCAGCTATTGCTGTCCAGACAGAGACGTGGGCAATTACCTCCTCCATAACCACGCGGGCATAACGCTTCAGCTCAGCTGCACTCTCCAGGAGCCATTCGACGCCCTCTTTGGTTATATTATAGCGCATTCTGCCGTCTGTAGTGACAAGTCCGTCTGCCACAAGTTCTTTGATATACTCGGAGATCGCCTGAGGAGTGACCCCCAGCCGATCAGCGACCTCCTTCTGGCGCAGATTGGGCTGATGCGCAGCTATTTCTACAAGTATCTGAAAACGAGAACTTTCGCGCTTGCTTTGGAGGACGTTGGCCATTTCGATTTTCAGTGCTCCTCATCATAAAGCTCTATTCTCTGCCCCCTCACTGCCAGATTCTCAGCTCTCTTTGCAACACCCTTTAGAAAGACCTGGCTTAGATTCATCTCTCTTGATAGATTGGACAGTGAATTGTTGCCCGCCATTACCTGCTTTTGCAGACTCTCAATTACATCACGCAAGTCTTCATCTGACATGAAGGTCAAGCCAATGATTTCACTCAGATCCTCCATGGAAGCTCCGAAGCTGGCCTGGATGCGGGAATAAGTGGAATGATATTCCTTCTCGGGGCTTCCTCCTGCCTCGGGCGCCCTCCACTTAGTCTCAATCAGGCCGCTCTTTCGAAGCAGAGACACGCTTCTATGGACAGTGCTCTTGTCTCCAACGGCCTCAACTAGCTCACGCTCGGTATGCCAGCCTTTACAAAGCTCATCGAAGACCTTTTTGTGAACCTCCGAGCCGAATGCCTGCAAAAGTGGGACTAGGTCGGAGGGATCATTGATGATTCGAGTTCTCTTTCCGTTCACAAAGAATCTCCTTTGGGCATTATCCTTTAGATTTGATAAGGCTTTTGAGGGACATTATACAATATATATGGATTTTATATCTCCGTTGAATATGAATTTGGTAAATGTATCCCTCGCCTCAGATCATCCTGATAGTCTCTAGATTCATAGGAGCCATAGTAGGGATCCTGTATCTCTTGTAAACAGAGCTAGCCAGATCAAGGCAGTTGCCTTCCTCGCCGTGGTTTGTCAGGACTCGTCCTGGCTTCGGGTATACCCTGCGGATATACTCCATGAGCTGGTTTCGATCAGAGTGCCCTGAGAAGCCATCCACAGTTGTCACCTCAAGATTGATCTTTACGGTTTGAGTCTTGCCCTCCACAGATAATGGAAGTTCCTTCCAGCCCTTCTGGATGCGCCGCCCCAGTGTGCCTTCTGCCTGATATCCAACTATGACAAGTGTGTTCTTCTCGTCAGGTCCGAGCCTCTTCAAGTATTCCATTATAGGCCCTCCGTTAAGCATGCCGCTTGTTGCAAGTATGACACACGGAGGCCCCTCAATTATGTTCGTTCTTTGGTTGGGGGTCTCAACCTGCACAAAGCACTCTGAGAGGAATGGATTGATACCCTTATGGAATATCAGCTCTCGCAGATCGTTGTTCAGATATTCGGGATAAGTCGTATGAATTGCAGTCGCCTCATAGATCATGCCATCCAGATAGACAGGCACCTCATCCACCGTCTTCCTGCGTATCGCCTCCTCTAGGACTATCATGACCTCTTGGCTTCTGCCCACAGCAAACGCAGGAATTATGACCTTTCCGCCTCGTTTAATAGTATCCCGAACGACATTGATGAGATTTGTCTCAGCATCCTTACGAGACGGCTGGATGCTATTAGCTCCTCCATAGGTAGCTTCTGTTATCAGCGTCTCAAGCCTCGGGAAGTTGCTTACGGCGGGGTCAAAGAGCCTAGTCCTCTCGAATTTGAAGTCGCCTGTGAAGGCCACGTTGTAAAGCCCGTCTCCGATATGGAAGTGAGCAATGGAAGATCCAAGGATGTGGCCGGCGTTATGCATTGTGAGCTTGGTATCTGGAGCAATATCCGTAACATCCCCATAGTTGAGGGTAATGGTATGCTTTAGCGCCTGGCGGATCATGCTGGAGTCATAAGGTAGCCTCTTTCCCTCGCGCCCTGCCACCTCTATGTAATCCAGTTGTAGTAGCACGAAGAGATCCCGCGTAGGCGGAGTGCAATAGATGGGCCCTTCATAACCGTACTTGTAAAGCATCGGCACAAGGCCCGCGTGATCTAAGTGGGCATGTGTGAGAACAACTGCGTCAATCTGATTGAGAGGATAAACCTCTGGAACGTAAAGGTACGGTGTTGCCGAATCATCTGAGCCCACATTTATGCCGCAGTCGATGATTATTCTGGACTCTGGTGTTGACAGAAGCATACAGCTTCTACCAACCTCACGGCATCCGCCGAGTGTTGATATCCTCACCCACTGATCTTTTGAAGCTAGGTCTCTGTGTATTTTTCTGCCTACTGTTCTTAATATGCTTTTGCGTTCATTTTGGACACTTCTTAGGTAATCCTTTATGTTCGCTATTGTTGACGAACGTACAGGCGGTGTTCTGACAACCTTAGGGGTCCAGCCTATCATTTTTGTTATCTCGCGTAAAGTAGCACCATGGCGACCTATGACAAGGCCGGGCTTTTCTGCCTCGATCACAACCTCCCCTGTCTCGCCATCAAAAAAATAATCAGAGATTGCTGCCTCTTTTGGCACAACATCCTGAATTTTCTTTATAGCTGCCTCAGGCTCTGCCAGCACCTTCAGGTCTGGTCTCACAACGACGCGCTTTCGAAGATCCTTTGCTAAGGATCGGATTATCTCTCCATCATCCGCCAGGCGTTTTGGATCATCTGTATAGATAACCAGTTCTGGACCCTCGAACTCGAGGCCAGTCACATTTATATCCGGCGGCAGCTTGCTCTGCACCTTGCGCTTAAGCTCAAAAAGTACCTCTTCAACCGACAATAGAACACACCCAAAAAAGTTAAAGTAACTTCATTATCTCCTGGTTCTCTAGCTCGCCGACCTCCTCATATTTATCTTTGGTAATCCTGACGAGCTCTATCTTATTGCCAGATGCAGAGTCCCTCTTCATGGCATTATGTATGGCTCTAGCAGCTAGCGTAGTTCCTTCCTCGATGCTTATGCCAGGGCGATACATCGACTCAAGAACACCGTATGCTATGGGTGATCCAGATCCTGTGGAGACTACTTTCTTCTCCTCAATTTGGCCGCCCAGAGCATCAAGGGAATATATTTTAGGTCCATACCTGTCCACACCACCCAAGATTAGCTGTACATAGAATGGGTAGTATCTCCTTGAGGAGAGGATATTGGATAGCATCGTAGTAAGGGCCTTCACACTCATGGGCTCGCCCCTCTGCATTCTATAAAGCCTCGATTCGACCTGAACCATTCGAACAAGCGCCTGCGCATCACCTACTACGCCTGCTGTTGTCATTCCTATTAAATCATCGACCTGATAGATCTTCTTGGCTGTAGTGCTGGCTATAAAATTGCCCATGGTAGCACGACTCTCCGATGCGAGAACTACACCACCATCGCAGAGTATACCTACCGTAGTTGTACCTTTGAACACCTCTACCATCTAATTACCTCAACTAAAATCAGAAAACGGATAAGATCTCATTTCCTTCTACGATATATATACTTTCCGCCGCAGGGTCTCAGCATACGAACTCTAGAAATATCAATAGCGTTCATGCGGTAGTGTGATCAATGGACTGAGCGACTGGATATATAGATACTACGTATATCCCATAATTTACGACACAGGTTATAATCCAGTAGATACAGTTACCTGGGCCATCATTCTCGGGATAGCGGTTCTAGGCTTGATCAGGCTCTTTCGCAAGCTGGACCTTCGTATGGATGAAGGTCTCATTCTATATACTCTGCCATATATATTCGCAGGCTCAAGCCTTAGGGTGATCGAGGATACTGGGCTGGTAGCACCTCCTTGGAGATATCTTCTTATAACGCCTTTGATCTACTTCCTGGTCTTCATGGTGACATTCACATCACTACTACTAAACAGGAAGATCTTTGGAAAGGATTTCTATAAAGGATATGCTGCAATCGGTATTATCTGGACAATCCTCAATATCTCAGCCTTAGCAGCAATAGGCTTCAAAAATGCCTGGGTAATCGTACTCATCTTCGGCTTAGGCTCGGGCTTTGCCGGATCGTTATACATTCTAAGACTGGGAGTCCCATGGCTGGGGTTCCTAGATGATAATTATAACATGATGATAATTTATGCTCATATGCTTGATGCCAGCTCAACCTACATCGGAGTTGACTGGTTCGGATACTACGAGAAGCATGTAGTTCCAACCTTTATTATCAACCTGACAGGAACTGCAGCAATAATGTATCCATTGAAGCTGCTGGTGCTGCTGCCTGCTCTGAGCATGATCGATAAGAGCTTGGGAGATCCATCGCTCAGAAACCTAGCGAAGCTTGTCCTTATAACATTAGGCTTAGCTCCTGCAGTAAGGAACACCCTGCGCCTTGCCTTGGGAATTTGAATGAGGATAAGAGAAGCGCAGAATTTTATTCTGCGTTCGCTCTCTGGATCTCAATCTTATCGCCTTGTTTCAGTCTTCTCAATATTTGCTTGGCCATTTCTGAAGATTTGGCGACCTTGATGTCGCCCTTGCGGCCGACAGTTGCGGTGAATATAAGATCGCCACCTACGTAAACATCCACAGGTTCGCCCATGCACTCGTTCAGCCAGATAATGATATGTCTTGTGGTCTCCTCCACTTTGGGAACAAGTTCTCCCTCACAGGCATCCTCGCGAGTGCGAACATCTATATGCATACCAAGGGTCTTCTCTATCTGCTCGATGTTGCGACCTGATTTCCCTATGACTTTGGCGGCATCTTGCTGAGGAACATGGATCACGGCGCTTGAATCTGTGAGCATTTGAACATCGACGGGCCCTCGAACATGATGGGCAATCTCCTTCTCTATCTCCCGCGATGCCAGTTTCCAAGAGGGCTTATGGGGCATCATCTTCACTGGCATAACCACGATCTGCTCGCCATAGGTATACATTTCATACTCGGCAACGCCAGTCTCAAAATCCTTTACGACAATAACTGGCCTCGCCAAATCGACCTCCGTCATGCCTGCAGGGACCTTAACGACGAACTCGATATCATAAACCTTTGTGACCTCACCCTTCTCTATAAAGATCACAGTATCCACGACCTGAGGTATCATGCCAAGCTCGATTCGGCCCAGTAGGCGCTGCAAGGCATCTATCGGCTTATTGGCATGAACAACTCCTATCATTCCCACGCCTGCAAGCCGCATATCTGCGAAGACGCGGAAGTCGTTGGTCTTCCTGACCTCATCGTAGATTGTATAATCTGGACGAACGAGCAGTAGTATGTCTGCGGATGCCTCCATGCTGCCTTCAAGAGGGCCATATTGCGTGATCTCAGGAGGAACCTGTAGGTCCCGTGGAGATTCAAGGGTCTTTACAACGTAATTACACTTCAGCAGGTACTCGGCTACACCTGCGGCGAAAGTTGATTTCCCTGAGCCCGGCGGCCCTGCGATGAGAAGACCTCGCTGGCTTGATCTTAGGCGCTCCTTCAGCTCTGCGCTATGTTTGTAGGAATCAAGATCGACCTTTGCGACAGGCCGCACCGCTGTTATTTCCAGGCCATCTGAGAAGGGTGGCTTCGTTATGGCTATCCTCATCGTCCCAAGCTGGATGACTGACGCGCCCATCTTCTCGATTTCCACAGAGCCATCAGGATCGACCTTCACTCTTTCGAAGATCTCTCTGGAGACGTCTCGAAGCTCTTTATCGCTAAGTGGCTTATCACCCAAACGGACCAAGCTGAAATCCCCGACTTTCCCTCGCTTGGCCATTGGAACTGCGCCTTCCTTAAGGTGAACGGAGAGCGTATCCTCTGTAAAGTACCTCTCAAGGGAGATTGGCTTGATAGCCTCTCTTTGTGGGCGCACATACTCAACATTGAGGCCCATCGCCTGTGCGACCCTATACTGGACCTGATCGCTTGTCATAAATGAGGCGCCAAGCTCAAGGGCTACATCCCTTATCATAGCGTCTATCTCGCCGCCTCCTGCGAGCTTAATCTGATCTAGGTTCGGCCTGATTCCAACATACTCAAGCTCAATTTTTCCGGACTTTGCAAGCTCAGATAGCCTCCTGAGTTCCTCAAGCCCTTTAAGGCCCGTTTCCCTTCCATGATTTGCCTGTGCCTCAAGCTCTGCTACGACTGCCTCAGGGATTACGATTCTCCTTCCTAGAAGATCGCCTGCTTTTACCCTGGCAGATATCCTGCCGTCTATAACTACGCTGGTATCTGGCACCAATTGTTGCGCCATCATCTATAACATCCTTTTAATTATCAATTTATCCATTAAGTCTAAAATAAAGCTAGAGATATACTATATCCATCTTTCGCTTTTTAGCAATCCATTCCAGAATATAGTCTATATCCATTTGTCGCCTGATCTGTTTGTTCGCTGCTATGAACAAGATTGGCCTCTCCTTAAGAACACCTGTAATCTTCTGAGATGCCAGAGGCCCGAATCCAGGGTCAAGCCTCCTGAGAATACAAAGTTTCAGATCGCTCGGCGTAAAGGTTCCATCCAATTCATATCCGAACTCTATACAAATGTTTCCGGGCTTCTGGCTCATTCTAAAAGATGCTTTATAGCTGGCAAAGCGTTTCTTATCATACAGCTTTCTATCTTCGAACGCTGGCTTGAGATCCTCATCGAGGATTGCATTAGCAAGGCTTTCTAGATCCTTCTGGGCCTTTTGAGAGTACTCTGTGCAGCCTGCCATCTTGAGAGTTCCTAATCGATCCAAAGAAAGCCTATTGGCATGGCAATAATCGCAGCTATCAATGGTACAGAGATCATCTAATGTAGGGAATGAAGATAGAGCATAATTATCGCAACCTTTGCATTTTATGCTTACTATAGTCCTCTTGTCGAGGAAAGGCATTATACCCTCGAGGGCTGCTAATGCTTCTATGGCGCCTGGATCTAACTGTCCCTCAAGGCATCTTTTGATATCTTCTATGGCGATAAGTAGCTCATTGTCCTTTTCCATGTATTATCCTTCAGCATAATAGCTCTGCCTTTGGCAAATATGAACCTTAACGTAGCACATGATCTTACATAAAAACCTGCCGTGACTCCGAAAAATCTATATCTTCACCTATCCTCCTCGCGGAGAAGAGGAAAGAGGAGGTCAGCCTGTTGAAAGAGATTCGAATACACGGCCGTGGAGGTCAGGGATCTGTTACTGCGGCCGAATTGATAGCCATTGCAGCCTTTGAGGATAAAAAATTTTCGCAGGCATTCCCCGCATTTGGAGTTGAGCGGAGGGGCGCGCCAGTAATGGCCTTTGCAAGAATTGCCGATAGGCCAATCAGAATAAGAAGCCAGATCTATGAGCCGGACTATGTTGTCGTCCAGGACGTCACGCTGTTAGATGTGGTCAACGTCGCCAGCGGCCTTAAGCCCGATGGCAAGATAATAATAAACACCGATAGACCCAAGGAGAATCTGAAGCTCAGTACAAAGGCCGAGGTTGTGACAATAGATGCCACAAGGATCGCTATGGATATCCTGGGAAGGCCGATTGTAAATACAACTATGCTGGGGGCATTCTGCGGTGCCACAAAGGAGGTCGGCCTAGATAGCCTGAATAAGGCGATCTTGGAGAGATTTAAGGGAGAGCTTGGCAGGAAGAACCTGCTTGCGATAAAGACCGCTTATGAGAGGGTTTCCTGATGCAGGAACTGAAGGCAGGCAAATTGGTTAGGCCGGGCAGCACCGCTGATACTAAAACGGGTGCCTGGCGGACATTCGTACCGGAGGTCGAACACAAAAATTGCATAAAATGCAGCCTCTGTGAGATCTACTGCCCTGAGGGCAGCGTACATCAGGTTCAAACAGGAGATGTTGAGACACTAACAAAGCTTGGGTACACGACGGAACAGCAGAAGTCGCTGCCCAAGAATGAGGTGGTCTTCCTCCCGGACCTGAACTATTGCAAAGGATGTGGAATTTGCGCAAATGAATGCCCGCGAAAAGCAATAACCATGGTCCTGGAGGAGAAATAAATGATGAAGGTTGTTGAAGGTTCGTATGCTATTGCTCATGCGGTCATGTGCTGCTTGCCGGATGTTATTTCAGCATATCCGATAACGCCTCAGACGCATATCGTTGAGCATCTCTCACAGCTGGTTGCGGATGGCGAGCTCAATAGCGAGTTTCTGACGGTCGATTCTGAGTTCTCAGCGCTCTCGGTACTCGTAGGTGCAAGCGCGATGGGTGCCAGGTGCTACTCTTCGACTACAAGCCAGGGACTTGCGCTGATGTACGAGGTCCTTTATAACGTCTCAGGCATGCGGCTGCCGATAGTCATGACTGTAGCAAACCGTGCGCTTGGTGCGCCGCTTAACATCTGGAATGACCAGCAGGATTCGATAGGTGCACGCGATGTCGGATGGCTGCAGATCTATGCGGAAAATGTCCAAGAGGCCGCGGATGCCACGCCTCAGGCGTATAAAATATGCGAGGACCCTGATATACTGACTCCAATAATGGTCTGCATGGATGGCTTCATCCTGACTCATGTCTACGAGCCGGTAGAGCTTCTTGATAAAGATGCTATCAAGGGATTTCTGCCTGATTTTAAGCCCGCTAATATTCTAGACCCAGCCAATCCCATAACCTTTGGAGCATTCGCAGATCCCTCGACGTATACTGAGTTCAGGTATCAACAGTATGAGGCGCAGAAGCGTGCTCTTGTGAAGATAGAAAATGTCGCAAAGGAGTTCGGCGAGACCTTCGGAAGGTACTACGGAGGCCTCATAGACACTTACAGGTCAGATGATGCTGATATAGTAATAGTGACACTTGGGTCCGTTATAGGCACCATCAAGGATGCAATAGATCAGATGAGATCCGATGGTTTAGCGGTCGGACTTGTCAAAGTGAGATGCTATAGACCCTTCCCTGTAGAGGCGCTTAGAAAGGCGCTGAAGGATGCGAGCGTTATCGCAGTTCTTGAAAAGGATGTATCGATAGGAAATGAGGCAGGGCTTCTGGTAGACCTGAAGGCTGCATTCTATAACAGCAAGATAAGAATACCCATCATAGGCTTCACCGCAGGCTTAGGCGGCAGAGACATAACTGTCAATGACATAAGGAAGATGGTTGATAAGGCTGCTGCAGCTCGCAAAGGAATAGAGCATGAGTTCGAGTTTCTCACTTTGAGAACGGAGATCCTTTAGGAGGACTTAATATGGAAACTTCACTGCTTGCACCTGGACATAGGGCATGCGCAGGATGTGCCATGCCTACGGCGATCAAGCTTGTCTTAGATGCTTCAGGCCCAAACACAATCGTAGCCTCGCCGACTAGCTGTCTTGAGGTCACTACAACGCCCTTCCCAGAGAGCGCCTGGTGTGTCCCATGGATTCATTCGTTGTTCGAGAATGCCGCAGCTGTTGCATCCGGGGTCGAAGTAATGCTGAAGCGAAGGTGCCAAGATACCAATGTAATAGTGATTGGCGGAGATGGAAGCACATTCGATATAGGCATGGGCTCAAACTCAGGAATGTTCGAACGCGGCCACAAGATCCTCTACGTCTGCTACGATAATGAAGCCTACATGAATACTGGAGTTCAGCGCAGCGGGTCGACTCCTTTCTGCGCTAATACAACTACTACTCCCGCGGGACAACGAAGTATGGGCAATCCCAGGCCCAAGAAGGACATGCCAGCCATAGCGTTGGCACATAAGGTACCATATGTCGCTACAGCATCGATCGCATATCCGGTTGATTTGAGAAAGAAGGTAAAACGTGCCCTGGAGACACAAGGGCCGTCATACATACAGATAAACGCGCCATGTATTACAGGCTGGACCTTCGAGGCCGGCACAACCGTCGAGATTGCCAGAGCAGCCGTGGAAACGGGGCTATGGCCTCTGCTTGAGTGGATGAATGGAAATCTAACGGAAGTAAAGAAGATCCGCAGGCCAAAGCCTGTTGAGGATTATCTCAAGCTGCAGGGCAGATACAAGCATCTGTTCAAGAAGGCTGAGGGTGCGAACGATATAAAGGATATTCAGATGATCGCTACTGAGAACATAGCCAAGTACAAATTGGTTGATTAGGCATGTACATTGGCCGGATAGTAATAGTAGGCAAAGCCTACGGATATGCTTGGGCAGGATACAGGGTATCCTCCCGCTCATTTCCCAACCGCCGTGCGGCAATACGTGGCAGAAGCGTAATTGTCTCGCCCATAAACTCATCGGATCTTGCAAAGAACCCCTATATCGCATACAATTGCATAAGGACGGGAAAGGACTTTGCAGTTGTTGCAAATGGAACACAGGCTGACATGATCTTTGAGAAGATCGAAGATGGAGCAAGGCCAATAGAAGCCATTGCATTGAGCCTTGTAGCCTATGGATATGAGCGCGATGATTTTGATACGCCTCGCCTGGCAGGGGCTGTTCGGGGGGATATTGCCTGGCTCGGAATAGCAAAGAAAGATGAGTTCCGCTTTAAGGAGTTTCGCTTGGATGATGGCGATGCTATTATGGTCGCCACTTACGAAAAGGCTGATTTCGAGCCGGTCGTTGTCACAGGCAAAAATGCAACCGAAATAGCAGAATATGCCTTTGAGCTGCCATTTGAGAAGCCTGTATGTTCTGCAGCTGCTTTTGCAACAGGTGCATCCAAAGATCAGGGATTCGAGCTTGCTGTCTACAATCCGGCCTCATGGAGGGTGAATTATGGAAATTAATGGCGTTCAGATTGATGATACATTTGCCGAGGCATTTCCAATAAAGATTGGAAGGGTGCTGGTAACGGCGATAAGTGAGCGATGGGCGGTCGCGGCTGCACGTGAAGCGACAGGCTTTGGAACCTCGGTCATAGGATGCCCCGCTGAAGCAGGTATTGAAAGCATTGCCAGCGCTAGCGAGACGCCTGACGGGAGGCCAGGAGCTTACATCCAGATCTGCAACATGGGCTTCAAGAACCTTGAGAATTCACTGCTTTACCGCATAGGCCAGTGCGTGCTGACAGCACCCACAACTGCTGTATTCAACGGCTTGCCAGACGCTCAGAAGCAGTTCGATACCGGCAAGAAGCTGAGCTTCTTTGGAGATGGCTATCAGAAGCAGATCGATTATCTGGGCAGGAAGTTCTGGAAGATACCGATCATGTCGGGCGAGTTTCTGATAGAGGAGAACATAGGCGCAGTGGATGGAATCGCAGGCGGGAACTTCTACATACTTGCGGACAATCAAGCTGCGGCTTTAACTGCGGCTGAGATTGCAGTGGATGAGATCAATAAGCTTGCGGGAACAATAACGCCGTTCCCAGGTGGAGTCGTTGCCAGTGGATCGAAGGTCGGATCGAAGTATAAGTTCTTGAAGGCGTCAACAAACACATCCTATTGCCCATCTCTGAGGGAGGATGGAATATGCGCTCTGCCTGAGGAGATCAAGTCCGGCTACGAGATTGTAATCAATGGTCTCAACCGCGAGGCAATTGAGCAGTCCATGAGGGCTGGGATAAAGGCTGCCTGTACAGTTCCAGGAGTAGTCAAGATAACAGCAGCAAACTTTGGCGGAAAGCTGGGGCCTCATCAGTTCAATCTGCAGAAGATATTGGGGTAGATAGGCCCAGTTTTCTATTTTTTGCATGCGATTGTGTTAATTTTAGCGTAATATCCTCAAGCTCTGCTAATGTGATATAACGACCGGCAGAAAGTGTAAACTGCATGATGCCCATCTCTTTAATAAAGAGGCAGGTTATGAGCGACCAAATTGAAGCAGTGCGCGAAAAGATAATCGATGTTTTGCACAGGAATGATGTCAAAAGGGCATCGTTCTTCGGATCAATCGTTAGAGGCGAGATGACGGAGGAGAGCGATGTCGATATACTGGTCGAGTTTGAGGGCAGAAAGAGTCTCCTGGATCTTGCCCATCTGAAGAACGACCTTGAGGACACTATCAACAGGCGGGTGGATATCCTTACCTACAAATCGCTGCATCCCCGTCTCAAAGATAGAATTCTGGCCGAGCAGGTCCCGATAATATGAAGAAAGACCCCGCGGTCTTCATCGGTCATATAATGGACAGCATTGAGCCCATAGAGAAACCCTAATGGGATTGCCAAGGTACGATTGGGAGATGCTTGAGAGAGATGGATGTAGATGTGCACTCAAAAGATTGGGGATATATGCATATTTGGCGTCGGGGGTGTTGGCGGCTATTTTGGAGGCAAGATAGCATACAGCCTGAGCCGGGATTATGACCATCAGTTTCAGGTCTCCTTTATAGCACGGGGGCCTCATAAGGAAGAAATTATTAAGAGAGGCCTGATTTTAAATACCGCTGAAGAGGGAAGCCTAGTCTGTCGACCCACTTTGATCACAGATGACCTCAGCTCAATTCCTAAAGCAGATTTGATCCTTCTTTGTGTAAAAAGCTATGATCTCAAGCCTGCCCTTGCTCAGATAGCATGCAACATGAAAGAGGAGTCTGTTATAATTCCCTTGCTTAATGGTGTGGATATCTACGAGAGGATACGAGCCGTGATAAGCTCAGGTTTAGTCTTCCCGGCCTGCGTATATATCGGATCCCATATCGAATCCCTGGGGGTGATCTCACAGGCAGGAGGCGATGGAGTTATTCTCATCGGTCCCGATCCAAATAGCCCCAATGTCTTCCCTAAGAATGTGCTCGATCTGTTCAATGATACAGGCATCAAATGCCGGTGGACTGAGAACCCCTATATAGCTATCTGGGAAAAATTCATCTTCATCTCTTCCTTCGGGCTGGTTACGGCCAGCACTGGCAAAGCCATCAACGAGGTGTTATCAGATAAGAATCTCCTGCAAGAGGTCACAGGAATTATGCATGAATCGATTGATATCGCCCTGAGGAAAGGGATCGAACTGCCAGAGGATATAGAAAAGAGAACTCTGGAGAAGGCGAGAGGATTTCCCCCTGGCACAAAGACCTCGTTCCAGAGGGATATTGAGCAGAAGGGTGCAAGAAATGAGGGTGATATATTCGGTGGGGCGATCCTCAGATTGGGAGCGCGATATGGGGTGCCGACTCCGATTACGCGCCGTGTCTATGGCCAAATTGTGCAGAAGTTAACTGCCATCGGGGATTAGCTTGATATTGCCAGACACTGCAGCCTAAGTCAAGTCTCTGAAACACATCGATTTCCAATAGATGAGATAAATATAATTGGCAATCAAATCTCTTCTGCATTGGGGGCAGAAGGATTTCTAGGTGTTCTTTACGGCATCTGCGATGCCAGCAGTTTTGAACGGATTCATGAATTAGTGGAAGACTTACTTCCTTCTTCCCAATCACAAATGCCATAAATCGTGCAGTAGATTTACAAAGATTGCTCTTATACCTCGCTCAATCTTTGATCACCTGGGCGGGAAATTCCTGGGATCTATCACAAACCAAGCGCCATCAATTCCCTGACCTTTGGCACCCCCCGGCATAGTATCATTTATATAGCGATATAGCGGCCATCCCTTATACGCTATCTGCTTCATGCCATTCGCGCTTGTAAATGTCGTGAAATCCGATTGGTTTAGTCCAGGCATAACTGTGATCACTGGTGTATAGAACGGTCTCCATACTTTAAGACAGGTGCCTATGCAGCTACTGATGCCGTTCCCACGAAGATCCCCTTTGAAGTAATAAAGTGCAGTGCCGTTTCTGTCTGCCAGGAATTCGCTCAAGTTAGTGCTATTGTATATGTTTATACTATAATTGTATATGCTTATGCCATAAATGCCGCTGTTTACATTTTTTTCAGACGATTGTGTCAGATTCTTCCCCTCAAAGGTTGCATTATTATCTGTCGGTGGAGCTATTTGTTTCTTGCTCAGGATGGAGGCATTCGAGTTTATCGGCAATTCCGATTGTTTTTGTTTCTCAATAGATCCATTGGGGGCAGCCTGTGAATTCTGTGGACTCAGCAGCATATTCTCTTCCAGGGTTGCATTTATATCTCCTGAGAAATCCAATCTTTGCTCTCCCTCAGGTGGAGCCGGAGGCGCTGGTAAGGGCTCTAGCTGGATATTCTCATTATCATTAGGCAGCGGTTGAGCATTAGCCATGCACTGCATATATCCAAAGGAGAAAATGATCGCAGCTAGAACTATTGCCATTTGAGCCATTTTAGACCGCATCCACATGCTAAATCACACAGAACTTATACACCCTTTAAATTTTTAAAGGTTTGCTTTCCTAGGGCTAACCTGGCAATGGACGTACTCAAGGATAGCAGTGCTCAACAATAGCAGCAATATTAGCTTATTAGCGGCTGGCATACGCTTATCAATTGGGCATGCGAAAGCCTGAGACCAGAGGTAAAGAAGATGCCGGCAAAAGAGATTGAGGAGATGTGCAATAAGATCATTAAATGGCTCAATGAGGAGGGGATTTTCAAGGAGAGAATCAAAGATGAAAATTTGCAGTTTCATGTTGCTGTAGAGTTTCCCTCTGGCTCCGGGCGCCATCTTAGCGTTATCCAGCCCAAGAACAGGGAGGACATGATAGTTGTCCTGAGCAGAATAATGCTTGCTGATGTTCATAAGCTTGCCCTTCAGGCCATGCCCAGAAAGGAGCGCATCAAGCTTCTGTGGAATATGCGCTATGCACTGCTCTTCCAGGAGTCGAGCTTCGAGATGCAGCCCGGGGGCGAGAGCTTGGAGGGCATCCAGTTCACGCGTGAGATCTATTACGACGGCTTGACGAAGAACAAGCTTATGGAGGCAATGAGGGAGAACTTCAAATGCGAGCTTTTTGTTGTTTGGAAATTCCAAGAGGTATTCGGCGATAAACCCGGGCCAGGGCCTGCAGAATCGATGTACTGCTAGCTGTTACCACAATCGCATTATTGCTCGTAAAAAAAGAAAAGAGGGACCTTCCGCTAGCTTATCTCGTAGGTCATGGATATGCTTGCGGTAACCTCCATCTGGCCAGGTAGGACTGGTGTTGGGGCTGCTGCAGACACTAAATCATATCTGGCTGCAGGTGTGGCGTAGCTATATCCTCCTGATATCTCAAGCACGCGTCCAAGCTTCACGCCCGCTGCGTTGGCCATGATCTGGGCCTTTCTCTGAGCATCCTCTATCGCTAGCACAAGAGCCCTATCCATCTGAGGCTTTGAATCCCTAAGCTGGAAGCTGATGCTCTGAACATTGTTCGAGCCTGCAGCTGTGGCGGCATCGAGAATCTTTCCCACTCCCTGGGTATTGTTAGTCATCACAGTGACTTGGTTTGTTGCAACGAACTCTGGTGGCTTTGTTGCATTTCCAGTTACGGTTATTGTTGACTGATCATTTGTTGTGGGCAGGGATAGGCTGTAGGTGCTTGTCTGGATATTGGATTTATTTATTCCTGCAGTAAGTAGTGCATTTATGGTCTTATTCATAAGCTCGGCATTCTGGGTGGCTGCAACTGAGGCGCTTATGTTCCTTGTCTCCACACCCAAGACAATTATCGCCTGATCTGGAGCTGCATCAACTTTGCCATCGCCCTGGATTATAATCTTAGATGCATTGTTGATATCAGCCGCAGACCCTGTAGAGACAATAGCCATGAGCAGCACTGATCCTAAAAGCATTATGCAAAATCCTTTCATAATTTTTCCCACTAATTGAGTGTGCTCAAACATTCATAAGGATTATGGTAGGATGCGCAAGATATAATAAAAAAGTGTGGTCGTTGTTATCCTATTACTATCATGCTATCTCATAGGTCACAATCACATAGGACGTAACATCTACCATTCCCGGCTGAGCCATGCTGATATTAGGATATGCTCCATAATCGGATATATCCACTACCTTTCCAATACTCACGCCTGCAGCGCTTGCCTCTGCTTCTGCGTTCTCTCTCGCGTTTTGCACGGCACTCTTTTTGGCCTCAGCAATTGCATTCTTGGGATTGCTCAGGCTGTAGCCCGTAACTGAAGCATCTGCGCCTGTTGATTTGGCAGCATTGATGACATCGTTTATTCTTTCCTGATCGGTTGTATTGATTTTGACTGATGCTGACCTAACAACCTTGTTGGCTGAGCTGGATGTAACGTCGCAAATCGAGGTGTTATTGACCAGTCTACAGACTTTGCCACTCGATTCGAAGCTTGAAGTGCTACTTGCCTGTCCTGAGAGTATATCCTGCTTATTCACTCCAGCGGCAGCAATTGCATCCTCCGCTCTGTTCAGCTTATTCTGGGCATCAGCTGTTGCCAGAGTGGCATTCTGGTTATTGCTTTCAGCGCTCACAGTGATAATAGTAACATCTGCAGGCACCGTCACAGTTCCCTCTCCATTTGCTGAAACCGTATTTTGTGCTACACAGGCCGAGACGGCAAGAACTATGATTCCACATAGGATGGCTAATGTTCTCACAATCTTCATGATATTCCCCCGGTAGTTGGTATGTATTGATGGTATTAAAGCAGTCGGTTCGAGTAGGAACTCGAGTCCGGCAAGATTTTATTTGGATTATTTCAAGTTTCGTTTTACTTTAAGTTTTATTTAAATTATGAACTGAACCACAAAATACTATGATTCTCAGGCGGCTTTAACCATACGAAGAATAAGAATGATCAATGCAAGCTTACTGTATGCGTTTGGTTTTTGCCTTTGTGAAAATACGGCATTTCAAGTTGACAGGGATGAATAGGTTTAAGTGCATCAGCAAAAGCTCAGCTCTCCCCAGGAAGAGGTACCCAGAATCGTTTAATGCAAAATGGAATTTAGATAGGATGCTCGCCTGTGTCTCTGCGTTGAAGTACATCAGTGTGTTTCTGCATATCAAGAGGTCCAGATGCGGTATTATAGCATCCTGCGTCAGATTATGCCGCCCGAAGATCACAGATCTCCGAAGATCTGGCCTAACGATGAATGTGCCTCCTATAATTTGGAAGTATTTGTCTCTTAGCGCTGTGGGCACTTTCTCCAGGTCATTCATCGTGTAGCTTGCATGGCGCGCCTGAGCTAAGGCTGCTTCATCTATATCTGTAGCAAAGATCTTGACATCATCCTTGAATCTTCTCTCGCCTAAGAGTTCGGCCATAAGCATCGCTATGGTATATGCCTCCTCACCTGTAGCACAGCCTGTAGACCATATTCTAATGGGATCGTCCTCATTTTTCGATGAGATTATCTTAGGCAGTGATTCCTTTGCCAGGTACTCCCATGCCTCCTTATCTCTGAAGAAGGATGTGATGTTAATCAGAATAGTATTGAATAGTTCTTGAAACTCATTCGGATGATTCTCTAGGCAGCTCTTGTAATCAGAGATGTCGGAGATGTTGATGATCTGCATACGTCTGCGAATGCGTCTTGCCAGGCTCTCTCGCTTATAGCCTGTAAAATCGAAGCCACGATTGTGCTTTATGTAATCTAGCAGGGCCTCTAGCTTTTTCTTGTAATCCTCATCTTCTTTGGCTATTTCCCTGGAGCTCATATCTATAGATCCTTGATCACAAATGCTATGAGAGCTGTAGATGCTTCATCTGGCAGAAGACCGAAACAGATTGATTGGGCACCGTATAGCTGCAGATTACATCCTCGAGAGTTTTGTAATCACCTTTTCTTTCCGGTTTCTATATCGTCCATCTAATTTGTATTCTACATGCTCATAGCTCTATTGCTGTCCGGGGAGGACAGAACGGTGGCTATAGCCCTATTAGAGTATCAACAATGCTTGAGTTTCGCGAGGCAAGACATTTTGCTCCAGGTCCCATTCGATTCTCTAAAATATACTCAGAATTAGATTTTGGCCTCAACCATCAGCTTTAACTCCACGACTCGCTTGCATCCGATTATGAGTAAGATCGGAAAATCCATCAGGTTAGAGCGTATCATTGATCGAAAGACGAGGCGGACGGTCATAGTTCCGATGGATCATGGTATATCAGTGGGACCAATTGATGGGCTGATCGATATGCCTGCGACTGTAAACAAAGTTGCTGAGGGTGGAGCAAATGCTGTTCTTGGCCATATGGGGCTGCCGATGCACGGCCACAGAGGCTACGGCAGAGATATAGGCCTAATAATTCACCTCTCTGCATCATCATCGCTCAGCCCAGATCCCAACCATAAGGTCCTTGTGACGAGAGTGGAGGATGCAATAAGGGTAGGCGCAGATGCAGTCAGCATTCATGTCAATATCGGTGCTGAAGATGAGGCTGAGATGCTAAGGGATCTGGGCAGAACTGCAAGAACATGCGATCTCTGGGGGATTCCATTGATTGCAATGATGTATCCGCGAGGGACAAAGGTGAAATCCGAGCACAGCGTGGAGTATGTGAAGCTTGCAGCACGCATAGGCTCTGAGCTCGGTGCAGATATAATCAAGACCAATTATACAGGCTCTCCCGAGACCTTCAAAGAGGTCGTGAGAGGATGCAATGCTCCAGTCGTGATCGCAGGTGGTCCGAAGATGAACACAGAGAGGGATCTATTGCAGATGGTTTATGATGCTCTGGGCGTTGGAGCTGCAGGAGTGGCTATTGGCCGAAACATATTCCAGGCCGAGAACCCCACGCTCCTTGTGAGGAAGCTCAGCTCAATAGTCCACAAGGGGTACACTGTGGAAGAGGCTGAAGGTATCAAGCTGGATTAACGGCATGTGCCATCAAAGGCAACATACCTCTATCTTTATCAGCCTTGATGGTCTTACTTAAGATATTTCCAGCCTTATCAAAAGACGGTCCAATCTGCATTATATTTAGCATTGTTATCTATCTTACCTTATATCCGCTATAGCGTCATCGCAAGCATATATTTCCATTGCTCTCTTCTATTAGAAAATCGTACAGAGGAAGAAATAAATAACATCATATACAAATCTGTAAAGGGATTTGCAATTTTACCATAACCCGGAGTAAGAACATGAATGAGAAAGAGAATAACCAATTGATGGTAGGAGTTTGCCCGAGCTGCGGAAAGCCATTCAGAATCGAAAAGGAAAGCGGCGGAGAGGAGTGGAGATATTGTGCAGATGTCTGCATGAACCCTGCTGCGATACCTACGGGAGTTAGGCTCCAGGCCGATCAGGCAACATACCATTACATAGATGGAAACATGAATGAGTTCAAACGTGATGAATATATTAAAGTTCACGGCATAGATCCATTGCCCATATGGGAAGCGATCGAGAAATGGCGTGAAGAGCAGATCAAGAAGTGGAAGATGTAAGTATATTGGACATCATTGACGAGTTGTGCTTAAAGATTTGTGCTTATAAAAGGCGCAATCTTAACATCTATTTTCATTTTTTCTGCTTTATCGTCCTGCTGCGGACAAGCTAAATATACATTCTATAGATACAGCTTCATGAAATGGAAGCATAAACTATAGAAGAATAGGGATCGCAATAGCTCAGGGAGCCATCTTCGGCATAATATGCGTATATGGAACGATGAATAGTGTACTGCTATCGCCCATTATCCTCGCGACTATTCTATATGATAGAATTCTCTTAGGCATAGTGATAGGAATCGCCTATGGTCTAAATCTTCATCCTATTATCAGGTGTGGAGCTCTTGTAGCCATTGTGAGCTTTGGCATAACCATTCCCGTCAGGCGTTGCAGGCGGTGCACTTCTCTTGGGTGCAGGAATCATCTACGGGGGCATAATAGACCTGATTGCTGCAAAGTTTTTTAAGATTAATATTCTTATAATATTTACCGATTCATAATCCAATAATTGGTCTTTAAGATAACGGTCTTCTTGTATACAGTGGTTACGTCTGCGTAATGATATCGACCGCAAGGTATATCCACTTCATGCAATATATGAGGAAGCATGAGATATATAGCCCTTATAGCACTTACCCTGATATCAGCAGCCATGTTGGCAGTTCTGGTGGAAGGCCAGGATGCAGACAGCTGGTTTGCCCAATCGGCACGGGATTACTCCAATGGCTCTTATGCGGTCGCACTTCAGGATATAAACAGGTACTTAGGGCAGAACTCTACGGATGCGAACGGCTGGAGTTTAAAGGGATTGATCCAGATAAAGCTGAAAAAGAATGAAGATGCCTTAAACAGCTTCGATAAGGTGACTGAGCTTGACAGCTCCAATGCTCAAGCATGGAATGATAAGGGTCTGTTACAGGGCGCGCTTGGAAAAAATGATGACGCTATTGAGTCTATCGACATGGCACTGGAGCTCAACCCAAAGAGCGCAAGCACCTGGTATAACAAGGGACTTGTGCTGGAAAACATGGGAAGATATAACGAGTCTGTAGATGCTCTTAACAATGCAACCAAGATAGATAGCTCACTTGTTCAGGCATGGACTGAAGAGGGAAAGATACTGAAGGCCGGAGGGGACTATGAGGATGCCCTCAAGTGTTTCGATAAAGCGACACAGCTGCAGCCCAGAAACAAAGATGCTTGGAATGCAAAGGGCGATGTTCTCACAGCCCTTGGCCAAAGTGACGAGGCAAAGGTGGCCTATGGGATGGCCGGGAAAACTAATGTCAAATAATTTTTATAACATATTTTTATTTCAGCGTTACAGCGCTGGTTGAATGAAATTGCATTAAACTAGTAAGCGATATCGGGGGATAGTTATTAAGAAGTAACCAAACGATCTCTTTTCTTCACCCGATGTTCGTTGGCGTAAATGGGCACAAAATCTTTGATGCTAACATTAAAGGGCTCTTCCGCATAGGTTCTGGGCAAGGTTTGTAGCGTTGATATTAATGTGTAATTTGAATCAGCCTCGCATTTATCCCTCCTGGATTTCCGATTTTCGGTTTGGTTAGCAGTAAGTTGATAGCTAATAGATTCATGGGTATGGTGGCAATAGAGAAAAATTCCGCGACCTTAACGTTCTGGAATAGGTTAATGAGGAATCTTATACTACCTCGTTATGTCCGATGTTTTTTGATCCCTCAGCTTATTGATCTCCTGCTCAGCCTGTGCTTTGACAACAAATGTTCCGTAATGGGGCTTGACTATAGGAAATATGAGATCCGAATCCTCTATCGCTAAAGCTATTGGAGGAACTCCCACTAGGTAGCAGTCCTTTAAGACCTTATACCCGGGCTGAACATAATAGACCTCCTTGAAGTTCCTCTGGATAAACTCCCTGGCATCCTTAAAGGTAGCTCCTTCAAGGAGCACGTCGTGTTTTATATTATCTATGCATTTCATATCTGGCAGGCTCTATAGCATTGCATCGATCACAATCGGAATTATTATAGAACTAGGCAGGTAATCTATATCAAGTTATGTCACCCGAGATAAGGCAGAATGAAATGCATCCGGTGTGACGAGAATGCCATAGTTTCGCAAAGATATTCGGGCAAGCACCTATGTGGTAGCCATTTCATAGAGGACTTCGACAAAAGGGTCGAGGAAACGCTGGAAAAAAGGCTTATGATAACGCAAGGTGATCGAATAGCTGTTGCTGTGAGTGGTGGGAAGGATAGTACAGCCCTCCTGTATGCTCTGAATAAAATTCTGATAGGCAAGGGCACGAGGATCTTTGCGATAACCGTAGATGAAGGAATAAATGGCTATAGAGATGATACGATAAGATCCGCTGAAAGGATTGCAGAAGACCTCGGAATTGAGCATAAGATCGTCTCATTCAGAGACTTGTACGGCTTTGATCTGGATGAGATTATCGAAGGAAAAGAGGCGGCTCCGTGTACTTACTGCGGAGTGTTTAGAAAGAATGCACTGAATAGAACCGCGAAGCGGATGAGTGCTACAAAAGTGGCAACCGGCCACAATCTCGACGATGAAGCTCAATCAGTTTTGATGAACTACATGAAAGGCGACATTGAGCGTCTGATGAGGTTCAGACCCAGGCGTATTCAGCCAGGGCTTGTCCCTAGGATCAAGCCTTTTCGCGAGATCCTCGAGAAAGAGACAGCCCTTTACTGCATGATCAATGGGATCTATGCAGAGTCACGTGAGTGCCCTTATGCCAAGCTGTCGTTAAGGGCCGATGTCAGAGATATGATAAACAGGCTCGAAAACCTCTATCCGGGGACGAAGCATTCGGTTTTGAAGGGTTTTGAAAAGGTAACGGAGCTTGCTGGCAGCGAATGGACTCAGATGGATCTGGCATCATGTGGGATCTGCGGCGAGCCGTGTGTCAAGGATGTCTGCAAGGCATGTGAGCTGCTGGGCAAGCTGAAGGGTGCTTAGTGTATCTAGCGATCTCCTTCCCAGCTAGGGCTTCCTGCTTCAAAGAACACCTTCGGGTTTATCCACAGGCTTGATCCCACTGACTTTTATGCTAGATATCGAACCTTCGACCTCTTTTAGCTGTCCTTCAGACACCATCAAGCCCTCCAAAATTCTACCGCCTATTGGATCGTTAGCCACACAGTCTAATGGGAAAATTGATTCATCGACCACAGAGACCTCCTTAAACCCGGCTGATTTAATGGCATCCAGGTACTTATCCTTCATCAAGGCGCCTGAGATGCAGCCGACATATGCTTCGACCGATTCTCTTACGAATCCCGGCAGTTTCTTGAGTAAAACGATATCCGATACCATTAGCCTTCCACCTGGTTTAAGCACCCTGAATGCCTCTTTGAATGCTCTCTCCTTACTCGGCACCAGATTGATGACGCAGTTGGAGATTATTACATCGATGGAATTATCCTCGACAGGCAATTTTTCAATCTCTCCCTGTCTGAATTCCACGTTCTTGTAGCCTCCTTTCAGGGCGTTGGCTCTCGCCTGTGCCAACATCTCTGCAGTCATGTCAACCCCTATGACCTTACCATTCGGACCTACCTTATTTGAAGCCAGGAAACAGTCGAAACCTGCACCTGATCCAAGATCGAGAACAGTCTCTCCATCTTTAATCGATGCAAGGGCAGTCGGGTTGCCACAGCCTAGTCCCAAGTTTGATCCTGAAGGCACCGCCTGCATTTCCTCATCAGTGTAGCCGATTCTCTTGCTGATCTCCTTGGGCTTAGCGGTTCCACAGCATCCTACTGAACAGCAGCTGTCGTTCTGGTTTGCAGCTCGGGCATATTTCTCCCTTACCACCTTCTTTATCTCTTGCTCATTCATGTTTCCACCTTTTATCTAAAATATTTAATATGATTTTTATCAAAATGTACCTATCTGACTACAATATTATCTCTTGAAAATTTCATCCATAACTGGCCCGAGCATCGACTTTACCATGCCCTCAAGCTCTTCGACCTTGATCAGAGAGAGACAGCAGATCTTTCCATTTCTCTCCATGCTCACCACTGCCAATTTATCTCCAGGCTTTATCTTTGCCTTTTCTCTGATATCCTTGGGAAGAACCATCTGTCCCCTTTCATCCACAGTTACTATCGATTCCACTTTGCAGCAGCTCATTATGCCAGGCGTGCAGCACTGTTCCATCTCATTTTCAGCGGTCATATCATACTCCAAGCCACCATTGCATTCTCTGAGAATTTAAACTTTTCTGATAAATCCGTATATTCTGACAAAAAGGGATGTTCAATTTAAAATGGAATATCGGCTCTTAGGCGTAAGGCAATGGAAAGCTACTGGAACGTTTTGACTATCCATTCCCTTATTTCATCTCTCACTTGCCTGAAGACTTTGAGCTGTTCATCCTCTGAACCTTCTGCGGTGCTCGGATCTTTAAAAGTCTTATGGACGGTCTTTTTGGCTGCCGGAGCTGTAGCTGGAGCCTTAAGGCTTATCCCGCAAATCGGGCACGCTTCTTTGGCCTTATCGCAAACTGTGACCGCCAGGTCGAATAGAATGCCTCGATACTCGTCCATTGTTTTCGAGTGCAGGCCAGATATATCGATGCCAATTTCATTCATGACCTCAACAGCGCGAGGGTCAATCCGCGTTGCTTCAATCCCTGCACTATAGGCTTCATACCGATCTCCATACAAAGTCCTCAGCAATCCTTCCGCCATTTGAGATCTGGCAGAGTTGTGGAAACACAGAAATAGGACTTTCTTTTGCCTCGAGCTTCATATTTCGATGTCATATATCCCACACTTACACATTATACTCGTCCAGCTCTATTGGTTACAGTGTTTAGTCTATACAAGCTCTGCCGAGCATCCGGGAAGTAAAAGCACTCCTTGATTAGACTTTCCTCTTTTAGCTTGACCAATGCATATCTGACTGTGTTGGTATGTAGATGGGTCTTGCTTATGAGATCCTTCAGTGTCAGAGGGCCGTCAGATGCTAGGATATCAAAGACCTGCTTTGCCGAAGGCGGCAGATACTCTATCACATCCAGGTCAGGCGGTCCTGTAGCATCAAAATTGGCCTGAGAGGAAGCCGGATACGCGATTTTATTAACAGAGCGCGAAGAACTTGTAGAGAGGCTCTCCTGACCATATGAGCTGGAACTGCCCTTGCCAAAGTAAGAGTGGCCTGAGTTAGACGCCTCTATGATGGAGTACAACGAAACCTGACAGGTAGATCCTTGGGACGGAGGAGAATTTTGACATTTGCCACTACAGTTCATTGCGTGAGAGCACTTAAAACCCCCTGACATGAGTGGGCAGCTATTTTCGATATGTACTTGTACCTGAGGGAGTGCAGGGGCCGGGGCTACAAGGATGCATAGAACTGCTAACGCTGCAAGCCATCTTATGATCTTAATCTCACTCACCTCCGTTCCCTTCTTAATGATCTACGATTGCAAGTTCCTCTCTAAAGATGATCCCCAATATATAAAGAGCCATCTGAGCTCCTGAACTGCTTAATATGCCCTGGGCTTTGATAAAGCCAATACTTTGTAATATCCATCGGCGATGTAGTCTCTAGGACTATTTATCCCAAGGCATTTGTGCTTAATGAATATACTATCGCATCAAAAAAGAAATAGCTACAAACAATTAATCACAAATTACATCATAATTCGTTCCAAGTCACCATCAACGTTTGTGCAAACCTAAATCGTCATATGCCTGTTATGTATTGTATCTCAATGTAAAAAAGATGAAGTGATTTCGTGATAAGATCAAAATTCATTTTGGCTTCTATGACTATAGCTCTTATGCTAGTTGTGGCATGTTTGGCTTCTAATGCAGCTGCGCAATCGTGTAGCGGATGTACGCAATCATCATGCCCCTATTCGCAAGAGTGGAACGCGAAGAGCTTTTTGGAGGATACGCCAACAGAAACCGGCCTCAGTGCCACTGGAGAGAACGCTATTAGAGATTCGGATAAATCAAACAGCTCTATAGATGTGCCAGCGCTAAGCGTTGATCTGAAGAATGCAAGTGCCGAGCCTAATCCAGTGAACTTAGGACGCCCTGTTAGAATCACCGCAGTTCTCAGTGAAAACTCTGCAATCACGAATGTGAGCAATATGGCAGCTTACGCGATCATCAGAAATTCTGTCGGCATACAGGTCGGCAATGTAAACCTAGAGCACACCTCTGGAAATGAATATGACGGCGTCTGGAACGCCAGTATTGCAACAGGAACCTACAATGCCGCTATAATGGCATCTGCATCAGGCGTATCCAAGACATTTGATAATGCCATGCAGATTGAGGTAATCGGCTCTGATAACACCACAGGAAACACGCGCACCTACAAAAAGCTGGGATGATGCTGGCTGGGGGTTTACTCATATATGATCAGTTACGCGCTGAAGGAATTAAGGAATAGGAAAAAGAAATATTTCCTAAATATAATGGTAATTGGCCTCGTCGTGGTTCTGCTCATCACTCTAAATTCCTTGGGCATTGCATTTAAAGAAGCATCGAAGCTGCCCTTTGAGAACATCCACAGCAGCATAATCGTTCAGAGGAGCGGGAACGTCCCGGTGAACACATCTGGCGCAGTCACCCCTTGCTCACTTGCTCCCATAAATGGCGAGTACTTATCACAGATAAACAAAATTAGCGGGGTGAAGGGGATATCCTACGGGCTGTTTCTGTGGGCATTCGATAAAGACAACTTCAAACGCGTCCTCGGAGTGAACTGGAGTGATGATCGAGGCAAAATGATCGGGTCGGAGCTGATCGAGGGGTCTTTGCCGCAGTCCGACTCTGATGCATTAGTTGAGAGAGGCTATGCGCAGCAGCACGGATTAAAACTTAACCAAAAAATGAAAGTATCCGGAACCGATTTTACTATATCGGGCATCGTCGAGACTTCGGGAAAAGACGTTGTGTCCTCGGATGTTTTCGTCAACCTGAGCTCAGCTCAAATCATGGCTTACAACTCAAAGAATCTCCAGGACACTGAGAAATTTAATAAAGGCGACATTAATATAATCTTTGTAGATGCTGACCAGACGAACGTAAAGGAAGTGACAGATAACCTGAAGGCACTTTTCAGCTCGTCTCCCTCAAACGGCGGGAAGACGCCAACGGGCCAGACCACAGGTGCCTTCAGCATCTATACGCCGGAATCGTTCGAGAGCCAGATATCATCGCTTTTCTTGATATCGGATAAACTGATATTAACCGTCTCGCTGGTGGCTTTGATCGGCGCTGTGCTGATCGTCATTAAAAGCATGAGTCACGCGCTCATGGAAAGAAGGAAGGAATTTGGCATAATGAAGGCAGTTGGCTTCAGGAGCAGGGACATACGGAATGAGGTCGCTGCTGAGACGCTTCTCCAGGCCTTAATAGGGTACGGAATCGGGATCGTGATGTCTTTAATCGCTATATTTGCACTGGCAAAAACCACCGTGTCGATAGCCATACCTTGGGAAATGAGCCCCTATCCACATTTCCTCACATCGGACCCGAACCTCATAGCTCCAGTACAGACGTATCCCTTCCCTATCAAGTTCGAGGTGGTGTACTCGGCAGAAGTATTGATAGCAGTCTTCGCAATCAGCCTTCTGACGGTATTGGTCTTGAACAGATACATAAATGGGCTTAATGCCATGGAGGTGCTAAGGTATGAGTGAGATAATTATCGCAAATAATCTGTCCAAAACACTGGGCGATGTCAAGGCGGTCAGCGCCGTCTCCCTCGATGTGAGAAAGGGCGATTTCCTCGCCATTCAGGGATCGTCGGGATCGGGGAAGACAACGCTATTGAGCCTTCTGTCAGGACTTGATAGGGCAGACGCTGGAGAGATCACGTTCGGTGGAGAAGATATCACCTCCATGAGCGAAGATGAACTTGCCCTGTTCAGAAGAAAAAACGTGGGTATCGTTTTTCAATCGTACAACCTGATACCGACTCTGAACGTCCTTGAGAACATCGCCCTGCCTTTATTCCCGGAGAGTGGAAATAAAAAAGAGATGTTTGAAGGAGCAAAAACGGTTGCAGAGAGCGTAGGGTTAAGCCAGCGCCTGAATCACTATCCGAACGAACTGTCGGGTGGTGAGCAGCAGAGAGTGGCGATCGCTAGAGCATTGATCAATGACCCAAAGGTCATCTTTGCAGATGAGCCTACGGGAAACCTTGACTCTGAGACGGGCCGGAAGATGATGGATCTCCTGAAGAGCCTCAACAAAGAGAAGGGTGTGACAATTGTCATGGTCACCCATGATAACGGCCTGGCAAAAGAGGCTGATAGATTGATAGAAATAAAAGATGGAGTGGTAACAAATGAGTAAAAAGATTTTAGCAGTATGTGTCCTGTGCCTATTATCCTTGACATGTGGGGCGGTAGCGACCTCGACAGATAAGGTGAATATCGATGTAGCGGGAATGATAAATCACGGCCCAATGCAGCCGACCGTCACAGCGATAAAAGAAGTGACCTCTAAGTATGGCGATAATGTGACCGTGAACTGGATAGACATCACGACCGATGCAGGCCAGAAGTGGGTCCAGGATTGCGGCCTGACAGCGCACATGAACATTCTCATAAATGGATATTACAAGTATACGCTGGACGGAAAGGAAGTGACCTTCCAATGGTTTGAAGGCCAATACTGGACCAAAGAAGATTTGGATGCCGTAATCAACGATGTTCTGAGCAACAATGGCAAGGCGACACCCATAAGCTGAGCAATTGAAACGTGGAGACAGATTAATGTACATCCCATATATTTTTAAGGAGATGTTCCGGAGGAAGTCCAGAACGCTGACCAATGTGCTGACAATCGCGGTAATTATTGCAATGCTCCTCTCAGTTACCGCCATCATGAACGCTTACACCTCCGCCATCTATCTCCCGTTCAAAGACGTTGGTTCTGATATAATACTCCAGAAATCATATAACACGACGAACTTGACCTCGGGGATAAGATTGCCCTTTGAGAAAGGGACTTTTAGCGATAATGAGATAGCAAGCATCTCAACTCTTCGCCATGTTCAGGATATCTCAAGATCTCTTGTGCTATGGGACTTTAACAAAAAAGGGTTTACATCGATAGAAGGCATTAAAACAGACAGCTTCACGGGCAAAAAGCTCAGTTCCTGGGTTACTAAAGGCAGGTTCATAAATGCCAGTGACAACAATAAGGCCGTCTTGGAAAGCCACTTCGCCAAGTTCAATCACCTGAAGGTTGGTGATAATATATCCTTGGGGAGCAAGACTTTCAAGGTCGTAGGCATATTGACAATAGGTGAAGGAAGCCCCATATTCGCGAACAATATATATATAAAATCATCGGACGCTCAAAATATCAGCGGCATAAAAGAATACGATCAGTTATATTTAAAGATAGACGATATCTCCAATGAGGAAGCGGTGAAAGAGGAAATCAGTCGGATCGACCCCACGATAACTGCTATCTCCGGGAACTACATCTCAGCGTCACTCAGTAACGTATTGAGCATATATGGCACGTTCTATTGGGTTGGCGTGGGTGTTATGGCTCTGATAGCCATTCTGGTGCTGTTTAAGGTTAATGCGATGGCGCTTCTTGAAAGGAGAAGGGATATCGCAATACTGCAATCTGTTGGGTGGACGAAGAAGGAGATAACCAAACAGATTCTCTATGAGACATCTATGCAAACAATGTTGGGATTTGTCCTGGGAACTATCGCCAGCATTGCAGTTATATCCTTCCTTGAGACCGTCAGCATTCAGAGCACCTCTACGGGTCTGGAGAGCACTCCTACAACAATAACAATGCCATTAACTCTTTCCTCAAGCATCATAGCAGATTACCTTGGCGTGATTATTGTAATCTCTCTCCTAGTATCGTATCTGCTGGCGAGGAAAATAGCAGCGATCAAGCCATCAGAGAACCTGAGGAGTATGTAAATGAATGTATCCCTTTGTGCTATTGGACGTTGTGAGGATCGCCATGCCCTCTAAGCCGTTACGGGCAAGTGCGACATGGCCTTAGATCCTTTTCGCGCGCTAGCTATCTTTAGTTAGCTATTAGCAGTCGATATTTCTACGATCCCCAACACATTTTACAGCAAATTCGGTTCAATACCTATTAAACTGCTTTAGGAAACTAGAAATGCTTCCAGATTGAAGTATTCCTTGACATTTAGTACGCCCTACGAAATGTCAGTTAAGCAGCAACAGGGTGACTTTCAGCGTTTCCCTGTTGTTCGCTTATCTTCTGACATCTTCTTTCATCAATTGCGTTAAGGCATATGCAATTGCATGGCTGCGCGTAGCAAACCTATTTTCTTCGATTTCTTTATCCATCCACTTTAATTGATCATCATCTACTGTGATGGATATCTGGACTTTCTTTTTCGCAGTCATATTGCATCTCTATAAATGATATAGCATAAATACTTTGCTTATTGGATAAGTATTTATAGGATAGAATCCTATGGGGTGATGGGTGTACTAAATGTATGGAAAAACAACCTTTGAGTATGAGCTAGAACCCCTAGCAGCAGAGCTAATTGAGCGCAATCCAATGGGCTTTTTAAGTGAGGTTGAATTTGGCTGGCCCTGTATAATAGCAATCCATGTCCTGGAGAGCAGTTGTCTGGATACACCCAAGGTAATTATCCAATGCTCCTCTCAGAAGATCAGAGCTTTTGAGACCGCCTGTCGGAGGGCGAAGGCCGCATGCATGCAATTCAGATCTCCTGTGAGCGCTCCGTCCACAGCTGCGAAGGCGATCTAAGTGGCTGCCCCCAACCTTTCTGAAAACATAGTGCTGATAGCAACCGATTCAGTAACTACAGGCATGTTATCAGGGCTGAGCATGGCGCTGGACGAGCTTCATCCCATGGCAGCCAAGATTGCCGATTTGAAAAAGGATACTCTGGAAAAAGAGGCAGCAGTCTTGAAAGCGATCCTGGAAAAGGTCACACCACTGGTGCCCCTGTTGAGTACGGACTATGAGCAATGTTACCGCCGAAAGATAGTCATTCTGACCAGAGAAGAAAGGATACAGTTTGAGAAGGGTCTAGGTTTTTTCAGCGAGTACAAGCTAATCCTCTATGAGAACGGCCGGTTGGTAAGGATGCATCGCTATGGCGAATGGTCGGAAAGTCCGCGCCTGGGATGGGAAAATATCGATGAGGATAAGCTTACACCCGAGGCAGCTATAACCGCATTCGGTCTCACGGCTATTTCAGAGGGCTTGATAAAGGTTCTTGGCAACGCCTCATCAATAGTTATCATTAAAGAGGAGCTTGAAGGCAGGCTCTCAGCTTTAACCATGGCCCTGGAGGCTCTACTGTGAGGCAGTGGCAAATGCCAACGAATAAATGGGCGATAAAATAGCTATGTTGGTCTACCTATATTGAGTTGTTGAACATCGTCTTTGTACCTTTGTATGGGAGGTAATCTTGAAAGTACATGAAGCCCAAAAACGCTCTTTGTGCCTTGCTATGAAAAACATTCGATTATCGCCAGCAGGCGATCATTTTTCGTTCTTCAGGCGCGATTCAACACCTACCTGAGAATCATAGTGTTTTGTGTGGTACGAAAATGGTCCCTATCCTGGGACTATTTTCATCTTCAGGGGTGACAGCCAGGTCATGAACGTTTCTTTGTGGTGAATCTCGTTTAGCCTCGCTGCCAACCAAACGGACAGCATTCAATTACAAAGGACATGAAGGACGCACAAAGAAATATTCAATTTGGTTTTGGGATGACCTCATTTCTAAGATCTCCCATTTCACGGCAAATTCAGCTCACTACCAAGCTTGATCTCAAGCCCCTATCGAAAGGTTTATAGCCATATACTATAATGGTTAAGTAGAATACTTGAATATTCAAGGATTATCCTGTGCGAAGGTCATAACCTGCCTGAACGAATGAAGAGCATTCGAAAGTATATCCATGCACTGCACTGCCCTACTCGATGGGATATCATAGACTGCATCGGCACTGGCCAGAAAAGCTCAAAGGAGATCTACGATGATCTAAAACTTGGCGAGGCTGGAATAAGTCCTGCCGGGCTTTACTATCATCTTTCAGCTCTTCGAAAGGCTGGGATCATCGAGGTAGCATCCTTTCGAGAGACGCAGGGCGGCATACCTGAGAAGGTATGGAAACTGAAGACTACAAAGATTGTAATTGATCTGTTGGAAGAAAAAGAGTAGCTCAGCGACTAGATGTATCTAGCTAAAGCTATCCAAGACTCAAGGAGGTAAGCAAAAATGAAGGAAAAAGCCAGGCCGTTTAAGTTCACCGAAGCTCTCGGTGAAGAAATAAACACTCCATTTGGGAAGCTGGCATCGGAGATATTCAAAGATGGAGCACTATCCGCAAAAGACAAAGCTATTATCGCAGTAGCATGCGCAGTTGCGGTTAAATGCGAGTATTGCGCCAAGGTACAAAAAGAACATGCGTTGATGGCTGGTGCTAAAAGAGAAGAACTTCTAGAGGCTGCAGCAGTTGCAGGGCTGGTACGCATGGGCTCTGGATTCCAAATTGCATCGTCGCTTTTAGACAATGCAGAAAGTGGGAATGAATGCCGGAATTGCGGATAGTAAGAGATGCAGGAATTAGTGTAGCAACATTAAATTATTTTAAATAATTAATATATCTGGTAGAAATAAATTGGGGTGAGAAGATATGTGTTGTGGAGAAGAAATGCATGGGCACCATGCAGGGCACATGGGCCACGGCGCTCATCATAAGGGTATGGCACACGGCATGTGCGACTGTGGCTGTGGAGGACGGAGATTCCTGAGCAAGAAGGAAAGAATGGAGATGCTTGAAGAGTATAGCGAATCTCTCAAGTGCGAGCTGGAAGGTGTTGAGGAAGAGCTGAAAGAACTCAGAGGTGAGTAAGCGGATCACTTGATCCGCCAATTATTATTTAATAGAGGAATTATGACAACCAGGTTGGACCTGATCAGCGATCCTGCGATTCAAGTCACCGATTTGACGAAGCGTTATGGTGATTTCCTTGCCGTCGACCATCTTTGCTTTCAGGTCCAAAAAGGCGAGATCTTCGGCTTCCTGGGCCCAAATGGCTCAGGGAAGACCACCACCATCAGGATGCTTGTTGGACTATCGAAACCAACGGAAGGCAGAGCCAGCATCTTGGGTCATGATGTCCTTTCTAACATAACCGAGGCCAAAAGATACATGGGTGTGGTCCCCGACATTTCCAACCTGTATGATGAACTCTCTGCCAGAAATAACCTGCTATTTATGGCCAAGCTCTACGGAGTCCCGCGTGACCAGCGCGAATCGAAGGCCGACGAACTCCTGAAAATTTTCGGCCTCTACGAACAAAGAAACGACCGTTTCGATACATTCTCCCGTGGCATGAAGCGTGCCTTGACCATCGCAGCAGCCCTGATACACAGCCCGAAGATCCTATTTCTGGATGAGCCTACAACCGGGCTGGATGTAGTGGCGGCTCGTTCCCTTCGCAACCTGATATCCAATCTGCATAGCCAGGGCCTGACCATCTTCCTCACAACCCATTACCTTGAGGAGGCGGATCTTTTGTGTGATCGCATCGCCATTTTGGTCAAGGGCAAGATCGTAAAGATCGGTACTCCTGAAGAATTAAAGCACCTGACAGAAGAGAGATCGGTGATAGAGATCACCTTTACCGAGGGTATACGTGCCCGGATGGAGGAACTATCTGGCAGGATTCCTGGAACGAAAATAATTGTCCTGGAAGATAATAAAGTGCGTATTTATGGCGGCGATCCTCCCAGTATATTCGAAGAAGTCTCGCAGTTTGCAAAAGATACGGGGATAGGGCTGGAATTGGTTAATAGCATAAGACCAAGTCTGGAAGACGCATTCATGAGAATAACCGGCTTGAGCCCCGTTGTTATGGCCATTGAGAAAGGGGGCAAGTAAGATGTGGCAAGATGAGCTGCGGGGGATTTATTACATTGCCCTGAAGGATATGAGGACCTACTATTTCAAACCGCCCGCAGTAAGCTGGGGAGTCATCTTCCCAGTTGTCTGGATTCTGGCCTTCTATCTGAGGAACCCCAGAAACTTCGAAGATCTTATTCCTGGCCTGATCGCCATGACAATCCTATTCAGCACTACCGCTGCCGAAGCAGTGGTCATAAACTTCGAGCTGAAGCTGGGGTCACTTGAGAGACTCTTGCTGGCGCCCATAAGTATAGCTTCGGTGCTCATCGGCAAAGTCCTTGGAGGTTTTATATTTGGACTTTTGATGACGATAATAGTGACTTCAGTCTCGATACTCTATCTTGGGCTTCATCCGAACATTCTTGCGCTAGCCGCAATCGCAATTCCCTCGCTGCTCGTCTTCTCTTCTATGGGCGCATTCTTCAGTGTCGCTGTGAAAGAGGTATTCGAGGCCCAGACTTTGCTCAATCTGCCAAGGTTCATAATGATCTTCCTTTGCGGCGTTGTTTATCCTATATCGGCCATGCCCGGATGGTTGCAATACCTTGCTCGCCTTCTGCCACTCACATATACCGTTGATGGCCTGCGCAGATCATTCTCACTCAGTTCGAACTCTTCGATATTCATAGATCTGCTTGTACTTATCGGATACTTTTTGATTCTCATTATTCCAGCGATAAAGCTATTGAACAAGAAGTTTGAATGAAGAGTGTCTGATTTCGTCTCTACAAAGGCTAAAAAGCAAGATATATATCGTCTTATGGCGATATGTTTATATTTGAATATGTCTCTATATCAGATCAATCATGGCTCAAACATCAGTCTCGGATTTGCGGGTGAAGGTCCTGAGTGCCTTATCGGACCCTACCCGTCTGGAGATAATCGAATATCTCAGACCTGGGGAGAGGTGCGTCTGCGAAATCATTCCGGCTTTTCAGCGGTCCCAGTCCACCATTTCTAAACACCTGAATATCCTCTACGATGCAGGCATCCTCGATCGCCGAATAGATGGAAAGAAAACTCTCTACAGCATAAAAGATCCTCAGGTTTTCGAGATTATCAAAGCGGTAGATGCCCTGGCTTTGAGACAGATCTCCAACTTGGCTGAGGCAGGAAAGATTCTGGAAAAATCCCTATGTAAGTAAGAAGCTGATCCTATGGTTACATACATTCAAATGTTTATGCCTGCTCTTCAGGCCGGGATTACAACTCTGCTCGGGTACCTCTCAGCACACGTTTTGACCTGCCTGGTGCCGGCATTCTTTATCGCTGGGGCAATAGCAGCACTGCTGCAGAAGGAGACTGTGCTGAAATACTTCGGGGCGGGTGCTCCCAAGTGGCTTTGTTACTCAGTTGCCGCCACTTCGGGAACTATCCTGGCGGTCTGCAGCTGTACCATACTTCCCATGTTTGCGGGCATAGAGAAGAAAGGCGCTGGTATCGGTCCTGCTACCGCCTTTCTCTTCTCAGGCCCTGCAATCAACTTGCTGGCGATTGTGCTCACTGCAAGAGTGCTGGGCGTGGATATCGGCATTGCCAGAGCAGTAGCTGCCGTCTCCATGTCTGTGGTCATCGGTCTGATCATGGCGGCTATATTCGAAAGAAGCCCGCCGAAATGCGAGGTAGAGCCGGGAAAAGATTCTATCGTGACTGCCAATCCTGCACAAGCGACTGAAGATACGGGAGGACATGGCGGTCTAAAGCACAAGTCGATATTGTTGCTGGTGCTTCTGATCGGAGTGCTTCTCTCAGCCACGTCATCACTGCAGTTCGCGCTGAAATGGATGATAGTGGCAGCTTTCGTACTGGCGTCCGCTTATATACTGAAAAGACACTTCTCCGATGATGAGCGGAGCATCTTCTTCAGTGAAACATGGGACCTCGCGAAGAAGATCTTCCCCCTCCTGATCGTAGGGACGTTCATTACAGGCGTGATTGGTTATTTCCTGCCTGTGGATCTGATCCGAGCGATATTCGGCTCGAACAGCTTCCTGGCCTGCTTCGTCGCCTCGATCGTAGGTGCACTGCTCTATATGCCGACCCTTTTGGAGATACCCATAGTCGGGACGCTCTTTGGGTACAGCACCGGAGTAACCGCTCCAGGTCCGGCTCTGGCCCTACTGCTTTCGGGACCATCTCTGAGCCTCCCGAGCATGATAGTGATCATGAGGGTGATAGGCCCGAAAAAAGGAGGCGCTTACATCATCCTTGTAGTGATTATCTCGACATTGGTTGGAATGCTATACGGATCGATTGTAGGATATAAAATTGTTTAAAATTTGAAATTGAGGTGAAAGGTAATGAAGATAGAGATCCTCGGAACAGGCTGTGCCAAGTGCAAAAGCCTGACGAAGAACGTAGAGAAGGCAGTTGCCGAGCTGGGCATCCAGGCGGAAGTTGTCAAGGTGGACAGCATTCAGGAGATCATGAACAGAGGAGTCATGATGACTCCTGCCCTTTATATTGACGGCCAATCCAAGATTGTCGGCAAAACGGCGACCGTGGATGAGATCAAGAAGATGCTGAAGAAGTGAGGTTTATTCATGGAAGAAAAGAAGACGTGTCTTTGCAGCAACTCGGATGTGCGCATTGTGGCATGCTCGGGTGCCTCAAATGTGGGCCAGATAGCGAATCAGGCAGCAATAGATCTGGCAAAAGAAAAAGTGGGCGGATTCTTCTGTCTGGCGGGAGTTGGAGCACATATCAAAGGAATGGTCAAATCCGGGAAAGAGGCAGATTTGGTTATTGCAATAGACGGATGTCCTGTGCAGTGTGCAGCGAAGACTTTGCAGCATGCGGAGATTGAGCCTGCTGTACAGATTATTGTGACCGAACTGGGAATTGAAAAGTCCCACGATATCTCAGTCGATAAAAAGGATTGCTCGATTGTTGTTGAAAGGGTAAAAGAGGAAATTGGCAGTGAATAGCTGAATTTGCTGAGCGCCTGAACTATAACGGAAAATTCAGACGCATTGAGTGGGGTGCCAGATTTTGCTGGCACTCACTTACAATGAGTTATGGGTACATTGACCATATTAGTTTCGCTTTTTATAGTTAATCCTCTAGCTTTTTGCACTAAGAAATCGCTCTACCCAGGGCTTTGAATATCCATCTTTTTTAAATCAATGATTAACTATATATAATATCTTAATAAAAGCCCTTTCTGGCGGATTATCCGATAAAATGCAATTACGGCAAATAATTTATACAGCTGGAGCCCATTATCAATTATGGCAGATTTTAAAAAAGTCGACATCCCGCAGGGAGTCTGGGACTTCCATGGACATCTCTGTCCGTTCATGCCGATCGGGTACCGGATGGGACAGGTCGCCATGCGGGAACTGGGCGTTTCGCACATCGGGGATCACGGCGCATTCGGCCTCTCCGAAATGGGCGTCGGCCACCCGCAGACCTGCATGATCGACGGGTTCATGGCAGTCACCGGCTGCACGTATGGGAAACTCATGATGGAGCGGCTCAATTATGGGAAGGTCGCCTGTCTTCTTGTTGTTCCGGGGAAGGGCGCGGTCCGCGTATACCTGAAATCGGAGTTCCAGGACGCTCTTGGCAAGCAGGAATTCTTCGTGTACCGGAAGAAAGGGATCGAGCCCTCGCAGATACCGTCAGACGTTGTGAAAAACGTGGTGGATGTAGTCCTGACAGCACAAGAATCAGAGATGTTCACAGTCACCAAACTGCCGGATTACACATTCAGCCGCCTTAAAGGCTCCTTTGCCAAGACGAAGTGCAGCAAATGCGGCGAGTACGTCTTCGAGCGCTACGTGCGGATGGTGGACGGTAAGCCTGAGTGCATTCCCTGCTCGGGTTATGACCAGACCTGGGTGAATGTCCTGAAAGGCACACAGTAAACCGGTGAATCATGGACAGCACCCTCCTGATCGCAATCGCTGCGGTCTTCATAGTCTCCATTATTTTCTCGATGTTCGGCCAGGGCGGCGGATCGCTCTACACCCCCATTCTCTTTCTGTTAGGGTACGCGGCGCTGACTTCGATCTCAACCTCGCTCACACTCAATCTCATCACTGCGCTGTCCGCATCGATCGTGTACTACCGGTCAAACCTCGTAGACATCCGGTTCGCGTTCTTCTTCGTACCGGGTATCTGCCTCGGTGCTTTCCTTGGCGGGGTGATGGCCGCGCTCATTAATCCCGCGATCCTGATGTGGCTGTTCGTCGTCTTTCTTCTCGGTGCAGGAGGGCGAATGGTCTACACGTACTGGGAGAAGGCATCACCCGAAGGTACCTGCCCAGTACAATTTTCCAAAGGGATGTACGCCCTCATCGTGATCTTCAGCTTTTTTGTCGGCATCATATCCGGTCTGCTTGGTGTCGGCGGTGGCATCCTCATCGTGCCGTTTCTGATATTCCTCTGTCGCTACCCGACGAAAAATTCTGCAGGCGTGGTGAGTTTCATCGTCATCTTCTCATCGCTGTTCGGTGTCTTCGGGCACCTGACTAGCGGCGGTTTCGATATTCCCCTGATTCTCGGCTGTGCGGTTGCGGTCTTTGTCGGAGCAACGATTGGAGCACGAAGCATGGTGAAGATTCAAAGCGGGTATATTAAGGCGGGATTCGGTGTGATCCTCTGGGTATTTGCGATTCAGCTTATTCTCAAGCTGATGCATATTTTTTAATATTTTTTGCATTAGTTTCAAGTATCTTTATTGAGAAATGAGGATAAAATGATATTTAAAGATATATCAATATCGAAAAGACGGAAGGTCTAGTATAACATCATCTCTGGCCGAAAGACTCCTTCACCACTTCGGTCAGAATGGGACCTGCCTGGTCAATCACGTTAGCTTCATAGAGCCACCCCTTGCGCTCGGGAAGAACGCCGGTCACCATTATGGCTTTGCTCTCGTATTCGACTAGGCTAATCTCGTGGGAGGCCACCAGCTCTTCAGCTATGGATGCTGGCCTGGCTATGCGAGTCAGCTTGACTGTACAACATTGATGGCGCGGTGTTAAAATCGCGAACCGACCGTCCTGTACTATGCCTAAAAATTTATCCATTTCAATCGCTCCTTGGGATTGCACTTATATATTTAGCTATGTAATAGCTGCTATTCCTAATTAAATATCTTTTGATGGATGAGTTAAAAAACAGTTATAAAATTTATCTGTGTCCAAAAGCTTTATAAAAGAATGCTGTGGAGGTTCAGCACATCCTAGTTTTCGGCGTAGGCATGATTTAGGCAACTTTCTGCTTTGCCTCGTTGAGTATATTGCTGTCAGTTTACCCTCCCACAGACGTGCCTGCCACAGTGATGATGCTCTCCTCGCTGGTGAGATTTCCCCTGGTCTTCATAAGCGGCGTCTTTCTTCCCGTAGAGGAGCTGCCCGCTTGGGGAAGGGCAATTTCATCTGTTTCACCTCTGACATATTTCATAGACCTTGCGAGATACTCAACTATGGGCATAAGCTTTTACTCCGTTCCAATTGATCTGGCAGTTCTAGTGCTGTTCACCATACTCATCCTACTGATATCCATAAAGCTCCATGAAAGATTTCTGCCTCAGCGGCTGTCCTAGGCAAGAGGTACAATTTTGCTTAGAAGGCCGCCAAAAGTCCTCTTATCTGGGATACTTCATCATAGAGCAGGCGGTTTCCCACTACCATTTTATTCATGGATTCGATAACGCATCGGCATTTATTGATATGTCTTCGAGTTTCTTATCCTATCTGTCTAACCATATTTTTAGCATATTGCTTTTTAAATTTCCTGCGCTACCAATTTTATACCTAAATTACCAAATTTTTCCATCAAAAATCAGCATTTAAGGTTATAATCCTAAATTATCCGTAATCCTTATATATCGGCGAAGATTGATACGTTATCAGTGAAAAGCTATGTTAGACAAAATCATCGGAAAAGGCAACAGTGGTTGTGGCTGCTGCGGTTCACGAATTGTCAGTATGCGACAGGTTAACGTTGGCGGTCATAGCGTGGGAATAGCAGGTATGGATGAAACATTCCAGGAGTACTTCAAAAAGGGGAAGGAGCCAGAGGATTCCACAGCGAATGAGCTGTTGGAAGATCTGAAGAAGCTTAATTTCATCGCCGAGGGCACTGAGGGTATGTATAAGAAGGCATTCTTGGAGGAGTACAAGAGATATTACGGTGTCAGGAAGATTTGAGAGGTGATGCTAATATCGCCCGATAACGAGACTTATGATGACTCGGATATCGATGAGGATGCAATATGCACTCTCGCGAGGCTCATCGGCGATTCAACTAAAGCCAGGATGAGGGCCAGGAAGCTCTCTTCTTTGATGAACCGGATTGAGATAGAAACCACTGAAGAAGATATCGAAGTTTTCAAGGCTATAGCTGATCCCTGTCGCTTCAAGATTCTGAAGCTTCTCATTGAGGGAGAGCTCTGCGTCTGCGAGATTATGACCGCATTAAAAAAGCCTCAATCCTCCACTTCTCACCATTTATCCATCATGAAGGAGGCCGGACTGGTCAAAGAACGCAGAGACGGCAAATGGTCCTATTATCGGATTGCAGATGGAGCGGTGATAGAGATAGTCAGAGAGGCTGAGGCCTTGAAGAAAAATAGAGCTTGAAGGAAAAAGAGATGTTATGGGATAACTTAATTGTTGCAGCGAATTTCTTTCTGGAAATCGCTGTAGAGTTGATGGTTTTATTCATAGGCATAACCTTCCTGGTGGGATTGATCCAGGAATATGTCTCAGATGAAACCATCAAAAGAGCCCTGGGTGGGCGTCGTAAAATCTTGGGCAGCATCCTTGGAGCAGGATTTGGGGCCCTCACACCATTCTGTTCCTGCTCGACCATACCCCTGCTACTGGGGATGCTGAACGCCGGTGTGCCTTTTGCGTCTGCCATGTCGTTCCTGTTTGCATCGCCCCTATTGAACCCGGTAATCCTCTCTCTGTTCGTGATATTGATGGGGTGGAAAGTGGCAGCCCTATACTTTGCGGTCACTTTCATAGGCTCGATTATCATAGCCCTTATCCTCGATGAGCTGGGATTTGCAGGCCAGGTCAAACCAGTGGCTGCCATAAGAAACAACGGTTGTGGCTGCCATCAGGGCTCGGATCTTAAGTCGCGGGTAGGCAGGTCTGCTGTATTTGCCAAAAACCTTTTCCTGCAGCTCATGCCGTACCTCCTAATAGGCGCTGGAATCGGTGCCTTCATCCACGGCTTTGTTCCCACAGATGTGATCTCCCGAGTGGCAGGACCAAATAATCCCTTCGCCATTCCAGTAGCTGCAGCAATTGGGGTGCCCATTTACATAAGAGCTGAGACTATGATACCCATAGGCCTCGCCCTCATAGAGAAGGGAATGTCCGTAGGTGCCGTCCTAGCACTCGTCATCGGAGGTGCTGGTGCGAGCATTCCTGAGCTGACGCTTCTTTCGGCCATATTCGAGAAGAAGATGCTGGCAGCCTTCGTGGTCACCATCTTCGTCATAGCTGTGGCTGCGGGTTACCTGGCCAACATGCTGGTTACCTGATGGAAACAAAGAGGGAAAAGAAAAACTATGGATATGCAGGGACGAAAAGAAATCCTAGAGGAGGTAGATAGTCTCTGTACCCTTCACGAAAAGATCACACAATCTTCAGAGTGCAGGGAGTTTAACCACCGCACTGCTCTCCTTCTGCAGAGGCTGGAAGACGAAGGCTATACTCGGCTGGCGGATAGAGCCATGTACCTCCTATCATACTGCAACCCAAAGGATCTCTCTCAGTGTGACAGCATCCAGCGTGCCAAAGACGCCCTGGAGAGATTAAGGGATCTGGCCAGAGAGAGCCTGGCAAAAGATTGATAAGAGTACTGATTGTTGGCCTGAGATCGGAAAAAGATGGGCGGGAGAATTTTCTATCTCAAATGTTATACGCGGTTAATGAGGCATCTAACCTCTCGCACACGAGTCCACTCACCAGAGCTTGAACCCAAAATATCTCACTGCGTAGATCAGGCCGATCAGTATCACCGCCAGCCCAAAGAGCTTTGTGACCCACTTTCCCATAGAGATATATTTTTCTCCTATCTCTCCCCCGACCGCTCTGGAGAAAGTCGCTATAGGAATCACTGGCACCCCGTGACCAATGCCAAAGACAAATAGCATCATTCCTCCTGCCAGGGGCGTCACGTTCTGGGAGATGAGCCAGATGAGCACTGGGAAGACTAGTGAGACGGCACAGGGAGCCCAGCCAAGAGCAAAGAATATGCCCAATGTGAATGCTCCTATGAAGGCTGAGTACTTAAAAAGATCCATAGAGAAGTGAACGAGCCTCTCCATAATGCCCTTCTCCGCCGGAGGATCATCTGGATCGGCCTTATGGAAGGAAAGAGATGATCTTACTGGCTCGATGATCTCTCCAATGGGCTTGATGATATTTACTCCAAGAATGATCATCAACAGGCCTGCCGCCAGGTCGAAGAATTGCGCCTGACGGATGAAGACCCCTATATCCGACAGGAACAGCCCGACCACGAAGAAAACCAGTGCCATTCCCATGGTGAATGCCACGCCTATCATGAACCCTTCCTTCGAGGCAGAGGCGCTCTTTTTCAGGTACTCCTCCTTTCTGCGGGAGGTCATAACGTAGGAGAACATGGCAAGCAACAGTGCCACAGAACACGGCGATAAAGAGGTTATAATTCCTAGGAACAGCATTCCCAGGTAGGTCACACTACGACTCGGCATCACGCCTGTGCTGTTGAACCCCGCTCCTGTCGTCTCCCCTCGTTCTATGCCTTTTATTTTGCTGTAGAGCGAATCGGCGCTCTGTATGCCATCAATTTCGCCCTTGCCGAGCTGATAGACATGATATACGCTCGCTATCTGCCCTTCTTTATTGATCAAGATCAGAGTGGGATTTGCAAAACCTCCTTCTAAGGTCGAGTAGTCGATATACTTGCTGGTGAGTGGGTAGGGCTCAAAATCCTCAATCCACGGCCAGCTCACATTAATATTCCACCAGGATTCGGCTAGAGATTTTCCATCCTTGGAGTAAGGAGACTTTCTAACATTCAGAGTTACTATCTCTATGCCTGGGTCTTTCTGCTTCAGCTTCGCCAGCTCTTCAGTCTGAGATTTAAGAGCGTGCTCGCATTCCCTGCACAACGGATTTTCTATGTTCGTTATATGCAGAAGTACAACCTCTCCTCTGTAATCGCTCAGCGATATGGAATTGCCGTTGATATCGACGGCATGAAAATCAGGAGCTAAGGCTGCCTCTTGCGACAATCCTGAAAAAGAACTGCAGAAAATTATACAGCCGACAATGATAAAAAGAATAAGAGATCCTGTAATCTGGGATTTATCGATCTTCAGAGGCATTTCAAAATCCCTTATCCGGGTCTAGTTTTTCCAGCCTGCGGAATTTGAATCGTAGTAGCTTATTGCATCCTTGACGTAATCCTCAATCCAAGCTTTGCCGGTGACATCCTCAGTGCTGTGCCATACAGGCTGGACTTTCCCATTTGAATCGGGCGCGAGAGTTACTATTATTGTCATTGGCACGTAGGTGACGCCGCCATTCGGGTCGTACGCCTGGAGAGCCTGCTCAGCTCTTGCATCGCTTCCATCAGCCGGAATATCGTAATAGGTGAACTTATTTCCATACTCTTTCACAACCTCTGCCATGGCATCGGTTTGAGGCTTGCAGTAATCGCAACCCTTGTGAACGTAAACGACTACAGGCTTGCTCTTGAGAGCATCAAGCACCCATGAAGGATGATTGACCTCTGAGCCGAAACCAGGAGATTGAGAGGGATATGTGGTCCACCAATCATCATTTCCTGATCCAACTGAATGCTCAAAGCTTGGCGAACCGGAAACTGCCATGCAAATTGCTAGTACAGCTATTGTAAATAACGATGCTGCAAAACATAATTTATTAGATAATCCCATTAACACTCCCCGTTTATCTTTCCATATTTCCTGAAATCTCCCTCACCAACCAATTCTTTTAAGGAGTTAAGGAGGCATCATCATATATCCGAACTTCTGTAATTCCTCTGTCGTATTCTTCTATACTAATTATTTAATTCTTTAATTTGCTAAAGCATTCTAGAGCAATCATATTTATGGCTTTCGGATTGAAAGGTATTTGCCTCGATAAACCTTTTAATAATAGATAGCGATTTTTATGATGTCCTAAGACTCAATGTGATACAAATTGATGATTATTTCTCTGACATAGTAGAAAAATAGGAAATAGGCAAAATGTTTATATATCGAGATACATTGATGTGTTGTAACAGATAGAGCATTACTAAAGAAAAGGAAAAATTTCGTAAATACCCGATAGCCAATACTTAACATGGATATAGTGACACCAAATTTAAAATAGCTGGGATGAGCGATAATATTACAGGAAGAAAAAAGAGTTTAGAGCCTATGAAATGCGATGTCTGTGGCAATGAGGGCGTATCCTTTCTCAAAGTAAACCATAGAGTTCTTGGAAGCATAAAGATCTGCCGTAATTGCTTCGAAAAGGAGCGCCTTAATCTAATTCCCCAAAAAGGCGGGTGCTCATGTTGCAGCTGAATGACGAGTGCGATAATGAAGCTGATGATGGCAAAGATGCCATTTGCAGTATGACAAGGCTAATCGGCGACCCTGAAAAAGCCAGAGAGAAGGTGAAAAAGCTTCGTGCTCTTATGAAGAAGCTAGATTCGGATAGCGCTGATTTGGAAGTGGAAATCTTCAAGGCGGCAGCAGATCCATGCAGGCTTAAAATTCTAAAGCTTCTGAGGGATGGAGAGCTCTGTGTCTGTGAGATAATGACCGCACTGGACAGACCCCAGTCCTCAACATCTCATCATCTATCTATACTAAAAGATGCGGGACTTATTAAAGAGCGCAAGGAGGGCAAATGGTCTCGATATCGTCTATCTGACGGGGCAGTCATTGAGATGCTTAACCAGGTTAGGCTTCTGAGGGATAAATGACATTCATGTTTTAATAGAGAGGATATCGGCTTAGCTCGCTATTTACATTGCTATCATTTAACTCTAAAACTATACCTCGATTGGGCGATTCAGCCATCAAAGTATCGTTTGTAACTATGAGAGCCATTCCTGTGCCAATTGATGCTAACAAAGCAATCAGAGTAAAATATACTATTGTATGCATTCCGCTCCGTCCTTTTATAATTACTCTAAAGACTTGATATATCAAATCATATTGAGCCTATGTTCTATGATAAGTTATTTACAGTGTAAAATATTTAAAACTGATGTATGCTAGAACTCTGATAATTATATACAGTATCTTTTCATAGCAATTGAGATCAAGAAAATTAATACCATTATGCCATTTATCAAGGATCATCAATGTAAGAATTTCTATGGCAAGAATCATTAGAATTATAAGCTCTGATATCTATATGCGCGCATATCCACATGTATAATTATGTCGTTCCCATTTAATCCTCAAATATTATATAAGCGTACAAATGTTGATCATAGATTATCGATCAGAAAAGTGGTCCTATATGAATGGCACTAGATAGCGATAAGGGATTCAAATGAATGTCCAATTAAAGTAATTTCCAGTAAATATTGCAGTTACAATTAAAACATCCTTAACTACCGTATTGATGACATTTTCTTAATCTAATTTCCATTTATTTTATTAAAGAGTTGGGCTAAATTAGTGTTTGTGTTTCGCTAAATTTCCTAGACCTTGCGAAACATTTGGGAAAGATAAGGAGGAATGCTATGAAAACTCTTATAGAACTAGCCATAGGCTTCCTGCTGCTGGTGTCAGCGGCTGCAGCCACGGGAAACTGGAACTGCGAGAATGTTAATATTTATCAGGAGGCAATTGGAAACTGTATCACAGGCGATGTCAATTTAGCCCAGATAACAGATGCATCGTCGTTTGTCTTCGGCTCCAACAATGAAGTAGACCAGTGCATGAGCCTCAGCGCCGATGCTAACTGCCTGACAGGCGTTGGAGAACAGACTAACCTCATACAAAGAGGCGATCTGACCGGCAATGCAACAGGCTGCAACAACGATCTCGATCAGGGAATCGATTTCAGTGCCTACACCAACTGCCTGACGGATAGCAACATGACTCAGTGGGGCATGCAGGTTGGAGAGGCAATCGGTAGCTGTAACGAGTTTGATCAGTACGCTGCAGCCGATGCCTGTAATAACGCTCTGACAATGAGCGATCAGAAGCAGATATCAGACTTCAATGTATGCGCTACGGGCGACAACAACTATGTCGATCAGTGTCTCTACCAGGAAGCTTCGGATAACTGTTTGACAAGCTCAGCACTCTGGCAGCAGACCGCTAAGACAGCCGATATTCTTGGATGCGATAATAGTGTCTACCAGGATAACAACCTCCAGTTTGCAGATTATAACTGCCTGACAGGCTCAGTATTGAACCAGGTAATCTGCGAGAATGCTCAGGTAACTGGCAGCGGTAACGAGGTTGATCAGGGATCTTGTAACGCTATTGAGACTGATGCCAACTTCAACTGCATGACCAATGCAGAAATGCTGCAGTCCATTAACAGCAATGCCGTCTTAGCTGGATGCAATAACTATGTTGATCATGAAATTTACTTCAACACAGATTGCAACTCCCTAACAGGCGGAATGCTGACACAGATGTCCACAGTCAACAGCAACGATTAAATCTGAAGCAAAAGGCGAGAGTTCCTCTTGCCTTTGAAATTTTATTGGATGGTACTAATATTGCTTGCCTCCCATCTCTCAAACCCAACTGGGCTGCGGACAGGAAGCCAGTATTCTCTGTAACAACCCTGCCGGTAGCCTGGTTGAATTTTTGTTTTTCGGAAATATATAATTTGATTTTATCGAAATTATCGTGAAACGCTAAGTTCATATATGCGCATATTAGAATCTGAATGAATGAATCGGATGGAAGGATACATTGAGCTATTTAAAGCGCTTTCAGATGAGACACGCCTGAAACTAATAGTCTTGCTTTACAAGAGAGAGTTTTGCGTCTGTCAAATCGAGGCTGCTTTGGGCATCTCTCAAACAAAAGCTTCTCGACACCTTGCTATTTTGAGACGTGCAGGATTGTTAAAAGCCAGGCGGAATGGTCTGTGGGTATATTATACTCTTGATGTGCCGGATGACAAATTTGAAGCTGGCTTATTCGAAAATCTCTCCGATTCCTTGTCTACCGAGCTAATCTCTATGGTAGACCGAGCTAAAAAGAAAGTTTGTACAACTCAATTAGCCCCTTCATGCGGGGAAACTACATGATACGCTCAAAAATTCTCTTTATTATTATAGCCGTAGCTTTACTCGCCTTTACGGTTGCTGCAGTCCCAAATGCCAGTGCAGATGAATGCAAAAACTGTATCTCCTCCGAAGACGGGACTCAAATTGGATTGAATAACCCAGAAACCGGATCTAACGCGGCTGAAGACAGCACTAACAATGTTCCTGAAAACAGTGCCGCTTTGAAGCAGCGCGGCAGCTTCACAGAGATGCTGGTGCCAATTTCAGGCATATCCAGCTCAGATATCATTCTGGATGTAAGCCCAAATGCTAGTGAGTATATTGAAGGCGCGATCTATATCCCATACACCAAATTCTATACAGAAGGAGGAGACCTAAGATCAGTATCAGAGATCTCCAAGGATCTTGGAGATGCAGGGATTGCTCATGATGACTCTGTTATAGTTTACGGCGAGTGCCTTCCTTGTGGTGGGGGTCCTTCAACTGCAACCTACGTTTACTGGGTGCTGAAGTACCTTGGCCATGATAAGGTAAAGGTGTTCGACGGTGGTATCAAGGATTGGAGAGCTGCCGGGCTTCCAACGGAGGCTGAACCGAAGACACTGCCAAAGACCAACTATATCCCTTCCATCAAGCCGAATCTTCTCGCCGCCTATGACTATGTTAAAAATGGCAATGCCCAGATAATAGATGCAAGAACACCTGAGGAGTATAATGTTAGCTCTATACCAGAGTCCATCAATATGCCTTATGATAAGGTTCTGAATGGAAGCAAGATCAATGATAAGGTTGCCCTAACAGATCTGTTCATAGGATTGAACAAAGATAAGCCGGTAGTCGTTTACACCAATACGGGTGTCAAGGCATCATTGCTCTGGTTTGCACTGGAGCTTGAAGGCTATGATGCAAGGATTTACTCGTGGGCAGACTGGTTTGCAAACCAGCCGAAGCTGGATATCAGCCTTAAGGATGCAAGTGCTGACCCCAATCCAGCAAATCCTGGAAATGCTGTCATGATCACTGCAACATTCGGCGAAGGTAATAGGACTAGTTTTGGCTCGAATGCTTCAGACAATGAGGCTGTGCCCCCCAACGAAGTGAAGCTTACAACCAAGGGATGTGCAAACTGTGGTTTCGGAGGCTTTCCCAAGCCTGACACATCGGGCGGAATAGCCAAGATTGGCGATACCTATCGAAAAGCATCGGATAATACGCTCAATTGCACTGCAACTATTACTAACTCCGCTGGCAAAGAGGTAGGCGAAGTTAAGATGCGTCAGGTTTCTGGAGATGAATACGCAGGTATCTGGACAGCCAGCGTCCCTGCAGGAGTTTATAGCATGAGTTTGGTCGCCTCGGCATCCGGTACATCCAAAACCTTCAGAGATGCGCTAGAGCTAAGGATAATCAATTAGGGCCATGAGAACATCAAGTAATAAGAACATAGATAGATCAGAAGAGGGGAGTATACAATGACGGATGGGATAAGCAAAGGTCTAGACTTCCTATCCAGATTTTTAACCGTATGGATCTTCGCAGCGATGATTTTAGGCATCGCAATAGGCTATTTTGCTCCAGGCATAACAAAATTCATACTGAGCCTTCAGGTCGGCACAACATCAATTCCCATAGCAATCGGCCTGATATTGATGATGTATCCGCCCCTTGCCAAGGTGAAGTACGAGGATCTGGGCACCGTTTTTGGAGATAAGAAGGTTCTAGCACTCTCCCTAACTCAAAATTGGATTGTTGGTCCACTGCTCATGTTTGCTCTGGCAGTAATATTCCTGCGTGATTATCCCCATCTGATGTACGGCCTGATCCTGATTGGTCTTGCTCGATGCATTGCCATGGTCATAGTCTGGAATGAGCTTGCCTGTGGATGTACTGAGTACTGCGCTGGTTTAGTGGGGCTGAACTCAGTATTCCAGGTATTTCTGTATTCAGTCTACGCATACATATTCATCACAATCTTGCCAGCCTGGCTTGGTGTGGCGGCTGGAACAGCCGTTAACGTCACAATAGCCCAGATAGCGGAGAGCGTCTTCATCTACCTGGGGATTCCATTCCTTGCAGGAATTATCACCAGGTACACGCTGATAAGGGCAAAGGGCAAGGGCTGGTATGAGACACAATTCATTCCCAGGATCTCTCCGATCACGCTAATTGCGCTGCTCTTCACAATCGTTGTGATGTTCTCCCTCAAAGGAGGGTACATCGTGGAGCTACCTCTGGACGTGGTAAGAGTTGCCATTCCTCTGATCATCTATTTCCTGATCATGTTCTCTTCCAGCTTCTACATGTCATACAAGCTGGGAGTGAACTACGAGAATACGGCCGCACTATCATTCACCGCTGCCAGCAACAACTTCGAGCTGGCGATAGCCGTGGCAGTGGCCGTTTTTGGCATCGCTTCACAGGAGGCATTTGCTGCTGTAATTGGACCTCTCATTGAGGTTCCAGTGCTCATCTCTCTTGTGAATGTTGCATTGAAGCTGAGGGATAGGTACTACCCCGGTGCACCTGAAAAGATATTTTGTGAAAAGGATGTAGGAAGGTGAGATAAATGGCAGGATCGCCCGCTAATGTAAAGCTCGTAAGCAATGCCATGGCCAATGTCACGAGAAGAAAGATCATGGTCATGCTTGTGGAAGGGGATAGGAAACGTGAGGATATCGAAAAGGCTGCAGGAGCCTCCATGCTTGACTACCATTTGCAGATGCTGCAACAGGCTGGATTGGTCTCAATAAAGGACGAAATTGTATCACTCACGGATTTCGGCAAAAACTTCATGGAATCAAAAACTGAAAAGCCCGCAGAGGCCAAATGGGATCTTGCAGGCACAAAGCCCATTGAGATCGCCGAGGTCAGGCAGCTTCTGCCCTGCATAGCAGACAAAACAAAGTTCAGAATAATCTCCAGAGTTGAGCCGCCGTTAGGCGGAGCTCTCAAGCTTCTGGAGCCATTGTTTCCCAGGGCCAGATATTCCGAGAAGATAGGGGCGCTGATTATCCAGAGGGGAAATATCTTGATTACAGCCTATTCGACTGGAAATGTCACTATGACCATGATCAGTAGCGAGGACGAGGCGAAACAGATTCTGGACGATCTGAAGAGAAAAATCAACGAAGCAATAGCCAAAGGCGTCACTCCTGTGCCCCGAGAGAAGATCAAGGTAGATCATACGGAGATCTACGAGTATCTGCCCAAGACCAACTGCAAGATCTGCGGAGATCAGAGCTGTTATACCTTTGCGATAAGGCTGATGGGCAGGGAGACCACGCTGGACAAATGTACCCCATTGTTGGACCCCAAATATGCTACTAACCTCGAGCATCTGAGGGCATTGCTGGAGTACATCTGAAGATGAAGACTATTACCATCATTCTCACGGATGGTCCGTATATCTCGGAATATGCAGAGATTGCCTGCAAGATCGCAAAGGCTGCTTTGAAGAAGTATAATGTAAATATCTTCCTCTATCTGGATGGAGTGCACATTCCAAAGATTGGCCAGGAACCTGCGTTCTTCGCAGACATTGGGGCGCTTTTCCAGGAGCTAGCCAGTGAGGGGGCAAGGATCGAGGCATGCCCGAGATGTGCCAATGCACGCGGCTATCATGCGGCAGAAGGCATATGTGAAGACTATCTGCCAGGGATCAAGATCACTAGCCTTTACAGTCTGGCGCAGATGCTTAAGGAGACCGACAAAGTGGTGGCTCTATCAAGATGAGATCTATCTTCTATCTTTTGGATGTGGCACCTTATGGCAGCGAAAAGGCATTTGGCTCGCTCAATGCTGCTGTAGTGAGCATCGGAATGGACATAGTTGTAGGTCTCTATGCCGATGGTGTCTACCTTGCTCTTGCAGGCCAGAACAGCAGAGCTTTGGGAGTTCCCAATCTCTCCGATATAATTTACGCGTATCCCGAGATCAATGTCTTAGCCCATGAGCCTTCGCTGGTAGAGCGAGGTCTTTTTGACCAGGGATTGATCGAGAGGGTGGAGCTCGTCGATGAGAATATGTTCTTGGAGGCGATCCTGGCATCGGATTCCATAATATTATTGTGAGGCATTAGAAATGGATAGTGGCAGACTTCTCAATGAGTCTTATAGTCCCAAAATGGATGTTTTCCTCCTGACCAAGCCCCCGAAAAGCGATCGGGCCAGGATATGCCTGCAACTGATAGTGCGATCGGAAAATGCCGTTCTGTACCTTGCAGGAGACGGAGTTTATAATTTGTTAGATGAGGCATTCAAAGTCCTGCCAAGGGAGAGGTTCTTTGCCTGCAAGGAGGATCTGGAGGCAAGAGGCGTTCAACCTGGGGGGATATTGACCACATCGAGCGATTTCTATGAAATGCTGGTAGAGGATATAATGTCAGATGGAAATAGAATCTATACGTTTTAACAAATGCAGGAGCAAAAAGCATTGATAGCAGAAGCGGTTCTTATTCTGTCACCACGGCTAACTTAATTTTAAATTGAATCATACCTGCAAACAAAACAATTATAATTTATAATTTAGATAGATCGCGAAAAGATTATATAAGCTATCTCCCATGTCCTCAATGGTTGATGCCTTATGATAATGATCCAAGAAGACCACAGGTGAGGATTTAAATGGATTATTTATTAATTGCATCATTGTGGATAGCATACTGTTTACTTCATAGCTTTTTAGTCAGCACCAGCTTTACAAATCAGCTGACTCGTTTATTGAAGAATTATTATGCCTTTTACAGGATTTTCTTTGTATCTTTTTCATTGGCTCTACTTATTCCTTTAATTAGATATACCGATCAATTCGATAGTAATATAATTATAACTTATGGCCCACCTTGGAACATTGTACGATATATACTTCTTTTGGGTTCTTTATCCATGTTCTTCTGGGCTTTTTTCTTCGATTATGATTCTCTATCGTTTTTTGGCATTCGCCAAATACTAAACTTTGGGAAGGAGAAGAAAATAAATCCTTCCGAGGATTTGAAAAGGGATGGATTATTGGGAGTCGTAAGACATCCGATGTATTTTGCTTTAATAATTGCTTTATGGTGCACTACATTCACGATGACTGGTATAATGGTAAATACAATATTAACAGCTTATGTTATTATGGGAACAATTCTTGAAGAAAAGAAACTTGTGTTAGAATTCGGTGATACATACGTCAAATATCAACAGGAAGTGCCAATGTTGATTCCGTTTACTAAGTGAAAGGTTATATAGCTCACATTTTGGTAGGAGACGGGATCAATAATTTGTTGGATAGGGCATTCGAAGCCCTGCTGACGAAGTGGTTTTGCCTGAAGAAGGATCTCGTAGGCAAATGATGAAAGAAATCCCATTCACAGAGGATCGCTCAAATATTATGCCGTGGGGATAGACGAATAATTGAAATCCTTTCATGCTCATCCTGCAGCCAATAAATGAGGATCTAAAATGAAAGTCTTAGCTCTCAATAGCAGTCTTCGCCAGGATGGCGAGAGCAGAACTGAGCTGATGCTGAGTCACCTGGTCAAAGGTATGCGTGAAGCCGGAGCCGAGGTCGAGGTTGTTAACCTTCGTGATAAGACGATCCACTATTGCATGGGCTGCTTCTCCTGCGATACCATAACGCCTGGGCAGTGCATCATCCAGGACGACATGACCCGGGAGCTCTATCCCAAGTGGCTTGCCAGTGACCTTTGCATCTACGCGACTCCTCTCTTCCACTGGACCTTGAACGCCCCCATGAAGGCCTTCATAGAGCGCACATGGCCCGTGATGGAGCCCTTCTTTGTCCAGGCAGCCGATGGCAGATGGGTCCATCCCATACGCCACGAGCCCCCAAAGGCAGTTGTTTTGTCTGTAGCCGGTTTTGCCGAGAGCTGGATCTTTGAGTCCCTCTCTCATTACGCCAACTTCCTCTGGGGCAGAAGAGGGAAGCTGGTTGCTGAGATTTATCGTCCTGGTGCAATGTTCATGACCAGCCTTGGCCCTGAGAAGCTGGCCGATATCCTGGGAGCCACGGAGCAGGCAGGGCGAGAGCTGGTTCTAAATAACTGCGTTCTTCCTGAGACTTTAGCCCGCATACAGCAACCCCTTGCTGATCTGGATATCATTGCCAAGGCTGCAAATATGTTCTGGAGGACCTGCATAGATGAAGGGGTAAATCCCAAAGCCTTCGGCGAAAGGGTGAGGATCCCGCGTCCCCATTCCCTGGACGATTATCTGACCTTAATGCAGCTGGCCTTTTCAGCCAAAGGCGCCGGTGATACTAACGCTGTGGTGCAATTCGAGTTCATGGGCGAGACTGGGATGACTGGGGGTGACTGCCACATCGTCATCGATAAAGGGACGATACGGACTGGCATGGGAAAAGCATCCCAACCGGACGTCGTAGTCAGGGCTCCTTTTGAGCTGTGGATGGATATAATCTCGGGAAAGGCTAATCCAGTGCAGATGTTCATGGATGGGAAGTGCAGCGCTGAGGGAGACTTATCCCTGCTAATGAAGATGAGCCAATGGTTCTGATTATCACCTCTAATTCCTATTTCTTCCTTTGTTTTGTCCAAAACGTGATACCCCGTAGCCTGCCGAGGATAGGACAAAGAGAATTGGTATCAAATCTTAGGCCCAACATGGTAATCAGTGGCGAATATAGCAAATCGTCGGGATCATTTTGTTAGGGCTTAACTGCAGACGCCCTGTTCCAATAGAAATACGCCGAAGCATATGGATTCATCCTCAAGTTATCAAGTTCAGCAATTGCTGCTTGAATAAGCGATTCCGAGACGCCAAATGATAGCAAATGTGCCTCAGCTCCTTTAATGATCTCTATAGAGTTCACTATCCATGGATCAAATGTAGGCATGTCATAATGATGCACTTCAGGTCCAATCGATAAACTGATTGAGCGGAATCCGGCTTGTTTTAGAAGGCTGAATAGTTTCTTGCCGATCTCGGCATCTCCCCCAATATGCGATTGCAGATCTGCAAACTTTCCCAGCATCAGAGAATATGAGGGGCAATCAGGGTACAGAGCGGTGATAAGAATGTTGTTTTCTTGAATAAAGAGCCTGCCCCTTGTCTTCAGGACCCGGAACATCTCCCTCAAAGCGGTTGCTGGATCTGTCACATGTTCTAAGACGTATCGGCAATAGACAATATCAAATGAGCACTCCTTAATATTAAGCGATAATGCATCGCCTTTAAGGAACGTCAAGTATGGTGTTTTTGAAAAGCTCGCTCTGGCTTTCTCTATCTGTTCTGGAGCAATTTCTATGCCGGTTATGATGGCGCCGGGAAAGCGTGTGGCGACAGAGTTCGTGAGGATGCCCAGGCCAGACCCAACTTCCAGTACCGAGTCCCCAGGTTTGATTTCCAGGAAGTCTAGGAACGATGCGTTGGTCAGGTCATTGAGCAATGACAGACGTGCTTGCTCTTCAGGGCATGTTCCATGTATGTATGTTGGTTTTTGCGTCATCTTTTCACTTTTGCCCTGATGCTAAGCTCAACTATCTGGCGGCCAACGAGATTGTGAACCTGAACACGTTATCTGTCGCCGTGATCAAGTATAGCGACTCGCTATGCCCTGATTGCTTGCAATACAAGTATGACAACTCCAGCAGCGAATGAGATAATGAATGCAATAATGATTCCCCATTGGATTCGTTCCAAGTGCTTGAAGCGAGCTTTTCCCTGGCCGATCGAAAACACTGCATGGGGGAAGAACAAATCGCGAAAGCGGTTCAGCGCGATTCCTATTGCGAGCAGTAAAGCGATACCGCCGTAAACCACTAACTGGGCTAGGGCCGAGTTACTTGAATCCACCTCCTTTGAGCTATCGACTGGTAACCATTTGAATGCAACAACAATGAGCAGGATGGACCAGAGAATGAAGTATGCGAGGACTGCGATGGATACAAAATCGACCCGGTACAATACGGTATACCATGGCTGCATGCCTGTGATAAGATCGAGTACGTCCGCGCGTAAGAGTGATACAATGTCGTCAGAGGCTTCAAAATCAAGCGAAATCCCCTTCCAACGCGAACCAGACAAATCAATCGTTGCTCGTTTCTTCAAATCATCAGAGTGAGAGGAGATGCGGAGGCGCTGTATTTCCTTTCCCTTGGCATTTTCAAACGCATCCAGCTTTTCGATTGTCGTGAACATTCGAGCCACACCATCCGCGCAATCTGCTCGAATCTCCAAGTTACCGATTCGGTCCGACAGTAGGCTGGCCAACTTCTTTAATTCATCCTCACCAGCGACAAATGCCTGAGGTAGTTCGACAGAGTAGTGGGCGTCCACTAGTATCACCCCTCTGGACTTCATGGCATAACGATTGGAATAACCGGCGACCAAAAGTCGTCCGGTAGCCTCCTTAGTTAAGCTATTTGTAAGTCCTTTGAATGTTTCTATCGCCATGTTCGCTCACAATAAAGATATTGTGGCGTGTAAACGCAGAGGATCTCACTGCATTTAGGGGCAGCTCCATCATCAATTTTCGCTTCTGGCGAACAGCTTTATGTTGAATTTCTGAGTTCTTGAGATTGCTGATCATGTTCATGCCATACTTGGTTCTAAACTGTTTATCTAAATGGCGTAGTATGACGCAAATGAAGCTGTCACAACCAAATCAGCAATTGACTTTAGAGTTCACCATCCTTTAACAATTCTTGATTCGGTATCCGATGTAGGATTTCGATTTGAGACCATCATCATCTTGGCAACCGGGGCATGTTTTCTTATTTTTTTGTGTATGCAATGCAGAGGCGATAACTTACCCCCGCAGGAAGTGATTAGCTTCATGGAAAATGCGTTGTCTTTGCAGTTCTATAGTATCATTAAAGTGCATGGTCGGCAACTTTGATCGTAGTAGCTCTTACTTTCGTTTCTCCATAAACACGAGTCGGACATTGGGCGACAAATCTTCCTCACGGTACTCTCGATATCCAAGCCTATGGTAGAGCCGGATATTATTAATGCTTTTGACGCCCGTGAACAACTCAAATCGTTCTGCGTGGGGAAAGGCTGCTTCTAATCCCATGAGCAAGGTCCCGATCCTTTTTCCCTGGTAGTCCGGGTGAACGATAAGCCTGCCGACTTGGCAAGTGCCCGAATCGAGGGAGGCTCTCACTGAACCGATGATCTTATCCGCATACACCGTCTTCAGAAAGACTTTAGTTTCAAACTCAGACGTAATCTCAGGAAGGGTCTCGGTGAGAGGCGGGATAGTCCAGTCATCATTTATAGTTAATCATTGAGCTTATTGCCCTATAGATACATTTAATAATTAATGCGTGAAAATACATAGGCATGGGTAGAAAACCTATAATAATTAGGCATATATCAAAGATAGACCTTGATAAATTATATAAAAAAGAGACTGATCTAAGGATTAAGGAACGGTTATTGGCAATAATACATTTATATGAAGGGAAAAACGTATATGAGGTAGCTGATATTTTAAAAAGGGGCGAGAGGACAATAAAATATTGGTTAAGCAGATGGAATAATCATGGCTATAATGGATTGACACCAAAGAATAGAAATGGCAAAAAGCCAAAGATGTCTCTTGATGAATGGGATAGAGTTATTAAAGAAATTGAAGACAAAGGAATGACGATAAAAGACGTATTAAAATATGTAAGGGATACAAGAGGTATAGATTTTTCATATAAATATGGCTGGCGAATTTTAAGAGTAGTGAAAAAAGTTAAGTATGGGAAACCATACATCAGAAATGAAAAGAGGCCTGCAGATGCAGAAAGTTTTTTAAAAAAGGATAAAATCAGTGCTGACCACTGTTACTGATCCTGTTATAGGATTTCTTGATGAAAGCTCTTTACAACAGCGCCCTAATACACGTAGAGTCTTAAACACTCATTTAATAAATTATAAACCTGGAAAGGTTAGATCAAGAACTATTTTTGGATTTATAGCATTAAATGGCAATGATGAGGTTATGGTTTCCAACTCCTCTAAGAAGGAAGCGTTGATGGCATTTGCTCAAAATATAAGAAATAATAATATTATGAGGCCAATTTGTATACTTTTAGATAATGCTAGAATTCATTTGGCCAAGAAATTTAGAAAACTAGCTGAGGAAATCGATATTCACTTAATTTATAATATCCCCTATTCACCAGATTTGAATCCTATAGAATTCGGTTGGAAGGATTTCAAAAGAGAGATCGCCAAATACACTGATTTCGATGAAGCTATTATAGCTAGCCAAGATTGCGCTTTAGAAATATTTTATTCCAAAAAGGATGGATATTCAAAGTCCTGGGTGGAGCGATTTCTTAGTGCAAAAAGCTAGGAGATTAACTATAGTTCTGCTTCGCTTTGGTATGCCACCTTCTGCAATGCCAAAATTTCACCGGCATCATCAGGAGTTGCTTGAACTATGGAGATGTCCATACATTCCTCTAAGCGCCGCATTCCGCTGGACTATCGAAGTGCGTCCAGTGTAACAAAGAGCTAACCAGGAGTGGCCCGAAATAGCCACAATCCAGTTCAGAGCCCTGTAATGCATCATCTATTCTTCAAACACTCCTCGATTACCTGCTGGTGTTTGGCCACGTAATTGCAGCTAGGCTCTTCGCCGCACTTTCGACATTTCAAGTCGTAGATGGAATTGATGGTTTGGCATCGTGGGCAGGCATAGTTTTCCCTAATTTCCCTGAGCCATTGTTTATAACCAACAGACTTGATTCGTTCAAGATTGGCCCAAAGCTCGATCCGATGAGGCATTGCAGATTGAAACTGTTTCAGGTCATCGCAGGGATAATCTTCACATTCGCTGCAAAAGTCGATGCCACGTTCAGCCGCGCAAGCGAACATCTTGCATTTCTCGCAATAAGGCGGCCTCTTGTCCGACCGGCATCCATAGCATTTGCTCTCTTCCTCCGAAATATGCAATTGCGCTGCAAGCCTTTTGAGCCTTTCAGGATCTTCAGCGGTGGAAATGAACAACGAGCACGCCTCACAGTAAAGGCCACATACAGCTGCGAGTTTCTTGTCTAATTCTCCAGAGTGATCTTCTTTTTGCATGACAACCTCACCATCATTTACTGATGCATGCTTTTGTTCTTCTGTTACATAAAATCGCACATAACCTAGGCCTGACTACTCGCGGCAGCGTTCGATGCGCTGGTTTGGCGTCTCCTGTTATTTCTGCCTATAGGTTGCTCTGAACCAATGCACTTGAGGCTCTCGTTGTCCAAGTAATACTCGAAATGGAGTTCGACGAGACAGACATCCCTTCAACTCCTTGCTCTGGACACACTGTCTAACCTCGCAATGGGACTTCCTACCGCCTTGCTGGCACGGAGCTGGACAGCGAAGCTCCTTAATTTGATGCAAGACTGATAAGAATATGGGATAGTCTTCGAATTCCTTATGTTGTGCAGATTTGAGTTCCGCGTAATGATCGAACTGTAATTGTTCTAGGATCTGATCAAGTCTGTCTACCAGCGCGAAAAGCTCCTCGCATGAAGGTATGCAGTCTGCGCAACAGAGACCGCAATAGGCTGTTAGCTTTTCATCCATATTTCCTTGTTCCTGCTCAGGCAACACGAGCTACAAGTCACCACCATCAGGACTGATGCGCCGTCCCATTTAAACGGTGGTTGTGCGTCGCTATTTACTCGCCTGCCAGTTCTTTGATTTTGCAAACTGTTCTCCAATTGCGATCAGTCATCGTCACACCTAGCAGCCTTTCGGAATTTGCCGCGAGCTTGGACCGACCTACTCCATCGGGTGCATGTAGATAAAACACCTCGTCGGTCAGATAAAATCGTTCATTTTCCGTCCTAAGATTATTGAGTTTTTCTAGGTCAGGGTTCTTGGGTGCTGAAGCCAGAAAGCCAAGATGCAAATTGCTGGGGTCAGTTACTGCATCCGGAAATGGGTTTTTCGCAATTGCCCTGTCTATTGCTTCGAGTCCAAGAATCAGAACCTGGGATTCAAAGCCATGGCGGTTCTTGATTGCAGCAGCCAACTGTTTGGAGAGCTGCAAAGAATTCCCTTCTTCGCTCTGAAATACAGCATTGCCGCTTTGAATATATGTTCTGGCTCTTTTCGCGCCAATGTCTTTCAGAATGGCAACGAGCCCATTCATTGGCAAAGAGTTCTTTCCTCCCACATTGATGCCTCTGAAAAGGGCGATGTAAGTATTCATTCGATCACCATTTGAAGCATACCACTAGACGCCCAATGGGAAACTTACTCTGAGTCTGCTGTTTGGGCGATCAGGCATACCATTATTGGGCGTATCCATTCATCGAACTTCTGCAGTTTCGGAGCGACCTGTTTCTGGCATTCACTAGAAAATATTGTTATGCATCACTTTGCCTTCTGAACCTATGTCTCGTCTTGTGTCTTCTCTGCAACAGGCGGTGATGGGAATACGACCCGACCAGTAGATGAGAGCAGTGTTTGCCGACATGCTCGTGCATACTCAACATCAGGATTGCTAACGAGATATTGCACAGGCCAAAAGAGATCCGGCGTAAAAACCAATGCTGTGGAGAAAGTGGTCGCAGCCTTATGGCACTTCTCGGTGAATGGATCAGACCGCTCGCTTAGGGGCTGAAGGCGGAAACCATTTCCGAAGAGCACAGGCTTTGCAGGTGCAGTGACGCTTTCTCGCTGCCAATCCTCCTGTATGTTCATCGATAGCTGCCTGAGCTTATCAATGTTGATTGCCTTATTATCCTTCCCTTCGGCTTCGCCGATGAGTCGACCTTCCTCTGATTCGAATACAACATCAAATTCTGAGTCCGATTCTTTGAAGGGCGCAGCTGTAAAGCCAAGCAAGCGAAGCGCTTCAATAATCACGTTCTCTAGTGGTTTTCCCTTCTCGAATAGAAGGCGTCGGCAGGTGCCTGCGGACCGCAACTCTTCGACGATCTTCTCTTTCTGCTTCTGTGCCTCTTCGACTTTCCGCTCAGCTTTAAGTAGCCGAACTCGCAATGATGACTCCATGCCGAGCTCAAACCTAGGCTCAATAGCCCAAACAGGCTCAGGCGTGACTTCAGACGAACTTCGCAGTGCCTTGTCAAGTGCGACAACCGTTGACACCATACGACCCGCGAATTTCTTTGCAGCAGGAGTCCAATACTGTTCCCCCTCTCTTTCCTTTGAGAAGTTATCGGGCTTAAAATCGACATCCGGTAGCAACAATAGCGTTCCTGCTGATGACTTGCTCCGATAGAGTGCACCTACGGTCTTCTCTCCTGTGCGGGTCACGATACATGCCGGAACTTTAGGGTCAGTGAGGATGACCTTGTACTGCGAGACACTTTCGAACTCGGTCCAATAAGGCGAGAGAATATCTGCGCAGCGTGCCGACAGTTTCATGGAGCTTCCAATGGATATTACAGGCGACAGATTAACAGGAATAGCTTGATAGTTGCTTTCCCCTCGTGACTCGTTGGGACTCGGAAGAAAGACGATTACTGTCTTACCAGTCTCCATAGCTTGCTGGATTTCCCTCCTCCAATGATCACACGAGGCTTTTCGCTCACCATGAATATCAATGAAGTCGAAGTTACTAATTTGAGGCTTGAAGAGGACAATGTCCCAATCGAGAAGGGATGGCTTTGACCAAAAGCTCTCGCACTCTGTATCTGGCGAGGCCAGTTCAAGACCTATTGTCAATATCCGTCTCGCACTCATACTAGAATGGTGACCTCCTGTAATTCATAACGATGTGCATCACTAATGGCTAAAAGCCATCCAGTGGCTGCCTAGATTAGGCTGTCTGTAAGACCTTTGAACGTTTCTATCGTCACGTATTCCGATAATAAAGACATTGCGGCCTATGGTACGGAGTATCACACAGCATTCAGGTAGATACAACTTTCTTTTTCAACGGCTAACAGATGGATATCCTTTTCAGCGTAAGAAGGAACCGTTCATCTTATTCCTATCAACCTTATCGTCAGAGTTTCCAAAGCATTCCCCCAGCGAGGGGTTAGGGGTAGCCCGCGCGGCGACTGAGCGCGCTATAAGGCCGCTAGTTCTAGCTCCAAAAGTGATTATATTTTTGAATTATATAATAGCCAGTCATTATATCATGAAGAACTGATTTGGGTCGCGATCAGCCTCCGAAACATCCCCAATTCAATGAACGATATGCTTAATTATTTGAACGATCGTTCAATTTTTTGGTGTATTAGTTGAGAAATCCCGTGGGCTTCAGAGTGCTTGAGTTGTTTTTGATTCATCCTTCCTTAGAGATCCACCTCAATGAGCTTGCCAGAAACTTAGATATCGCTCGTGGAAGCGCCAAGAGCTACTGCGATGCCTTTGTAAATGAAGGCCTGATCCTGGAGAGTTCAAAAGGCAACCTCCGGCTTTTTAGATTGAATAGGGACGATTTCGCTGTTAGAGAAATTATGAAGGCCTACTATCTTTTAAAGCTCAAGCATCTAGGCATTGAGCACCTGGCTGAAGGCTGCACATCTCTGGCAATTTATGGCAGCTTTGCTCGAGGGGACATTGATGAGCGAAGTGATCTCGACCTCCTGGTGATTGGCGAGGATGGAAGCGTTGACCGAGATAAAGTCATGAAACTCCAAGATGCTCTGGGAAGAGAGGTCCAGCTGACTCTCCTGCCATATTACAGATGGGAGACCATGAAAAAGGAAGGAGATAGGTTTGCAGAGAGCGTCTTGAGGAAACACGTCCTTGTGAGCGGTGTTGAGCTATGAGGTTCGAAGAATGTCTCGATAAAGGCCTTATCAAGAAAGATCCCTTGGCTAGCGAGAGGGTTGAAAGCTCTCTAATGATTGCAGAGAGATTTCTCAGATCTTCAAATCGCAACCTGGAGATTGATGAATATGAGATGGCCGAGATGGCAGCCTACAATAGCGCATTTCATGCTGCCAGGGCTTTGCTCTTTGCGAAAGGGTATACAGAACGCAGCCATTTTTGCCTCGGTATCGCTCTTAGAGGTCTGTACAGAGGAAAGATCGCCGATCTTCTCAAAACCTTCGATAAAATCAGGCTATCAAGACATAATGTTCAATACGGTGGAGCGCTCGTCACCGAAGACGAGGCAGTGTTTGTAATAGATTTTGCGCGGGATTTCCTGGTTGTAGCCAAGACGGAGCTTTTGGCATCCAAATGATCTGAGAGACTTCTGAAGACTCTTCTTTTCTCACTCATGCTCTCTATGTCGATATGCCCCAATTTTTGGATTGCCGCAGGGTTTCCAGAAAAGACTCCGGATGTAAAAGCATCGACCTGGTAAATGGGTATCCTCATCTTTGTTCTCCAATCTTTTCGTTTCTAATGAATTACCATTGTTTTTTCTAGCTCTCAAGCCAAACTCTGGCATTCAGGACAATAATAGCAAGCTCCGCCCAAGTAGGCCATCTTCTCGACCTTCATCCCACACTCAGGACAAGGCTGTCCCACCGCAATCTTGTCCATTATGCGCTTGTACTTGCCCGGATTCCCGTATAGATCCGTTTCATCATTTCTGCCGCCCAGCCGTATCGCTTCGGCCACAGTTTCAACAATGGCTTGATGCATGTTTTTAATCTGAGTCCTGCTCAAGCCTGATATGGGCCGTTTTGGATGGAGCTTCGTCTTGAACATAATATCCTGAGCGATCGAGTTCCCAAGTCCAGGTATCAGCTGATCCTGGGTGAGCAGTCCTTTAACAGATCTGCTTCCTTTTTTTGTACATTCCTCGATGAGAGCTGAAAGGTATGCCGGGCTGAACTCCGGATCAACCGGAGTGGTCCGCATGCCTTTGATGTATTGCCGTTCTAGCTCCTCTCCTTCCTCATAAAGTTCCATTGCGCCCCACATTTGAGTGGTTGCTGATAGGGAGCTACCATCATCGAAATGCAGTGAAAGATGATACTTTTTCGGCAGCTGTGATTCCGAATCATGCAGGATAATCTTGCCGCCGCACTCTCCAAATACAAGCACGTAGCCTGGCTGGATAGGGATGAATAGCCATCTTCCTTTGCAGTAGGCTAATCCTATGGTCTTTCCTTTGACAATAGCAGCAAACTCATCTGGCTTCCTGTTATACCAGACGAACTTATGCGGAGAGTTGCCTAAGGTTCCATTGGCGATACGCTTGCCTGAAAGGCTTTCAGCCATCTGGCGAGCCAAGGTAACATACTCCGGGAGTTCAAACATGCGAGTTTCTCCTCTGCTTAATCTGATATCTTTCGACCAACCATGAGAAATATGGAGAATCGCCTCATCTCGCCACTATTGCTTGGCTTCACCATTTCTGCAGCACTTATATTCCGAACGTCAACAAATCCCGCTTTCGTGAAGACCTCTTGCAGAGCAGCCCGATCAAACCCGAAATGAAATACGCCGGTATTGTCTTCATGAAATTGACCATCATCCAAGTCTAAGTCAGCAATGCACAGATAACCACCAGGGGCAGTGACTTTATAGAATTGAGCGAAGAGAGGTTCTATCTCCTTTATATGGTGAAGGGTCATATTGCTTAAAACAAGATCATAATTCCCCGTCAGAAGATCGCCCTTGTCAAGATCGATGAGTACGGTTCTAACTCTGTTCAGCCTCTGCTTGGCGATTTTAGCATTAAATATGTTGAGCATCCCCTGCGAACTGTCTACCCCTATGACAGAACGGACTAGCGGCTGTAGTCTGAGAGCCAGCAGTCCTGTGCCGCAGCCGAAGTCCATAATATCCATTTCTGGTGTCAAAGCAATCTCTTTCAATATCGCATGGGCAACATCATCCGCCAGTTTGGCCCTTGCAGGATTTTCGTCCCAGGAAGCTGCCTCCTTATCAAAGTCCCGTTTTTCAGTGTTCATGATATTTTGCTCCTTGGTTAAATGATGAGGAAATAGAGCCAATGCAGTTCCGTAGCGATGTTGAATATGGCTAAGTCACCTTCAATTCCATATTCTTACCACTTCATTGATCATGTGCTGCCGTAAGCCGTCAACCTGCATCCGCTTGTTTGTAGCCTTTTTATCGCATGAATAATCCGCCATCTACAAAGAAATTCTGCCCAGTGATGTACTTCCCCGTTTCCACCAGAAAGAGCATCATCGAGGCAATATCCTCGGGATTTCCCAATCTTGCCATTGGAATATCTTGTTCGTAACGTTCTCGATTGTGCGTATCATCAAACTGATATCGCTTTCGCAGTTCCTCTGTATCTATCCGCCCCGGCGTTACGGTATTTACCCGAATATTGGGGGCTAATTCCATTGCCATACACTTTGTTAACGCCAATATACCTGCTCTAGCACTGCAATAGTTCGCACCGTTCTTCCGTCCCTTCACGGCCGTCACCGCACCAATATTGATAATGTTACCAGCTTTACCCCTATATCGTCGGGCAAATTCTTGTGAGCACATGAAAGTCCCGTTCAGTATGGTTGATACTACCGTATCCCATTCATCATCTGACATTTCCATAAAGGGCTTATCCCGATTGACACCAGCATTATTGATAAGAACATCCATCCTTCCAAATTTCTGATAGGCTTGCTCAAATAGGGATTGAACTTCAGCTCGATAGCGAACATCCGCCTGAATGGCTACTGCCTGGGCTGCGTTCCAATCATGCAACAAGGAGTCAGCAAACCTGGCAGCTTGTTCGGCTCCACGACGATGATTCAGCACTATGGCATAACCTGCACGAGCAAAAGCTTGGGCAGTTGCTCGACCAATGTCGCTTAGTGCTCCGGTGATTAGTATGACTTTTACATCCGCAGTGTTGAACATTATCAGTCGCCTCTCATTGAATTGGCATTTGAAGGCCACCAATTGCGAGTTGAGCAGAACCCCCTCGGGCGCATTGCTGTATTGAACTACTTCCTGCCAATAATCTAGCTCCCTCACTCTATTAACTGCAACTGCCTCGCGATTGCTTGAACTATGAAGATGTCCATAAATTCCTCTAAGCGCCAACGTTACTCCTGAGCATTCCTAGTGAGGCCGTCCGCGATATTGCTGGGATATGCTCCGGCAGATTGTTCGGTGCCTCTGTGATTTCTTCGGATGCCCCACTGAAAGGTCTTTGGAAGTTTCCCCGGTCTGACCCAGAGGACAGCACCATCCTTTAGGCTAAATTCATACTCCCACGGTTTGGCGTCTTTGGGCCTTGGCGTGATGTCCGCTGGCAGGTACGGCTTGACGGCTAGATGTTCGACCCAATGAGGTTCGGTGATCTCAAAACTCGTCCATCCCAAACCAGCATCACAGAGCTGCCAGAGGGTTCCATCCTGCATCTCGAAAACGAGGGGCTTTCTTCCATCCGGCAAATCGAACTCCCATACCCGAACAAGACGTTGCTTTTGCTTCAGTTTCTTATTTCGTTCCTTTACTACATCCTTGCCCGGGAGGGGTTCCATGCCCTCGCCTGAAAGGATTAGCGCAAAGGAGGCCTGAAGAATGTCATCTGTAATGCCAAGTTCATTTTGTCTATTGTGAGACCACGCAGTTGTTTCCTCATCCAACCGGCTGAAGATTGCAGCGTAGCCGTCAAGTTCTTCAATGAGTTGCTGAATGTTCTCAGCCCGAAACATCAGCTGCGCTCGGTCGAACCAAAAATGATGGGCAAGGAAGTTCCTTTTCTCTCGCACTTCTTCCAATCGGGTCGAATACTCGGCTGGAATCCTGCCAGCCAGTTCGGTGATAACCTGGCCAAGGGTCAGGGAGAACGCATTGGCGAGGTGTTCCTCGACGCGTGGACGTGTGATCATATCCCTCTGTGGGAGATCGGACATCGCCAGGATAATGCACAGCTCGCGGTGCAGGACTTCGCTATAATAGTAGGCGAGACCAAAGCGTGCGTACATTTCCCGCACGAGATCTTCGGTTGGCTCATTGGTGACAACCATCACTGTCCTCTCTTATTGCACCGAACGCGGCACGGCAGCAGCCTGCGCCCGGCTGCATGCGCTGGTTATAAGGCTATTCTATGTTGTTGCTTCCTAATCTGCTTGACCTTTTCCCATAATAAATTTACCTGCAAAATATTCTTCTGTATTTGTCTGTCTTCTTCCACAATCCAGAAATCAAGCCCGACCTTCTTGATGTAGCAGGGATTGTATAATTTTGTATTGTGTGAATAATGATCGGCCATATCAGCCATTGGTATGTCCGACAGTTGCTTCACACTTGCCCTCACCATAAGGCGTTCTGGCGCTCCGCGGGAAAAACGCATCGCGCAGTCTCCAGACGGCTTCCATCGTAAGGGCTTCGCCGTCAAAGATGATCTTGAGACTCTCTTTGTCCTCTCGGTTCATCAGGTAGTTTGTCACGTTCATCCAGCGGATTATTCCTCCATCGGTTCGTTCGTCAGTCTGGCGGACGACGAGATATACATCCACAGGAATACTGATCCAATATTCCAGGTGACGGTCGTTCTTCACGTCGAAGACTTCTCGGCCGTCTCTCTGGCGCGTCCGCGAGTAGTAATTGCCACTCTTAAGTTGCACGTAGATCTTCTTCCCGCTCGGCTGGCCGTCGTTGTCCTTGAATTCCACCTCGCCATCGATACCGTAATCGAACTTGCTTACCTGGCGGAAAACCTGGTTCGCCTCTCCACAAATAGCCATCATGTGGCCGATTAGGATTTGTTCCAGCGCATGTTTGTCGAGTTCCCACGTGGCCGTCTTCTCCATGGACAAGATCTTTTGTGCTACCGGATCGCTCTTCAGGCGCAGCTCGATGAAGTCAATAAGATCGACCTCGGTGCGGCACTTCTGACAGACAATCGTTTTCTGACCATCGGCGAGCAGTTCCTGAATTAGCTCCAAGTCCTTGAAGGGTCGACCGCATTCGTTGCAGATATACCGCCGGTCACGGCTTACGTTGCAGGCGTATCGGGCAAGGTGCTGATGGACATATTCGATGAATACCGCCTTCAACTCATCCGAAACATCCTTGTCGAAATATAGGCTGATCGTGGCTTCACCTTCGCCTTGCTTATGGGTTAGCTTCAGCCCAAGCGAGTCCTTTTTTGGTGACACAAACTCCGCCGCATTTCGCCAAAGCTCTTTATGCTTGAATTCGTGGCTGTACCATAAGCGCACCACTAGCGTCGTCCAGATCGTCTGCCACTCGCCGTTGAAGGTATAGGAGACGAAAATGTTTGGGTCGTGTGGAATATCCTTTTCGCGACGGTATTGTGAAGGAAAGACCAATTCTCGGCCCTGTGGCGTCTCTTCAGCAATGCATAGCGAGTGATCGAGAAACGTCTGCACCATTGCCCGCAGCAGCAGTTCTTCGTCCGGTCGAGGCAGCCGATCGACGCCCGTGAAGTCAAAGTCCGGCTTGTAGATGTCTGCCTCCAGCACGCAGCCTATCTCGTCCAGATGGGTGCGGGCGGCGCGGATGATCGCCCCAGCGTAGCCGTTCATTAATTCGGGATGTAGCAGCACCAGGTCACCGAACTTCAGCGGAAGAGCTAAGCCCTGATTGGACAGCAGGGTCACCGCCGTTCGAACTTCGGACTCGCCGACCCGCTCTCCCGGTAGGGCCTGCTCCAGACGTTGCCTTAACTCTACGAATCGCAGCAGTCGGATGTCGGCCGAATCACGCATCTTCAGCAGGGCGCTCTTTAGCTCGGCCAGAAGCCGCGTCGTGGCGGTCCACGGCAGTGTCTCCCAGGGGATGCTATTGGCAATAAGCTGCTTCAGCTTCGAGGGTTGTCCCTCGTTCCCCCTGTCCGAGCAGTTCTCTCCTGTCTTGGCGCTAGTGTCCAGCCAGTTGGCGAAGTGGTTTTCTTGGGCAAATCGTTCGATCTTGGCGTTGCTGATCTTCTTGCCCCCGACATCGACCTGGGAGAAGATCAGGAGCCGGGCAGTCTCGCGTTTCGCTTCTTGGTTGCTGGCGGTATCGAGTGCCTTAAGCCAGTCGCCGGCCTCGGCAAAGGGGTCGTCCTTCTGCGGGTTAATCAGCAGCAGGGCTAGCGCGGTCTCGTCGAGGAACAGCCGGTGGATCAGACGGTAGTCTTCCTGCCCAGCCAGGTCCCAGAGCAGGGCCTCTCGGTCAAGGGTGGCATCAGGAGGCAGCAGAAGCGCCAGCGGCCAGACGTTCATGCCGTGGGTACGGTCTTTCACCACGTACTCATCTTCAACCAACCGATATGCCAGCGATGTCTTGCCGACTGCGCCTTCGCCGAGCAACACGACCTTGGCGTTTACATAACGGCGCGTAGGTTCGGCCGCCGGAGCTGCGCGACCGCCAGTGAAGCGATAGATGTATATTGCGAATTGTGATTTTGCAGAGCCAATCAGTAATCT
>CAWDLW010000017.1:0-257187 GCA_963803145.1 Methanotrichaceae archaeon
TATGCTATACTAGGACCGTGAACTGGTGTAGAGGCTCATGTGTAGTTAGCTTTTTCGGATGTCATCTACACCCAGCACCTACCTTCCAAAAAGTTTATCACGCTTGTTATCCCACTAATGGGATAGTGAATTAAATGCCAGTCACAAAGGTCGATGAGAAGGGCAGAGTAGTCCTGCCAAGTGAGTTCAGGCACAAGATGGGGATAAGCATCGGCGACGAGTTTATTGTGGAGGAGCTGGGGCCTGATTCTCTCGTCCTGAAGCGGGTAAACCTGCGGGCTCTGATGCAGGATATCATAGAGAAGGCCAAGAACATCGATATGGATAAGCTAGAGGCTGAGATCGAGGAAGAGGCTAACCGGCTTGCCAGACGAAAATACAAGATTCTTGATTGATACCAACCTGTTCGTGGCAGCTAGCAAGAGCGGTTGGACCAGGAGCACAGATCTGCTCATAGCCCTCCTCGAAGGTCCATGGGATCTGGTTGCCGATGACATGCTAATTTCCGAATACGAGCGATACGCGGACAGATTCGGCGCCCGAGATTTGCTGGCCTTGCTTAAGCTTAAGGTAATCGTAATAGAGCAATCTGGGGAAGATGTCGCTGCCTGCAAACCATTCTTCTCAGCAGGCGGAGCAGCGGATACAGTCCATGCAGCGACCTGTCTGCATACGGGAGCCACCTTAATCTCCAATGACGCCCATTTTAACCGGATAAGAGATGCCAGTATCATCAAGGTCTGGAAGATCTCGGAAGCGATAAAGAGAATCCTTTGATTATATCGGCATCTGACGCCAAGTGAGAGATGCAATATGTATGACCGAGAAGCGATAATAAAAAAGATTCAATCTCTTGCGGATACAGATCTGGACGAGGTCGCAGAATTCCTGCGCTCCCTGGAGATGAAGAAAGCAGTCGGTAAGCGCAAGCCGGATGCCCTCTCCCAGGTTATAGGCATATGCGAGGGTCCTTCAGATCTGGCTGATAAGCACGACAGCTATGCCTACTGATAGGTCAATCTTCATAGATAGCTGGCCTTTCTGGCCCTGGCGAACAGAAAAGACAGCTATCATCAGAAAGCTGTCTGTAGCTATGAAGAGATAAAGGAAAAAGACGACAAAAATTGATTTAATGCTGTGATGAAAATAATGTATGATTCAGCGTTTGCTTGCACGCCTACGTCGCAATTCCTCTAATGTGATCCCCTCAGATTTGTGCTTTTGTAAATACTCATATTGGGAATCAACATATGCCGCCTCACTGTAATAATCTATCTCTTCTTCTTTTACGACGGCTGCCATCCTTTCCTGACCGCGATCTCCAGCAATTCACGATTTCTTTGCACATACTGTAGGCCGGAGTAGGGACTCATGTGCAGTTAGCTTTTTCGGATGTCATCTACACTGATTACGGTCCTGGTCTTTCTTTGGTCAGAGCCAGCTCCTACAGGACTCTTCATGTGGACTTTGTTGTCGTAATAAGGAGGGAGGCAAAAGCCTATGTAGAAAATAGGTTATCGACTTTTGCCAATACACTATACGTCTATTGCCGATATTTAAGACTTTCGCCATAGCTAGAGAAATATGTGTCTGTTGCCTCATAGATAGATAAGCAGAAAATAGCAAAATCGAAGACTCAGGCGGGGCCAACGCCGATCCACAGCGCCCTTTTAGGAGGAACCTGTCACAGAGTGCAGGCCTGACCCAGCTCAGAGTTCGATTATACGCCTGGGGCTAGAAGGCGGCACAGCACTGGAAATTCACACAGCTCCCTTCAATAGGGACCCCCAGGCATCGCCAGACGCGGGGCCTTGTGCTAGCCTTCTTGCCTTTGGCTTGATGCCGCGCCATGCCCCGACCGTGTATTAGCGTTAAGCCTGTCGGCAGATTGCTACGCAAGTTACGGCGTGCAACTTTTTCTCTGCCGAATTTCAGCTTAACAGGCTCGTAGCCGAATGCAGTGCCACGAAGACATGCATCTCCTGGAACAAGGACGCGATCCACCCTAGAAGCGACCGCATGCTCAACCATCGATAGGGCAAACATCCAAATCTCCTTGCCAAACAGAGCATTATCAGATACGTTAAGCCCACGGCACACCCGCCACCCTTTGCATGGCGCGCCAAATTAACTATATAATCGTTATAGATATTTGTAGTTGTCGCTCGGAAAACAGCCTTTGGGTAAGAGCATAAACTGTTATTCGGAAGGAATAGCAAGCGTAAGGCCAAGTCGCTGGGGCAAACACAACCGGAGAGTTGTGGCCGATCGGTCGTACGCCTCTCCGAGCTGAAAGGCATGGGCATGCAAAAGATTTGATAATGCAGAAAGCTAATGGAGTGGACGGCGCGAACCTATGAATGATTAGCAATGCACCGATATCAGTAATCTTGGATGGTGGGCGAGATATGATCGAAATTAAGACACTGCTTTGGCTGATTTGGCCTACATTGGATCTAAAGTTCAAGCCAAAACTAGCGTGTACCTAATCGCAGGTGCATCCCTTCTGTTGCATGGCTTGAGATGCCACGAAGGATATCGATATCTTTGCCCGAATGAAGAAGCTGACAGGATTGCATAAGAGCTCAGGCTGTCTGGCAAGATGGAGTCGTTGCTGGCATCAATGACGTTCATTTCCTCCGGTTATTTCTGAAATCTTTCACGCTTCAGATCTTCGTCAACGAGGTGTGGATTGGCGATGAATACCAGCTTCTAAAGGCTGCACTGTGATTCGCTCACCTTTGGTGTTGTGACCTTCTTGAATCCTGATATCAAGACTCTAATTATGATCAAGGATAGGCATATCCAAGCATTGTACAACGATTGGAGGAAACTGAAAGGAGAGACATCTGTCTGAATTCTGATGAGGATATCAGCCTTTTCGAGATTACTAATCTAAGTGGGCAATGTCCCAAATCTCTCCTTTTAAAATACCCCATCCACGTTTTGTAAGCCGGATTTGATTCATCCCATTTCTAAGAGAATGCCCTTCTTCAAAAGTGCCAGATTGTGTATTTATGAAACCCCATCTTTCCAAGCGTGTTAAGCGATCTTCAAATTCTGTTTCATCAAGGCCAAGGGCTCTATTAACATTGACCGGATTGACCCATTTGGTCAGGGATCTTTCGAGGATCGATTCGAGGATCTTTCTATCTGCTCCAACTATGTAATCAATCATCTCTACTCCAATTTATCCTACCACGATGGGAACTATCTTCGCCGAGTATCTATCACACCAGCAAATATTTATAATGATTGTTGTTAACATATAAGTACCATTCATAAGCTGAATGCGACCACCTCCGGCATGTTAGATCGTGCCGGATTCTCCTACGTTTATTAGTCTAATATCTGCCCGATGCTATTTCATATAACTAAAAAATTTAATTTTTTTAATTCTTTAATTGACCTATTTGGCCAGACCCTCGAATGGATACCACCATGCTTTGTACCTACCTCTAAAAAGTTTATCGCGCTTGTTCTCCCACTAATGGGACCGTGAAGGATAATGCCAGTCACCAAGGTCGATGAGAAGGGCAGAGTAGTCCTGCCAAGTGAGTTCAGGCGCAAGATGGGGATAAGCATCGGCGACGAGTTTATTGTGGAGGAGCTGGGGCCGGATTCTCTCATCCTGAAGAAAGTAAACCTGCGGGCTCTGATGCAGGATATCATAGAGAAGGCCAAGAACATCGATATGGATAAGCTAGAGGCTGATATCGAGGAAGAGGCTAACCGGCTTGCCAGACGAAAATACAAAATTCTTGATTGATGCCAACCTGTTCGTGGCAGCTAGCAAGAGCGGTAGGACAAGGAGCTCAGATCTCCCAAGCCCTCCTCGAAGGTCATAAATCCAATAGATTATATCAGACGTGAGGTAAAATAATGTCCGACGTTGATGCAATGGATGACGTCGAGATAAGGGCACGGGGACTGGATGCTCTCTACAAGGCCCTGGGACCGGCCAGAGCCCATAAGTTCCTGGGCTATGTTTCACCGCGAGCCCACCGACTACGTTGAGATCTCCAGAAGGCTTTACGAGGGACAGACAGTTGAAGAGATCTTCGAGCGGGCAAAGAGAGAATGGACTGGATAATGAATAGTGAGATTTCGGAACTTCACCGAGCCGTCCCGAAACCAAGTCCGAGAGCTTAAACATTCGATTCGAACATCCCATTCCTGGATGTGGCCATCTTCCCCACTTGTGCAAGCCACCCTAGCTCCAGTAAGACCACATCAAGCTCGGTCTGTCTCGTCTGCAATCGGCGAGCCAGGTCGCTCTTGGCCATCGAGCCACCATGCTCTGTAAGTGTCCACAGAACACGATCTTGGTCATTTCTGGCAAGGGTCTTTTTCACCTGTTTCTGAAAGCTAGGTTATCTTTACCTGACCGCGATCTCTGGCAATTCACTGATTTCTTTGCTCTTACTGTAGGCGGAGTAGGGATTCATGTGTAGTTAGCTTTTTCGGATGTCATCTACACTAAACCATATGGACTTGAATATCGCCTTAGCTACGAGTAATGCTGATACCAGTTGGCTGCAGATTACATTCTAATAATGTGCCTTTGCCGACGAGAACGTAATGATTATTTAGATGAATGATGAACAGGTTATTCTTAAGGAGCTTGGAAGTCCATGGGGAGATTATTGTTTGTCCTGCTACTAGGTATGGTGGTGGCTGCACCAGTTCTCGGGCAACAGACTGCTATAGGTGAGAAGAGCGGGAAAGATGTAGATTCGCTAATAAAAGATCTTAAGGACGATAATAGCACGATCCGAGCGAATGCCGCAGAAGCTCTTGGAAAGATCAATGATTCCAGAGTCGTAGACCCATTGATCCATGCTCTGCATGATAGAAATAGCAGTGTAAGACAAAATGCTGTACTTGCTTTAGACTCATTAGCGGGAGGATCGCTGATCCAATCGCTGAAGGATAAAGATATCGAAGTCAGAAAATGCGCCGTATATAAACTTGGCAGCTTTGGAGTGAACGGACTATTGATTCAAGTTTTGAAAGATCAAACTCAAGATAGTAATGTTCGAGTAAGTGCTGCATTTGCACTTGGTTCGCTCGGGAATGAAGAAGCAGTCGAACCATTAATTCAAGCTCTCAATGATACCGATCCCAATGTACGAGCTGAAGCTGCAATTGATCTTGGAGATATCGGAGATAAACGAGCAGTAGAACCGCTGACTCGGGCTCTCAAGGATGAGAATAGCAGAGTCAGAGATTATGCTGCACAGGGTCTCGGAGAGATCAACAATACACGGTCCGACTTCATTCCTGGAGAAGCACACTCAAGAGAGTTTAGCATGGCCGCCGATTCGTGCACTATTTCATTTCCACAGAATTTGAGTCAATCGATCAACATAAGTTCAATAAATCCCGACGAGGCGGTGGCCGGAAACTCTAATTCTGTAAGTGTTCACTTTAATGTTACTCGATTTGGGTTTCCCATTTTTGGATTGCAGTTGGCTGATAAAAATTTTGAACTAAATGCGCTCAAAGTTCCGCCTAAAGGTCCTGAGGTTGTATCTAATCTAATTGGCTTGACAATTTCCAACGGGATTGCGTCTAATTACGAAATTGTTATCGGTCCAGCAACTTATCAGGGCAAACAATATACTTGGGTGGCCGGGACTTATACAGTGAAGTTACATTGTATTAACGCTGGAAAAGAGCTTGCCAACAAGACATTCAGCTTTTCTGTCAGAGGGAATGCAACAGCAGAGTCTCTCGGAAAGATCAATGATACCCGGGCTGAAGAACCACTAATTCAGGCTTAGGGTTGACGATGTCTTTATTCGATCACCTTCAAAGAGGCTCTGACAAAAATGGGATGGCAACAGGACAGAGCATAAGGCAGGAAGTAGTCTCCAGATGGCGCAGCTCTTGCTTCTCATCTGAATATTTTTCGGAATACGCCCCAGAAAATGCCTTCTGAAAAAGTGAGACCAAATAGCCTAGTGACGAATACAGGCTCAACAGGATGCCAAACATCTCCAATGCAAGAGCCACGATAAAAGCCAGATATGCACCTTGGGGCTTGATATGCTTTTTTATAGAATGGCGTGAGAGCCAGGAATGATTCAAAGAGCTGGCTGAAATGTTGATGGTCATCGCCCATCCCTCAATCCTACAACGAGCTTGCACTTAATCTCCGTTACCTTGACTTTCCCGGCACGCTCAAGCTCCTGCAAGACTACACAAGCTCTGTTTGTCTCGTCTGCAATCGGCGAGCCAGGTCGATCTTGGTCATCGGGCCACCATGCTCTGTAAGTGTCCGCAGAACACGATCTGGTCATTTCTTGGCAAGGGTCTTTTCCACTTGTTCTGAAAGCTACGGGTATCTTCCCTGACCGCAATCTCTAGCGATTCATTGATTTCTTGCTCATACTGTAGGCCGGAGTAGGGACTCATGTGTAGTTAGCTTTTTCGGATGTCTCCAAAGCCAAACATCTCCGGCATGACCTTTCTCTGCAATCTTTCCCTGAGTCTGTACCCAACACTCAATGTTCTATAGTCCTACTCAACAATGCTCAATGGACAACAAGTGACGGAGCACAAAAGTAGATAATACCATGTTATGGTGAGACTTCATAACAGCAGGATCAAATATCAATACCGCTTTAAAAGCTATCACAATGAAGACCTTACATTACAAAGTCCTGCTCCGAAAAGAGGAGGATGGAACATATACTGTGATTGTACCAGGCTGCTTAACATTCGGGCGAACAGTCGAGGAGGCGTTAGCGATGGCAAAAGAGGCAATTGAAGGCTTTATAGCTTGCATGATTGTACGTAGTGAAGAAGTACCTATTGAAACCCATGATTCAATGGTATGCACTATTGCAGTTGAAGCAAATGCTTGAAGGCTGAACAATTTAAACGCATACCTTGATTAGAATGGCCCGGCTGCCTTGTATAGCACCTGAAAAACTCACAAAAATACTTGAAAAATGCGGTTTCGAGCTTGAAAGGATCCGCGGTAGTCATCACTTTTATGCTGTGTTGCACAATATATATTATTATCATTCTCATTAAGTAATTCATTATTAAGTCTATCAAGATAAGCTATATGCTTATAATTATATCATAAAAAATGAAAGCCCTTTGAATTTCCGAAATCATGCCATCGGTTGAAGATGCTCTCACGGTCTCCCCAAAAATCCGCTTGACTGAAGAGAATAAACCTTCAACTGCCCATCGTCGCCCATATTGGTGTATTTGTTTCCAGGCTTTGTACCCATTTTTCTTGAATTCGAGAACAGCATTTGACCTTGGTGAGGGATCATCGCCAATTACGGCATTTTCCCTGATCTTTATTCCAGGACAATCCACTCCTTTCTCAGCCATCAGATTGAAGGCATCGTTCGTATCATATGCACCATCCATCAGGCCCTCTTTTACATCAATGTCTTTCAACAAAGGGCGCAATACCTCACTATCCGCAGTATCCTCCTCTGTAACCTCAATTGATAGGAGCTTCTTCGATTCGACATCAACAGCTACATGCACTTTTAGCCAGCCTTTGCGAGTCTTTCCATGTTTTTCGCGAATCCAATCACCTCTGTTTGTGACCTTTATGCCGGTCGAATCTACTGCAACGATAGCATCGTTTTCTGGAACTGTTATTTGTAGAGCTAACTTTGAAATTCGTCGAAATAACGTCGTATAATCTGCAGCTACCAATCCTGGTTCATACTTGGAAATCTTTCCAATAAATCCTTCTATCTGACGGTATGGCATTCGCAAAAAGGAATAGATCACCGCAACAAAAATTATAAATGTATTGGGATATTTAAATGGAGCGCCCGATTTTTTGCGGTTCATTTTCCTCAGTTCGCTATTCCAATTTTTCACGCATTGCAGGTCAAAATAGAATTCGCCCCTTCTTACGAGCTGAGCGTTGTATTCAGGCCAATTTCGTTGGTCGATATAGATCATTACATAATATTTATATTTAAACTATTTATAGCTTCTGCAACACAGCAATAGAAGGCATCAACAAGATTTAATAAGCAAGACCCGAAAATTTATCGATTTTTGGAGAGACTTCCCATCAAAGAATGATCTATTAGCGGAACCTGGGGATGTTATTAGCAGGGAGGATAAAGTGAATTTTGATAAATTTGTTGAAATCATTGTATAAAAAAGGCAAGGATAAGCATCTTTCGGGATCAACAATCAAATCTGAATGCATAACTTATTTAGATGACATCATAAATAGCAAAAACTATACAGATGATTATATTGGCAGAGAATTGAAATCTCTAATAAAGAGATTGGAGGATAAAGTGCATCAGCGGATAGTTATATTTCCAATAGATAATTTAGTCTTGCCCAATTGTAAAGTCGATTTAGGATCTGGCGAATTAGTGCCATCTAGTCAGATTGAGAATGAATTTGGGGAAAAAATGCATGAAACTGCTGTGTTGGATATGTCCAACACACCCGTAAGCATAAGGCCATTCGTAGGAAGGACGGAAAATAACTAAAAATCGATATCAAGAGATGAAAATCTCGTTAAAGTTATTCAACACAGCACATGAAACTGAACTAAACGGTCCAACAGTCACTACTTTGAAAAAGACAATAAAAGAAAGTATTACGGATAGGGCGTGTTTGAAGCTTGAAGTAATTGCTGAAGAACAGAACAAATATAAAGAAGCTTGGATTGAATATGATAATATCATTCCTCCCTTGATAAATTATATAAAAAAGAGACTGATCTAAGGATTAAGGAACGGTTATTGGCAATAATACATTTATATGAAGGGAAAAACGTATATGAGGTAGCTGATATTTTAAAAAGGGGCGAGAGGACAATAAAATATTGGTTAAGCAGATGGAATAATCAAGGCTATAATGGATTGACACCAAAGAATAGAAATGGCAAAAAGCCAAAGATGTCTCTTGATGAATGGGATAGAGTTATTAAAGAAATTGAAGACAAAGGAATGACGATAAAAGACGTATTAAAATATGTAAGGGATACAAGAGGTATAGATTTTTCATATAAATATGGCTGGCGAATTTTAAGAGTAGTGAAAAAAGTTAAGTATGGGAAACCATACATCAGAAATGAAAAGAGGCCTGCAGATGCAGAAAGTTTTTTAAAAAAGGATAAAATCAGTGCTGACCACTGTTACTGATCCTGTTATAGGATTTCTTGATGAAAGCTCTTTACAACAGCGCCCTAATACACGTAGAGTCTTAAACACTCATTTAATAAATTATAAACCTGGAAAGGTTAGATCAAGAACTATTTTTGGATTTATAGCATTAAATGGCAATGATGAGGTTATGGTTTCCAACTCCTCTAAGAAGGAAGCGTTGATGGCATTTGCTCAAAATATAAGAAATAATAATATTATGAGGCCAATTTGTATACTTTTAGATAATGCTAGAATTCATTTGGCCAAGAAATTTAGAAAACTAGCTGAGGAAATCGATATTCACTTAATTTATAATATCCCCTATTCACCAGATTTGAATCCTATAGAATTCGGTTGGAAGGATTTCAAAAGAGAGATCGCCAAATACACTGATTTCGATGAAGCTATTATAGCTAGCCAAGATTGCGCTTTAGAAATATTTTATTCCAAAAAGGATGGATATTCAAAGTCCTGGGTGGAGCGATTTCTTAGTGCAAAAAGCTAGGAGATTAACTATAATACACCTAATAATCCGAGGTTTTTCTTCATGTTGGTTCACCTTTCTCTGAATATCACATATAATAAAGTTAAAATGCGTATACTACTATCATATTTAATGGTTTCCATCAGTTACACCGTCGCGTTTTGTGGTCAATGGAGTTGGGAAACGCTATCCCTAGCCATATTCCTTCGACGCCTTAATATGCGACAGATCCCCCTGCTTTGGGTTGCTTATGCAACTTGCTGAAAATGATACCTTACCAGGAGCTTACAAATAGTAGATAAATGCATTATTAATTCTAGTATTTTTGAGGTTGAAAATAAATCCACCACGAAGTGAAGCCCTCAAAGGAGATGGATTCAGCCCTTATACTCTAGCTCCTTGGCCTTGTCGCTGGTTGCATCTGTTTATGTTGTACGACCCAATGCCTTGAGTGCAGCTTCCGCCGCCGATCGGACTTGCTTATTCTCATCCTTTAAAGCTTGAGTCAATGGCTCTATTGCTCTGGCATCTCTGATCTCACCGAGAACAAATACAGCATTTCCTCGTACATAGCTATTATTATCCTTGAGAGCCAGGATCAGTGGTTCTAAAGCTCGTTTATCTTTGATCTCACCTAGAGCCAATGCAGCACTGCCTCGTACATAGCTATCATTATCTTTGAGAGCTAGGATCAGTGGCTCTATAGCTCTGGTATCATTGATAAAACCGAGGTAACTATTCAGCCTACCCTAATCAGCATCTATAGTTGCATTCTTCGAAATTTCACATAGGTACTCTGCTGAACCTGTCTTTTGGATATGAAGCCGATAGATATTGATTTCCATTTTGCTTGGTGCTATGACGGGATTAATCTCACTTCTCAAAACCACTATCATACGACCGTCCTAGGGAGGCTGAATAGTTACAAACCGAGAACAAATACAGCATTTCCTCGTACATAGCTATTATTATCCTTGAGAGCTAGGATCAGTGGTTCTAAAGCTCGTTTATCTTTGATCTCACCGAGAGCCAATGCAGCACTGCCTCGTACATAGCTATCATTATCCTTGAGAGCTAGGATCAGTGGCTCTATAGCTCTGGTATCATTGATCTTTCCGAGAGCATATACAGCATCTTCTCGTACATAGCTATCATTATCATTGAGAGCCAGGATCAGTGGTTCTACAGCTCGGGTATCATTGATCTCACCGAGAGCCAATACAGCACCTTCCCGTACTTGGCTACCATTATCATTAAGAGCCTGGATCAGTGGTTCTACAGCTCGGGTATCATTGATCTCACCGAGAGCCAATGCAGCACTTTCTCGTACATAGCTATCACTATCCTTGAGAGCCAGGATCAGTGGTTCTACAGCTCTGATATCATTGATCTTACCGAGAGCCAATGCAGCATCTTCTCGTACTTGGCTATCATTATCCTTGAGAGCCTGGATCAGTGGTTCTACAGCTCGCTTATCTTTGATCTCGCCTAGTGATTCTGCGGCATCCGCTCGAATCGTGCTATTGTCATTCTTGAGATCTTTGATTAGCGAGTCTACATCTTTCGTCTGTTGCCCTAAAGCCGGTGCAGCCAGCACCATACCAAGTAGCAGGATAAACAATAATCTCTTCAAGGATTACAGGCCCCTTGAGAATAGACTGATGTTTATTCATATGAATAATCGTTATGTTCATATTGGCCCCGATACTCATTGGGGTGTGTTCTGAAGTACATGCAGTGATCTCACCCCTTGCAAGGTAACCTAATAAAGCTTGAAACTTCTGAATATAATGGTAGTCAGAAATTACATACTATTACGGGGAAGATATTCTATGAAGCAATGGTGCATAGTCTCAATCCCCGCATGATCACTTAGAAACCTCAATAGCCCAGATCCAAAATAATATGGCTCACAAATGGCCATAGCGAACTCCGAGGTAGTATCAGAGAAATCTTATGTGCCAGCGTATCAGTAGTGGTATAAATAATATCTCAACCGAGACAGTCATTAACGCAATTACTGGAGCACATAAAAAGAAATGAGAAGATTACCCGAACTCCTCGCACCAGCAGGATCGCCTGATGCTTTGTTGGCTGCTGTAGCTGCCGGAGCCGATGCCGTATACCTAGGCGGCATTAGATTTGGTGCAAGAAAATTCGCCCAGAACTTCGATGAGTCGGAGCTAGAGAAGGCCATAGACTATGCTCACCTCCATAGAGTTAAGGTGTATATCACAGTGAACACTCTGATCAGGGATAGCGAGCTTTCTGATGCCGCAAGATACCTTGTCAAGCTCTACGAGATTGGCGCTGATGCAGTTCTTGTTCAGGACATAGGCCTGGCAGCTCTGGCCCGAACGCTGGTTCCCGACCTCGACATTCATGCATCGACGCAGACGACTATCCACAACAGCCAAGGCGCTGCCTGGGCAGCAAAGCTTGGAATGAAGCGCGTTGTCCTTGCGAGGGAGGTTTCCGTCAACGAGATCAAAAAGATGGCAAAGGAAGCGAAAGTTGGGCTGGAGGTTTTCGTCCATGGCGCCCTATGCTACTGCTACTCAGGTCAGTGCCTCCTCTCTTCGGCTATTGGCGGCAGGAGCGGGAACAGAGGGATGTGCGCCCAGCCATGCAGGAAGCCCTATGTGCTCCTAAGAGGCGATAAGGATCTGTATGGCCGTCCCGCAAATCTATTGGCCGCTGATATAAAGGATCGTTTTCTGCTCTCAACCCGCGACTTATCGGCCTACAGCAACCTGGATAAGGTCGTGAACTCGCCTATTGAGTCCCTCAAAATCGAAGGCAGGATGAAATCGCCTGAGTATGTGGCCATAGTGACTGATATTTATCGCAAGGCTTTAGACAAGATAGCCGAAGGGACCTGGTCTCCCTCAAAACAGGATATGTCGGATCTTGCATTGGCATTCAATCGCGATTTTACAGGGGGCCACCTTTTGGGATCGAAGGATATCATGGGACGCACGATGTCAGATAATCGAGGGCTTCTCATAGGCACTACGGTCTCATACGACTCTCAGCATGGCGAGGCCTCAACGAGGCTCCTGACATCCCTTATACCCGAACAGGGTGATGGGCTTGTCTTCATGGCTCCAGGCCAGGAGCTGGGAATGGTTGTGCATAAGCCCATCTTAAGGGATGGGCTACTCAAGCTCAAGACACCTGATAGGGTAAGGCCTGGAGCTAAGGTCTACCTAACAAGCAGCAATGCCATCTCAAGAAGAGCTAAAGATATAATCACCCGTCCTGCGATGCAGAGTTCTACGGTGCAGAGTTCTACGGTGCAGATTCCCATCGATCTCAGCATCGCCTGGGACGACGGCGTGCCTGTAGTCTGCGTTGATGGGCCGGAGGAAATTGGACGCATTGAGTTCAGGGCGGATTTCAGGATGGATCCGGCGCTGAATAGGCCCCTGACATCCGAACAGATCGAGGCTCAGCTTCGCAAGACCGGAGGCACCCCATTCCTCATACGGAAACTTGAGATGAAATATCCTGGTGGGCTTTTTGCTCCCCTAAGTGCCCTTAACAAGCTTAGGCGCGATATTCTGGCGAAGGTCGAGGCTGCTCTGCTAAGCGCCAAACGGCCTTCACCTGAGAGAGTAGAGGCCGCAAGGGAGAGGTTAGTAGGTATGGATTTGGCTCCTGTAAGGCGGCCATCGAGCAGAGTTCCATCTCTGGCAGCCTATACAGATAGCCTTGATGCCGTTAAGTCCGCTGCAGAAAGCGGATGCAGGCGAATCTATTTTGAGCCACACCTTGATAGAGGATACAGCAATAAAGACTACGCGGAAAGTGTTCTTGATCTTTTGAAAGAGGCGAAGGAACTATGTGCCGACGCACGACTCATCTGGAAGTTGCCAAGGATTACCAAGGACGGCTATCTTAAGATCGCTGTGCCGCTTATATCTCAATCCAACGTAAGTGGAGTTATGGTCGAGGGAGTTGGCGCAGCTGAATCAGTCCTTTCTGGAGTGCCAGAGATGCCTATATCTGGCTCGATGAGCCTGAATATCTGGAACCATCTGACGGTATGGCAGCTATCTCAGTTCGAGCGGCTGACACTGTCGCCTGAGCTTTCTTACGAACAACTATCTGAGATTGTGGCCGGAGCACGTTTAATGAAAATCCCAGATCTGGAACTGATAGTCCAGGGCAGCCTGGAAGTGATGGTAACCGAGGACTGCCTGCCCTGCCTTGCTCAGGGCAAAGCCCAGTTCTGGGGCCTTCAGGATTTCAAGAGAATATTTCCACTTCGCATAGACGATGAATCCAAGACGCATATCTTCAACTCAGTTGAGACATGCCTCATAGATTATATGCCGAAGATATTTGAGATCGGCCTTGACGGCATTGCAGTTGATGCCCGAGGAAGAACTGGAAGATATGCAAAAGAAATGACTGAGCTGTACATCAGGGCTATTGAGCTGACTGAAAAAGGAGGAGCATCTCTTGGAAATGACCTTGAGAGCCTGAAGGAGGAGGCCAGGCAGAGATCTTTGGGCGGCATAACATCGGGACATTTCCTTAAGGGCTTGAAGGAAGAGTTATCGTAAAAAAATACTGAATCAATCAAACAATCAAAACCAAATCGACCGAAATTGAAGTCAGACCTCAATTCCCAGCCGTTCCGCTGTAAGAAGATAGAAGCTTGCAAGGCCCCTCCAGCCTCTCCAGGCCTCGGCAATCCTTCGAGCCTCGACGCCAGTTATCATCTTATCGCCGCAATAATAATGGGATATGCATCTTCTTATGCCTAGATCATCTGCAGGTATGGCATCCAGCCTGGCCATGCCTCTGACCATGGTAAGCTCGGCAGTCCATCTGCCCACCCCTCTTATCTTGCTAAGCTCTTCAATTATGCTGCTATCATCGTAATCTCGAAGGCTTTCTAGATCAAGGCCTTTTACTACGAGATTGGCAGAATCCCAAACATATTCTGCCTTCCTCATGCTCAGGCCGCAGTTTCTGAGCTCCCCCACCGTTGCTTCAGCCAGAGCATCTGGCCTAGGAAAAGCGTAGTAAGCCTTGTCATTTATCCTCAAAACATCTCCGAAGGTCTCTATCACCCTTCTCTGCAGACTCCATGCCGCCTTCAAAGATATCTGCTGCTCTATAATGGAGTCGATAAGTGCCTCGAAGATGGTTTGTGTTGCCGGGCTGCGGAGACCTCTGAGGCGGCTAGTCAGTGCAGACATCACCCTATCACCCTTCACAGCCTCGTAAAAAGGCAGGAGGTTAAGATTTAGGTTGAATAGCCTGCGAACTATTTCCTCGGCCTCCTCTACCTCATCACCCGAGAATTCATCAGGCACCAATTCAACCGACAGCTCAGGCGCATCAATCGATCCTAAGGAACGCAAAGTGACAAGAGCTAATCGCTCACCGAGCCTTATAACCTGCCAAAATACACCTGCTTCGTACCTGCGAAACCGCGCATCGCCATCAGAGAATATTCTGGCGCTGAGGTCGAGGTCAAAAGGAGGTACGGGCTTGATCTTCAATTCCATATTGCCATTATAACTATTACATATTAGTTATTATCTACTATCCATTAGCTGGCCGCTTATCCCTTTCCCGAGATGTATGCGCAGTAGCCGTAGCTGATAGGCCCAGTCTTTGTGGTTTCACACGGAAAATCTGGGCACTTAAAGCATAGCTCCACGCCTTTATTGAAGGCGCAGGTGGCTATTTTGCACATCTTGTTCTCCTTGGGCCTACAGCCCTCATCTCCATTGGGACATCTCCCCTGCACCATGCGAGGGCAGGCCTCGCAGGCAATGCCGCATACTCCTATCTTCATTTCCTATCGCCTTGGTGGTCTCATGCCTTATCCGTATAAAGACAATTTGATCAGTTCTGCTCCCGTTATACTATCATAATAAATAGTAAGTGATGCATTATGATACTACATACGCGGCTATCGAAAGCGATAAAGCCCAAATCATCGGTATCAGGGCAATCGCTAGTTTAGTTTGGGTGGATGGCTCGTGATAAACAAGGGCGATAAATGATAACAGTTAGTTAGGGATTCTGAGATAACCACCATTATTATGGGAGGGCATATGACAGATAGGTCTGATCAAAAGATACCGATATATTTCGCAGATACCGGCAAAGCAGATCGGGTGGACAAGATAGTTAAAACAGATGATGAGTGGAAGAAGATTCTAACTCCCGAGCAATTTAGGGTCGCAAGAAAGAAGGGGACAGAGCCTGCATTCACAGGAGAGTACCATGATTTTCATGGAGATGGTATCTACAAGTGCGTTTGCTGTGACACAGATCTGTTTGATTCCAGGGCGAAGTTCGAATCGGGAACCGGCTGGCCAAGCTTCTGGGAGCCTATATCTGAACAGAACATAAGGACTCATGAGGACAGAAGCCTCTTCATGATCAGAACTGAAGTGCTCTGCGCTAGATGTGACGCACACCTCGGACATGTCTTCGATGATGGTCCGCCGCCTACATATAAGCGCTACTGCATGAACTCGGCGGCTCTGAAGTTTGCGGATAGAAGGAAATGAAATCATATTTTTGGAGTCAAGCGGCGGTGCACCCACTGCAAGCAGTAGGGCATGCAACGCGCCGCTGGGTTAAGCTATAGATGGTTAACTAGTCTCTCCCTAAGTTGGATAACGAATGCTCTTTATCTCACCCGCAGCAGCCTGTTAGACATTAAGTACAAAATCTGTTTATTCTATTTTTGTTTTATCTACCTCAGAAAGGGATATTTCCAGGCCTTTAAGCAGTTCATTCATCAGTGGAGCGACCTTATCTTTAAATTCGGGATGTTTATCAACAAGCATATCTATAGTTATTATAGTACCGATCATACTCATACTGGAATTTAACTCCGAGAGTTCATTGCTTATATTTCCTAGTTCTTCTAAGATCTCTATAAGAGTTTCATTCAGGTCCTCAATTTGGGTTTCTTTTGATCTTGTCATGATTCTTAATTTCAGCTGACCTATTTAGGAGTTACGCAGTTGATTCAGAAGATGTTCTCCCTCGATAGATATGATGACTATGCGCTTATCATAAACCACTGACGGTTTTTATTGAAATGGCAATATCTAATTCAACTGTGTAACTTCTGCTTTTTAAAGTTATTAGATAGTATAGTCCACAACAACTCTGTTCTCACATGCCTTGCCAACGAAATCCACAACCTTCAGATGCGCGGGGTGCTTCTGGTAGCTGTAAAGATCCTCCTTGGTATCGAACTTAGAGTATAGGACGAGGTCATATGCAACATTAGAATTGATTGAGTTGATCCCCACCTCGAAGAACTTGATTTCATCGATGATCTTCTCCAGCGCTTCAAGCTTCGACTTTAGCCTCTGGATATTCTCGACCTTGCTTGCTCCCTCCGCAGAATCCTTAAGTTTGAACATGACTATATGCTTGATCACACTGCATCCCTCCCGAGTGCCAGTAATGCAAATCAGTGATGTGAAACCAATAATACAAGAGGTTAATAATATTTTGCCCATCAGGAACAACGATTTAACGATTTTACAGTATTCCTTTCTGAACAGAATCGCATCAGCACGAACTCATCCGTAGCAGATACATGCAAAAGACTCTAAAGAGGGAGGCTACTTAGACCTACCCATGCATATTTCATGCCTATCTCGCACCGCCTCCGCCTCCGCCGAACCCTCCTCCACCGCCAAATCCACCGCCTCCGCCAAAACCGCCGCCAGATCCACTTGTTGGAGGCGCTGTAATGCCGTAAACATGTCCAAAGTATATCGGCATGTAGCCGATCGCATGTGCCTCAGGAATCCTTATGTTCAGGCGCTCCATAGCCTCAGCGACCTTCTTGCCTACACCAAGGGCAGTTCCATAAACCAGCCATTCCTTCCAGATGCTTAGGTCTTCGGGCGTATACTTTTGGATCATGGCGAAATCTGAGAGAAAGCGCCTGAAGGCATCCCACTCAAGCTTCTCCTTGTAGTAATCGGCTTTCCATCTGCCGAACAAGGCCGTTGGTGCAAATACAGGCGGCAGAGATTCTATGAATATTACTATCGATGCCAAGAGCCCTGAGAGAAGCATGGGATACACATTTCCCAAATTAAGATAAAGGGCCAATATTGCTATTACTATTAATAGGATCAGTCCTGCGAGTCCTGCTGCTTTCGGCCTGCCGCTCGAGACAAACTCGTTTGATACCGATTTATCTGCTGCCCTCATAAGATCATCCATCTCTTCGCGGATGGCGCTCAGGCCATACCTATCCATCCTCGAAGAATCCCTGAGAGATTTTACAGTCTCTTCGAAGACATTCGCATCAAAGATGCCATTAGAGGAGTGATCGCTTAGGAACCTCAGGACCTTGTGCTCATAGGTGTCATCGGTCTCATTAGGCTTCAGCAGCCTTATCCTCAACCCGCCCTCGGAATCGATATCAATTATTCCTCTTCTTTGAAGATCGAGAAGAGTTGCAAAAAACCCGTTCTGGTCGAAGTTAAAGGCATCGCCCTCGAATACAAGGTTGACAACCCATGGCTTTCTCTTGTTCGGCACGTAAGCGAGAGACTTCGGAACTGTGAATGATCTCTCACGGCCAAATCTGTAGTAGATCAATATGATCAAAAATGGAAATAGCAGCATAGCTGCCATTAAGGCACTTGTTAGCGATGAGATAATCCCGTAATTTCTTGAGTAAGCGGAGTTAGCAGAGAGCGTTTTGCCCTCGACATCCGAAACAGTGCTTGGAAATCCCTGCAGGGTATTCGATACCTCTGGCTTCAGAAGCATCTCGACCTCAAGAAGAGCATTCTCAGGGCTTTCGCCTGTTATGACCCACGCATCTTCCTCCTTTTTGAGATCCATTGGTGGATGAGAAAATATCTGAGCTATATTGCCAGCTGGGTCATGGATAGCTATAGCCACATGCTTGTAAGGCAGGTGCTCGCTTGCAAACTGGAGATTCAAATGGCAGTAGTTCGCATCGCATTCAAGGGGAGGATGAAGTATGAATGAGTAATCTATCTCATAGCTGCCGGAATCAAAGAAATCCGGCTTGTAGCAGCCTATCTCGTTTGGCAGCGCTAAGGATGTGATATCAGACACATATTTTGAGGGTGATCCTGGCATGTATGAGGATCGGAAAGTTCGGACAGATCCCTGCCAATCCTTTGCATAGGGTATTGTCCAGGCTGGTGGGGAAACATCTATCAATTCCACATAAGGCTGGCTGAGCACATCAAATGACAACGGCACCATCCAATTCCTGTAAAGCATTCTATATTTGCCGGAATCACTGATGTTGTAGACGAACTTCTCCTGTAGTGAGCCGTTCAGGTAGAAATCCGCCCGATACTCATCTACGAATATAGCGCCGCCAATGCCAGACCGGCCTATCAGCATAAAGCCAACTAGGCCGATGATAAATGCAATGGCTACCAATACCGCAAGCTGCTGCCGCTCACTCAATCCCATTTCACCTCTGGACGTCGAGGCTCAAAGTCTTCAGAGATTGTATAGCCTCTGCGCCTGAGTTCGTCCTCCTCGAAGTTGAGATACTCAAGCTTCCTCATGCCTGCCGAGGAGGCCACGAATCGAGAAGGAACCGTATCAAGCATTGTGTTGAACTCCTGGACTATGTTGTTGTAGGTATATCTATGCCTGGATATCTCATCTTCAACATCGCGGATTGCGTTCATAGTAGTAGTAACAGCTTCAGAGGTCTTCAGCTGAGGATAGTTCTCCGCTACCGCCAGGATGTTTCCAACCAATCCTTTGCTCGCCCCGTTTATTTTGGCGAGCTCATCGGGGCTAGCACTTCCGAGGCTTGTCCTCATGCTCGTGATCTTTTCTAGGGTATCTCGCTCGAAATGGGCATAGCTTTTTGCTGAGTCCACCAGCTGCTCTATCATATCAAGCCGCTTCTTCATAGCGACTCTGATCTGAGAGAGAGTGGCCTCTGCGCCATTCCTCAGGCTCTGGAGGCGGTTGTAAACGACGATGAAATAAAGAATGATGATGAGCAGTACAGCCAGAGGAGCGAAGAGGATCAGAGATGCCATAGACCTTAGCTTGGTTTACAGCTTTAAATATTTGATCGGAGGTAAGGCTATCTGAGCACAATCTTGCTTCTGATAAATGTATCGTACATTTAACAAAGATCACCTTATGGAAAGTGCTGGATAAATCAACAGGTTACACATAGTATATTTACAGAAAAAGCGCTCCGAAACCCTTTTCTCTTGAAATACCTCAATGGTCTACTTGTGAGATTGACCATGAGGCCCTTAGTGATATTATTAGCTATGTTCATCTTGGCGACTTCTACTTCGGCTGCTTTAAATTTATCAGGCTCAAATGGCAAAACTATCTTGGCAGATCTGCAAAACACGTCTAATAAGACCCCAATTCCTAATAATTCCAGCGGTTTCTGGAGCTGGGGGACGGTTCCAGAAGGTCATGCAGTACAGAATGGCAGCATTGTTGATAAACCCCTCAATATTGTTCTCAATACAGGCGAAGATAGTGGAGCGATGGAAACGCCTGCTCAGGCTATGGGATTGAGTGATTCTATTGTGAACGGCTTTATGGAGTAATTAGTTGGAGACCAATCCCTTAGATAGTCTCTAAGTTCTTTCTTTAATTTTATATCTGCAGCTAGCGCTAATAAAGCCTGTTTGCTGCCTATGCGGACAGGTCCAGAGATTCAGTAGCAACCCCCGACCGAGAGTGCTTATCTTTAAGCTCACTTTTCTTCTGGCTACTATTTGCCGCCCGAAATTTACATACTCGATTGAGATCCAGACGAAGCACGAACAGCTCTATGTGTTCTTTCATAATCGATTCATCTACTTTATGTACACTGACGTTTATAATAATTAATTCTTAATATATAAGCATGCACTAATATATTATTAGAATCGACAATCAGGCAACAAAAAACAAAGTTGTTCGTTATATTTTTATACACCAATATCGTTTTGTTGTCTTTTTTCACTGTTATCTATCCTATCGCCTTCAAGCGATTTTTAGGCTTGCCCCTAGGATACATTATGCTCTGAGATCCTAATATCAGATCGTTTTGAAAATTAATTTTTGTAGATTTTTCGCCAGATTGTCCAAGTCTTGAGTATTCATCTTGGGATCATTGCTGGCTGAGATGAGCTTTTTGAGAGAAGAGCTTGCTGATTTTAGCTATGATAAATGAAATTCCGCTGCATAACTCCAATCACTATCATACTCACTTGACTTAGGCGACCCATCTAAAAACCTAGTAATATTGGGATTATTGGGATTTATATCAGATATACTGATATCATTTCCGGTCTTAAAATTCTTATTTAAAACCTTCAGACTACTTTATTTAGTATCATGAGTCAGTAATTAATATGTATTCTATTAAGAGCTTTATGAAACGGGGTTATTGTCCGAGTTGCAATAGATACTATGTCGTGTCTGTGAACGATTGCTGCACTGAATGCGGTGGCAACTTGAAGACATATGAACGGCCAATGAATAGCGGAAAGGCGGATAAACCGAAAATATTTTTGGCACTTGGGCCTCCTCTCGATCCGGTCGTATGAAAAGTATAAAAAGTATAAAGCGATCTTAGAAAATGTTCTGGATATGCTGCACCCATTTAGATCAAATCTAAATTTGATCGAACTAATTTAATGGGTGAATTTTTAGCGCTTTGTCTTCCTCAACTCGCGAACTTCTGCCTCGACGGTCATCATGAACTATAATTCATCCGATTCTTTTTTATAGTGTGCAGTTTGATTATGTTATGTCCATAGCTGGCGGAAAATCGATATGCTTAAAAATATAGGCATGCCAAAGAGGCGAGCTTTTTCGCAGTGTTTTGGTAAGCTTGTAATGGCTTGTGGATTGAATCATAAATTGCAAGGGTATATCCTTCTAGGCGCGCTCCCTAAATACTTCCTTATACAATGTACCAGTTTCAAGCGAAGGGATGATCTATAGCCCTCTGCCATACCTCTCCTACCTTATCCCTTCGCTTACCGGATAAATTTTATGGCTTAAGGTTAATGCTAGCTGCTCTTAAGATGGCGATATCAAGGGAGATCATATCAGCGATGTTCAATGCAAATCTTTCTGATTTAGCCGCAATAGTCCAATAGTATGCTTTGAATTGAGTGCTGTACCTAGGGTACTACATAGAACCAATACATAAGGGAAAAGTTAATAAATAATGAAGATACATAACGTTTAACAGTTAATAAATACACATCAAAAGGAGCGTGGAGTGTATGGCTGAGAATACACGGGTCAACGTGTTCCCTGTATTCATAGGAGCGGCGGTACTATTCGTTCTCGTGATCGTCCTGCTTTCTATGTGGGGCAGAATTTAGGCAAAATTAGAAGTGATGATTTTTTTAAGGATATACCCCATGTTATAATAGAGCGTGCGGTATTTGTCCATTCGCATATAATGCGTCTTCTCTTGAAATTGAATCGACCATAGCGATTTGGATTGCTAACCCATAACTTGCCAAGTAAAAACAAATGCCACCTCCCCCCAGGCCTTCTCCATCAGCTTCCCATAGTACCCAGCATCGAACCTCGAAGCCACTCTGGCTGGATCCACCTCCCACCTGGCGGCATTCTTTATCACATAGCTTATCTCCATGCCTGGGGCCAAAGTAATCCCGCGCCTCCTGTAAGCCTGAACAGCCGAAGCCTCGGCGCACCTATGGGAGTAGCTTAGCCTGCTTACCCTGCGACAAATGGCTAGCTCCCCCACATCTGCATTCTCCAGGCCCTCAAAGTATCTCCTTCGTACCTCCTGGGCTTTGGGCTCTATAAGGTGTAGCTCCTCCAGGCTCTTTGCCTCAGCCAACACATCGAACAGTTCCTGCTGCATTTTCTTGATGTACTCAGGTGTGTCTCCCTTCCTGGTAGCCACTCCTCGAACCTTCATCTTGCCTGTAGTCAGCCGTCCGAAGTATCGATTGTAGGCTCCTGAGCCATCGGCCATTGGGAGGAATGTGATCCAATTGTAGGAGTCAACCTCCGTTAAGATGCCCGTCTCCCTCTCTACGGCCTCCTTATAGCTAGAGATTGGCTCTCCTTTGACCCATAGACAATCCACTATTCCATGCAGAACCTCAAAGCCCATGTCCTCAGCCATGCCTTTAATCTGCATCAGCAGCTCTCTGGAGAGGGCCGTGATGCTTTCGTGCACCTGTATCTGGCCGAACTTGGCGTTCCTGTAGCCGGTGTAGCCAAAACATGTAACCAGCATCCACTTGAGCACTGAATCTAAGCCCGCATACTCAGGGTCGATCTTTTTCAGCCTCTTGGTCTCGATCCTCAAGTTTAGCAATGATGCAAGAACAGTGCTCAAGAAGCCCTTTTTCTCAGGATGCTCAATCGTCTCAGGCGAGAGGTTGTACTTGACTATGATCGAAGGATAGAGCGAGGTGAAGTCGATCTGGTGGATTTTTTCGTACACTCCGGGATCCGGCTGGAAGATCATGCCTCCCTTATCTGCCGCCCTCAGCTCACAGATATTCCTCGCCGCCTCTGCATCCCTTTTCCTGAAGGGCACAGCGATTCCCCGGCGCAGGGCCTCGTAGACCTCGTAGCTTGAGATCAGAGTTCCGGGAGTGAACCTCGATGTCAGGTTGGGTGAAAGTCCAGTCAGCCTTGATGCAAGGAGCACACCTTTCAGCCCGCTTTCACCGTAGATGAAGCTCTTGGCTGTATCAATGAGTATTCGGCCTTCTGGTATCAGGGCGCCTTCCTTATGCTTTACCTGGCCGTAGCTCCAATATGATTTGGAGGCCATCTGCTTGAAGAATCCAGTGCGGCTAATGGTCTGTTCTAGGCCAAGCCTCCTGGCCTTATGGATTACAAGTGGGATCCAGGTATCTGCATGAGGAAGGAGGATGATATCAGGATCGTGTGCCTTGATAAACTCCAGTAGGTCTGATACCACCTGCTCCTCTGGGCCTTCAAGCCTCCTCTTGCGTTTGCCCAGGACCTCAACGCAGGATATCTCCCTGGCCAGGCTGGGGTCACCCAGGACCTGCAGCTCCATGATGCTCAGTGGGATCTCAAAATCTGGAGAAAAGCGAGACTCATCTCTACTGCCGCAGGGGAAGATGTCATGCTCTGCCATGTATCGCTGATCCTGCCGGACATCGACATTGTAGAGTTCGGCGGCGTAATTGGTCTGTATCTCGATCTTTTCTGCTACTGATCTGTCGGCGTAGATCCTGTAGCCCTCGAAGACTCCATAGATGGTCCTGAAGCTGCACTCCTCAGCTCTGTAGCGCCTCTCCAGGGCATCGATCATCTCCCTATGGGCAGCAGGGTCTTTGAGGTGCATGTAGAAGCAGGGAGGATAGGCGGTGCTGGTGCTGGTGAGCCTCTTGTCTCTGCCCCACAGTTCAACACAGCCCTTGTAGTAGCAATCGAAGATCCACGTATTTTCCCTCCCACCCCTAGCAAATCTCCCCTCAGAGGTATGGCGGGCACGAGGCTAAAAATGTCGGGCATGTGTGCGGAGTGAATGTGATAAGAGAATCGGAAATGATATCAAATCAAAGATGTGCTGACCTATTTTCAACTCACACTATTTTTATCTTCTAAATTTTATTATTTGTTGTGGATAATATTGCGCAATAGAGTTGCGAGATTGTCAATCTTCACAGGCTTTGCTATGTAACCATCCATGCCAGCTTCCAGACACTTTTCTTGATCACCATCCATTGCGAAGGCTGTGATGGCCACTATCTTCGGCCCATTATCAGGCCAACGCTTTCTTATCTCCTTTGTAGCAGTGAGCCCGTCCATCTCAGGCATCTTGATATCCATGAAGATCAGATCGTATGGCCGGATTTGGAGGGCCTGCAGAACCTCACAGCCATCAGCTACTGCATCGGGCCTGTAGCCCAGACGTTTCAGCATTGCGACGAGAACTCTCTGATTTGAAGGGTTATCCTCGGCTACGAGAATGCTCAGTGGCTTTTGAGCCGAGAGGTTCTCGTAGGCAGCAGCTTTATCCTTCTCACCTACGTCTAATTGTTTTCCTGGAATAGTCTCTGCCTGAATAGTGAATCTGAAAGTAGAGCCTTTGCCTTCTTCACTTTCGGCCCAGATCTCTCCGCCCATGAGTTCCACAAGCTTCTTACAGATGGAGAGTCCGAGTCCTGCGCCATCACGCTTGCGGCTTATTACATATTCAAGCTGAGTAAATGGTTGGAAGAGCCTATCCATTTTCTCCTGAGGCATTCCAATGCCTGTATCTTTGACTGCAAACGTTATCTGGCGCTTGTTGCCTTCGAGAGCTTTGGAGGATACAGATATCGATATCTCTCCATTATCTGTAAATTTGACAGCATTACTAAGCAAATTGGCTAGAACCTGTCGAAGCCTTCCAGGATCACCAATGATAGTATCCGGTGTTCCGTAGTTGATGGTATAAGCAAGGTTCAGGCCCTTATCGTTGGCCTGCATTGCCACCATACTCATTGACTCCTCAATGCAATGCTTGATGCTTAACGGCTGGTGCTCCAGCGTTATCTTCTCCTTCTCAGCCTTGGAAAACTCCAGGATATCGCTGATTAGGGCCAGGAGAGCTTCACCGCCCACCCTGATTCTCTCAATATACTCCTTCTGATCCTGGGTGAGGTTATCTTCCAAGAGTAGGCTTGAGAAGCCTATAACAGCATTCAGAGGTGTCCTTAGCTCATGGCTCATATTTGCAAGGAAAGCGGCCTTGGCCTCGATTGCAGCCTCTGCTGCCGCTTTAGCCTTCAATAAATCTTTCTCTGTCTCTTCGTGCTCCAAGATCTCAGCATGAAGCTGTTGATTGATTTCTTCAAGGTTCTCTTTTGCCTCAGATAGCTCAAAGGTTCTCTCTCTGATTCTAAGCTCTAGCTCATTACGGGCTTTTTGTAGCTCTTCAGTCGTGGACCTTAGCTCCTCATTACTTGCGGCCAACTCCTCATTGACAGCAGCCAGCTGCTCATTAGCCTCCTGAAGATCCCTTGAATGCACTTCTAGTTCTTGTAGCAGACTCTGCCGTTCCTCCTCAGCCTTCTTGCGCTCGGAGATGTCAGCAGAGATGCCGGCTATCGCGTATATTCTCCCCCGCGCGTCCCGAAGTGGGAACTTCGTCGTAAGCCATGTAATCGAGCGGCCCTTGAGCTGGCTATACTCCTCGAACTCTAGTGCCCTCCCCGCCTCCATCACCTGGCGATCGTTTGCCTCATGCCAGTCTGCATCATCCTTGGGCATGAACTCGTGCCGTCTCTTTCCGATCATCTGCTCCGGCGTCGAGTTGAGGAGCTCTGCCGTGGCGGTATTCGCCAGCAGAAAGCGTTCTTCCAGATCGAAGGCATAGATAACGGCCGGTGTGTTGTCGATGATGCTCTGGACCTGCCTACGAGCCGAAGCCACCGCCTCTTCCGCCTTCTTGCGTTCTGTGATATCTCGTGCGATGCCTATTATACCGATGATCTCGCCACTATCGTTGCGGTAAGGTGTTTTAGTGGATAGATAAGTTCTGTAGCCATCAGGCGTCTGGGCTACCTCTTCGATCACCTCAGTTTGGCCAGACTCCATTATCCGTCGATCGTTCGCCATAATGGTCTCCCCAATCTCCGGATCATCGTAGAACTCACGATCGCACTTGCCCATGATAGATTCACGGGGCTTGCCGATCATTTGAATCAAGGCAGGATTCGCAAAGATAATGCGACTCCTCAAGTCCTTGACAAAAACTAGATCGGTGGTGTCATCGGTAATGGCACGCAGGAGAGCTTGGCCTTCCCGTAGAGCCTCCTCTGCCAGCTTTCGCTCGGTGATATCGAAGAACGACGCCACGGCCCCAAGCAGGTTTTCGCTATCATCATATACCGGCTGTGCGTTCACCAGTCGCCATCTTAACTTCCCATCAGACGTTGGGACACCCATTTCAACATCCTGCACAGCCTGCCCAGTACGAAGTGCTACTATCGCTGGTTGTTCATCAACCGGGAAAAGTGTGCCATCTGGTCGGATTATTTGCCAACGTGGATCGAGTTTGGGATCGGCTAACTCCTCCAGAGTATGACCATGTATGCGTTGTACAGCATCGTTAACCTCTTCCACATCGCCTTTAGTGTTGAGGAAGACGATGCCTTCTGAGAGGGATCTAAAGACGGCACGGAGTTTCGCTTCACTCTTGCGAAATGCTTCTTCGGCCTTCTTGCGCTCAGTGACATCCTGATAGGTACATATTAAAAGTTCGATTTTGCCATCCGGTTTGAGAACTGGTTCGGCGCTGATTTGCATCCAAATTAGATCACCGCCCTTGGGCAGTCTCACGCCCACAAGCTTGTTCCTGATAGGTTTGCCAGTCATTGCTGCCTTTCGGACGGGATGATTATCAACGTGCAGCAATGTGCCGTCTTCTTCGTATACCTGCCAATCACTCCAATTCTGGTCATTGACATTTTTTATGTCAGTATCTTCTGATAGGCCAAACATCTTCAGGAATGCAGGATTGTATATTGTGAACTTGCTGGATTCATCTACAAGCGCCACGCCAGAACTCAAGTTTTCGATAAGCGCCTTAAACTGCCCTTCGCTCTTTCTAAGCGCCTCCACCATTTTCTTGCGCTCTGTGATATCCATGAAGATAACCGCAAACTGGCGAGGCGCAGGGCTATAAGCGAAAACCTCGTAATGCCTTTTAAGTGCTGGAGAATAGTTTTCGAACTGTGTAGGCTTACCTGTGAGAGCAACGGCACCATATTCCCTAACCCAGCGTGGATCATCGTCAGGCAAGATCTCGTTATGTGATCTACCTATCACATCCTTCCGTTTAAGGCCAGTAAGCCGCTCGAAGGCTGGGTTAATATCTAAAAATCGAAAATCAGCAGGCGTACCATTTTCATCGCAGATGACCTCATGTAAAGCAAATCCTTCAGTCATACCATTGAAGAGTCTACGATAGCGCTCCTCGCTTTCTTGTAGCTCCGACTGAGCGCGCATGAGCTCATCGTTCCGCTGTATAAGCTCCTCATCAGCAGCCGATAGCTCCTCAAGGCTGGCCTGAAGACTCTCCAAAGTATCGGATAGGATTTTAGCCGCATTTGCTGGATTGCTCACACATTTTGCCTGGAGTTCCTCTAATCGCAGGGAAAGCTCGGAGGTCTTTTGGGAAAGGTTATCAATCGCATTTCGACACCGGCACTAACTGAAACTCATAATTACGGTTATTATCTATAATTTTCCCTCCAGTTACAGTCATTCAGCCAGTACTGAGAGTTAGGAACAAAACTGGAGGTGTTTAAGATTCACCACCATCTGAGGAACTTTATTTTGCTATGGCCTGATCCCTTCTCTTCATCTCCACCAGCACCGAAAACACCGCCGCCTCTAAGGGATCATCCAGCGCATAGAATGCCTCGCTTGAATGCTTCTTGGCCATCTCAGCAACCATCTGCCCGTATATCTGGTCCTCTTTCTTCAGCGCCTTTGAAGCCTTCATTCATCTGGCCGAGACATCCTTCACGGCCATTCTAATGCTCCCAAAGCTCCTGCCCATAGCTATTCACCCAGGCAGAAGGCAACGGGCCATAATCCATCAGATGCCGGCATTTGCTCCACAGCCCAACTCCTCTCCTCAAGCCTGCTCTTGATTATCTCCTCAATATCCTCAGGCCTAGCATGGAATATCTCGGCCAGGATCTCCTTGGCTGCCTGGAGCTCCAGGATCCTAGTGTTGACCTTCTTTTTGGGCTCTAGGGGCCTGGCCTCACGCCTATGCCACAGGATCATGAGAATGCCTCCAGCGTCGTCTGGCTCTTCTGAGCTCTCGGATTAGCCTTTGCTACAACTCTCGCCTCAGCCCTCGGTCCTTCATCGAAGTAAAACACCCTGTCGGCATTCTTGACCAGCTCCTCAAGGTAAGGGTCTGCTCCTGGTGCATAGAGCAGCACAGCCGCCTCATTCGAAGCCACTCTCATGGCCTGGGAGACGTATTCAGTCATCTCTTGGGCATTTTCGTATAGTAGGGGATCATGCTCTATTATCACAATCGTATGGTGATTCTGCTCAAGAACTGTCATGAGCTGGAAGACGGTGAAGGCCCTGCGAACATCCAGGGCCTCGAACTTGCGGTCCAGGCTGCTGAGGATTGAGGAATAGTTCCCGCAGACGTAGATCACATTGAACCTCTGCAGGTTGAGATGACTATTAAGGGCCTGTGATGAACATCTCCCTTGGGGCCAGGAGGGCGTTGAAGGACCTGGATCTGAGGGTTATTGTGGGGTATAACTCAAAGTTTATACTAATAGATGGATACTTCAGGGATTAAAGGATGAGGCGAGTGTGCAGCGTGAAAGTATGAACGGGTTAGGTTCGCTGTATATTTACCGCACATTCTATCTGAGCATAGTCTTGCTCAACGTCACGAGGAACAGAGCCATCAGCAGCCACCCAACAAGCGTCTCCGTAACCGTCAAGTATTCGTAGGACCCGTCGATGATCAGGTTCTGGGGACTTTTGCCAAGGAACTCCATTGTGCTGAAGTAGAATGCATCCTTCAAAGTGGATTGTGTCTGGTGTGATGCAAGTGCTGCACCATCGAACTTCACCGCATTGCCCAACCAGAAGATGCCTGTAAAGAGGATAATGATTGTGATGGCGAGCATTACTGTATGCGATGGACGAACGCCATAGCCGCAGGAGGCCCATGCTAGGCGATCCAGTAGCTTTGGCATCTTAGCTGATGCTCGTGCCTGCTTCTCTTTTCTGTACTGATAGTAGCAGTCATCCCCATCCTCGAACTGCTCGAGGTTCCTGAAGTTCTTCGTCAGAGCCAGATAAACAGAGCCGTTGTACGGCAGATGGTCCTTTATCGTGTCCCAGCGAACCGCTATGCGGTTGAAATCAAGGTCCTTCAGATATATGCTCGATCCATGTTCAAACGTTGCGTCGGATAGATGAATAGTGTAGGTATTTGCATTTGCAAGGTTCAGGTTTTGGTGGAAGTTCGAGCCACCGAACCCAGCATCGCCATTGAATTTAGTTCGTGAGAAGTTTGCCTCTGTCATGAACTCGGCACGTGAGAAGTTCGCCTCGCCCTGGAACTGTGCCTCAGAGAAGCCTGCATCTTCACAGAACTGTGAATCAGAGAAGTTTGTCGCCTTTGTGAAAACGGTGCCGTCGAAGTCCACAAGCCTGGAGAAGCTAGATCTGTCGAAAAATACATCGCCCTTGATCACAGAATATTCAATCTTAATTATTGAACTGATGATCCTTCTTTTGTCCCTATTGACCGGCAGGTCGATCCTGTAAAGATCAAGGTCACCGAAGATGATCACATTCTCATATTCAACTGGCTTGCCCTCCTCAATCTTCTCCAGTATCTCCTCGGCCTTGATCATCAGCAGGCTATCCGACATAAGCAGAACCGATTATCGACGAAACGAGATATCTCTTGCGGTCAGCTTCTCTACTTAGGCTAAAACTCTCCAGATCGATTTGCCCCCAGAAGCATCTCGCCAACCCAGTCCCAATCATGGTCATAGATGTGCGCAGAGGCGCTTACTGTAGAGATGGAGCCGGGTATTGCGTCCACCTCCTTCGATACATTCTCCAGCAGCCTCGAAAGCCCATAGAGGTTTGCTGGATAAGCGCCAGCGAAATCGTGGCTCCTGAAGAAGACCTGCAGATTCAGCCGCCCATCACGGAGCTTAAAATCATCGACAATCATGCATGGAACCTCGTCCCGGCTCGTGTCCACAGGAGGAATCCAGGTTACGGCTGTAGCCCTGCGTGTGGATGCCGATGCCCTCAGCCGATGTATCACCTGCTCAATCTGATCGACTGCTTCAGCACCAGGCAGGCTCCAGCTCCGAAGCCTTTCTCCATAGGTATACTCGAAGCCCGGGTTTACGCCGCAATAAAGCTGTAATGCGTACTCATCAAGGCGCTCCCGGTTCCAGGAATATTCGGTCGGGATCATATCACTGTAAGGATCCTCAACTATCACCTGAAGGCCGAGCATCTCCTTTATCCTAGTCCCTCGCTCGTCAGTTATCTCAGCACCTTGCCTCCAGATCAGATTGAGCCCACGGTGCCATGCATCTGATATCGTTCTGCCGCGAATGAGCCTGCCGATTTTAGCCATGATCGGAGAAAATGAATAAGGGAAAATAGAAACAGGCTATGCCTTCTTGCCCCCTATCTCCGCTAATGCTTCAGGCGGAAGGGCCTTGAGAATATCTATCTTTTTCGCGCAGCGCGTGGGTATGCCGTATTTCTTGGCGATGGGCCGCAGGTCGCTCATACTGTATCCCTTGGCAATCTCCTCTAGATCCATGGGACGAACTCTGATTACAGCTACTTAAGTATTTTCAGACCTGACTCCATTCAACCATAGTCAAGTGATTCAGCTCTAAATCCAACTCTCCGTAGTTTAACCTGATAGAAAGAATGCCACTGTGTATTAATAATATCACTATTATGAACATCTCAAGCAGCACAAAGGCTGCTAGAAGCATAGCTCCCATACTTGGAGTCATGGCCATCTCTATTATGAAATCCCAGAGAGTCCTTCCTACAACCATTCTTCCACCAATAGCAATAGCGCAAACAGAAAGATCGTCTGGACTTAAGATAAAACCTAGGCAGATATGCGGAGTGAAAGTGATCCAAAGCATGAAAAGGGTTTTTACTGATTGCATGATATCTTGGATCCAATGGGTGATTTTGAGTGGGCTCTGACAAATGCTTTGAACTCCTTCTTTGAAAGGGAGAACTTAAGCGCAATAGCATACAGGCTGAAGCAATCGCGCTTCGCATCTCAATTGGTGGATATTCTTGTTGATTCGAGGTACCCTGAGTATTATCTGGCGATAGAATGTAAGAGCCTTGATGCCCGAAAGACTAAGTCGCTCTACTTTACGCAGCACTTCAGCTCCACAGGTGGCGGCCACCAGATTGCCAGAGAGACTGAGTTCATCACACGCTCGGGAAGGATTGGCATACTTGCCGTTGAGCTGCGCCAAGGAGTAGGCGTTGCCCGGACTGCGCATTTCCTGCCATGGGGATACGTCCATGAGATCTTCGAATCTGGAAAACCTGGCGTGACGGTTGAGGAAATTAGGGCCAATCCTGCGCTTGAGAGGAAAGGCGGAGCCTATGAGATCTCAAGGCTTGATATAATCAGAATATCAGGATACTACGATATGGCCTCAGACCAAGATATCGAGACTGATACTCTCCCCGAGTAGCCAGAAGGGATTTGTCAAAGAGATAAATCAATTGATAAATCAATTCACTTAACTCCAGGCAAGTTTAGTTGCATTAAGCTTTTATTCCAGACCACGTTCCTTTGTGCATGAAGCTTCCGGGCACTGCGACGCAGGAGGAAAATATCCATATCGCCTTGGGGAAGATGAATATCCAGGAGGGAAATGTATTCCTGGATATCGGCTGCGGCTCAGGAGCAGTCTCGCTCGCAGCCTCGCACTTCACTAATAGGATCTATGGCATAGATATTAGGGCCGAAGCTGTTGAATCATCGAAGTCGCTTGTGCCTTCAGGATTCTTTTTCAATGGAGAGGCATCACAGATAATTCCTGATCTGCCGACTGTGGATAGATGCTTCATCGGCGGGACGAGAGATATAGAAAAATTCTTTCCGGCTTTGATAAATAAGGCGGCGCCAGGATGCATAATTGTTGCAGATATTGCGAGGATCGGCATGGCTTCAAAGGTCGCTAAACTGATGAAAGATCAAGGGATATTTTATGAGCTCTTGCATATACAGATCGCCCGCGGCTATGATCTTGCAGGGGACATCGCCCTGCGGCCTATAAACCCGATATTCATGGTGGCGGGAAGATGTTGATCGGCATCAGCCTTGGGCCCGGTGACCCGGGGCTTTTAACCTTCAAAGCTGCAGATGCAATGAAGAGCAGCATCAAGGTTTTTGTGCCAGGAGAGATGGCCGCAGAGCTTGCAAAGCCGTATTGCTTGCCGGAAGTTCTTGATTTCCCGATGATAGAGGATGCTATAAAGCTGGAGGAGATATGGTCAAGGAACGCCGACATCGTGGCATCCTATGCTGAAAAGGGTCCAACTGGGTTCGCATGTATCGGCGATGTCAATACATTCTCTACATTCAGCCATCTCAAAAGGGTTGTAAAGCAAAGGCATCCCGGGATTGAGGTTGAAACTATACCTGGAGTTGGAATTGTGCCTGCCCTAGCATCGCGATTTGATGCAGCCCTGGATGGATCATTCGAGGTCTCAGACGGATCTGAGGTCGCATCAGTTATCAGGATGAAGGCAACAAGGCCAAGAAGGATTGCCGATGAGCTAAGAGAGCGCGGCTTCAACGAGTTCGTGCTCGGCGTAAAGCTCTGCACCCCGGATGAAAGGATAATATACGACGATATGCCTGAAAGAAGCGATTATTTCAGCGTTCTTTTAGCTCGGAGGCGGTAGTATGAAGGTCTATTTTGTGGGCGCAGGTCCTGGGGACCCTGAGCTTATCACAGTCAAAGGGAGAAGGCTGATTGAGGAGGCCGACCTTGTAGTTTACACAGGCTCGCTGATAAATTCCGATCTTCTAAAGGGCCTTAAGGCCGAGCTTGTGGATAGCAGCAACCTATCCCTTGAGACTACTACCGCTAAGATTATTGAGGCTCTCAAATCAGACAAAAAAGTTGTGAGGCTTCACAGCGGCGACCCATCGCTCTATGGAGCGATCCTTGAGCAGATGAAGCCGCTTGAGGATGCTCATGTAGAAGTTGAGGTTGTCCCTGGAGTCTCATCCCTCTTTGCGGCATCGGCTGCACTGAAGACGCAGCTTACTCTTAAAGGCGTATCAGAATCACTAGTAGTGACAAGGCCGGCAGGCACGACACTTGAAAAGGATGAGATCGCATCGCTCTCGAGGCACAGAAGTACAATGGCAATATTTCTGGGCATAGATAAGATAAGAGAGGTCATCGGCTCCTTGGATTTGCCAAGCAATACGCCTGCCGCCGTAGTCTACCATGCTTCATGGCCAGATCAGAAGGTTTTGATCGGCACTCTGGAGGATATTGCTGATAAAGTTGAGGCTGCAGGCATCAGCCGCAGCGCTTTGATACTCATCGGAGGAGTAGTAAAGCGATCGGGCTTCAGGAGGTCGCATCTATACAGAGATCGGTAGCTGTTCTCGTCTTCCCTAGAGATCTAGATAAAGGGGAAAGGATTGCACAGGCTTTAGCCGAAAGCTACAATCCAGCAGTTGTAATCTACGGTGATAACATCGAAGAGATGCTGAAGAGCTTCGACCTGGTAGTAGCAGTAATGGCAGCCGGCATAATTGTAAGAAAACTCTACGGCCATATGAAGAGCAAATGGGAGGATACGCCAGTTGTTGCAGTCAGCTCCTCTCTGAGCTGCGCTGTTCCTATAATTGGCGGACACCATGGGGCAAATGAGCTGGCCCTTTTTTTGGCCGACCGATTGAGTATGTTTCCAGCAATCACAACTGCGACAGAGGCATCTGGCAGGCAGAGCCTTGAAGGCGTGGCCAAGGTCTTGAACGCAGAAATCATTAACCGCGAATCCTCAAAGGATGTCAACCTTGCGTTTCTAAGAGAGGATGTGCCTGTAATAAGGCTGAAGGGCCCTAAAGTGGTAGTAGTAGATGACGACGTGGCGGTTTTGAAGTCTAAAGGACTGGTTGTTGGTTTGGGCGCAAGGAGGGGCATCGGGTCTGGGGAGGTGCTTGATGCCATAGATTCTGCCCTGAAAACGTCCGGCAGAAGAAGGGAAGAAATAGGGATCATAGCTACAGCATGGCTCAAGAAGGATGAGAAGGGAATATCGGATGCTGCTACAGCCCTCGGAAGAGATGTAGTCTATCTCCCAGAGTGTGTGCTGAATTCCCAAGAGCCAACAACGCCATCACGTGCAAACGATCTCGGTCTTTCAGGTGTGGCAGAGTCGGCTGTATTGGCAATTGCAAAAAGACTCATCATGCCTAAAAAGGTCTACGGGAGGGTAACGGTTGCCCTCGGAGAATAAGCTTTCAATCATCGGCATAGGTCCTGGCAAGCGCCGACGGATGACATTTCAAGCTGTCGATGCCATAAAAAAATCAAAATTCATTGTGGGCTATAGGCCCTATCTTGAGCTGATCGGCGATCTGCTGGATGGGAAGGAAGTAATCTCAAGCAGCATGGGAAAAGAGGTAGACAGGGCCAAAGTTGCCGTAAGCCTTGTCGATGAAGGCCCTGTGGCGCTTGTAAGCAGCGGAGATCCAAATATCTATGGCATGGCTGGGCTGGGGCTTGAGATCGCATCAAGGAGTATGAGCCTAGATAGAACAGAGATCGTTCCAGGGGTCACTTCATTTACTGCCGCTTCCTGCGCTGCAGGCATCATCTTTAGAAAATCAGTCGCAGTAATCAGCCTGAGCGATCTCCTCACACCCTGGTCTAGCATCGAGCGCCGCCTTAGACTTGCTTCAGAGCTAGGCATGCCTATTGCGCTTTACAACCCCAAGAGCCACAGGCGCGAATGGCAGTTGAATAAAGCCCTGGAGATATACGGCAGAGACACTGTTGCGCTTATCGCAAAAAATGTTGGCCGCGATGGCGAGGAGATCCTATGGACAAAGGCCGGAGACCTGTTGGAAAAGGATGATCTCAAAGATAATATCGATATGTTCACACTTGTCATTCTCTGCGGCAATTCTGTGAGCTGCGGCAGTGCGACACGTGAATCCAGGATCAACATAGTAGGCATAGGTCCAGGCAGCTCCAACATGATCACGCTAGAAGTCGAAGAGCTATTGGCAAACTCGGGGAAAATCTTCGGGCCTGAGAGATATCTCCAATCCGTCAGAGGCATCTCGAAAGGAGATGAGGTTACCCATCAGGGATCATGTGCCGAAAGGATGGCCATGCGATTTAAGGAGGCTAAAGCAGCCTACGATAAGGGAATTGCATCATCAATTTTGACAGGGGGCGATCCCAGCATCTTCAGCTCAGCCTGGAGAGTCCTAGAGGATGCCCAAGGCATTGGTGTACATATCGCCTCAGGTGTGAGCGCCTTTTCTGCCGTTGCTGCTAGGGCTGGTGCACCTCTAGTAAATGATTTCATCCTTCTCTCAGGGCCTAACGATCCTATGCAAATTGCAGCGCTTGCTAATGCAGGTTTTGGAATAGCGATCTACAACGTCCAGGGAGCTGAAATCGAGTCGATTTTGCAAGGGATTGATCCAAATAGGCCATGTGTTCTTGCGAGGGATGCGGCGCGAAGCGGCGAGGAGATCATAGTATTAACCGCGAGCGATCTTATGGCGTCCAAACCCAGCGGTTTCAGGTTCACCCTCCTGATAGCATCCGAGAATTCCTATATAAAAGATGGAAAAATAATAACACGAAGAGGCTATGAGACCAGGTACAGCTATTGAAGCGTGAGATGATGGATGAGAAATACACAGATATCGGCGCGACTACTGAGGAGGCCATGGAGATCAGCAGAAAGAGCAGAGGCTACATCTCTGGAATCGTGGGCGATTCATCTCAGGAGGATAGAATCAGACAGCGGTGTGTTATCGCCACAGGCGACCTGAGCGTTGCTGAGATACTAAGATTTATGCTAGACCCTGTTCAGGCCGGCCTGAAAGCCCTCGAAAAAGAGGCTCCGATCTATGCAGACATAAAGATGGTGGAGGCAGGCGTAATCAAAAAAATACATAAAAGCGCCATTAAGACCTTCTTAGGAAGCGGCGACGATCTGGCCCACACACGAGGGATCACGCGAACATCTGCTGGGGTTCTGGCATTACAGAGTGAGCTTTCGGGCTCAATAATAGTAATAGGGAATGCTCCCTCAGCCCTTCTTACGCTCTGCGATCTTATGGAGTCCGGCAAGGTAATGCCTGCATTAGTAATAGGCGTTCCAGTAGGCTTCGTAAATGCAGCCGAAAGCAAAGAGAAGCTAAGGGGGATAGCTGTGCCCTCAATATCCACAGTAGGCACTCGGGGCGGAACTCCAATAGCAGTTGCCGCCATGAATGAGATCATAAATATCTACGCCAATATGAGATCATAAATTTCCATGCCGATTATTGATCCTGTTACGGGCTTCGAGATTCCTGACCTCTGGATATCAGATGCCGAACCTGGTGCTCTGGAAAAGATAAGAAGCGGACTATGGGTTCTTCTATCTGATGGAAGAATGCTACGACGAGGGACTACGACAGGAACAACTGCCGCCGCTGCTTGTAAGGGCGCGATCCTATCTCTTATGAAGGATGTAAAAGAGGTGGATGTGATGACGCCAGCTGGAATCAGGGTATCTATGCCCGTGAATGCAAGCAGAGGCATATGTTCTGTCTTCAAGGAGGGCGGTGATCACCAGCTCGATGTCACCAGCGGTATAGAGATTATTGCAGTAGCGAGCCCTTCAGAGAAAACCGAGCTGGTAGCAGGAAAAGGAGTAGGCAGGATTTCAGGGAGAGGGCTCTGTGCACCCATTGGTCATGCCGCTATAAGCCAATCTGCCAGAAAGCAGATTATGGAGGCTACTATCGAAGGATTAGTCTGCACGGGATTGAAAGGCGTTAAGGTCGAGCTAGGCGTGCCAAAGGGCGTTGAGGTTGCTCTGAAAACACTTAATCCTAAGCTCGGAATTAAGGGAGGAATATCTATCCTCGGATCAACCGGCTTTGTCGAGCCCTGGAATGAGCATTTGGTTGAAAGCCGGGCTGAAGAACTAAAGGGCATAGAAAAGGTTCTGGCGACCACTGGAAGGACTGGACTAAAGTATAGCAGAATCCTGTTTCCGGAGCATAAAGCTGTTCTCATTGGCAGTCAGCTCCATCATCTCGAGTTTGTTAAGGATCAGGACAGCATATTATGTGGGCTGCCTGCACTGATATTGAAATGGGCCTGGCCCGATGTGCTTGAGGGAACAGGATATAATACAATAACGGAGATGATTGAGAGAGAACCCGAACATCTGAACATCTCGATTGCTCTCCAAAAAACCAAAGCTAAACTTCCATTCACAAGAATAGTCCTTCTTCAAAGGGATGGAAAAATCTTCAGGGATGTCAGATGATAATAGTAGGAGTGGGCGCGGGCCCCGGGATGCTTACCCTGGAGGCGATAAAATCTATCAATGAGGCTAAGCTGATCTATGGGTCCGAGAGATCGATAGACCTGGCCAGGGAGCATATAGATCCTTCCTGCTCAGTAAAAATTATAGAAGACTATAAGAAACTCAGTGAGCTTCCCGATGAGGCAGTTGTTCTTTCTACTGGCGATCCAATGCTCAGCGGTCTCGGGCATTTGAAAGGGATGGTAATCCCCGGCATATCCAGCATGCAGGTTGCCTGCGCTCGCCTGAAAGTTAGCCAGCTAAAAGTTGTACCTATAACCATACACGGCAGAAGCATGGATCCAGAGGCCATTGCCTCTTGCTTACGTAATGGCAGGGATGTGTTTCTCCTAGCCGATGACTCTGCTGATATCGAGGGCCTTTGCAGCTACCTCGAAAGCCAGGGCATCTCAAGGGATGTTGCTATACTTACAGATCTCGGGTATCCCGAGGAAAAGATTATTCTGGGGAAGACTTCCGCGCCACCGAAGGCAACAGGCCTCTACAGTATCATGATCTTCTAATTAATGTCTTCTAAGCCAGGGTCTTCTAAATCATGGTTCCTCTAAGGATTGCACGCCTTGCAGGGTTGATATCCTTGCTTTTGTGCCTCCTCGGCATTTGCAAAGTAGACCTTATTTTCAGGCTTAATCTTTATCGCATAGGAACAATCTGGTCGGTGATATTTTTTGGAAGTTTTGCTTCCTACAAGCCCTCCTACCACGCCACTTGAACCAGTTAGGATCTCCGACAAACTGCTTTGTGAGCTGGAGCTGGACTCTTGGACCTGAGTCAAATTATTTGAAGGGGCCTGCTTGGACAAATAACCTTTCAGGCTCTCATCAGAAATGACATGAGGTTCTTTTTCACCCAGGGATACGAATACATATTGAACCCCCTGACCTTTATTTGATGCTTCAAACTCGCCGATGCACCTCCTTGTTCCAGATTCGATGAATCCTTCCGGGCCTGAGATCTCTAAGGTACAGTTATAGGTACCTTGAGGGATCTTTTTGTTCTTAGATATCTCAAAATGCTGATCTTTAGTGGGCTCTATATCCATCATCATATACCTTATATCATCAATCCTTTGGCTACCATTCTGAAGTTCGGCATCTATCATAAGATAGGGCAGAGAGGCATTGCTCCAGAGTACAATGTCACCCTCTGTTCTAAAAAGATCTTCACTAACCTCTGAGGTGAAATCGATATCTAAACGGCTGGTGCTGCTTTTCTCCACAGCCAGCTGCGGAGTGCTGCCCATCATGTTGGTTCCGCTCTCTATGCAGCCCATAATGCATAATAGAATTAGAATAAGCGGGAATAGACCTAAATACTTGCCACACTTTCTAAAATATCTAAGAGACAATTGGTCAACCCCTTTATTTCCAGTGGAACATTTGGGTCAGCATCAACCAAACTCAGCCTTACCTTTCCATAGATCGCAGTGCTTTCAAAGCTGCCTCTATGCAATCGAATTGCTTCCTTAGCTTATCCAGATCCTGCTCCCTATCGATGCCGCTTGCCAATTCCTTCAGCTTGCGAAGAATGGCTTTCCTGAGAGCCGCCTCCTCGACACTAAGCCCTTCTTGTGCCGATGTATCTATATCAGATCTAGCCTTGTCTATAGAAGACTCTTCTGTTGGCATTTTCTCTTCTTGAGCGACCTTGCCTTGGTCAGACCCAGAAGATTCATCTTTCATTCCTTTTGCTGTGTCTTCGGCCGCGCCCCCTTCCCCAAAGGAACACACAGGACATACTACCTGGCCCCTATACCTGAACAGCGGCGCACCGCAACTGTGATGAGTAGCAAGCATTGTGCCCCCCTGCTCTAGCAGTCTCGTTATCCTTTTCAGCATCTCCTCTTCATCCATGCCTATCACCGATATAGCCACTTTATGAGTTTAGTTATCTTAATCGTTTAATTACCATATACGTTTAAATACAACAACTATAACATCACTTCTCAACTAGAACGGATACCATCATTAACCTTTTTCCCTTAGTAAAGGTGATTCCATGACAGCTGAGGAAACTATTAAGCAATGCGTCGAAGCCTTAGAACGCATTATGAGCGACGATGCCGTCCCACGGAACATCAGACGCTCTGCAGAGAACGTTAAAGCCATTCTCCAGGATAAAAGTACGAACGAGGCGATCAAGGCTGCATCTGCCATATCTGTACTTGATGAAATAAGCAATGATCCAAATATACCTCTTCATACAAGAACTCTTATCTGGAACGTAGCAAGCCAGCTTGAAACAATACCAGTAGGATAAGCTATAGTCAGATTCTTATCGGTGTCAAAGCCGCTCTACATCATAATCGATTATCTAGATGCCATAAAATGTAACCGCTAGGATCGAGCTGAGAGCCAATTCCGATTTTATAGACTGAAGGCTGAGAGGGGGACCGCATAATTTCCACTGGAATCCAAACAGGTCTGGCTATCGGCACTTCGCCAAGACCAAATATAGCATGGTATGACTTCATAGGATTATATACGAGATAGCCAACAGAGACCTTATTTATACATGCCTAGCATAAACAGAGCATTTAAGCACTTTCAGACATATCAAAAATTTTTACAGAATCTTCGGCATACGCGTTTGAAGCTTATATCTAGAAACTCAAATATAAAGCAATGCTCACCGAAGTAGAACGCACTTAGAACGGATGCATATTGGTCAGCAATCTTTGCACACTTCAGCCTTAGCACGCTTTAATTAAAGAATCGGGCCTTTTATGTAAATTAGAGTATAAACCACGAGAAATGTGATCCTAAAGCTCTATCTCTTAATGCATAAGAAGCGTTAGCATATGACGTATCATCGCGAACGGATATACCGATAGCCAGAATTATCCTAAAGCGAGGATAAAATAAGCAAAATATCTTGCCACTTTGGCGCATATGTTATTCAAAATTAATCAGCCCCATGGAAAGATTTAAGTATAATTGATTGTATACACTTAAATGACTAAATTTATTTTCATAATCAATCAAGCTAAAAGACAAATTTATTTCATCTCCATTAGAAACAATGGGGGGGGTGGGTAGCGTTTCCATTGGAAATGGAGGAATGTCACGATAACTCTTAATACAACCTTAACCCAAGGAAAAATGTTCGAGGGGAATTATCGTGACTACATCGGGAGGGTTATTTGCCGATCTATTGGCTCAGGGGGGCATATTTCAGAATAGAGATGTCTTGAGGCCGACATATACACCCAGTGAGTTGCCTCATAGAGAGGAACAGATAAACAGTTTGGCTTCTGTTTTAGTGCCAGCTTTGAGGGGAGAAACTCCTTCGAACGTTCTTATTTATGGTAAAACTGGAACAGGCAAAACAGCCGTCGCCAAATATGTAGGCAAGGAGCTAGAGGAAGCAGGCTTTGGTATCAAGTGCTCTGTGATCTATATCAACTGCGAGATAGTCGATACCCAATATAGGATCCTGGCACATCTTGCAAGGCATTTCGATAAGGAGATACCTATGACCGGCTGGCCGACAGATCAGGTCTATGCCGAGTTCAGGAATTCATTAGATGACGAAAAACGTGTGGTAGTCATCATGCTCGATGAGGTTGACAAGCTGGTCAAGAAAGGAGATGATGTGCTCTACAATCTCTCTAGAGTGAACTCCGACCTGTTGCGTTCCAGAGTCAGCCTTATAGGCATATCAAACGACTTGAAGTTCACTGAGTTTCTTGATCCCAGGGTTAAGAGTTCTCTTGGGGAAGATGAGATCATATTTCCTCCATACAATGCTGAACAAATTAAGGATATACTTGGGCAAAGGGCAAAGCTGGCCTTCAAGCCTGGGGTTCTTGAGGAGGATGTTATACCCTTATGCTCTGCTCTTGCAGCACAAGAGCATGGTGATGCACGGAGAGCATTGGATTTGCTCAGGATCTCAGGGGAGCTGGCTGAGAGAGCACGCAGCGTCATAGTATCTGAGGATCATGTTCGCTCTGCCAGAGAGAAGATCGAGCAGGATCGTGTAGATGAAGTGATTAAGACTCTTCCAACACAGTCAAAGCTAGTGCTATACAGCATAGTGCTTCTTGAGGAGCAGGGGATAAGGAATATTACAACCAGCGCCGTCTATAATATGTATAAGCAGCTCTGCCCTATGCTGGAGACGGATTATCTGACTCATAGAAGGATAACCGATCTTATAGCCGAATTAGATATGCTGGGCATACTTCATACAATAGTTGTAAGCAAAGGAAGGTATGGAAGGACAAAGGAGATCAGCTTGAGCATCTATCCCGGAAAGCTTAAGGCTACATTGCTTCAGGATTATCGCCTAAAAGCCTTGAGCGATGTTAACGTACCTGTTCAATCAAGGTTCGGCTAGCAAATTTTTATATTTGATGCGTCCAGGATTCAGTTCTGTTGGATTTGGGTAATAGCCCGATAAAACCAATAGTCATCTCAAATATCATAGCACCACAGGACTCAACGGAAACTGTGTTCTCTATCCCAGGGACAAAATAGGTAAAGACAGATCTGTAAATCTGCCTTTATTGCTCTTTCCCTCTAATAGAGTTTCATGAGATAGTAAAAGGTTTATTTGCCAATTGAAAGTTTAACTCACACTTATGCGCTTTTTGGTAGTTACTATCTCTTTGGGCAGAGTAATTTTAAGAACGCCATTATCTATCTTCGCATTAGCTTCTTCCGCCTTTACTGCGACAGGCAGGGGAATCAATCGTTCGAATCTGTTATAGTTACGTTCACGTTTATGATAGCCCTTCTCTGATTCCTCTCTTCCCTCCTTTCGCATAGCGACAATGCGCAGCTCGTTATCTAGGACAGAGATATCTACGTCCTCTTTATCGATGCCAGGCAGATCTAGGGTGACAATGACAGCATCATCTGTCTCCTTGACATCTGCTGGAGGTATCTTAACATCTCCTCCTAAGTTTGCTGGGAACCAATTAGTTATTCCCAGATGTTCCATGAGTTTATTTATCCCATTCTGCAACTGTTGCAGATCGTCTGAAATCGGCCCTGCCATCGTATCACCACAAATATATTAGGTATCAACGTATTTAAAATTATTATAAATATGGCAGCTATAAATCAGCTAGCTTTTATCCGCTTAGCATTAAAATAAGAACTGCATACCGGCTTCTACACATCTTTCAGATCTACATTCCCTATTTCATTATAATATGCTCAAACCTAAAACTGCGGAAACATTAATACCACAGAAGCATTATTTCCTGGGTATTAGATAGTGATGTAGAGGCAGATAAAGGCGAAGCCTGCTTCATAAATCCTAAAGCCATTGAGGCGGGCAATATCCAAATAAATTATACAACAATATTTAAGCGGTGGGAGATAAACGAGGTCAAGTTACAGCATAGGTGGGGTTTTATTAGTATTTCTCTCAGCAATTGCTGCAGCCGAGAGTTTGCCCGCATCCCATGCACTTCAAGAGGTTCGAGCTGGCGATATACTTAGCCAAATTAGGGATGGAACACCTGTATACTACGATGGGATTAACATCTCCGGCAATCTGGATCTGAGTGGCCTCGGCAGTGTGAATAGTTCATTGACGATCATAAACTCCAGTATACCTAATAGCAACTTCGCAGGGGTAACCTTTGATAAGGAAGCGATCTTTTGGGGTACTGCATTCGGTAATACCAGTTTCGATAAAGCTATATTCATCGGTTTAACATATTTCGATAATACATCTTGGAGACATACCAGCTTCTCGGAAGCGGTCTTTAATCAGCAGGCATTCTTCGGTGGCACTGAGTTCCTCAACGATGTGAGTTTTGAGGATGCCCAATTCAAGGAGGATGCGGACTTTAAACAGGCGCATTTCCTTGGAAATGCTTACTTCAACTATACTCACTTTAACTCTTATTCCTACTTTTCAGACGACAGGTTTTTTGGAGACGCCTCTTTTTCGGATATCAAGTTTGATGGTTCGTCAGATTTTACTGGTGCCAACTTTACCCATGGTGCCAGATTCATTCGATCTGAGTTTGATTCGCCAATCTTTAGCAATGCTTTCTTTGGAGGCTTGGCGCAGTTTGGCTTAACTAGATTCCATCGCCTTGCTGGTTTTGATTCTTCCATCTTTGCTGGGGAGGCCGACTTTGCTCTTGCTCGCTTCGAAGATGCTGTTTCATTCAGCGATGCCAGCTTTAGGGATGACGCTATCTTCGGAGGTATAAAATTCGAGCGCCTTCTCAACTTCAGGGGCGCCAGGTTCGAGAAGAAGTTGAACCTAAAAGCATCTCAGATTTACGATGTTCTGCTTGAGAATGCAACCTTTGGCATTGCATCGAAGATAATCCTTGAGGACACAGATTTCTCAATATTTAGGGCCCCGTGGAGAACTATTGGCGATCATGTTCAGTACAATGGCGGGGCCTATCTTTCCTTAGTCAAAAACTATAAGGATCTAAATTGGTTCAGCGATTCTAATGACTGTTATTATTTATATAGAAAACTTAGCTTAGATTATGAGACATTAAGCCCTATGAAGTTCATAGATTACCTCGCCTGGATCTTCTATGGTTTCGGCGTGAAGCCTGAGATTCCACTTGGTTGGTCGGTTCTTATCATATTGGCCTTAGGGCTCGTGTTCAAGTTCGTCAAAAGCTTAAGGAAATTCATTCGAAAGGAAACTATAAACATGATACCATCAAAGGATGGATACCTAGAGGCTCAAATCGAGACCTCCCTTATAGAGGTGCCTATCTCTTTTATCGATCCTTTCCTATTCAGCCTGTCAAACTTCACATCTGGCTGGACAACTTTTCTCTATCCATTTACAGATTTTAAGGCGACGGGGGGACATTCGCATCTGGCAATAATGGAAAGAATACTAGGCTCGGTGTTTATTTCTCTCATCCTGGCGGCAATCGTCAAGACATACTTGATAAGATGACTCCAATGAGATCACTCACTATCTAAAGAACGGGCTGATAAAGTCAGACAGGGATTTCACGAACCGATTACAACCCCCGCTAACGCCAATTCCGATAGGAAAGCCGATAAAAAACAGGGAGGCATGGAATATGCCCTCTCAGATTTGTTTGCCTCATCAGTTCTTGCTTAAAGATTTACATAGACTGGGATTTGGAATGGTCTGATACAGATCGCCTACATCGTGGCATTTGCTGGAGCTATCTTGTATACTTTGCCTGTATTTCCCGAGGGTCCGCCCATCTGGCTGGTCATGATGTAAACCTCGTGATCAGAGTCCTCTCCGAAGCCACGCACATATGCATCTATTCGACCGCTTGAACTGCTGGCTACTTTGATCTCCTCAGTCGGCCACATTTGCACATCTGCTGCGGTCAGGCTGTCGGCGGTTGCTGGCATGCTCCACTTCCATCCCGATGGCGGGGTAGCAACAAGCAGCGTGCCGTTGTCAAGTGGAGTGTAGGAGCTCCAGTCCCCGAAGATATATCGCCCCTGGAAATCGGGCAATGCCTTGCCTCTGTAGACATATCCTCCAACGACCGTCTGTCCGATATCGTGCCCAAGCTCGACTATTGGACCAATCAGTGGTTCGCCACTGTAGCCTCTTGTCCTGCAGCTCGCTGGCGGTTGCTTTGAATGGTTTGGATCGAAGCAGTGGGTTCCCTCTCTGATGTTCCAGCCATAGTCGCATCCTTTGACGATTATGTATACGCTCTCAAACAGGTCCTGTCCTGCGTTCCCCACGAACATAAGGCCGCTCTGAGGGTCGAATGATGCATACGCAGGATTTCTCAGGCCATAGGCATATATCTCAGGCTGTGCAGATTTATTGTCGAGGAATGGATTATCGGAGGGTATGCTGTAGGGCTTTCCGCCGCCTGCATTATTCACATCAATCCTGAGGATCTTGCCTAAGGGTTTTGTCAGGTCCTGGGCGTTTCCTATCCCGGGTGTGTGGCCGGTTCCTGTATCATCGGCCCTCCCGCCATCGCCGGTTGGTATATACAGGTAGCCATCAGGGCCGAAGCGGATCTGGCCGCCGTTATGGTTAAGGTAAGGCAGGTCTACCTGCATGATCATCTTCTCAGAGCTCATGTCTACCTTGTTCGGATCACTCTTGGACACGGTGAACTCTGATAGTTGGTTCGTATGATCCCAACCCTTTGGTGCGTTCGATCTAAGAGGTATGCTGTAGTAAATGAATACTCTGCCGTTATTCTTGAAGTCGGGATGAAACGCAAGACCGAGCAGGCCGCGCTCATCATAGGATGGGCTCAAATCGATCATCTTGCTGCTGACATCCAGGAAGGGCTCTTTTAGGAGAGTGCCATTGGCATACAGTATTCTGATAGTCCCAACTTGATCCACTATGAAGAGCCTGCCTGTTCCATCGTTGGGTGAGACAGCAGTCATTGGCGCTGTCAGGCCATCGGCAACTACTTTCACTCCAATGACTGGCTTAAATGTGCCCGATGGCTGGGTCAGCTTGGTGATCGATTGAGTTCCATCGAACCCAGCAGCCAGAGGAGAGTTTTCATTTGTCAGATCTGCTTGGGATGCATTGGATCCTTGTGTTTGGCCGATCATCTGTGGATTATTCGTGTTATTCATTCCTGTTTGAGCAGCAGAAAATGGTTGTACACTTAATAATATCAACAGTGTCATTGATACTGGAAAAATATATTTTAACATATTGGATATCTCCACTCATCTGTTCATATTTGGGATCAAAATTTCTTTTTAATTTATCCGGTTGCAGGGAATAAATAAGTTTTGTATAAGAATAGCGTTAATGCAACGGTAAGTTCATGCGTAGGAGTTGCCGGGGACAATTCTGTATATTCTGCCTGTATTCCCGGACGGTCCCTGCATTTGAGATGTCAGCAAATATAGCTCTTGATTGGGCCCCTTTTCGATGGAAAGCACATAAGCGCTTACATTGATCTTGAGATCTTCGGCATTCCATTCTTTGCCTGATGGTTGTGGAGCTGTAGCCATCAACCCACCAACGGGCGTGTTATAGCTTTTACTTCTATATCCAAAGATATAATGCCCATAAAGGGTAGGGAACGCTGTGCCTCTGTAAATAAATCCATTAACTATCGGTTGGCCGAGATCATAGCTATATTCAATAAAGGGATCTATTAAGGGCTCTCCTAGATATCCCAGGCTCCTACAGCTGGTGATCGGTATAGATCTGTCTTGAATGTTGAAGCAATAGGATCCTTCTTTGATGTTCCAGCCATAGTTACCTCCTTTGGCAACCCTATTTACCTCCTCCCATCTCATTTGTCCAGGATCATCTGCGAAGAGGCTTCTATTGCCCTTAGCATCAAAAGAGATGATGGGATTCCTGAAGCCATAGGAAAATATTTCAGGCAGTGCATTTCTCACGCCTATAAAGGGGTTATCAGAAGGTATACTATATTGCCCGTTGATGCTTGTATTGTCTATGTCTATTCTCAGTATCTTGCCGAGCAGAGTAGAGCGGTTCTGGGCATTGCCTTCTGGTGCATGGCCTATGCCTACATCATCCGATCCGCCTCCATCGCCTGTCGGGATATACAGATATCCATCAGGGCCAAAGATGATGCCGCCTCCATTATTATTAGGCTCGGGATGATCTATCTCCAGGATAATGCGCTCTGAATTAGGATCTGCTCTGTTAGGGTTATCATTTGAAACATTGAACTCAGATAGACGATCGATATGATCCCAGCCTTTAGGCGCATCCGGTTTAAGTGGGGCGCTATAGAATACGAAGACTCTGCTGCTGTTCTTAAAATCAGGATGAAGCGCTATGCCTAGAAGGCCGCGCTCATCATAGCTCGGATTCAGCTTCACAATCCGCTCACGTAAATCTAGCAAGGTGTCATTAAGAAGAGTGCCATTCTCTGTTACAACCTTGATCAATCCTGTCTGATCTGCGACGAATGTTCTACCAGTGCCATCATCAGGGCCGACGATCTGAACTGGAGCGGTGAAACCATCTGCCAATAGCTTCAGCGTAAGATTTGGCAGTGAGGTAGCATTAGGCTGCATTATATCTGGATACATCTGGCCCGAGCACGACAGCGTGATAATGTATGCCGATAGGACGATGATGCATAGTGAAGCAGATCTTTCCATAGTATCCTCTTGGTTGTTATGTCTGTCCAGTCATATTTCCTGCAGGAATAATCTTGAAAACCTTGCCGGTCGTTCCAGTCAGCTCTCCTATATCCGATGTCACCACATATAGCTCATGGCTTGCATCTTCTCCAAATCCTCTCACATACGCGTTAATTCGTCCGTTCGGATTGGTCGTAACCCTGATCACTTCTGTTGTCCACATCTCCATATCAGAAGGAGTAATGTTCTCTGCAGATATGTCGGAAGTTAGATTTCCGTTCTGGCCAGCAGGCGGCGTAGCTACCAGCAGTGTGCCATTATCGAGTGGACTATAAGAGCTCCAATCCCCGAAGATATAGCGCCCCTGAAAATCGGGCATTGCCTTGCCTCTATATACAAGTCCGCCAACTACCACCTGACCTATATCATGGCCGAGCTCTACTATGGGACCTATTAGAGACTCATTCCTGTAGCCGGAAGTTCTACATTCGAGCGATGGTTGTTTTGGATGGTCTGGACTGAAGCAATGTGTGCCCTCCCTTATATTCCATCCATAGTTGCCTCCTTTCAGAACCATATCCACCTCTTCAAACAGCTCCTGTCCGCCATCTCCAACAAAAAGCCTGCCGCTTTGAGGGTCAATCGACGCTGTAGCAGGATTTCTGAAGCCATATGCATATATCTCAGGCATAGCTGTCTTATTGCCCAAAAATGGATTATCCGGAGGTATGCCGTAATGCTTTCCGCCGCTGGCATTGTTTACATCGATTCTGAGGATCTTGCCCAGAGGATTCGTCAGATCCTGGGCGTTTCCTATCCCGGGTGTATGGCCAATCCCGGTATCATCTGCTCTTCCACCGTCACCTGTGGGCACATAGAGATATCCGTCATTGCCGAAGTAAATTTGGCCTCCATTATGGTTCAGATAGGGCATGTCGATATCCATGATGATCTTCTCTGAGCTTGCATCTGCCCTGTTTGGATCATCCCTTGAGACGTTGAACTCGGATAAACGGTTTGTATGGTTCCAGCCAACTGGTGCACCCGGCCTCAAGGGCACGCTGTAGTATATGAATACCCTGCTATTGTTCTTGAAGTCCGGATGGAATGCCAGACCAAGCAGCCCGCGTTCATCATAAGAGGTTATAATCTTCACAGTCTTGTTGCTCACATCCAGAAAAGGCTTCTTCTGCAAGGTTCCATTAGAATCCAGAATGCTGATAGTGCCAGGCATATCGACTATGAACAATCTTCCTGTTCCATCATCAGGAGCGGCGACAGTCATGGGTGCAGTAAACCCTTCTGCCACAAGCTTGAGACCAATATCCGACCTAAATGCGCCCATAGGATGGGCCAGTACAGTATGTGATTGGTTGCCTATGAGAACAGCGGCATATGATGAATTTGCATTGGTCAGATCGTATTTGGAAATGCCGGGTTGATCGCCTGTTACAGTTTGGCTTGCACATAACGAGAGCCCTATTGATGCTGATAAGATCGCTATAATAAGAACCGAGAGATTCTTCATTACAATACTTCCCTACGATATCTGGATAAGAACATTCAACTATATCTATTATTTATTAGACTCTTTTGTGTTAAATAAGTTTTGAATCTAAATGATATAGGCTTCAAACCAAGATTTCCGACTAATAGTAGTAAAAGAATTAAACCAGTGAGAGATATATATTTGTAACCTCTTTGAAGAGTTGGTAAAATGAAAGCAGAATATATTATCCATCGATGGGATAGGCTGCTGCTGATAATGTTGATTCTAGCAGCATTAGCGATACCGATATTGGCAGAGAGCAACATCACGGCGGCAGGCGTTCCTCCGGAAATAACACAGTCTTCCAAAGACTGGCCACTGGCGAACAAAGATTACGGTAATACCAGGGCTACAATTGACTCTACTATAAATTCAGGAAATATAAACAATCTTGGAGTAGCCTGGGCCTTCAAGATACCCGGCATAGGCATATACGGCGGTGGCACGAGCAATCCGATAATCCTCGGAAACACCGTCTACTTCCAGGATCTGAAGGGCAATGTCTTCGCGCTGGACCTTCAGACAGGAAAAACTAAGTGGGCAAACATGTTCAACTCCTCAGCTGTTGAAGGGCCAAATGGGCCTGTTGTAGGCTGGGGCAAGGTCTTCATAGCCAAGGACATCGAGAATATGACCGCCCTCAATGCGAGCAACGGCAAGGAGCTGTGGTCCACAAGGCTATCCAATGTATTCACAACAGGCATAGATATCCAGCCAACGATCTATGATGGGATTGTATATATATCGACAGTTCCTGGGACTGGCGATGTATTCTACGCGCCTGGTGGTATAGGCGTTCTTTATGCCCTTGATCAAAATACTGGAAAGATACTTTGGAACTTCAGCACAGTTTACCCAAACAATTTATGGGGTCATCCTGAGGTCAACAGCGGCGGAGGCGCATGGTATAATCCAGCAATTGATCTCAAGACAGGAATAACCTTCTGGGGTATAGGCAACCCGGCACCATGGCCTGGCACACTTGAGTGGCCGGATGCAACGAGTCGGCCTGGACCGAACCTATACACAAACAGCATGCTCGCAATCAATCATCGTAACGGCAGCCTGGTGTGGTATAATCAGGTATATCCGCATGATCTCTATGATCTTGACTTCCAGATATCGCCCATACTTGCAAGCGCCAACATAAGTGGAAAGCAGCAGGATATAGTCATGGGCTCAGGCAAGATGGGACGCGTTTATGCCTTCAACAGAAGCACTGGATCGATACTACGGGTGACGGTTGTGGGCAAACATGAGAACGATCAGCTGGAAGTTCTGCCCAATGGTACTATGACAGAGGTCTATCCGAGCTCCCTTGGTGGAGTAGAGACTCCGATGGCATATTCTGATGGAGTTGTTTATGTTGTTAATAACGATCTTGCATCATATTATTCCCCGACAAGCAGAGCAGGGTCGAATTTGAGCACAGGCAAAGGCGGTCTGACCGCGATCGATGTTAAGACAGGACAGATACTCTGGCTAAAGAAGTTCAATTCATTGAATGTAGGCGCTGCAACTGTTATCAACGACCTGGTCTTCACTGCGACATATGATGGGGACATCTATGCTTTCAATAAGAATACCGGCGATAGGGTTTGGAAATACACAGCTCCTGCTGGAATCAATGGCTGGCCGGCTGTAACAGGCGACACCATTGTCTGGCCTGCAGGGTTCGGCAATGCCACATTGATCGCCTTTAAGCTAGGATCGAGTATAACCACTCCACAGGCGATGATCATCCAGCCCAAAGAAGGAGCTGTCCTGACCACAAATAATGTCAACGTCTCTGCGAAGATCCAGAACTTCAACCTGAATAAAGTCTCAGGCGGACAGAGCACAACTGTTCAAGGCTACATCAACTACTTCATGGATGTCCCAGTTCCGACAGCTGCAGGAAAGCCTACTTTTACCGCTTCCGGAACATACGTACAATCCGGAAATACATCGTATACCTGGAAGAACGTGAGCGCAGGGATGCATAACTTCTCTATTGAGCTTGTTAACGGCAACAATACCCCGTTGAATCCTCCAGTAGCAGATACTGTCACAGTGAACGTACCGAACCTGATGGTCCAGAAAGGACCCAGTGCCAACATTACACTGATTGCAAAGAACCTGGCGTTCAATACCAGTACAATCACAGTTCCAGCAGGAGCACATGTAACAGTCCACTTCAGTAACGAGGACCAGGGCATATCACATAACTTCGCTGTATACACTAACCCATCTGCTCTGACAAGGATCTTCGGCGGAGAGGTTATAATAGGGGTATCATCTACAACCTATACATTCACAGCTCCATCAACGCCTGGAACATACTTCTTCAGGTGCGATGTACATCCGAATACAATGACAGGCCAGTTTATTGTAAAATAGATATTTTGAGGAGAACTGCATCTCCTCACCCCTTTTATTTGAGCAGTTTAGACACTATGAGCCAGGTACTTGTATTATACTGCGGAAATTATGTTATTTGCCTGAGAAGGGCACGTACTCGACTCCAGGCCTGCTCCTGCCTACTTCCATCCTATAGAGCTTCATCAGCTCATAGACTTCCTGGGGAACATCTGTGCTCACACAATCTCCCAAAAGCGCCTTGGCATCATCTGCCATGAAAGGATGATCATGAGTATATTTGCCCGATACAAACTCCTCTATTATTATCCCCATCCTATCCTCGCCGCATTTGCCCTCAAGTATCTTTCTCAGCAGCACATCAATTTGGGCGAGAGCCTTTGCAGCCTCCTCTGCGTAGATCAGGATTTTATCGGATACCCTGTCCTTATTCTTCTTCTCTACGGCCTTGATAATGGACGTGGCAGGGTAAGCGCCCTGCTGGTCTCCAAGCTGAGGATCGACCGGCCCTAGGGCTGCATGTGTGTCCATGATAATCTGATCAGCTGCAAATGCAATAAGAGTCCCGCCGCTCATGGCGTAATGAGGAACTAGGACAGTCTTCTTCGAGGGATGGGCCTTCAGCGCCATAGCGATCTGCGTGGCGGCGAGAGCCAACCCTCCGGGCGTATGCAGTATTAGGTCTATTGGAACATCCTTTCTGGCAGATCTAATGGCTCTCAGGACCTGCTCGCTATCATCAATATCGATATATCTTGCCAGGGGTATTCCAAGGAAGCTTATTACCTCCTGGCGGTGGATCAGCGTTATGACCTGGGACCTTCTACTCTTGCTGAGCCTTGTGAGGATGCGCCTCCTCTCCATCTGCAGTAAGTTTCTCTGGATCATTGGAACAAGAAACAGCAATACGAATAGTAAAACCCATATATTGTTTATTATGGAATCGAAACCAATCTGAGCTTGAAGGAGAGCCATTATATTATACCTCGCTAGTTTGTATTAAAGATTTTTCGGTTGCAGCCCGACTTGCTGAGGATGGCATTCCAAACTCCCAGCACAAGATGGCTTATTGTTGCCGATCTCAGTACAAATGATTAATATCGCCAAGCAGATACAATATTTCCTGAGATAAGTTTCTGATTGCTGTCATACGAAAGTTTTTTTAAATATAGGGGAATTAGTATTTAGCAATATAACTCCTCCTCTGGAATTGGATGGATTTTTGAAAGGAAATTTGGTGATGTAGAATGTTGTGCTACAATATAGCCAGGGACTTTCTCCAGGACAGAAAAGGAAAGACAATAAAGGTATTGGTGGAAGGCGGAGGCTTTAGGCCGATAACCGGCAAGCTTATAGATTTCGATGATGCCGTCATGGTCCTGGAGACAGAGGGCGGGCTGCAATGGATGCTGGATATGGCCAATGTGACAAGCGTGGCGGATGAATCAGGGAGTGCTGCCGTTGTTGAGGGAACAGCCTAAAACAAGAGATAGAAAATCCTTTTTTCTAAAGCAGAGTTTATATCACCCGAAAATTAAAAGGAAAGATTGGCAGATGCCAGACGTTGCCTACATTATATTGCAAATAAAGACAACCTTTTCCAGATCTTTCATCGGCTTCACTGGATTACCTAATGCGAGCGCAGGCTCGATGCTCTCAATATTGGTTTGGAATTTGGTTGGATACGCAATATTGCCCTCGTTAAGGCTGCTCATACCAATGGCTCCTCCACTCATGCCTTTGCCAATCTGAAGAACGGATGAGCCCTCAGGCAAAGTCGCAGGCTGGATAGTTTCAACGGATGTGAGATTATTCGTTTTATTCAATACCGTTATATTTTTTGACATCGTATTATTTACCGCCGCATTATTTTCTTGTGTAGCAGCTGACGATAGTACTGATACCAATAATATAGCAGCCATCAGCGCCATGATGCCTTTTGTGAAACTATCACGCATACAATCCCTCAAATGTATGTGGACATCCTAAAGGATATCAAACTATTCAGCCAAAGTTTTACGCTTTAATCCTGTCATCATCTTTATCGAAATCGCATGTTTGGCTTTCGACAAATTCGTCTCCCTGCCTTATCAGCTCACTGACGATCTTGCCGTCAACAATTCGCAGTATCCTATCTGTCTTCTCTGCCATTCGCATATCATGTGTAACCAGAATGAATGTCTGGTTCATCTTGCGGTTCAGCTCTCTGAGTAACTCGTAAATTCTATCCGAGGTCTTTGTATCCAGGTTGCCGGTCAGCTCGTCGCCGATAACAATTGAAGGTCCATTGACAAGGGCCCTTGCGACGGCCACACGTTGATTCTGGCCGCCGCTGAGTTGACTGGGCCTGTTGTCCAGCCGATCTTCAAGGCCTACTGATACCAGAAGCTCCCTGGCCTTCACGCGAGCCTCCTCTCTGCTCTTGCCTGCGATAAGCATGGGTATCATGACATTCTCAAGGGCGCTGAACTCGGGTATGAGATGATGGTACTGGAAGACAAATCCCAGCTCACGGTTTCTCAACATGGCCCTTTTATTTGGGTCGGCTGCTGTAACATCTATATCGCTCAGTAAGATCTGACCGCTTGTTGGTGTATCGAGAAGCCCGATCATATTCAGGAGAGTGCTCTTGCCGCTGCCGCTTGGGCCCACGATTGATAGGAACTCGCCCTTCTTTATTTCGAGGTTGATATCATTTAGAGCTATGACATCGACCCCACCTTTATAGATCTTGGTCAGATTCTTTATGGTTATTATGTTGTTATCGATTTTGCCTTTGGCATCAATCACTCTCTATTGCCTCCGCTGGATAAATCCTGGGCCTTGCTGTCATTATCATTTGAGGGGTTCCTTCTCGCGCTGGTCACATCCATGGGATATTTCCCTGAATATTAGTTGTTATCCCTATCAATGCCAATTCAAAAAGCTCAGCTTCAAACAGTTAGTAATTGATAATCAAGGGATCGGAATGGATAATCTCCGCTGAATAGATAATGGCTAACGTCCCTACTTTCAGCTATATTCCAGCGAGCTAACCATTGCAAGAGCGACATCCGCCTCAAAGACATAGCCGAGCGCACCAAGAGCAATACCTTTGGCCTTCCAGGCCTTGGCATATCGCGGATTGATCTCAATTGCCGTATCAAGAGCTTTAATAGCTTCATCATATCTGCTCTGGGAAGAAAGAGCTATGCCTTTAGCATACCATGCCTTGCTGAAAAATGGATCAAGATTGGTGGCTTTATCATAGCATTCAATCGCCTCGCTGCACTTATTCAGCTCATATAGAGCGATGCCTTTGTTATACCAGATGGCCGCATATTTTGAATCAATCTCTATAGCGCTTTCATAAGCTTTGACTGCTTCTACATATTTTCTAAGAACTCTCAGAGCATTGCCCTTATTATTCCATGCGGACACGTTTGCAGGGTTTAACATAAGGACCCTTTCGTACAAATTCAGTTTGCTGCTCCACGCATCGATATTTTTAGGGTCCAGTTCGATGACTCTGTCATAGCATTTGTCAGCATCTTTGTATTTGCCCTGATACTTGAGAACATTGCCTTTGTTAAACCAGGCTTCGATATGTTCTGGATCCAGCCCGAGGGTATAATCATAATACCACATGGCCTCGATGAATCTTCCATAGAATTGGAAGCATCTGCCTTTGTTGTTCCAGGCGTTCGTGTTCTTTGGATCTAGTTCTATTACCTTGCTGTAACACTTCATAGCTTCATGATAATTTCTGAGATTTAGCAGCGAATTGCCCTTACTGATCCAAGCCTTTACATTCTTTGGATCCAGCTTGATGACCTTATCATAACACTTCGCTGCTTTGGCGTACTTTCCAAGATCCATCAAAGAGCTGCATTTATCGGTCCATTCGTCGGCATTCTTGGGACCGTATAATTTGGATCTGATACAATCTAGAAAACAAGCAGCCTCTCCCCGATCGAAAATATTTGCTATATTAGCCCATCTTTTCGGGCTCGGTGGGGCCATTGTGTAATATATATGCCGCCAACACATATATTACTTTTGAATATTCACATGCTTCCAATCGCCTCAACAGGGTCCATCCTTGAGGCCTTCCATGCAGGATAAAGCCCTGCAACGAAGTTCACCAGAATTGCAAACACAACAGCAATGGCGAAGGATTCGGGCTGTATGGAGACATTCAGCCTTGAAACCCTATAGATCTCGCTCGGAAGCTCTATGTTATATGACATTATGAGCTGAGCAGTCAGATAAGCAAGCCCGCTTCCAAAGATGGCCGAGGGCGGGGCGAGTATAAGGCTCTCTATCAAAAATATCTTGAGTATGGATATACGCCGCGCCCCCATAGCCATCAATATGCCGATCTCCTTTGTGCGTCTGGTGATTATCATTATCATAGTATTGGCTATGCCAAAGCCTGCTATTGCAAAGATGAGTATGTAGAATATGAACGAGAAGAACGACTGTGTCTGGATGAGGTTCAGTATATCGGCATTCATATCCTCCCAGGATTTCGCCTTGTAGTTGAACTTTGAGTTCAGATCTCCGGTTATATAAGGAGCCTGATAGATATCGTTTATCTTGGCATCAACCTCGGTGACGACATCTCCCTTGCCGAGCAATTGCTGTGCAGTGGCGAGGGGCAGATAAACAAGCGATTCATCATTTGCATTTCCCATCTCAAAGATGCCTGCCACTTTGAGCTTCACAGAGCTGTTCTGTAGCACTAGCAGGAAATCATCGTCTGCCTTCAGCTTCAGATCCGAAGCGAGCTTAGTTCCTATGAATGCAGAGTACTTTCTTGATTTCAGGTCCTGGAAGTTTCCCAAAATCGTGTCCCTTTGAACATTCATCAGCTTATCTTCATCGTAAGGGTTGACTCCAATGAAGTTAACTCCTCTAACCTTATCTTTGTACTGAGCAGCAGCCTTTCCAGTAAGCCTTGAAGATACAGCATAAACGCCAGGATATTTACTGATTATGTCTGACAGCGTTCTGAAAAGATAGATGTACTTCTCGTCCTCCTTCGGCTGAACGGTGATGTGCGGATTGTTCTCCACTGTTGTCTTAATCACATCTGATTGAAAGCCGCTCATAATCCCCATAAGCACTACGATTACAGCCACTGCTAGGGTGACGGCTAGAACAGTAAACATGGCCATCTTGGGGTTTCTAATGATATGTCTTTTGGCTATGGTGAACTCGTACATCTCAACTCAGCCCTTAATGGCCTCCACAGGATCAAGCCTTGATGCCTTCCAGGCAGGGTAAGCGCCTGCAATCACGCTCAAAGCTGCTGCAAGTAAGACGATGACCAGATAGTTCCAGGGATTGATTACAACAGGTAGCGTGATACTTTGTCCTCCCGGAGCTTCAACTTTAATCTCTAGGCTCTTTAGATACAGCGACATAATCAGGCCGACGATAGCGCCACTAGCGCCGCCTATGAATCCCAGAATGCCGCTCTCGACCAAGAAGACGTTCCTTATCGTTCTGCCCGTAGCTCCAAGGGCCATGAGCATGCCTATCTCGCTTGTCTTCTCATTCACGAGCATGTACATTACGCTCCCTATGCCGAAGGAAGCGATTATCATTATCAGCAGCATTATCAGTCTATTTTGGAAGCGCTCAACAGAGAGTGTCCTCAGTATGTCGGGGTAAAGCTGCTGCCAGCTCTCGGCATTATATCCATACGATGACAGGATTCTGCTCACGGCATCGGCCTGGTAGACATCATAGAGCTTTATATCGACGGAGGATGCCACATCGCCTTTGTTCAGGAAGCTTCTTGCGGTTGGAAGCGACACGAACGTCAGATCATCCGGCCATCCTGCGGGCGTACTGTAGATTCCCGATACGACGAGGCTTGTAGGTTCCGCATTAGGGAAGCTCGCATCGACAGTGTCTCCAAGCTTCAACTTGAGCCGGTCAGCCAACTGCTGACCCATAACAACGTTGTTTCCGCTCTCGATGGATGCGATATCGCCGCGGACGATGTTTTTGCCTATGCTTACGTAGATCCGAACCATGTCGGAAGGAATTACGCCATCCATCACCACATTCTCGACGTTATCCTTATGCGTGAATGTAGCAGTTGTGCCTAAGCTTGGGGATACTACAGATACGCCCGGAATTGATACTGCCTTATCTATGAGGTTTTTGTAAAGGTAGATGTAATCGTCCCCTTCCTTCGGCGAGACCGTAACGTGCGGCAGATCCTCGACGATAATATTGAAGAGCATCTCCTGGAATCCGTCCTGAAGCGATACAGACGTCATGGAGATGGCTACAGCAAGCCCTATGGCCAGTACGGATAAGGCGGTTTGCCTTCTGCGAGTAGTGATATGTCGCAGGGCAATGAAAGGCGCGAGCAGCTCTATCCCTTCCCTGCCATAATATCAGTCATAGTTGTAATCATCCTAGCATTGGTAATTTTATCACTGGTCATCTTATCACTGGTCGCCATATCATTGCCAGCTTATCACTGGTCCAGGTGCCTGTCTAATGCCGACATCAACAATGATCTTCCAATCGCCACGGCTTGATTAACCTTTCCAGCCAAGGCAGCAGCCCTAATCGCGGCAGATTCCAGGGTTAATTTTAAACCCATTTAGGCGTCTATAAGCTCCAGCAGGTAAATCCCATGAGAATGTATCCAGTCTTGTTCGCGGCCGCCCTTGTGGCCATGATATGCACGGCCCAGTCACAGGAGATAACTGATGTCTTCTCCAACATAGCGCTGTCAGATACATCTGTCAGCGGAGATGTTGCAGGCGATCAGCTCAATCTCGACCTCTCCTCAGGCGGCCAGGTTCTTCAGACGCGGACATTGAGCCTCGACGGTCCTGGCACATATGTATATGAATGGAACCCCTCTGGGGCTGACAAGGGATCATATGATGTCTGCGCCAGCCTTCTTAATGGGGGAAAGGTGCAATCAAAGAGGTGCTATACATTCTTCTATGCAGGCCAGACGCCTGTGAGATTCGATGTCAGAGACTTCAATGCAAACTCAAATGGCATACATCTCTCCATATTGTCTGCGGACCCCACAATTGTGGATATCTATTACATGCTCATAGTGGGAAACAAAGCGCTTTACATATCAAAGGATGAATCTGTCTCTATAGCCAGTGGGATGCCTCTGGAGATCGATAGACCCTGGCACCAGATCCTTCAAGACGGCCAGGAATATTCAGGGCTAGTCAAGATCGTCGAGATCAATAGCAACTTGACAAGGGCTTTCGTGAACTCCTTTGTCGCTAAGGATAATGCGATGATAACAGAGACCTACGAGGATGAGACAGGGGCGAGCGCAACAGTTCTCGGCGACTCCAGAGTTCCTTTTGCAGGAAAGCTCGAGTTCATCCTATCCCAGAACGGCACTGTGCTTCAGACTGTTGAGAAGAAGACACCAGTGCTCCTCACAGGCAAGGATGAGACCGTGGAGATCTCATGGAATAAAACGCTGGACCCTGGGATCTATCAGCTAAGAGTGATTCTTCTTGGGAATATGGGTGATGTGAGGGATGTGAAGGAAAGCATAATCGAGGCCAAGCCGATTGTCTCGCTTACAAACACAACTGCGCCCCAAAAGAGCCCGCTGCCTGAGGCTGCAGCATTTGTTGCTCTGGTTGCAGCTGCATTCATCAGACGGAGGAGATCCTGGCGATGATTATGCAGGGTGATTACGATTATGGGAAGGCCGATATGCGCCTCAATATGCGCTTATAAATACTGTAAATGCATTTAATACATTTTGTCGGAGGTTTGGGATGAATAAAATGGTGATCTGCTTAACATGCCTTGTAGCTTTAATGGCTGCAACAATTGCGCCATCCTTTGCCCAGGGTGGTCAGAATACTGCTACGAACACTTCTCTGAACTCTAGTAATATGACCAATAACTCTACGGGGCCGGCGCTTCGCGTTGGCTTTGAGACAACAAAGCCAGTCAACAACCTTGATAGGTTCGGGAATAAGTCGGCTTACAACATCGAAGCATACTCACAGAACAAGCTTCTTTACAACACCAGCAATGCAACTCCAGTTCAGCCTGTGTTTAACGTCAGCGAGCGTTCAGGGGTTCCGCCCACGATCATATATAATACAGGACAAACAAAGCCCATGGTTAGCATCAACACATCCTCATCGCTGCCCGTCTACAATATCGCAACCTACTCACCGATAATGATGGGCACTCCAATTCCTTGAAAAAGGCTCCTTGCTATTTCCTGTAGGTATATTCAAGAGGAGCCCTAGAGGTCTTTATGTCATCGGCAGAGTTCAGAGAACGCTCACCACAGAGAAACGCCATGCCCAGAGAGTCTCCAAGGAAAATCGTCTTTGTGCTCTTTGTGACCTTTGTGGTGAATTAGTTTTTTTATTGCCACAAAACGAACGAGATTCAACCACAAAGAGCACAAAGAACGCACAAATGATCTTTTAAATCGGAAGGATGTCGCTTGGAAGGGATTTTTTAAGTTATCCTTGTAGTTCGAAAACTCCTCTGAGGCCCTGGCCTCAGAGGTATTTCTGAATTCTGTTTGCGAGCGCAGCCTTGGGATAGGCCCCAACGATCTTGTCTAACAGCTTTCCGTTTTTGAACACGAGCATCGTCGGTATCGCAGAGATCCTGTACTTGTTTGATGTTTTCATATTCTCGTCAACGTTCAGCTTTCCGAAGACGACAGTGCCCTTCATCTCCCGCGCCAGCTTCTCGATGACAGGTCCGACCATCCTGCACGGCCCGCACCACTCCGCCCAGCAGTCCAGAATGAACAGAGGGTATTGGCCTACAGCAGAATCGATACTGTCATCTTTGACTACAACAGGCTTATCGGGCAGTTGAACACTAGGTTCAGACGCACCTTGCGGCGGCTTATTTATTTCAGTCATCATTCTCTCCATTTTCTTTTTTCTTATCTCATCAAGCTCATCCAAATTCATGCCTCCAGCTTCTCTTTGGCATCGGTAATAATGGACTTGAAGTGGCTCAAATCAACGGGCATTATCTCGAAGGGCAGGTTGGTGAAGTCGAAGAACTCCAGAAGCTCAAGCTCCTTCTGGGAGGCGTCATTCAAAGTATCCATGTAGACCACGCCTTTGAAGGACCCCATCTGCATGCGAGCCTCTGTCGGGCCCCAGTTCAGCCTGCGGAAGATCTCCTTCCATGCATCCAGCCAGCCCGGCGAGAGGTAAAAGAACAGGCCCTGCTTGGCCTTGTTCTCCATGCCCTTCCTGGTGATGAAGGCATCTACGCAGTTCTGGCAATCGGCAATCTTTGCATTAAAGGGCTTGAGGATATCATCGATTTTTGGATGGCACTGACCGTATACTACTATTATTCCATCACAGCCTTTGCAGCTCTCCAGCTCCTTTTTCAGAGCATCTTTGAGTTCGTCGAAGTCAACGTGCAGACCGGGTTCAAGGTAGTGAGCCTCGAAGGGGAATCCAAGCTCGTCTCGCAGAGCCTCGATCTCCTTCTGAAAGATGCCGCAGGCAATGATTGCGTACATGTCTTTACATCTTTAGGCGGCGATGGGATATATCTATTATCGTAGGGGTGCGAGGAAATGATATCTTTTCTACGAGTAAACAGGCGCTGATGTTAGCGATTTTCCGGTTTTCCTCACAGTGGATTTTCGTACACCCATATCTTACGGCGCACTTCTATTGCTTTCCCATCTTCTGGGTCCATATTTTCGATATAATCTCTTAGCACTTCTTTGATAAGCGGAAAAGGATATCCATAAGTATCAATGATATCTTTTATCTCAGTTTCAGGTTTCATAAACTTAATTATCTCCTTTTGTATCTTTAAGAATTCTTTAATTGATTTATTCAAATGATAATTTTCTCTAAGATCTCTTAGCCTTCTTTCCTGGTTTAATCTCTTATGAAGTTTCTTATATAATTCGTTTACTTTTTCTGAATCTAGCAAGTCAGGATTCCAGCTAAAAAGCTCTTGTTTGAGCGGGACAGGGTATTTACCCTTCCATTTAACATACTCTGCTAATACTTTTAGAATGTCATCATATCTTTTAAAATTGGTTATTTTATTTTCATTCAGTAATTGATCAGTCTCATGTTTATCGATTTTGATTAATCCCTCTTTGGTTAAATATTCTTGATGGTTAACCATTATTATAGCTTTGACTAGATTTTCGATAGAAAGACCTAGCAATAGATAATAGATCTCTTTTAAATGGATATCATCGTTTTCTTGTGTCAACTCCGCGTTCATCTCATAATATGGATAACTACGAGAACAGATTTTATCATGAGGAACCTTATATGCCTCAAATATGATATCTGCAGCTCTTTTAAGCAGTTTGGCATATCTTTCCCAACTAGATGGCCCGATACTAAGAGCTCCTTTGATAAAATCTTCTTCAATCATCTTTTCTATAGCTTCTTCTGTTAATGCAGAAAGTGCAATGATTATCCCTCCAAGTGCCCATTCATTATTTCGCAACTAGGTCTCTCAGTATATACTAGGATTGATTAATAGTGTAAAAAGTTCTTTTGTTTGCATTTATTTTAATTATAATAAATTAAAAAAATTAGTGCGACAAGTGTAGCGGTATTGTAAAGCTAAATGTCGTGTTTGCTTTTACTTGTCCGCCCACTACATAGTCAAGTCGTGCATTATAGGTCCCGCTCACCCACTTGGGTTTCATGCCAAGAATAGCAGTTGGAGCTATCGACATATTGTTCCCACAGTTATTAGCAACATGGGGATCACTCCATTGTGATAGGCCTGTAATAGCTAGAGATGGGGCATGTGAGGGTGCCTTAAGTGTTGCCAATCTGAAATTGGATGCACTCAATCCGCATATGCCGCGAACCAGTGGGCTGCTAACATTAAAATATACTGATACTGGATCACTATTCTGCGGGTTTGCAGTAGGTGCAAATATCGCTATTATGTTAATTTTTAGTGGAAGATTAATCAGTTTTCCTGACGTTGGTGAAATCGTTTTATTTTCAGCGAATGCACAATAAACACTGGATGACACGATAACAATTGCTATCGCCGCAAGCAAAAATTTCGCAGACTTCGTCATATCCCTCCCTTTGAATATTTTTTGCTTATTGTCTCTGTGTACTTAAGGATTTCCAATATTGAAAGAAGACCGTGCGTTGAAACCTAGAAAAACACCTTTCCACATCTTCTAAAAATGGGTTTTTTGCTAGAACGCCTGATTAGTCAGCACTTTGTGAGCTATGGCCGATACCCTTAATAGCTGAATGCCCAAATAACCCTGCGCAATAACGATCATCCATTAATGATCGTCTCAGCAAGCCAAATTTGGTGGTACAAATGAACTCCTGTAGAAGACTAATTGCAGCACCATTATGTATAGTCCTGCTCATAGCGTTCGTTGGCATCCAGAGCAGCGCAGGCCAATGTTACACTTTGCCCTCTCCCGATACTGGCGAAGTTCGCATCTTCGCACAAAGTGTCTGCGGCAGCGTTGATAACGATCCGCCGAACCCCACGGTTTTCACAATAGATACGCCAAGTACAATCACGAAATTAGGCACCTATCATTGGAATCATGGCGCTGGGGCAACTCCCGGCACCATCGGGCTAAAGGGCGAGGATGGCACCGTTTATGGGCCGTGGCAAGCCTCAGGCCTGCCGGGCCAGGGCGGAGTGCCAAATGCAAATTGGGTAGTGACCTTATCGAATGGAGTAGATCTGCCTGCCGGGACCTACGAGGTTATGGATTCAGATCCCTCAACCTGGGCTTATGGCAGCGAGAGCGGGAATAGCGGAGTAGTATCTGTTGTCGGCCTCAGTGGGAGCAGTGCAAATCATAACGCTGCAGGCCATAATACCGGCAATAAAAATACGGGACAGCCGCCGTGTGCAGTAGATGCGGTAGACTTTTCTCCAAGGGATCCAACGGATCTGTATCATGCCGGTCCCTTGCTCGTTCCAGGCTCGTATAAATTCTATTACGGCAAAAGGACTGGAACCCAAATTGGGCAGCCTGACAGCTGGCAGACTTATGGGCCGGTTGATATTCATGGCGGCAAGTTCTACGTTTTTGATACCGTAAACGGGGAGCTGAGCGAGCAGGATCCCAAGATGATCAATTCGATGATCAATCAGCCGGGGCCAACCGAATCTCTGGTATGGTACAGGCTCAGCACACAGAACGCCTATGTGGTCTGCTTCGACGGGCCGCTGAACGGTAATAATGGAGGTATACAGATTGGAGGCCAACAGCCAACTGGTGGCAATTCACAGGCAATTCGTCTCTTCGGAAGCGTGCCTACAGCAGACTCCTCTACATTTAAATCGAATGTATATCCAGAGGTATCTGTTGACACATCAACATATGACAGAACACCATATCACATGGCCACTCCCTATTCTGGAACGGTTACCATTCAGCCGGGCCAGAGATGTTTCCTGGCCGGAGATTCTGCAGGCAAGTCGGGCTGGAGTGTTGATAACTTCCTCCTCTTCGAGATCCAGACGGGTATGGGGACAAAATATCTATTCTGCGGCGATGCTGATCCTGTCTCTTACAACGGTCAGAAAGTTCAGCAAGTAGGGCCGAGTTCGTTCAGCTTTGATGCTGGTGAGGTTGATTTAACTTCGTACTTCCCGAAAGGTGTGCCTGTCCAACTCAAAGTTTCAGCCTTAGACTATGGTGGCATCGGACATGTGAGCGATGTGTACCTGATTATCCAATCTGGCAATACACAAGGAACAAGTTCTGATGATAACGTTGGATCATCGACCATCCCATCAGCTGTCACGAATGGGAATGGGGGAATTCAGCTTGCGGGCAGCTGGAATATGGACGGACACCAGGAAGGGTTTAACGACTGGAAGGCGGATTTAGTTCTCAATAGCGATTCCACTCTAAGATGGACAGAGACTGAAGGGGCAAATGTCGGAGCTACTAGATCTGGAACCTGGCAGTTCGATGGAACAACCATCACTATGAGCTGGGTATCGCCTAGCGGAGGAAAGACCGCATGGATTTCTAGAGAGGTAACTAAAGACACCATAAATAGTGGGACTTACACCGTCGAGAATGCACCAGGCGGGACGTGGGTTGCCACCAGGTCTTATACAGTGGCAAACGAAGAACTTTAATTAGGAGGCCTATCGGGTCTCCTACTTTCCAATATATCTTTTTGCGAGAGCTTTACGATTACATCAACGCTAGCTTCAGCCCCTTGCCCAGCTCCAAAGCACGCTTATAAACAATAGTTCCTGTAGATACATCCTGGATCGCAAGGCCGGTAGAGTCAAAGATAGTAATCTCCTCATTGCTGGTTCTGCCAGGCTTGGCTCCTGTCAGTATCTCTCCTATCTGGGCATAGATCTCCTCCGGCTTCAGCACGCCCTCTGATATCGGCACATTTACCTCGCCTGAGTGGACAGCCTGGGCCATATCATCGACGACAACTTTTGTGCGCTTTGTGAGCGCACTTTCGAGCTCTTGCTTGCCTTTCGCATCTGCGCCTATTGCATTTATGTGCGTTCCCGGCTTCACCCATGAGCTTTTTACGACAGGAGCGCGTGCTGGTGTAGTAGTAATAAGAATATCACAATCACACGCGTCCTTTGGGTCTGTTGTGAGCTTGTATTCGCAATCTAGGAATCCTCTGGCATCTTGCTCAAAGGCCCTGCCGTGCTCCAGGGATCTATCCGACACAATCACCCTTTCGATCTTGAAGAAGCGGCTCACACCGAGGAGCTGTGTCCTGGCCTGCACACCAGCGCCAATCATTCCAACAATCTTTGATTCTGTCCTGGCTAGATATTTTGCGGCTATTGCGCCTGCAGCGCCAGTCCTCATATTTGTGAGGAATGTTCCCCCCATGACTGCAATGGGCGCTCCTGTCTCAGGTGAGTTCAGAACCAGCAGAGCCATAACTGTTGGAAGCCCCTTGCTGGGGTTCTTCGGATGAACGTTGACAATCTTCACACCTGCTGCACTTAGGTTCTCCAGGCAGGCGGGCATAGTCCTCAGATCGCCGTCATATTTCGTAAAGTAAAGATACGATTTTGGAGGCATCTGCGTCTTTCCAAAGCCGTGATCCCTGAATGCGCTTTCCACCGCAACAATGGCATCATCCATCTTCAGAATAGATTTAACATCATCCTCGGACAGCCAGAGTAAATCCATAGTAAACCTCGTATATATTAATGATATTAATTGTAATAGCAGCCATGGTAAAATAGCCTTTGGCCTAGCGTCTCCTGCTGCTCTAAACCATTTGCGCTGTTTCAAGAACATCTGAACTATCAATGTAACACCTATACCTTACACCTCGGAAAATCAGATATATTCCCAACAACTCTTATTCGCTCATGCTACAGGATATCAAGGTGGTTGAGGTCAAAGAGCAGCCAGTGCTCTCCATAAGAGAAACTGCATCCATGCCGTCCATGCCCGAGAAAATGGGCGAGATATTTTCGGAGATCTATGCGTTTATGCAGAAAAAGGAAATAGTTCCAGTCGGCCCGCCTTTTGCTTACTGGCACGACATGACCGGCGGTATAGTCGATATGGAATGCGGTTTTCCCGTCTATGGATCTGCAAAGGGCGAAGGAAGGATAAAGAGCAGCAAGCTGCCCGGAGGCAAAGCTGCAACAGCCTTGCATATCGGACCCTATGATAAGCTTTCGGAGGCATACAAGGTAGTTGAATCATGGATAAGAGACAATGGATATCAGATCGCAGGGAATCCTTGGGAGTCTTATCTGACCATGCCTGATGTGGAGCCTTCCAAGATCAGGACTCAGATCTTCTGGCTGGTGAAGTAATTTAGGCTGATGCCTCTCTTTTTTGCCATTTCGACGATGGAACTATAAATACATTAATATGTGAATCAATTCATCTATGACAAAGGTGTGAGAAAAACGAAAAGCCTAATCGCCTACTCTACCCGCTATGGTGCCACTGCCGGAACCGCCGAAGAGATCGCCAGGATCCTCCGCCAAGATAACTTCGATGTCAGAGTAGTCGATCTTAAAGCAGAGAAGGTTAAAGACATCTCGGAGTTCGATCTTATCGTCATCGGTGGGGGCTTAAAGATGGGCAGGTGGACCGGCGAGAGCGATGCTTTTCTAAAGAGCTTCCAGAAAGATCTGACCCAAAAGAAGGTTGCCATCTTCGTTTCTTCAGCCGTAAAATCGCTACATGAGCGCAAAGGCAAAGCGGAGGATCTGCAGAAGTTCAAGAAACAATATCTGGAAGACAGGGCATTGAAGTACAATCTGCATCCTATTGCTCTGGGCCTATTCGGCGGAGTCATGGATAAAAACAAGATGGGTTTTATTTTCCGGCGAACTCTAGCTCCCCTTATCAAGCAGTTTGAGGAAGCGGGTTTTAAGGAGACAAGCCCCGGATTGATCGATACCAGGAACTGGGAAGAGATCCGCCGATGGACAGAAGATCTCGCACAGAGGGCACGGCAATAGCTGTATAACAAACCTTTCGAATAACTCTCTTTCTAACGCCCAAGATAATGGGATAGCTTTAGCGATTAAAGAGTTATTGATATGTGTGGCGAAGCATAAAAGAATAAAAAGGCCATAAAACTGTTCCTAAAATAGTTATTCTCCAGTCTACGTATAGTACATGCTCCAAAGGATTTGACTATTTTTTCACTGCACTTGTACCATGATAGACATATATTATGAGTTTAAATAGACATTATAAAATGGATCAATATGATGTAGCAGTCGTTGGCGCTGGCCCTGCCGGCTCAATGGCTGCGAAGTATGCGGCCAAGGCCGTAGCCAGTGTGGTTCTCCTGGAGGAGCATGCGAGCATAGGCTGGCCTGTGCAGTGTGCAGGGCTGCTGGGCACGAATGCCCTTGAGGTCTCGGAACTTTCACCTGGCGACTTTGTCAAAGGCGGCCTTAAAGGCGCAACAATTTATTCTCCAGGAGGCACGAAGGTTTCCTTCAAGGCAGATTCATTCAAAGCATGGATCGTTGATAGAAGGCTTTTTGACAGATCCCTGGCAATGGAAGCCGCGAAGAAAGGCGCCGAGCTGAGGCTCAGCTCTCAAGTGAGAGATGTACTAAAAGTGAAGGATAGCCATGGCAAAGGCAACATCCTGATCCTCGGCAGTGGAGAACGAATAGCAGCAAAAGCCGTCATTTTGGCCGAAGGCGTCAGAGCCCTTCTATCTCGTAAGGCCGGCATCAGGCCAGTCGAGAAGATCCTGTCAGGCGCTCAGGTAGAGCTGCCTTTCGTTGTGGATGATCCTGAGAAGGTTGAGGTTCATCTGGGTATACCCGGACTCTTCGCCTGGGTTATTCCAATAGGGCCTGAATCTGCCAGGGTCGGGCTCTGCACTGTAGAAAATGGATGTGATATTCTTAAGGCATTTCTGCGGAGAGATGTGATAAAGAAGAGAATTTTAGGCTCGCCCACAGCTCTAAATGTGGGCGGCCTTCCCATGGGTCCGCCGCCGTCCACAGTAGCAGATGGTTTTCTGGCTGTGGGAGATGCTGCTGGTCATGTAAAGCCGACCTCAGGAGGCGGGATTTATCCTGGCCTTGTCTGCGCCAAGATTGCTGGGAGCGTGGCAGCCGCGGCCGTCTCTGAGGGTGATTGTTCAGCGGATAGGTTAAAGGAGTACGATAGACGATGGCGGGCGTCGATAGGCAGAGAGCTTGATGTGGGAATGAGGGTGAACCGGCTCCTGAATAGAATGAGCGATCAAGAGCTGGACGAAGTTCTGGGCTATCTTGCAGGAAAGCCCGGCCTGATTAAGACAATAGAGGAACACGGAGATATCGATAGGCCAAGCGTGCTTATGGCCAAGATGCTGCCCAAATTGGGACTTGATGGGATTAAGTTAGCGGGATTGTTGAAACATATGTTGAGTTAGTCTTTTTGTCTAGTCTACCTAATTATGTTGATGGATAATGGCTATAACACTCCTTAGTAATTCCTTTTCCACAGCCGCAGTTTGGCCGTCTTCCAATATTAAATTTAATGCTAAAGACACTAAGATTTGTTTCCAAGCGATTTCAGACTATCTCGTACAAATTTCGTATCAGGATGATCCTCAGGCAATATTTTCTCATCAATCTTCAGAACTCTCTCAAGATAATCCCTAGCTCGCTCGAGATCACCCATATCTTTCAGAACTAAACCGAGGTTGCTAACTATCGTGGCAATCATAGGATGATCCTCAGGCAATATTTTCTCATCAATCTTCAGAGCTCTCTCAAGATAATCCCTAGCTTGCTCGAGATCACCCATATCTTTCAGAACTAAACCGAGGTTGCTAACTATCGTGGCAATCATAGGATGATCCTCAGGCAATATTTTCTCATCAATCTTCAGAGCCCTCTCAAGATAATTCTTAGCTTGATCAAGGTCGCCCAGACCTCCAAGAACCATTCCGAGGTTGCTAGCTATCAAGGCAACATCAGGATGATTCTCAGGCAATATTTTCTCATCAATCTTCAGAGCTCTCTCAAGATAATCCCTAGCTCGCTCGAGATCACCCATATCTTTCAGAACTAAACCGAGGTTGCTAACTATCGTGGCAATCATAGGATGATCCTCAGGCAATATTTTCTCATCAATCTTCAGAGCTCTCTCAAGATAATCCCTAGCTTGCTCGAGATCACCCATATCTTTCAGAACTAAACCGAGGTTGCTAACTATCGTGGCAATCATAGGATGATCCTCAGGCAATATTTTCTCATCAATCTTCAGAGCTCTCTCAAGATAATCCCTAGCTTGCTTAAGATCGCCCAGATCTCTAAAAACCATTCCAAGATTATTAGTTACCGTGGCAACATCAGAATGATCTTCGGGTAAGATTTTCTCATCAATCTTCAGAGCTCTCTCTAACAAAAATTTAGCATGGGTAAGTTCCCCCCGCCCTCTTAGAAATAATCCTATACGGTTCAAAAGACTGCCTATAACCTCTGGAGATACTTCGAAAACCTCGCCATATTCCACTGTGGTCAGAGCATGTGGGAATAATATTGAACATATAGTCCAAGTTCGCACATCCATTGAGTAGTAGGGAAAAGCGTCATGAATTAATCGTAAGGCGGCTTCAGCCCATTTCTTTCCATCATCGCCCAGCCTTTCTCTCGTTACCATCTGAACCAATCTGTGGATTGACAGATAATCTTCAAAAGAACTGACTAGAGAGTAGCATCTCAGGACTGCCACGGCATCATCAAACTCTAGTTCATCGGCTAGAGAAGGTAATGGATCAGGCAACTTATTGGCTAGCTCCGTCAATAAAAGTCTAGGAATATTTTCAGGAGCAAGAAATGAGCAGAGATTGAGCAGATTAGCGCCTATAAGCGAAACTTCTTGAACCTCCTGGAAAGCGAGCTTCCAGGTAGTGGCGATAGTTGCAGGATAATCTTTAGGCTTGCCCCTCTCGAGAACTTCGATCTGATATTTCTGGAATCGTTTTAAGTAGTCTCTAAATGTTATACCCTTCTCCTCAATATAGGCTCCAGCCTGCTCCAGGGCCAGTGGTAAATTTTCCAAATCCTTTGCCAAATTGCTTATGGTGCCATCATCCTTTTGTCCTGTGCGCTTTTCTAAAAATTCTATAGATTCTTCATCGCTGAAAACCTGAATTTGTAATGGTTTTGCCGTACTACCCCAGTTTGGATTACGGGAAGTTATTATCACATGGCCTTCGCCGAATCTGGGTAGATAATCTCCAAGATCGTCCGGTTTAATAGCGCTATCAAAGATCATCAGCCAACGTGGGTTCTTTTCCAACCATCTTCTTACGGCTCTAACGATTTCGATCTGATCCTTGAGGTCTTTTTCAGGTAAGTGTAGCTCAACAGCGAGAAGAGCATAATCTGACGCGAGCGTAGCAGGTTCTGATCGCACCCACCATATGACCTTATAATCGGCCATATGGCGGTAAGCGTACTCTACTGCAATCTGTGTTTTACCTACGCCACCCATGCCCCAGAGGGCCTGCTTCCATGCCTCAGGTTGAGCGGAAGTCAGGCATGATCTGAGTTCTGCCATGATTTGCTCACGGCCTGTGAAGTTGCGATTGCGGAATTGAGCTATATTCCAGATCTCTGGAAGCATTTTCTGCAAATTGGCAAGTCCACTCTCTTTCTCCTTCAAAAGGCCAGTAAGATGTTCCCTATCCGCTGTGCTGATTTTTGCCTTCAACTCATCGTATTCCTGTTGGTAATTTGCCGCGGATTCCTTTTGGCGTTCGATCTCCTGGTGAAATCTGGCTAGATCTCTTGGATCGTTCGAATATCGCAGTTCATCCTCATACTTCTTGAGGAGGTCTAGATCCTTCTTAATATTATCTTCGAGATCTTGAAGTCGTTTGTTAATCAGATTCGCTTCCATGGCCCCGTCCGAATTTTGCCTTCAAGGCTTCCCAAGCTGACTGGAGATTCATGCCTACTTTAAGCTCGATTTCACCTTCGTATGACAGGATCAGGGGTATGATGGGGATAGTAAGTTTTAGCTTGTGGCTCGAACCTACTGCGGGATCATCCAGAATTTTTGAGATTTTTTCGGTTTGTTCAAGTATCTTAGGATCAACTGCTTTATTTTTCATTATGTCTGCGACGACTTTCTGGAGGGCCTCCAGAGTATCTCTCATGTCTTGTTCTGAAATACAGTTAGCTTCAAGCGCATCCCAGATGCATTTTACAGTCTCCAATTGGTTCTGATTCAACTCATTGATAAGGGAGGAAATTATCCTTTGTTCACTTGCATTGAAGCTCTGTAACATGGTTTGGCGCAAATCGACTAGTTGATCCGCCATAGCTCTTTGGCCTGATTGAAGCTCTGTCAACATATCCTCGATATGCTCCAAGCGATCAGCAAACCCAGTTACCTTTTCTGGAGGTTCGCTGGCTACTTGCTTTCGTAGATCGTCGTATTCTTTATTGTAGCGTTTTGCTGAATCTCTCTGACGCACAATTTCCCGGCGAATCCTAGCCAGCTCTCTAGGATCGTGCGCATACCGTTCCTCATCTTCGTAAGCCTTAAGCAGCTCCAAATCTTGGAGGACATTCTCCTCCAGATCCTTGAGCCGAGTTTGTATCGCAGTATCCACTCAATCTCCCTCCCAAACTAGGCCGTTGTTAGTATAGAACTTATCATTATACTTATAAATGCCGCTATTGTAAAATATGCAAGTAATTGCTGTTATAGTGATTTTGAGTATATCAACTCAATCACGGTAGACTACCAAGGATTTATTATAGTGTTTCCTAGAACTTTTTGCCCAATAGAATAAGCGTTATGTAAGCCGATCGCTGAAAAGATTTAGGCAAGAAGTCAGGAGAATCACTATAATTAAGAACTGTGAACCAAAGCTATCTTTGAGAATTAGAATCATTATGAGCTGTTCATAACTTAACCTTTATTTAGTGGGAAAATATTCAGCCAATCCCGCACACAATTTCATCCAACTTGATCTTGCATCCTTAAGTTATCTCACTGCTGGATATTATCGTATTTTGCTAATTTATAATATTGAGAATGTTCTTGTCGTAAGTTCATTTTGTATAGCGGCAGGCAAATATATATCATTGCCAACACTAAAAGCTGAAATCTATCTCTAATTTACTTCAACTCTGCTGTTCCCAAGATCGTCCTCAATAACGTTTATGGTGTTATCAAACTGCCCCTGGACATCGCTTATGTGGCTGATGGCAATTATCTGCGGGAATCTCTCTTGCAGGGAGCGAAGCATATTGATCATCTTCTCCCTGTGCTCCAAATCCTGGCTTCCGAATATCTCATCCAAGATCAGGAAGGAATAGCTTTCGCCATCTGGGGAGAAGCGCATCAGATACTCACTTATGGCCACACGCACAGAGACTGCTATCATATCAATCTCTCCACCGGAGTAGCGTGAGATCGTGTAGTATTCTCCGCCATCCTCTACAAGGATATTAAAATCATCATCAATTTTTAGCAGGCTATATTTGCCGCTTACTTCCTCCAGGATCAGACCTGCAGTATAGGCTATATCATCTCTAATCCTGATTAAAATATGGTCCATGAATCTATTGACTACGCTTCTTGTAACATCGACCACTTGCAGCTTTCTGTTAGTTTCCGCCAGCTCTTTCTCATACTCCTTCTTCCGTTCGGCATCTCCCTCTAGCCTCTGCAAATCACTCTCTAGTACCCTGAGACGGACTTCGCTGCTCGATGTCTCCTTTCTAGCGGCCTCAAGACTTGCTTCTGCATCCTCTAAGGCCGTTCTTATAGCTCTGTGTAATTCGTTGCTATAGCCCAGCAAGAAAATTTGCTTTTTTGCCTCGTTTAGCTCATATTCCAGCTCGCTTAGGTCTTCTGCAGCATCAGCCAGCCTCTCCCTGAGTTCCTTCTCGGAAGCGATCTTGAGCCTGATCTTCTGGGCCATCTCGTCGGCCTTTGCCAGGGTTCTGCTCTCTTGCGAGAGATTATCGTATTCAGCAGGATCGAAGCCCAGATCTTCAATTGACCCTTGGATGCTTTTGATCGTGCTCTCAAGCTTTTTGAGCTCTATTTTCATGCCACTGATCTTTTCTTCAATTCGAGGAATCTCTTGCACACTTCTTGTAAGGATTTCAAACTTGTTATGGGCTGGCGCGAGATCTACAAGACGCTTCTTTTGAGACGCGTAATCAGCCTCTACATATCCAAGTGCCTTGATAATTTGGCCGATCTCTTCGAGCTTCTTGAGAGCAGCTTTTTTCTCATTTCTGATACCCTCAAGCTCCGTCTCTCTCTTCGGCAGCTCCTCAAGCCTAAATGCGAGGCTTCTATGTTCCTCAACGAGGGGGATAATGTCTTCAATCGATTTTTGTAGCTCACCGAATTGCTTGGGATCAAAGCTTACATCGCCGAGTTTAGTAATTGCCTTTGTAATCTCTTTCAGCTCAGATCTTGCTTCGTAAATCTGTGATTCAAGGCTTCGCGTGCTGGCAAAAAGCTCTGCACGCCTGCTCCTTTTTGCATTCAGATCATCAAAAGCTATCTTAAGTTTGCTTCTGGCCGAGGATACGCCGTTAATTTTCTCGGTTTGTAATTGCATTCTCTTTTTCAGCTCAGTGGCACGCTCATTGGCACTATTGCAGGCAAGCTCGTACTTTTGGACAAGCTTGACATATTGCTCTCCAAGCGGCCTCTCGCAGGTCGGGCAGTTGCTGTCTTTTCCAAGGGATTTCATCCTTGCAAGGTTCTGCAAGGCGTCAATTCTCTGGGACTCCTCGATTGCCAGTTTGCCCTTCAGATCTGCAAGGCCATTGTTCAGGTCCATCCCCAGTCTATCGAGGTCAACGTCCTGTCTTTTAAGCTCAGCATCCCTTAGAGTAAGATCTCCCAAGAATGCAAGATCCTTTTTTATAGAGGCAATTTGGTCCTCCAGCTTTTGAATGCGAGCCTCCAGGTTTGACCTCTGGGCATTCAGGGAATCGAGCTCCTTCTGCAGCTCCTTCTGGCGCGACGCGTGGATAAACTCCTTTTGCAGTTGCTCGCATTTCTCCTTTAAGGGCTGGATCTCAGAAAGGCGGTCTTTCGCCAGCAAGATCTTCCTGACAGCCTTCTCGGCGCGAGTGGCATTTGCCTGGATGGATTCAAGCCTTATCTTTTCTCCATTTAGGTGCGTTTGGAGCTCCATGTGCCTGTCCCTTAATGCTTCAAGCCGTTGGTAGCTTGCTGTAGTTTCCTGATATTCCGTCTCCATAGGCCTGATTTTATCTAAGGCGGATCTGTCCTGTTTAAGGGCCTCAAGCTTCTTCTCCTGCTCTGCAAGGGACCTTCCGGCCAGATCCAGCTCAGCTCGGGCTTTGATCATCATCTGTTGCAGGCCGTCATGCTCCTTCCGCTTTGGCTCGATCTCCTCCAGTCTCACTTTCACGAAATCAAGCCTCTTCAAGTCCGGCTCGAGCTCTGAAAGAGTTCTCTTCGAGCTCTCAATTTCATCGATCCTAGCTCTATCGGCATTGATTGCCCTTTTCTTTTCTAATGCCTTCGATTCTATACCCAATATCTTCTGTGCCAATAGGTCATTGTACCGCTGTTTCTCTATTTGTTCATCAAGCTCGCGTTTTCTTTTCTCGGCCTCTGCAGCAAGTTTCGTTTCGATCTCTCTGAAGCTGGATAGCTCGGTCCTGGCAGAGGCGATGCTTTTCGATATATTCTCTATCTTAGCATCGATGTCACCAAGCTCTGCAAGGGCGCCTCCAAGCCTGTTCGACTGATCTTCAAGCTTACGCAGGTCGGACTTTATCAGCTCCATTGATCTCTCTCTCACTTCATCCAGACCTAGAAGCTTCAGCAGGTATTCCCTCTTGCCAGTTCCCCCTTCCTTCAGAAGGTTGTCGAGATCCTTTTGTCGGGCATAAAATGTCCTCATGAAATCCTGGTAGCTGATCTTTAAAATCTCCTCCAATTTTAGATCAACATCTCTTGATCCCATGGCTACCCTATGTCCATCTAGATCGATCGCAGCCTCAGCCGATAGGCTCTTTCCCTTCATTGCCCGAAGGATGGTGATCTCCTGTTTTCCGTGGTTAAGGCTGAGGGAGACCTCGACTGATTCGGTATCCTTAGCACTGGAATTTTTTATGAGATCTCTCTTGATTGCAGATGCTTTGCTGCCGTAAAGAGCCCATGCTATGGCCTCGACGATGGTACTCTTTCCAGAGCCGTTCATGCCAACAATTCCCGTGAGACCGTCCTGAAAATTTATCTCAGCGCGCCGGTATTTTTTAAAATTGCGCAAAACTAGTCTATTAAGGTGCATCCAGCGCCTCTGTGTTGTGTGCAGCCACGACCTTCTTTATTAGCCCCGTTCCATAGGCCGTGACATCATCCTTTATCGCTTTGGGTATTGCATTTCGCACAGCCTCTTCCTCCAGAAACTTTATGAACTCCTTATGCAGATTGAGTGAATCCACAGGCTCACTATGGCACTCGTTTTCATCAGCATACTCAACCTTTATCTTGAGGTAAATGGCAGGTGCGCTAAGCCTATTGAGCCTGATTTGGCTGATATTCCTGTAAGCGGCCTTGTTCACGTTTTTGAGGTTGATGCGTGCTATCTTTCCCTCAATTGCTCCATCGCCGCAGATGCTCATCAGCTCCTCAGCGATCTCCTCGGAGGATAATCCCACGCAATCAACAGCCGGATAATCGATCATATACTTCGGCCTTACGCACACTGGCTCGGCCTCGCCCTTTTCAAGATCGACCAGAAGCATGCCCTTGCTATCGGCAGCTTCACCGAAGTTGAAGTACTCTATTGAGCCGCTATACCAGGCATTCTCGGCGATCTTTGCTTGGGCATGGTAGTGGCCTAGAGCAATGTAATCAAAGTCTCTCTTGAGCAGGCTATCCTTAAGCTCGTGCTCTCCTACAGTTCTTAATTTCTTGTTGCTTAAGGATTCTATCATGCCGTGCATGACGAGTACATCCCGCCCTGATATTTCGATCTTGCCGAACTCCTCCATGTACTCTTGAGGATCTAAACAAAAAGGGATACAATGAAAGAAGTGATCTCCGATCTCAAAGCGCTCATATTGATATTTGCGAGCGATATTGACGCCTCTCGACCCTTCATAAATAACGAATGGACTTGTCCCTGCGAAGCCTTTGGGAGCATCGTGATTGCCGCTGATGATTACGATCGGAATGCCTGCATCTTTAAGCTTTTCCAAGCCCTGTTTGAAGATATAGAGGGGCCTGATTCTTGGCCTGACATAGTGGAAGACGTCTCCTGCATGAACCACTGCATCTGGCTTCAGTTCTATTATCTTGTCCACTGCCTGCTCGAAGCCAGTATAGAACATCTCTTCCACCAGGTTTCTTCCGTTTCTATCAACCCTATTGTAGCTGGAGAAGCCTAAGTGGGAATCAGCCATGTGGATTATCTTCAAGGGGCACCTCTACTCTAATATTGGTTTTCTATTCTGATACCGGCTTTTTATTCTAATACCGGTTTGAATCTTCCTCTGCTTATAAGGCTCTCGTCGGACCTGTCCTCATTCTCCAATCTATGCATATAGTCCTCATACCTGTGGATTCTGGCGGGAATAGGAAAAGGTATTTTCAGTGTGCTGATGACTGCTTCTCCAGGCTCAAGTGTCTGGATCTCAATATCCAGCGAGCTCAGATCCTGCTTGGCGGACTCTTCCAGTTGCGAACGATCATTCCTATCTCCGAGTCCCATGACCACAAGAGTGTTGAACTGCGAAAGAAGTTGCTTGTCTATAAGCTTGGGCTGCTGAGTTATGGCGCATAAGCCCACTCCGAACTTCCTGCCTTCGCGGGCGATAGTCTCGAAGCGAGATGTATTGCTGCCCGATCCCAAAACCCTTTGTGCCTCCTCAATTGTGATGAGGCAGTTTTTCCTATCCGGCTTTCCATCCTCTTTGTATGCATCCAAAATGTAACGAGATAGGACTGAGAGCAAAAACAGCTCGGCACGATCGCTCATCCTTGGTATGTCCACCAGGACGACCTTGCCGTCCTGCAGATTGGCAAGGATATTTGGCAGGCTGGACCTCTTCTGGATATACTTATTTCTCTCAAGGACATTCTTTATCCTTCGAACAAGGACTTTAACGGTGGTGTCTCTGAAGCCTTCTTGCACCATTCTATCTAGTCCATCTGCCTTCTGGATATCATCCAGCCAGCTGTTCGAATCAAATACCCTGGAGATGGCATCCAAGGCATCCCTTTGGGGCGCTGACCACTCATAGAGCAATGCTACATCATCTGGCCGCACTTCTTCAGTGGAGATGGCTAGGCCCTCAACTCCCGGATCTGATGCATTCTCTTTATCTGTTGAGTAGCAGACGAGGCCATCAGCATATTTCTTGAGATGCGTAAGCCCCTTCACCAGGCCTTTGCCCTTCAGATATTCGCCATGAGGATCTACTATTAATAAACCGAATTTAGACTCGCCCATAGCTCCCAGCTTCATACATGAGGCAGCAAAGACCTTCATAAAATTTGATTTCCCCATGCCTGTAGTGGCGAATATTCCCATATGGTGGTCCATTGCTTCGCTATGAATAGCTACTGGAATCTCTTCCACCACTCGTGAGCCGTTTCTAAGATAGCCGATCTGAATGTCTCCCATGATCTGTTTCAAAAATTTAAACTCATCCTTTTCGGCTCTTGAGACTTTGGAGAACTTTGTTGGGATGGTACGCGATTTTCTAAATGCTCCGTTCTGAACGCAGCCCAGGGGCTCTGCGATGACGCGGTTGAAGATCTGATCCTGGTCGAAGAATTGTGTGCCCTTCACTGTTGTATCCCAATTGCCATCATAGTTTGAAGCATGCTGGATATCTAGGACGCGAGCAAGGAAGATCAGCCGTCTATTATTCGCATCGTCATAATCCTTAATTGAAAAAATCTGCCCCACCTCGACTCGTTCTGTATCCGGCAAGTCAAAGGGTACGATGAAGTGGTATTCGGTAACGCTCTTAGAGATGATCCTGTACGCCGTATCTCCTCTCTCTATGATCTTCCTTTTAGGCAAATTGTCTATGCTTTCTGACAGATTTATTTCCCTCACCACAGCCACCCTTTCATGATTTTCATGACAGCTATCTAGATTTTCAGCTATATTTCAGCTACATTTTCGAACTCACATTTCCATGACCTCATGATAGTCCTGCATCAGTATTCTGATCTGTGAATCACTTAGGCCCATCCCGCTGAGCATATCCATCAGTTCTAGCTTCAAGAGCGATCCTTCCTGATGTTTTATCCTTATATCCCTATGAGCTCTGAAGAGAGAATGTGGGTATCCAAGGCACTCTGCTGAACAGGAGTGTGCGATCAGAGCTCCTAATGTTGAGCCTATATGGTCCGTTAGATATGCAGGCGCATCCACCCTAAAGGCGCGTCCAGAACAGCCATCGAACCTTACAATGAAAGTCGTTCCATCCCATTTTGGCAAAGGCTTCACGTTTTTATCTTTCAGGGAGATGTACCAGGGCAAGCCGGATAAGAAAATGCTACCTGCGTGGCTGGTGTGCTGAACAAATGGCCGTGAGACCCCTTCGCCCCATGATATGGCGCTGGACTTGCTTACCCCCAGGAGATCGATGCCTTTCTCATTTGCTTCTCTGATGATCCCTTCCAGGATGCTTCTTAGTGGCTCGTAAATATCAAAGCCGCCATCGTAGAGTATCAGATCTCCAGCGTGGGCGGAAGAGATTGCATCTTTCAGGGCAATGTACTCTTGAAGCTCTCGGAAATAAGTGGTAAGTCTATCCAGATCCGTTTCCTTCAGAGTGATATCCTTTAGTCCGAAATAACTTTTCAGCTCTCGCTCAAACTGGCTCGCATAATTCTCTCTATCGGCCAGGAAAATATCGTCGTAGGTAATTACAGTCCTCAGCCATTCTCTGCCTCTGTAAACAGCATAACCTGCGCAGATCTTATTCAGGCTTGCAACAGACCAGTCGCAGACGCGTATATTCGATCCGTCTACTGCGAAGATCTGGCCCTCAAAATCGTGCGGCTTTATCTCTATAAAATCATCCTTACGGATGCCGGTCGCTGTACAATACCGATCTAAATCACTGATGGAGATATGATCCCTGATTAATTCTGCAATGTCTGCCAGCCTGCCCTTTTCCTCCGACATCTGTGTAAGGGAGATACGGCAAAGTATATACTGATTCTGGCAGTTATGTACTGTACTCTCCAAGTTTCTCACCAATTTATAATCTCCATTCTATATCAAGTCATATCTTATATCCCTGTTCTCTGATTAGATAGAGTAAACCACTATCAGGAACTGGCAAATTAAAGTATTGTAATACATATATAAAGGCATCAATGAATGCTTGAGCCTTTATACTATCTATCATATCTCCAATCGTTCTATTTTGTTGATTTCTTTCCACTGGTGGGTTTTTGAGTTCATATAAAACGATAGCTGTCCAGACTGAGAAAACCATCTGAATAAATCTTTCAATTGATCGTTTTCCTCTTAATTGATAATCCTTGAATCCCAATTTTTGATTTGACTCTCTATGAGCAGTCTCAATATCCCACCTATCCTCATAAATAGAAAGGATTTCTACCAAAGATAGTGAACAATTGGTGCTAATAAAGTAGTTGGCGTCACCATTTTTCTTTTTCTTTGAGATGACTAGCTTTACTTTGCCAATCTTATCTAAGATGACTTCTTTTTCGATTGCATAATATACCTTCTTCTTGCCGCGAACTTGGACTGTAGTTCTTCTATAATAAATTTCGTCAATCTGATTTGCCAAGTCCCTGACCTGAAAGGACATATCCTTATTTATCCATACCTTTTTATCAGACTTAATTTCACAAACGACTTGATGACCTAAGTTCAGGCATTTAGTTATAAAATCAGCAGAAAACCACCAGCTGTCGAAAACAACATAAAGACTCAAGCCTTTTGGTATTTTTAAGGGCTCGATGATATCTTTATAAGCGATTTCTATTTTAGTCATGAAATCTTCACTGCTGTCTATCTCTTTAGTATACATTTTTGCTTTATGTGGTATAAATATATCTCTAGATTGGAGGACTGAGGTAACAAAGTTGTTACCCATGATATAGTCATCTTTGCAATGATCGTAAAACTTGCCCACGCCATCAGTACATTTCCCTTCCTTTTCATTATATGTATCGTCTATAATTATAGGACTTACGCATTTGCCGGAACTTTCTTATAATATGGAGTTTATATTAAATGAGAAATGAGCTGGAGAAAGAGGCATTGAATCCGGCTAAATGCGATGATCTAGATTACATTCACTTTCTAATTGCATCGATGGATGTTTTTTCCTGCACCGAAGCAGCTAGATGTCAGTTACCACGGGAAAATAATCCATCACATGATGCATTTACCCGTCTATTACAAAGACAGCCTCCTGATACGGAAGCGTTATGGGATGAGGTTAAGAAATTCATCGGCACCCAAGACTGTTTCTTAATTCTTGACGATACAACATTGGACAAACCCTATGCCAAAAAGATGGATTTAGTCTATCCCCTTTGGAGCGGAAAGCATCATAAAGTAGTAGAAGGAATCAATATTACTACATTGCTTTGGACGGATGGGACTCCAATAATTCCAGTTGATTTTCGAGTCTATGATAAAGATACTGATGGCAAATCAAAGAACAATCATTTTCGCGATATGTTGAGTAAAGCAAACGAACGTGGATTCAAGCCTGATTTTGTTCTTTTTGATAGCTGGTACTCTGGAATAGATAATCTCAAAGCATTAAGGAAATTCGGTTGGCATTGGTTTACTAGGTTGAAGAAAAATAGATTAGTAAATCCTGATGATACTAAGAATATACCAATTGAGGAAATAGAGATCCCACCACAAGGCAGAATTGTGCATTTGAAGGCTTACGGTTTTATAAAAGTATTCAAGATTGTCTCCGATGATGGTGACATCGAATACTGGGCGACTGATTCATTGAAAATGAAAGAAACGAGGCGAAAAGTATTAAGTAAGCATTCTTGGAAAATCGAAGAATATCACAGAGGGATTAAACAATTCTGCGGAGTTGAGCGCTGTCAAGCAAGAAAAAGTCAGTCTCAGAGAGCACATATCTCTTTCTCTATTAGAGCATTTCTCAGATTGGAGCTAAATCGACTTATCAAGGGCATAAGTTGGTTTGAAAGTAAGCGTAGAATTATTAGAAACGCTATTAGCACATACAGAGAATATCCCGATTTCTTATGGTTTATGGGCTCAACTGCGTAAGTCCTATAATTAATAATATTTTGTCGCTTGCACTTAACTGAAGAGCTTCTATAAATAGATCCGCACTGCGCTGAGCTACTTCGTTCTCATCCCAGATTGCATCACTAAAGAACCAATTATAGGAAGAGCGTGATTTCGTACCTTCTCGATCCTTTGCCATAGCATCACTAAGGTGTGCGATGGTCTTAGATTTATCACATACGCTCAATGCTGAAATCATATCACAGAAAGAATTATAGCTCGGTATGGTGAATAAATCTTTAAATTCTTTTAGAAATGGCTCTAACTGTAATGGAATCTTAACTAATTTGATCATGACATAGTAAAATACTTTTATAAATAAATCTATTTTGTATCAAGAATTAATTTTAATGGTAAAAGAAAATATAGCTATAAATATAAAGCTATGAAAAAGTTGGAGAGTACAGTTATGTATTAGTGCGCTATATTTAAGAAAATATATTGGATTGGACCTGACGCATCAATGCAATGTTGCAGAAATGGACAAGCCCCAAAGATTTCTAAAATTGAATATTGGCGGCACAAGGCAGCCTTACCAGCCATTCTACCAATAGTAAGGATAAGTGCCGCCGTAAATTGGAGATCCCTGATAGGGATAAGTATAGACCGGTTTTCCAGTGTTGGGATCTACGTAAAAATAGAGTATCCATCCTGTATAGGGATTTCTATAAGCATAGATTGGATACCCCGTATAGGGATCTACGTAAGCCAGTCCCATCCAGCCGCTGTTATAGTTGAGCGACTTCCAAACATAGTATGGATCAGGAACTAGCTTTCCATTCACTACTATGCTCCCCTTGGGCGCGTGTCCCCACGACCAGAGGCGGCTCTCAGGATTCTGCCCTGACGGCTGAGGATTCTGAGCATGGAAGTTGCTTAGCCAGCTCCTGCCGAAATCACCGCCTACGTACTGAGAAGAAAATGGAAACTGGGCATAACAGTCCGCCATTAAAAGGCATACTACCAGTAACACAACTGATGCGAGTGCAATTCTCATATTCCAACCCCTCCAAAAAATGATTGGATATGAAGCGATAAAATGTTTTTGTATCGGCAGGAGCATCCCCGATATTACATAAGAGCTATTCTCATAATCCATTTCCAAAGTTTAAGGCTAAATATGGTGTTGGAGGGCTCACCGTGGATTTAGCCTGGCCTGAGTGTAAAGAATGATCTCTCCAAATTATACGTTTGAGTACAGATGATCCATCATGTTCTTAAATTGCCCAAGCTTCTCTCGCAGTTCTCGCCCCTTAGATGTTGTTTTGTATATGAACCTGGAGCCGTCAGGTATGGCTTCAATTATAGTTAATCTCCTAGCTTTTTGCACTAAGAAATCGCTCCACCCAGGACTTTGAATATCCATCCTTTTTGGAATAAAATATTTCTAAAGCGCAATCTTGGCTAGCTATAATAGCTTCATCGAAATCAGTGTATTTGGCGATCTCTCTTTTGAAATCCTTCCAACCGAATTCTATAGGATTCAAATCTGGTGAATAGGGGATATTATAAATTAAGTGAATATCGATTTCCTCAGCTAGTTTTCTAAATTTCTTGGCCAAATGAATTCTAGCATTATCTAAAAGTATACAAATTGGCCTCATAATATTATTATTTCTTATATTTTGAGCAAATGCCATCAACGCTTCCTTCTTAGAGGAGTTGGAAACCATAACCTCATCATTGCCATTTAATGCTATAAATCCAAAAATAGTTCTTGATCTAACCTTTCCAGGTTTATAATTTATTAAATGAGTGTTTAAGACTCTACGTGTATTAGGGCGCTGTTGTAAAGAGCTTTCATCAAGAAATCCTATAACAGGATCAGTAACTGTGGTCAGCACTGATTTTATCCTTTTTTAAAAAACTTTCTGCATCTGCAGGCCTCTTTTCATTTCTGATGTATGGTTTCCCATACTTAACTTTTTTCACTACTCTTAAAATTCGCCAGCCATATTTATATGAAAAATCTATACCTCTTGTATCCCTTACATATTTTAATACATCTTTTATCGTCATTCCTTTGTCTTCAATTTCTTTAATAACTCTATCCCATTCATCAAGAGACATCTTTGGCTTTTTGCCATTTCTATTCTTTGGTGTCAATCCATTATAGCCTTGATTATTCCATCTGCTTAACCAATATTTTATTGTCCTCTCGCCCCTTTTTAAAATATCAGCTACCTCATATACGTTTTTCCCTTCATATAAATGTATTATTGCCAATAACCGTTCCTTAATCCTTAGATCAGTCTCTTTTTTATATAATTTATCAAGGTCTATCTTTGATATATGCCTAATTATTATAGGTTTTCTACCCATGCCTATGTATTTTCACGCATTAATTATTAAATGTATCTATAGGGCAATAAGCTCAATGATTAACTATAATCCATTTTTCGTCAGATTATCCAAGTATTGAGTTCCTGTTGCGGAGTTCAGATTAGCTTGGTATATTATCCTGGTCTTGCCTGCGCCATTTGCGCATATCTCTAAGATCTGGGCTGTAACCACATTTGGATTCCTTTTGCTTGGCATATTATCCTACTTCCCCAAGGATTGTAATTCCATGTCACAAATCTGGTCTTATTGAACCATATAGACGATTATTCCTATTTTTAATCCAGATATTAGACGGAAGGATAAGGGGAACCTGTTCTAATTTTCGATCCGTACTGATAATAGGTAGTAGATGCAGAAGGGATTCCTGATTTTAGCTGTGTTTTATGATTAAATAATCTTCCGTTTAGATATACGCATATGATATGCCTTCTTGTCTAGCTGTTTTATCATCTCCACCAGTACTGAAAACACCGCCGCCTCCAGAGGATCATCCAGCGCATAGAACGCCTCGCTCGAATGCTTCTTGGCCATCTCGGCAATCATCTGCCCATAGATCTGGTCCTCCTTCTTGAGCGCCTTTGAAGCCTTCAGCCATCTGGCCGCGACATCTTTCACGCCCATCCTCACGCTCTCGAAGCTCCTGCCCATAATTATTCGCCCAGGCAGAAAGCTTCAGGCCACAATTCGCCGGATATGGGCGTCTGCTCTATAGCCCAACTCCTTCCCTCAAGCCTGCTCTTAATCATGTCCTCAATATCCTCAGGCCTCGCGTGGAAAATCTCTGCAAGAATCTCTTTTGCTGCCTGAAGCTCTAGCAGTCTCGTGTTGACTTTCTTCCTGGGTTCCATGGGCCTTGACTCGCGCCTATGCCACAAGATCATGAGAATACCTCCAGTGTGGTCTGGCTTTCTCTCGTCCTCGGACTGGCCTTTGCAACAATTCTTGCCTCAGCTCTCGGCCCTTCATCAAAGTAGAATACTCTATCAGCGTTCGCAATAAGATTCTCTAGGTAGGGATCGGGCTCCGGCACATAGAGCAGTACTGTAGCATTATTCGAGGCTTCTCTCATGGAATGAGAGACGTACTCTGTTATCTCTCGAGCATCCTCGTAAAGTAGGGGATCGTGCTCTATTATCATAATCGTATGACGATTCTCCTCAAGTATAGTCATTAGCTGGAAGACCGTGAAGGCTCGGCGAATCTCCAGCGCTTCAAACCTGCGGTCTAGGCTGCTAAGGATTGCAGAATAGTTCCCGCAGACATAGAGCACCTTGAACCTCTGGATGTTGAGATGACTATTAAGGGCCTGGATGAACATCTCCCTAGAGGCGATGAGGGCATTAAAGGATCTTGGTCTGAGGGTGATGGTGGGGTGTAGCTCAAAGTCCATGCTAAAAGAAAGATAACTTCAGGGATTAAAGACAGATGCATGAGTGTGGCGTGAAAGTAAAATGGATTTGATTCGCTATGGACGCCTTAGGTTTAAGTATTTATCACTTACAGCAAATAGCGATAACTCTTTGGAGCAACGAAGAGACGATCTGGAAAAGGCAGTCTTGAACGGAACCACTGATATCAAGCTGTAGAACCAGTTCACGTTCGGGGAGTTCTAATCTCCTCAAAGGAAGCTATTTGGTTGTTAAAGATTCCTAAGTATCCCAACCAAATGATTCAGCTCGCGTTATCTACCATTTGATTGAAGGTTAGTTTCCTCCTCACAGCGTGAAGAAGTATGGGCCATTTGTATGTTATTTATACTTTCTTTTATGTTAATATGGCATTTTTTCATATTTTTACCCCAAAACTACTTATTCTCATACGAAGAATAAGCATACTATGGCAGGAGTTCTTGAGCAGATGAGGAGGTCTAAGAGAAAACTGGTGAGAGATAGTGTATCCACAGCCAAAATCGACCAGAATGTTCTGGAGCTCCAGGCAGCTATGGAAATCCTGGCTGAGGTCTTTGGCACCAATGTATCGGAGATAGATGAGCTGCTCAAGCATCGGTGTGATGAAATGGGGGAATGGCCACTCGAGTTCTGTCTAGCAGAGTGATCTCAAATTTTTTCTGGCAAACTGATTAATGGTCTTTTAATTTCCTTCCGGCTCTTATTAACCGTCTGGAATCTACATACTCGATTGATATCTATATGAAGCACGAATAGCTCTATGTGTTCTCTCATTATTGATCATTCTACCAAACAGGGACAAAGTCTGCAATGGATGATCTCTAATATAAAGATGTATTTTGTTCGTTCCTTTATTTAGGGGGGCCTCTTTTTCTCGATCGAAATCTATATATCCGTCTATTGTCGTATATAGTATTAGGCAAAAGTCGAATAACATTTCGTTCCCATTTTTAAAGGCTTTTGCCTCCCTCCTATTCATCGTGCTATGTTGCGATTGATTCATTTCTAGTCTTTAATTAGGCCGCTGCACAATTAATTAAATTTAAATAGTTTAAAATCGTATTAGCCTATAGTGGGCCTCGATGTATTCTTCCCCCTGAAGCCATCGCGCCATAAGATCATCCAATAGCAAAGATCTTGGAAACATTCGTCATTATCTTTTCTTCCTCTATCTACTAGATATTCCGATCCTTAAGCACTCATTATTAGTGATTGCATTGTGCAGACTCGTTACTCAATAGTCTTTAATTATGAGCAATGACCCATAATTTATAGTGTCTTTATATCACCCTATCGCCTATTTCTGGATTAAATTAATATTACATGAGCTCTCTAAGACACCTATCTTTGTTCAGGAGGAACCATCATCGTAGAGAAAGAAGAGAAGAAATCAAGAAATTTTGCCCTTAGGGACAAAAAGGGCAATGAGAGTGGAGTCTTCACTGGATCATCGCCCAGGCAAGCAGCCCTAAAAGCAGCCAATCGGGGCGTTACTGATATCAGGCTCCGAGAGCGAGGCACAAAGAAGGTGCATGTGTTCCAGGGAGAGCGCGTGCAGGTGAAAAAGCCGGCCAATGCCCCGGCCTGGATGCCAGATAAGATCTGGAAGCCGAAGGTCAAGAAGATAGGTGTCGAGAAGCTGGAATAATTAAATCTCGCGATTTTTCGCAGGTCGCGCAGCCCCATATGCAGCTTCGAGATGAGATCAAATGTCGGGATGCGCCGAAGCTTTTCGTTTTTACGTTTTCTTTGATATAGTCATTCAAGTAAATATTTTATTTTCCTAAGCCCTAACGCAGATCTGCGGAGGAATATACGAAGCCTTTGAGGTGCTCCGCTTGCGATGGCGTTAGCATTTCGGTGAAATATCTGGGAAGCTGAGGCAAGGGCAAGCGCAGATTCAGCATCTCTAAGGTGCTGGATTCCCGTGAAAGGATGCTGTGGATCAGCGTTGGTCCGCCCTTGCTCGATTATCCTATTCTCTGATATTACTTATCATCCCCACCAGCTATCGATCTTCTGATAATCGCTAACTTTATATATCGGCGATTCGCGTATATGTTATATGGCAAAAGTCGATACACCTCTTTAGTCTGACTCCTACATCTGGACTTTTGCCTCCCTCCTTTTCGTGATACAACGTTGTAGTATGCTGTGGTTTATACTATCCCGCTATGGGTAGTAAAATAGTGTATTCGTTAGCGATTTTGATGGACCTTCAAAAACAAGAAATAGGGGGGGAATTACCCCTTAGACCTTTATGCTATTAGAGATGCGTTCAGGTATAGCTGGTATTGGCGGTTAGGGCATAGGTGCCACTAGCTGTTACGGCTGGCTTGCCGAGTGCGATCGGTACTGCAACATCGTTGAAGTAGTGAATGTGACCTTGACCGCTCACGTTGGATATTCAGAAATTATTCGCCAAAGTGAAATCATTGACGTGAACTGTGATAGTTCGTTGCCTGCTGGTACAAACATTATAAATAAGTTTGACTACTTTAGAAGGAGAACAAAGCATTGCATAGCCATATTCTCTAAGAGGATTTATGATAATAAAGGACGAAAGAATCGATGAGAAAATGACAAACATTGCACATAAAGATCTTTATAGTTTTGAGCCCACTAATTTAGATAAAGTTCTTTTTCCTGATGCTGGTATAACTAAAGGCGATTTGATCGATTATTACAGAAAAATATCTGGATTTATGCTTCCTCATATGAAGGATAGGCCAGTCACTATGCACCGGTTCCCTAACGGCATAGGGAAAAGCGGTTTCTTCCAGCAGAATATACAAGATTATTTTCCGGATTGGATAGATAGGATTACCATAAACAAGAAAGATGAAGGAAGCGTAACTCACCTGTTATGCAATAATGAAGCTACGCTGGTCTACATGGCCAATCTCGCTTGTATAGCGCCGCATATATGGCTGAGCAGAGCGGATAAGTTATTCTACCCAGATAAGATTATAATCGATTTGGACCCTTCGGATGACTTTGAACAGGTCAGATCCGCAGCATTTTATATCAAGGAAGTTGCAGAGAAGCTTGAACTTAGATCTTTTATTATGCTAACGGGCTCACGAGGGTTACATGTGGCTTTTCCCCTAATTAGGAATGAGAGCTTTGATGAAGCTCGCTTCTTTTCACAAGAATTGGCAAAATACTTAGTCAATCAAAATCCTGATCTGTTTACTTTAGAGGAGCACAAAGAAAAACGCAGTGGTCGGGTTTTCTTGGATACATTACGAAACTCATATGGTCAGACCTCCATAGCTCCATATGCCATCAGGGCCAGATCAGATGCTCCTGTGGCTGCGCCCATTGAATGGATCGAGCTTAGCAACGAGGAGATAGATTCTAGATATTATGATATGGAGAACATGCTCGTTAGGATAAAACAAAAGGAAGATCCCTGGAAGGGATTTTACAACGAGGCACAATCATTGAAAAGACCTAGACTGCTGTTGAAGGATATGCTCAAAAATAATTTAGATAAATAAACTTTAGGCCGTATAGGCTTATCAGAACATAGCACCATTTTTGCCACTGCATAACCTACACGGCACCAACTTTTATCATACTGCCCATCGGCAGGTTTCGAGTTTACATCAGTCCCGTTGCTATCAAAGCTACGACAAATATTACCAGTAGCGCTATCCAATAGGGAAATACATTTGCACGCGCTGATTTGACCATATCTTTTCCTACCTTCAATATTTTTGGTTATTTTCCTCTTGGGGTATAGAGTATTTATCCTTTATGGTGAAAAAGGGTAAAAAGCCAAAAAGGGGAATCGTTAAAAGTAATCCTAAGGGAACCATGTTCCCGCGATCTGTATAGGTCTATTTTCTCGCTTAGGGCACCATTTGAACGATTTATAGTCTAAAAAACGGATAATGGCCAGTAATGATATCACCACTGCTGAATTCTCCACTTAATACTTTGTTCCCTTAATGGATAACTTCAAGCAGGCATAAGAGATGCTATGATCGCATACGTAGTCTTTTAATACACATAAATATCTATAGGTTTTACTAAGTGACGAGAAGAGGCGCAGCAGTCCAATGCCCAGCAATAGATATACAAGGATAGAGATTACGCCTGATGCCTACAGAGCACTCGAAGCTGAAGCCATCCTCCAGAGAAAGACACTAAAGAAGCTTGCATCTGAGCTGATAATGAGCAGTGTCTCCAAGAAGGCATTGGATTTCATCCAAGAAGTCAGCACTCCCCACGTGGAAAACGTGGATTTCAGCGATCCAAAGATTGCAAAGGTAATCGATAAAATTGGCGCAACAGATATGCATATCGATGAGCATCTCTTGGAGACCATTCAGGAGATACTGCTGAACGAGGGCTATCAAGGAGCAATGTTATATGCTGCTCAGCACACAGCCTCTGCTGAGAGGGATGAACTTCATAGAGTGCTGACTATCTGCGAGCGCTATAAGGTTTCTCCTACGGTAGCTGCAGAGATTATCAGCGATCTAAACACGATCAAACATCGGTGAGCATATTCTAAGGATACTCAAAAGATCGGAAAAAATGATAGCGGACCCGCCGGGATTCGAACCCGGGTCCGAGGCTCCGGAGGCCTCTATTCTATCCAGACTATACTACGAGTCCAAAAGTGTAGAACCAAAAATTCACTGAATATAACAGATATAAAACTATGGGATATAGGCAACGGGATTAGCCCCGTGTACCTAGCTCTCCTTTCAGCTTTCGAGCACAATCTCTATGTTTACGTTCTTTGGGACCTGGATTCTCATGAGCTGCCTTAACGCACGCTCATCTGCATCTAGATCTATCAAACGCTTATGTACCCGCATTTCCCAGTGGTCCCATGTGGAAGATCCCTCACCATCGGGGCTCTTTCTGCAGGGAACCTGCATCCTCTTCGTAGGCAGGGGAATTGGCCCCGCCATGTGTACGCCCGTTCTCTGGGCGATCCCCTTGACCTGGTTGCATATATCATCCAGCATCAAGGGATTCGTCCCCGAGAGTCTTATCCTTGCTTTCTGCATGCTTTAACACCAAAAAAGGTTTAGCGAGGAGTTACAGTCATACACATTCCAGCGGCGACTGTAGTTCCCATGTCTCGGATGGCAAACCTTCCCATCTGCGGGATCTCCTTCACTGGCTCTATAACCATTGGTTTTGAAGGCGTGACCATAATAATGGCTGCATCGCCGGCTTTGATGAATGCCGGGTTCTCCTCCTTAACAGCGCCTGTCCTCGGGTCGAGCTTGGCCAAGATTTGAGATATAGTGCATGCAATCTGCGCTGTGTGGCAGTGGAAGACTGGCGTGTATCCCGCGGATATTGCGCTTGGGTGCTGCAACACAACGATCTGGGCCTTGAACTCTTTGGCTACGGTCGGAGGCTTCTCTGGATGTCCGCAGACGTCTCCACGTCGAATATCCTTCTTGCTTAGTCCACGCACGTTCCATCCGATATTATCGCCAGGGAGTGCCTCGGGGACCTCTTCGTGATGCATCTCTATTGACTTGACCTCGCCAGCTACATTTGCAGGCTCGAAGATGATCTTATCGTTCTTCTTCATGATGCCCGTTTCCACACGACCTACAGGCACTGTGCCTACACCTGAGATTGTGTAGACATCCTGCACGGGTACACGCAGTGGCAGATTCGTTGGCTTTTGGGGTACCTTGAGGTTGTTCAGGGCTTGCAGAAGTGTCGGGCCCTTCCACCACTTCATATTATCGCTTGGCTTAGCAAGGTTATCTCCCATCAATCCCGACATTGGAATGAAGGGTATCTCATCTACCTTATATCCGACCATCTTCAGTAGCTTGCTTATCTCTTCCTTTGCCTCAAGGAATTTCTTCTCATCAAATGGCGGGGTAGTGGCATCGACCTTGTTCATGCCTATGATTAGCTGGCTTACTCCTAGAGTCCTTGCAAGGAATACGTGCTCTCTGGTCTGGGCCTGGACACCATCTATAATAGATACCACTAGAACTGCGGCATCTGCTTGGCTCGCTCCAGTGATCATGTTCTTGACGAAGTCCCTATGTCCTGGGCAGTCCACGACGGTGAAGTAGTACTTGTCGGTATCGAAGCGTTGATGGGCGATATCAATGGTAACGCCTCTCTCGCGCTCTTCCTTCAGGCTGTCCATAACCCAGGCGAACTCGAAGGTAGATTTGCCCTTCGATGCCGCCTCCTTCCTGTACTCATCTATGACGTGCGCATCCACTGCGCCAGTCTCAAACATCAGTCTTCCTACTGTGGTTGACTTACCGTGATCAACGTGGCCAATGAATGCTAAATTGAGGTGTGGCTTGGCTTCTGCCATTATTTATTCCTCCAAACATTCTTCATATTTTCCTGTATTTCCGCTTTTCCGGTTTAAATCTTTTCGAAGGCGTCTGCTGGTCTTACGCCTTCAAATAACCTTCAGATAATCGCTAGGTTTCGGCATCTCAGGCTTGAGTCCCTTTCTTGTTCTGATCTGACTGACTGTCTCAAGCAAAAGGCTCGCAGGCAAAGGCTCGAAGCCTGCAAACTCTGTGGACCAGAGTGCACGGCCTTCTGTGGCAGAACGTATAGCTCCTGCAAACCCGAACATCGAAGCAACAGGCATCTTGGATTTAATGACGTAACTATCGCCCTGTTCCTCCGTGTCCAATATAACGCCTCTGCGTCCCTGTATCTCAGACATGGCTCCGCCATATTGTTCCGTTGGCACTTGTATAAAGACGTTCTGGAAGGGTTCAAGCAGCACTGGCTCTGCCATGAGAATCCCTGCCTGGACTGCCTGCCGCACAGCCGGTATGACCTGTGCAGGGCCGCGATGGACTGCATCTTCGTGCAGCTTCACATCAACGAGCTTAGCCTTGATTCCCTGGACAGGCTCACGGGAGATGGGGCCATTCTTAAGCGCCTCTTCGAAGCCTTCCAGTATTAGCTCCATGGTCTCTTTGAGATACTGGATGCCCTTTGTCATGTTGAGCAGGAGATTGGTCCCATAGTAGCCGGCGATGCTTTTGGCCTCTTCCTTATTCATACCCTTCTCGATAAGGAGATTTCTTCTTTCCAGCTCATCCATCTTCATGCTGATTTTACCCTCTTTTAGAGCTTCGGCCACGCCGGGCTCTAGAGGCTCGAACTCAATATAGAAACGGTTATGGTGGTTGGGTGACTTCCCTTCTACAGGCCCGGCCCTTCCTGCGATGGACTCGCGGTATACTACTATTGGCGGCGATGTCTTCAGCTCCACTCCTCTGTCGCGCTGGAGTCTTGTAACTGTGACATCCAAATGTAATTCGCCCATGCCGGCCAGGAGGTGCTCGCCAGTCTCCTCGTTGATTGTGACCTGCAGAGTTGGGTCCTCTTTGGCCACCTGCCTTAGAACCTCTACAACCTTAGGCAGGTCGCGCATGTTCTTAGCCTCAACAGCGACGGTCATTACAGGCTCAGAGACGTGCTTTATTGCCTCGAAGGCAGTCATGCCTTCTATTGAAGATACCGTTGAGCCGACAATGGCATCGCGTAAGCCCGTTACCGCAGCGATGTTTCCTGCGGGGATTGACTCCACTTCGACGCGCCTTGGCCCCATGAAAACTCCCGTCTGCATAACGCGGTTTGTATCGGCTACGCCAGAGACGTAAAGCTCAAGGCCTCGCTTCAGGGTTCCAGAGAAGAGTCTGCCTGTGGCAACCTCGCCAGCGTGGGGATCGACCTTGATCCTTGTGATCATTAAGGCCACAGGTCCGCTCGGATCACAAGCGGCCATGGACTTCCCTACGGGGCTGTCCCAATCCCCATGCCATATGGTCTTTATTCTATCCTTTTGGGCAACAATTGGGCTTGGCAGGAAGTGGACAACCATATCATTGACCGTTTTATACAGTGGGACCTTTTCAGCCAGCTCCTTCATATTGCCTGCCTTGCAGTAATCGTAGACCTTTTCGATATTGATGCCTGTTTTTTGCATTATGGGCGTGCTGACTGCCCAGTTATAACGGGCAGAGCCGATAGCTACCGTTCCTTTGACAGCATCAATCTTCCAACCGGCATCGAACTTTTCCTTGTCCATTCCTTCAATTAATTTGTTGATATTTGCTATGAGCTTGCTTATGCGGGCAGCCATCTCTTTCTTCTCTACCTTGAGCTCATTGATCAGGCGATCTGTTTTGTTGATGAATAGAACCGGCCGAACGCCCTCACGGATAGCCTGCCTAAGCACCGTCTCCGTCTGGGGCATAGCGCCCTCTACGGCATCCACAACTACAACTGCGCCATCGACGGCACGCATAGCCCTGGTGACGTCGCCTCCGAAATCTACGTGGCCTGGAGTATCTATCATATTGATGAGGTATTCCTTGCCATCCACTTCGTGGACCATGGATACGTTTGCTGCATCGATGGTGATTCCTCTGGCCTGCTCCAGAGGATCGAAATCCATGAAGAGATCGTGATCGAAGTGGCCCGCCTTATCTAGGGATATCATGCCCGCGCCTGCGACCATGTTATCTGAAAGAGTTGTTTTGCCATGATCGATATGTGCTACTATTCCAATATTCCTGATCATCTCAGGCTTATCCATCAGAGCCTTTCCCTGCTCGACTATTTTCTCCGCCCTAGTCATGATATGCCTCGCGAATTTTAAGATAAAGGTTACAATCTTAAGACTCAGAATCCTCGAGTTCAATCTATATAAGCCTTCGGCCATCTCTGTGCGATTATCAATATTTCATGATCGTTCTACCAAGGCAGATCTCAATGGTAAGATAGAGATCATATTGGCAAGATCGGCAGAGCTTTGGAATAGAAGTCTTAAGTAATACTTCAACTAAAATGCAATTGCGTTATATAAAGCCTTCTGCTGTGCATGAGCGATGGACTATAATAAATGCCGGATCATGACATTGTAGGTAAAGCTTAAATCGATGAGGCCCTAGCTTGCATGGGTTTTCATAATGGCGCGCTTGGTAATGAAGTTTGGCGGAGTCTCAGTCGCGGATGGCAGCAGGCTAAGGCACGTTGGGGAGCTTGTAAAGAGCTTCAACCGTGACAATGAGATTGTTCTTGTAACTTCTGCCCTTCAAGGAGTCACTGATTCTCTCCTTGAATGCGCTAAGAAGGCAGCAAATGATGGGAACGTGGCTGAAGTGCTGGAGTTTATTGAAAAGCTGACAGACAGGCACGCTAAGGCCATAAAAGATGCTATAAAAGATCCAGAGATTGCAAAAGAAGTCCAAAAGATAATTACGCAAAGGCTTAATGAGCTGGAGAAGGCATATATCGGCATCTGTTACCTAGGCGAGCTTACGCCCAGATCTTTGGATTACATCTCAAGTTATGGAGAGCAACTCGCAGCACCCATACTCTCTGGAGTTCTGAGGGATATGGAGATAGACTCCATGGCCTATACAGGATCTGAAGTAGGTATAGTCACGGATAGCAATTACGGAGATTCAAGGCCCCTTGACAGGACTTACAACTTGATTCCTCAGAAGCTGCTGCCTCTCAAAGGGATTCCCGTGGTTACAGGTTTCATAGCCAAGGACGAGAAGGGCATTACCACCACCCTTGGTCGTGGGGGCTCGGATCTTTCGGCTTCGCTAATAGGTGCAGCGATAGATGCCGATGAAATCTGGTTTTGGAAGGAGACCTCTGGAGTGATGACCACTGATCCGAAGATAGTTCCTGAGGCCAAGCCTATACCGACGATCTCCTATCGTGAGGCTATGGAGATGTCTTATTTTGGGGCCAAAGTTCTTCACCCAAGAGCTATCGAGCCTGCGATTAAGAAGGGGATTCCTGTGCGTGTGAAGTGCACATTTGATCCGAGCAGCCCTGGAACCCAAATAGTTCATGATGATATCCCGAAGGCGGATGTTATCAAGTCTATAACGCTGAATAAGAACATCGCCCTTCTGAATATTGCAGGAGCTGGGATGATAGGGACTCCAGGCATAGCTGCACGCGCCTTTACAGCTCTGGCGACGGCAGGAGCAAACATCGTCATGATCAGCCAGGCATCATCCGAGGCAAATATATCCATGGTAATTGAGGAGAAGCAGCTTGAGAAGGCAGAGAGTGCTCTTCGATCGGAGTTCCCTAAGGATCTCGTCAAAGAGATCTCAAATAACCGCGATGCATGTGTTGTAGCAGTCGTGGGCGCTGGAATGGCAGGTACGCCAGGCGTAGCTGGACGCGTCTTCAAGGCAATGGGTAAGGCTGGAATAAACGTGATGATGATCAGCCAGGGCTCAAGTGAGCACAACATATCCTTCGTTGTCGCAAGCAAAGATGCAGAGAAGGCCGTGCAGGAGCTTCACAGCGAGTTCTGCCTAGGAGGTGCGTCATGAAGCGGCTCACATATGCCGAGTCCGGCGTGGATATCCATGCAGAAAATAGATCCATTGATGCCATGAAAGCGGTACTTACGACTAAGCGCAAAGGGTTTGGGGCGCCGCTTACGGATATAGGCCATTATGCAGGCCTCTTGGATATGGGAAGCTTTGCCCTGGCGATGACAACAGATGGCGTAGGCTCGAAGGTTCTCATAGCAAATGCCATGAAGAAATGGGATACTATCGGGATAGATTGTATCGCAATGAACGTAAACGACCTTTATGCCATTGGCGCCGAGCCGATAGCTTTTGTCGACTACCTGGCAGTGGAGAAGGTCGATCCTGAGAGATCAGGGCAGATAGCCATTGGCCTTCAGAAAGGTGCCCAGCTCTCCAACATGACGATCGTAGGAGGCGAGACTGCATCACTGCCTGAAATAATACGTGGATTAGATCTGGCAGGAACAGCCATAGGTGTTGTCGACAAGGATAAGATCGTAACCGGAGAAAAGATAAAAGTCGGCGATGTCCTGGTGGGCGTTCCAAGCGATGGCCTTCACAGCAACGGCTATACCCTGGCTAGAAGAATCATCGCAGAATCGAAGTACACCTATTTCGATAAAATGCCCGGCTCAGACAGGACGATAGGCGAGGAACTCCTTACACCCACGCGGATCTACTACGAGATCATTGGGCTTGTCAAGAAGTGTGACGTTCACGGTTTGGCGCATATAACTGGGTCTGGTTTACTCAAGCTACATAGAATAACAAACTTAGGGTTTGAGATAACAGATCCTCTTACGCCTCAGCCCATTTTCAGGTTCCTTCAGGAGCTTGGAAACGTGGATGATGCTGAGATGTACAGGACTTTCAATATGGGGATGGGGTTCGTAGTAGTAGTACCCGAAAAGGATGCCAAAAACGCTTGTGAGATAATGGGATCAGGCTCTAAAGTCATAGGCTCAATAGTAAAAGAGGGTTTGAAGGCCGGAAAGCTGAATCTTTAAGGGCAACTGTCTATTGCCCTTTGGCCTCAGCGCTTTTCGTGGCCTCCTCCTTTGCTACCTCGCCGAACATCTCCTCTAATTTGCTCTTTATTTTCTTTATCTCTTCTACTGCAGGGCCGCCGACATCTATGGGTGCACGGCCGCTGAGGTCAGCCTCGATGAGGTTCCTATCATAAGGTATTGTGCCTATTATCGGAATGCCCATCTGCTTGAGCTTTTCCTCAACTATTCCCGGCTCACTGGCTTTGTTTATAACTGCAAGATACCTCATGATACCTATTTCCTTTCCCAGCTGCATTATCCTCTCCACGGTCTCTATGGACCTCATGCCTGGCTCGACAACTGCTATCATCGCATCGACACCGCGGGCTGTGGCTCTGCCAAGATGCTCTATGCCGGCCTCCATATCCAGTATCACTAGATCCTTTTCGCGGGTAATCACGTGTCGTATGAGGGCTTTTACGAAGGAGTTGGCAGGGCACATGCACCCCGAGCCTCCGGTATCGACAGTTCCCATGACCACGAGCTTTACATTATCAGGACCTGTGCAGCCGCACATCTGCACTACATCGTCCACTTTGGGGTTGAGCTTGAACATACCCATCGGCATGCCGGCACGCTCCTGGACAAGATCTTTATGCTCAGTGACTGGCCTTGGTAGCTTCTTTATTCCTATGGCGGAGCCAAGGTTCATGCTGGGATCTGCGTCAATTGCGAGTACGTTGTAGCCGTCGCGTGCAAAGAGCCTGGCAAGTGTTCCTGCCAGGGTGGTCTTGCCAACGCCGCCCTTTCCTGAGATTGCTATCTTCATCTAGAGTCCTCGTGAAAACGAATTCATATTTTTGGTATGTGTTTATATCGGTTCTGTGTGAATATAGTTTATTGGTATCAGGATGATTGGACGCATAAGAAAGCGAGATGGAAGAATTGAGAACTTCCAGCCAGCCAAGATCACTGTCGCAATTGGCAAGGCTTTCAAGGCAGTCGGCATAGATGATTCTAAGGCCCCTTCTGAGCTGGCGGGGCGCGTTATCGGAATAGCAGAAGAAAAGTTTCCCGATACTGTGCCGGGTGTTGAGGATATCCAGGATATAGTTGAGAAAGTTCTGATCGATGCAGGTTATGCAGATGTCGCCAAGGCCTACATCCTCTACAGGCAGAGGCGGAGTGAGATACGCGATGCAAAGCGCTATCTGGGCGTGGCCGATGATCTGAAGCTCAGCGTGAATGCAATAGAGGTTTTGAAGAAAAGGTATTTGCAGCGCGATGAAAAGGGGAATGTTGTTGAGATGCCCGGAGAGCTGTTCAATCGCGTAGCAACGTATGTCTCCAGGGCGGAGGCGAAGTACGGTGGAGATGCCGACTCATGCCGACAAGGTTTCCTGAAGGCGATGTCGAACCTGCTGTTTATGCCGAACTCCCCCACGCTGATGAATGCTGGCCTTGAGCTTGGCCAGCTCTCGGCCTGCTTTGTCCTTCCTGTCGAGGATTCTCTTGAAGGCATCTTTGATACTCTGAAGCATATGGCGCTCATCCATCAGAGCGGAGGCGGAACAGGATTCTCTTTTTCAAAAATCAGGCCGAAGAACGATGTTGTCAGAAGCACTGGCGGTGTGGCAAGTGGGCCTGTCTCCTTCATGAGCATCTACGATGCTGCGACAAATGTTATCAAGCAGGGCGGCCGCAGGCGGGGCGCAAACATGGGCGTACTCCGCATAGATCATCCCGATATCCTTGAGTTTATTGAGGCCAAGCAGCAGCCGGGCTTCCTCGAGAACTTCAATATCTCTGTTGCTGCGACCGATAATTTTATGCGACTGGCGCGTTCGGGCGGAGCTCTCGACCTTATCAACCCGAGAAATGGCGCTGTCACTGGAAGCCTGGATGCCCCGGAGATGATGAATCTCATCGCAAACTCTGCATGGCGCGGCGGAGATCCCGGTATGATATTCATCGATAGGATTAACGAGCTTCATCCAATTCCTGGTATCATAGAGGCTACAAACCCCTGTGGGGAGCAGCCGCTTTTGCCATATGAGTCATGTAATCTCGGCTCCATAAACCTCTCGAAGCTGGTCGAGAATAACGAGATCAAATGGGATCAGCTAGGGGATCTTGTGCGCCTGGGAGTGCACTTCCTGGATGATGTAATCGAGGTGAACAAGCTTCCATTGAGACAGATCGAGGAGGCGACATTGAGAACGCGCAAGATCGGCCTTGGGGTCATGGGATTTGCAGAGATGCTGATTGAGATGAACATCTCCTATGATTCCGAGGATGCAATACGCACTGCAGAGAAGACCATGAAATATATCTCAGATCTCGGAAGGGAGGTGTCTGAGAAATTAGGGGAGGAACGCGGATCATTTCCGCTTTTTGAAGAGTCCAAGCTCAAGAGCTGGAGTGCGATGCGAAATTCGACAGTTACGACAGTCGCACCTACCGGCACTATCAGCATCATCGCAGGAACGAGCAGCGGCATTGAGCCGCTGTTCGCAGTTTCATTCGTTCGCCATGTGCTTGAAGGTGCAAAGCTGTTCGAGGTGTCGCCGCTCTTTGAAAGGGCTGCACGACAGCGTGGAATCTATAGCCAGAGCCTGATGACTGAGGTTGCGAAGAAGGGATCTGTTCAGGATATTGCCGAGGTGCCCAAAGACATGAAAGAGATATTCGTAACTGCGCTTGACATACCGCCTGAGCAGCATGTGAGAATACAGGCAGCCTTCCAGAAGTACACAGATAATGGCGTATCCAAGACTGTGAATTTGCCGCAGAGCGCCAATGTTAGCGATGTACTGAAGGTTTACAATTTGGCATATGATCTGGGATGCAAGGGCGTGACCGTGTTCAGATATGGAAGCCGAGGCCAGGTGCTTTATTTGGGTGATGAGGAGACCGTGCCTGGGTGCAAGTATTGCGGATAAGTCGATATGCTATCTCTATATAAATCATCTTAATGATTCGTTGAACTGTGCACTAAGTATGAAAAACCGATAAGCTATGGGACTTATCTCATAGGAAGGAAAAGTCAATTCGGCATTTGGGCCTGCTATCCTAATTCAAGAGCCTTTGCCTTCCTTCTGGGGCTAACACTAACTACACTCTAGCGCGCTCAGTCGCCGTGCGGGCTGCCCCTAACCCCTCTCTGGGGGAAGGTTATGGAAAACGCATGCTATATGGTTGAAGGGAATAAGATGAAGAATCCCTCTATCTATCGTGCCTAATCACTAGAGGAGTTCTTTAATATTCGGGAGAATCCCTAATCGGAAGAGGATATTTGGCTAATTTCACTTCAAAGCCGGAGGATCGCTATAGCTATGGTTTCTTCTATTGATGTCAAGGGCTGGATTGAGCTCGATGGAAAGCGAATCTCAGAGAGCGATCTTAAGAACATCCTTGCTGGAAATCCCGACGCCATCTCAAGATTCGGCGGCGAGTTCCTCCTCAAATGGAACGGATGCAAGGCGCGTGATCACTTTGGGATCATGCCAGGAGACTGCCCTGCAGGGTCGGTTGTCTGCGGCGACAAAGAGATCGGAAAATTAAATCCAGCATACCTGCTCATGGATCTGGGCGAGGCCATAGAGATCGCTGTCCGGCTCAGAAGTGATGAGGGTGTTGTTGCACTCTCAGGTGGCGTGGATTCTGCCCTCGTTGCCAGGCTGGCAGGGCGAGAATGCATTGCTGTAGGGATCGAAGGCTCTCATGATCTGAGGCACGCAAAGGAGGTGGCGAGCGAGCTGGCGTTGCCATTAACGGCGGTAGTTATCGATCCGAAAACAGTAGAAGATGCATTGGCTCAGGTGCTGCGTGTCATACCGATGACTGATCCTGTGAATGCATCTATTGCGGCCACTCTACATTATGTTGCCGAGTGGGCAGGACACAATGGTTACAGGCGCATACTTGCAGGTCAGGGAGCGGATGAGCTCTTTGGGGGATATGCACGTTACCTCCAAACGGATACTCTCGCAATGGATCTCGAGAGGGATTTTCATGGCCTAAGCGTACAGCTTGCCAGAGACCAGGCAGTAGCCGCGCTCCATGGCACATACTTTTCACTGCCATATATGGATGTGAGAGTTGTGCAGGCTGCACGAGCCATTCCCCCTGACGAAAAGGTGCGAGATGGGATCCGGAAGCGACCTCTGAGAGCGGTGGCCGAGCGTTACCTTCCGCCGTCTATTGCCCAATATGAGAAAAAAGCTATGCAATACGGCAGCGGCATAATGAAAGTGATACAAAGGCTTGCAAGCCAAAGCGGCTATAAGAACTCTATACAGGATTATCTGGCACAGATATCCGCCCCAAAAGATTGAGGCATAAGCCGATGCAGGGATGGGGACGTAGCTGCCTCTTTGATATCTACGGATATGGTAATTGATTATATAGACATATTATGTTGATAATTCTGAAGCTATAAGCTGAGGTCCCGATAGTGTATCCTGCGGTTGAGACATATTACGTTCAATCGCCGCCTTTAGTTCCTCTTTTTTTAATGGCTTTGCGAGCAGATCATCGGCGCCCACGTCATAACATAGATCGCGACATGTATCCAATTCAAATGCAGTAGCCACTATAATCTTCGGGCCAGGAGACCAGCATTTTCTTATTATCCTGATGGCCTCGATGCCGTCCATCTCCGGCATCTGAATATCCATAAGAATAAGATCATAGATTTGGCTCTCGAGCGCATGCAGAACCTCTGCACCATTGGACGCCACATCTGCATGGTACCCAAGTTTTTCGAGCATTTTTATGGCGATTTTTTGATTTAAAGGATCATCTTCTGCTATAATGATATTTACTGTGTTATAGCTATTTACAGATCTCATCCATCCCCGCCCCTTATTTAGCTTGGTACTTTATAGCACTCCGAATAATACTATTTTCGATAAGCTTAGCCTATCTTCAGTCTCCAATTATTTTTAAACCTTATAAATGTTTCGGATAATCGTTAAGTAACATTATAATCATAGTATAGAAAATATTATTATGGATTCATAATCTATTTCATATTCCGACAAAACATGTGTACAGCATGAATTAGCCCGTTTTGAGGTATCTTAAGCCGGCAGTCCACCCGTATTGAGTTGTTGAGCACAAAAACCATAACTGGACAAAACAACTCACCACAGAGACACAGACCGATAGCCCTAAACACTTCCTCTGCTATCCCAAAAATATGAAGATCGGCATAGCTGATACAACATTTGCTCGCTATGATATGGCCCGCACAGCAATGAGCACGCTTAGAAGTGAGTCGTCTGCGGAGATCGTAAGATACACGGTTCCCGGTATCAAAGACCTGCCTGTAGCCGCAAAAAGGCTTCTTGAGGAGAATGGCTGTGATATAGTCATGGTCCTGGGAATGCCTGGGGCTGCAGATAAGGATAAAATGTGTGCCCATGAGGCATCATCAGGCCTTATAATGGCTCAGCTCATGACAAATAAGCATATCATTGAGGTATTTGTGCATGAGGATGAGGCCCCGGATGAAAAAACTCTTGCGTGGCTGGCAGAACGCAGGACTGCAGAGCATGCCCAGAATGTCATAAGGCTGCTTTATTACCCAGAGAAGCTGACACGCCTGGCGGGAACAGGCCAGCGTCAGGGCTATGAGGATGCGGGGCCGATTGAGGCCGAATCTGGGGGATATTTGGGGCACTGAACCATTTGAAGCTACATCTAAGTGAAGGCATATCCTTTTTGATTTTCTTAAGCTGTTCGATATAGTCTCAGGGCAGCTCTCGCAAATCTAAAGACCAATGCAAGCAGGATATTTGCCCTAATGGATTTCTTCACCCATCTTATGGTAGGCTTCATCGTCTCATCGCTCGCAAGCGGCTCATTTCATAATAACTATGTGATATTTGGAACTCTAATGGCTGGGCTTCCGGATTTCGATGTTTTCCTTTATCCTTTATGGAAGAGTCTTCCGATAACCCGCCATCATGGGATAACACATATGATAATATTCATTGTGATAGTATCTGGGCTTGTTAATATTCTGCTCACTATTTTTACAGGCAGTGCAGATGTGAAGCTATTCCTTTTGATGTGTCTGACTGGCATGTCTCACATCTTCGGTGATTTCATAACAACCTGGGGAGTGAGCCCATTCTATCCTCTAACAAAGAAGTATACAAAGCTGAACCTTGACACAGCCGTAAATCCATATCTTATTCTATACTTCTTTGTAGGCGTGCTTTTTCTGACAGCGGTTATGTCTGGCCGTATTCCATTGAGCGATATCCGGGCATCTGCACTGCTTGGGATGACTTATGTTGCCTATTTCGTAACCAGGGCGATCATGAAGCTTTATTTCACGAGCATACCTGAAAACAAAGGGTTTACTGCGCTTCCTACATTTTCGCCTACTCGATGGAAGTTCGTAAAAAAAATAGATGCGGATGATATGATAAAAATCATTATAAAAAATAATCGCTTGAAGGAGTATACGATACCTAAAGAAGGATTAAAAGAGATAAAAACATGCGATGATCTTGTCAGCACCTATTGGCACCCGCGCGTTCAGGAATATATGCGCGTTTTCAGCTATCCATACTATACAATCGATTGCAAAGACGGAAAATTTGAGATAATCTGGCACTCGGCTGAGATGGGGGATAATATGCAAATAAATGTAAGGTATGATGGCGATTTTAAAGTGAACTCCGAATTTATAAGAGTGCTAAAAAGGCTACGATCAAATAAAGAGTGATCTGTCGCATCTTAAGCAAGGGCGGATGCGGCAGACCAAACACCTGTGCTTATGCTCTCAATTTCGTTTGATATCACCAGGTGTCAGAGTTTATTACACTTGCGTCGTGTTGTTGCTAGTGGAATTCATTGAACTTGAGTTGCCCAGGATCAATATGGATGATGGGAAGGCAGCAGCATTTTTAGCATCATCGGGCAGAGTGATACTGATGCTCCTATTAAAGCCGCTGAACATGATTATCTCAGATGTATCAATTGCCATCTTAAGATTTTCTGCCTTTTTCGCTGGCAATCCAAGCTCTTCTGGAGATAGCGTCATATTCATCGATATATCGACCTTCACTGGAAGAAGCGTTTCCTTTGAGATCCACATGATCTCTGAAATATTGGTATTGTTGAACAGGCTGCTAAGGTTCAGATGAGAAGTCGTCGAGGGACCAGTCTCGCTCCCTTGGATGCCGATATTATTGGCTTCTTCAATGGCTGAATATGCCTTCAGGTTGGGGATGACCTTGATCTTATAGCAATCGATACCATTTACACTCTCATTGCCAAGAAGTGTGACCGTGGAGTTGTTTAGCTCCTCTTTTTGCCGCTCTATCTCGTTCTCCTGCTTCCAAAGAGTATCAAGAGATGGCCCCACAAGTATTATCTTAGTCCAATTGCTGTCAACCTTCATATACATAGTATCGTTCAGAAGGTATATCTCTGTGGCTAAAGCACTCGCACTCTCCTCCTGGCCCTCTGGCACCGATAGAACTGCCATTGCCATCTTCATTGCCTTGGCTGTTAGATTCAATGCAGCCACACCGAATGTTCTGGTTGATATCGTCTGAGACTCGGTTTTATTGATCCCTGTGATATTTGCTATCTCTATCCTCTGGTTCACATCAAGCGTGAAACTATATGTCTCAGGCTTGACAGTTGAACTCAGAATTATGTCTTTCAAGGCGGAACTGTTCGATTCAGATGTATTCGCAATGGAGAGATTCTCCCGGGCCGTAGCTGTGATTGCGATCGTCATTAGGATCGCGGCTAACAGGATTATTCCTAACCTCATGAATATCCGTCTCCATCATGCGAAGATATCCTTTTCGGTCATTCCAATCTGCCAGGTTCTAGCTATGGAATATAGCAGTGAATGAAGTATTCAAATGCATTGGATATCATCCAAAAGATAACGTCTTATTCTATCTTCTTGAATAAATCTCCTCTAGCGCCGCAGACTGGGCAAATTTCAGGAGGCTCCCTCTCAGCAGTCAGACCGCAGACCGGGCAGACATAGTACGGATATGATTCTTTGGACGATTCCTCCAAGTTATCAAGTAAATCGTGATAGAGCCTGGCATGGACCTTCTCGACCTCATTTGCATAGGTGAATGTCCTCTCGGCGATCTTATTGCCCTCCGCCTTTGAAGCATCTATCATCTCAGGATACATCTCCTTGAACTCATGCGTTTCACCTGCTAGTGCCTCTCGCAGGTTTTCTTTGGTGGACTTGACGCCCTTAGAAGCCCTCAGGTGGTTGGCGGCATGAACCGCCTCAGCCTCTGCAGCAGCACGAAAGAGCCTGGCCGCCTGAGGGTAGCCGTCCTGATCAGCCTTTACAGCAAAGGTCGCGTACCTTCTGTTCGCCTGCGACTCTCCTGCAAATGCCTCCTTTAGGAAATCATCTGTCTTAGTCATTATCAACACACCTCCAGACAATAAGGAGTTATATCCAGAATGATGCTCAAGCCCGATAAATTCTTTGGATGCTTTGATCACCTATAAATTCTCATAAACCAAATGAAACAAGGATGCCAGAGAACATAATCGAGGTCAGTAATCTAGAATATAGCTACGGTGACTTCAAGGCCGTGGACGATGTCAGCTTCGAGGTTAAAGAGGGTGAGATCTTCTCATTCCTGGGGCCGAACGGGGCTGGGAAAAGCACTGTAATAAATATGCTGATAACGCTTTTGCCTGTGCGGCAAGGCTGTGCGAGCATAGCGGGCTACGATCTCTCAACTCAGCCAGAAGCTGTACGGCGATCGATAGGTATAGTCTTTCAGGACGAGACGCTTGACCGAGACCTGACAGTTTGGGAAACACTTGAATTTCACGGCAGGCTCTACTCCATTCCCAAAAAAGAACGGCGTGAGAGAATCGAGGAGATGATCAGGCTCGTTGAACTCGAAGAGAAGAGAGATGTCAGGACCAGGAACCTCAGCGGCGGCATGAAGCGCCGCCTAGAGATCGCACGCGGACTTATGACTCGTCCAAAGGTGCTCTTCCTTGATGAGCCGACAATTGGGCTCGACACGCAGACGCGCATCAGGCTCTGGGATTATATAAAGAGTGTGAACCAATCGGGCACTACCATATTTCTTACAACTCATTACATGGATGAGGCTGACCAGGTCAGCGATTGGATCAACATCGTAGACCATGGAAAGATAATAGCCTCCGGCACACCCCTTAACCTTAAGAACGATTTGGGCCGGGATATGATCTACCTTGAGACGAGCGATGATGAGTCGGCTTCGAGAATATTGAAGGATGTTGATTCAGTATTGAATGCAAAGAAATCCTCAAAGGGTGTTGTTATCACTATTACTACTGACGGAAGCCATTGCCTGCCTACCATTATGAGCAAGCTCAAGGACAATGGGATTGAGATAAAAAGCGTGAATCTAAAGAAGCCTACTCTTGATGATGTCTTCGTACATTACACGGGCCGTGAGCTGAGGGAGGGCGGAGCTGAGAAGTTCCGAAGGATAATGCCCAAAGGGGGGAGATGAATTGGCCCTGGAGTTCACCACAGTTTATTGGCGCGATATGCTCAGGTTCTTCAGATTCCGGGCTTTATTAGTATCATCGCTGCTCCAGCCAGCCCTTTGGCTCGCTCTCTACGGAGCTGCCATGTCAACAAACTTCAGCAGGTTCAGCGCAGCCATACCAACACCTGCAGGCGCATTCGTCGTATCTTATCTCACATTTCTCGGAGCAGGCGTGATAGCTTTGACCACGCTCTTTACGAGCCTTTTTGGAGGAATCTCCCTTTTATTCGATAAAAACTGGGGACTCATGCGCGAGCTGTTTGCGAGCCCCATGCCCAGAGAGCACATCATCATAGGCATTGGCCTTAGCGGAGTCACCAAATCCATCATCCAGGTGCTGGTGATTATGGGCTTCGGCCTTCTCATTGGTGTCAAGTTTTTCTCAGGATATACGCTTCTACAGACGGTTGTCTCTATCGCAGGAATACTTCTTTTTGTAGGAGTTTTCTCAATAGGCTTTCTATTCCTGTCATCGGCCATATCTATGAGCATGGAGACGCCCGAAAGCCTACAAGGCGTGATCACACTACTAACTCTGCCCCTTTTCTTTGCGAGCAACGCACTGTATCCAGTAGATGCATTTCCAGAAGTAGTAAGATATCTGACTCGCTTCAATCCTCTCACGTATCTCATCAACGGTGTACGGTATTTTGCCATAGGCAGGGACTTTTATGCTGTAGGAACTCACTACACATACACAACAATGGATATGGCATTCTCCCTGCTGGCGCTTGTGGTTTTTGCAGTGTTTATGTTCATAGTTGCATGGCGGGTCTTCAAGAAGACAGTGGTCACTTAAGGAATGGCCCTGTTGGCTGAGCATATTCTAGGAGCAGTAAATTGAATGGAATAAGACCAAACGATAACGTAAGCAAGAACGTTGCTCTCTTCATCACCACTTTAGGCGCTTTCCTCACACCCTACATGAGCTCTGCCGTAAATCTGGCGCTCCCAGAAATCGGCACAGAGTTCAAGATGAGCGCTGTCTCGCTGACATGGATCGCCACAGCATATCTTTTGGCTGCAGCGATATTTCTAGTACCATTCGGAAAGCTGGGGGATATCTACGGAAGAAAGCGGATTTATACATACGGAGTGGCCGTTTATACCCTAGCAGCGGTTTTGCTGGCCATCTCTAACACCGAGATTGAGCTCATAGCGTTCAGGCTCGTTGAGGGCCTTGGTGCAGCGATGCTTTTTGGAACAGGCGCAGCCATCCTGACGTCCGTATTTCCTCCTGGCGAGAGGGGCAGGGCACTCGGGATAAACATAGCTGCAACCTATTTCGGCTTATCGATGGGTCCCTTTTTGGGAGGCCTTCTAACTCAGCATTTCGGCTGGAGAAGCGTCTTTCTAATAAACGTACCATTAGGCGTACTGATAATAATATTGGTGCTCTGGACGCTGAAAGGCGAGTGGGCCGAGGCAAAAGGGGAAAAATTCGACATCTTGGGATCTGTAATCTACGGCATTGGGCTTACTTTGGCCATCTACGGGATCTCACTATTGCCTTCGAACTCTGGCGTGCTGTTTCTTCTCGCAGGCATAATAGTGCTCATTGCATTTGCAGTGCTCGAGTGGAAGGCAGAAAGCCCTGTACTTGATATCCGTCTTTTTAGGAATAACAGAGTCTTTACGTTTTCAAGTCTGGCTGCCTTCCTAAACTACAGCTCAACCTATGCAATAGCATTTTTTTTAAGCCTTTATCTGCAGTATATCAAGGGCTTCAGCCCTCAGGACGCTGGGCTGATTCTTCTTGCCCAGCCGGCTGTTCAGGCTATTTTCTCTCCATTTGCAGGTCGCCTCTCAGATAGGATGGAACCCCGAATAGTTGCATCTGCCGGGATGACACTAACCGTTCTAGGTATATTCAGCCTGGTTTTTCTGGGCGAATCAACGAGCATTAGCGTAGTGATTGCCAGCCTCATGATATTAGGCTTGGGCTTCGCATTGTTCTCCTCTCCGAATACCAATGCTATCATGAGCGCAGTACCTCGAAGATTTTATGGCGTAGCCTCGGGAACAGTTGGTACTATGAGGCTGACTGGTCAGATGTTCAGCCAGGGAATAGCCCTGCTTGTCTCGGCTCTATATGTTGGCAATGCTCAGATCGTTCCCTCCAACTATCCCCTTTTCCTGATGGCGATGCATGCGGCTTTTATTATCCTCACAATGCTTTGTTCTGCAGGCATCCTATTCTCACTCGCACGCGGAAGGGCAAACTCTGCTCCGCAACCCAAAGGCTGAAATTGTTATCGGATGCTATAAGACTCAGGGATAATAAATGAAGATACTTGGAATAAATGCAAGCCCGCGGGGCTCCCAAAGCCAGACGCTGAGGCTAGTCAAGGCTGTTCTTGATGGGGCTAAGTCCGCAGGTGCTGATGTTGAGCTGGTGGATGCATGCAAGCTTGATATAGCGTATTGTAATGCATGCGGGGTCTGCTATAAGACAGGCGAATGCACCAAGAAGGATGATTTTAAAGAGCTTTATGAGAAGATGCTCGCGAGCGATGGAATGGTCTGGGGCGCTCCCAACTACTTCAGAAGCGTTACATCACAGATGAAGACAATAATAGATCGCATGTCTGATGCAATCCATTGTCAGCTATTTACTGGAAAGTATAGTTGCTCAGTAGCAACAGGCGGCAGCGATTACGAGCAGGTCACAAGCTATCTCGATGCACTGCTTTTGAACTTTGGATCGTTTGTAACCGGCAGCATCGGAGCAGCGATGAACAAGGGACCAAAGGCGATGGAAGACGCTGAGAAGAGGGCATTTGAACTCGGAAAGACTCTTGCAGAGGATATAAAGACAAAGCGCGATTATATTAGCCAGAGAGAGATGCAGGAGGAGAACAAAAAATATTTCCAGGGGCTTGTTAAGATGCATGGAAAGGATTGGGAACATGAGTATGAGCACTGGAATAGGTTGAATTGGAAGTGAAATGGGACGGCCGGAATGCTTGGAAGGCTATGCCTTCCTACCCTATGCATTCTGGTTTGTTGTCCGTATTAATCACTATTACTGCTATGCATTTATCCTGAAAACCTTCCCAATGCTTCATGCCTTTCTTATGTTCTCGCCAATGCAGCCCTCTTGTTTACCAATGATGTAGCTATGACCGACAAACATATTTATTGAAGGACGAGCGGTGATGTTGCTAGATATCTGGCAGCTACAAAAATATTGCAACTTGAAGATGCTGCCCAGTGGCGGACCCACTTTGTTGCATAGAAGGCTCGATGCGTGGAAAAATGGTTCATAAAGGGATTATAGCATGGCATCACATTCATCAGAGGATAAGCGGCTGCAAAAGATAGTGAACTTTGAAATTGCGCTCGGCACATTCATCGGAACCCTGGCCACCAATATTGTAAATATATCACTACCAGCCATGTCCAGATATTTCGGGGTAGATACCGGATTCGTTTCCTGGGTGGCTCTCAGCTACTTACTGTTTCTATGCAGCACTATTGTTGTATTCGGCAGGCTTGCCGATATCAAAGGCTTTAAGAGGATCTTCCTCGCGGGCTTTGCGGTTTTTGCTGTTGCTTCCCTGCTTTGCGGGCTTTCAAGTGATATCTATATGCTGATTGCTTCAAGAGCGCTGCAGGCAATTGGAGCTGCCATGTTTATAGCCGTGGGACCTGCTATGATCACGGCAATACTTCCCCAGGAAATTCGTGGGCGCAGTATGGGCTACTTGAGTATAGCAGCTGCGGCAGGAATCGCCCTGGGGCCGGGCATTGGCGGCTATCTGACAACTTACCTGAGCTGGAGATCGATCTTCCTTGTCAATATTCCAGTGTGCATACTTGCCATAATTTTGGGTCAGCGAATAGTTCCGGACAGTCCTGGCTCGAGACCAGGAGACAGGATAGACATAAATGGCGCACTCCTGCTCATGGCCGCTTTGGTCTTTGCAACCTTAGCACTGAACAAGAGCCGCATTCTGGGCTTGAAGTCGCCCATGATCATCACATCCATTCTCCTGTTCCTGGTTTGCGGTTGCATATTCTATCTAAGGGAGCGGCGAATTTCAGAGCCTTTAGTGGATCTGGATCTTCTTCGGATGAAGTGCTTTCTCTATGCGAATCTGGCATCAATGATGTCTATGCTGGTATTTGCAGGAGCGACGTTCATTCTTCCATTCTATTTTCAGGTGTTGAGAGGTTATCCGGCCGATGTTGCCGGATTGATCATGATGGCGCCTCCGCTGGTCATGATGCTCATTGCATCACCTACCGGCAGCTTTGCTGATCGACACGGCACAAGGGGGATCTGCGCTGCAGCATCGATACTGGCAGCATTATCATTTGTCCTGCTGAGCACCATCGACCAATCAACTCCACTGCAATTTGTGATCATCTATATGGTGCTGATGGGAATGTCCATCACCATGTTCATTGCCCCGAACATGAGCTTAATCATGAGCAAATGTCCTGAACAGAGAAAAGGAATAGGCTCCAGCCTGACCATGGGAGTGAGATATCTGGGAACAATGATAGGCGTGGCCTCCTTCAGCGCGGTGTACTCTGCATATCTTCCGGAAGCTTCACAAGGGCCTTCTCATCTCGGCGCCGCAGCATCCGTTGACATGGTCCTCGCTTTCCATAGCGCCTTTTTCCTGGGAATCATCTTCAGCCTCTTGATGCTCATATTCTCTGTCATGGCCCAGTGGAGGAGCTGCTACATATGTCCGGCATCAGAGATCATTAACGATCAATTTCGCGCATCTGAGATATGAGGAATGTGAAGGGAACCCTCAGTTATGATGTGATGAAGTTTTATTCCTTATTCCTAGAGAAGACTATGATAGAATTGTTCTGAATGGATCTATTATAGTCTAAAAGTAGTATATCACATATTCCATATTCGACACAAAAATGATAATCTTTAAGTAGTTCTGTTAAGATTGAGTAGCAATGTCTACCAGAGCCCAATTAGTGATATCGATGGCTATTTTAGCGGTTTTTCTCGCTATCTCCACAGCCTATGCGGAGAATGCCGTCGATTCGGTGAATGGTGCGGCACGGTTAGCAAACCCGGCCATTGTGAAGGATGAGATCATAATCCCCATGGAGAACGGGACAATGATGGAGTGGCGGCATATTGTCCTCAAGGGAAACAACACTCAGATAGGCATGGCCCTTGGAGAGATCGCCCAGAAGGATTACGGAGCAACATCTCTAAAGAAATATGCCGATCCCATATATGGTAAAGCTCGCCAGGAGTATATGGCCAGGAACTATCCCATCATGAGGGATAGGATGAAGGGTATTGCCATGTCATATGGCTTATCTCAGGACAATGCCACCTTCGATACCACCACATTACTTTACGATACCGGATCTTTAGGCTGCTCCATGGTATACTTCCCTCCGGAGACGATACTGAATGGCCATGCCATAGCCTCAAGAAATATGGAATGGTACTTGGTTCCCATGGATGTCTTCCTCGACAAGGCTGAGAAGGGGACAGGCAATGGTATGTTTACCAGGAACTTCTTAATAGAGATCTATCCCGACCATGGATATTCAACTATGGCTATTGCGGGCATGGAACTCAACTCGGTGATAGATGGGTTGAACTCCGAAGGTTTGGGTATATCCGCATTAGAAGACGAAGGGATGGAACCTGTCTTAGAGATGCCCATGGCAGGGGATAGAAACAGCGGTATTATGAGCAGCCAGATAACCCGGCTTGTCCTTGAGACTTGTAGGACGGTGGAGGAGGCAAAGGTAGCTTTTCTGGCCAACAAGGAGTTCCTACCCATTTGTGGAATCCATTACATGGTCTACGATAGTCAGGGGAATTCGGCGATAGTAGAATGGAATAAATCTGATGGAAACCTGTACTTCACTGACGGCAACGGCAATAAGCCGAATATTATGACCAATCACCCAATGTACATATACTCCAAGTATGGTTTGGAGGACCTATCCGAAGAGAAGAACCTGATCATGTATGATGATCCATACGATACCTTCAACCGCTACATAACACTGTATAACATCATCAGCAGCCACGAGGGCAAGTTTTCCGATGAGGATGCAGCCAATATCCTTAGTTCAGTCGAAGGCAACACAGTTATTCAGGCCGAAGGTGCCATGAAACCTCTTCCAATCAATACGATCTGGAATACCATCCTGGATTTGACTGATAGAAGCATGAAAGTGAAATTCTTCCTTAAGAAAGGTCCTGTGGACAGAGCAACCAACAAGAGCACGTTGATCTTCACGCCGTACTTGACCTTCAAGATGAACAACTCAAGCATGCAACAGTGAGGAGCCTATCCGGCTCTTCCCTCTTTGACCGGCTTGCAGCGCTCTGAGGTACGACAGCTCCCATTATAAAAAGGAAGAACGGAATGGGAAGGTCTGTGAAGGTGCAACCGAGCCATCCGGTATGGGCTAATTGAGCAAAGACATGGCTCTCGTCACCTTGGTTGTTTGCCAGCAGCATCAAGATGATGGCCAGGCCGCGGAATGCATCCAGAGACAGTACCCGGTCAGCCTTCATAGATTGCCTCTGGAGATATTGTATTTGATCAATTATATTCTCCTAGATCTAAACTTGTGGATAAAGATCCCAAAATATCAGAATTAGACTTAAATAGATCTGAAGGAACTCTTCCACTCCCCTAATTGAGATGATTCTGGAAGAGGGGATCCAGGTCCACCTCCGTCCAGTTCTGCACTCCTGGAATTCTGACCCAGATCTTCAGATCCTTCGGCACAGCCACCACCTGGTAGCTTGTGGGAAGCTCTTCCGTCTGGAGAGGTCCACCCTTGGATAGTGGACGGCTCATGATATCCATTACAACATTTGGCGTCAGGTTACCCTTGTGCATCTCAGCCAGGTATAGGAGACTCCTTCGCCGTACCTCGGTATGAATGGGATCGTTTATGCCGGGTACAGGCATCTCGAAGCCCCATTCGGGATTCTGGAAGTGATTGGTTGAGACAAGAAGGCCGTCTTCATCAAGAGATCTCCTCTTCAGGTCAAAGGGAGTCCATTCGTAGGATCTGGCCGCACTTTTATCTGCCACATTCACAATGCATCCATCCGATGGCCTGGTTGAGCGAATCCGCCCTTCGATCTCCTCCAGGTTGGCGGAGTCCTCAAGGAATGTGAGAAGGAGAACAGGAGTGGTCACAGTATTTATTGTGTAGATGCTTTCAGAAGTATCGCCGTTGGTCTCCAGGAAGATACCCCTCTGGTTCATGCCGGTATTCAAATAGATCGATCCTGCATAATGGATGCTTGCTACAGGGATGCTCCCATCATCGGGATTCAATACCGTTACTACTATGTACTGGCGCATCTTATCGCTCCAGTCGTAGTTCCTCCCAAAGACCAGCGGCCCATAGGATGTGTAATTGCCCCAGGCCGCCAGTGCTGAACAGCCCTGAGCATGGATAAGGTAGATCTGCAGACAATTTATGATGAGGAGATCATCAAGTCCAAGACCTGAAGTCTCTGCCATTCCAAGAATTAATTCCTTATACCTCTGAGGATAAAGCTGGAAGGATCTGTTGCCATAAGCGAGGAGTCGGTCGCGGCTGATTGCCTCAGATTTTCCAAAGTCATGGCTCATGTTATCGTAGATCCTGAACAGATCATCTCTGAGAAGGTAGCCGTATTGCCTGCCCATCTCTCTGTAGCTTCCGTGAAGCTCCAGCACCTTAAGGGAGCCAATCTGATGAAGAAGGCCGCCTTCAAAGGTTGTCACTGGGTGCGAAGAGATTGAGCTGTTTTCCTGATTTTCGGCCAGAGCTGGTGAGCAAAGCAGCAGAAGGGCAATGACCACTGCCGTCATCAGGCATGAAGATAGACATGTAAATATGGATCTCCTTAAGGTCATCTTATTCTATCATCCTAATATTCCTTATATCCTGAAAACCAATTGAATCGAACAAAATGGATCAGCAGGCCCGGTTGGGCTGCCGATCTCTCACTCAATTTTATCCATTTAACGGCACCTAGGAAGACTGCTGAGTACTACCAGCCATGTCATTTCCCGAATCGTCTGGGGTTGGATTGGGTATTGGCCCCGGCATGGGTCCTGGGGTCGGGTTAGGTACAGGTCCCGGCATGGGCCCCGGCACTCCTCGGCAGAGGCATTGGCCGTTTACATAATTACAGTTGGGGTTCGACTCGCATGCAGCTGCGGGATTAGGTACAGGTCCTGGTGGACATTGACATTGTCCATCTGCCCAAAAGCATCCTGGCTTCTTTTCGCATTCGGCTACTGGATTGGGGGCAGTGCAAACGCATTCGCCCTTAGTGTCATCCCAGAAGCAGTTGGATTTTTTCTGACATTCCGCCTTTGGATCAGGGTTAGGCGGCGTTGGTTTAGATGTTGCTGAATATACATCTATAGTAACTGTGTTGCTGTTACCGCTGTTTGTAGTAAATACGTTGTAATGTCTTCCCTGCATATCGGCATAGTACCACATTAGGTAGTAGCCAGGATTGAAAACTCCCAGATTATACTTAATAACAAATCGACCCGAGTAGACCTCATACATTGTCACGGGTGTCTTGACAGGCACGTATAAAAGCTCTCGAGCCCAGCTTCCCAAAGGCATAGTGGCATACCAGGTCCAGCCAGTGGCTCTTTCAATCCACATGCCTGCCGTATTGCTGGGGAATGTGGAAAGGAATCCATTCCACTGAATGGTGTTGCCCCTGTAGAAGATGGACGTCGGCGGGCTGGCCATGATATTGAATGCCGTCAATGTTCTTTGGCTTGATGCAGGTGGAGCTAAACTCGTGTAGCTGGCCGCATTCACCGGCTCGGTGGTCGCCATTTGCGGCGCGTCATCCGCAACAGGAGCATTTGTTATATCCTCTTGCAAACCCAAAGCAGCAAGATTATTTATACTCAAGTTATCGGCGCTATTAGCGCCAGTAGTTCCTGATTGGTCCAATCCCCCAAGAACAGGGATGGACAGGAGGAATATGCTCAATGCTATCCAAAATATGTATTTATTTTTCATTAGGTTCCCCTCGCTACGCAGAGTGGTCTCTTGAAATATTTATTCTTTTCCATTTGGAGTAAAAAAATTAAACATTCTAATTTTGAGATAGGTTCATTATTATAGTTAATCCACGTAATTTTTACCTCATAGATACCCTTAAATAATTAATATACGATATAGCCGTTCATGGGCAGGAAACCTGTAATTGTAAGACATATCTCGAAGGTAGAATTAGATCAATTGTATAAAGATGAGAGAAACATAAGAATTAAAGAACGGCTACTAGCGATAATACATTTATACGAAGGAAAGAATGTATATATAGTAGCTGATATTCTTAAACGAAGTGAAAAGACAATAAAGAATTGGCTAAGCGATTGGAACAAACAAGGATATGATGGATTGATACCACAGAATAGAAACGGCAAAGAACCAATGATATCTTTTGATGAATGGGATAAAATTATCGAAGAGATTGAGGACAAAGGAATGACTATAAAAGAGGTAATAAAATATGCAAAAGACACAAGAGGCGTAGAATATTCGTATAAAGGTGGTTGGAAGATTTTAAGATCAATAAAGAAAGTCAAATATGGTAAACCATATATTAGAAATAATAAGAGGCCTGTTAATGCAGAAAGTTTTCTAAAAAAAGGATAGATTCAGTAATAACAACAGTCAAAGAACCTATTATTGGATTCCTTGATGAAAGCTCTTTGCAACAGCGACCTAATACACGCAGGGTTTTAAACACCCATATGCTAAATTATCAACCTGGAAAAGTTAGGTCTAGAACTGTTTTTGGGTTCATTGCATTGAATGGAAATGATGAAGTTATGGTCTCTCACTCATCCAAGAAAGAAGATTTAATGATCTTCGCCCAAAAATTGAGAAGTAACAATATTATGAGACCAATATGTATTGTCCTAGATAATGCTAGAATACATCTAGCTAAGAAGTTTAGGGCATTAGCCCACGAACTTGATATCCATTTAATATATAACGTGCCATATTCCCCTGATTTAAATCCTATAGAGTTCGGTTGGAAGGATTTTAAAAGAGAGATATCAAAATATACTGATTTTGATGAAGCTATTGAGGATGCCCAAGATTGCGCTTTACAAATATTTTATTCCAATAAAGATGGATACTCTAAGTCTTGGATAAAGCAGTTTATAAGGTAAAAAGTTGGGAGAATGACTATAATAACGGGCGTAACTATAATTAGATCGAATATGCTCTCAGCACTGATGAAGAGCACCAGCAGCAATCCAATAGATACTTTTGATGTCATAATTTGTATAGTCCCGGAACAGAGCCCATCATTTTTTTAGTAACGAACGTTTCATCAGGTGGTAATGCTTCATAGAACGAACACGCAGTATTGCGCATGAGGTAGTCCTAGACATCTTACCCCTCTTCCGATTTTACCAAATTTATATTGTAAAAATTACATCAGGCCGGGGATGGCAGATATCAGTGCTCATCCTCATGGCCCGATTTTCACTTGCCTTGACTCTGCGGGCAGGCGTTTATTATAAAGATATTGATTGTAGCACCTGAAGTGCGATTCATCTGTGTGTAGTTTAGTATTCTATCCAGATATTTTAGGGCAGTATCTCCCTCAGGCATCGTTTCATTTACAACGACTGCAGTTCCTGCATTGGATGGAGCTATGGCAGGCTTTGATGGCGCCGATGGAGCCGCGGCAGGCTCGGGTGTTGCAGTGATATTGACATTGCTAATATCCAGACCCGGCTCAGCCTTTTTAAGGGCTTCTACGAATGCTGGTTTTTCAGTATATCCTGACAGCGTCTGATTTAGGCTTCCATTCTTGAAGATAAAGAACACCGGGAAGAATGTGATATTGTATTTTGTGGCAGTCTCGTTGTTCTTCAAAGCATTTATAAGACCGAAGGCAACCTGGCCTTTAAGCTCATTTGATAGCTCGAGAATAGTTGCGTTATTCGCCTTGCAGTAGCCGCACCAATCGGCAAAACCCATCAGTACGAACAGGGGATACTTCTTCACTGCGAACGTGAGAGTGCTGTCATTTACTTTCATAGGCATAGCAGGTTTATCCGCCCCGAGGTCGATCAGAGGTATATCTCCCTGATTTGCAGCGGGCGCTGGAGGAGTAATCCCCAGCTGGGCGACTATCTCAACGCGGCTCGTGTTCAGCCCTGGCCTAAATGTCTTGAGCGTATCTACAAGATCTGACTCATTGCTGTATCCTAACCGAGTATCGATGAGAGTACCATTTTTGAATATCAGAAGCGTTGGTAAGTCAGTGATGTTATATCTCTTGACAATCTTGCTGTTATTTCCGACATCGATCACCCCGAAGGCCATCTGGCCGTTTAGCTCGCTTGAGAGCAGATTGAATGCAGCGTTCATTTCTTTGCATGGCGGGCACCAAGGAGCGTAGCAATCAAGAGCAAAAAATTGGTATTTGCTTATTGTGCTGTTGACAAGGCTGTCATTTAGTTCAAGGGCCAATCCCTGAGAGCTATTTGAACTTGATTGCTGACCCGCCGCTGAGGTGATGATTGGGCTAAATGCCGCTAGTAAAACTAACAGAAGGTATAAGATTATTCGTCTGTTATGCATATTGTCCCTCCATCTGAATCCAATTTCTCAGGGTCAGTGACCTCGAGGATATTAAAGCTTACGATAAATAATTAACAAAAAGATAATATTATTTATTATGATATTTATTTTGAAATTTAAGAACTATTAAGTTTACATTCATTGTCCTTATTGCCTATCATATCCCAATAGGAAGAGTGCCTGGGCAGCAGGACAACCAACCCTCATCGTCATCAGATATGTTTGTAGGATTGATTGCCTTTAATGGACTTACCAAAGTCATATCAAGTTTCTCAGAGGTGTTAAAGTCACCGTAGTATCTTCTATAACCCTCGTTGACAGCAATCGTTCCTCTGCTAGTGTTGGCCGGCAAGCTCTGTCTATATTCTAGGTCTGCTATTCCAGTGGAATGGGCGGCAACACTGTAGGTGAGTTCCTTATTGGATTCTTCCCTGGCAGTCTTGGTGGAGTCGTTCAGATTTATCATGATCACCCTTATATTCAAAGCGCGAATTCCTATGGCTCTCTCTTTGCTGTAGTTGGTATTATAGAGGAAGTTGGTGAATACATCAGCCTGATTATTGCCCATGAACTCATTATCGTTGATACCCTTCCCGGAGTACTCAATGCGATCGATCATGTTCACATTGCTGGACGGAGTATTTCTGGCGTAATATTCATTTGATCCCGGAATCCTTACCAGCTCAAGATCTGATGGATTGATGTATTTTAATTTCCCTGTTATGGCCTCCTGCGAGCTGTAGTTCCCCTGGCGGGCTGAAGTGCTCTCCTTTAACTTGAAGTTCTTAACTGCCGCATTAAAGTAGCATGACTGGAGTGGCGCTATTGTCCTGCCATTGTAGGCCTTTATGGGCTTTATAGTGCCGCTAACGAGGCTATCCATCTCAAGGTTCAGGCTGACGCTTTGATGTGAAATATCTGTTGGCGAACTGCTGCCAGCGGCGCCTGGATAGAGATTATCTTGATTGAGGCCCCCATTCTCGTTCAAAAATTCGTCATTTAGGCTGGCATTGGCCTGAGAGATTAGAATTAATATAAGTATGAGAACAAATATTTCAAGCCTCATCCGGCCACCTCGCATGATTCGATGTCGACATAGCAGATTATGGGCATCAGGAGCCACATTTCCTTCAAGTGACAGCCATCTCCCTACGGATCTCCTAAGGTTTGATGGAGAGCATCAACAGAAATCCATTAACTGCTTTAATTATCATGATTCTTTGTTCCCTCCAAAGACTGGCTTGTAAATGTTAGCATAAATAGTTATTCATTATGGTCTAAAATCTTACTAATACACTTTTGCCCGGGGATCTACCTCTCCCAATATATCAAAATCCAATGCATCTAGAATAGGATGGAAAAGGGAGTTTAGGTACAAGGCCACAGCGACAAAGAATTTAAATATTCCTGATACCTTCTGCAACAAACTAGGAGGTATATCATGGAGAATGAGAAGAGAATTGCAGCGGTTTTTACTGCTCTTCTGGCGCTGACATGCCTTGTATTGCCTGCTATGGGATATTCAATATCCGGACTAGTTTACAGTGACATAAATAAAAATGGAGTCATGGATCGAAATGAGAACGGTCTTGCCAATATAACCGTAAGTCTGGGAGGGCCTGTGCTCTGCCTCAACGACAAAGGATTGTTTGTGGAGCCGAATGTCTACAGTCTGAACATGACAACCAACAAAACAGGCATCTTCAATTTCACGGTTGATAAATTTGGGCGGTACTTCCTTAAGGCGATCGACGGAGATACGATTCTAGTTAAGCCGTCAGCTATAGATATCGCACATCCTAATGATATAATAAACCTTAACCTCACAGAAATAAAATAAAGAGGGTATCCGGCCCGAAAATCTTTTTTTGACTCTAAACCGAATCCGTTTAAAACAGCCAAGCTAATAAAATTATAATTGGAGGCAATACTGCCCATCAACTGGCAATGTAGAATGCATTAGGTTGTTGCTGCGAATCGTCTAGATTGTATACGACTCCGGAGTTGTAATTGTATGCTTCGCCTAGATCAAATTCAGAAGTATACCATCCTAACGGCGCATTTATAGGTACATCCCAGATTGAGCATACCCAGTCAGATGTTTCCCCAGGTTGAAGGTATACCGGCCTTGCATCGCCATAATACCAGTTGCCGTATGGGTCTTCTACGGATAGCTGAACCCAGAAAGTACATGGCACATATCCTGTATTAGTGATCTTGGCGCAATTGCCGCCAATGCCGTTTTGTCTATACCAATCGCCGCTAGCGAACTGGTAATCAGTGATCTTTGCATCTGTCGTATCTGATGCGGCCAGAGCTATTGGAACCCCAACAAAGGAGATCAACAATAACCCGCATATTATCTGTTTCATCAAATTCACACCCTCCATGCGATATTTATTTGGGCTGTTATTGCAGACCTTTCTATTAAGTTCTTTCGGAACTATTGAAAAATTATAGCGAACTTATAAAAAACGAGGGATGCTATGGGCCTAAAATACAAATGGCGAAATTATCATTGGAATACTACGATCCCTCTTCATTTAAGCCCTAAATCGCGTCCGGCATTGCAATTCTCAAAACTAACTGGTTATTCGCTTATCAGTTTTCTATAAATTTTATTAACCTTGAAAAAATATCATAGGACTATTAGGGGAAGAGGAGGCCAGGGCAGAGCCTCCCTAGCCATTCCTGGCCACTCTCATCGTCCCAGTTAGCAGGCACTCGCCATCGGCCCAGCGTTAGTCAGGGTTCTTCTCGCTATCCATTTGGTGTTGGATTGGGTACTGGCCCTGGCATGGGTTCAGTTGGATTCGGCACCGGTTCCGGCATAATCTCTTCAGGCTCAGGCATAACGCATATGCACCGACCATCTCTCCATGCACAGTTGGGATCTTTCTCGCACTCTATCTGCTCAGGGTTCGTCATAGCGCATAGGCATTCACCATTGACCCAGTGGCATTTAGGGTTGGCCTCGCAGTCAGCCGTGAGGTTTTGAACAGGTGCAGCTCCGGAGTTGGAGGATTTCACATCGCAATGATAGCCAGGAAGAAATATAAATCGGCATGTCGGACCCTTATGCTCATCCCATGGGCATGATTCTGGAAGATAAGCATCGCATATAAATTCTTCATACGGATCAGACACGCAACTGTTAGGAATATTTATCACTGGATAACAAGGCCCGTGTAAAAGTTTTGGTAATTTTTCCCCGGTTGATATTCTATAGCAATATCCGTTCCAAGTAGCACAACTCATATCCTGATTCGCAGATAGGTTATCGCTCCCAGTCGCCACATTATTCTGATTTATTTCCGGCTGTGCCAGTGTCGGCACGATGAAGAGCATCAGCAACAGAAATCCAATAGCCGCTTTCACTATCATATTTTTCATCCCTCCAAAGCCTTGGAAATATTTGCTTAAAACTGGTTCATAACCTACTTAAATAGTTATTCATTATGGTATAAAATTTCGCCAATACACTTTTATCCCGACATATATATCTCCCAATATAGCAAAATCCAATGATGCAAATGTTGCATCCTTAATGCTCACCCTCGATGCCTCCGATGCCATCTTCGGGAGCCCGAACTTGATGGGGATATATGCTTAGACTGTTATTTCCAGGAGGCCAGGGCGGAGCCTTCGGAGATTTCTCGAAACTAACGACTCATGGCCGAAGGATGAAGAGAAGCGAGCTTAGGCGGCGCATTAGAATAAGGCTTCATGAGCTTAATTCTATCAAAAAATGAGATGAAATGTGCAGCCTGATCTCTTGCTATCCATTTGGTGTTGGATTGGGTACAGGCCCTGGCATAGGTTCAGGTGTTGGATTGGGTACAGGTCCCGGCATTGGCTCCACAGGCTCAGGCATAACGCAGATGCACCGGCCATCTCTCCATGCACAATTGGGATCTTTCTCGCACTCTATCTGCTCAGGACTTTGCATGATACATAGGCATTCACCATTAACCCAGTGGCAATTAGGGTTGGCCTCGCAGTCAGCCGTGAGATTTTGAACCGGTGCAGCTTCAGGACCGGGTTCATGCCATTTGCACGGTTTCGTGAATTGTAATTTGCATTCGCAGCGCAATCCACCCTCGTGGCAAGGGCATGGCCTAGGGAAATCCTCGTTACAAGTAGTGCCCCCATTGCCAAATTGGATAGGCAAGCATTCTCCAGCCCAAATTTTCAACTCACAATGCCCTTGTGTAGTACCGGACCAACCAGTATACCAGTTATGGCACACACCAGTCCAAGTGCCTTCACAGCCTGTTGGTGGGTTCACGTTATTGCTTCCAGTCGCCGTAATATTCTGATCTACATTCTGTGCCAGTGCTGGCATAATGAAGATCGCCAGCAGCAGCAATCCAATAGCCGCTCTCACTATCATGTTTTTTCATCCCTCTCACGCCTTGAAATATTTGCTTAAAGACGGTAAACGCCTATATAAATAGTTATTCATTATAGTTTAAAATCTTGCCAATACATTTTTATCCCGACGTATATATCCAAATATAGCAAAATCTAATGATGCAAATGTATCCTAAATGCTCACCCTCTCCGCCTCCGATGCCATCTCCGGGAGCTCGAACTGGATGGAGATATATGCTTAGACTGTTATTTCGAGGTGGCCAGGGCCTTCCTGGCCGCTCTCATCGTCCCAGTTCGTAGGCACTCGCCATCAGCCCAATGGCAGTCAGGGTTCTTCTCGCTATCCATTTGGAGTTGGATTCGGTACAGGCCCAGGCATGGGTTCAGTTGGATTGGGCACCGGCCCAGACATGATCTCTTCAGGTTCTGGCATAACGCAGATACACCGGCCATCTCTCCAGGCACAGAGAGGATCTTTCTCGCACTCTATCTGCTCGGGACTTTGCATGACACATAGGCATTTACCATTGACCCAGTGGCAGTTAGGGTTAGCCTCGCAGTCAGCCGTGAGATTTTCAACCGGCTCGGCCTCGGAATTCCAGATCCAGTGGCAATAACCGTACGGTTTATATTTGAAAGTACATTTTTGACCATTATCGCATTTCAAGCTAGTATAACGGGCACATACTTGGCTCATATCTTCTTTGGGCTCACATGTCCCCCAAGACAACCCACAAGATCCACCTAATGTTTGGCTCGCTCCATATTGATCATAGCAGATTCCACTCCAACCTGAACACTCCATTGGCGCGGAAATACTGCTTCCAGCCGCCGCATTATTCGTTATTTGTGCCAGTGCCGGCGCTATGAAGAGCACTAGCAGCAATCCAATAGCCGCTTTACATATCATAGTTCTGTCATTCCTCCGACTCGGAAATATTTACAATGTGACGATTCAGTATCGACATAAATAGTTATTCATTATAGTTTAATATTTTTCAGTTTCAAAAAAAAGAGCTTGAAGGTGCAGCTTCATACCTTCCAGACCAATTTGTATTTTAGTGTTTCGATCAAAATGATTTTGAAGTTATCCAAGTCGCTACAGATGGCTCTAAATATCAAGAATTGATAATGTAGATTTCAAGAAAAGGAGGCCAGATGATGAATGGATATTTGATTCTGTTGTTGGTCGCAGCCCTCTCCTCAATAGGGTTAGTTTCAGCAAATAGCATATGCGATAATGCTCCGTGCGAAAAACCAATAAATGCCAGCATCGGAGAGGATTTTAGTATAACTATAGGATCCAATCCAGGATCGACAGGCTCTGACTGGTGGACAAATTTTGATACCCAATACATAAGCCTGGCAAATTCGACCTTCGTTCCCGGAAATGCGCCTTCTGGAATGGAGGGTGTACCCGGAAAGAGAATTTTCACCTTCAATGCCAAAAGAGCTGGCAATACTGAAGTGATCATGCTCCTGCTTCAGCCCTGGGTTAACGGCACTATCGCAGAGGAAAAAATCTTTCCTGTAAGCATCAAAGCTGCTGTAAAATAGATCTCCTGGCGATTTCCTCCATCCTTCATTAGGGTGGGTGCATTGCTCTCAAATTTTATCTATATAGAAGAGATTCAAGGAGCTTGATGGAAAGTTTTAAGTATTAACATATTTTTAAAGTATTATTTAATGTTGGTTGGAGTTGCTAATCATGTTGAGCTGTATGCCTAGAAGAGCCTTTATCATCCTGCTTTGGGCTATGTTAATTGTATCGATAATTCCTGTCTTGGCCGAACTTAATCTTACCAATTCGACTCAAAATAGTCCTATTTCGCAATTGGCAATCGATAATGAATCCGTCCAAGTATCAATGCTAAAGCTGCCATTAAGCTTCATAGAGAACCTTGGTCAGTCCTCTAACGATGTAAAATTCATGATCAAGACCTCCGGGAAGACTATATTCTTTACTCCTTCCGACATTGTATTTGCGTTATCCGGCGGCAACAATTCGTCTGTGGTCCATATGGAATTTGAGGGCTCTAAATCATGTCAGATAATAGGCGAAGGGCAGCTTCCTGGCACAGCCAACTTCTTCATCGGAAATGATTCGTCCAAGTGGGTAACCGAGATACCTACCTATAGCGCAGTCAGATACAAAGATTTCTATCCTGGAGTCGATCTGGTCTTCAAAGGCACGGAAGGAAGCCTGAAGCATGAGCTGCTGCTGAAGCCCGGCGCGGACCCGGCCAAAATCGTTATGGCTTACAGCGGCCAGGATAACCTGAGCCTCGACAAGAATGGATCGATCCTGATCAAGACTATTGCAGGCAACCTCACAGACTCTGCGCCCTTCTGCTACCAGGACATCGATGGGAGCAGGGTGATTGTCGAGGGGAAATATCGAAGAATTGATACCAATAAGATAGGGTTTGAGATCAAAGAATATAATCAGAGCCTTCCTCTTGTGATAGATCCCTTGCTGAGATATTCTACCTATCTAGGTGGTAAGGGTTATGATGAAGGCAATGGCATAGCTGTAGACTGCAGCGGCAACGCCTATGTTACAGGACGGACGAAGTCGACTGACTTCCCGACAAAAAATGCATACCAGGCCGCGAACGCAGGGTTTGAAGACGCTTTTGTCATCAAGCTGAGCCCCGCGGGGAATAAACTTGTCTACTCCACTTATCTGGGAGGTAGCGGTCCCGACAGCGGCAATGGCATAGCCATAGATAGCAGAGGTAACGCCTATGTTACAGGAAGGACCGATTCGACTGACTTTCCGACAAAAAATGCATACCAGGCTGCGAACGCAGGGTTCGCCGACGCTTTTGTCATCAAGTTGAGCCCTGCGGGGAATAAACTTGTCTACTCCACTTATCTGGGAGGTAGCCGAAATGATTTTGCAAATGGCATAGCTATAGGCCCGGGCTCCAGCGGTAACGCTTATGTTACAGGGCGGACGAAGTCGACTGACTTCCCGACACAGAACCCATACCAGGTCGCGAATGCAGGAAACAACGACACTTTTGTCACAAAGTTAAGTCCCGCAGGGAATAGACTCATATATTCCACTTATATGGGAGGCAGCAAAAACGAGAGCGGCAGTGGCGTAGCTGTAGATCGCATCGGTAACGCTTATGTTACAGGATTCACGGATTCGGATAACTTTCCGACCAAAAACCCATACCAGGCCACGAAGGCAAAATGCTCCGACGCTTTTATCACAAAGCTGAACCCTGCAGGGAATAAACTGGTCTATTCCACTTACCTAGGCGGCAACAGCTGCGATATTGGCTATGGCATAGCCGTAGACAGCAGCGGTGACGTATATATTGCAGGGATCACACCTTCGACCGACTTTCCGACCAAAAACCCATATCAGGCTGTAAACGCGGGAGGTGGCGACGTTTTTGCAGCCAAGCTTAATCCTGCAGGGAATAAACTTGTCTACTCAACTTATCTGGGTGGTAGCGGTGAAGACTGGGGCAAAGGCATATCTGTAGACAGCAGAGGTAACGCTTATGTTACAGGATGGACGTATTCGACCAATTTCCCAACCAAGAATGCATACCAGGCCGCAAATGCAGGAGTACATGACGCTTTCATAGCCGTCTTTACAAAAGCGCCTCCAAATACGCCATCCATGCCTTCAGGACCTGTTTCAGGTAAGATAAGAACACTCTACAGGTATACGACATCAGCCATAGATCCCGAGGGAGGCCAAATTAAATATACCTTCAACTGGGGAGACGGAACAACATCGACAACACGTCTGGTCGACTCTGGAACAGAGGCATTTGCATATCATAGATGGACAAAAGAGGGAACATTCCAGGTTAAGGCCATGGCTACAGATAGCAAAGGTGCGACCTCGGAATATTCAAGTGCATTGGGTGTTAGAATAGGTTATGTCCGATTGTGCGTACGCCTCTTGAAGGAAGCCAGCCATAGCATCATTTGACAAAAGTCTTAAGAGCTTAAAAAACAAAACAAAAGCTTGTGATCACAGCGCTCGCTATTAAGCGGTCGACTTTATCAATTATCATTTGTCTATTAGCTGTCTGCTATAGCGTTCATGCAGAAGAGGTCAATTCTTCGATGATATTATTATCGCAATTTGAGGAAAGTAAGCTTTATAGGATTGACGGCCTCCCAATTATTCAGTTGTCAGGAAGCTATAGGGAGATGGGCAGACAAGAAGGAAGTCTTCTCAAAGATCAGCTTCACGAATTCTACAATGAAAGTGTAGTAAATTATTTCATCAGAGAGAAAAATTTTTCATATAAGCGGATGGTCATAAAGTCGACGGACGTATTCGGCCGCTATCCCAAGAGATTTAGGGACATACTCGCAGGCATGGCTGAGACTTCAGGAATGTCTCTTGAGAACTTGACAATTCTCAGCAGGGTTCCTTTCGTTTCGCCGAGCTGCTCGGCACTCTTCGCATGGGGAAATTATTCGCTGGACGAATCAATGGTAGTTGGCAGAAATGCTGATTTTTATTCGGTTACCAATGATTTCTTGAACTATACGATCATAGTGGTCTACAATCCAACCGACGGCAGTCACTCTGTAGCAACCGTATGCCGTCCAGCTCAGCTTCAGATTCATACCGGAATGAACGATCAAGGTCTTTTCCTTGAAGCCAATGACGGATCATCATCAGGAGGCAGCATCTTTTATCCTGATAGATCCACCTACATTGGATCTTTCCTCTTTGATTGCTCAAATCTCAGGCAGCTCGATGCAGCTGTATTTTCTTCGAGAATCGATTGGGCCACAATCTTGAATGTGGCCGATGAAAATACTTCTGTCTCCTACGAGTGGGCAACATTCGATGTCAAGAGGCGTGGACCGAACAGGGACGGCCTGTTGGCCTCAACCAACCACTTTATGAATCCCGATTGGGGATTTTCTCTGCCATTGGGCGACCCCAATCACACTGTACTTAGATATAGCAATCTCCTTTCGCTGGGAGAGATGTACAAAGGCAGATTTGACCCAAAAACCATGATGAAGGTGCTTGATACGCCCCTGGAGAGCGGCGGAGCCACGGGTCCCTACACCCGCCTTCAGGTTGTGGCAGTTCCATCGACTAGAGAGATGTGGATAAAGGTTCCAAAATACCGGAATTGGACAAAAGTAGATCTGAAGGAGCTCTTCCGATCCCCAAATTGAGATGATTCTAGATGACATGATCCAGGTCCACTCCGTCCAGTTCTGCGCCCCTGGAATTCTGACCCAGATCCTCAAATCCTTCTGCACCGCCGCCACCTGGTAGCTTGTGGGAAGATCCACCGTCTGGAGAGGTCCACCCTTAGACAATTGGGGTAACGGCGATTGCATGGATCTCCTCCATCTCAAGACCCACAAAGCGTAGAGGTTACATCCCAACAACATAACCCCCAAATTACACGCCCTACAAATCTCCCATCCATTTTAAAGCAAGCTCCCTACCAATGGTTATCACCTCCCTTCAGGTTGGCTTGCACGCTATCGATCCCTGCCACCGTAACCGTGTTATTCGTTACCATAGTCCATAATCAGCTCTCTCATTGGGCAGAGCCACCAATAATTTTGAACTAACTGATCAATAACATGAACGCCGTTCTCAGTATTGATGATTGGAAACTCGCATCCTGCAAAGATTTTTCTGGAGGCATCATCGAGTATCACTCACACTTTTAGACCAGTACGATCATCTTCATGCCAATCGATATGTCCTGCGGTCTTACTGTGCTCGGCCCGCGCTCATATCTCACTCACTTTCGACGCTTCTGTTTATTGGGGCCCTGGACCGATAGCCCCTGAGACATGAGATACATGTGGATTCTATTATAATCTTGAGCTTATACGTCTTCTTGATAACTACTTCGAGCATTCCCGCGCCGAACTTGAACTGCAGGTAAGCCTCTTTTATGATCAGTGCTTCTGTTTCGTCATAGGATTTTCGAGGACGACCAACGCACATTAGATGATATTTTTGATACAAACACAAGGTTGGTTTATCGGAGTCTAATGAGACCACGATTTTTAAATATTAAGTTAGATATTTGTCTAAATGGGTTCGCGGATGGCAAGAACTCTATCCAAAAGCAAAGATGTAGAAATATCTCAAATTTTTCAATTGGATACGTGCCAGTTTCACAGTGCATCTGCTTACGTTTATCTCTAAACAATCCTATTAGTGATAATCATCTTTCCAATATCTCTTGATGAATATATAAAACCAAAACATTCGGAACTATACAATATAAACCAATCAGGGCAATAATTTAAATAGTTAATCAATATGTTTACTCAGGAGGAAACTATGAAGAAAATAATATATATAATTGCAATTCTGCTAGCAGGAGTCATAGCAGCTGGAATAGCCTCAAGCGACTCGTATAATACCCCAACGGCAACTACCGTTAGGCAGATCATTGCCCATCCCATTGATGGTATGCATGTGACATTAACAGGGCAAGTTACGCAGAGCCTAGGTTATAGACACTACATGTTCTCTGATGGGACAGGGACGATAATGCTGGATCCCGACCACGATTTTCCCTCTTCCTACTTCCCGCTAAATACGAAGCTGGTCGTCATGGGAGAGGTTGACCACGAGGACGGAGTTCTAGAAGTTGATGTTGATTGGGTGACTGCAGCGAGCTAAGATTCTGAGATGCATTTGAACGGGAAACTCATGCTATTAGCATTGAATGAGAGTCCCTGAAAAAAATCGCCGCGTTCCTTTGGGTATTTCCTGTTCAAGGCCAAAACATGATAAATATCTTTATTTTTACCCTGATCCTTAATAATTATAATAACCGATGCCCTCATCCTTTAGTGGAACCAGTGGCAGGATCACTCGGGCAAAAGTGGCTAGACCACGAGTATAACCGTCGATAATTTCATCTGGATGACAGCGACAGAGATAGAGATAACAGCAAGCTGAAAAAAAGAGTAGCTATCCTCCATATATTTTTGACTTTAAATTCATGCGATCGAGTCCGGAGCGTATGAGAAATAGACCAATATTCCACATACCGACTTTACACTTTTATTAGATGATGTACTCAAGTCCTATGTATACACTTAAAGTCAAAAAAGAGTTCAATACAAGACCCATAAAAAACAAAAACTTTATATACCCCCTAATCCACAATTACATCAAAAATATATATGGACTGATGGAGTATGAGGGCTTATAAGTTTTTCCAGGTCTTGCTGGCTCTTATTTTATTAGCCGGTTTATCGGTAGGTCAAGAACAGAATACGAGCACAGATCAGCCAAATGCTGGCCCAATTACAGTCAACTACAACGGTACTGCAATTCCAGATCATGTCACATTATCCTGGGTCCGAGACCCTATGACGACCCGGACCGTGACCTGGAGAACGGGTATTACTGTCAATAAAGGTGTAGTCCAATACAGCGACAATCCTGGGCTTCGTCATCCGCTGTCTGTCACGGCTTATGTACGCAGACTGAAGGCAGATCTTTGTGATGAGAACATCTACAATGCCACACTTATAGGTTTAAGGCCTGGAACCCGGTATTACTATAGGGTTGGTGATGGGACGACGAAAAATTGGAGCTCCATATACTTCTTTGACATCGAGAAAAAACTTAACCCAATGACTTATAGTTTGAAGTTTTTGGTCTTTGGGGACACCCAAGCCAAGGATGAAAATTCCCCGTATTATAGTCTTTGGGATCGCACGGTCCACAACGCATATGCGCTCAACCCTGACGCCAGGTTTTTTACAGTAGTGGGCGATCTTGCGCAATCAAGCCTAAGCAATCCCAACTGGAACCTCTGGTTCAATGCAGCTAAAGGCGTTATTGATAGAATTACATTTATGCCAGTCGAAGGAAACACCGAGTGCAAAATGATGAATAAGCCGAAGGATAAGGAACATGGAGAGCCAGCCATATATACAGGTCAGTTCAACGTGCCGAAAAATGGTCCTTTTAAAAACTGTGAAGCATATTCGTACGACTATGGAGATGTGCACTTCGTGGTGCTGGATAGTCAGCTCAGGGAGACAATTAAAACCCGCCCGGATCTGCTAGGAATACAAGCGAGTTGGTTGGAAAATGATCTAAGGCAGACCACGAAGAAATGGAAAGTGGTCTTCTGGCATAAACCAACCTATCCCACCAGGGCTTATAGAACAAACGAGGGAATCAAAGCCAATTTTACCTCGATCATCGATAAGTATCATGTGGATGTGGTATTCAACGGCCACGACCATGCTTATGCCCGAACCTATCCCATCAACAATGATGAGATAGTCGGCTCTCCGGCATTGGGCACGGTTTATGTAGTAACGGGAAGAAGCGGTGAGAAGGACATTCCAGATAATGAGCGTAAAGCATGGGATGTTGACTTCTTTAGCTCGCAGGATATGCCGAACTACATTGTCGTAACTGTCAGCAACTCCCAGATGAATATAAAGGCATACAAGATGGATGGAACGCTCATTGATAATTACATCATCGATAAGAAGAACGGAGACACGTCTAAGACAGTCATACCTTCCAGGTATAATGATACTCAGTTAGCCGTCAATGGTGATTTGCTCAATCAGCTTTTGATGCCGGAAACCAAAGACCCGACTTTCCCGTACCAGATCAATGGCAAGTGGTACTTCCCAATCAAGCCGGTGGTGGAGTTCCTTGGCGGCAACGAGTCGTCAGTTTCAGCCGATAATGAGAACCTGTCACTTAGTGTGAAGAATAACGAGAGTAGCAAAATCTGGAAGAAAAATAAAATCCATACTGTCTTCTTGACCAATACCAGCACCAAAGCAATCGTTGACAAAAACAAGGAGAAACCCATCGAGATCACACTTCCAGATCCTGTCATGGTCGTGAGGGATGATGACACAAAAGTACCGGTCTTTCTCATCTCTGCCGATGATATGCACACGCTCTTCGGCTTCACCTGGAGGTACGACCCGAACTGGAACGTGCTGTTCTTGATCAACCCCGGTAAGAATGGGGAAGGAGTGTGATAAGATCCTTGGTATACTTCACCCATTGCGCTATCAAAGTTGGGTCTTAATATCGCCAGGACCCAACTGAGATGGTAGATCGGAGATGATTGGGCGAGACTTGATTTCGCCTCGCATTTGAATAATTTTTGCATAGATCATTCTCATGATAGTAGAACAAAATAGGCCGACAAGCCGGATGGGCCTGCCGACCACTTAATCAATCTTGTCTATTTAGCAGTCCTAGGAAGACTGCTGGTTGCTGCCGGCTAGGCTATTCCCTGAATAATCTGTGGCATCAACGCCAGAATTGCCACCATCTAGCCTGTTGCACAAACATTGGTTATTAACCCAATGGCGCCCGGGATTCATCATGCATTGCTGTACTGGATCCGGTCCGGGTGTTGGATTGGGCACCGGTCCGGCATGGGCTCCGGGTTCGGGTTAGGTACCGGTCCCGGTAGACATTGACATTGCCCATCTGGAGATCATCCGATATGTAGTACTTGGCGTGATGGATATTGCGGATATTGCGGATACTCTTGGGCACAGCAGAGAACCTCGTAGCTGTAGACCTTGATCTCTCTTCCACCATAGGCTATATTCGCGCCTCCGAACGCCGGACGTACTTTTCCTATTTGCAGGCCTCCCGCATACCACGCTCTAGCTGCGTAGAGATACTCACCATTCGTGTCATATCCACAGACAACCGCACCTGCTGGGATGGCACCGCCGGATGCCGAAATCCATGTTCCTCCGCCGCAGTAGACCTCGTATGGATTGACTTTGACCTCATTGTCGCCGTAAGGAATATTTGCACTTCTAAATTCAGCGCGCACTTTTCCCGGATGTAGTCCGCCGTTGTAATATGCTCTCGCAAGATACAGCGGAGTTCCGTCTGCTTCATTTCCGCATACTACAGCCCCGTAAGGAATGCCTCCATCCGAGTCCGAAACCCACTGGACCTGGCAGCTATCCGAACTCTGAGAACATCCGATATCGGATGATAATACTATAGCTGCCAGTAGAAATAGCGAAGCAACAATTACCTTTATCATATTTCCATCCGCCTCATATAATTATGTATATGTTGTATGCTTTGTAAGGTTTTTGGGCAAAAGTCTACCAAATTGAATTCGACACCTTTATCGATCGTGTGATGGTCATGAGGCTCGGCTGCTGAAAAATATTTTCAGCAGCTTGCTCAAAGACCAAAACTTCACTGGTGGCACCTCTATTTCTTCATCCTACAACCGTAAATGCATTCGGTTGGTCAACTTGATCCAGCAGGTCGTATAGTTGACCGGTATTGCTGTCATAATATCCATATACAGCAAATTCTGCTTGATAGCTGCTCAACATTGCATCATAAGGAATATACCATCGAGGGTTTGCAAACCATGTAGAGCTGTCACCAGGGTCAGCCCATACGGATACGGGGGGCGCAGTGTACCATTGACCTCTTCTATCCATCACTGAGTAGCTTATCCAAAATTGATGACCCAAATCACCTGTATTTTTTATCCAAACATTGGCGTCGCACTGAGTCTCCCCTCTATGCCAGTTCCCAGATGGAAAGTCCTGGTCGGCTATACTGGCACCGATATTTGATGCACTTACAGATCCCACACTCATGCATAGTATTAATAAAAGAATTCCTATCAAAGCTCCTTTCATGCTTCAACACCTCCGGACAGGTTTTTTATAGCAGCTTTTAATTTTGAGACAGTCATTACAACTATTTAAGGATTCCTAAGATGCCGCCAATTCCACACACGTTTGCTCTATAATGAATTGCTTGCTCAGCCTCATATTTGCAGTCCAACGCACATTTTGCTAATCCATTGAGGAAAGTTTAAATCTGCCTGATCGATTTATAGGCCGTCATGTCTCTGAATGACCAGGACGAGAATTATCCACTTTTGGCCACGGACCTCTATGAGCTTACCATGGCCAAGGGATATCTCGACAGCGGCATGGAGAATAAATCAGCTACCTTTGACTTATTTGTAAGAGACCTTCCTGCGCATTGGGGGTTTTTGTTAGCTAATGGCGTCGAGGATGCCATAGATTTTTTAACTGAAGCATTTTCAATTCGGCCCGAGGATCTGGCTTATCTGAGAGATCAGAGATTTCCGGAATATTTTCTTGAATTTCTGACAGATCTCAGATTTACGGGAGATGTCTGGGCAGTTCCTGAGGGTGCTCCTGTAGCTGCCAACACTCCTATTATCCGTGTTACTGCTCCGCTGATCCAGGCACAGTTGGCAGAGACGGCCCTCTTGAATATGGTCAACTTCCAAATGCTGATCGCCACCAAAGCCAATAGAATAGTCCGAGCTGCGGCAGGAGCTACTGTAGTTGACTTTGGACTCCGGCGTGCTCAGGGCTACGATGCCGGGCTGAAAGGGGCCCGGGCAGCTTTCATAGGAGGATGCTGGGGGACATCCAACGTTGATGCCGGAAGAATATACGACATACCTATTAGCGGCACTCAGGCCCATTCATGGGTGATGGCGTTTTCATCTGAGCTAGACGCCTTCCGAGCCTATGCCAACTCATTCCAGGATAACGTTACGCTGCTGATAGATACTTATGACGTAATTCAGGGAGCAAAAAACGCTGCAGTGGTTGCCAAAGAGCTTGAAGCCAAGGGGCACCGGCTAAATGCAGTCAGGATAGACTCGGGGGACCTTGGAAAGCTGGCTGAAGAAGTGAGAGCCATTCTGGATCAAGACGGTCTGAGGTATGTAAAGATTGTAGGGACTAGCGATTTGAATGAGTTTAAGATAAGTGAGCTGGTGGCGAATAGGGCCAAAATAGATATCTACGGCGTAGGAACTGAGTTGATCACCGGAAAGCCCGTAGCAGCGCTGTCAGGCGTCTACAAGCTAGCCCAAATCGAAGATCGTCCGGTGATTAAACTATCCAGCGATAAGGCGACTTATCCGGGAATTAAGCAGGTTTACAGACTTATTGATGCTAAAGGTATCTACAAAGAGGATCTTCTGGCCCTTGAGGGAGAACAGGTTCAGAGATGTTTGGAAAACGGTTCACAGGACGATCTTAGCGCAGTTCCAATGCTCAGGCAGACGATAGCTCATGGGAGACGCATTTTGCCTAGAGAGAATATTCACAAAATTCAGCGGTATGTGGCGGAATGCGTATCAAAGATGCCGCAATCATCACTGAAAATTATAGAACCAACGCCTTATGTTTCATTGCCGTCTCAGGGTTTGAAGCAATTGATAGAGAATCTCAAACGCAAATATGAGATCCAATAAATCATGAAATCCAGATAGAAAAGAGCTGGAAAATGAAAAGGCTCGACAACGTTTTATTAATTCACGTACACATTAAATGTCATGCTTACCTTGGAAGAAGGGAAGATTGCAGTCAGACTCGCTAGAGACGCGCTTACAAACTACATCCAAAATAAAAAGATAACTCAGCCAAAGGGACTTCCGCCGGTATTCGACGAGAAGCGTGGAGTGTTTGTAACAATCCATGAGGAAGGAGAACTAAGGGGCTGCATTGGCTATCCTGAGCCCGTATTGCCTTTAGGCAAAGCGATTGTTGATTCGGCGATCAATGCAAGCTCACGAGATCCGAGGTTCCCGCCCGTCAGGCCAGGTGAGCTTCCACGATTAGAGGTTGAGGTAACAATCCTGACAAAGCCTGCGCCCTATGATGTGCCCAAGACGAAGCTGCCTGAAGTAGTGAAAATCGGCAGAGATGGCTTGATAGTCTCCAAAAGTATGTATTCCGGGCTGCTATTGCCACAGGTGGCGCCTGAGTGGGGCTGGGATTCTATGGAGTTCCTGAGTCAGACCTGCCTGAAGGCTGGCCTCCCAGCTGATGCATGGCTTGACGAGGATACAGAGGTCCTTCACTTCGAGGCGCAGATCTTCGCTGAGGTGGCGCCAGGGCGAGAGATCTTCGAGAAGACCTATGCTGATACTAGCTGCGGCACTTGACTGCTATTCCGTGAAAGCTAATTGATGGTGTTGAGCTTTGCTGAGATATTATTTTTAATGGATATTTTGCGATTTAATTCCTACCGCCGCTAATATTAGTTCAATGACATCATGTTCAAACTTCTTTGCTATCTACAAGGACTGCCAGAAAAGGTTCAAGAATTTATTTTAACTCCCTCTATTGATTTCTGGATGATTCTCGGGAAAATTTATAATGGAAATATGCTTTACGACGCACATGAAAAGGATTTGGTGCTTAGTATTATTGGTCTTTTTGGCCATGGGAATCTGTACGGCGAAAGTTCCTGACCTAGTGGGGAACTGGACTGGCTTAGGGACTGGATATTTTGCAGAAAACGGTTCCTACAAAATGAATGAAAACGGGAGCATTGGCTATGCTATTACAGAACAAAAGGACAGGCTCTTTAAAGGGAATATAACATATACGCTGAACGGAACAGGGATCGTTGAAGGTTTTGCCGGAGCAATTGGTCTCGACAACAAGACTCTCTACCTTGCCGAATATGATAAGGGATATGATATGGGTACAATCATTTCTAGCGATGAAATCGAGTTCATATATATTGAAGATGGAGACTCAGGGTGGGCTGCTATTAATAAGCTTCACCGGATAAAGGCATAATCTACTCCTCCTAAATCCTTTTTGAGATGGTTAATTTTGAATACTTTCTTGCAGGCTGAATGACTAAGCGGATGATATTTAAAGGCTAAAATCATGATAATTGGTGGAGGGATACATCCGATATGGCGACTGCACCTGTGTGGCAATATGACGAAATGAAGTTTTGTGGTGTAGATTTTTCTCAAATGGATGAAGTGGCTGCATATGATAACATGCACAAGAAGTTTCGCGACTACGCCGAGGCAAGCGAGGAGATCATCCGACGGTTATCCTTGAATTCCGATAGCACTGTAATCGACCTGGGATGTGGCACAGGAGCTTTTGCACTTCATGCGGCGAACAAATGCCGCACCATTTATGCTGTCGATGCATCCGATGCGATGCTTGAATACTGCAGGAAACAAGGAGAACAAAAAGGCCTCACCAATATCGTATATAGCCATAGTGGTTTGCTCTCTTATGAACACGTGGGTGAACTGGCGGATGCCGCTGTGTGTGTTGCAGTGCTTCACCATCTTCCTGATTATTGGAAGCAGGTAGCGCTCACGAGGGTGTGCGGGATGCTCAAACCGAAGGGCAGACTCCTCCTGTTTGACATCGTTTTTCCTTCAGGCATAAATAACCTTCAATATGAAATTGATGAATGGATAAATGCCGTCAAAGCAATGGCAGATGCTAGACTGGCACAAGAAGCCATAATTCATGTAAAGAACGAGTTCAGTACATACGACTGGATTATGGAAGGAATGATCAGAAGGGGCGGACTGCAGATCGATACTGCAGAATATGGCAAAGGCTTTCAGGCAACCTACTTATGCACAAAGCGATAAGCAGCTACAGCATATAAACTATCAGCCAGCTGTTTGAGGTAAAAGGGCATGTACTGTTGCATCTTATGGCGGTGAAGTTGGAAACCGCTATTTTTGTTTTAGCTACTACTAAAAAAAGCGAACATGCTCAATAACTTATTGGGACTTTCTATACTGATCAGACAAAATCGCCATATACCATCAAGGGAGCATATCCTATGAGGCACTAAAAATGAAAGTTATCGCATTCAATGGAAGTCCCCACAAAGAGGGCAATACATACCATTTGATCCGTCACACGTTGGATGAGATAGAGAAGGCCGGGATCAAAACAGAGATTATCCAAATAGGCGGAGAGAAGGTTCATCCATGCACCGCATGCGGGAAATGCTTTGAGAAGAACAACCGACAGTGTGTGCAGGATGACGATCCGGTAAATGATTGCATCGTAAAGATGGTTGAAGCCGATGCCATCATAATTGCAACCCCCACGTATTTTGCCGGTGTCACCCCGGAGATCAAGGCGTTCATGGACAGGGCATTTTTTGTCGCTATAGCAAACGGGGGACTCTTCCGACAGAAACTCGGTGCAGGAATAGCAGCCGAGAGACGGTCTGGAGCCGTATGTGCTGTTGATACCATCAACCACTACTTCGGTATAAGCGGTATGTTTTCTGCAGGATCTCGTTATTGGAATAATGCGAAGGGCCTCAGGCCCGGCGATGTCGAAAACGATGAAGAGGGTGTTGACACAATGCATCAGTTAGGCGAAAACATTGCTTGGTTCGTCAAGAGAATTAACAGGCAATAATTTTTAGAAATTGGATTTATGAATCAGGTCACAGATAGGTTTATATATATCTATTATTGACTGATAATCAGTCGAATAAATTATGACGTCTGCAAGAAGAGTTACAAAGGGTCCTGAAGAGAGAAAAAGCGAGCTGATCGGTACCGCAGAACGGCTTTTTCTGGAGCGAGGGTATGAGAATACCACCGTTAGCGATATAGTCAAAGAGGTTAAAGTCGCTCAAGGTACCTTCTACTACTATTTTGCCTCCAAGCAGGATATCCTCAATGCAGTGATAGAGCGAGAGATCGATGAGCCGGAGAGGGAGGTCATGCACATCGCCTGCGGCGAGGGAGATGCCGCAGCCAAACTCAAGGAGATTGCAAATGTGATCCTTCATTTTCAGACTGCCAAAAGAGGTCTGATTGAGCATGTGCATGAAGAGAGCAATGCCATCATGCACGAGAAGATGGAGAGAAGAATCATAGCCAGGCTGGCTCCAACAATATCTGAAGTTGTGGAGGACGGCGTTTCCGAAGGGCTCATGAGCACAGACTACCCTGAGGAGACAGCTGAATTCATGATTGCTGCAATAATCTTCCTCTTCCATCAGCCAGATATTGATGCGGATAGGCGGGAGAGACTGCACGCCGCTTTAGAGAAGATACTCATAAGAATATTTGGAATTAGATAAATCAAAAAGATGATTTGTACTATCAATATTGGCGATATAATATGAAAATAATGGTGTAAAGATGAAATTAATTAGGATCGGCATAAGCATAACCATATTAGCATCAATTTTCATGTTAACAGTAGCTTCGCAGGCTGCAAACCCGCTGGATGCTATCGCATCGCAGGTCAGCAAGCAGGCATATATTGCCCAGCAAAATTCGACACAGAATGCAGTCGAACACTTCGTCCAAGGAAACTTGACCCAAGAACATCTTCAGCAGGATATCAATTCTACAAAGGTGCAGATTAAACAAAGAGCTGAAGAGATTGTCAAGCAACAAGTGAATAACACGACGGCACAGATCCAACAGAAGGCACAAGAGGAAATAAATAAGCAGGTGAATAAGAGCTTTCAGCAGCCTGGATTCGAGCTTGTATTTGCCTTGATGATCGTCCTTCTAACAGCTTATCTTCTCAGGAGATTTGCTTGAACTAACTTGAATTTATCGGAAGGTTAAAAGGGATATGCCTTTATATTATAAAATCGACTGATTATCAGTCAGATATTTGGATAGGATCTTCGATATGGTGAGTGAGCAGGAAATAGAGGATAAGCGGAAAGTATCAGTCGCGTTACTATCGGTGGCATCAAACAGCATCCTTGTGCTGCTTAAACTGATAGTAGGCTTAATGATTGGATCTGTATCAGTGATCTCTGAGGCGATCCACTCCAGCGTGGATCTTCTAGCTGCCTTGATAGCAATGCTCGCGGTGAAGACATCCGGAAAACCCGCAGACAAGGATCATCCATTCGGGCACGGCAAGTTTGAGAACATTTCAGGCACTGTAGAGGCTTTGCTTATATTTGTGGCAGCCGCATGGATCATCTTCGAGGCTATACAGAAGCTACAAAATGCAACGCCCTTGGATGAGGCTGGGTGGGGCGTTGCAGTTATGCTAATATCCGCAGCAGCAAACATCATTGTCTCACGCAGGCTTTTTCATGTGGGCAAGGAGACTGATTCTGTTGCATTGCAGGCAGACGCTTGGCATCTGCGCACCGATATTTACACCTCGATTGGCGTGATGTTCGGCCTTGGGATAGTCTGGATCGGAGGGATACTAGCACCTGGGCTGGATCTTCGGTGGATCGATCCTCTTGTGGCGATATTTGTGGCGCTTCTTATCATAAGGGCCGCATATCACCTGGTAATCGAATCGGCACGCGATCTTCTGGATGCAAGCCTTCCCCCTGATGAGGAGGATACGATCAGAAGGCACATTAAGGCATTTGCTCCGACAGTTCGTGGCGTCCATAGATTGCGGACGCGAAAGTCGGGCTCCTACAGGTTTGTGGAGTTCCACGTACGTGTTGACGCTAATATGTCAATAGATGAGTCTCACAGGATCGCTGATATGATGACCTGTTCCATAAAGCAATGCTATCCTGGCACCACTGTTACTATTCACATAGAGCCCTGCAATTGCGCCTTGGCCAAAGATGACTCCTGCGGTTGCCTATTGAGTGATGAGGAGAAGAGGAATATCCAGATGAAAGATAGCTAAGTGATAATATGTTAGAGAAAATAATGATTGCAACAGATGGGTCGGAGGCCAGCAGAAAGGCTGCCACAGTTGGAGTTGATATTGCGCGCATTTCCTGTTCAGAGGTTACAGCGGTATACGTGGTGGATACCCAGAGGCTGAACAGCCTGCACGGCTATACATCCCTTCCGGGCTTGAAAGACAGGCTCCTTGATATGATGCTTCGGGAAGGCGAATCTGCTACGTCAGAGGTAGCTAAGATGGCATCCGATGTGGGGCTCTCCTCAAACAAGGTAGTTGCAGAGGGAGATCCAAGCTCAGAGCTTCTCAGGATTTCTCAAGAATCATGTATTGATCTGCTAGTCATAGGAGGCATCGGTCGGAGTGGACTGAGAAAGCTTCTTTTGGGCAGTGTGGCTGAGAAGGTTACCAGATATTCTAAGGTTCCTGTCCTGCTCGTGCCTATCATCGATTTGTAAATTGCTTTCCTATGATTTGACATGTATAAGATAAGTTTAGTAGAATCCACAAACATTGATGATGGTGGTTGAGTCTGTGGAGCCATAAAGAAGACCATTGCCGTAGCGTATCTAAGATCGCTAAACAAATCTGATTATAACAGCACTAATTGCAGTAAATAGTTAAATGTTACATTTCACTCAGTCAGATAATCGATGGATACAAAATATTAAAAATGTATGCAAAGGGCGATGTAAGCTAGGGTCGAAATCTATCTATTTTACTTCGACCTTCACTGGTCTAATATTTTCCCTGATCTTCTTTTCCGTTTCGGCAGGCATTTCATTCATGCCATGGGCCTTCTCAGTATGCAGCATCGCATGCTGCATGACCTCTTCATCGGTCTTTGCACGTACCCAAAAATCGCAGCCTGGGCCTATATGGCTGCAAATAAACTCTCTATAACTTTCCTCTGCCATATGTATAACTTCTTCTTATAACATTAAAAGTCTTTCTAAAATAATATAATGGTAATTAAACAAGCGGTTGGTGGGGCATATTAATTCTAAACTTTATATACATTAGGTTGTGCCAAATAGGGTTTTGTTATAGATAGTGCCATAGATATAAAAAATTGATTTTCCGTTCTCATCAGGAACAATGAACTTCTAAGGCAACACTTAATTGGACAAAATATGAGAACTTAGGTGCTTATGATTATTCTATGGCGGGAATTAGAACTAAAAGATCATTTTTTAATTTCTTCTAGAGCCATTTTCAGCTTCTCATAAGTTGCTTCTAAATGTTCAGAGATGACCCTTGTGTCAGAAAGCACGGGCATGAAATTAGTATCGCCGTTCCAGCGTGGAACTACATGTAGGTGAATATGATCCGCTATGCCAGCGCCTGCTACTTGGCCCATATTTATCCCCAGGTTAAAGCCGTCAGGTTTCATGGCTACTTTGAGCATATTTACAGCCAGATCCGCGAGCACCATAAACTCATTGTGTTCCTCTGAGGACCAGCCAGCTAGCGTAGATGTATGCCTGTAGGGAACTATCATCATATGGCCGTTGTTATAAGGAAATGCGTTCATAATTATAAAATGGTGTTTTCCCCGATAAAGGATCAGATTTTCCTGATCTTTATTTTCCCGGGGCTTATCGCAAAATATGCATCCTGGAGCCTTCTTACTGAGAATATATTCAATCCTCCATGGCGCCCATAAATTCTCCATTCCAATCTCACATCCCTTTATCCTCAAAAACCATCTTGCGACCAATGATTTTGGGCTTGCCTTCAATGAACATCTTTAAGGCCTTTGGATACGCCTTATATTCCGCCCTTTGTACTCTAGCCTTCAGGCTCTCGTATGTATCGTTCTCCTTTACTCGCACTGGAACCTGATATATGATCGGACCATGGTCCACATCCTCATCGACTATATGGATTGTAGTGCCGGTCCATTTCACCCCATAGTTTAAGGCCTGCTGGAATGCATTCACGCCCCGGAAGGATGGCAAGAGGGCAGGATGAATATTCAATATCCGGTTCTTATAATGCTCGACAAAGGATGAGGACAGGATTCTCATATATCCTGAAAGGACAACTAGATCTACGCCTGCAGAATCCAGATGTTCCATCATTACCTTATCATATGCCTCTCGACTCAGCCCTGATGGGTCTAGGTAAAGGGACTTTACGCCATACTCACTTGCGATCCTCGAAGCCCCTGCGTCCATTTGATCCGTCAGCACTATCCCAATATATGCTGGCAGATATCCTGTGCGTGTTGCCTCGATGATGTAACGGATATTCTCGCCCCTCCCCGAGGATATGATGCCTATGATAATGGTCTTTTCCGTCTTGCTCAAAACTTATAACCCCGGCAGAGGAGAATCCGTCAACCCGTATAATGCTTTACGATTTCTGAATCACGGATTTTAAGCAATTCTATCGAGCTATAGTCTACTGGGGTTCAGGCGGTTGGCTTGCTAAGGGTAATCTCTATTGCAGATACGTTGGTCTCTCCCCTGTCAGTATTCAGAGTTTCAGTTGAGATTTGTATCCCCTTTACTGATACATCAGGCAGGAATCTTGATCTTGAGACTTCTGCAACGTCCACTGCTCTCGAAATCGCTCGACCCCTGGCCATTATTCTGACATCCTTTGCGCCACTGTTGAATTGCGTAACCACTGCAAGCACGTAGTTCATCACTGGTTTGTTGCCGACGAATACAACATCATCTTCTGCCATTGGCTTATCACCCTGAAATTAAATTTGAACTAACTACCATTAACTACATAAAGCTGGTGATATGATTAGAGATACCTACCCCGCGCCTTGATCTCATTTACTCTATTGAATACTGCATCCGCTTCTTCATACGTCTTTGCATATCCTCTTTTGAATGCCTCAATGAGGTTCTGGGAGTTATCATGAGTGCTCTTAAGTGTCTGGAAGTAGACATGTACATCTACTCCCTGTGCCTCGATAGAATTCTCATAGAATGCAAGCCCAAAATCTATCAAATAAACTCTCTCTTCATATAAGATCATATTCGATGTTGTGAGATCTCCATGTATGATGCCTGCTTTATGAAGCTTGCCTACCGTCTCGCCCACTCTTTCAGAAAGCTCTGCGTCAATAATATCCTTTAGTCTTTTGCCATCAATGTGCTGCATATCCAGCTCGAACTTCAGGATATTGTATATTATGGGCGTTGGAACTCCATGTCTGCGTGCATCTGAGATTATGCGTGCCTCTCTCAAGGTTCTCTCCTGCCTGAGAACTTCATCCAACTGCTCTAATCGGTAGCCTTTAGGAAGACGATATTTCTTTACATAGCCATCCTCTAGACTGATAACAGCCTCTGCACCTCGGCCTATCTCCATAGCAACTCCCTCATCTCCCATGCCTTAAGCAATCCAATGCAGCCTGTGATCATCATATCTCCACCTGGGGCAGCAGCTACGGCATCTTCTAAGACGCCAGACTCTAGGAATGTATCTCTTCTCGGCCCTGTCACCATTGTAGATTCGATCTTTTCGGGAATGCCCCCTATATAAGCTCCATGGCCGCCATCATTGAAAACATCAGCGCTTCTTAAATCTCCGGAGCAGAACATACCCAGGTAGCTCTTGAGCTTTTCAGGAGATAATTGCGAAGTGTGATGCTCAAACAGAGATATGATCCTGCCGCCATTCAATATGGCGGCGACAGTATGACCATTGCCGAAGTTGATTATAAGAGCAGGCTCGATGCAGCGTGCGTCCATGCTCGCGCCGAAGATTGCAGCTGGGCCAGTATCCATCAAAATGGCCTTGAATCCTTCATTTTTGAGGTAATTCTTTACCGCCACCATTCTTGTCATATTTTCAGGCGGCATGCGATATGCAAATGCTTCGATTGTGCCACCAGACGCTATTGCATTCGCCATATGCTCAAATCTGACAAGCCTGTTCGACCTATTCGGGGAATAGCCATGATCCTGCACTGCCACGGCAATCTCTAAGGGGAGATGAATATTGAAGAGACCAAAGGCATTACAGAGGGCTGGAATATCGATATCGCCTGTCTTGATCACCTCCGCAGAGGCCGGTGCTTCCTCCTGGATAATGATCCCAAGCTTTTCCACGCGCTCCAAATTGTCATTTATTGTCGCTGCTGCAGTCGGCGTTGCATAGACCTTCAGGCCCGCCGCCAGATGACGCCTCACAGCAGAGACAGAGGCACCACCGCCCATAGTTGGCCCTTCAAGGAAAACATCATGGCAGCCATGTCTTGCATCATCGATTCTGCCTGCTATTATAGCCGTTTGGCTTGGAAGGATCATCTTTGTCGAGCCCTCTAGAGATATGTCCTCTCTATAGAGCAGTATGTCCTGCGTCCCTGCGCCGACATCGATAGCTAGAAGGGGCATATGGCAAATTTTATCTCAAATGTTAATAAATGCATGGATAAGAATTTTATCCTTTTACGGAGATCCCTGAGATAATGATAATAGATGTTTTTATCGCGAGCACTTCCAGGTTCAAAAGATTTGGCTCTGTGGCTAAGCCTGCGGATGCCGATGATCTTTCAGGCAAGGTCATACTTGATATGGTCAAGGCGGCAGGCTACGATGCAACTTACAAGCTTTTGCCGGATGGCATAGAGCCAATCCGTGAAGCAGTGCAGAAAAGCACTGCAGATGCAATAATTATCTGTGGTGGCACTGGTCTCACTCATTTGGACTTGACAATTGAAGCAGTCGAGCCTTTATTCGAGAAGACGCTCCCTGGCTTTGGTGAGATATTTCGGTTACGCAGCCTTCAAGAGGTAGGTACTCGCGCTATCCTTACGCGTGCTATTGCAGGGGTAATAGAGAATAGACCTGTATTTTGCCTGCCTGGATCACCAAACGCTGCCAGGCTGGGCACGGATTTAATACTTGCAGAGATTGGGCATATTCTCACGCATATATTCGAATGAAGGATAATATAATATTATTCGTATTCACTTTATAAGGTCGCAGTAGCCTTTTATATCTGTAGATTCTGATAAGGTTATGTAGATATCACGGAGAGTATAGCCATGGAAACAGAGATTCCAGTTCGGGATATAATGACCCGTCCAGTGATAACTGCCGGTGCCGATATAGACATCCATTCAGCAGCCAAAATCATGAGCACGGCTAATGTCGGAAGCCTTGTTATAGTCTCAGGAGCCAAGCCCGTAGGGATACTTACAGAAAGGGATTTGGTCAAAAAGATAGTAGCCCAAGCTGTCGATCCTAGGATGGTTAAGGTGGGTGAGATAATGAATTCTCCATTAGCTACGATCTCTCCTGAAGCATCCTCGCGCGATGCAGCCGCCATTATGATAAAATCCGGAGTAAAAAGGCTCCCTGTGATATCGGATGGAAAGCTCGTAGGAATAATAACAGATACCGATCTGGTCTCTGGATGCTCTCTCGGTCTGAGCGATGTTCTCAGCGATCTTCTTGATATGCACCGAGAGAGCATCCACTTCACCGAGTCCAGGGGGGTGGTGCGTGGTATTTGCGAGGTTTGCGGCCAGCTCTCTGATTCCCTGGAGAGTGTGAACGGCGAGCTTCTCTGCTGGAGCTGTAGAGACGGGAATAGATAAACAGTCGCTGGACAGCAGGAAATTGATATGTTGGTAGAAGATATTATGTCCAGAGATCCTCTCTACGTAGAGGATTCCACTTTTCTGACCAAGGCACGCCAGCTGATCAGGGATAACCATGTGCGCGGCCTGCCAGTCATGAACAGCCAGAGGCATGTAGCGGGTATTGTCACATCCCAGGACATGCTTCGTGTGACTTCGACAAGATCAAACATAACTGTGGCAGGGTTTACAACCGATGTGCCACTGATTACGGGGCAGACTGATATGCTTGAGGCAGCCAGACTTATGCTCACTGATAAGAGCGCCATTCTGCCTGTAATTCAATCGGAGGAGAACCCTATTCTGATAGGCGTTGTCAGCCTTCTTGATGTATTTATGAATATTGATTCGGACAAATTACCGGATAAGCGGATATCCGAGATAATGAGCTCAGATGTTGTCACTGCGAGCCCAGATGATGCCATAACCAAGGTCTGGAATAAAATGATAGACTCTGATTTCACAGGTCTGCCCGTAATCAAGGCTGGCAAGCCGATTGGTATGATAACAAGATTCGATATACTAAAAAGAGGATGGGCGAGGATAAGCAAGGAAGGTGATAGAAGGCCTGTTGATTCCACACAGATGCACGTGGAGAAACTTATGAGCACGCCTCTCTATAGGGTGTTGCCTGAGGACCGCCTGCTAACAGCATTGAAGGCAATGATGAACTACGATATAGGCAGAATATCTGTAGTAGATGGCGAGGGAAAGCTCGTTGGGATAGTCGATAGATATGATCTAATCAAAACCTACCTTGGTGTGTGAAGATGATAAAAGAGCCAACAAGCGGGAAGGAGATCACAAGAATTCCGCGGAGGGATGACAGAATGCCTATATCTCCAGGTTCCAGAGACAGAGGTCCCCTCCAGTTTGATTCAAGGACTGCGAAGCGTTCGGGCAAGGTGATGAACGCAGCAACACCTACAGTCGTAACTGCGCCTCCAACTACTACTATCATAAGTGCCATAAAGACAATGACCTATTACGGCTTCAGCAGGCTGCCCATAACCGATGCTGGAACAAGGAGGCTCATAGGCTTCGTGACTAGCGTCGATGTAGTCGATTTCTTGGGCGGCGGCCTGAGACATAACCTTCTGAGTGAGAAGTATAAGGGCAACATTTTCATCGCCATGAACGCAGGCATTGATGAGATCATGAGCACGAAGCTAAAGTATACTAGCGATAAATCCTCCTTGAACGATGCACTGAAGTTGATGTATGAGAACAACGTTGGCGGACTTCCCATTGTAGATGATGAAAATAGGCTCAGGGCAATAATAACTGAGGAGGACTTCGTAGCTCTGACTGCTGGACTAGAGATCGGCATGTCTGTCGAATCATACATGAGCCCTAACGTTATCACTGCACCGGCCCAGACGACTATAGAGAAAATGACAAGGATGATCATCCAGAAGGGATTTCGTCGCATGCCTGTAGTTCAAGATGGCGTTTTAATGGGCCTTGTTACTGCAACAGATATAATGAAGTACCTCGGAAGCGGCGAGGCTTTCAAAAAGGTGGTCACCGGCGATATAGCAGAGGTTATGAACTATCCCATAAAGACGCTCATCAAGCGCAACCTCATCACGACTGAGAAGGAAAAAGACCTTGGTCAGGCGGCAGATAAGATGGTAAAGAATGGAATAGGCGCCCTTCCAGTCATGGATAAGGGATCTCTCGCTGGAATTCTAACGGAAAGGGACTATGTGAGGGCACTTGCTGAGAATAGGGGGATACTGGAATGAATGGAAACGTCAAGGATTACATGAGTACCCCTGTCTACATAATAGAGAGGAATGAGAATATACAGAGGGCTAGGAACCTCATGTTCAAATATGGCATAGGCAGGCTGCCTGTGATGGATAATGGCAAGCTTGTCGGAATCGTAACTAAATACGATATAACCAACCGGCTCGCCCAGGCAGCCCCCGAATGGCGTAGGCGCCCAATTGATAAAATTCCAATACAAGTGGTCATGACAGAGAATCCTGTGACAATCTACCAAGATGCAAGTATGTCTCAGGCGGCTGAACTCATGATGGAGAATGGAGTGAGCGGCCTGCCGGTCGAGAAGGATGGAGGGATCATAGGTGTAATTACCTCCAGGGACATGATCAGATACTTCGTTGCCCAAGATGTCAAGGCAAGAGTCGGGGATCTGATGTGCAAGGATCTAATCACCGTTCATAGGCATCATACAATAACCCATGTTCTGGATCAGATGAATGTCCATGGGATAAATAGGGCTCTGGTCTATGAGGACAATATGACTCCCGTAGGAATCATAACGCGCTCGGGCCTAACGTTTTCCGAGATGATGGGGCCCAAGGATGATCTTGAGCTGAAGACGATAAAGATGACCAGGAAGGACAGCGCAGCAGGCAGGAAGCAATACCGGTATGTAAGACAGGTTCCGCTTGTAGCTGAGGATATAATGACCTCGCCAATAATAACTGTGAGTCCTGATATGAAGGCAGCTGATGCTGCTCGGATGCTTGATGAAAAGCATGTCATGGGCGTGCCAGTGCTTGAGGCGAACGATATCGCCGGATACTTCTCTGCAGACGAGATTGTTGCCGAGGTAGCGAGGTGGAAGTGATGCAAGTAAAAGAGATAATGACCGAGCCTGTAACTATAGATAAATCTGAAAAGATAGGACATGCCCTGGATATGATGGAGAAGCATGACTTAAGGAGATTGCTTGTCACAAACAAGAATAAGCTCGGAGGCATCATCACCACCAGGCAGATTGCCCGCATATTAGGTACAAGAAAACGCCTGGGAATGCCAGCATCGTCTCTCCACGTGGCTGCTGCAACTCTAGAGGCAGTCATTAAAGTCCTCCCGGATATGAGCGTTGAAGATGCTATCACTTTACTGCCCAAGACCTCAGTTCTTGTTGCAATGGATGGAGAGGAGATCCTCGGATGGGTCAGGCCACGGGAGATATTAAATGCCATAAAGCTCGATGGCAGGGCCAGCGATGCAATGAGGATACCTCTGACAGTGAGCCCAGATGATAGATTGGTCCATGCCAGAAGGATGATGCTGGATCGAGACGTAGGGAGGCTGCCAGTCGTAGATTGTGCCCGCCTTGCCGGGATAATTACAGAAAGGGATGTTGCCAAGGCCCTTCGTGCATTCAGGGACCTGAATGAGACCAGCAGCAAACAGTACGCCAGGATATATAACCTCTTAGTCTCTGATGTGATGACCCGAGATGTAAAGTCTGTACGGATGGATACATCACTTGAGGATGTTAAAAATATAATATTGACTGAGAATAGGGGAGGACTACCGGTACTAAATGAGAAGGACGAGCTTGTGGGAATGATCACCAGGAGGTCCATCATCGATTATCTGGCGAGGACCAGATGAACTTACAGCGAGTTGCAGAAAAGCTTGGCATAACTCCGGAAAGGTTTGAAGACCTTCAGCAAACGATTGTAATGAGATCGAGTTGGCCTGAGCCTCGATTACTGAGGTTTGAGAAGGCGGCCTCGGGGATCGAGACAGGCACAGCTATTTTTGATAACGGCGAAATTGTTTTCGGCTATCCTAAAATCAGAAGGGCGATGATGCTCGAAGCAGCAATCAAAAAGCATTTTCCCGAACGAGTGGCCGTAGAGGAGAAGATGAATGGCTACAATATCCGAGTTGCGAGCATTGATGGAGAGGTTGTAGCTCTGACGCGCGGTGGATTCATCTGTCCCTACTCAACTGAGGTTGCACACAGGCTGATACCTGCACAGATCTTCGAGGATCATCCAGAAATCGTCCTTTGCGGCGAGATGATTGGTCCGGAGAATCCATATGTTCCCAAGGATATCTATCCGACGGATACCATAGATTTCTACCTATTTGACCTTTCAACGAAGAACTCAAAAGGGACTTTGGGAGTTTATAAAACACATGAGTTCGCAGAGGAATATAATATTAGTTCGGCCCCATTTTTTGGCGAATTCAAGGCAAGTAGAGCATATGAGCCAATAAAAAGAATCGTTAAACAGCTTGGGCGAAAGGGGCACGAGGGCGTTGTAATGAAGGATCCCGACAATAAAATTGCTCCTCTGAAGTATACATGTTCAGAGAGTAATTGCAGTGATCTTGCTACAGCCTTTAGGTATTACAATGATTATGCGCTTGACTTCTTCGTATCAAGAGCGGTTAGAGAGGGTTTTCAGACAGTTGAGTGGAATGAATCTGTTGAGGAGCGGAAGGCCAGGGCTCAACGCATTGGAGAGAGCATACTTCTGCCGCTCGCAGATACAGTTAGGAAGAAGTTGAATGGTGAGCAGATAGTGCAACAGGTCCAAATAAGGGTAAAAAACCTCCAGACGGCACGTGATTTTGAGTATCACCTGCGCAGAAGCGGGACGCATGCTATATTTGAGCCCCCAGAGCCTGATGAAGATGGCTATATTGTGAGAATATCTAAGCTGACCATGAGCACAAACGATAAGACCCAGGCGCTCATAAACGGTGAGGCGTGGTGAAAAGCGGGATAGAGATATGAGCGAGATAGCAGATGTTGAGATGGACGGCCATCTAATAGATTCGTTAATTCTGACCAGAGTTCTTGATAAAATCATGGATATGGGTGGCGAATTCGAGATCAAAAGATTCAATATCGGCCAGCGAAAGGACGATACAAGCTATGTCCATATAACAGTTACAGGTGACGATGCTTCCCATTTGGATAGAATTCTCCTTGAGCTTCATTCTCTTGGAGCTAGGCTTGTCGAGATGGAAGATGTGAAGACGGGCATCGCCCCTAACGATATTGTAGTTCCAAGAGGTTTCTACTCGACAACTAACCATCCCACTTACGTGCGCTACAATGGTGCGTGGGTAGAGGTAGAAAACATCCATATGGACTCTCTCATAGTCCTGAAGGATGGCCGTGCAATATGCACTCCTATTGGTCATATCAAGAAAGGAGATAGGGTTGTGATAGGCACCTCGGGTGTGAAGATCATTCCGCCTGAGAGGCCCAGGGAGAAAACCTTCTTTGGGTTCATGTCGAATGAGGTTTCTTCAGAACGGCCGAGCGGTGAACTCGTAAGGCAACTCGCATCTGAGATTATCAAGACAAAGATGGCCGGAGGCAAGATAGCTGTGGTTAGCGGGCCTGCGGTTGTTCATACTGGAGCTGCACCATCGCTTGCGGAGCTCATTAGGAATGGATATGTAGATGTTCTTCTCGCAGGAAATGCGGTTGCTGTGCATGATATTGAGCGCCAGCTGTTCGGGACGAGCCTAGGAATGGATTGTTCAGGAAATGCGAGATCTGGCGGACATCGCAATCATCTGTATGCCATAAGCGAGATAATGGCCAGCGGGTCTATCAAGAATGCCATAGATGAGGGCAAGCTTAAGGGTGGAATAATTTATGAGTGTATAAAAAAAGGGATTACATTCATACTTGCAGGTTCCATTCGCGATGACGGTCCACTTCCTGAAGTTATCACAGATACAGTTAAGGCCAAAGATGCGATGGAGAAGGCGCTTGCCGGTGTAGATATGGTGATCATGATGGGGACAATGCTGCACTCCATTGCTGTAGGAAACCTTCTGCCATCATATGTCAAAACGATATGCGTCGATATCAACCCTGCTACAGTAACAAAACTGATGGATCGCGGATCTGCACAGGCAATCGGCCTTGTGACTGATATAGGCATATTTCTGCCTCAGCTTGCACAGGAAGTCGATAAGCTTACATCAGGAGCTGAGCTTATAAGCTGTGTCGATCGCAATGCTTAAATCAAGGGCAAAAAGAGCAATAATTAGGCCGCCGTGGCTTAGCCCGGTTAAAGCGGCTGATTCGTAAGATATCCGAAAGATCAGCAGTCCATGGGTTCGAATCCCATCGGCGGCTTTAAACTTTCTGCGATAAAACCATGGAAATTATACAGCCTTATTATATGTGCAATCAACCATTTAAGTCAATTTTCGCATACTACTAATACTATCATTATTTATCCTGCAACAAATATTCGACGCGTAGATAACAAAATTATGAAAATATATTAGAAACCAAAAGTTGCCAGGACGAAATATTGAGATGTCTGGGGGCATTTATAAAGTTTAAATACCCAGGCTTTATATACCCCCAGTATATAAAGAATAGATTGGAGATATTTGCGTATGGAGTCCACAATAAATATAGAGAACGTTGTCGCATCTACGAAGTTGGCGGACTCGTTCGATCTGCACAAGATTGAGGCCGAGCTCGAGGGTGCAGAGTACAACAAGGAGAAGTTCCCAGGCCTCGTTTACAGGGTTAAGTCTCCCAGGGCTGCTTTTCTAATATTCACCTCAGGAAAGGTTGTATGCACAGGTGCAAAGAATGTCGAGGATGTTAGAACGGTTATAACAAATATGGCTAGCACACTCAAATCCATCGGCTTTGAGAACATTAATTTAGAGCCTGAGATTCATGTCCAAAACATAGTGGCAAGTGCAGATTTGAAGACCGATCTAAATCTGAATGCAATAGCTTTAGGACTTGGCCTAGAGAACATCGAATATGAGCCTGAGCAGTTCCCCGGCTTAGTTTACAGGATTAAGCAGCCCAAAGTGGTTGTATTGATATTCAGCTCAGGCAAGTTGGTCGTCACCGGCGGAAAATCGCCTGAGGAATGTGAAGAGGGAGTCAGGATCGTCAGGCAGCAGCTTGAAAATATGGGGCTGCTTTGACTTTCTGACTTTATCTCTCTTTTATTTTTCCAAAATCTCACGGCATACACGTATGCCCTTAGCCGAAAGCTGATATGTCATCTTTTATATATGTTTAACTGTTTGTGGTCAAGCCGAAGACCTGGCAGGAATATTTCACTTCAGAGGAACTTGAGGAAATGCGCCGCCCTGAGTTTATGGATTAGGTTGAGGCCATTGTGAAGAACGGGCGCTAATTAGCTCTACACTATTACTACTACTACTCCCTCAAGCGCAAGTATACTCTCCCGCCAGCCGATCTGCGATCTCCTCAAGAGGCAGGCTCACCTGCATGCCCGTCTCCATATTTCTGAGGATGAGTTTTCCTGATTTCAGCTCATTCTCTCCTACGATTATCACATGTTTTGCCCCGTACCCGCCTGCTGCCTTAAGCTGTGCGCCGAGGCTTCTGCCCATGACATCCAGCACAACCGGCATCTGATCGCGAAGCCTTTTTGCGAGTCTGACGGCTTCCAACTTGACATCCGGCGTATACGCAAGGACTACAGGAGAACGTCTGAGCTCATCGATCTGCACTATCTCCATTATTCTATCGAATCCGAGCCCAAAGCCAGTGGATGATGTCTCAGCTCCTCCGAAGAGACCTGCCAGCTCATATGTTCCGCCGCCGCAGATCTGGCTCTGTGCGCCCAGGCCCTCGGCATAGATCTCGAAAACTGTTCCTGAGTAATATTCAAGGCCGCGAACAATCTCGAAGTCTATGACAGCATCGACGCCATACGAATCCAGAAGCTCAATTGTCCTCTGAAAGTCTTCAAGTCCACTCTCAGCCTTCACGTTCCTTCCAGTTCGGGCCGATGTCCTGCCCTTGCCCTCAGCAGAAGCCTGTGCGGAAGGTTGTATCGGTTTGTCACTGGAACTAGAAGCAGATTTATCCTCAATATCCGTAATAGCCTGAGAGATTTCTACTGCCTTTTCTAGGGCATCCCTTCCCTTGAGGTCAATTAGATCCAGTAGACCGATATCCTCTGCTCCAATCTTTTGCAGATATGCTTCGAGGTTCTCGCGTTCTTTCTTATCGATCATCCTCATAATCTCGGGTCGGCGCTCTGGCTCTATCTTTCCGAGTATCGATCTTATCAGCCCAAGATAGCCAACGTGGATGTCCCCACGAATATTTACACTCTTCAGCATTTGATCTGCGAGCGCAATCACCTCTGCCTCAGAATCGGACTTGTTTCCGCCTATGAGTTCGGCTCCGAACTGCCAAAACTCCCTGAAACGTCCGCGTTGAGGTCGCTCATAACGAAAACAGCTTCCGTAGTAATAGAGCCTCAGAGGCTTTGCGACATTCTGAAGCTCATTCACATACATGCGCATAACAGGTGCCGTAAGCTCTGGCCTGAGAGCCAGGTCGCGGCCGCTCTTATCCTTAAAGCTGTAGATCTCATCGAGCACAGATTCGCCTGATTTTATTGTAAAAAGCTCGAGATGCTCGAACGTAGGCGTGGCTATCTCCTGGTATCCCCAGCTCTCAAGCACCTTCTGCATCGCCTTCCTGACTGTGCTTCTTCGCCAGGCATCATCAGGAAGAAAATCCCTGGTACCCCTAGGTCTCTGGATGGTCATATCACCTTAAGATTATCTCAAAATGCCCTTATAGTTTATGCATGTAACTGTGGAGAAATGAGACGCGACTTAGGCGTGCTTCTAATTGCTACAGGATTTCTGCTTGTAATCATATCCCTTGTCCAAAATATAATGCAGAGCAGTTCGGGACAGGGCAATACAGGATTTGGCGGCGTCATACTGATAGGTCCGATTCCAATAGTCTTCGGCTCAAGCCCAGCCATGGCCATAGCTTCAATGCTTCTAGCCATAGCTTTGATGATAATCTCCTTCTTCCTGTTTAGGAGGAGTGCATGACCATTATGGCCATCGGACTTATGCTGATTACCATAGGGCTGATTGTACTTCTATGGCCAGATGGCAAGGAGAATCAAACAAATCAAGAACTCACAATTATGATTGTATGGGTTATTGCCTTCAAAATATGAGAGGACATAGCGAAAAATACTAAGAACTGAAGAAAACAGAAACGCTGGCCAGCAGAACTCTTATGCCAGCCATATCTTATTTAAGCTTCTCGTCGACCTCTGATGGATATATGATCATTTGCACAGGCTTTATGATTATGTTGGAGGTTGCAACTGCGCTTCCGCCTGCAACTGTATTTATTGCGCTCACTGTTACTCCGCTGACATCTATGTTCATATAGTTTTCAGCGCGTTTATTCCCTGGAACTCCATCAGCGCTTGCTCCATAGGCTTTATTCATGCCGGAATCAACAGCATCATCTATATGTTTTTCAAGGCTGTCATTATTAAGATCATAGCTATGCAATTCCTTTTTGCCCTGTCCTCCGTAAACATGTGCATCCATTGAGTTGACCAAGCTCGGTGAGCTTTGATCCTTTCTTTGGTAATCGTCATAAGTTACATCTCTCTGCTTCACAGAGTTCATCGCCAACAGATCATCCAGCTGTGCATTTGAGTTGGTGCAGTTCACACAGATTGTTTCCTTCGTGGGCTTGGCGTGCGGCATGACATTCGAGGCATCGAAGGATGCAGGCTGTTGCGGAGCCCATGGGAAGTAGAATGCATCCCTGGAAAGCGCTAGATCTCCGGATGGAATGTCTTGCTTGTGGTTTAGGAAGTCTGAGTGGAACTCCTTGACCTTGAATAGGGGATCTGCGGTATTCCCTGCTGTAGATAATCCGATCAAAAGGCAAACAAAAATGGCTCCCACCAGCATTATGCTGATGGGTCCAAATATCTTCTTCATACAATACCGCCCAGGGCCGAAACGAACCCTGAATTTACTGCTGATTGGTTACGATCTCTTGGTTGTTTTGAGCCAAAACTGATACTGTGTTTTGGTTGAACGGACCGGCTTGGAAGCCTCCAACACCGATAGCCAGGGCACTCCTGTCTCCGACCTTGATCTGCTCTATATTGTACCTTGTACAGCAATCCTGGCAGGGGCAGTTTTCACTGATTGCCTGGCAGCACTGGCATTCGCCAGAGTCCTGGTTCTTCTTGATCTTCAGATTGTTCTGTGCGGTAACCTGTTTTGTGTTGTCGGCAAAAGCTCCAAACTGGGCACCGCCGACACCGATTGCTCGGGCATTATCGTTTCCAACATCGACTGTATCGAAGTTGGTATGTGAATTGCCTGGGACGTGGAATGCGCTGCCCTCGGTCTCAAATATTCCCGTTCCAAGGATATCTACACCGCCAGTTCCGGCGGAAGCCATGCTCTGTGCCATAGCAGGAGCCGCAAAGGCGGCCACAGCCATAGCCAGTACAAAGAATATTGCTACTCTTCTAATAGTCTCACCCCGTAAATCTCTTTGTTTATTCCAATAATAAATCTCTTTTATATTTATACCTTTTGGTGATTTTTTAAGTGTTGAGGAAGATATTTGTAGATATTTTTCCTAGAAAATTTCTCACGAGATATGCTGCATAAATAATAGAACCATTGTGCATGGATAGTGAAATCGGTGTAAGCGAATTGGGTATCATAACATATACATATAAGTTCAAACAGTCAAGATCGACGATGTAAAAGCAATGTTTGTAGCCAAAATAAGAAGAAGCTTCTGCAAATATAAGAAAATGTAATACTACTTCTTTATATCTTTTCGCTCGCTTGAGAAGAACCGTCTATGACCTGCACAGGGTTTATGATTATGTTGGAGGTCGCAACTGCGCTCCCGCCCTCAACGGTGTTTATTGCGCTTACTGTTATGCCGCTGACATCTATATTCATGTAGTTGCCGGGGCTACGTCTTGCGCCCATATTATTCTGGCTATCTGAATTTAGCGCATTATCCACGAGCGTCTCAGGATCAATATTTCCCAAGCTATCCAAGTCATTATAATGTTGTTCTTCCTTGCTTGGTTTCCCCTGTACATGTACATCCATTAAATTGGATAAATTAGCAGACCCCGAATTACTTTTCTGGGATTCGTCATAAAGTATATCCCTTTGTTTTATTTCATTCATTGCCTTGAGGTCCTGCACATTCTCTTCCGACTGGGGACCACTCATGGTTACTTTCTCTTTCTGTGGATGTGCGGATGCTACTTTTGCATGCGATGTTAAACCTGAGACCTGTTGTGTTGCCCACGGGAAGACGACTGTATTGCCAGGAAGCTTTAGCTGGCCTATGTCAGAGTTATGTTTATCATAAATCTCGTTGTTCATGAAATTGGCATGAAACTCTTTTACCTTATCGAGTGATCCAGGATTGCTGGAGCTCGAAGGAGATGCCATCCCTATTGAGATGCAGAGATATATAAAAAGAAAGGCGGTACCCACCAGGACAATTCTGGTGGGTTTTAGGGTAGTATTCATTTTGCGTCACTCAGGGCTGAAGAACCTTGCATTATATTTAGGCGACTGTTAATATTTCCCCGCCCATCTGATTGGTCACTATCTTTACATTATTGACGGCATTACCGGAACCGAATGCCAGAGCTTGCCTGTCTCCAACCCTAATCTGTTCTGCGTTGATCAAAGGAGTTGTGTTGGTCAGGAAGCCCGTTGTTGAAGAGAATACTGAGTTACCTGATTGCTGATTCTTCTTGATCTCCAAGTTGTTCTGTGCATTAGGTATGGCACCACAATGTCCCCATGCAGTTCCGAAGGCCAAGGCCCTATCGTTCCCTACTATTACGCCATCAAGATTTGCGTTCTCGCCTGGAGGGATTTGCACTGCACTGCCATCTGCCTCAAATATCCCCTGTGCGAGGATATCTACACTGCCACTTCCGCTGATTGCGTTCTGTGCCAGAGCTGGCACAGCGAACAATGCCACGGCCAACACCATTACTATTCCTATTTTCTGCATAATTCTCACCTCATACATCCTATAATATAGACGTATGTTAACGCTAGATGTACTTATATTTTTTGGTAAGACATACCAATCTAAAAATTACGTTTATTGACATTTCACTGAAGGAATCTCTATTAGTAGATAATAATGATAGCAATTGATATTGGTAAAATCACATTCGGTTAGCCGTATAATTTCAAAAACACTCCTGACTAACATAGAATATATCCTGTATAATAATATTCGTATTAACAAGTCATCGGCCTGAGTCTAATAGTAAAATATGCGCGAATGTCCGGCGAGATAACTATATCATCATAATTATTATGATGATACACAGTATAGTATAAATTATACAGTTTATCGAAGCATTAGAAAGGAGTCACAATCAGCAGCTGGCAATCTTTGGAAAATTCAGCCTTCAATGCCATGAAGATTACTAAACTAGACTTTTCAGACCATCTGCCCAGCTGGCTTGCTCTATCAGGCAGTTAGTTCAAGGAAGCACAATAGTTTTCTACGCAAACAGGAGCTTTCTCACCTTCATCGTTGCTAGATCTACTATTGGAACGGCAGCAGGCTGCGGCTGTATATTCATCTTCTTCTGGAACTCTGTCTGAGATTGCCATGTACCGCTGTTTATGACTGCCACACCCTTGTACCTGGCTATGCCTACAGTATGGACATGACCGCAATGTAATATCGCAGGCGGCCTGGATATTACATAATGATCCTCATGCTCAGGGGCTATGGAGACTCTGCCACCGTATACAGGACAAAGATGCCTTCTTCTCAGCATCTCAATCATAGCCTTCTCAGGCTCGCCATAAGAGAGCCCTGGAATTCTGAGGACAAGATCATCGATACTTCGGCCGTGATAAATTAGAAGAGATGTGCCTCCTAAAGTTACCCAAGCAGGATTGCCTACAAAGAGCTTATCGCCTTTGAAAAACTTCTGAACGGATTCAGGCAAAGAAGGCTGGGGCTCCGCCTGCCTTACTATGTCATGATTTCCTGGCGCTATGATAATGCTGATGCCTTCGCGAATGCTGTTAAGGCACAGCGCAGCCTTCTCATATTGCTCATAAATATCTTTAATAGAAAGATCCTCTTCTTGCCCTGGATAAACGCCTATGCCATCCACCAGATCCCCTGCTATGACGATATATTTCACCTGAGCAGCCATGCCGGATGGATCGTTCGTCTCGCAGTTCACCCAACTGACAAACCTTTGCCAAGCATCCTCTAGGAAGTATTTGGATCCGGCATGAAGGTCTGAGGTCAGTAGAGCATAGCCTGTTCCCGCCTCAAGCGGCCTGCATTGATTTGGCATGTCGGGCCACATTAGAGATTTGATGAATATACGGCCATTTCCGTCTGATACGCCAGTAACGCCCAGCACCTCATCGGGTAGTATGAACTTGGATTGATCAAAGATCTCCGAGTCCTTCTGGATTATGGCTGTGACCATGCCTGTTGGGTCCTCCAATTCTAGTATGCGATTGCCCTTGGCGGTGGTCCTGACATCCATTATCATTCCTATGAGCGAGACCTCTCTGCCAGATGTGCCTTTGCCCAGGCTCTCTATCGGTCGGGAGTTCAGTCTTCCGGATAGCATCTCCCTTATCTTGGAATACCTATCACGGAAGTATCTGATGAAATCCTCATACTCCCCTATACAGGTGGATCTTCCTGTTATATCGCAGTTTAGCTCCGCCTTAGGTATGATAGGCTGATCTGCAGGTGGTGCTGGGTACTTATCCTTGAGTGGCTTGATCACAGTGCAGTTATGAGGAACTACTTGTAATGGCTGCGTGCTGTCAGTTACTATGCATGAGACATGAGAAGCATTGACCACTGCAATAGAGCCATCAAGGCTGCTGATGATGCGCCTGATAAGATCATCCTTAATTCCCGGATATGACTTAATGATCTCCAGGGCATCAGGATCGAGTTGATAGCCCTGCTCGGCAAACCTCTGCACTATCTCAAGCATCGAAAGGGGTATAAGAGCGTACAAGCTGATAAATATGGCTGATGAGTATCCGAGAACGGTTCGACAATCTCCCACTCCCTGGGTTCGTCAAAGATATAATATTCGTAGTGGTGGTTGTGGGAGTCATCTCCCTGGTATCGCAGATAGCCGTGGGCCTTTGGACTCCCATGGTTGCAGTGGAATCCGGCAGCATGGTTCCTAACCTGAATATCGGCGACATAATAGTGGTGCAGGGAGCATCTAGGACAGATGTCATAACATGGGATGATGCAGAAAAGACCGGCTATAAAGCATTCAATAATCCGGGAGATGTCATATTATACCGACCTTACGGCAAGGAGAGTTTAAACTTAGTTGATCAGGCAAAGGCACTTCTGGGATTGGGTATCCCGCAGGATAAGGCCACGCCTATAATTCACCGCGCGCTAAGCTATGTGGAAAAGGGAACGCCCATGTGGAGCGGAGGCCCTGACGCACCTTTTTCGGGCTACATAACAAAAGGTGATCATAACGATGTCATAGACCAAAATGCTGGAACCATCTTTGGTATGGCCAATATCACATATCTACAGGTGCATAGGGACCAGATAACGCAGGTCGGCAGTGGAATATATATGGATAAAAATACTGGTTTGATCATCTACCAGAGCCCTCCTATTGACCTTGGCATCATTGGCCTGAAGAATGGAACCTATGTAGGAGAAGGCATAAGCTACTTTACGCCTGTAGAAAAGGATTGGGTAATTGGTGTTGCAAGAATCAGAATTCCAATAATCGGATACATCAGGCTTCTGCCGAATATAATCGCTGATGAAATTATGAAGATCCTGGGAAGGTCTTAGACCTTTTTGGCTATTACGGCCCAGTGATCATGATGGAATGGCTGGAGATCAGTTGAATACTGCACCTCCATGCCTTTCAGTTCTTCTATTTCAGATTTGTAAACATCTTTTGGCGAAGCTGTTACGTCTATCGACCTCGTCTTGATCATGAGCAGCAGACAGCCTCCAGGTTTAAGGTATCTAGAAGCATTCAGCACTGCTATTTCAGCCTGATTGCGCTGTGCTACATCCTGGTAGATAACATCAACGGGCTCAACAAGCGCGCAATACATCTCCGGCCTAGCTGCATCGGCCAGTATGGGCACTATATTTTCACGCGCCTCGCATAATCTGAGAAGGTCGCGCATAGAGCGCGAGGAGAACTCAACTGCATATACGAGACCTTCGCTTACTACATCGCTTACATGGCTCACTGTGGTGCCTGTAGCAGCGCCAAGGTAGAGGACTTTGGAATCTCTCAAGAGGTTCAGATCCGGACGACTCTTCAACTTTAGCAGCAGTGCAGCGAACTTTGACCTGGTGGGGTCCCAGATCCTATAGCCCTGCCAGATGCGTTCGCCGTAAACGGGCAAAGGTTTGGCCGGCAGTGTCGCGACCCTTCGATGGCCATCGAGGTCGATTGCATAGATGCCCGGATAGATCTCATCTACCATTATTACAGCTCTTTTCCTACCGACGTTGTAGTGAGCTTAACATGCTTCACGCCTTTCAGTGACATCATTCTTTCAGCGGCCTTTCTCACATCCTGCCCCTCGCCTCTGAGCACAACTACCTCAAGGCAGTTATCATGATCCAGATGAACATGCAGGCTCGACTGGATTATGCTTCCGAACTCGTGCTGTATTTCTGTCAAGTTATCAACCAGGCCGCGTTGTGAGTGGGCATAAACAAGCGTTATAACCCCGACACGCTCTCCCTGGACATCGCTCATCCACTCATAATGTACGATGTAGTTTCTAATCGCATCTCTTATGCCCTCTGAGCGTGAGGAGTAGCCGCGCTGGAGTATTATCTCATCAAATCTGCTCAGGAGCTTCTCCGGTAGTGAGACCCCGATTCTCATAAGTTCTTGTTCCATATATCCTCGCGACTACTATTCCCGTGTTACGTAGTAATAAGCTTGGTGGGAATATTTCTGAAATATTCGCTCATATTAGCGAGCACCATAAAGAATTTCCCCTGACGATCGACAATACTATTTGTATGCCGGATATCGCAGTCATAAGCGATCGCAGTTTCCTGTTTGAGAAGCTCTTCCAGGATCTGGGAGTAAGCTACCAGTTCCTTCAGCCTAGCATCCTCGGAAGCCCCTTTTTGCCTCAGTACAAGATGGTTTTGATACCGACGGGCTTTGCCCATACACAGTATTCCAAGGCTCTCCCTGCTCTGCAAAGGACCAGGTCAAATATAGCTGAGTTTGTGCGAAATGGCGGAGTTCTCACAGTCTTCGGGCCGATGGTGGAACATAATTATGAGTGGCTGCCGCTTAAGCTGAAGTATGTCTGCGAGTACGGCTCACATACTGTAGAGCCATCGGAGGATGAGTGCTCCTGCCTGCTCTGCACCTTAACGCCGGAGTGCGACGGCTACCTCGTTCCTGGCGAGGGCTTCGACACCGTTCTAAAGGATTCGAAGGATAGATCTATTCTTGTCGTTGGGAAGTATGGCGAGGGCCTGATCGTTGCCACATCTGTTCATGAGTTTCCGGCCGGAGACTACATAAAATGGGCGCTTGGAAAGGCTAAGCCGGCCAGGATCTGAAATGGCTGAGGAGTGAAGTATTGCAAAGATAGTGCCGGTAAGCAATAGTATAACCTTCATTTAGCCAATTTAACTTCTAGTAAAATTATTCAAAAACTGAATTGAACGATTTTGGGGCACGTTTTTTGCTATCTTAATGTATTATTATGAAAAATTCATTACCACATCGGTTTTCATCCTTATTGTATGGTTCAATGAACCATGAAGATTTGTGGCGCAAATAGTAGTTGCTGATTAAGAACAAATGTGGAAACTTATACTTGAATACGTCCTAGTTTCGTGACAGCCTCATCAAACAATCCCTTGTTCCATCTACGGCGAATTATCGCTTTTTGAGAAATTACGAAATTGAATTCGAATGATCTTTTTTCGCGTTGGATTTGTTATTATTGATTTCATAAAGACATAAGCTTCCTAATAAGAAACCAGTATGATCGATAATTAACATTAGATCACAGGAAACATTATTAAAACCCGTGGGTAATAGAGGATACGCGTAAATATTGATTATAAATATCAAGACAAAAGATGATGTATAAAATGGCGACATGAATATACAAATTCCTCCCAGTTTTATCGATATCGTTTCCGTTGGCATCGGTAAATACCTTTTTAGGTTAAAATCCTTTTTACGCAACAAGTCAATAATTTTTGCCATGTATTTCCCATGATTATTGGTTATTAATGATTTTGGGATTAACTCGAAAAGTATTTATACTTGCTTTTTGCACACGATAATTGATGATCGTTGATGATAATACCCTTTGTTGCAGTCGGGATAATAATTGCCTGCACCATATTAGTATGCTCATACAGGGCAATCGTCGGACCAGGGACCTTCAACCGTATTGTTGCTGTGAATATGATAGGGACAAAGGCGATTGTGCTCTTAGTCGTAGTTGGCTACATAATCGAAAGGCCACAATTCATTGATGTAGCATTAATGTATGCAGCAATTAGTTTCGTTGGCACCTTAATTATTGCCAAATATGCTGAGAGGGGAGAAATATGCTCGCGATAGATATAATATCAACAATGTTTATGGCAGCCGGTTCGTTGGTTATGATACTCGGGCCCGTGGGGCTTTTGAAATTCCCGGATTTCTATACCCGAATACATGCCGCCGGGAAGGGCGATACCCTCGGCCAGATTCTCGTATTATTTGGCTGTATGATTTATGAAGGTTTTACCTTTATATCCATAAAGCTTCTCATGGTGGCGCTTTTTTATCTATTCGCTGGCCCTTGTAGCACTCATGCGTTGATGAAAGCTGCGTATGTTACCGGCGTGCCGGTGTGGAAGACGGGAGATAAAAGGATGTGATGGAGATGACAGTGGCCTTTTCTCCGGAGGATTTGAAACGTGAGAACAGGACATTTAGGATGGTCCTGACCTTTTCCCTCATGTTCATATTCTGGTTGCTCCTGTCAGCTTGGTCCGTTTATTTCCCCGAGCCCTACGACTTCACCAAAGTTTCACGAGGTGTACTGGCGGCATTAATCGTTACATTCCTCACCTGGGAGATGTTTGTGCCCCGCCGAGGCGATAAGGTGCTTTTGACGGTGAAAAGGCTCATTCCGTACATCTGCTGGGAGATATGGCAGATTTATCTGGCCGCCGTTGACGTCGCTAAACGCATTCTTGGCATCCTGCCTATAGACCCTCGAATAGTTGAATTCGACACTCCAATGCTGAAAAGCGATTTTGCCATGCTAGCATTTGCTACTTCCATCACATTGACTCCGGGGACGGTAACAATACTTGTCGACCCAGAGAAGCGTAGGTACACATGTCATGCCATAGCCAAAGAGCCAGGAGATTCTCTGGTGGTGGACCAGGGCATGCAAAAATATGTGGGATGGGTCTTTGGTGGAGAATAGTAGGAGGAAAGAAAAATGATAGTTCCTATTGATCTATTAATTTTAATATTTCTTGTTTTAATTACGATAGCGGCGCTGTGGACTAAGGACCTTTTAGCTGCGATAGTCCTGACTGGTGCTTTTAGTTTTATAATGGCAAATGTATGGATGCAACTGGGCTCAACCGACGTATCGTTTACTGAGGCAGCTGTCGGTGCCGGAGCCTCAACTGCTCTGATGATGGCCTGTCTATCGAGAGTACCGAGGTGGGAGAAATAATGATACCTCGTGAAATTAAAACTTTGACTTTATTCGGTCTCATGACGGCGATCATTCTTACAGCGGTATCCTTTTACGCTGTTGAGGATCTGCCCTCTTTCGGGGACGAGAATTCTGCTGTAAATAAATATATCAAGCTATTTAGCGTTAATGAATCCGCCGGATTGGTGGATAACTTAAAAGCAGGCGTCCTTCCCGAAGAAATTCTAAATAAAATAGAAAAGATGGGATTTATTCATGGCCCTTCAATCCCAGGCGCCCAGAATGAGAATTATCCAACCATAGAGGGAAACTACACAATCAAGCGATTCGAACAGGGAACGTGGTATGGTGGACGGATCTATGAAGGGGGATGGGATGTTCTCATCAGAGAAGGGGAGTTATTTTATAACGATCCTAACGATCCCCAGGAATGGTATTTTATTAAAGATCCAGTTGACGGAAAGCTGGGCGTCTACAGGTATAACTGGCCAGTTAGGGTCATACAGAGAACCGTGAATGAGACGGCTATGATAAATAGTGTGACCTCGGGCCTTGCGGATTACAGAGGTTACGATACAATGGGCGAAGAAACCGTCATCCTAACAGGTGCTATTGGTGTCATATTACTGGTAAGGAGGCGAGGAAGACTATGACCCCGGAGACGAGAGAATACAAGAGGGACCTCATAATAGAAATGACTACGAATATAATGTTCCCCTTGACCCTATTATTTGGGTTGTATGTGATGATAGGCTCAAGCGGGACGGGCGGTGGATTCGAAGGTGGAACAGTACTTGCAGCCGCTTTCATCCTTTATATAACCGTCTTTGGCCATGAATTGGGCAGATCAGAGATGATGCCGGAGTCTATTAATGTCTTGTTCAAGAGCCTTGGGCTGTTCTTTTACAATGGGGCTGGTTGGATATGCGTCCTCTTCAGCCTAGGCACTGCGCAATGGCTGAACATGCCCGCATTTTGGCCTGTGACAGAATTCATGGGCGTAGCAGGGGCGAGGTCATTTCTGGTGAGTTACATGGTATCGGCGGGCATAGGGTTGACAGTGATGGCAGCATTCGTCTCGCAGTATTTCGATCTGGCATGGAAAGAGGAAGAAGAGATGGGAGGTGATGAAGAATGATGGACTGGATATTCCAACATTTCATTGAAAAATACAACTTCTGGATCGCCATGCTCATCATTATTATAGGTCTTTCTGCAACGGTAGTTAAGGAGAATTTCTTAAAGAAACTTATCGGGCTAAGTCTATTTCAATCAGCATTCTTCATGTGGGTCGTATCCCTCGGGGATGTAGGAAGGAATATCTTAACTACCTGGGGCTTAAAAACAGGAACCATACCGATTATATGGGAACAGGCAGAGGCGAAAGGATACATATACGTGAATCCCCTGCCCCATGTGCTCATGCTCACTGGGATTGTCGTGAGCGCTGCTACGACCGCAGTCGCCCTTGCCATTTTGATAAGGATATATCAGCTATACGGGACCATAGAAGAGCCCGAGATAATTGAGAAAGAGAAGGAATTTGAAAAAGAAGGAGGTGAAGTGAGAAATGCCTCTTCTTCTGGTTGAACAGTTCCCCGTGCTCATAGTTGGTTTGTCCATGTTCACAGCCTATACTATGCTGATGATGGGATATTTGAATAAGAAGCTGCCTTTCTACTTGGCCCTAACCATGGATTCCATCTTCCTGGTCTTGTCCCTGTTCATGTTGAATCACGTCCTAACTGTTGGGCCTATCCGTTACTGGCAGGGAGGGTGGAGGCCGCCCTGGGGGATAGAGTACGTTGATGATGCCATGAATTGCTACCTCTTGGTAATAGTAATATCAATGGTTATATTGGGATTAATATATTCCAAGAGGAATGTAGAGCATGAAATAGAGGAGAGGAAGCATCCCACCTTCTATACCCTTGTTCAGCTCATGGCCGCGGGAATGTTCGGAATAACCATTACCGGCGACCTGTTCAACATGTTCATCTGGCTTGAGATAGCCTCTCTGACTGCTTACGCATTGATAGCTATCGCCGGCGGGAGAGCACTACGATCGGCTTATAATTACGTAATAATGGGTTCTATAGGCGCATGTTTCTATATCTTTGGTGTTTGCTGGATTTATTCGGTCACAGGAACACTCAATTTCGGTGACATGAGGCTTTTGCTGCCAGTTGTATACGACAACAAAGCGGTTCAAATGGCCTTTGCCATGATAGTTGTAGGTGTGATGATAAAGGCGTACATATTCCCCCTTCATCTATGGCAGCCCGATGTATATACTTATGCTCCTTCCACAATAAGCTCAATAATGGCTTCAGTGCACGTGAAAGTGATGTTCTATATCCTAATCAGGATGTTTTACTCCGTCTTCACGCTAAATTTCATCAAGCACTTCATCGGGCTTGATATGTTAATATGCTGGGTTGCGGCAATAGCGATACTGGCAGGTTCAATCTGGGCCATAAAACAGCGAAACCTGAAGAGGATGCTAGCTTATTCTTCGATATCCCAGATGGGGTATATACTCTTAGGAGTGGGATTATCTCCCTTATCTCCCTGGGGGCTCGTTGGGGCAGTTGCGCAAATATTAAATCATGCCATAGGGAAAGGTTGTCTATTCATGTCGGCTGGCGCTATCAGTCAGCAGGAGGGATTGCGGGACATAAGGGATTTTGCAGGCTTGGGAAAGAAGATGCCGTATGCCAGCACAGCCTTTACGATTGCTGCAATCTCTATGATAGGAATTCCGCCAACCGCTGGATTTGCCTCTAAGTTGTTCTTGATTATCGCCTCCCTAGATGCCGCTCAATATCCCTTCGTGGCGGTATTGCTGTTAAGCGGCCTCCTTAACTTGGTATACTACTGGAGGGTGATAGATCAAATGTGGTTTGTGAAGCCCGATGAGACAAAAGACACGGGAATGGTCAAAGAAAAAGGCAAAGCGCTTCCTCTTAGCATGACGGCGCCTATGCTGTTCCTCGCGTCTCTTTGTATCATTATAGGAATCATCTGGCTCACAAATGTTCCTCTGCTTTTGATCAATCACATCTTAGGGAATTTGAGAATGGGGGTGACCATATAATGGAGCTAATGACGCCGTTGTTTGTCATCCTGTGCCCAGCGATTGCTGCAGCTTTGATCCTGCCATCGAGAAACCATCCGAATATGAGAGAAGGCTGGACTATTGCGGCGAGCTTGGTGATGTTTTCGCTTGTTCTGTCAATGGCACCGGAGATTCTAAAAGGAGATACAATAAAATATGTATTATTCCATTCGATGTTCAAGGGCATCTATATTGGATTCAATGTTGACGCCTTTGGCGAAATATTCGCAATTACCACGTCCTCTCTCTGGATTCTGGTCTCCATCTACTCCATAGGGTACATGCGAACGCTGAAAGAGCATGCGCAGACGAGATACTTCTTTGCCTTCTGCCTCGCCATATTTGGAGCGTTGGGAGTTGCTCTCTCTGCAAATTTAATCACCATGTTTATATTTTATGAAATAATAACTGTGTCCACATATCCGCTTGTCATACATGAGCAGACACCGGAGGCTTTGAGGGCGGGGCATAAATATTTCGCTTATTTAATAACCGCGGGCGCCTTCCTTCTCTTCGGGGTGATGACGATCTACTACCTCACCGGAACTACCGAGTTCACAGCCGGGGGAATAAAGGCCCTCGGTTTGGCACCTCAAGCGATAGTGATAGTTTTGTTCTTCTGCTTCCTGCTGGGGTTCATGAAGGCCGCGTGGATGCCTTTTCACTCATGGCTGCCCACGGCGATGGTAGCGCCGACACCGGTAAGTGCTCTACTACATGCTGTGGCGGTGGTTAAAGCTGGCGTCTTTGGCATAGTGCGCCTGGTCTGCTATGTTTACGGCGTGGACCTGATGCATGAGCTCAACCTGTGGTTGGTATTGGCCATAATTGCAAGCTTTACCATGCTTGTCGGATCCTTCTTCGCCATTGCTCAAGACGACCTTAAAAAGAGGCTTGCATACTCCACCATCAGCCAGCTATCCTACATAATTCTGGGTGCATCATTGCTGACAGAGAACGGAGTGCGAGGGGCGATGCTTCACATACCATTCCACGGCTTCATGAAGATAACGCTGTTCCTTTGTGCAGGCGCTATTATGGTAGCTACAGGGAAGAGGAAGATAAGCGAGATGGCCGGGATAGGAAAAACGATGCCTATAACCATGCTAGCCTTCAGCATAGCTGCGATAGGCATGGTTGGGATCCCACCTGTAGCCGGGTTCATCAGCAAGTTTTATCTCTGCCTTGGGGCATTGGCAGCAACATCTCCCTATGGATTGATCTTCTTAGCGGTCATCCTGATAAGCTCGTTGCTGGACGTCGTTTATTTCTTCCCCATAATACACACAGCATTCTTCAGGAAGCCTGTGGGAGATATAACCACGAACGGAGAGGAGAAGAGAAAGGAGGCCCCTCTTTTGATGGTCGTCCCTCTAGCAATAACTGCAATCTTCTCCATCATATTCTTCGTATATCCGAATATGTTCTATATCTTCGACCTTGTGAAAATGGCCGTAGGGGATGTCTTCGGAGGCGTATGAAGATAATATTTCCAAATTTTATCTTATCGGAATACCTGGATTGATGTAAGAATGAGGGGAAAATGTCACAATTGCGCCGAATTACCCAACAAATGACCAAGAGATTTATCCTTATGTTGCCGTTGTTGATGGTGGCCTTCTTAGCTTCAGCCAATCCCGAAATGGCGTTTACCGCTCCCGGTAACATATCTCTCGGCCGAATTCCCCAAGAGGAATGGAACAGAACCTTTGGGGGGGCAAGCGATGATGTGGGCACCTGGGTTCAGCAGACGAAAGATGGCGGCTACATCGTCACAGGTTATACGTCATCTTACGGTGCCGATGCTCCATATTCCTGGCTCATAAAAGCCCAATACAGAGGGGATATCTGGCTGATAAAAACCGATCAGTCGGGGATTTTGGAATGGGACAGAACATTCGGCGGTTTGGGCAAGGAGCTGGGCTTCTTTGTCCAGCAGACGAGGGATGGCGGTTACATCATCACAGGCGGGAAAAAGTCTTTTTGGATCGGCAATTATCATGTTTGGGTTATAAAGACCGATTCGGATGGGATCTTGGAGTGGGACAAAACCTTCGAGGGGCCAGGTGAGGACCTGGGCTTCTCTGTCCAGCAGACAAATGATAACGGTTACATCATCGCAGGTTATACAACAATTTCCGACGGCAGAAAGGCCTGGCTCATCAAAATCGATCCGGCGGGGAACAAGGAATGGGACGTAGTCTTAGGCAAGAAAGATACTGAGGCGGCCTCTGTCCAGCAGACCAAAGATGGCGGTTATATAATTACAGGTTACACATCTTCTTACGGTGCAGGCAAAGAAGACGTTTGGCTATTAAAGACCGATTCAATCGGCAATATTGAGTGGGTTAATGCCTTTGGCGGGGCCAAGAGTGACATAGGTTTTTCGGTTCAGGAAACGAATGACGGCGGATATATCATCGCAGGTTCCACAGAATCCTTCGGGCTTGGAATTATGAGTGTCTGGTTGATAAAGACAGATTCGAAGGGAAATAAGGAGTGGGATAGAACATTCGGCGGGCCCGATTCTGATTCGGGTGCCTGCGTCCAGCAGACTACAGATGACGGTTATATTATCACAGGTTACAACACAACGTCTATTGGTGCCTCTAAATTAGGGCGTGCGTGGCTGATAAAGACCGATTCGAATGGATATAAGGAGTGGGACAGAACATTCGGCGGCTCTCGAAATGATTGGGGCAACTCAGTAGAAGAGACGAAAGATGGCGGTTACATCATAACAGGTGTCACGGAGTCTTATGGCGCAGGCAAGGAGGATGCCTGGCTGATAAAAGTAAAATGAGCAATGGATGGTTAAAAGAGAAATATAGGATGTCAGGAGGGAAATGGATGGAAAATATTGAAGAAAGAAAGGAGACGAGGGAGAGAAGCGAGTACTTTTGGCATACCTATTATGGCTTTCCCTCTGAAATGCTTGGCTATGCATTGCTAGTAGTAACTATATTATATTTTGCATTTGTGATCTCAGTTGCCGTAGGTATATTGTGATAATGATTAAAATGGGGGATCAATCGTAGATATATGATAAGGAGATGACGAAAGAATGGAAATAATACTTGCAGTGCTCTCCATACTGGGAATTGTTGGATACGTTTTTCTTTTCCTCGGAACTACAGAGCCGCGTCATCGTCACGGGGACCTATTCCTCGGAATAGTTGCGTTCACCCTTATTGTAATGGTATTGGCAGGTTTATTCATCCAATGGCCCATTGAATTCAGGTGGCAAGACGTAACAGCATTTTACGCGATATATGGTTTCTCAGCCTTCGTCTTTCTTATTTACGCAGCAAAAGGGTTGCGTCTCTGGCTCACGAAAGAAGAGGATTATTATGAGAAGAGGGGGGTGTAAAGCAGATGATTGACTGGATACATCCAGGACTTATACTGATCATCGGAGCTTTGCTTGTACCGTTTTTAAAAGGCAAATTGAGGCAGGCATATTTGATTATCCTCCCTCTAGCAGCGTTCATAGACGTTGCTCTAATGTATACAGGAATATTTGGAGATATTCCTTTCTCAGCCGGGCGTTTGCCCTTTTTAGAATATGAACTCACCTTTGGAAGGGTGGACAAACTGAGCTTTTTATTTGGACTCATATTCGCCCTAGCCTCAGTCCCGGTGACCATTTACTCGCTGCATGTAAAAAGTAGCAGTGAACACACGGCCCAGCTCATATATGCGGGAAGTGCGCTAGGTGTAGTTTTTGCGGGCGACCTCATCAGCTTGTATTTCTTCTGGGAGATAATGTCGGTCGCATCCATGCTCGTCATCTGGTACGGAGAGACGGATAAGTCGCATAGTGCAGGGTTTAGGTATATTATGTGGCACATAGCTGGTGGCATAATTCTGCTGGCAGGCATTGTTACGTATATTGCAAGCACAGGCTCAATCGCCTTTAATGCCATCGGCTGGGGAGCTGGTAGTGCTCTTCTGCCATCTCTATTAATTTTCATCGGTTTTATATTAAATGCTGGCGTTCCCCCGCTTCATGCTTGGCTACCAGATGCTTATCCTGAGTCATCGGTTTCGGGCTCGGTATATTTGAGCATCTATACAACCAAGTCTGCAGTCTATGTTCTGGCAAGGGGCTTCGCCGGCTTTTGGCCTTTAATATGGCTCGGAGCTATAATGACTGTGTACCCCATCTTCTTTGCAGTCCTGGAGAATAACCTAAGGAGGGTTCTCTCCTATAGCCTAATCAACCAGGTGGGATTCATGCTATGCGGGATAGGAATGGGCACTGCCCTCTCCATGAATGGCGCAGTTTCTCACGCCTTTGCCCATATCATCTATAAGGGGCTGCTTTTTATGAGCGTGGGAAGTGTGCTCTATAGGACTGGAACAGCAAAGATCACGGATCTTGGCGGATTATACAAGACAATGCCGCTGACCACAATTTTCTGTTTGGTGGGAGCGGCATCAATTTCGGCTTTCCCACTGTTCTCCGGGTTTGTGACCAAAGCGATGGTGGTCCAGGCATCGGCAGTCGGAGGGCTGGCTATAGTATATGTTCTTCTGCAGCTTGCCTCAGCAGGTGTATTCGAGCATGCTGGCATAAAGGTTCCTTTCTTCACCTTCTTTGCCCACGACTCCGGCTTGAAGGCAAAGGACCCGCCAGTCCATATGCTATTAGGCATGGGGATAATGGCATTTTTCTGTATCTTTATCGGGCTATATCCACAGCCGCTCTACCAGCTCCTTCCTTACACTGTTGATTTTGAGGCGTTCACAGCGCCCCATGTTGTAGAGACCCTCCAGCTGCTGCTGTTTGCTTCATTTGCCTTCTTCCTCCTCAAAACCTCTGGAATATACCCACCGGAGCGGAGGACTATTAGCCTCGATACCGACTGGCCATTGAGAATGGCAGCTGGGAAGTTTAAATGGTTCATCGAGGGACCGTTAATGAATTTCGGGGCTTGGATGGATGGCAATATGAAGAAGATCGCTGCCGATTTCTCCGCGTTCGGGGGAGAAAAGGAAGAAAGAGTGCTAATAGGAGTATCCGTGATGTTGGCGCTCCTGTTCCTCGCCCTCTACTTGATAGTGGAGTTGGTGTATAGATCAATTGCTCATTAATTTATTTATAATTGCAATCGTCCCGGCTAGGATAGGCAACAGGAGGTGTGAAGAAGAGGGAAGCCAAGGGCTGAGAGGATAGGGATGGGTCTCAACAAGAGAGCCACCTCTCAGCCCCGAGGGTGGATCTTGAAGGCGAGAGGTGAAGGATCAAAAATGGGCATATGAAGAATGAAGGAGAAAGTCAAGGCCAAGAGAGCTATCTAATCGGAGCAAATATAATCCTAAAAGGTGATAAAAATGCATGATTACACGGTTGCCTTCATCCTGATGGCAACTATGACCCTATGGTTATATGTAACCTACGTAATCCAGTCTGTGGCCCCATGGCTGCACTTATGAAACTCGTTGAATGAATGGCTATGCATGAAAATAGTGCATTCTGAATCTGGCACTACCTGGAGATGATCATTTCAACTAAGGGAACATATTGCCCAGACAAGCCTTACACCAATGGATTGAATAAGCGGTTAAAAAATGAGATGAATTGTTATTCATAAGCCAAAAATTTGATAAAAAGGTGAGACATATGGACGCGGATGATAGATTGGTGCTTGCAGGTGCATCGATTGGAGTAGCCATGCTAGTTGTTTGGATCGCTTTTATCATTATTCTCCTGTTGACCAGAGGACCAGAGGGGTACCATTAAATTTGGCGTCGGCTTTCTCATGGCTGTCCTGGTTGTAGTCTTGATGGTAACAATCATGTCTCTGTTGGTGCGAGGCCGAATGAAGTCTAAAGGTGCAGACCAATCTTAGTGGACCTCAAGTCGATGCTAGAAGTTGGGGAGATGAGATGACCGACAAGTACGCGCCTCACGATAAAAGTAAGGCTAGTAAAGAGGCCTTTTATGAGAACCTATTAGTAGCAATTGTTCTCATTTTCAGTTTCATATATTTTTCGTTTCAACTATATACATGGTTCATCGGTTTCAAAGGTAGTTGACTAACGATGCAGATATCTAACGATGGGAGTTACCATCGGGCCCTAGAAAAGAGGCCGAAAAGGCCTCCAACATAGAGGTGACTAAATGCTGGTGCTCATATTGGCATATAGATTCTCACCATCGTAAGGTGGATGGTGGAGCCATGAAGGCCAATTCTAAGAATAACATGCCTGAGGGCATCTATTTTTTGAGTGATGTACTCAATGCGAAGGTTCTCAGCAAGGGCAAAAAGATAGGCAAGCTTTCAGATCTGATCATCGTAGATAAAGATAGAGTGGCTGAGGTCACTCATTTGGTGATCGTCCGCCCATTTGGCTATCCATTTCTTATGGTGCCCTGGGAAAAGGTCAGGTCTTTTGGTGAAAAGGAGATCGTCATCGACGTCGAAGATGTAGAGGAGTTCGCATGTAAAGTTCCAGAGAGTTTTGTGCTGCTGAAGGACTACATCCTTGACAAGAAGATTCTCGATATGGAGGACACCGAAGTTGAGGTGGTCTATGACATCAAGATGGTGATGAATAATAAGAATAAACTCTATGTCACGGATGTGGATCCGTCGAGATACGCACGATTAAGACGAACGGGCCTCAACTCCATCGCAAGTATATTTCACAAGGGTCAAGACCAAGATACGAGGAGATTCTTATTCAGAGGTTTTAAAACGCTCCACGAACGAGAAAGAAGAGTATGAGGCATGCTGAACAGGGCGTCGGCGGATAAAAACGCCTAGAAAGCAACATCGAGCCGACTCCAGATAGTGTCGAAGAACTGAAGAATACATGAAAGAGAAGCATGGAATACGACCGTTTTCGACCCAGTGGATATGTTGCCAGATCTGGAGCGATGTAAGATCATGAGCATTGAGGGTCGGACGGTCATAAACGTGAGATGGTATATAGACGGGGTTTAACTGGCAAAGAATGTGATCGTTTATGGTAATGATAACCGGGATTGATGTAACAGCGGTAGACGTTGCGTTGTTTGCTATAATCTTAATAGTACTGGCCGCACCGTTTAAAGTGAAGCTAGCTGAAAAGAACCTTGAGGCTTTTCTGTTTCTAATGGACTCTTAGGAGATACCCAACCTGCAAAGGGAATTCGACCTGCTAAAGCTGGCCTTTGAAGAGCTGATTGTGAAGGATTAGTACCGGCGGTACTAGTCGCTGGCCTTGCATTCTCCTATGGAAAGGAAGCCAGTTCAAGAGCCTTCATGAATGGCCTGGTTAAATCAGTTCCAATGCCAGGCTGGTCTTCCTGATTGTTTTCTATGCAATGATTTCCAGCGTCATAACAGCCATATCAATCCTGTTAGGGAGATAATGAACTTAATGCCGATGAGCGCAAGGATAAGATCAACTGGTTATAATCCATGCTTCTCTATCGACCTGGGAGCAGTGCTAATCCTTTGGGAGAGCATCTGGTGAAGTGTTATTACGAGGTTGCAGGGGTTGCCCTATCATGCAGGCTTCTGGTACCTCTTCGACGAGATGGGTGTACTCATCATCCTAGGCTGCGCCTTATGCGCTGCCTTCGGAGTATTCTAAGTGGACAAGAGGGAGCCAAAGAGGAAGTCATGGATATCGTTGGTGAAGGCGGCCTAAGGGACGTAATCGCTAGAGCATTCAAAGTTTACATATTGGTTTGTGCGTTGCTCTTATTGGGCAGCGGGATGAATACTATTATCGAAAAGTATTTCGTCCACGTCCCGTCTGTGGCGCTGTATTGGTTTAACATAACATCCGCCCTGCTGGATAACGCGACGCTAGCCTCGGTTGAGATTGGACCTGCTTTGAGCCAGCTCCAGATTAACGCTGCTCTGATGGGACTGCTGATCTTCGGCGGAATGCTGATCCCAGGCAACATCCCGAACATCATATCTGCAGGTAAGCTAGGCATCACCAGCAGCGAATACGCCAACCTCGGAGTTCCATTTGGCCTCGTTCTGGGCGCGATCTTCTTCGTGCTGATTTTCGTTCTGAAATTCGCGCCCACTCTAGAAATATAGGCACATGAAAAGCGATTGGGATTTTTTATCCCTTTTCTTTCACCGAAGCGCTACAATTCGTAGTAACGCCCCTTTACTTTGCTTGAATAACCGTGTTTCTTCCCCATATCGCTACAAAGCAAGTAGGGCGCGTTCTACATAATTGTAGTCTTCTAATCAGGCTCTGCCGCAAAATATAGGCATGACCGAGAATGTCAAGCTGAAATATGAAAGAGAGCACTTTGGGTGAGGCATTGAATATGTTCTCAAGGTACGATTTCAGGGCGCTTCCGGTAGTCGATAATGGTGATAATATGATCGGCGTTGTCAGGTATAGGGATGTCACAAAGCTGACACATCACTTCTTGGAATGAAAGCATGCGAAAAAATTATAAGCCTTGATAAAAGAACTTCTCCATCAATAAAGATGAGCAATTCATGGTGAGACATCGAGTATGCCCATAGATCCACCTATTATCACGATAATCACTGGTGGTAGTCTAATTATCATTGCGAATTTGATCTCATATATCAAGCAATGGATCAAGAAGAACGGAGAGAAAAATGGCGAAACGATGTTTAATAATCGTGATGACATTGCATTTATAGAACCAGATAGGAGCACATTTGATTATATTATTCAACGTTATAATCACAGTATTCTTTTTAAGACTTCCGCCCAACTATTTTTTTTATTAATTATGGTGCTATTATTGCACGATTGTCGAGTACTGTAGCATGGATTGCAGAAAAAGAGATTGTCAGTGGAAGAGCAAGCCCAGCAGTTTCAGAGTGGCTATATCAGAGGATGGCAGATCCGCAGTGCTTAAAGCTGCTCCCAAACCTATTGAAAGGCACCCAATTATCAGAAAACCCATCCGAGCTCTTCCACCCCCGATGGGTAGAAGTCTCACTGCACTGATAAGCATCACAAGCGGCAATATCGGCGTGAGGATCGATGCAGAGAGCCCTAGCGTAACCACTATACTTGATAGGACAACCATAAGAAAGGCCCCCTTTAATAAAGAGGCATTTCTATGATCAAACTGGAATATTTGCCGGATGAACGCGCTGCCTAACGACCCAGCCAACACTACACCAATTAAAGCAATCACACCTAGTTCAAAGGGATTCCCCTGCAGCATTTCATCACCTCTCTATTGGAGACCTTTTCGGCCTCTCTTCTTGTACCATATGTAATTTTAATAACATGTATTCCGAATATTAAATGATTTTGGTAAGGACCTTTAATAAAAAGGAATTTTTCCTTTTTGGATCCATTCCCTTTTAGGAATTAAGGCATAATGCATTAAAACACTAATGATTAATCATAATATATTGATTCGAGATCTTTTTCATTATTCAACTCCAGATTTCTTAAAAGCACAGCTGTTCATCGATTATTCTCCTGAGAAAAAAAGATAAAGCGATGCTTAAAGCATCGCTTAGGCACCAAGTCCCAGAGTGGGGGTGAACTTCAGCACGAAGATTAGTACGTAGAAAATCGCGCCCAGAACAAGCCCCATTGGAACTCCGAGCTTCGCATACTCTTTGCTGGTAATCCCCAGCTTTCCTGCTGATATGATGTTGGGGATATTGCCGGGGATCAGCATTCCGCCGAAGATCAGCAGACCCATCAGAGCAGCGGTGATCTGAGCCTGGCTCATTGCCGGTGAGACCTCGGCCGCAGTCAGAGTGGCGTTGTCCAGAATGGCCGAAACCATGTTGAGCCAATACAGGACAAAATCCGGGATGTGGGTGAAGTACTTGAAGATGATGACCTCCATTCCGGCGCCGAGAAGGAACAGAGCGGCTACGAATACGTAAACCTTGGCTGCTCTGACAACGACCTCTCTTAAGCCACCTTCGTCAATGATCTCATTGACCTCTGCCTTGCCTGCCCTCTTGCCCACATAAAATGCTCCGAATGCAGCGCATAAGGCACAGCCCAGGATGATGAGTACACCAAGCTGGTCGAAGAGATACCAGAAGCCTGCGTGATAGGGCATACCCTGCAGTTTGGTTATGGCGATAGTGGACAGAGGCTCACCTAATGGAGTAAGCACTGCTCCAAGGCCTATGGAGAAGCAGCTGATTATGACAAGGTTGATCTTATCCTTGCGCTCCATTGGCATCAGGTTGACGATCTCAACAAGGAACAGCGATGTGATGATGGCTGTGATAACGCTTGAGATCATTCCACAGAGGAATACAATTGCGAAGACCAGCATAGGCATGGGAAATGATTTCACTAGGCCATTCATAACGCCCTTGAAGGCATTTTTCCCATAGAAGAATACAAGGCCTGCAACCAGTACAGCGGGCACTATGCCCTTCAGAACCGGCTCCTCTGCGGCCAGCTTTACAAGGCCGAATTCCCATTTGCTGGTTAGGGTGACTGCTAGGGCACCCATGACAAACAGAAATGCCTCAAGGTTCTTTTCAGCCAGCTTCACCTTGAAAGGTGCAGCCAATACTGTTAGGAATATAGCAAACAAGCCTATATCGACAGGGGTTACACCGTAGCCTAAGTCGAGCGGCGCTGTCTGCATCATCGAGATCCTGCTTCCGGCTGCTGCAGCTATAATAGCCACTGCTAAACTTGCCGCAGCTGATATGAGCATATAGAACCCATTATCATATCTTGCTGAATGGGATCTTAGGTACCTGGTTATGCCGACGAAGGATATGCCCCAGATTACCAGCACTGCCAATGCCGTCATGATATTGGCAGTGGTAGCTAGACCCATTTCGGCCGGAGCGGTCTGTACAATCAAGAATCTGCTTGCTGTTGCAGCCGCTATTGCCACAGCTAAACTCACAAATATGGAGAATAGCATGTAAAACCCATTGTCGTATTGAGTGGAATGGGATTTCATATATCTGGTTATGCCGACGAAGGATATGCCCCAGATTATCACCACTGCGATAGCCGTTATGACGTCGGCGGTTGTTGCCAATCCCATGCCGACAGGGGTCGTCTGCACCATCAAAAGCTTGCTTGCAGTTGCAACCGCTATTGCCACAGCTAAACTCACAAATATGGAGAATAGCATGTAAAACCCATTGTCTTCATGGATCGAATGTGATCTTACGTATTTGTTTACCCCTGCGAAGGATAAACCCCAGGTTATTAGTGTTGCTATTGGGGTTATCATGCTTGTGGTTTCTATCCCTGCATACATTTTCGTTCACCTTCAAATTTTAATCGCTATTTCTGCTGCTATCTCTCCTTAGAAATTGGCTCCAAACGCCACCCCAACAAGGAGAATGGCCCCTACAAACATGCACGCCTTTGCACTCCACATTGCTATATTTTTAACTCCGTTTTTAAGTCCGTCTCTGCCTTCCGTGGCCTGTATCTCCATAGCAGTCACCTTCTCCTCAATGAAGAAAACGCTGATCAAACCGAGCGCCAGTATACATAGTATTACATACAGGCTTTGCAGTTCCAATGGCAAGACATTTATCGAAGGGAGAGATCCCTGCATTTTCGTTATGGCTATTGTAGAGTACGGCGTCTCTACCAGAGCCAGAACTGCTCCCAGGCATATGGATAAGCTTGCCATTATCGTAAGTTTTGCCCGTGTCCTGCGCTTAAGAGGCAGATGGTTCACCACCTCCACTAGCAAGAAGAACGGTAGTATAGGTGTGATGATGATTGCAGAAAGTCCAAGCACGACTACAATCTCCAAGAATATTACTTTCAGAGTGATTTCATCCAGGAGAGCGTCATTTATGCCGCGCAAAAAGTGTGGGCCTAGGTAGTGTGCTGTCAGTCCAGCCACCAACACAGATAGCACGATACCGACTATGATCGGTTCCTGGATTGCCTCCTCCACGAGACCTATGTGCCAGGATCTGGATATAGCAACAGCGCATATGCCCATCAGAAATAAGAAAGTTTCAATGTTTTGTTCAATCCTTTTAACCAAGAGCGGACCTAAAAGTATGGCCACAAATATTGGAATCAATCCTAATTCAACTGGGGCAAGCGCCATCTTGAGATCACCACATGAGATACGTCTTCGCCTTTGATTTAAATCAAAATTGGTGTTAATTCATATTAAAGCTTTTTGATATCCAAAACGGAAAAATATATTAATTATCGATCATGACGGTCATCTATTGTAGGATGACATATGATCCAACTTCAGAAAGCGAACGACGGGCTTTTCCTTCGACTGATGATTTTAATTTGGACTTATCATAAATTTATTATTAGTGCCAAATCCCTATTAAAGGTTTTCGTATCCACAAAAGAGGTTATATATTAATTATTAACCATATAGTTTTTTCTTTTAGCCAGAAAGGATCGTAGTCCCGGACAATTCTGGTTTTACACCAATCATAATGATACAAATGGGATCAAATGTTTACTTCATCAATGATTCATTAAGAAATCAAATTTAAATTATTTTATCTTATTTATTAAAACATTTCTTTTTATCATATAACTGCTCGCGATGGCCATGATGTCTTGCTTCCATATCCGTTCTGGTTTTTCCATTGCTTGGATACGCCTACTCCAACAATTCGGCCAGGCTAATGCTATCGGAGTTAAGCTCAAAATGGAGATTATGAGAAATGTTGAGATTGGATACCAATTATGGTTAGATTTAGTATATAAATGCCCCAACAGAATGATAGAAGGCCGATGAATATTAAGCTGAGCCCTGTGGGATTATGGAATATCATTGTTTCCCGGATGCCATTTATTGAGCCGATTAATCCGCTAAATGCCATTAGCATACCCATGATGCCCGCGGATAATCTACAGAGTCTTGCGATCCATTCATTTCCTATAAATTGTCTGGTGGCAGGATCGACTAAGCTTAGCACATATATTCCTCCAAACGATGTGAAAATGCCAGCCGTGATAACAGTAAGGTCTCCCTTGCCGATGACTAATGCCATCGTCCCCCCAATTATCACCAACAGCCATCCAGTGGCAACAGTCGCGGTTCTTCTCGGCTTCATTAGTGCTCTCTCATTTAACATTACCATCGATGATTAAATATTCCATTATCGAGAGGCCCATCCGAGGCCGCCAGCCAATCCACAAAGCTGATCCACAAAGAACTGCAATGAGGCTCAAAGGCACAAAGGACTCACAATTTGGGTGCCTTCATAGCATAAAAGCATCTACGATTGCGGCTCCTTGAGTGAACTTTCTGTTGAGTTCTGATTGGCTATCTCCTATCCAATTCAGAACCACCAGAAATACTCTAGATACCGCCGACAAATTCTCATGGTGGAATGAGTTCAGCCATGCTTACAGGAGCTAAGGCAGACCAGACACTGATGGGAACATTACGGTAGCTAGAACAGCCAGGCACAACGTTCCAAGCAAAAAGGCTATTGCAAGCGTTTTATCGCTCATTTCGACCTCCTTTTCTCATCGATTTACCATTTATTTCAATGAACAATTTAGTATTTATGCTTTTCTTGAAAGGTATGAAACAGAGAACAAATATTTGGAAATATAATTATGTGCCTTAAAATTAATATTAACGATAAAAAAGACATTTAAGCGCATTTGACGCCAATTTTAAGTAACAGTGGCCAAGAAGATTAATATGATGTTTTCTCAATAATTCATGATATTAGATATCCAAAATGGATAATAGCTCTCAAAGTATTTAAACTTCTAATCATGTGTCCAAAGAAAAAAACACCAAGATGTATTCAATAACAAACCTAATTGAACTTATTGATTAAATTGCTAGCTATTTCTGAAAATTAATCGTTAAATGGGGAATCTTAAATTGATTAGGTATAAAGCAGGATTTATTTCAAATAACCAAAAATCCTTATGATTGTTATAATATGCGTAATTGGTTCGCCATGTTTACGAATATATGTTAAAAAAAGGGGCGGTCCTTTTGATGATCCTGGTTAAAGCCTTCAGCCAGCCCTAACCACTAGAACCGGCCTGTCAGCCATCCTAGCCACATCATATGTTGTGCTCCCCACAGTCAACTGCTCGAGCCATCCTTTTCCATGAGAGCTCATCGCGATCAAGGATACATCCTCTTTATTTGCAAGGTTGCTTATCTCCTGGGCTGGGTTACCTATGCTGGCATAAACCTTTGCCTTCAGGCTGTCTCTCTCAAGCTCCTCCTTGATGGCATTTAGCTTTTCAATTGCGTCCTCTCTATGGGCGTCTATATCATTCCAAGTCTCTCCCCGGAAAACCACATGCTGCAGCACTATTTCCCCAATACCCTCGATCCCCTTTACGAAGCCGAGCGTCTCTGCCGCAGGCTCTGAAAAATCAGTCGGACAGAGCACCTTAGAGAAGGGTTGAGAGCAAACCATGTCCAGAGTCGGTCCTTCGCGATCATCCAGCATCTTATAGCGCATGAGCAGGAGGTTTGTATTCCCATAGCGCAAGACATCTTTAGCGACATTTCCAAGGAGGATGCCTTCGACGAGCCCCTTCCCGCGTGCCCCCATTGCAATCAGGGAAACTTTTTCTTCATCGGCAATCTTCTGTACCATGCGTGGGATCGCGCCCTCCATGATGGTCTCCGTTTTCGTCTTGACATTGAGATCGCTGCCCTCCAGGAACTTCTTCTGCTCGGCCAGCTTGACTTTGGCCTCTTCGATCCGTCCACCTGGGTCCCATACCCTGGCGAGAGGGTCCGCCGGGCCGATGATGTGTAGGAGTACAACATCTTTGACGCCAGGAAGCGCTTTTATACACTCAATAACCTTCTGCGAATGCTTTGAGAAGTCTGTAGGCACAAGAACCTTTTCAAACATAAATAGCTCACCGATTGTAATCATAATTCATCACATTTCAATTTATCTACGATGATTAGAGTTGCAAAGGATACACGAACATGCTCAATAACCGGAGGGGATTTGAGTTACTGATCAGGATGAATCGCTATCATGCTAAGTGGCATATCTTCCAAGAGCAGGATTTTACCACCACCTATTGAGCATGTTCGGATATACTTTAAATTCATTCTCTAATTTAGGAAGTTAAAGTGCGGAATGTGGGTTCAAACCGATTTATGGCGCAATCGTCTCAAAATCTAGCGTCAATTTTTTTAGCATATAATGAATATGATCCGTATTTTATAGGGCTCTTCGCGAGTTGGCCTCAAGGAATGTCGAATGCCAAATTTTAAAGTGTGATCTAGAGGAACCCGACGGCGCCATGATTATCACGCGTGAGGAATTTTATCAGATCGCCAGAAGTGATGAATCCCCAGAGCACTCCTTTATCCACAACTACGAGCTGGTTTGCGTTCGTCTTATTTAATATCTTTATCGCGTTAATTATAAACTCATCCGAGTTAATGGTCATGAAACCATAGGTTACGATATCCTCTACTTTCAAATCGGTTCTACCTTCTGCTACCACTCTAGCTACATCTAACATGTTTATAAGACCAGGTGGTCTGGTTTCAACGATGGCCTCACGAACACCATTATTGATCAATATCTTGGATGCCTCCTGAAGAGAGGCATCGGCTCTGATGCGGACTGCACGCCGAGCAATCTTGCCAACTGAGATTCTGGGAATCGAGATAATCTCTTCCACATCTAGGATAAGTCTGTTTAGTATGTAGTCTTGTCCCATTAACTTGCCACGAATGTATAGGTTGTTAAAAGTAATGGGCCCAACCTCGATCTCATCCCCTATGTCGAAGTTTCTGATATTGCCGATTATGCGAATAAGTCCATTGCGTTGCTGGTAGGGGCGCATGACATTATTAAAGATTATTTCGTTTGCATTTACGCCCTCAACTGCTACACCATTTCTGATAACAGGTACGGCTATTTCGCTTCCGTCTCCGTTGTGGTCTAAGCCTAAGGTCTCGAATGCTGCATCCGTGGCCTTATAGCCACCCCTGGGACCAGTGACGCTTTCTACTAGACATAAGACCTTCAGAGATTGCATTTGGTTCCTTATTGTTCCAGGGTGTCGGTTTATCAACTCTGCGATCTCCTTGCTCTTGGTAGCCAGGCTCCCTTGGCGGTGAAGGTTGATCAAAGTGGTTAATGTTTCCCTCTGACCTGGTGTTAATTCTATTTTGACCCCCAGACTAAGTAATCCGATAGCAGCTATGCCAATTATTGTATATGGGTAAGGAATCGCAAAGAAGTTCGTGGTAAATGGCGACCCCCCAAATCTCATAGATGTTATTGGGGAGATAGGCGAATCAACAATAGTCATTGCTCCCAAGGCTGTAGAGAGACCTCCCATCATCACAAATTTTGTCATTGCCCTGCGATCGAAGAAAATGAGGAGTGCGATCGCACCGAGCATTAAGAACGAAAGTATCGGTGTGATTAAAATAGCTAATAGCCCTAGCATGACTACAGCCACGGTTAATACTACATTAGGCGGATTTTTTTGCAACACAGAGGCCAATTTGCTATCGAACCATAACTCTCTGCGACGGACTAATGCTTTTAATAAAGGCATAGCTAGTGCTATAGCTACCACAGCATTCGAATACAACTTTGATAGATATTGCCGTAGCATGAATAATCTCCCTTAGAAAGACAACTTCTGCTTATGATTTCTCAGGTTGTTTGCCCCATAATATTCGACATGGTTCGTAACCGGATTCTTAATATATCTGATATAGGAACAAATAGGTGTATTTACAATATTTAATGATTTTGGTTAATGAGGATATTTTGTATAACTCTGAACCCTGGGGGAAGCAAGAATATATGATGCAGGAATAGCGTAATAATAGAAGTCAACGGCAAATTAGGTCTTAAGAAACATGGAAAAGAGCTAACTTACCTTCTCGATGAACCGATGCTTTGTCTTCCTTCCATAGACAACTATTTCTTCCTCTTCGCCCAGGTCCAACTGGTTATGTCCTTTTATCAGCGAATAATATGTTACCACGATGGTCAACAGGGCTATCCCTATAGCCACCAGCACATTTAATAAAGTAGGTATATAGATGGGTGCCATTTTATATCACTATGTTATAGATTACATGGCGGATAATGTAAATAGTTTTGGATACCTGTAACTTTTTTCTTGCATTGCAGTGTTGGATAAGTCCACAAAATCAGCAAGCTTAAGGCCGTTTATGTTAGTATTGGATACCACCCACAATTGATATCACGAGGCGAAATTTCGAACAGTTATCCAACACAGCAGGATGACCTTACCATAAAGAATTTCCCCTAACGATCGACAATACTATTTGTATGCCGGATATCGCAGTCATAAGCGATCGCAATTTCCTGTTTGAAAAGCTCTTCCAGGATCTGGGAGTAAGCTACCAGTTCCTTCAGCCTAGCATCCTCGGAAGCCCCTTTTTGCCTCAGTACAAGATGGTTCTGATACCGACGGGCTTTGCCCATCCACAGTACTCCAAGGCGCTCCCTGCTCTGCAGAGGACCAGGTCAAATATCTCTGAGTTTGTGCGAAAAGGCGGAGTTCTAACAGTCTTCGGGCCGATGGTGGAACATAATTATGAGTGGCTGCCGCTTAAGCTGAAGTATGTCTGCGAGTACGGCTCACATACTGTAGAGCCATCGGATGATGAGTGCTCCTGCCTGCTTTGCACCTTAACGCCGGAGTGCGACGGCTACCTTGTTCCTGGCGAGGGTTTCGACACCGTTCTAAAGAATTCAAAGGATAGAGCCATTATTGTTGCAGGGAAGTACGGCGAGGGCATGATCGTAGCCACATCGGTTCATGAGTTTCCGGCCGGAGACTACATAAAATGGGCGCTTGGAAAGGCTAAGCCAGCCAGGATCTGAAATGGCTGAGGATGCCATCGTAAAGCGGAGCAAGAACCGGCAGGAGATCGAGGACCTTCTGAAACAGAAGGGATATGTGATTGAGAAGATCTCCGTCCTGAACATGGACTCGGGCGAGATCCATTATTTTGAGAGCTATCCTGATGCTATTGAGTTCCTGAAGGGCAGGAAGGGAAGGTGGTATATCACCACGCCGGGCATCAGGCGATCAAATATCGAGAAACGTTAATCAATGCACCAATATATACAATCAACGATTATAATGCAGATTGATATTATGATCATAATATTAGTATGGCAGCTATTTTGGTTCCTAAAAAAGAGAATGAAAAGCGGTGCTTTCGCACCACTTTAGGCTATTCCCAGTCTCGGGGTAAAGTGCAGAATGTATATCAGCACGAAGAAGAATGCGCCCAGAACAATACCGAATGGAACTCCGAGCTTGGCGTATTCGCTGCTGGTGATGCCCAGCTTTCCTGCGGATATGATGTTGGGGATGTTTCCGGGGATCAGCATTCCGCCGAAGATGAGAAGACCCATCAATGCGGCATTGATTTGATCCTGAGCCATGGCTGGAGATAGCTCGGCTGAGGTCAGGGTTGCGTTATCCAGGATGGCCGAGAGCATGTTCACCCAGTACAGAACCATGGACGGTATGTGGGTGAAGTACTTATCGATGAGAACGTTCATTCCGTCGCCGAGCAGGAACAGGGCTGCTACGAATACGTAAACCTTGACAGCTCTGACGATGACCTCTCTGAGGCCTCCCTCATCGGTAATCTCCTTGACCTCTGCCTTGCCGGCCTTGCCAACGTAGAATGCTGCGAAGGCGGAGACTATGGCACAGCCCAATATGATCAGTACGCCTAGCTGGTCGAATAGGTACCAGAAGGTTGCATAATATGGTGCACCCTGCAGCTTCGTAATGGCGATTGTTGACAGAGGCTCACCCAGGGGAGTGAGAACTGCTCCAAGACCGATGGAGAAACAGGCGAGGATGACCAGATTGATCTTGTTAATGCGCTCCATTGGCAGCAGGTTAACAATCTCTACAAGGAACAGCGATGTGATGATGGCTGTGATAACGCTTGAGATCATTCCACAGATAAAGACAATCAAGAAGACCAGCGCAGGCATTGGAACCGATTTTACCAGGCCGTTCATGACGCCCTTAAAGGCGCCCTTTCCATAGAAGAATATGAGGCCTGCAATGAGCACTGCTGGGACTATGCCTTTTAATATTGGCTCTGATGCAGCCAGTACGATCAGGTCCATACGCCAGCCGTGAACTCCGGAATTCGTGACGACGCCCGTGGTTACGGTGACGGCTAATGCGCCCATAACAAACAGGAATGCCTCAAGGTTCTTTTCAGCTAACTTCACCTTGAAAGGTGCAGCCAATACTATCAAGAATATAGCAAATAAACCTATATCAACTGCGGTTACTACTTGGCCCGCAATCTCTACCATGATATCACCTCTTTTCTTATCCCTCCAACATTCGCCTATTTTACCTTTTTGGCATAAAGAGTAAAAGGTTAAATAGTAATAAAGGAAAAAGAGGAAAATGTAAAATTAGTATACGTTCAACCACTCGAATAAATGGAGGTTAAAGAAAGAAGGTAGTCTACCTGTGCTGGGTTGATGAATATAGAGATTATAGCAGAAGACCACCTGCCTGACATCCTGACATCGACCTGGAGAAATCCAATCGAGATTCGAGGGAGACCACCTGGGATAGACTAACTTGATTTTGTTAGACTACCAAGAAAGAACAACAAAGAAAAAGAAAGTTCTTAAAATCTGAAAAATAGAATGAAAAGCGATGCTTTTGCACCGCTTTAGGCTATTCCCAGTTTCGGGGTAAAGTGCAGGATGTAGATCAGCACGAAGTAGAATGCGCCCAAGACGAGACCGAATGGGACTCCAAGCTTGGCGTACTCGCTGCTTGTGATGCCTAATTTTCCTGCGGATATGATGTTCGGGATGTTGCCGGGGATCAGCATTCCGCCGAAGATGAGCAGACCCATCAATGCAGCATTGATCTGATCCTGGCCCATGGCTGGAGATAGCTCTGCTGCAGTCAGGGTGGCGTTATCCAGAATTGCCGAGACCATGTTCACCCAGTACAGAACCATTGAGGGGATATGGGTGAAGTACTTGTCGATGAGAACGTTCATTCCGTCGCCGAGCAGGAACAGGGCTGCTACGAATACGTAAACCTTGACAGCTCTGACGACGACCTCTCTGAGGCCTCCCTCATCGGTAATCTCCTTGACCTCTGCTTTGCCGGCCTTGCCGACATAGAATGCAGCGAAGGCGGCGACTATGGCACAGCCTAGGACGATCAGTACGCCTAGCTGGTCGAAGAGGTACCAGAAGGTTGCATAATATGGCGCACCCTGCAGCTTCGTAATGGCGATTGTTGACAGAGGCTCACCCAGGGGAGTGAGAACTGCTCCAAGGCCGATTGAGAAACAAGCGAGAATGACCAGGTTGATCTTATTCATGCGCTCCATCGGCATCAGGTTGACGATCTCAACAAGGAACAGCGATGTGATGATGGCTGTGATAACGCTTGAGATCATTCCACAGATAAAGACAATTCCAAAGACCAGCGCAGGCATTGGAACCGATTTTACCAGGCCGTTCATGACGCCCTTAAAGGCGCCCTTTCCATAGAAGAATATGAGGCCTGCAATGAGCACTGCTGGAACTATGCCTTTTAATATTGGCTCTGATGCAGCCAGTACGATTAGGTCCATACGCCAGCCGTGAATCCCAGAGCTCGAGACAATACCGGTGGTTATAGTGACGGCTACTGCGCCCATAACGAACAGAAATGCCTCAAGGTTCTTCTCAACTATCTTCACCTTGAAAGGTGCTGCACATATTATAACGAATATCAATGCTAAACCAATATCTACTGCGGTAACTACTTGGCCCGCAATTTCTACCATAAGACCACCTCTTTTCTTAGTCCTACATCCTTCAGCTCTCCCCTCCGGAGAGTTTGTAGACGGATAATTCTTCCTTTATTAAATGCTTTTGGTTTCTGTTTAAAACGCTAGGAGAGAATTAATAGTAGCACAAACAGCCAAAACAATATGTTCTCTAAGCAGGAGGGGTAACAAATGGCTTAAATGGAAAACTGACAAAGATTTAAAGGTATAATTCTAAACGGTATGTAATATTGTCGTAAAAAATTGAAATTACGTTGCTATTAAACTTATATCAATCTAATAACAGTAATCTGTCTTTAAATTCAAAATAAAATGAGAAAAAGCGTCCTAACGCGAAATAGCCCCGCCTGGACGGAGGATCAGAACCGGCCTGTTCGATGAGTTTGCCACATCATAAGCAGTGCTTCCTATCCTGCCGGTTTTTAGAGATGCCGCGCCCTGGGCGCTCATAGCTATAAGAGATACATCCAGCTCATCGGCCGCACGGCGTATCTCCTCTATGGCGTTGCCTACGACAACCTTGGGCGTCACAGTCATATTGCCCTGCTTCCAGGCTGATGCGATCTCGTTCAGCTTTTCTGTTGTACTTGTTGTCGTCGTATCTATCTCGCCCTTTGTCTCTCCTCGGGATACAACATAAAGCAAGATTATCTCACCAATTCCGGGAATGCTCTTGATGAGAGAGGTTGCGGCTTCAGAGGGCTCAGAGAGGTCTGTAGGAACAAGAACCTTTGAGAATATACGTGCACAGTACTTCTCCAGAGATCCCTTCTCCATATCGCCCAATAGTTTGTATCGCATTATCAGGAGATTCCGATCACCGAGCTGAAGAACACCCCTTGATGAACTTCCAAGAATATCACTGCCAATGAGGCTCCTTCCACGAGCGCCCATTATAACAAGATCCACGTTCTCCTCGTCGGCTATCTTGTTGATCGCACTCCCCACTACATCGCCAGCGCCGCCAACGGCGAACGTAGATCGTGTTTTAATGGCGACATTCGGAAGCTTGATACGCTTTGCCTCTTCTGCAAGCTTTCTCTCATCATCCCTTACCTCAGCCACAGGGTCCCAAAACCTCATTATAGGACCTCTAGCTACGACGTGCAACAACATAATTTCTTTCAATCCAGGGATCTCGCCGACACAATCCAAGACTTTTTGAGAATATCTTGAGAAGTCGACAGGGACTAAAACCTTTTCAAACATTCTACAGTCACCTAGTTATCATCAATTTCGAATTCTTAATATTTCAATTTAACTATGGAAGTTGTGAAACATATAACAAAAATAGAAGGTATTAATAATTATATATAAATTTTAGCTTTTCTGCACGTCGCTTTCGGTTATACATCTACCTAAAGCCCTCAAGCCGGAAGGTCTCTGCGCGAAAATTCTTATCACAATACAAGCCAATCCCAACTACGAACGCGCTAAATGCCAATCTCCTTAGCAAAGCCGCGATCGAACTGTGAAGATTAGAAAAACACGGCTATATGAACTTTCAGTTGGCTGGCGGTTCAGGAATAAGCCCGGGTCTCCAAGTATAATGCCTGGATAATAAGCGAAGGGGGAAATGATCACGATGAAGAGGAGGATAACTGCTTTATTCAATAGTCAATTATCGCTTCGGGATCAACCTATACTAATTAAGGTAAATAGTTTTTCTTGCATATAGGTCGCTTGAAGGATGATGGATGACCCAACAGAATTACAGGATATTAGGCAAGATATACCCTTGTCTTATATCGCGCACCATAGCCTTAATGCCAAGCAGTCTGGAACTAATCCTGACAATGTGCGCAGATGTGTCTAGGCGTTGATAGTTTTGTTCGGAAGCTTTATGTAACTATAAAAATTTGTATTAAGTCAATCTCCCGAGAGAAGGAAGTCCCGAGAGAAAGAGGTGAAAAAAATGGACGCATTTGGCATGGGGCTCGTTGCCGGCATTGGTGCCCTTGCGTTTATTTCGGGTGCTTCCGAGGACATCGATTCTGATATAGGCTCTCAAAGCAATCCGAACTCGCAGGTGCAGCTGGCAGCTCAGGTTGGAAATCCCCACAGGATTTACAACAAGGCTATTGCAGGCGAGCCGCCATCGAACGCACTATGGTGCGCATGCGCAGGAATAGTAGCATACGTGCTCATCGAGGGTTACCATATGCCTGCACTCTTCGCAATTGCTGCGGGTGCATCATTTGCAGCCCTAGTTGACGGTGTTATGGCTACGAGCGCATACTTTGGCAGAAGCGCCAGCCAGTCCAGGTTCAACCAATGGATCTACCTGGATATTGTAAGGTATACGACTACATCCATCATGGCGCACGTATGGGTCACATCATTCTGTCTTGTAACTGTCGCATATATTCAGGCCTACGTGCTGGCACCTCATCACCCATTCCCGCTACCGGTCATTGCCCTGATCTGGGGAATAACAGTCGGAGCAATTGGATCGTCCGTGGGTGATATCCACTACGGCGGCGAGCGTGAGTTCCAGTGGAGGCTATTCGGTCAGGGCCTCAACACCATGCTTTCAGGACAGATCGTCAGGAAGGCTGAAGCAGGACTGCGAAATACCATTGATAATGCCTGGTTCTGCGCCAAGTTCGGCGGACCGTGCACAGGCCTTGGTATGGGATTGACTGTATTCCTGGATAACTGGAGAACAACCGTCTTTGACCCAGTCACACAGGCTCCTTATGCAATCGCTATGGGTGTATTCTTTGTAATTATGATGAACGTGTATAACTTCTATCTTGAACTCTCTGCACGGAAAAAGTATGGGCCGTATCCAGGCTATAAGGGGGATATAGCTGCATGAAAGCACGAGGTTCATAGGGGCCTGCTTAAGCAGGCCTACTAAAATTTTAGCAGGTTTGCGCAGCTTTAAAGCATCCCTATTTATAGTGTAGGATAATTATTCTCATAATGACGATTCAAACGAGGATAATTACATCAATTGAAGATTATAATTGCATCCTTTATTTACACATGTTAGGAACGATAAATTAGATTGCGAAACCCCCAAGGTTAATAAAAGATATGTATCATAATCGGAGTATCAGGTGCCGGAAAGAGTATGCCAATAGTTGAATGCCCAAGATGTAGAGAAAATAATAGGGAGCCAAATGAGTCGATCTTAGGGTCGGTGTTGTGTATATTCAGAGGTCGAACATGTAGCTTATGTGGCGGCATCGGATATATTAGAGATGAAGTAATATTAGGAATACGATACCAACTAGAAGATTACCGTGATGTATCTATTAAAAATCGACAAAATGTATCAAATGCTGACAAAGTGGAATTTGAGCGTTTCCTGATAAAATATAGCTTATTGATAGAGCAAGGCGATGTCTTCTATAGAAAAGACATATACAACCATGCAATCAAGCGCTATAAAGAAATTACAAAGCTACCAATACCTAGTTCACATTTAGCTGTTGCATGGAACCGTATAGGCAATGCTTACTACTATCTTGGCGAGTATGTCGAAGCTATTGGGGCATATGATACATCGATTGAACTTGATCCATCAGGAGCATCATTTGATTGGCAAAACAAAGGCTATGCTTTGAAGGCACTTGGCCGTGACTTAGAAGCAAACGTAGCTTTCGCAGAGGCCAGAAAGTTAGGTATAAAGGCTGATACCAAATCTTGATATTGGTGAAGCATTTTTTGATGGCAATATAATCACTAACGAATCAGAATATCCTCCAGCAGTTGCTTATTGCTGAACCAGGCTCACAGGATACCAACAAACCATATTAGGCCATCTGGGATTATGTGGGTAGCTCTAGATTCGCGAAACAAAGCGTTTTATCTTTGATTTTTAGCAGGATTGGCAAACTTTAGCCTTAACTCATCCCTGGCCTACCCGCACATGCAAAAGCAAACCTGGTCTCAGTATTTCGGCCAAGGAGCTTGAGGGCAACTCCTTTGTTGTGCCAGACGATTGCGCTCTGTGGGTCAATCTACAGAGCCTTATCCCGGGAGTCTACCGCATCCTCGTACCTTTCCAGGCTGCAAAACACAATGCCTCGATTGTACCAGGCTTCTGCATTTCTCGGGTCAATTGTAGTAGCCCTCTCAAAAGACCAGATGGCCTCTTTATTCTTTTTCAGGGTAAAAAGAACGATTCCTCTGTTATACCTTTAAGGCTTATGCGCTCAACTACTTCCTTCGTCTCTGTTTCTTGATAGGTTTTTGGTTTAAGTTCGGTCTTATTCAGATTTTTCCTCGCTATAATTATCTACAGTCCTTTTACAAGATGTTGAAACATAAGTGTGCTTTAGTCTAATCCCACTTCATCCTGATCAGCTGAATGTCCTGTCCCAAATCTTGTTGCCATATCCATCGGTCTTTATGAGCCAGACATCACTATTCCCATCACTTACCCCATGGGGATATGTGGTGCCTGTGATAATGTATCCGCCATCACTGGTTTGCTGGACCGATTTGCCTTCATTCCATCCTGATTCACCAAATATCCTGTCCCAAACCACATTGCCGTTGGCATCAGTTTTTATCAGCCATATGCCCTGATTCACTGCGCTGTACGGATTAGAACCTACGATGATATAGCCTCCATCCGAAGTTTGCTGAACTGATTTACCTACATCCTCGCCTGATCCGCCCAAGATCTTATCCCATACTTCATTGCCATCGGAATCAGTCTTAATCAGCCAGATCTCCCCTGGTATCGAACCGATAGGCACTGTGGATCCCATAATGATATAACCGCCATCTTGGGTCTGTTGAACTGATTGGCCGACTGCATCGCCATGCCTTGCTAAGGTTCTGTCCCAAACATTGTTGCCATTGGCATCGGTTTTTATCAGCCACAGAGCACTTTCGCCGCCTTTACTATACGATTTTGTGGCACCTACGACGATATAACCGCCATCCGAAGTCTGCTGAACCGAGTTGCCCCAATCATCAAGAGGTCCGCCGAAGATCCTATCCCAAACTTTGTTTCCATTAGCATCGGTCTTGATCAGCCATACCTTTTGACTCAGGTATGCTTCATTATATGAGTATGTGGAGCCCACGATAATATACCCGCCATCATTGGTCTGCTGGACTGATCTAGCACAATCGTCGTTCGGCCCCCCGAATGTTCTATTCCAAACCTCATTGCCTTGAGCATCCGTTTTAATCAGCCAGGCTTCATGTCCTCCTGAGCCAAAAGATTCTGTGACACCTGCAATAATGTACCCGCCATCCCTAGTTGGCTGAACTGAGTAGCCTATATCGGTACGCTCTCCACCGAAGATCCTATCCCAAACCTTGTTACCATCAGCATCGGTCTTGATCAGCCACACTATTTGGCTTAGGAATCTCACCTCGTAGGAGTACCTGGTTCCTGTAATGATGTACCCACAATCATCGGTTTGCTGGACTGAGTAACCTGCCGAATAACCTGGTATGCTAAGGGTATTATCATAGATTGAAGCACCATTAGCAAGGGCGGACATATATACCTTGATATCTTGCATTATCTCTTCAATCACATCTCTTCTAAGTTCACTAAATTCTTCATCAGTTAATAAACTTTGCAATAGTATGTTATATTGATCATACATTTTCTCCATTTCAGAGTGCGCTTTCAAACACACATTGAATAATCTGGAGATTTCTTTGGATAGAGGATCTACTGGGTCGTGATCGTAGATATCAATCTGCTCCCCCCAAAATCTAAGCCTTCCCCTGGCAAGGAGCGAATGCAGCGCTCTCTCGTGGATAAAATGCCTTATATAATCTACGAGGGAATCATGAGGCCAGCCTCTTAACCTACTCAGAAGTTCATGTCGGCTAATGGGGGCTGCGTACCTGCTCGTAAAGAAATCCTTCTCGGAGCGATACTGATTTAGTTCTTGCCCCAAAACCTTGATCAACTTTTCTTTATTATTACTCATACGATATGCCTTCATTTCTTTACCGGATTTTGAAGGATATGTGTTTTCTGGCCTAATCTCGCTTCATCCTGATTAGTCTAAGATCCTGTCCCAAACTCCATTGCCATTTTTATCGGTCTCAATCAGCCAGACCATACTATTCTCGCCGCCTACTCCATAGGGATACTTAGAACCTGTAATTATATATCCGCCATCTCGAGTCTGCTGAACCGATTTGCCTTCATTCCATCCGTCTCCGTCGAAGATCCTGTCCCAAGCTTCGCTGCCATTAATATAAGTCTTGATCAGCCAGATACCCTGACTAGCCCCGCCAGCGAGCGCCCTGCCGCCTACTAAGATATACCCGCCATCTGGAGTCTGCTGAACTGATTTGCCTACAACGACGCCTGATCCGCCTAAAGTTCTGTCCCAAAGCTCGTTGCCGTTGGCATCCGTCTTTATCAGCCAAATTTCCCCGGTTGTTTGAGTATAAGGCACCTTTGAACCCGCGATGATGTATCCACCATCATCGGTCTGCTGAACCGAATAGCCCTCGGTTTTGAGAGCTCCTCCGAAAGTTCTATCCCAAACCCTATTGCCATTGGCATCGGTCTTGATTAGCCAGAGAACGCTGTTTCCACCTTCGCTATAGGATTTCGTAGCGCCTGTAATTATATACCCGCCATCGCTTGTCTGCTGGACCGAGTTGCCCCAATCATCTCGCGGTCCTCCAAATATCCTGTCCCAAACCTTGTTGCCATTGGTATCAGTCTTGATCAGCCAGACGACTTGGCTTTGTAGCCCTGCCTCAAAAGAGTACATAGAGCCTGCGACGATATATCCACCATCGCTTGTCTGCTGGACTGAGCGTGCCCAATCGGTGCGTACCCCGCCAAAGGTTTTGTTCCAAACCTCCTCGCCATTGGAATCGGTCTTGATCAACCAGGCATCCCGGTCTCCAGCGCCAAAAGACTCCGTGGACCCTGCGATAATATATCCACCGTCGCTTGTCTGCTGAACGGAGTAACCTATATCATTGCGCGATCCGCCAAATATTCTGTCCCAAACCTTGTTGCCGTTGGCATCCGTTTTTATCAGCCAGACCATCTGGCTCTGGAACTGTGGCTCAAATGAGTATTTGGTGCCGGCAATAATGTAACCGTTATCATTGGTCTGCCGGACTGAGTAACCTGCTCCATAGCCTTGTCCACTAGATGCGTTGCTTGCTATTGGAGCATCCTCGGCAAAGGCTGACACACTTAACGCGACGAACAGCAATACAAAACAAAGATAAATTCTGCCCATGAACATAGCCTACCATTGCATGATCTTGTGGTTATTAGTCATACGACCGCCATCTACTGAGCTAGTCCTGTAGAGAACATAATCCAGTCATTCAATCAATGTGACTGTTGCAGCCACACGTAACATATTTTCTTCATATTTCATTGTGCTACCTCACCCATCAATATATATTGCGGAGTTCTGAGTAATAATATCCATCGCAGATCAAAGTTCTATAATCGCATCCGGGTGTGTCTGTTATCGGATATAATCTATTTTAATTCTTAATAAAATTCTCAATACATCATAGGCCAACACTCTTAAAAGTATCCTTGCAACAGCAGTCTCCTCGAGGAACCAAGGTGCACTATCTCCAAACCAATTGGTCAAAGCGCCGGAAAACCTTCACAAATTGATCTACGTTTGTATATTTCATCATTGAATAACCTATCTCTAATTCTAGATCCAAACCCACCCGCGCTTATTCTCTTAGGCTAAATGATAGGTAGATCACCTTGGTCAGCGATTTTATTTTTAGACGTAATACCCCGCTAGCTTGCTGCGGATGGGATAGAGAGCATCCGTGTTCAACTTAGGTATGGATCAGTTAGCCAACTGTGGCTTAATGCGGCGGCGCACCCCACTGCAAGCAGCCGGGATAAAATGCAAGTAATCCCATTTGAGGTTTGACAGTTAACTTGTTTGCATCTTTATGCGAGGCGCAGCCATTTGATTATGGCTCTTTATAATAACTGTTGATGCCGTGTTGGGTCATAATACCTAAATAGGTAAAAACCTAAAAGCATAAAAAGGAAATATGCCAACACGTTATATTATAGAATACGTAACTAGCGGCGGCAGGGCGCTTAGAGTATGAAGACGTTTATAGTCGATTCGCACAGCGAAGTTCTTCCATACTGGTTCAAGGAATACCTGGAACTGAGATCACCATTGGTCATAGTTAGAATAGACAAGCATGACGATATGAACCACGAATGTCCTGCGCTGCCATCAAGCGAAGGGAGACAAACCTTTGAATATTTGAAAAAAATGATGCCCTACTTATCCGAGTATTCGAAAAGCGAACTAAACGAAGCTAATTTCACGTGTCCTGCATTCCATTATGGTGCCATAGGAGCTTTATACCATTTCAACCCGAATGGAAGTAAAATAGATGCGTACGGAAGGGTCAGCGGCACAAAGTTTGTAAATGTTCCAAAAACGAAGAAGGATTTCCTGCTGATTGGAAGAAAAAGAAGCAATAGAATAATGTGGGATGATACAGTCACAAAACTGAGAATACAGTGTGGAAGGATAATCCCGGCTCCACAGGCAATAACGATAGAGGAATTCGGCAAGGATATTCGAAGGAGCTGTTTTCCTGTAGCAATCGGTTTTGACCTTGATGGCTTATATGGAATTGGTGACAAAGGTATAGCCGAAGTGATTGTAGCTAGAAAAATTGAAAAAATTAGGCATGTGTTGGAGAATATCCCATCACCCATATTCGCTTGCATTGCGCGCTCTCAGACTCCAAGGGCATATGTGCCGCCGGAAATAGTAGATAAATTGCAGGAAACGGCATTAGATCTTATTGGGAATGTCTATTCCTAATATCCTCTAGAATTCATATCTTTTCCAACTTTAAGCTAGACCTCAAAATCGACGGCATTTTATAAAACAATCCAAGCTATCTAATGACAATTGGAAGGAGATTTAAATAAAAGTTAAACATCATTGAGTGCAGAAGTAGCAGAGGAGTCAAAGGTTGCCTGTAGATCTCTATTCCACTGCGCTTATTGCACTTGTCGTAGTAGCGACGGGCATCGCCAGCATAAGGATAAATGTCTCATCGGCTATTCTGGAAGCAATAGCGGGAATATTGCTTGGAAATTTTTTTGGGGTAAGAATAGAGCCCTGGTTGGACTTCCTTGGGACTTTTGGGGGACTTACGCTAACGTTTCTAGCTGGGTCAGAGGTCGATTTAATATTGCTGGGGAAGAACTTAAGGCCGAGCCTAACTATAGGGGCGATGGCGTTCGTTGTACCGCTAGTTAGCGAGATGCTCTTTTTATCGCTATTCACCAACTGGTCTTATTTAGCGAAGCTGACTACAAGCTTGGCGTTAACTGCTACAGCAGTGGCCGTAGTATATACATTGCTTTTAGAGCGCGGGCTTCTAGAAACATCTATCAGTAAATTGATTCTGGCTGCAATCTTCGTTAACGATATTCTCACTTTAATAGGAATAAGTCTGATCTTGCACACGATTAATTTGTTTACAATAGTTTTCTTCCTTGTGATAGGGATCATGATAATTGTATTGCCAAAAGTATTGGCGTACTTGGTTAGACGCTATGGGAGGCGTGCAGTTGAGCTTGAGCTCAGATTCATATTTGCAGCTATGCTCGGAGTTTCATTTCTAGCAGATGCTGGCAATATGCAAGCAGTATTTGGAGCTTTTATACTGGGCCTGGTGTTTGCAAACAGCATCCACAGTTATGAGGATCTACTTCCGAAGCTGCGATCTGTGACTTTTTCCCTATTATCGCCAGCCTTTTTCATCAGAGCAGGTCTGCTTATTTCTCTGCCTGCAGTGATAGAAAATATAACATTGATCCTAGGTTTGCTGGGTGTTAAAATGCTGTCAAAGTTCTTGGGGACCTATTATTTTAATAAGTTATGGATTCCAGATGCTCCCTTTTTTTCAACGATGCTTCTTTCAACGGGACTGACCGTGGGAATAATAACTGCCTCATTTGGAAGAGATATGGGATTCCTTGATCCAACTCAATTCTCTATTGCTATGATTGCTGTGATCTTAAGTGCGATAATCCCTACATTGATCGCTAAGAAATATACGCCCGCCAAGGTATGAAGATGAGTTTCGACAAAAAGTTAAAGTTTCCTGCCAGACTATGCTGTTCACAGGAAACGATACACGATCGGGCAATTAACTACTATTCCAACCGAACCAAACGGTCCTCCAGCAGGCCCGGTGATCCAGCCTTTCTGGGCCATACCTAGAATCTGGAACTCCTCGATCATCCTGGATCTGTAGCCTTTGCTGATAGACTCATTTGTCCACATGCCGAGGTTCATATCCCACAGTGGGCTATAGTCTGTGGCAACTGAGGGAATGCCGCCCAAGACGTTGAGAGGCGACTCGCCATCTACTATTGCACTATCCAGTCCCTGACGCTGCGGGTTGTCATTGCCCATCGGGCCGTTGATGAATACGAAGATCCTCTCGATCGGGCTGAAGGCGCTGTCGTCACGTCCTACAGGAATATCCTTCAGTGCTGGAGCATAGGTTGCACCTTCCAGTGTAGCCGCTAATGGATCGTTGGCATCAGTGCTGAGGTAAAGCACAGGTTTTGCAAAGCTGAAACCCTGGGTGAGTTTTAGCGTCACAGTCATATTCTTTGGATCAATGCTCACGACCTTATCTTCCACTATGCTGTAATCTGGCTTGCCGTTCGGGAACGAAAGCTGACTCGCATCAACGTTGAAGGCTATCATCGGAGCATTGTAGATATGTTCGCCAGCATTTACTATCTTAACCAATGGACTGTAGTCAGCGTCCCCAACCGATCCTGGCGTCGCATTCTTGGGCGGGAATGCATTGGGCGCATCTCCTGGAACTAGGTCGCGCACGGGCTTGAAGTCCACTGTGCCGCTATCGAACGTCAGTGTGGCGTTCTTCTCAAGGGTTGCTGTGCGCACGGCTTTGCCGACCGCTGCATAAGTCAGCTTTGGAGCATAATTGAGTCCGAGAGCATCTGCGTTCCCCTTATCATCGGTATCTGTCAAGATGTACCATACCTTCCTTCCATCCTTCAATTGACCCTGATAAAGCGGTAGAGTAATCGTGCCAGCGTTCAAATCGACCATACCGGATCTTAACAGTTGATAGGAGCCGACAAGCTCGCGCTGAACTGTGGAAGGTGCAGGCCCAAAGTAAGTTAAAGGTACATCTGCGCCAATCGATGGCGGCGCAGGCACTACACTATCCGACTCGACGGCCACTCCTTGCGTCTTCTGGGCAAAGGTGGTAGTACTTAACAGCAAAACAACTGCTAGCACCAAAATGAAATAGACTTTTGTTCTCATAAGACCTACCATTTATTTTAGATATCTGTATCTGTTTATTTGCGATTCTATGCAGGAGACAGAATAATCTTTTGTCTCAATTGGATATAATAATCTTCTCAAATCCTATTTAACTGTTAGCTTTCGGCATACTCAGCATAGTCTTGCTGTAAGAAACCATGTGGGGCGGAGTGAACCGGATCGACTAATCGGCCTTCTGGATCTATATGATGCATTCGAGGGCCAATGTTTGTAAATCTGCCACCAGGGAGATATCATGGCTTACCTTGGCGATATCAGCTATCTTATCTCTCAGCCAGAGATTGCGCCATATCTAATTACCAGGACAGGCCTTTCCGCTAAGTTAACAATATTGTGTATCCTGCGCCCTATCCCGTTTGTATTCGATGATGTCATGCCGTGAGAGCTCATTGCTATAAGAGAAACATCTTCTTTACCAGAAATTGCATTTATCTCCTTAGCGACATTTCCTACAGCAATATGTGGTATAACGTTAATGCCTACCTTTCGCAAACCCTCAGCCATTCCATCAAGATGCTCTTTCGCATTAGATGTTCTTGCATCTATCCTTCCATTTGCATCGCCATCAGGTATGACGTGAAGGAGCATTACCTCTCTGAGTCCCGGTATGCTTTGAATGAAGGAGACTGCAGCCTTGGACGGCTCTGAGAGGTCTGTTGGAATAAGGACCTTAGAAAATATGCGCCTGCAATAGCTCTCGAAGGTCTCCCTTTCCAGAGACCCAAGAAGCTTGTAGCGCATAATAAGAAGATTTCTGTTTCCGAAATTGAGCAATCTCCTGGATGCACTTCCCTGTATAATGCTCCTGATAGGGTTCCATCCATGGACGCCCATTACAATAAGATCGGCATTTTCCTGATCGGCAACTTTTCCGATCATGGAGGCAATATCGCCGTCAAAGTTTATGATTGCCCTGGGCTTTACAGCGATGCCTGGAATCTTGATATGCCTTCCTTCGTTCAGCACCTTCTTTTCAGCATCCGATACAAGAGTTACAGGATCCCATATTTCAACAGCAGGATTCCTTGTAAGAACATTCAGGAGCACAACCTCCTTTAGTCCAGGCAGACCGCCAAGACATCCTAAAACCTTTTGTGCATACCTCGAAAAATCCGTAGGAACCAAGACCTTCTTGAACATCTTTAGTCCACCAGTATATATTAATATCATGCACATAATATTTCAAGTTGTCTACAAACCAGTAAATATTAAGGATGGAAGTTAAGAACAAAAAACCTTTATTGGCAAATTATGAAAATATAATAACTTCATGTGGCAGAAACAGCGAATATGGGACGCATCCTCATCGCATGCAACTGCCTATCTAAAATATTCGCTCTATCTAAGTACTTGCTATATCGTAGGCTATGATTCCTAATAATGATCTGCATTGTGGCATCGGGTATGTCTTTGTTAAGCAGTGCCAGTAATAATTCCAGTAGTTATAATGACCATCCCGGTAATACTGCAAATAAGCTATAGTGATTTACTCCAGAGGGGTGCCAAAAGATTTCTCCTCTAAATTCATCACATTCTTCCACGCAGATCTGCACCTACAATCCAGGCCGTCAAACAGACTAAGATCCTGGGTTGTGGCATGTTTCCTTATCGCCTCTGCAATGGATGCATCGCATTTGCCGCAGTTATGCGGGCCTCGCTTTGTGCCTGCACCAACAGGGTCGCAGATGATCGGACCTTCAACGCTTTTTAGAATCTCTACAGCAGACCAGAGCCATGGAGGCCTGTACTCGCCGCGCTCCCAGAGGCGCTCGACATAAGTTCCCCGCTGTATATTGCAGAGGTTAAGCGAGAGCGTATCGGCATAAGGTCTTGCAGCCCTTGCAGAGGATACCGCGTCCTTCAGTGCCTCTCTTTCTGAGAGCAGAGGCGGCTTCAGCAATAGATATGCTTTGACCCTGCCGCCCTCTTCGTGAACAATATCCGATGCAAGGGCGAAATCATTAAAGGAAAAGCCTTTGTGAATGGTGTTATCTCGAATAAGATCGTTCGATGTTTCAAGACCTATCGCGAACTCCGTCTCAACCTTTGAAAGACAATCCTTTACGTGCTCCGGGGTGATGTGCTCGGGCCTTGATTCTATCACCAGCCTTTCAATGCCTTTATCCCTGATTATATCCAGGATGCGATCCCTGGCAGTCTCTGGCACCTCCCTTGGATCTAGGAAGCTTCCGCTTGTGTAGATCTTGATGATCTTGTCCTCAGGGGATAGCCTCTGCAGGGCCTGGGCGAACTGCATAAGTAAATCGTCTGCAGTAGCGGGAGCTCCTTCTGAAGCATAACCGCACATTGTGCATTTATTCCACCTGCATCCGATAGTGCGCAATATAACCGTAAGGGAAGACACACTCTTCGCGTCCAAAAGATCCTCTGACTTCCAAATCGCCACAGGTCTCTTAGGATCAAGGTGTCTATTGTTTTTCAAGGTCATGATTTATCCTAAATTATCCTAAATACTGTAAAGCGCTTATGCCCGCTGATGCACCTGAGCCGACTGCTGTAGTAACCTGCATCCTTCCGCCAGTGACGTCTCCTGCTGCAAAGACTCCGGGCATGCTTGTCTCTTGGTTCATTCTGTTTACTTTGATGAACCCGCCCTGAGTTATTTCAAGGCCAAGGGTAGAAGCAAGCTCGACATTGGGCTTCATGCCCATTTCAACGAAGACGCCGTCGACTTTTAGAGATCTCGGCATTCCGCCGACCACAAACTCAATACTTCTCACCAGTTCGTCGCCAAGTATCTCCTTCATCTCAGCTCCATTGATGATGCTTAAATTGCCAAGGCTCTTCATACGTTCGAGGTAAGTCGATTCCGCGACCAATTTTTCGCGCGGCACTATAAGGTGAACTTTGCTGCTGATGTTTGCAAGATAAAGGACCGCCCTCGCAGCGCCATTGCCGTAGCCTACAACTGCTACAGTCTTGTTTCTAAAGAGGGCGCCATCGCAATGAACGCAGTAAGACACTCCTCTGCTTGTGTACTCCGTCTCACCCGGAACCCCAAGCTTTCTGTGGCTTGATCCCATAGTAAGAATCAGAGCTTTACATTCATACTGCCAGTTTTCAGTTTTTAGACGGAAGAGGTCTTCAAGGTGAACTATCTTCTCAACAATCTCTGCCTGATATTCTGCGCCGAACTTCTGCGCCTGGGCAAGCATCCTCTCAGATAACTCTATACCCTGTATGCCATCGGGAAAACCGGGATAATTCTCGTATAGTCCTCCCATGGATTGCTGAGAACCGTAGAGGTTCCCGAGAATCAATGTCTTCCTTCCGCCTCTTGCGCAATACATGCCAGCGGTCAGCCCCGCAGGGCCTGCTCCCACAATGATGACATCATGCAATCAGACTCACCATGAAATAGAGGCCCGCTCATTGTAGATAAAAGGTATGTAGATAAAAGGCATGCAGTGCAAACTGCAGTTTGCTACGGTGAATCTACATGGGCATCGCCCTAAGGCCATAATCAACCCGCAATGTTTTTAGACTAGAAGGTAATTAGTGGGGATGCTTCGCATGTAAGCTCGCGTCGATAGTGTAGCGGTTATCACTAGGCGTTGCCAACGCCTAAACTCGGGTTCGAATCCCGATCGACGCATTTAATTACCCGTAACAAAATTTGGGTTTGGCTTAGAAAATTATATTGTAGTTATTGGTTTTCATTACATCAATGACATTGCCAACTCATATACATTTACCCTTCTTAAATAATAGATCAATCCCCCCTATCGAATATTTTCAGCCCTTCCCCTCCTGTTCTGCCTTATTTCTCCTCTCTATCCTAGCCTATCTCATGGCCTTCAAGCCATTTGCATTGTATTATGGGTATATGTGTATAGCTGGTCCATTGTGCCTTTAAATTGCTCAAGCTTTTCTTGCAGCTCTTGTCCCTTGGGTGTTGTTTTGTATATGAACCAAGCGCCATTGGGGGTAGTCTCAATAAAACCTCTTTTTATCAGAATACCCAAATATTTGGTCGTCGTTATGGAGTTCAAATTACCCTTGTATATGATTCTGTTCTTGTTTGCGCCGTTTTTACATATTTTTAAGATATGGATTAAAACTATATCTAAATTTCTTCGGTCGGACATATTTTTTCTGCCTCTATAAAGAATTGAAATTTCACCAATTATACGATTCAAGCTTACAGACATTAAGTACTCATGATACTTATAAATGATCTAACAAATCTATAAAAATATACGAACCTTAGTTAATTATTTATGAATCTGACTTAATTACATATCAAAAGTTGGCTTCCCGGAGATAGGAAGATTGTCTTGGCTCCGGAATCTGCCGATACACCTGGAGTAGAGCCAGGCGTAACTGTAATCTGAATGCCGCCGTTTCCGTTGTAGGAAAGCATAAGGGTCACCGTTGCAGTCACACCAACAGCTGCGGTTGACGGTTTCACCTGTTGGTCGGCAGTTAGCTCGAATGCTGCAGCTTTTTGTTGTTACGAAATATATCTTCAATCGCAAATCAAGAATATCCCCAGGTATTTTGGCCATATGCCATATTAGCATCTCCAAGCGATCTACAATCATCCCTAGCTCTATATGGATCAAAAAGTAGTTATCCATCAAATAATTATTACTATATGGCGAAGGGATACTTGCCTTCATGATGTTGGTCTATTCAGTTTATTTGTTCAGTAGACTTCTCATGCCCTTCGCTCCTATATTCTTATGCTGTAGTATATCCTCAAGATTCTTATATTAAATATCTAAAAATCTATATGTCTATATGACAGAATAGTTAATATCCTCCGAATGGGCTGTGGTGAATTAACACAGAGCCTCCTTGCAACAGCTTTCCCCGCGAGGTGATACTCTCGACCACAGCCCAAGTATGATTGTATTTTATCGGTAATGTTAACACTAGATGGGATTACCTCTTATCTTAAACTACATATCACATATCACTTATTGCTCTATTAAATTCAGCTTCGGTTCTTTCCTGGTCCAATCCTTACAGCTTAATGGTACTGCTGGCACATTGCTAGCTTTTGGCTATGGGTTGTACCGGGTAAAATCCTCTGGCGCTAATAATTTTAAAATTATCAATACAGTTAAATACTTTGGGCACTCATATAAAAATGACAAACCTCCTTATCTGGAGAGCCGATATTCTCCTCCCTACTTATTTTGGCTCTCCAGACCCAAATCCCGATTAAATTTTTAATCTTACAATATCAGCATTTATTACAAAACCGATAATCGGATCATCTCTTTACGAAAAAGCACAAAGATTTCTTCGATGTTATATATTTTTCAGATGATTTCTCAATATGATGTGGTAAAGGAGGTCGGCAAAAGTCCTGGGTGTAGGAGGGAGAAAAACGGCTTAGACTTTTGCCATCACAATTACTCGACATTTAACGTATATAAGTTTTTCTATCAACGACAATAGACGTATAAAGATATACTTTCCAGTCGGAGCGATCATTGTTCATTATCTCAGTTATCAGCTATATGAGCAGCCACTAAAATTATTCACATGGCAGCCAATCGATGCTTACAGATCCAACAGTGCTGTTGGACCACAGCTGAATAAATCTATCAACTGTGAATATGCCGGATACATCCTGGATGTTATGGCTCGAAACTACATGGCGACCATTATTATCCGCGGTGACAGCAGCGGATTCCGATACGCTATGCAGCTTGCCGCTGACATTTGCTCTCAAATCTGCATTTATGCCAGCAGGCATACCAGAGGGACATCCAGGACCGTTAGAACTGGCCTCGATCGATGTGGATTCCACTAGCCGTTCTGCGCTGCTGTAATCATTTGTCAGGAGAGCACCTGCACTATAGCTTTTCACACACACTAGCGAATTCCATTTCTGATTGTAAAGCGTTGCTGCAAAGAGAGGCATTGTTAACGTGGCAAGGCTGATTAGTGCCAGAATCATCAGGGATATAGATATTGTCGAGCCTTTCATTGCAACAGCTTCCTAAGGGGCATAAGAAGCGATCAGCTAACGTTATCAAACTAATATACTTAAAATAATTTGTACTGTATTGTATTTATAGCTAATGCTGATTTAAATAGGAAATCAAGCTTTGGATATAGCATTTCAGGCACACGGCAGCCAGTCTATGCTGGGCCCTTCGGTTGTGCTATTGGACCACAGCTGCAAGAATTTAGCGATTGAGAAGACTCCTGTCACATCTTCGGAGCTTCTGCTCAGCACTGTATGGCGGCCCAAGCTGTTGATTGCTGGATTGATCGATTGCCAGGCAATATGTGCATCGCCGATTACCTCTGAGTTTATATCGGCCTCAAGTACGGCATTATCTGTACTATTCCTTCTTGATCTGCTCACGACCTGAGTATCTTTATTCAGGTACTCGAAGTCGGTATATGATTCTGTAATACTTGCGCCCGCATCGTAATTCTTAACGCATAGGGTATCCTCAGTTCTCATGTTGTTCATGGCCTGGTAAAAAGCGGCTGGCATCTCAGCAGTGGCAAGGATGGTAATAGCGATAATTGTGATCGCAATAATAGCAATTACCTTGAAGGTTGGCCTCATTATCTTAACCCTACCACAAAACTAATTATCGCTTGATTGCCTATTAAATGTGTTGCCCGTCAAATAAAATTGATGGAAAATATATACCTTAAGTGCATACCTTATCTGGAATATGGCGGTTTCATCTCAATTGGCTACTACTCAATTAGCTACTATTTCGTAGATACTATCTTTATCACATCGCTATCCTTCAGTTCGTACTTCTCTCCAAGCCTCATCTTCTTTTTTGCATCAATTGCAAAGAGGAAGCTCTCGCCGATATCTGAGTGGATGCGATAGGCCAGCTCCTTTGCAGTGCTACCGCGCTTCATGAGATATGCATCCGGCAGGATTATGCCGTTCTTATCTGTAAACTTATTTTCATCTTCAACAGGATAGACTACGATATAATCCAGAAGATTAAAGACTGCATGGTTGATGCATTCTTGGATACCTGTTCCGCCATACTGCTTCATAACAGCCCTGATCTTCTCAAGGCCTGCAGCCTGAGCTTTGGTCAGCTGGCCTACCGTCTCGAAGTCAGGGTCTCCAGGCTTATACCGGATCAGCCCTGCCTTCTCTGCCATCCGTAGGGCAATCTCCGCTGCACCGCTCACGGGTATTACTATCTCACCCTTCAAAGCCAGAAGCTTATCAATGAACTCCTTGGGAGCAATATCAGTTTTGTTGGCAGCTATAATCATGGGCTTGCTGTATTTACGCAAGAGGCCGGCAAACCTTTTCAAATCATCGTCGCTCCAGCCTCCGGGATCTGTCTTCATCTCAGCAAGCGCTCGTCTGACGTGCGTATCCATAACACCAACACCGCCAAGCTGCTCGAATATTATCTGCTCTGGCTTTCCTCCAAGGGCGTTATAGCCGCGCATCAGCTTCTCCCAGTTTCTCTTGAGGATGCCGTAGATCCACATGCCTATCTCGTACTCAAGGAACTTCACATCGCTGATAGGGTCGTGGTTTCCTAGACCAATTGGATTTCCCTCTGCATCAGTTGAGCCTGATGCATCCAGAACATGGATGATCGACTCAGCCAGTCGAAGGCTATCAAGGAATTCATTTCCAAGACCTCTGCCGAGATGGGCATCAGGCACAAGGCCAGCTACGTCTATCAGTTCGATTGCTATGAACCTCACGCCATCTTTACATTTTCCACAGCCCTGTGCTAGCCCTAGCTCCTTGCACGCGCAGGGCGCTCTGACATAGGATACTCCATGGTTTGCGTCTATCGTTGTGAAAGGGTAGTTCGCGATATCTACATCAACAAGGGTAGCGGCCTTGAAAAATGTGGATTTGCCTGAGTTCGGCTTTCCAGCCAATCCGACGGATAGCATATCAATCGTTCGTCCTACCGTTTGATATCAAGCTTTGTTCCGCTCTCAGCAAGCTCCTTTGCCTTCTCCTCGAAGCGTTTGGATTTGCCTCCAGCCAGCCTCTTGATAAGGGTTAATCCTTTCTCAGAGATCGCTTTTTCCTGGATGATATCGGCAGCAAGGGCGGAGTTGTAGAGCTGCTCACCCACATCGGTTCGCGGCATTACTGTAGACCAGCCCTCGGCAGATCCCACACTTCCAACGGAGATATCTGCGAGTTCAGAGACTAGATCGAAGCAAGCCTCACATCCTTTGAATGTAAATCTATCAGTCTCTTCGAGCTTGACCTCGTGAACCTTGCCATCGTTAGCGATCACCCGGAACATGCCCTTTTTGATTTCGAACTTCTTAACGTCCTTGGGCTCGAGTCCAAAGAATCCCCTGACAACACCGTTCATTAGCGAGTCGTAGTCAAAGTTCTCCATGCAAAACAGCCCAATTAGAAGAGCTATCTTCTCCTGGCCAAACTCATACGGCTCTTCCAGCAATTGGATCTTTCTTAAAGCCTGGATCTGGCAGGGTGTCCCAACAAATCCTATCTTGCTGTATCCCTTCTCCAGTGCATCCTTTAACGCAATTACGCTATTGGAGATTGTATATTTCGTGCCAGCTGCAGCGGCGATCTCCTCGGCGGTTGTTGCAACATGAGGCACAGTTGCCCAGTTCTCATCCCTGTCGGTTACGATGGCACAGTCGATAATGCCTGCTTTCAGGGCATGAGCAAGAAGAACAGAGGCAATGCCGCCATCCTGTGCCTTATCTATCGCAGGCTTCGCCTGGGCCGAGGTCACCTTCCTGTAGATTCCCAGCGCTTCATCTTGGGTTCTGGATCTGCCGAAGAGCCTGCTCTCGAGGGCTGGCAAGTCGAGGGATGTCCTGGGGCAATAAGCGAAGCAAAGGCCGCAGAGGGGGTCATACTCCTTCAACTCCGGCCTGTTCTCCTTATGCTCAATCCTGGGGCAAATAGCCTCACAAGTACCGCATCTGCAGCATATCTCGGGGGTTATAACTTTATGCTCCAGCTCTCCAAATCCGCATTCAAGATAAGTAGGTTCAGCATATTTTTCTTTGGCAGCCATAGCTGTGATCTCCGAAAAGTTGGTGGTCTACTAAAGGGCTTCAGACCTAAAGCTTTTATGGTTCGGATTCTGCATGGAAGCATGATTCTGGGCCTGGATATCGGCGGAGCGAACACAAAGGCTGCGAGCTCAGACGGCAAATTCGCCGAGATTGTTTACATGCCTTTGTGGCGAAACGCCCCTTTGGATAGAGTTTTGGAGAGGCTAACAGAGCTCGAGCCGGAGGCCGTAGCGGTTGTTATGACTGGTGAACTGGCAGATTGCTATTCAAGCAAGATCGCAGGGATTGTAAGTATAAAATCTGCAGTCAAGGCAGCGTTCCATTGCCCAAGCTATTTCTGGGGTGTCTCTAGATTTAATCCACAAGATCCAATGGATTTGGCAGGAGCAAACTGGTCCGCTTCAGCTCGAGTGATCGCGAAGGATATTGGCAACTGCATATTTGTGGATATGGGAAGTACAACGACTGATCTGATACCCATAAAAGAGCATCCTCTGGCAGAGACAACAGATTTTAAGCGTCTTATCAATGGCGAATTGATCTACATGGGCATGCTCAGAACGAGCCTTGCCTCTCTCCTTCATGCAGCAAGAATTCAGGGGAATTCAGCGCCTCTCTCATCAGAGTTGTTTGCAATCACGGGAGATGCCTATCTCGTTCTAAAGGAGATCAGCCAGGAAGGCTACAACTGCGATACGCCTGATGGCGCTGAGAAAAACTATGATGCCTCTCTGCGCAGGCTTGCTAGAACTGTCTGTGCAGATCTTGAGGAGATTGGTGAAGCAGGAGCGCTTGCTATAGCAGAACAGGTCCGAGATCGTCAGCATAGGCTTCTCACGAATGCCATACGAAGACAAGCGAAAAAGCACCAATTAACGAGTGTAGTCGCTGCAGGTATCGGCGAGGAGATCATCGCCCTAGCAGCGTCTGGTCTTGGCATGGGCTGTATCAGGCTTTCAGAGAGGTACGGCAAAAATTTATCCGATATTTTCCCGGCCTTTGCGGTGGCAAGATTACTCGCAGAAAAATTATAGAAAATGAAGCGGAATGCCACCTTTTTAAGGGAGGAAGCCACTAGGATAAACCGTGGGTAAACGGTGCGAACACTGAGATTATCAGTGATGTCAGCACAAGCCAGGCCAGAATCGCAACGACAGTCCTTGTAAGTCTCTCTGCCTCCTTCACGCTAACAAATCTCTCAAATCCAGCCTGGACGAGATCTTTGAATACATATCCTCCATCAAGGGGTACTGCAGGCAGGCAATTGAACAGACCTGCATAAAGGTTGATCCAGCCTATCCAGAGAAGTGTATTTGCTATCCAGAAGAAGTAGCCTCCAAGAGGCGCTGCCCACCCAGTCGGCACGAAGAAGTTAGTAGTCCATCCGCTAAAACCCTGGAATCCTCCTGATATCAGCCCTGAAATGCCTGTGAAGGGCAATGTGAGAAATATCGCAAAGAACCCAGAAATTCCTGCATAGGGCAGCCTCTTCAGTATATCCAGGAACTGTCTGGCAGGGAACTCCTGTAGTGTCATGCCGTCGATGTAGACTGCATTTCCTGAGATCGCTATACCTATCTGGCCTGTACCATCGAATTTAGGTGCTAGAGTGATGTTATAGCTTTGGCCGGTCGCAGCAGTAATAGTGATATTTTGCCCTGGACGAGTTGTATTCATGTATCTTCTGAAGCCATCGAGGTTACCAATTTTCATCCCGTTGATCTCAGTTATGACAGATTTTTCTGGAATGCGAGCATTTGCGGCAGGTGATCCATCGAAGATAGAGGCTACAAGGATCCCTTGAGCTGGAGTGCCTTGAATCGTAATATTCTTTTCATAGTTATCAAGAAGCGTCTCCATATGTGCCGGACCGTGCTGTAGTGCTTTGTAAACATCCGTAAGGTTATTCGTTTCCTTTGAGTTCACATCCAGAATTATCGTCCTGCTCTGTAGGCCGGCTTGCTCGGCAATGGAACCGCTCTGGACGTCCGAGATCATTACCCTATCAACAGGCGCAATTGAGCCTATGACAGGTCCAAAGAAAAGGGCTATGGCAATGGCGGCCACTATAAAGTTTGATATTACGCCAGCCGAAATTATCCTTATTCTGGCCCCTTTGCCGACTATCGGCGGCTTATCCTTTGTCCCGTAGAGTTCTTCGTCATCGGGCTCGACGAATGCTGCTATGGGCGCTATCAGGATCGTCACAAGTCCCATTGATTTAACGCGAACCCCCTCTACCCTGCTGAGTATTCCATGGGAGAATTCGTGTACGACCATAGTCACGAAAAGGGCTATCCAGCCCCAGACAAATGGTATGTACTGGTTGACGCCTGGGATCAGCAGAATATTCCTGGGCGCGTTGTAGCTGCTGGGCTCAGGAGGAGATTTGATCATAAGATATGCCATGAGCAGAACAAGCACCAGAAAATAGCCCATGCTTAGTACAACGAGAGGGACGCCAGCAGTCGCGATGACTCTCCACAGCGTTTTGGGCCTGCTTAGCCTATCAAGCAGGTCAAGCCCGCGTTTAGTTCGTATGAATATCGCGACAGGAATTGGTCCCCATGTAGTTATCCCTCGTCGTTTCCAGTTCTCGCTGTTTTTTATGGGCCAAAGAATGATCGAGTATAGACCTATAGCGCAGGCCGCTATCAGTATCCAGTCATCGGTGGTCAATTGCATATGGCTTAAATTTCCTCGCTTATTTTCTCACTATATTTCTATCATGCACTGTATATAAACCCACTATAAACTCACGGAGAAAACTTAAGCCCTATGCCTATCGTATTAAGCTGTACGAAAATTGATGCTTAAAAGGATAATAGTAGTAGCCCTCTACAGGGCATCCTTATCTTTAAGCACTTCTTTGGCCATCTCCTGGTGTTTCCTCTCAAGGAAGCTGTAGACATTGCCATGAGGCGCACCTTCGAGAAGCATTTCAATGGCCGCACGTGCGGTCGTGATCTGTTCAGGATAGCCTAGGAGTGAAACGGTCTTTCCATATACTGATACTTTGGCACCTGACAGCCTCTCCATGATCTCTCGAGTCTTGCCATCCTTGCCGATTATCCTGCCTTTGATGCGTGCCATATCGCTTTTTGTGCCCACCATCTTCGAGAGGTCTAGGACATCTAGCATCAGCATTTCATCATCAAGAATGGGGAGTGCTCTCTCCGGGGAAAAGCCCCTGCCGATGGCACGTACAAGATCGGTCACTCTCATGGCGGAAATTGGGTCTTCAGAGGATTCTACTGTCACCATGCCGCTCTCGCTGTCTATTCCCAGTGCTGTCTTCGTCTTCTCCTCGATAAGGCACTTCATCGATCCGTTCGGCCCTACCAGCACTCCGATACGTTCCTCAGGAATCTTGATCTGCAAAATGATAACCTCCTTTACTGTTCGTCATGTTTTTCTGCGTCATTTTTTAGCTTAGCCCGGATCTCTTCCTCCGAGCCAATGCCATATTTCTTTTGGAAATAGCGTGCGATATTCTTTATATCGCGCTCAAGGAATTTCCTTGCCATGGGGTGGTCCAGGGTTACAGACTGTCCCATGTCTATGATGATTGGCTCGTCGTCGTAAAGCACATTGAACTCGCTTAGATCCGAGTGCACAAGGTCTGCCTTATTGTAGAGCAACGAGATGTACTCTACAATCTTATCAAAGGCGCGCTCTGCCTCCTCTGGGCCAAGTTTAATGTCTTTCAGCGTCGGAGCTGGACTCCCCTTCTGACCAATAAGATCCATTATGAGAATATTCTCTCTCGTGTCTATAGGATGGGGCACACGAACGCCGACCTCTTCAGCGCGTTTAAGGTTCCTAAACTCTTTTTTTGCCCAGGCAGAAACAATCGCCCTTCTGGTGCCCTTGATGTTTCCGAATCTGGGATCTCCATGTAAGTAATCCTGCATGGCCTTGAAGTTGCTAGTGGAGACCCTATATATCTTGATGGCCAGATCCTTCTGGCCGCAAGTTGCATAAAAGATGTTTGCCTCTTTGCCGGTGCTTATAGAACCGCCAAGGGTGTCAATGATGCCCTTGCTTGCAAGATCATAAAGGTTCTTAAGCGTGCGAGTATCAAATACGGCCTCCTGAACCTGCAGGTCATCGGAGTCCTTGATCCTCGTGCGAAGAACATCGATTTGAGTATCGAACTTTTCTTCGTTCTTATCCTGCTTGCTCATGGAGTGCCTTTTAGGAAGCCCTTACGTTGCAGCCAGTCCACCTGAGGTCCTGTGTATCTCCAGATCACGTCCGCCTTGTCGTCTTGAAACTCCCATGGTACGATTATGACTACGTCACCCTCTCTGATCCAAATTCTCTTCTTCATCTTGCCGGGTATGCGGGCCATGCGAGTTACGCCATCGAGGCCCCTGACCCTTATTCTGTTTGAGCCAAGCAGCCCCTCTACAAAGCCAAACAACTCTCTTTCCTGCTTATGCGGAAGACGTACCCTGGTTACAACGCCCTCTTCATCACTCTTACTCTTACTCTTATACAGCTTACCACCTCTAATGATAAAAGTACCTCAGATCAATGGAATTTTGATTTCCTCTCGCACATATAGATTATAGATTTCCGGCGAGCTAAAGAATCTTTGGCGCCTCAAGAATAGAATCCATCTTAAATAGTTAAAGGTTGTGACGATCGGCTAATAATTATGGGCCCGACGCGATTCGAACGCGCGATCCCCGCCGTGTGAAGGCGATGTCATAACCAGCTAGACCACAGGCCCACGAAAAGATGCAATAGGACAATTGTTATTAGTATCTTACCCTATGACATGGCATCCCTTCAGATCTCATAAGACGAAGCACAACATTTTAAATATCAATTCGCGAAATCAACTCTTCGAATGAGTTTAAATTGGTCTAACCCAGTATATTCCTTATACGAGCGATTTCTTAGACGTGACGTACTGGCTGGACCATCTGTTAAGCACGTAGCCGTAATCCAGGATGGTAACCGGAGATATGCTAGAAGGATGGGCTTGCCTACCTTCCTAGGCCACAACCAGGGAGCAGAGACGGCGAGCAATGTCTCCGACTGGTGTCTTGAGCTGGGAGTAAAACATCTTACGGTCTATGCATTCTCAACAGAGAACTTCAAGAGGGATGAGGAGGAGAAGAGCTACCTCTTCGATCTAATAAAGAGCAAGTTTATAGAGATGTATAACTCTGAGAGGCTCCATCATAACCGCGTTCGTGTTAGGGCGATAGGCAGAGTTGATCTCCTTCCCAAGGATCTTCAGGAGGCAATACGCAGAGTGGAGGAGGCCACTCAGGGATATTCGGGTCTTTTCCTGAATGTTGCACTGGCCTATGGTGGACAATGTGAACTAGTTGATGCTGCTAAGGCTTTAGCCCGCGAGGTGGCAGCTCACAAGATTAGCGCAGGATCTGTAGATGAGAGTATCATAGCCAAATACCTTTATCCGCATAATGGTGTCCCAGTTCCTAAGGTTGACCTGATAATAAGGACCGGTGGCGAGTTTCGTACCTCAAACTTCCTGCCCTGGCAGGCGAACGGCAACGAGTGTGCAGCATATTTTTGCGCACCATATTGGCCAGAATTTAGGAAGATTGATTTTCTAAGGGCGATACGAATCGCTCAGATAAGATTATCATCAAGGGGCCAACAGGCTTAATTACATGAAGCATGCCATGAACGCTCATTGTCCCGATGGGGTAGTGGACATCCCGAAGGCCTGCGGAGCAATCCCTGCGTAGAAAGCCTTCAACCCGGGTTCGAATCCCGGTCGGGACGCTTATTTACGAGCAATTAAGAAAATATAAACTCAAAAATCACATTATAGTCATTCGGTTCCACCAAAACGGAATGACTCAGAGAGCAGCGAGCGCTAACAAGGGTTCTCGCTTTTCCTCTCTGAAAGCTTTTCGCGTGCCAGTTTTTTACCGGCTTGATCGAAAAAGTGACTTACGCTTCGATATTCTCCAGTCTCTACCAGCTTAACAGCTTCATCATAGAGCTCTGGCTCTATACTGATATTGATTTTCTTCCTTGGGGTTCTCGCCATGCGGTTAGTATTCTCGGTTCTTTGTTTAAATAGATTACTACCAGGTGTTCAACAGTAAGCTTAAAATATTAGTAGTGCTTAGTGTTCATTTGGTGGAACCGAATGCGTAAAAGAACAATTCCAGAGCTTAAGCTCCCGGTCTCTCAGACCGCTGAAGCTGTAGAGTCTTTAATAACCACAATCCTTGGCAGTAAGCCTGAAGGCATTGAGAAAATCACGTCGGTTAATATAGAAGAAGCTAAGGCTACAGCTGAGGAATCCAGGCGCCAGGCTCGCGAACACCAGGCAAAGATGGGGCTGCTTAGGAACATAGCTAAAATCGAGAGAGGTGAGCCCGTTGATAGCATCGTGCCTGTGCTCAGAAAAGCAAATAGCAAGCTGAGAGGCGAGTACGGAGGGGTTTATGATGGACCCATCTATTTCTGAAGGCACGGGGCCTGCGCATCCTGATCATAAGAAACGACCTGCTTCTTTAGCCTCCCTAGAAGAGATTAACAGGGCTCTTGATGGCCTTCAACCTTTGGCATCAAAAATCGATGAGTTGAAGACAGGGATTCTTGATAAAGAGGCTGATATCTTAAATGTGATCCTGCAGAGGATCTCGCCTCTCATACCGTTGCTCAGCAAGGACTATGAAGCCTGTTATCGTCATGAACTTATACTTCTCACAAAAACAGAACGTGTGAAACTTGAGGATTCTGTAGATTTCTACAGTAATTACATGCTGATCTTATACGAAAACGGCCAATTGATAGATCAGCATTGCTATGGTGAAAACACCATTAGCACAAGGATCGGCTGGGAGATCATTAACGAGACCTATCTGACGTCCACAGCCGCTATAATCAATTTCGGCCTTGATGCCATAGTAGAGGGCTTGATGAAGATTATCAAGGATGCTAGGGAACTCTTTGTCTTGAAAAGCGAACTCGAAAATAGATTTATCGCCTTGACGGGTTTGCTGGAGGCTCTGCAATGAGAACACTGAATGTAAGGGAGGTGAAAGGAATGCCCACTAGAAATTATGCAACGGTGTGGGAAAGGAGAATGAATTGCCAGGTCTTGTGAAGATAGAGATAGGTTGCCATCATGTCAAACCTTTTTTAGGTGCTAGTTCATATATTAACTTGACAGCTCATCTCTAAGCTCTTACCTTTCCCAAATCGGGCGATAAAGTTTATCCGCCTGAGCACTAACGAAATCGGGATAATTATAAACGAGAGTAGCGCCCTCATATTCCTGTTTTTCGGATAGCTTCTCATGGATCTCATCGACTTCGCCTATAGCCGAGTCCGCTTCAACGTATGATTGAGCGATCACAACATGGTGCTTTTTTGAGAATAAAGGCTTATCGCCTACTAAGCGCGCCCCTTTGATCATAGCGATCCCAGTAGCTGTAACTCTTCCACCGAGTTTAGCTACTTTGAGAGGTCCAGCCGTCAAAGCATAGCGGCAATCTAAATCTTTTACATCAATTTGCTCCAATATTCCGCTTGCCTTAGATAGAAGGTTGCGTTCTACCTCATAATGGATTTGACGAACAGCATCAAGAGCCAAGCTACTTTTGGAGCTTTTGTTGCATGGGAATAGAGCAATGAATCCGTCTCCCGCGAAGCAATCAAATACTCCACCGGCATCCTCAATAGCGTTTGCCATCATTTCAGAATACATAGCTAGAAAACTGCTAAAGTCTTTTGGCCCCAGTTGTGTGAGGGTTTTGGTAGAGCGCACTATGTCGGAATAGACCACAGCTATTTTCTTTGCCCTTAGCAAAGATTGTACACCTTTTGCTTGAGAAGGCTTTGCAGATTCTAGTTTCTTCATTTTATTATAATCAATACTTTCTTTTAGACATCGTCCCAATTTTATCGCAGATTTGTATTTCTCAACTGATATTAAGGGATCTACACCTACTGAACTTAATTCTAATCGTCTTGCTTCGTCAATTATATTTTTAAATTCATTATATTTCGAAATAAAATCGTCAGGGCTGATATCAATGCAAGAAAATAGCCTTTCGTTATCTTTGTATATTGGGGCAAGTTCGTCATTTATTCCGACCCATATTAATTTATAGCAATCTAATGTTAACCGTGTCAAATGATTTCTTGCTTTTAGAATATTCTCTTCTCTCTGAGTTTCAGTTAAGTGTGGGTTATAGAACTGAAAAACGTGACCAAGAGCGTTTTCAAATTCTACGAGAACTTGCTGAGGTTTCCTTCCAAAATGAGCAACAGCATCTGCGTACGCGCTAATACATTCGCTTCTATAAAACTCTGCTAATTCATCAATATTTGACATAAATTAGCACATCATGAAGCCAATATATCATCTATCATCTCGTTTAATTCGATTTTTTCTACTGGGACAATGCTACCCCTATTAAGAACTACATTTGTTATAATCTCTTCTGTTTTCAATTCTCCTCTACCACACCTTTTTTGAACAAATTCATCGATCTCTTCTGTAGTAGAAAAATCCTCTATATTGATATTGAATACAGCCTCAAAGATCTCTGCCCTTGGCTTCACGATTAATCCCGTCCTGTTATACTTATACCTGCTTTATAAATCTTATGTTTATTCAATCCATGTAGGGTATATAAATTTTTTTCGATTCAATCTCTGACTATCGGACTTTGACGCACCTTTTATTCTTTAATTGCACACGCCATAACCCTGAATGGCTCTCTTTCTTTATTTCAAATTATAGTTCGCGAATACAATAACCTTCTTGAGCATCTTCTAAGTTTATCTGGAAATGGATGCCTAAGTTTATACATTTGACCCACAAGTTAATTGGCGTTCATATTGAATCTTAGCTCCGGGCAAGACACTCTCTTCTGCGCCATTGCCAAGGATTATTTTTATATGGTTAGATAACTCTCTTTTACAGGCTTATGGTACTTGATAATTTAGGCGGATCATTGCGCAGTGCGCTACGGAAGATCGCATCTGCAAACAAGATAGATAAACCCCTAATCGAGGAGACGGTCAGGGAGATTCAGCGTGCTCTTTTGCAGGCCGACGTGAATGTTAAGCTGGTGATGCAGCTTTCCAATAAAATAAAGGAGAGGGCTCTGGATGAAAAGCCGCCCACAGGCATGAACCCGAGAGAGCACGTCATCAACATCGTCTATCAGGAACTCATAAACCTTGTAGGAAAAGGCTCCGATATCCCACTAAAGAAGCAGGATATAATGCTCGTGGGCCTTCAGGGCTCAGGAAAGACAACAACTGCAGCAAAGCTGGCGACATATTTCCAACGAAAGGGCCTGCGTACTGCTGTTATCTGCGCGGATACATTTAGGGCGGGCGCATATGATCAGCTCAAAGCCCTTTGCGAAAAACAGGGCATCTTCTTTTATGGCGAGAGGGGCAACACTGATGCACCAGCTGTCGCTAGAAACGGCCTTGAGGCCGCGAAGAAATACGATATCAGAATCATAGATACGGCGGGCAGACATGCACTGGAGGCAGATCTGATCAAGGAGATGGAGGAGATCCATGCTGTAGTAAATGCAGATCAGAAGCTGTTGGTGATGGATGCGGCCATTGGACAGCAGGCGAGTGAGCAGGCTAGGGCTTTCAATGACGCAGTCAACATAACTGGCGTCGTTATCTCTAAGCTTGATGGAACCGCCAAGGGAGGCGGCGCACTGAGCGCGGTCGCGGAGACCAAGACATCAGTTGCTTTTATCGGCGTTGGAGAGACGCCCAGCGACTTAGAGCGCTTTGAGGCCGATAGGTTCATTTCACGATTGCTGGGAATGGGCGATATAAAGACGCTCATTGAGCGGGCGCAGGAGATTCAGGCTACTGAGGAAGTGGATGTTGAATCCATGATGAGGGGCAAGTTCACCCTCAAGGATATGTACACCCAGATGGAGGCCATGAACAAGCTTGGGCCTCTGAAACAGATAATGCAAATGTTGCCGATGGGAGGCCTAGGCATCGAGCTATCAGATAAGGAGTTCCAGGCTACAAAAGACAAGTTGGATAAGTATCGGGTCATCATGGACTCAATGACTGATGCTGAACTAGAGGACCCGAAGATTATAACCGCCTCTCGGATAAAGCGTATTTCCTACGGAAGCGGAAGTTCACCCGAGGTTGTTCGAGAGCTTCTTAAGTCTCACCAGGCGATGCAGAAGGCAATAAAAGGTATGAAGGGCATGGGCAAGATGAATATGAAACGCCTTATGAAAAGGTTCGGCCCGATGGGCTAAGTGGTCGGCGCATAAACCAAAGCAAAAAGCTAAGCCGATTGCTTTAGATTGCCTAGTAGACTGCCTTGTGCTCTCCCTGCATAATTTTTTTATCAGGCCACATTGAAGTTTGAATCGCTCAGGTCGTCGTATGATGTCGTGCCTCCTAAGCTGCATTCTATCATCCCTAACTGTAATTGGTAGTAATGGCCACATCGGATGTAGTGATCTGGCCGCTATCGTTCGTGCTTGAATAACTTTTTCTCTCGATTCTATGATCGGTGCCGTTTGATGTAGCGCCCTGTATTGATTCCTGTGTTGCTGCCGAGTTTCTTACATCTACCGGTGCTGCTTGGTTCAGATAATTGCCCAGTATTATGGTAGTCCCGCCTAAAGCATTTGAGGGCTTTATACTTCCGGTTACAGTTCCTGATAGGGTGATTACGCCAGCTGAATACGTATCATATTTACCTGTAAGAGATGTGCCCGATTGAGAGACCTTAAGCCTATACATCTCAGAGCTATTGATGACCAGGACGGATAGGTCTATATTACTCCCTGAGATATTTCCTGAGGCACTGACTCTGCGGCTATTTCCCTCTGCGGTTATGCTTCCGTAACCCATGAGAACATCTTTGCTCTGCTGAGCGTTTAGCTCAATATATTTCATACTGGAACCTAACAAGCCTAAAGACCAGATTCCCGTCAAGTTTACCTGATTTCCTGACCCTGTCCTAGCCTCTATGGCGCCGTCCGATCCAACTTTCAGTGGTGGAATTATTCCCTTTCCTGTTGTCACAGTCCCTGCATAACCCTGCGATGAAGCCTGAGCCACTAGGAAGACGAGAACTAGAACTAATATCAGCAGTCTAATCAATCCCATAATCTTAACCCCTCCTTTTTACGATAATGAAGATATTAAAAATAGTGGTATCTCGGGCAGAAGCCGAGAGGAAAGGCTGACCTGCCCAAGACTCTTCAGATAGAGTTATTCTGCAATTGCTGGCCTGGATACTGTGAATACTGCTGAACATTTGGTTGAGCAGCAGGCTGTGCCGCTGTCCCGGCAGGAGCTACTATATTTCCAAAGGCTACTCCTGGCTGGGTTATCTCCGGTGCGCTGAAGAGGTAGTCGCCTCCCATCGATCCTGGCCTGACCGTCAGACTGAATCTATACATGTTATTGGGAGATCCTGTTGGGATAACATACATCGCCAATTTGTCACCCAAAAGCGTTCCTCCGGCAGTGACCTGAGATATGCTGCTTCCGGATGTTAGCTCTCCCGAGCCGAAGACTGCGTCTCCTGACTGGAACAGCGATAATGTTAGGGTCTTTGTGCCGATATCTGTAAGAGTAAATGACCAGACTCCTGCGATATATATAGGCAATCCTATAGCGATAGGCGTCCTAACGCCCTTCCCTGCCGCTCCTGGAGTCATGCCCGTACTTTTGCTGATGAGGAAGAGGCTTTCATTTCTGAACGATAGGTCGCTATCACTTGGATTAGTGCTGGATCCAGTAGTAACCTCTTGCTTTATCTGATAGCCCGACATGTCCTGATTCGGGAACGGCTGGTTCACTTTATCCTTCGGCCCAAGCGGCATGTCGGCAAATGCTGGAATAGCCAAGCATACAACCAGGGCGAGTGTTAATACTACACTTTTGAATTTCATCTCCACACTCCTCCTAATTTGGATCAGCATTATCTCTCACAGGGTTTAAAGGTTGCCCTTTTATGGGCTTGTAGCTGGAATTGTCATCAAAAACAGGTATATTAGCACTGTCTTGAAATTATTTCTCAGGCATTTGGCTACGAAGATGGTTTAATATTTAACTTTTGCTGCAATTCGCACAACTCTGGATTCATGAGGATTTATAGTGCCAGCTATATCCTTTTCTCCAAGATCTTCCAGGCGGTTGCCAATATGCTTGTCTAGATAAAGAAAACAGGGCCTTTAGGCCCAATGATCTACTGGGATGATCTCGTGCCATTGGCGCTTCCCGTCCAAGTGTTTCCACTGGCTGAGAATGCCTGGTAATCGCCGGAAGCAGAATCGCCGCTAGGTGTTAATGCGAGCCTATAGAGGTTGATAGACCCTAACGTTGTCAGATCCAAATTTAGTTTACTGCCATCGAACGACCCTGAGGCAGCAACAATTAGGGTGTTGTTTCCATCGTTCATGCTTCCCGTCCCAAAGACGGCATCTCCCGACTGGAATAGCGTCAAGACCATATTTTTAAGTGTATTATCGTTAAGCTCAAACGACCAGCTTCCGGATACGCCTCCTGATGTGGTTGAAGATGAAGGCGTTGTTTGAGTGGTCTGGGCTGTCTGAGTTGCTTGAGTTGCCTGGGTTGTATCGGGTGTTTGGCCGGCACTTGTTCCTTGTGTATTTGCAGACTGATCCTGAGATGTTGAAGCTGACTGAGCCTGATCTCTGGATTCCTTGGCGCTCATAGCGTTGTCTGAGAGTGTGCTGGGCATCGTGAAATCTTTGCCAGTTTCGTTGCTCCATTCCTGACGAGCTAGTTGAGGTGTAAGTGACATGCCGGGAGCCGCTGGTGTATATGTTCCTTCATCACCGCCATTTATCAGCTGATCGGCAGATAGGCCATCGGGATTGTCCCAATCGGCAGAGTGGGCTAATACAGCACAAAGGCCAACTAGCGCTAAGGATGATATTAACAATAATATTATAATTCTCATTCGCTCTGAACCTCCTTTCTATATGATCTTGGATCTTTGATTAAGATCTTCTCTTCAAGCCATTATACCGCCATTAGATCCCATCTATAAAAGCTTAATGCCGTTTATCTGCATTAATCGATTTATCTTTAGGATGTTCTTCGACTGTTGAGGAATAGCGCTGTCTCAGAATGCAATGCCCAGCATATAATCTATGGGCTAACAAAAAATTGTAAATTATAAATTCAAACCTTTACGCAAGGGTGCCAGTTATGGTTCCCGTCCAGGGTGTAGGGCTTGAACCGAATGCACTGTAGCTGCCAGATAAGGATCTACCGCTGATATCTATGCTGAGCTTGTAGAGATTGGTATCTTTCATGGAGAGCAGATCCATATTCAGGTTGCTTCCGGATACCGATCCAGTGGCTGCAATATCCTGGGTCACGCCTCCAGATATCATACTGCCTTTGCCGAAGACAATGTCGCCCGACTGTGTGAGGACGATTGTGATTGATCTTATCGTGCTATCTGTCAGAACCAGGGATATGCTTCCTGCAATGCTTGATGCGATGCTTGAGGCCGACGATGTGCTTTGAGGAAACTTTGTGTTCTTGGCTGAAATCATCACTGCGCCCTTAGCAGGTATTGTGGCTCCGGCCTGTGGGCTCACGTTGAAGATATTTTCGTCTCCCATGGTATGTTTTATATCCTGACTGGCGGCAGAATTTGCGCCTGAATCACTGGGGTTTAGGTAATCATCCTGGGCATATGCTTGGGCCGCCATCAGGATAAGGATGAATATATACATGAATACTCTGTAATATCTCATCATGATTCCTCGCTAATTGTTATGAGATTCATTCCACACTCGGTTTAGTCCAAGATACCTTAAATCTAGCGCTGTATTCCTATCCCAGTTAGCCGCTGAAGCTTCGGGGCTCATTACTGCCGCCGTAGATCGTTCCCGTCGATGGAGCGTCTCCTCCAGGCGTAAAGAGCTTGAACGATCCTGATGTAGAATTGCCACTACCGATGTTTATCGAGAGCACGTAGAGGTTGGTATCCTCAAGTGGGACTGCATTCAGAATCATCGTGTTCCCTTCGAGTAGCGAGCCATCTGCTGTTGCAGTCTGCTCTCTCAGGCCGTTCTTTAGCACTCCCTTGCCGAAGACAACACCGCCCGCCTGGAAGAGCTGCAGGTTGAAATCTCCAATTGGCCTTGATCTCTGGTCCCTCAGCTCAAAAGTCCAATTGCCTGCTACATTCCTGTAAGAACCTTCAGGGCTTGCAATGCCGCCAGTCTTTGCCAGATAATCTGCAGTATGCTCTGTGCTGGCTATCTGCATGTTATCAGCCGAAAGGTCCTGGGGGTATTCTGTGGGCTGTGTTACCGTGACCGGTGAAGCCTGAACAGCAATCGTGAGGCTTACTACTAATACTGCTACTGCTAATAGAATAGTGCTATTGATTCTCATCTTCCGCTAACCTCCACCCCTGTTTTTGTGAGAAGAAGATGAGATACTTCGATGGATAAACTTGACGCTACCAGTAGCTCTTCTTTCTTAGAATTATTAACCGCTCACTCTATCAGGCCCTTCCATATAATTCGGTCATTTCCCTGAGTAGCCCTAATGCCTTCATCTGCTCAGGCAGCATCCTCCACTGGTAGTTACCCTCTGTTGTGCTTGGGTGGTTCATCCGAGCATCCTCGCCAAGGCCCAATATATCCTGCATGGGAATAATGGCGGTATCTGCAACAGACATCATTGCAAGCCTTATCAGCTCCCAGGAAACGTTTTCGGCATTGATCTCATGTCCCACATATTTCGAGAGGCGCTGTTTATCCTCTGGCTGGGCTTCATGCTCAAACCATCCCTTAGCGGTGCTATTGTCATGGGTTCCTGTGTATATGACACAATTCTTGATATTGTTATGAGGTGCATAGGGATTTTTCGGTAGACCCTCTCCAAAGGCAAATAGGAGCACTTTCATCCCTGGAATACCAAATTTATTCATGATTTCTCTAACATCTGCAGTTATGATTCCCAAATCCTCAGCTATTAAAGAGATGCATCTGAAATGCCTGAAGATCCTTGTGAGAAAGTCCTCTGCTGGTGCTGGGGTCCATTTGCCGTTCACGGCTGTTTTCTCTCCTGCAGGCACCTCCCAATAGGCGATAAGTCCGCGGAAATGGTCTATTCTCAGCACATCGACGAGGCCTAGAACATGGCCTAGGCGCTGTATCCACCAGGAATACTCTGATCCTCTGATAACATCCCAGTTGTAGATGGGATTTCCCCAGAGTTGGCCTGTAGCACTGAAGTAATCTGGAGGAACTCCTGCAGATGATATCTGCTGTTTGTTCTGATCCAGCTTGAATATCCTTGGATTTGACCAGACATCGGCGCTATCATAATTGACGTATATAGGGATATCTCCGATGACCTTTATGTTACGATCATTACACCTCTGCCTGAGAGCCCCCCATTGTCTGAAGAAGATGTACTGAGTAAACTTCTCTCTCTCAATCTTGCCCTTGAGTCGATCCCTGGCCTTATCGATCTCTTCCTTCTGCTTATCCTTCAGCCCCTGAGGCCAGCTGGACCAGACCAATCCTCTTTGCTCGGCCTTGATAGATTTGAAGAGCGTAAAATCGTCGAGCCAGAAATCATTCATAGAGCAAAACCGATCGTAATCGCTATCTTTGCTCTTGTATCTAAACCGTTCATAAGCCTTGTCCAGAAGCTTGTCTTTATAGGCGGTGACCGCAGGATAATCGATTTTATCAGCCTTGAAGGATGGAACTGGCTCGGTATCCTCCTTATATAAGAAACCCTCAACCATTAGAAGTGCGGGGCTTATCAGCAGTGAATTCCCCGCAAAGGCGGATATGCTGTTGTAAGGTGTATTGCCGAAGATTGGATCGGTCATGCTGAGCGGCAGTATCTGCCAGTAGCTCTGTTTGTTTTCAGATAAAAAGTCCACAAATCTATATGCTTCTGGCCCAAGATCGCCTATCCCGTATGGCGACGGAAGTGATGTTATGTGAAGAAGTACTCCGCTTCCTCTGAACCTCATATTTTATCCCTTCCCAGGAGCAGAGCAACGGGAAAGCGGTCAAGGACATCTCCAAGATACATCTCGTCATTCGTATTAAAGGACTGATCAGTTATCGCATTTATCCAGGAGACAGGCATGTCATTGTCAATGATAAGACTGGCATCGTTCCATATATTCCTGCCCAGAGGCATATCATCCTCCTTTACCAAAGCTGTAGTAAGCCTTGGTGCAATTGTAAGCGCCCAGGAATTTCTATACTCGCGTGCGAAGGCTATTACATTTTCCTTACGGCATCCCTGAACGTTGAGACGCAGGTAGCTTCCTCTCGCAAAGAGCTCAGCCTCCTTATTTCTTGACTTGAGCGCCCTGTGGATCAGGAAAAGCTTAATCCTCCCATCCTCTTTTGTAGCAATCAGATTTTCAATCAGGCCTGTGATGTCCTTTTTTTCCTCTTCCATAATCTCCCTCAGATACGACATCCTTTTCCCAAAGTCAACCGGCCTCCGGTTATCGGGATCAACGAAGCTGAAGTCCCAGATCTCAGTCCCTTGATAGAAGTCTGGAATTCCAGGAGCAGTTATCTTGATAAGAGTTTGAGAAAGTGAGTTCAGAATCCCATAAAATGCTACCATACGTGCAAAAGGCATGAAGCTTTTTAAAAAATCGTCGGAATCTAAAAGGCCATCAAGAAACGACGTAAATGCCATCTCATAGGATGTGTCTGGCCTCACCCAGTCGGAATGGATCTTTGCCTCTCTTACAGCCTTCACGAGGTAATTCTTAATCCTATCTCTGAAATCGGCATCGGAGCCGAAAGGAACAGAGCCTATTAGCGACTGATATAGGAAATATTCGTCGTTTCTGTCCGGCATATTCATTCCTTCTGCACCTTTTTTCCCGGCCTTGTTCAGTCTGCTCCAAGTTTCAATATGCCTTTCCCACTCATCAGGCATCTCCGAGAGCACGTTAATCCTTGATCTTGCATCCTCACCGCGTTTCGTATCGTGAGTAGATGTAGCGTTTATTGTATCAGGCCAGCTTATGGCCCTTGATTCGTTGAAATTATGGAACTCATCGAGGGTTAGACCGAATTTTCCTGGATTCCCGCCCACATCGTTAAGTGAAAGAAGCCTGTTGTAGACATACAGTGCTGTATCCTCGGCACCCTTGGCCATAAGAGGACCTGTGAACTGTTGAAACCTCATGACGGCTCCAAGCCAACTCTCCCTTCTTTCATCATCCGGCATAATGAGGAAATGTTCCAGAAAATCTATCTCGTTGAAAAGATCTCGATTTCTTTCCTTGGCCATTCTCGCAGTCTCAGCTATTATAGTACTGTCTGTCTCGCTAAAAACATTCGAATCGACATATGTCCGGTAAACTGGGAAGTTTACCATAAGCTCCGTCAGAGCCATTTTGATTCCTGCGAATGTTATATCTTTTCCGTATCTGTCTTTGCCAATAGCATTTTTGAATAAGAGGGCTAGGTTATCTACCTCACCGCTCATGTACCTATCTGCTATTAGCTTCTTTTTTTCATAGACTATTTCGTTATAGGATTTTTCCAACCCTGAAAACTTTGAGTATATCTTCTCGAATTCTGCTTTTCGGTTTTTATCACATAGAACTCCGTTTACGGAGTTTGAAAAATCATAGCCCGTTGTCCCCTGGATCTGCCAGCCTGAAGGCAATTCCTCCCCAGGAAGCAGAATCTTCTCAGCTACGAGGTATATATCATCTATTTTTTTCCTTACAGATTTTACGTAATCTGCCGGATTATTCAACCCATCGAGATGATCAATCCTTAGCCCCGTGACCTTACCATCTTTGATCAGGTCGAAAATAAACGAATGGATGTGATCGAAAACGTCGTGCCTCTCAGTCCTAATGCATATCAGATCGTTAACGATAAAGAACCTTCTATAGTTTATATAATCTGATGCTACCTTCCAGAAGCTTAAGCGGAAACGCTGATCAGATAGGAGATTATCAAGAGAATTGAAGCTCTCAGGATCGCCCTTTTCCCCATTGAATGATTCAATGTTCGAATCAACAAATCTCTTAATATTTTCGCTTCTGGAGTACAGCTCCCATAGCTTATTCTTCAATTTTTGGTCCGAGTCATCGCCACCTGCTTCTAGTATTATTGACTTGATTTCAGCAAGGTCGGAATTATCCTCTCCAAGGAGCCTTACCAGTTTCGGAAGTCCCCTGCTCAAGATCTTTGCATATGAGCTCAATCGCAGGGGCATTCTGATGCCATAGTAGCTGGCGGCAAAGCCGGCTTTATCATAGATAAGCTTGATCTCGCCTTGTTCGAGGACTTTGCCGAAAAAGTCTCCGAGAAACGGGGCAAGAAGCTTCCCCTTCAGTCCCTCCCAGGGGTGATCCCATTCAATGTCAAAAAATTGATAGTAATCGGACCTGTTCCCCTTCTCAAGGACATCAGAAAGCATATGGTTCTCGTGGCTATATGACATATGGTTAGGCACTATATCCTGAAGCCATCCCATTCCATAGGTCTTCAGCTCTCTTATCAGCGCATCGAAATCTTCTGGCGCTCCAAGCTCTGGATTAAGGGCGTTTTGATCGACAATATCATAACCGTGAAGGCTTCCTCCCTTTGCCTTGAATATTGGTGAAGCATAAATATCCGATATCCCGAGCTCAGCCAGATAAGGCACAATCTCCAACGCAGCATCAAAGCCGAATGAAGAGTTGAACTGAAGCCTGTAGGTTGCGACAGGCAAACGCATCAATGGGTCCTCACATGCATATCATTTTCAAGGATCTCAAACAGCTCCATCCATTTCTTTGCTGCCTCATCACCTTTTTCTGCCCTGGACTTCATTTCGCCTAGATGCTGCCTGCTTATAGAGAACAGGATGTTTTGTGACTTCCAAAGATCCAAGCCCAAGTGGATATTGTTAAGAGCTTTGACAATCCGGCTAACCGTCTGCAGAAGTGCGATATCATCAGGCTTCTCTCTAAGCTTCTCCATAAGCCCATCGATCCGATGGCTTGCAATTAGAGTTAATGCAGGATCAAAGTCGATGGGCCATCTCCCCGCCTCCTCAACAAGCTTCTGGAGCTTCCCTGCATCTTTATCAACTATCGCCCTTTCAATTTCGTCATTCAGTACGTGCCTTCTTACATCTATAAGAACCGGAGGTATGACAACTCCCACGTTTTTCATAATCTGCATAGTTGGGTAATGGTGATCGTAGATCTGCTTGAACATTGCCGAGGCCTCCTGGAGTTGCGGCTTAAGGATTTGCCTGAAAATTTGGTTCTGGGCGTCCTTGAAGAGATGCCACATACCGTAGTTATGATCTCCAAAATTCTTATCCATTTGCCTTATGACATCAGGTATATCTGACCTTGCAAATGCATCCTCAACATCCTTCTTCATTGCCTCGTATTGATCATCACTCTCGAGCCTTCGTACTCCGCCGCTGATGTAATGTTCATCAAAATAAATAACAGCAAAAGTCATAATTGCCTCCTCCCATGTGAGATCAGAGCGGACTCTGACTTTACCAACAGCCAGTTTCTGTGCGCCTATCTCCTTGCTTTCATATGTTTCTCTCTTGGCAGTATAGCTGAAGATTCTGGCAGTCTCAGGATACTCTTTAAATATGGATGATATAGCATAATGAGCGGTGACTCTGTTCAGGTCTACAGTGGCGGGCTTCACCATATTATCATATATATTGGCGCCGTTTCCGAACCCCGGAATATTGCTGATGGCCTGGCTGAGAATTTTCTTGTATTCAGGCTCAAGATCTGCTCCGACCATATCCTTTGCAAGCTGCATTGCTCTGGCTGCATACTTCATCACCTGCGTTGTCTCAATGCCGGATATCTCATCGAAGAACCAGCCGCAGCTCGTGAACATCAGCAGTGCATGGCGCTGCATTCCTAAGAGCTTCAAGACCTTTATCTTCTCTTCCAGAGATAGCTCCCTTGCAGTGTGTTCCGACAGGAATTTATCGATGTTCTGGACGGACCTATCCAGTATGATATAAATATAATCCTCTCTGGCCTGCCAAGGATCTTTTAGATACTGAGATGCTTCCTTCTCGTAAATGGGTATGAGGGCATCCCTGAGCCAGTTCATGGCATCGCGTAGCGGCGTTCTCCACTTCTGGTTCCAGCCAGGATGCATGCCTGTATTGCAGCCGCAATCTGACCTCCATCTCTCAATGCCATGAATACATGACCAAGATGTGTTCTCGACTATTTCTACTTCATGAGTCGGAGGATGGTTCTCTAGGTATTCTCCATAGACTGTAATCTTGGCGAGACCCTTGGATTCCAGATGGTAAAGACAGTATGCCAGTGCCATGTCGCCATTGGGATGATGATGGCCGTATGTCTCTCCATCTGTGGCTATATGGACTATCTGATCCTCTTGGGAATCTGAGAACGCTTGCATTAGACGGTTTGCAAAGGTTTCGCCGTTATCGAGAAGATTAGAAAAGGCCACATCTTTGGATATTGACCCATCATAAACAAAAACATTTATTGCCCTGCCTGATTTGAGCCTACAAAGGTAAGGCATTCTGATATTCATGCCACCATTGGAGATCTCTTGCCAGGCTTCATCCCCGATCTTCCTGAATTTACCTATCTGATGTGGATCGAGGATGACGAACTTAATCCCTTGCTCGGCCATTAGGTCAAGGCTCTCAAGATCTACTGCAGTTTCCGGAAGCCACATCCCTTCAGGCTTCCTCCCAAACCTGCGCTCAAACTCCCTAACGCCCCAGATTACCTGCGTTCTTTTGTCCCTGCTGTTTGCGAGAGGCATGATCATGTGATTATATGCCTGGGCTATTGCAGGACAGTGGCCTGAGAATTTATCTTTGTTAATTTTATCTGAGGCTATTATGGCCTTAAACGTATCGGATGACATCACATCCATCCACGAAAGGAGGGTGGGACCGAAGTTGAAGCTTATCTTACCATAGTTATCAGTTATATCTATGACCTTCCTCTCAGGGCTCAAAATCCTAGACGCTGCATTGGGAGCATAGCATTGTGCAGTTATCCTCACGTTCCAGTCATGGTAAGGATAGGCCGATTCCTGAAGCTCAATCTCCTCGAGCCAGGGGTTCTCTCTGGGGGGCTGATAGAAGTGGCCGTGAATGCAAATATATCTAGTCATTTCTGTAAATATAATATAAAGGATAGAGGCTTTATATGAAATTTTTCAGTTCGTACGGTCTTCTTGAGTTTAAAGATTTATTCCCTATCTGAGATCCATTAGCTGGAATTATCGTTAAACTCTGTAACCGCTCCTTTTGAGTTGCATATAGCGATTATTAATCTCAACTATTGGATAGAAGATTGTAATAATCGGCATTTACGATAAGGACGAATACATTACATAGACACTAAAATCGGTGCCAAGTGCAGCATAGGCATAGAATTTAAGGCCATAAACGCATAATACTTCGAAGGTCGCGACGGATTAAAGATCTTTCGTCTGGAGGAAAAGTCTAGCTATTTCTCATCTGATGCTTCCTGATTTGGGTTTTGTTTCTTATTCTCTACAATCTCATCCATTAAAGTGCTCAGCACTCTTATGGGAACCTCTGCTGACCCAGGCTTAACCGCAAGTGTATCGCTTAGCTCATGTATAGACCTGTCTAATATGAAGACCTTTAGTAGCTCCTCCAGATCTTCTCTATTTGACGGCATGAACGGCGCTTTATTGGCAGTATCTATATAGGATCTTATGAATGCACAGCTTACATATCTTGACCAGAGCTCAGACCAGACATCTAATATTTGTGAATCCTCAGGTCTTGTTGATGAGCGTCTGCGGAGTGCAGTTCTAGCTGCGGAGCGTAAAGACACCATCATGCTGGCCACATCTCTGATGGGCGAGCGCTTTACCTTGCGCTCTGCCAGGGTATATCCGGCCCTATCCTCGAAGCTGAAAACATAGAAATCCTTACCAGTATACAGGAGTTTACCTAGCAGGTAGTTTCCATGGATCCTTATTCTCATAATCTCGATCCTTCGCTCTTTGATAGTTTTGAGCTGATCCATGATCTTCTTTTCAGAATCCAGGATTTTAGAGGCATGCGGCTTCAGGCTTTCCGGCAGGCTGTCCAATGACTTGGTTAGGGATTGCAGTGCCCTATAGGCCGATATACGCATCGATTGGTAAACTGACCTCTGATACAGGGCTGAAAAAGGCTCAGGTATGAAGTCCCGCTCCTTAGATGATGCCAGAACAAGGTGCATCTCCCCTGTTCTATTGCCCAAAAGCCGTATCATCTCCAGGTACATTCCGCCAATCAAATCCTTCATAAGATCTGGAATAGATTCAGAATCCATGCCCATAACAGAGGAGGGCATCTCCGGCGGCTGATCAACCTTTCTGGCCAGGACCCTATCGAAATATCTGCCTAGTTCGTCTAGAGTATAGTTCCAGGCATCGCCCTCATTTGGCACAAATCCCTGGAGCATAGCGATGGATATAGGCTCAAGGCCATGTTGCATGTATTCTATCTCGCCCTCGAAGGGAGGAACATTTGCAAAGCCGTGTCTTGTCAGGAACCTTGTCATATCGAGACCATGGTTGACGCCTTCATCGAGCTGCCTGTAGAGCTTCATGAAGAATCTGTCATTCAGTTTAGTGTAGGTAACACCTTGAGTATTTCCAATGATCTCCGAGGCTATGGTGCCATTATCATAGTACCTTGGTAGCGCCTTTTCAGAGCGAAATATGAGTTCACCGTGTTCTCCTCTGGCCCTCCTCTTGTGCAGGATCATATTGAGCAGGTTCTGCCTGAACTCATCATCGTAAGACCCATCATAGATGATGCCATCTTTGGTGCCCATCCTGAGCCAGGCAATGATGCTCTGTGGTGCTCTCTCGCGTATTCTTTCTGCTTTATCCTGAGGGGCAAATGAGAGTGGAAGCATGTAGAGCTCCGGCAGACCTTCTGTATATTCCACTCTTAATATGAGCAGATACGTTAGAGAGCCTTTAGAAATGGGAATCCCCTCTAAAATACTGGCCCGACGGATGGTTCTTCTTCCGCCGAACCAGCTGCAGCATGTGATATAGTTGGGCAGGATCTCCTCTTCAATCTTGCCGCTATCTACATCTTCCAGCAGCTTAGCCCAATCCCTGGCCTCTATTAAAGGCAGTGGCCCTTGACCCGTCACACATACTGCTTTTTCCTTCCTGAGAGTGAACCAGTAATAATCATAAGGCCCCATAATGACTTGATAGGGTTGTTTCTGAATTGTATGGAATGTATTTCCGCTGAAGAGGCCATAGGGTACAAGGTCCGCATACTCCGAGAGATCAATCTCTGTATATTGAGTATATCTGGATAGGTTCACAGCCACGAGTATAGTTTCATCCTCGTACCTGCGTAAGAATGCCATAATCTTTGGATTATCTGGCCTAAGAAGCTTGAGATCCCCTCTGCCGAATGCCTTGAATCGGCCCCTAAGGGATATGGTATGCTTCATCCACCAAAGGAGCGAGAACTGGTCCCTTTCCTCTCTGGCAACATTGACAGCCTTGTAATGGTACTCAGGCTCTGTGATGATAGGCAGATAGAGCTTTCTAGGATCGGCCTCTGAGAAGCCTGCGTTCTTCTCAGCACTCCACTGCATAGGAGTCCTAACGCCGTTTCTATCTCCGAGATAATAGTTATCGCCCATGCCAATCTCATCACCATAGTATATGATTGGCGTTCCAGGCAGAGAGAAGAGAAGGACGTTCATAAGCTCTATTAGCCTCCTGTTGTTTCCAAGTAATGGCGAGAGCCTGCGACGTATGCCAAGGTTGAGCTTGGCTTTAGGATCTATGGCATAGACCCTGTACATGTAGTCTCTTTCCTCATCAGTAACCATTTCGAGCGTTAGCTCATCGTGATTGCGCAGGAAGAGGGCCCACTGACAGCTCTCGGGTATCGGCGGCGTCTGGGCCAGGATATCAACTATAGGGAACCTATCTTCCATCTGCACCGCCATGAACATCCTGGGCATCAGCGGAAAGTGAAATGCCATGTTGCATTCGTCGCCTTTTCCAAAATAGGTCACTGCATCTTCTGGCCACTGGTTTGCCTCAGCCAAAAGCATTCTATTCTTGAACTTGCTGTCCACGTGCGCTCTCAGCCTCTTCAGAAAGGCATGAGTCTCTGGAAGGTTCTCACAGTTCGTTCCCTCATGTTCGTAGAGATATGGAACAGCATCAAGCCTCATGCCATCAACTCCCATTTCCAGCCAGAAGTCTATCACCTTGAACATCTCACTTTGGACACGAGGATTATCGTAGTTCAGGTCAGGCTGATGAGAGTAGAATCGATGCCAATAATAGGCATTGGCTACTGGGTCCCATGCCCAATTGGATGTCTCGAAGTCTTTGAAGATTATCCTGGCATCGGCATATTTGTGAGGCGTATCGCTCCAGACATAGAAGTTTCTCCATATTGATCCGGGCTTTGATCTTCTAGCCCTTTGGAACCAGGGGTGCTGATCTGATGTATGGTTAAGCACCATCTCCGTAATAACCCTGATTCCGTGCTTATGTGCTTCTCTGAGAAGTCTGCGAAATGTCGGAAGATCACCATAATCAGGATGAATTGCGAAGTAGTTTGTGATATCGTATCCGTCATCCTTTAAGGGAGATGGGTAGAACGGCAGGAGCCATATTGCTGTGATGCCTAGATCTTTGAGGTATGCCATCTTCTCTATGATTCCCTGAAGATCTCCTATTCCATCTCCGTTACTGTCATAGAAGGATCTCACATGAAGTTCGTAGATGACCGCGTCCTTGTACCATAATGGGTCATCCTTCAGGTGATCCGTTACAGAAATCTTTTGAGCTGTGCTAGATTTTTCAGCAATAACGTTCATCCTTCCTGTTAAAATAACGTTCACAATTGATTTAAGTTTTGCTTGATTCAAGGGTTATGAGCGCTTGATCATCTCGTAGTGAGCTTCCCGGAAGGCTGAGTCCTTCATCTGACAGGGACATCTCCCTTTAAACCATTTATACCTGGACATATCTTTCCAGATTTCTTTTAGGCCCATATCATTTATGTTGCCGAAGGGGATGGGCATGTAGGCACATGGCAAGGCGTTACCTGATGGATCGATATGTATCCATCTTCTGCCTGCGAAGCATCCGAACATCTTAGGGCTGAGAATATAAGGTAACGCTGTAACTCTTGGGCCTTCTGATCTATTCTTCTCCTTATGAAAATTCTCAAGCCTAAATACATCTTCAGAGGAAAGGGTTTCATCCTCATGGGATGACCATCTGCCTACAGCTACTATTTCATAGAGCGATAGCTCGTGGACTTTTAAATCAGATGCAAGGCAAAATGCATCATCAAGAGAATCTATATTTGATGGTGATGTAACCATGAAAAGATCCACAAGGAGACCTGCATCAAGGGCATTTTTCACTCCCGATATGGCATCAGCAAATGCCCCTTTCCGTCCCCTGACTCTATCATGCTCATTCTCATATGGACTATCTATGCTGATCCTGATTGCGTAAAGTCCTGCCTGTTTGAGCCTATGGGCAAGTTCAGATGTAAGGCCGTAGCCGCTGCTGAATGAAGTGGATATTGCTCTCTCGTCTACGTGAGCCACAAGCTCCGGCAGCTCCTTTCGAAGCATAGGCTCGCCGCCATCAAATGTGATAAGATAGGAGCCGAGCTCAAGAGATTCACCTATTGCTTTTTTAATGCTGCTGTTACTAAGAATATCTCCCTGCCTTGAGGGAGCGCTGCAATGTATGCAGTTATTTGGACAGGCGCGCATTATCGCTATCGATAGCTGATCGGGGATATTGCGCCTTGTCAGGGCGCCCACCTGTGCTGATAGCATTCTCTCGAATGCGATGCTGGGCGCAGGAGGTATCCATGTTGAGAAGATGAATTTGCCTGGACCCGAGCTTATGGGCTTTTCGTTTGCAAAGATCTTGTTTATTCTATCGATGATAGGTTTTGCGATGATGGCAAGGGGGCCACGAGGGATAAGCTTGATGCCTTTATCCGAATCTGAGTATGCCTCAATCTTCAGCAGAGGTTTCTCAGCAATCTGCATCTCTCAAGTCCTCGTGAGGTCATCCTATCGATTATCTCTTCCAAATGAGCTACTATGCTATCATCTCCAGATGTGCCTGAAAGAGCCTTTTTGGCAGCAGCGCAATGGTCATTGATGGATTTGATACACATTTGGAGAGCTATCTCTTCAGAATATTGCTCCCTATAAATTCTCGGAAGTGTAACGGATGCCTTTTTGGATATCTTTCCCTGATCTATGCCTAGATATTCCTCCAGATCATCTAAAATCTGATATGCTAGGCCCAGATGCATTCCGTATTTCTCAAACCGTGAGGCATCTTCTTCTACCGCGCCGCCGATAATGCATCCTATCTTGGCAGATGCCGCGAAGAGCGAGGCGGTTTTCTTTGATATGCAATGATAATACTCATCCGGAGAGCACGTAATCGAAATGTCAAGCATCTCGCCCTCTGCCATATCCGTACAAGCGCGAGCGAAGCTGCAGATCACCGGCTGGCTATAGGATGATATAAGCTCTATTGATTTCGAGATTAGATAATCGCCAGTGAGCAGTGCTGCCTCCGGTCCATACCTTTCAAAGGTGCTGGGTGACCCACGGCGCTCAATTCCGTAATCCAGAATATCATCGTGAACAAGAGATGCGGCATGAACCAGCTCTATTGCAAGGGCGGCATTCATCGCTTTTTCGCTTGAGGACTCAAATGCCCTCGATGAAAAGATAAGAATTAGCGGCCTCACTCTTTTGCCTGGTGCGGAGAGGACATAGCCTATCACCTCTCCAAGCTCGGTCCTGGGCAGATCCTTCACCAGACTCGCAAGCTCATTATTGATCAGGTGATATTCGTCCCAGCCATCGATCATCGATTGCGTACTGACGGGAGGCTATTTAGCTTTTGCTGCCTAAAAGTTTAGCGGAATATTACAATCTAAAATCTTTTCAAAGATGTATATAATGACGTTGTTGTTTGACAAATATATTGCCCGTTAGATTGCTCGTCGTTTTCCTGATTGGATCTCCAAAGTATCTTCAAAGTTTGTTATTTATATATGCACTTTCACCTCAATGCCCGTTATCGAAATGCCTATACATCCTGATCTGATTACGCAGCCCATCCCTTAATAGAGGGATGTCTAAATCAAATTATATATAAATTTATACCGATAAAGATTTATACGATCTGAAACAGATCGTGCCATAACTCTTAAGACAATGAAAAAAAAGCTGCAGTGGGGTCGAATGATCGAAAAACGATAGATGACGCTATACTCTAATATCCAATTAAAAAACCGTATGTTATCTGTGGTTTCCCGAGATCTTGTTCAATAATCAGCAACACAACCAAAAAAGAATACTGCTGGATGCCTCGGTTACAAACCGCATTTCGCATGAATGAATTTGCGGGCCGTTGAATCGGATCATTTATGCCAGGGGATGAAGGGGAGGAAATAAGAATGATACTGCCTAGGCTCAGTTTTAATGCTCAGATCTTTATCGGCATTCTCTTTGGGCTCTTCGTGGGTTTGTTCTTTGGTGATTCCAGCTCGATTTTCCACCCTTTCGCAACGGCTTTTATCAGGATTATGCAGATCACAGTGCTGCCTTATCTCATAGCCAACCTCGTTGGAGGTGTAGGCAGTATGAACAGCAGTGAAGCAAGGAGCATCGTGACTAAGGGCGGCAAGGTCCTGCTCCTCTTCTGGGCGCTTGGTGCAATTGCTTTCTATTCCATGCAGTTTGCTTTCCCTGATCTTTCCAGAGCTTCTTTTTTCAGCATCAGCAAGATTACAGAAACAGATGGTATCAATCTAATTGATGTATTCATTCCTTACAATATATTTTCGTCCATGGCAAAAGGCATACTTCCTTCAATTGTGATCTTCAGCCTGCTTTTGGGTTTTGGGCTAATTGGAGCTGAGAATAGCAAATCCATCCTGGATTCTTTAAAGGTCCTATCCTCAGCCATGCTCAGGATTAACGGCATTATAATGAGGATAATTCCCTTTGGAATCTTTGCAATTACTGCCGATGCTGTCGGCACTATAGCCCTGGATAAGCTATTTGCGATTCAGATCTTCTTCATCTCTCTAACTGCGCTTGCTCTTCTGCTTTCCTTTCTAGTCGTTCCGCTGCTGACAAATTCCATTACGCCCTTCAACTATCGTGATCTGCTCTCCATATCGAGCCGGGCAATGATCCTGGGAATGACAACAGGAAACGACTTCATTACTCTCCCTTTGATCGCTGAAGGAGTCCAGAACCTGTTTAAGAAGCAAAATAAGGACGATATAGCCCTGAATGTGAAGAAATACAGCGAGGTCCTAGTTCCTTTAGCCTATAGTTTTCCGCTTCTTGGAGCCTTCCCTCCAATTCTCTTTATCCTCTTCACGGCCTGGTTCTACATGCATCCTCTGCAGACCTGGGATCGTTTTGTACTTATTCTCGCAGGGATTCCCAGCCTGTTTGGGTCGTCTATCATATCGGTTCAATCTCTACTCGATCTCATGCACCTGCCGGCAGATGCATTGGAGCTTTACGAGAGCTCCCATTCCTTTCACGTCTATTTCATCACCGGCTTGACCTGTATGTCCATCTTCTCCTTCACTGTGATCGGCGTAGCTTCTTTCACAGGCATGGCTTCTATAAGATGGAAGAGGCTGGCAGTCTCTGCTATTATGGTTATAGCCGTATTCATTGCGGTCATTCTCGGGCTCAGGATCGGGTTTGAGCACATGCTCGGAGATCAGAATCAAGAATATCGGATTATCAAGGGCATGGATTTGCCATGGAATGAATTGAAAGAGTCCGGAAGAGGGCCTCTTGAGATATCGGTTTATAAGAGGCTTGAGGCTATGCCAAGCATAGCCTCTTCGGAGGAAGTTGACAATGTTCTTGAACGCATCAAGAGCCGCGATACTTTGAGGGTGGGTTACATTCCAAATATAGTGCCCTTTGCCTTCTTCAACAGCCGCGGAACGCTGGTGGGCTACGATGTGCAGACGGCCTGCGAGTTTGCCCAGTTCTTGAATGTTTCCCATCTGGAGTTCATACCCGTCAGATATGATTTAATGACGAAAGCTTTGGATTCCGGCTTTTGCGATATTATCGTCTCGGCAGTTTCTGTGACTTCTCACAGGATGGAGACAATGGATTTTTCCAATCCCTACATTGATCTCCATCTGGCCTTTGTGGTGCATGATTGGAGGGCAAAGGAGTTTGGGCAGCTGGAAGATGCACAGAATATGAAGGGTTTAAAGATTGCCGTCCTGAACAGCACTGATGAGGTTACAGGCGCCCAGATGCTTTTTCCACATGCTACAATTATCCCTGTTGACTCTTATGATGAGTTCTTCGCGAAAGATGAGGACTACGTGCTTTTAGATTCTGCAGAGGAGGGGTCGGCCCAGACCCTTCTGCATCCCTACTATACTGTGGTCCAGCTCCAACCAAGCGATATACCCTGCGATTTCTATGCTTACCCCGTGGCTAAAAGCAAAGATCGGTCTCTGCTCAATCTTCTGAACTATTGGATACTTCTCGATAAAATGAATGGTGGAACGGATGAGAAATTCAATTACTGGGTCATGGGAATAGGAGCCCAAAAGACGTCGCCCCGCTGGTGCATAGCCAGAGACGTTCTCCACTTGATTCCTTGATGCTGAAGAGATCCTTGACTAAAGAGATCGATTCTCTCAGCCATCGAATCCATTCAAAGTTAGCGAGATTCAGGCAAAAGTTTAGCAATCATAAAAGAATAATATAAGTTCATTTTTTGCGCATTTATGCCACAGCCTTAATTATCTCTCTGCAGAATGCCGGCAGATCCTGTGGGAAACGTGAGGTTATCAAGTTTCCATCGACTACAACCTCCTTATCAACCCAGTCAGCTCCTGCGTTGATCATATCATCCCTTATGGAGAAGAAGGATGTAGCTCGCTTACCTCGCATAACTCCTGCCGAGATGAGCACCCAGCCTGCATGGCAGATAGCTGCCGTAACTTTTCCTGATTCGTTGATAGCCTTCACAAATCTCAGAGTATCGGGGCATCTCCTGAGAAGATCAGGCGCATAGCCGCCTGGAATAATGATCGCATCGAAATCATCAGGGATTACATCCCGTGTCCTCTTCTCCATTTTGGCCGGGAGTCCATGCTTGCCATGTACCTCCTCAGGGCCGAGGCACGGCCCCAGTATCATGACCTCGGCACCCGCCTCCTTCATGCGGTAATATGGATACCAGAACTCCACATCCTCATAGAGATCTGCTACAAGAATGGCTATCTTCTTGCCGTCAAGCTCCATTTAAGTGCCAGCCTTTAATATAGCCTCATTTTTTGGTCAAGGCATTTATGATCTCTTTGCAGAACATCGGCAGAGCCCATTTCGTCCTTGAGGTGATCAGGTTGCCATCGACAACAACGTCCTGATCCTGCCATTTGATCCTCTGATCTACGCGTGACTGCCTGGCTATCTCCTGCTGGAGATCCTCTTTGGCTGTTGCCTTCTTGCCTTTGAGAAGCTCAGCGGAGGCAAGGACCAGCAGGCCGTGGCATTTGGCTGCGACCAGTTTTCTGCTATTGAACATTGAAGTAACAAACATGAGAACATCCTCATTTCTTCTGAGCATCTCTGGGGCAAAGCCACCGGGAATGATGAGGCAATCGTAGTCCTCAGGTTTTGCCTCCTTCGCGCTTTTATCTGTCTTCAGAGGATAGCAGTGTCTGCTCAGGATCTCGACTGGACTGTCTATCATGCTTACGACCTCAACATCAGCGCCCTCCTCCATCATACGGAAGTAGGGATACCAGAACTCAAGGTCCTCGTACATTTCAGAGGTTAGGATCGCTATTTTCTTGCCTTTCAGCCTCATATCATTCATTGTCATCACCTTTGGCCGCAAAAATCCGAGCCTTATGAATGCAAAATTTTAGACTGCTACTATGATTACTATCATCATCAAGGTTGGCTTTGAAAGATCCTGCTAGATAACGGCCACAAAATACTATCGTCTTCTGCAGATATGAACATTTCTCTTTTTGAAAGGTTTATAAAAGTTTCAAGGATTCCACCTTGGCGCATCTCCCGAAGACAACGTTGTATCCCTCTTTATCCAGCTCTTTGATGACATCTTTGTTCTCCGTGCCTGGCTGCATCCAGAATGTCTTGAAGCCCTTTCGCTTTGCCTCATTCGCGACTTCCGGCACTGCAGATGGCCTGCGGAAAACGTCCACGATATCGATTTCGTCTGGAATATCAACGATGGATGCATAAACTCGCTCTCCATGGATCTCCTGGCCTTCATAATTGGGGTTGACTAGGCATAGCTTGAAACCCTTGCTTTGCAGGACGCGTGAAACAAAGTTGCTTGGGCGGGATTCATCCGGCGAGATGCCAACGATTGCTATGCATTTGCACTCTTGTAGGACACGCTTTATGTCTCTTTCATCTCGAAGAATGGGCATATATTATCTTTAGGCAGTGCTCGGATAAATAAATGGACTACTTGGTTTTGGGTAGTCTACCATAATTGAGTTGATGATTCCAGTCTCTTCCATCAGCCTTTCGTGGCTTCGCGCGCGCGAGTTCCCCTATTTCATGCAAAGCCGCGATGTTCCAGGCGGTTCTTCCTGGGTCTGCTTAGCCGCTTCTTGAAGAATAGCTATTTTTGGGCGCATGTAAGCGATTGCATGGTTTATAATAGACAACCTGAAAAGTTCAAGCTGTAAAATGTATGGACTCCTCCAGGATCAAACTTTGCCATCTGCCTATAAGTCACGTCTTAGTCAACTTTGCAGCGCTCTAATTCCGGAGTGCCCGCGAGTCGCTTCGCTCCCGCGCTAGCTGTTTACGGGGCTGTCGCTCAGTCGCCGCGACGGGCTAACGCCCTCCGGGACGGTTCACAGTGGAGAGATAGGCAGGTTGATTGATTGCCTGTCTTATTGTACTGTAATTTCTGATTTCCATTATAATCAGAAGTTTCAAGCGTTGGATTATAAACAAGAACGAAGATTTTCGCACTTATTGTCGCAAACCATTTATCATGATGAAAAGGTAAGTGAGCGATAAGGAGGAGCTATTATTGAGTACAAAAGCACTGGGACTCTTATGGTGGATGATGATGATGCTTTTTGTATCAGCTAAAGTGCTAAATAAATTAGGAAAAAATGATGAAGCCAAGAAAGCATATGCATATGCCTGGCATCTCAAAGGCCGCTACGAATTTCATTTCGGTTGCTACGATGAGTCAATTCAGGCTTGTGATAAGGCTATCGAATTGAAGCCGCAAAATGCAACGTTCTGGTTAAGCAAAAGCAGGATTCTTAGTGCAGCAGGCCGTACAACAGAAGCTGATGCGGCTTTATCCAAGGCAAAAGAGCTGGGATATACAGGCTGATTCGAGGGATTATCGATGGGGGCAAAGGCAATACTCATTATATGGCTGATACTCATGGCATATTTTATATCAGCGTCTGGGCAGCAGACTGCTCAAGACTGGTTAGATAAAGGCAATGCTCTCGCTATTCAGGGCAAGTATGATGAAGCCATTCAAGCTTATGATAAGGCTATTGAGATCAATCCAAAAATTGCAACTATATGGTATAACAAAGGCTATGCTCTCGATAGTCAGGGCAAGTATAACGAGGCCATTCAGGCTTATGATAAGGCTATAGAGATCAATCCTCAATATGCAGAAGCCTGGAATAACAAAGGCTATGCTCTCGATAGTCAGGGCAAGTATAACGAGGCCATTCAGGCTTATGATAAGGCTATAGAGATCAATCCTCAATATGCAGAAGCCTGGAACAACAAAGGCTATACTCTCGATAGTCAGGGCAAGTACGATGTGGCCATTCAAGCACTCAATAAAGCTATTGAGATCGATTCTCAATTTGCTTTGGCCTGGCGTAACAAGGGGCTTGCCCTCTGTGACCAAGGCAAGTACAATGAGTCGATTCAAGCCTATGATAAGGCCATCCAGATCAATCCAAATGATACAACTGCATGGTACAACAAAGGCTATGCTCTCGATAGTCAGGGCAAGTATAATGAAGCAATTCAAGCCTATGATAAGGCCATCGAGATCAATCCTCAATATGCAAAAGCTTGGAATAACAAAGGCTATGCTCTCGCTATTCAGGGCAAGTATGATGAAGCCATTCAAGCTTATGATAAGGCTATTGAGATTAATCCACAATTTGTAGGGGCCTGGATCAACAAGGGCAATGCTCTTGATGACCAGGGTAAGCACGATGAGGCAATTCAGGTTTACGATAAGGCAATTGAGCTAAATCCTCAATCTTCTGCAGCCTGGTATAACAAGGGACTTGCTCTCAAGGCTCTCGGTCGAACTGCTGAGGCAGACGCAGCCTTCGCCAAGGCCAAAGAGCTGGGATATACAGGCTGATCATATTTCCTATAAGTATGTATAACCTGTAAACTCATCCTACCCTTTTTTAGCATCTCCAAAGCCAAAGCAGTATTTTATAAATATCTTCTCTGATTGCAAAGGCATGCCTTTGCGCCCTGGATTTTATATTTGCGTGCAAGGATAGGATTTTGCTATGCGTATGCAATGAAAAGGCCAAGACGGTATTTTTATCATACATGACAAATAAACGCTATTTTTAATTGTTCCATGAATTTGTGAGTTAACGCTAAATATGTAAGCGTTATGCAGTAAAATTTAAGAAATTTCAGTATGAAGGAGATGATGAAATGAAGTTAAGCTCAAGAATCGCACTATGCCTGTTGATTATGAGTATAGGTATGATCTACTTCGCTTCCGCTGATCTGTCATATGGCGGTGTGTCTAAGGGTAAACTATTGTACGAAGATAATTTTTCGAGCAGCAAATTTAGCGGATTTTCAGGATTACTTGGCGCAAATACCAGCGAATACTTCGGAAATGGTAGATATCATATTGAAGTAGTGCCGCTTTTTACGATGCCAGGAGAAGATTCCGGTGCAGAATATAATAACACCATTATTGAGGTAGAAGCTACTCAAGAGTCTGGTCCGGATGATAACGTCTATGGTGTCGTGTTTAGGAAGGTTGACTGGAATAACTATTATGCGTTTCTAATTTCCGGGGATGGCTACTATAGGATCCAAAAGATGCAGAACAATAGTTGGGTCTTCATTTCACCATGGAAAAAATCTAGCGCAATTCATACAGGTAATGCCACCAATTTAATCGATGTCGTATGTAATGGAAACAAGTTCTCCTTCTATGTGAATAACATTAAGGTCGATGATTATAATGATAGCAGCTTTGGGTCTGGTATGATTGGCTTCATAGCCGGAACTGAATATTCCAAGGGTCCTGTTATAATAGGTTTTGACAATCTAACGATCTGGCAGATCGCCCAATAATGTATATTCCCATATGTAGATGATGGTTTGCCAAGTAAGGTCTATTGGTAAAAAGCGAGAGGCAGCAAAAGATTTTCGCCCCAGTATTCCTGCCTTCTCGCTATCATTCTTTCAGTGATATCAATTTTTGTAGTTAACCACTACGATAAGAGTGGATTATAGCAGATGCAGCCTTAGCCAAGACCAAGGAGCTGGGATATACAGGCTGATCCTACCATCTCTGGGTATGTATAACCTGTAAACCCATCCTTTCATTTTTTAGATCTGCAAAGCCGGAGAGGTATTTTATAAACATCTTTCCGACTTGCAAATGTCCCCCCTTTACGCTCCAGATTTTATGCTTACGCGAAGATATAATATTCGATAACGAGCATACAATTAGTAGATAAACAAAAGTGTTATCATTATACAATATATATATATATATATATAGATCTATTCTGATTTTGTCAGCTCAGTTTTCTAGTAGATAACTCTCTCTTCAAAACGTTTATCATCATAAAATGTGAATTAACGCTTGAGGAGGGATTTATCGTTGAGAGTAAAGGCAATACTGATTTTATGGCTGGTGCTCATCGTAATTTCTATATCAGCTTCTGGGCAGCAGACGGCGACCGATTGGTTGAATAAAAGCGTTGATTTGGTTAAGCAAGGCAAGTACGATGAGGCTATTCAGGCTTGTGATAAGGCTATTCAGCTAGATCCAAAATTAACAGCAGCCTGGGATAGCAAAGGCCTGGCACTTATAAGTCAGAGCAGATATAACGAATCCATCCAAGCTTTCGATAAGGCAATTGAGCTTAATCCCCAGGATGCAGTAGCCTGGGCCTACATAGGCGCAGATCTCGTAGAACAGGGCAAGTACAATGAGTCTATCATAGCTTTGGATAAGGCCATCCAGATCAATCCGCAATTAGCACCGGCCTGGATCAACAAGGGACTTGCTTTCTATGGTCAAGGCAAGTACGATGAAGCCATCCAAGCCTATGATAAGGCTACTGAGCTTAATCCACAAGATGCCACAGCCTGGAATAACAAGGGCAATGCTCTCAATAGCCTAGGCAAATACAATGAGTCAGTTCAAGCTTTTGATAAGGCAATTGAGATCAATCCTCAATTTGCAATGGCCTGGAACAACAAAGGCGAAGCTCTCAGGGCACAAGGCAAATACAATGAATCCATTCAGGCCTATGACAGAGCCATTGAGCTGGACCCTAATAATGAACTGGCTTGGAATAATAAAGGCCTTGCTCTTGACCAACAAGGCAAGTATGATGAGGCTATTCAGGCTTTAAATAAGACTATCGAACTTAATCCTCTAGATGCAGAAGCCTGGAGTAACAAAGGCCTTGCCCTTGATCATCAGGGAGAATATGACGATGCCATTCAAGCACTCGAGAAAGCTATTGAGATTAATCCGCAATTTGCACCAGCCTGGACCAACAAGGGACTTGCTCTCTATGATCAAGGCAAATACAACGAGTCAATTCAGGCTTATGACAATGCCACCCAGATCAATCCTCAAAATGCAGATGCTTGGTATTCCAAAGGCATTGTGCTCTATCTTCAGGGCAGATACAATGAGTCGATTCAGGCTTGTGATAAGGTCATCCAGATCAATCCGCAATTTGCAATGGCCTGGAACAACAAAGGTGCTGCTCTTAAAAGTCAGGGCAAGTATGATGAAGCCATTCAAGCTTATGATAAAGCCATCCAGATCAATCCTCAACTTGCAATTGCCTGGAACAACAAAGGTGTAGCTCTTAAAAGTCAGGGCAAGTATGATGAAGCCATTCAAGCCTATGATAGGGCCATCGAGATCAATCCTCAAGATAGCGATATACGGTTTAGGGCCGCGGTTACTCTCGGCGAGATCAACGATACCAGAGCCGTAGAGCCACTGATCCTAGCTCTCAAGGACAATGATAGCTATGTACGGGCTGATGTTGCAGATGCTCTCGGAAAGATCAAAGATACCAAAGCCGTAGAACCACTGATCCTTGCTCTCAAGGACAATGATAGCGATGTACGGGTGAGTGCTGCACAGGCTTTTGAACATATCAAAGATACCAGCGCCGTAGAACCACTGATTCAGGCTCTCAAGGACAATGATAGCGATGTACGATATAGTGCTGCAGATGCTCTCGGCAAGATCAATGATACCAGAGCCGTAGAACCACTGATCCTGGCTCTCAAGGACAATGATAGCGATGTACGGGCGGGTGCTGCATTTGCTCTCGGCGAGATCAAAGATCCCAGAGCCGTAGAACCACTGATCATCTTGGCTCTAAAGGATAACGATACGCTTGCACGGATTGATGCTGCAGATGCCCTCAGCGAGATCAATGATACCAAAGCCATAGAACCACTGATCCTAGCTCTAAAGGACAATGATAGCGATATACGGTTTAGGGCCGCGGTTACTCTCGGCGAGATCAATGATACCAGAGCCGCAGAACCACTGATCCTGGCTCTCAAGGACAATGATAGCGATGTACGGGCGGGTGCTGCATTTGCTCTCGGCGAGATCGAAGATCCCAGAGCCGTAGAACCACTGATCCTAGCTCTCAAGGACAATGATAGCGATGTACGATTTGATGCTGTACTGGCTTTTGAACATATCAAAGATACCAGAGCCGTAGAACCACTGATTCAGGCTCTCAAGGACAATGATAGCTATGTACGGGCGATTGCTGCAGGGGCGCTCGGAAATATCAAAGATACCAGAGCCGTAGAACCACTGATCCTAGCTCTCAAGGACAATGATAGCGATGTACGGGCTGATGCCGCAAAGGCTCTCGGAAATATCAATGATACTAGAGCTGTAGAACCACTGATCCTAGCTCTAAAGGATAATTATTGGCGGGCAAGAGATAATGCCGTGCTTGCTCTCGGCGAGATCAAAGATACCAAAGCCGTGGAACCACTGATCCTAACTCTAAAGGATAATGATAGCGATGTACGAGTTGATGTTGCAGAGGCTCTCGGAAAGATCAATGATACTAAAGCTGTAGAACTACTGAGTCAGGCTCTAAGGGAGAACGATACCCTTGTACAGCAAGAGGCTTCAGAGGCGTTCAAAATACTAGGCGATGCTCTCTATGCTCAAGGCAAATACAATGAGTCCATCGAGGCTTATGTTAGAGCTACTGAAATTGACCCAAATGATGTGAACACGTGGGCTAAACTGGGAGATATTCTAGACAACATCGGAAGATATGAAGATGCCATTTCATGCTATAATAAGACTATCGAATTGTCTCCAGACTTTGCATCTGCAATGGTTAGCAAAGGCAGAACTCTTACTAAAATGGGAAAATACAATGCGGCGCTTGATATAATCGATAAATCATTAGAGTTAGACCCACAGTCCTCATATGCCTGGGAAAGCAAAGGTCTTGCTCTCTATGGTCTGGGCAAGTATGACGATGCCATTCAGGCTTATGATAAAGCCGTCGAGATCAAGCCACAAGATGTAGTTGCCTGGCTCTTCAAGGGCGAAGCTCTCAGGGCACAAGGCAAGTACAATGAGTCTATTCAAGCTTATGATAAGGCTATAGAGATTAATCCTCAATATGCTGATGCCTGGAATGACAAGGGTAATGCTCTCTTGGCACAAAGCAAGTACAATGAATCGATTGAGGCTTACAATAACGCCATTGAGATTGATCCAAAATATAAATGGGCTTGGAGAAATAAAGGTCTAGCTCTTTCGGATCAGGGTAAATACAATGAATCGATTGAAGCTTCTGATAAGGCTATCCAAATAGATCCTGGATTTGCGGATGCCTGGACTGACAAGGGTAATGCTTTCTTCCGCCAAGGTATGTACAATGAATCCATTAAAGCTTATAATAGGGCTATTGAACTGGATCCAAAATACAAATGGGCCTGGAATGACAAGGGTAGTGCTTTCTTCCGCCAAGGAAAGTACAATGAATCCATTAAAGCTTATGATAAGGCCATTGAGATTGATCCGCAATTTGCAGATGCCTGGAGCAACAAAGGGGATGCTCTAAGTCACTTGGGCAAGTATAACGAATCAATCGAGTGCTGCGATAATGCCATTGATATAGATCCTAATTTGGCACTGCCTTGGAATGAAAAAGCATATACATTGTACAAAATGGGGAAATTCAACGAATCGTTACTATGCGTTAATAAATCCTTAGAACTCGATTCCAATTTTGCAGATGCATGGGGTACGAAAGGAACGACATTGTACGGCTTAGGCAGATATGAAGCAGCCATTGAATGTCTCAATAAAGCTATAGAGCTTGATCCTACTAAAAACCAGGCAGAGTCCTATTATTATAACGGCGAGGCACTCAAAGCCCTCGGTCGAACTACCGAAGCCGATGCAGCCTTCGCCAAGGCCAAAGAGCTAGGATATACGGGCTGATTCATCTTCGCGCCTAATATCATTCATCAAACAGAATTCGACATAAAGTAAAGACTAAGGAGGGTGAAAATGAAACAATCTAAGAGGCTGATTGCTGTCCTATTTGTGGTGGCACTAGCCTTGATACCCATGGGTGCTTGCTCACCTCAGGATATACTCGGAACTTGGACTGTAATAGGCCAAATTGTAACCACATGCAGCACAGACCCGAATGCTCCTCAACCTGGGTCTTTCATGCCACCGCAAATCTGGTCAATTACTAACTCAGCAAATGGACCGATTCTTACTAGCGATAAAGGGAGTGTTACAGGGCAATACACAGCTAACGGAGCAATGTTTGAGTTCACTACGACATTAGGCTCGGATCCTAGCTACGGACGCACGGATTGCCTGACCCAAATCGAATGTCAGGCTGATAGCCCTACATCAATGGTTGGAACTGTTGTGAATCATTGGATCCGGACAATCTACATAACAGGATCGACTTTCGAAGAGTGCAGAGAGGCAATCCAATTTAGCGCGACAAAATAGCAATATAATCACTGAGGGTTGCAAATATAAGCATATGAGGGATGCCGATTCGAGGAGAGATCGTCATATTAATGAAAAATACGGGGTTGCCTAAATTGATGAATTATTGGTATGCTACCCAAGAGTGGCACCCAATGCCTAGGAGGGAATAATTTATGGAAAGTAGAAAGAGGATAATAACTCTGGCGCTATGTATATGCGCAATTTTGGCTTTATATTTTATGCCTATTTCCATTGCAAGAGCGATCGAGTAATCAACATATGATGGACCATTCTTTACAGTTGAATATCCAACAGGCTGGCAGACGTCAGGAGGAACTACCGCTTTTCTATTCTTTGACGAAAACAAAGAGCACTATATTAACGTCAGTATAAGTGATAACTATCCAGCTATTAAAATACTAAATGATTTTAGTACTTTCGATAATGGCGTATTCGATGAACCAACTATGCATTTCCTTAACACGCTTAAGTTCAAATCATATTCAACTGGTCCGGCAAATAATAACAAAGCGAATACAGAAACGCAACGAAACAGTGAAACATCGGCTTCTGGCCCAAACTCTGCAGAAGATTGGCAAAATTTAGGTTTGGATTTAGCTAAACAGGGCAAATATGATGAGGCCACTCAGGCTTACGACAAGGCCATCGAGCTAGATCCGCAATCTGAATTTGCATGGTACGGCAAAGGTATTACCCTAGGTATGCAGGGCAAATACGATGAGTCTTTACAGGCGTTAGATAAGGCGCTAGAGATCGATCCACAAGATAAATACGCGTGGAATGGCAAAAGCATTACTCTCAAGGCTCTCGGTCGAACTGCGGAAGCCGAAGCAGCCTTCGCTAAAGCTAAGGAGCTGGGATATACAGGCTAATACTATCTCCAATGAGTATGTATAACCTGTGAATTTCCTTATTTCTTTTTCAATCTCTCGGAGCCAGAGTCGTATTTTATAAATACCTATTTCGGCTGCAAAGGCAAACCTTTGCGCTCTAGATTCCATGTCTGAGTGCGAAGATACTATACGATACTGCCTATATAATTATTAGATTAACAACAGGTTAATATCATACAGCTTGAATATAAGTGAGTGGATGGCCCTATACCGATTTTGCCAGCTCGGCCTTTCAATAAGCATTAAGCCAGGCTCCATGGCCGTTTTTGCCCCGTCTCCGATCGCAAGCTACCCAGCCCCGTTTTATTAATGATCTGAGGGGTTCTGGAAAGCTTCAAATTGCTAGGATAAAAATCAAACTGCGTGCGGCCACCCCACCCTAAAGGGATGGGATATGCTTCGGGCCGCACGCCGATCGGTTTTCTGGAATCTAATAATTGTCTATTTTTTGTTGTCCAGATCTCATGATCTGAACAATCGGAACTTTGCTTTCGGTTTCTAGAGATTCCTTGTTAATCAATCTAAGAAACATGAAAACCGGGCGAGGGTTCACTTCATCCCCGACTCTGAAGGTCGGGGTATTCGTGACCCTCTGCACTCCCAATATAATAATAAATAAAAAAGGCTAATTAATCCTTGCTAGGATCGCTGACCCTGCCCATGAACAAGATGTTGCCAGTTTCCCTCTCTTGAATTATGAATATGAAGGGGTGATCAGCCCTGAATACCGGTATTTCTATTCTGCGAGAAGGTGGAGCTGCTGTAGCCCCGAATATTACTGCTGTAGCTGCTGCCGCCTCTGTCCCTTCCTCATTTACATCCACGAATGCTTGGTGAATTACATCGCTTATGAACAGGTCCTTTTTGCCATCGATCCCTGAAAAATCGGCTTCAGATGCGAATGGGATCGTCAAGCCTATTCCTTTTAAATTATCTACTAAAGAGTATTTTGTGGAAAATTTGAACTTAGGGATATAAACCTCCACGAGTCTCTCCTGGAGGCCTTTCCTTATATCAGAGAGCTTTTCAAGTGAAAGCGATCTCTCCAAGGAAGAGATGTTATCATTCTTGGGGAGGAGTATTATCATAGAGACTCTTTCGCCTTGATAGGGAAGCTCCAGAGCCTGCATATCATCTGTTTCTAGGTAGTTAAATAGGAATTCATTTCCATCTTTATGCATCATGGGCGTTTCGATAATCTTTCCTTCAGCAGTTGTAAAATTTCTTGGTTGCGTTAAATTTTTATCAAAGGAATTGACCCATTTGCCATTGAAATATACAGCATTCGTGATTATGAGCCGTGTGTCTGAGCTTATGTCGACTGGAGATATGAGATCCGTTATCTTGTTGCCAGTTCTCTCTGCAACCCAGGAATTTATCGTCTTCCTTGTATCCTCTGTCGAACCTTTGAAATCGACATTCTTCGCGATTCCATGAAAATTCCTGTCTATGTCATTCGTAAAATTGCTCAGCAATGGATAATCATTCTCTACCCAAAGTGCGTTAGCAACAGAAAGAGCATACCCTTTATCTCCTGGGTTGAGCCTGTCGTAGGCTGAGGCAAATTGCTGTCTGGTTACGTTTTCATTATCTGAAAAGTGCAATACATCATTCATTTCTTTTTCAGTCGTCCCTCTTGCACCCTCGTGGACAATTGCAAGGGCTGAATAAATGCTCCAGGGAGAGAGGAAGATGTTTTTCTGTTGGCCGTCGCTTATTTGTGATAGCATATCCAGCGCAAACTGGTTACTTCCATTTACTGGGTCCGATATATTCCATTGATTTATTTTGACAGACGTTGTTGGTATTTGCCTAATATTAATATTATTTTGATTCATTTTCGAGGCTATTGTTGATATTTGCTTTTTCGAAATATTCTCTTGATTAAGTTGAGTATGCGTTGCTGATTCTTGCTTTACTGAAATACATCCACTTATCAACACAAACGAAACCAATAAAGATACTAGGACTAATGATAGAGAACATTTGTCAAATAGGCTCCTCGACATACAGTTTTGATATCAATTTAAATTATTAATCTTTTTGGTCTTAGGACGGAGAGAAGTTCCTAGGCTGGCTGGTAGAGACCGGCAATGGAGAGTCTGCCTAAAAATTTATCAAAACGCTAAAGCGGCTGCGTTGTTAAACTCTTTTGGTGGATGCACATAAATACAGAGGAGCGGAGCCTGTCTTATATGTACTAATGCCTAATGTGCTGGCATATCAGACTAGACAATACCTCCCGAGAGTAAATAATACATGTGTAATTAAATATTTTATCTGACAAATTTAAGTATAGAAAAGAATAAAATAGTTGGAGACTAACAACAAAACGCTAGTTATTCAAGACATATTGGAACCATCATAAATATCTAGCTATCGAAGGGATATCATGAATAATCAGGGCCCGCCTCGCTGGCGCTATGCGCTAGCAATTCTTATCGTCATAGTTGGCATGGCAGCCTTCTCTTATCTACTCATCAATGATATAGGAAATCTGACTAATAGCCTAATCACTGTTATGGTTCCAGGCAGTTCTGACCTGAACCTCACCGAGCCCGGAAAGTACACTATCTCTTACGAGTATCAAACCATTGTAGGAGGTAGGGTCTACTCCTCGGACATAAATTCACCTAATCTATATTGCCGTCTTCTGGAAAAGCAGACAAGATCCGAGGTAGCTTTACATCTTCCCTCGATTAGAAGTACATATTCTATCAATGGCAGATCATGGGTCTCTCTGTTTGATTTCGAGATCAATAGATCAGGGACTTATGAGCTTTCCGCGTGGTATCCTGAAGGCCAAGTCGGACAACAAGTCGTATTGGCAGTCGGTCCAAATACTGCGGGCGGTATACTGGAGATTATCCTTAGAGGATTAGTGATATTCCTTGGGCCCTCTCTAATAGCTTTATTGATTATAGTCGTTACATATAGAAAAAGGAAGAAGACATTGGAGCAAGCTGGAAATATGAAAATCGCAAAGCTAGTAATCGAAGGCAGGGGAATTGAAGAGCTTCCTGCCTTGATCAAAGAGAAATTCAAAACTGATTATCAGTTTACATCTGAAGCAGTTATTGTATTGATGAAGGAAAAGTTCTATTATAGAATTAATTCAACCCTCCTCGCAGTCATAATCCTAAATTATACATCTAAAGACTCATGCGAGGTTGAAATAATTGCTGGTGGAGGCAAGAAGGGGCGACTCATGTCAACTGATTGGGGAGCTGAGGGCGACATGAGAAACCAAATAGTTGGTTTTTTTAAGGAGCTGTGCCCGTCAAAAAGCTGGGCCTATACTGAAGCATCGCCATAATTGCTTTTTAGGTTCAACGCAGACAATAAATGATTCTGCATCGGAATTTCCGTGAAGGTCTGGGATCATACGCTTTTATAGTACAAGTGGAAAGATCCGAAAAGTTAATCTTTAAATAGTATTATTCTAGGAAGCTGAGGAGACTCCATTGAGAAAAATCGCTTTTGCTCTAATAGCGTTAGTTATGTTGTGCGTCTTGATTGCGCTAGCTCAAGGCTGTGATTGGACTGGCACGTGGGACTCGAAATGGGGAAAAATGATGCTTCAACAGTCTGGAAACGCCGTGACAGGAACGTACACTTACAATGATGGGCAGATTCAGGGAACTGCCTCAGGAAATACATTTATTGGAACGTGGACAATGGCTCCAACCCGCAGCCCACCAAACGATGCTGGGGATGTAGAGCTTACTATGTCAGATGATTGTAATTCGTTTAGCGGCTATTGGCGGTATGGATCATATGGAGGATGGTCTGGAATTTGGACTGCCTCGAGAGTTGGAAATGCGGTCTATGCTAAGGCCAATGAGTATGGATATTCAACTAATCAGGTAAAAAATAACGAAGCGAATACAGAAACGCAACGAAACAGTGAAATATCGGCTTCGGGACAGCAGAACGCTGAGGATTGGAACAGCAAAGGTGTAGATCTCTATTTGAAGGGTCAATACGATGAGGCTCTCCAAGCTTTAGACAAGGCCATTGAGCTGAACCCACAATATGCAGAGGCTTGGAGCAACAAAGGCTATGCTCTTTATCTGCAAGGTAAATGCAATGAGGCTCTCCAGGCTATCGATAAGGCTATCGAAATCGATCCAAACGATGCAGATGCCTGGGAAAACAAAGGCTTAGTTCTCTTAAACCAGAGCAAAAATGATGAGGCTCTCCAGGCTTATGATAAGGCCATTGAAGTAAATCCAAACGATCCTCAAGCCTGGGATGGCAAAGGTGAAGCTCTCGATGGACAGGGAAAATACGAGGAGGCTATTCAGGCTTACGACAAGGCCATTGAGATAAAACCAGATGATATAGGTGCCTGGATGTTCAAGAGTTTTGCTCTCAGGACTCTTGGGAGAACTGCTGAGGCAGACATAGCTGATAAAAAGGCAAGTGAGCTGTTGAATGCAAGCACGGAAATACAATATTAAAATACTGTTCCCAAAAGGGGTACATGAACCTGTAATCCCGCTCTTAATTTTTTGCATCTTCAAGGCATATGCACTTAGCGATTTTTTGCTTATTGATATCGATGGTGCCCTCAGGCTTATAACAAGGGCATTGAGATCAATCCTCAACTAGCAAAAGCTTGGTACAACAAAGGCGTTGCTCTCGATGATTTGGGCAAATATGATGAAGCCATTCAAGCCCATGATCAGGCCATCAAGATCAATCCTCAATACGCAGAAGCATGGGTATAATAAAGGCATAGCTCTCAAGGCTCTCGGTCAAACTGCTGAGACAGATGCAGCTTTTGCCAAGGCCAAGGAGCTGGAGTACACAGGCGGATCCTATCTTCTATGAGTATGTATAACTTGTAAACCCATCCCTCCATTTTTGGGATCTTCAAAGCCAGAGTGGTATTTTATAAATACTTTCTCTGATTGCAAAGGCATAGGTCGGCGCATCAGATTTTACTTTGTAATTTTCGTTATTCCGTAGCCACATTGACCGATATCAGGTGTGATAGTTCGTCCATGCTTATAGTTTATGGAATGAACGGTCAATTTGAATACGTGCTAGCTCGATTTTGAGCTATTTTTGCAAGTTGTATATTTTGCTACATCCAACTGCCAGGCTGAATAAGTGCAATTGGGAAATAGTTCTATGACAGTTATCCTGAGAAAAGATTAGAGCTTGAAGACGGGTAGTCTACCATAATTGAGTTGATGAATCCCTTCGCGTCCTTCGCGGCTTCGCGCGACCATTCTCATTTTCAAGCGAAGCCGCAAAATACAATGATTTCTGTATTCATCAACGCAACATAGGTAGACTACCTGATTTAGATCAATGTTAGAGCCCGCTGTAGGCGTCAAAAATTATTTTTCCCATAATAGCAATGATATTCTCAAATGCTTCATCTCAACAAGCCCGCTTTGCGTGTGCTCGGCATAGCAGAGAGCTTTGTGCGTGCGATGCCTGTATCTCGTTTGGCCGGCGTGGTCATGCGGGCCGACCTCAGAATCGATGGATTAGCTCTAGCAAGCGCAACAGTTGGTGGCGATGATGCTACTCGCGCTGTTCTAAATATATATGAGGAACTTGATCGCGAAGACCTGAATGCAATCCTCTTGAGCGGCGCTGTGATAAGCTGGTTCAACATCATAGACCTTCAGGAGGTCTTCGAAAGAACAGAGAAGCCTGTGGTCTGCCTGACATATGAGGAGTCACCAGGTCTTGAGAAATATATCCGGGAGTATTTCCCAGATCCTGATGAGAAGCTTCGCAGCTATGAACGATTAGGATCTCGCCAGCAAATAATGCTAAAGACTGGCTACGAGGTCTATGTGCGAACTCTCGGCATCCGTTCTGAAGATGCCAGGATTCTGATCAACAAGTTTTCCCTTGATGGCAGAATTCCAGAGCCGGTGCGTGTAGCTCGATTGGTTGCCAGGGCAGCGCTTCATGAGAACGAGAAATAATGGCGCGATATGGTATAACGTTGAGAATAGCGAGCATAATCTCAAATCATCGTATGCTCTTCAACCTTATTTCATACGTTTTCCAAAACATTCCCCCGAAGAGGGGCCAGGGGCAGCCTGCGCGGCGACTGAGCGCGCCCCGTTAACCATTAGCGCGCGAGATCCACAGACGCGTGGCACCCCAGAAAGTTAGCAGTTTGTTTTTGCATACTGCTGCAATGAGTTCCTCAGGCTAACAGCAATTACATCACTTACGGATTCCGCCTGCGGATAGCGGCTTGAAAAAATAACACCCTCACCCCTCTTCGGGGAAAGTTTCTGGAAACATAGGCGATATAGTTGATGAGGACAAAATGAACAATTTCTTAATTTGAAGAGGATATCCATCTATAATTATATACAAATCAGCAATATTAAACGAGTGAGGAGAGTAAGCCCCCTTCTGTTTCGGCGGCATTTAGCTTAGCGCCATACCCGAGCTTGGCTGGACAACCAAACTATATTGCTCTATTTTGGCTTGCACCCACAGGGTTTCGCCGTTTCATCCGCCTTCGACGTGACCTCAGCCTTGCGGCATCATCGCATTAGCGCCGGGCGGTCTCGTTTCTGTGCCAGAGCCGGAGCTCTCGCCCCACATCCGTTGGGATGTCTGTGCGTCCAGAGGTGGGGGGACTTTCCACACCGACCTCAAAAGGCCAGCGGCGGCCGCCCTTCCTCTCTCGTCTGCTGCTACTTTGTTTCACGATATTTATAGATATGGGGTGTATGGGCCAAGAAAACCCCGGCCTAAATGCCGGGGAGAAAGTCACAATGCCTTCGCCGGGGCCAAAGCTATATTCCTTATATGCCCTGCTATAAAGGATGGCCAGAGATCAGAGGGATCATTACTACTGGAAGGCAAAGGAAGAGGGCTACCGCGCACGCTCGGCTTATAAGCTGCTGCAAATAAACCAAAGGTTCCATCTAATCAAAAAGGGAGACTCTGTCGTCGATCTTGGCGCAGCTCCCGGCGGCTGGCTGCAGGTTGCCCAGCAGCTATCAGGCGGGAAGATTGTGGGAGTTGATCTGGTGAAGATAGAGCCAATTCCCGGCGTGATCACCTTCAAGGCGGACATAACTGAAGAATCAACCGTTAATCTGACAAAAGATGCTATCGGCGGCAGCGCAGATGTGGTAATCTGCGATGCAGCTCCCAATTTATCAGGCACTTGGGACGTAGATCATGCCCGATCCATAGATCTGGCAAGATCTGCCCTAATGATTGCGAAAAAACTTCTGAAACCGGGAGGCAGCTTCCTGGTAAAGGTTTTTCAGGGCGATATGTTCAATGATTATCTCAGGGACGTCAGGCATGAATTCTCTCGCGTACAGGCACACTCGCCGCTTGCATCCAGAAAAGAGAGCGCTGAGATATATATTATCGCCAAGAAGCTTCTGTCTGCGCCAGTACGCATAGGCGATGTTCGCGATGTTCAGATAGAATCTGTTGGAAAATCAGGCGATGGAATAGCAATAGTTGATGGCTTTGCCGTGATTGTCAAGAGCGCTAAGCTAGGTGAAAAACTTCGTATAAAGATAAGTGCTGTAAAGCAGAACTTCGCCTTTGCAAATATCCTTGATAGAAAGGATTAATAACCTGTTAAAGAAAACTAAAGTGATTGGGTGACGGTATGGAAGATAATGCGGTGGTCTTTATAGGCGATAAGCCTGTCATGAATTACGTGCTAGCGGTTCTAACTCAGTTCAATAAAACAGTGGGCACAGTTACTTTGAAGGCAAGGGGCAGGTCCATCTCACGCGCCGTAGATACGGCAGAGATCACCAGAAACAGATTCATGCCCAACCTGATGATACAAGGGATAACTATAGGGACCGAGAGCATTCCGGATGATCAGGGCAGGAACATCAACGTATCCTCAATGGAGATTGTGCTGATGAAGCAGTGATCCCGCCTCGCTTTGTATCGCTTCCTACTGAAGCCATAATATCTTTTCTTTGTTTCAAAGTGTTTCATAGCTATTGTAGAGGAAGTCTTAGATTTAGGTATAGGGCACTGCGATCCTGAAATCCGGAATAATTAGGGATTTTAAGGATACTGTATTTGTAACATCAGTAGCATAAATCAGTAGCATAAAGCCAGTCTTATTATTATATACTCAAACACGTGCTCTCCATTCGCCTACAGGAACAATTTTAAATGTGAAAATCTTATTCGCATACTGTGACGGCATTCAAGGCTTACGATATTAGAGGTATCTATGGCACGGAGATCACTGAAGATTTAGTCAGGCGAGTAGGCGCAGCCTTTGGTTCTTATGCAGATGGTAGTCCCATATCGCTTGGAAGGGATACACGGAATAGCAGCCCCTCTCTTGAGAAGGCATTTTTGGAGGGCGCTCTTAGTACAGGCTGTGAAGTCTACAGTTACGGGATAATCCCAATTGCCGTTCTAAGTTATATCACCTGTGCGAGATCGCTCAAGGCAGCGGCCTATATCTCTGCCTCTCATAATCCCCCGGAGTACAATGGAGTCAGGTTCAGGACTGGCGATGGCTACGGCATGCTCTATAAAGAGACAGAGATGATGAAGTTCTATAACGAGGGCAACTTTAGGTCGGGCAAAGGGCACTTGGTTGAACTGCGATCTGAAGATGCTATTGCCAGATACTCGGATTATGTCTCTGAGAAGCTGAATATCAAGCGCCCTCTGAAGATCGTTCTGGATATGGGCAATGGCTCGGCCTGTACTATGAGACCTCTCTACAATAGCATGGGCTTTGACTCTCAAGTTCTCAATGGCGAAATGGATGGCAAATTTCCTGGCCGCGGGCCGGCTCCGACAGAGGAATCGCTTAAGCGCGCATCAGAGTTAGTTAGAAGCAGCAGGGCGAATTACGGCGTAGGCTTTGATCCTGATGCTGATCGCGGTATAGTTATCGATGATCTTGGCCGCATAGTCCCGCCGGAGAAGGTGGCCATAATTCTCGCCAGAAGGCGGTATCATTCGGGTGATCTCGTAATCGCCGGATTCGACTGCTCAATGATCATCGAGCGGCAGCTTGAGCCTGATGGCATAAGAGTAAAGCGCGAACGTGTAGGTGACGTCTTCGTCGCCAATACTGTAAAGAACTCAGGCGCAGTCCTGGGCGTTGTACGCAGCGGTCATTTCTTCCTCCCCGAGTTTCAGTATTCTGACGATCCATTCGTAATGAGCCTGGCTATTGGAGAGATACTCGCAGAAGATAAAAAAAGCTCTCTGAGCTCGCAGATGAGATACCAGATTATCCTTATGTGCAGAAGAGCATC
>CAWDLW010000018.1:0-161382 GCA_963803145.1 Methanotrichaceae archaeon
GACGCCCGAGTTCAATACAGCGTGCAATATTATCTATTCGCAATCGTCTTTGTGATATTCGATGTTGAGGTTCTTTTCTTATATCCCTGGGTTTATGTTTACGCTAATGCTTTCATGAAGCAGATGGCTGTTATTGGAACCATTAACATCGCAGTATTCGAGATGATTCTGTTTGTTATAGTGCTGATAATTGGATTAATATATGCTATCAAGAAGGAGGCTTTGCGTTGGGTATAAGCGATGTAATACCCGTGCCTGCGGCAATTGATGAAGAGCTTGAGAAGTGGACGATCTTCGGCCAGCCCGTGGCTGATGTCTGGTTTACAACTACTGAGAAAATCCATCAGATCATAGAGATGGGCCCAATAAAAAATCTATTCAATTGGGGCAGAAAGAACTCAGTATACTTTTTGATGCAGCCTATGGGATGCTGCGGTGTGGAGATGTTCGTTTTCGGTGCTGCGCCTTATGACAGTGACCGATTTGGGTGCATACCCAGAAACACACCGCGCCAGACCGATGTCATGATCATCTCAGGCTACATTACCAGGAAATACCTACCGGTCTTCAAAAGCCTCTGGGAACAGATGCCTGAGCCCAAGTGGGTAGTAGCCATTGGCGAATGCGCTATATCTGGCGGGCCATTCTATGATTCCTATAATATCATTCAAAATACGGCCGATTACTTCCCGATAGATGTCTTCATCCCTGGATGCCCCCCCAGGCCCGAGCAGTTCCTGGAGGGCTTACTCAATCTCCAGGAGAAGATCAAGCAGCGGAAGGACAAGCGAGGTTACTAAAGGAGGAATCTTTTCTTGACTACTGCTAACGAGGTTCTAAGCTCGGTAGAGTCCGCCATCCCTGGAGCAGTCCTTGAATCCCGGGTGGAGTCGGACCGTAGGCTTTGGGCCACAATCGATCCAAATAAAATTGTAGATGTATGCAAATATCTGAGTGATAAGCTGAATTTCGACCATTACTCTGGTACTGCAGGCCTAGACTGGATTGCCAAAAATGAGCTGGAAGTTGTTGAGATTATGGCCAGCCATGGCGCTCATCAGGTTGTGGCTATGCTCAAAGTCAGAACACCCCGTGAAAATCCATCCGTAAAATCCCTCACAGGCCTCTACTGGAATGCCAACTGGTATGAGCGTGAGGCCTGGGAGATGTTCGGCATCAACTTCGAGGGGCATCCGGAGCTTTATCCCTTGCTTCTGCCTGATGAGCTTGTAGGCTCCTGGCCCTGGAGAAAGGATTTCAAGGGTTACCCTGACCTGACAACAGGCCAGAGAGCTGTTGAAAGGCTTACTTCCGACGGCTACACAAAATACTATTTTCCACCAACACCGGCGGAAATTGAGGCAGGAACTGTTCCGAAGGAGCGGCCAAAATACCCGTCCCTCCGTGAACGAGAGGAGAAAGATATCAAATCAGATTCTGAAATGATCATGCACATGGGACCACAGCACGCGATGGTTCCAGGTCCTTTCCTGCTAGATGTGCTTGTGGAGGGCGAGCGTGTAAGGAAGGCCTACCTTGATCTGGGCTACATCCACAAAGGCATTGAAAAGATCATGGAGAATAGAACGTGGCTACAGGGCATAACCTACACCGACAGAATGTGCTATGTGGCTTCACTTTCCAATAACGAATGCTACTGCGGAGCCGTAGAAAAAATCCTTGGACTCGAAGTTCCACTGAGAGCGCAGTACATCCGTGTCATTCTGGAAGAGCTTTCCAGGATTCAGAGCCATCTGATAGGCACGGGCGAGTTCCTGACGCTGATCGCAGGCGTCGGTTATGCGCCATGGCAGTACATGATCATAGATAGGGAACGCATCATCTCACTTATTGAGAGCGTTACCGGCGCCAGGCTTACCCATACTTTTGTGCGCTTTGGAGGCGTCAGAAACGATCTGCCTGAGGGCTTCAGCGAGAAGTGCAGAGAGACTCTGAAATATATGGAGTCAGAGGCAAATGAATTTCTGGCACTCTTCAAGCAGGACCCGATATACCACCTGAGAATGGATAACGTGGGCACAATCAGACCTGACAATGCTAAACGGATTGGCCTTTCTGGACCGCCGCTGAGGGCTACCGGTGTTGCTTACGATATGAGAAAGGAAGATCCAATACTGGTCTACCCCGAGCTTGACTTCAACGTGATAACTGGAACAAATGGAGATTGCCATGACAGGATCGATGTCAGGCTGAGAGAGATTTTAGAGAGCATCCATATCATCGAGCAGTGCCTGGATCGTATCCCCGCAGGACCTATCAGGACTGAAACCAAGGTTCCAAAGAAGGTCCCTGCCGGCGAGGCCTACTATAGGGTCGAGGACCCCAGAGGCGAGATGGGAATGTACGTGGTCAGCGATGGCGGCGACAAGCCCTACAGAGTGAAGGTAAGAGGACCATTTTACGCTACCTTCCAGACTCTGCCTCCGCTATTGGAGGGCGTCTACATAGCAGATGTGGTTGCCATTGCAGGCAGCATGGACGGCTGTCCGTCTGAGGCTGATAGATAGGAGGGAGAGGATTTGGACGGAATAATAGATAGCATTACTCAATTTGCGGCCCAGCAGCCAGCAATCTTCGCTCTGATCATAGGCATAATCGGTGCTGCGATAATCTCAGCAGTAGTGAACGTCGGAGCTATGCTATTGATCTGGGGCGAAAGAAAAGTTCTTGGAGATTTCGCTGCCAGGTATGGGCCGAACAGGGTAGGCGGAAGGTGGGGCATACTTCAGCTCGGTGCCGATGCCATCAAGTTCTTCACAAAAGAGGATATTATTCCTGGGGGAGCGGATAAAGCGGTCTACGTCTGGGCGCCAATTGTGGCCTCGATAGCCACTATGCTTGTAGCGGCCGCCATTCCCTTCGGAGCTCTGCATATCAATGGCAAGGATTATCCTCTGGTTGTTGCCAACATGGACATCAGCGCCTTATATGTAGAAGCGGCCCTAAGCCTGATGTCTATAGCAGTCTTCATGGCAGGCTACAGCTCAAACAACAAGTATTCGATGCTGGGGGCCTTTAGGGGCATTGCCAGGATGATCGCCTACGAGGTGCCTATGGGCATCTGCGTTATTTCCGTAGCCATCATGGCTCATAGCCTGAACCTGGTCGAGATAGTACAGAAACAAACCCTCTGGTATGCCTTCGCTCAGCCTCTGGGATTTTTGATATTCCTTATCGCCCTGATAACTGACCTTGGAAGAATCCCCTTCGATCAGAGTGAGGCTGAAGAGGAAATCATATCCGGTTACAATACCGAATACAGCGGAATTCGGTTTGGCCTACTGTACTTCCAGGAGTACAATAACTTTCTCCTGGGGTCCATACTTCTGTCACTGCTGTTCTTGGGCGGCTGGCAGGGGCCGATTATACCAATACCGGTTCTTGATATTATCTCCCCGCTGATTTGGATGTTCATGAAGATGGTAATAGTTATGTGGTTCTTCATCTGGGTCAGAAGCTCTCTGTTCAGGCTCAGGATTGACCAGGTAACTGACCTTGGATGGAAATGGATGCTTCCGCTCTCTCTTGTGAATCTGGGATGGGCGGTGTTGATCGGATCTTACTTCGCATGAGGTGGCACTAAGATGTTGAAGAGAAAGATGATTAAAAACTTCAGCTGGCCTTTGAAGACCGCCACTCGCGGGACCGAAGTCACCAGGCTATATCCAGAGGTGATGATGGAGCTGCCTGCTGCCGAGCGCGGTATTCACGAGCTGGATGCCACCAAATGTATCGGGTGTGCATCCTGTGCCAGAATTTGTCCTAACTCCTGTATTGAAATGGTTTCCTACAAGTTCGGGAATCCAATGAAGAACAAAAAGCTGCAGATGCCTCAGATTGATTATGGAAGGTGCATGTTCTGCGGCCTGTGTGTGGATGAGTGTCCTGTAGAATGCCTGAAGATGGGCAAGAAAGTTACCATGGCAGGCTGGGAAAGAAAGGACATCATCAAGGGCCCGGGAGATCTGGCAGTAAAGAAATTCTCTCCCAAAGAAGTGGCAGAACTAGAGGCTGAGGCCAAGAGGGTCGCATCAGAGAAGGCCGCTGCTGCAGCAGCGAAGAAGAAGGCTGCTGCCAAAGAGGGAACCGAAGGGGCAGGAGCTGCCAAAAAGGCTGCTCCCGCGGAAGGAGCCGGAAAGGCCACGAAAGTGGCTGCCAAGAAGAAGGAGACGGCCAAAGCTGAAGAGGCTGTTGATAAAGCTGCCGAAAACAAAACAGAAGCGACAAAGGAAGGAGGTGCATCCTGATGGCTGAAGGAAAGGAAAACCCTAACGTCATCCGGTCGATCTTTGAAGTGATTGTGCTCTTCGCAGCGATCTTCATAATATTCGGCGGTATTGCACTGATCGTGGCACTGTCGCCCTGGTCTAGAACGGTCTTGGAAAGATTTCTGGCCTATGATATAGCATTCGCAGTAGAGCTTATCGCCTACTTAATCATAGCAGCATTGGTCGTATTGCTATCAATACTTACAGTCTACTCCAGGAACATAGTCCACAGCGCCCTTTATCTTCTGGGAACTTTTGCATGTGTGGCAGCTATTTACATATTCCTGAACGCTACCTTCCTGGGAGTTGCCCAAGTGCTGGTCTATATTGGAGCAGTCGGAGTTCTGATACTATTCGCAGTGATGCTCACGAGAAAGACGATCATGGAGGAATCCCATGGTGAAATATAAGGTTGTTATTTTGGCCCTAGCTTTCCTGGCTGTGCTCTTTGCGTCTCTCTCACTCACGCCCTGGAAAAGCACTGGTGTGGCGCAGCCGCTCCCATTTGAGCAGAATCCAGGAGAGAGATTGCCTGAAAGCAGAATAGGCGATGTCGGTATGGAAATATTTACCACATACGTCTTTGCATTTGAGATACTCGCTTTGGTGCTGACAGCAGCCCTGGTAGGAGCAGTTTATGTCGCTAGAAAAGAGGTAGCCTGAGGAGGAGATGAGGACAATGACAAGGAGGGAAGTAAAACAATGATCCCGCTGGAGCTTTTCCTATTGCTTTCATCCATAATGTTCACCATCGGCTTGTATGGGCTTGTAACACAGAGAAACGGTGTCAAGCTGATGATGTGTATTGAGCTTCTGCTCAACAGCGCCAACATAAACCTGGTCGCCTTCTCGGCTTACCAGCCAAATGTGAACGGCCAAGTCTTTGCTCTGTTCTCTATAGCACTGGCTGCAGCTGAAGCAGGCGTAGGATTTGCTATACTAATATCGCTGTACAGGCTGTATGGAACCATTGACCTGGATAACATAAATGCACTGAGGTGGTGATGTTGTACTCCGATTATGCCTATTTGATAGTAGCACTGCCAGTTCTCGCCTTCGTGCTATGCATATTCGTCGGATGGCACCTGCCCAGGGGCGGAGGATTCCTGACGGTTCTGGCGACATTTGCAGGGCTTATACTATCTCTAGGGATAACCTCTGAAATATTCCCTAAGAACGAGATCGTTCACCAATCGATACCCTGGTTCGCCACATTCAACGTAGGAATCCTGATAGATCCATTGGCATTGGTGATGCTTCTGATGGTAACCTTCGTGGTTACATTGATCCACACCTATGCCCTGGGTTACATGAATGGCGATCCGGGAGCAGCCAGATACTTCGCAGAAGCTGGCCTTTTCACAGCTGCAATGCTGGGATTAGTCTACTCAGATAACATTTTGCAGCTCTTTATATTCTGGGAGCTTGTAGGCCTGTGCTCATATCTGCTCATCGGATTCTGGTACAGGAAACCATCTGCAGCGGCCGCAGCGAAGAAGGCATTCCTGACAACGAGGGTGGGCGATGTTCTGTTCCTGGCAGGAATTGTACTACTGTACAACAACCTTGCAGCCCTGAACATACCCTTGAAGCCGGACGAGTTCCTGCTTCAGTTCCCAGTGATCTATGCCCATATCGCTCAAATCCCGCCGGCTCAGCTGACGTTCATAGCTCTGGGCATTCTGGGTGGTGCGATAGGCAAGTCAGGTCAGTTCCCGCTGCACGTCTGGCTGCCTGATGCAATGGAAGGACCTACAACCGTCTCTGCTATGATCCACGCAGCAACGATGGTTACTGCAGGTGTCTACCTGGTCGCCAGAATGTTCCCGCTGTTCTATGCCGCGCCCTACGGGCTTACGGCAGTTGCGGCAGTTGGCGCATTCACAGCGCTGTTTGCAGCCACGATGGGCCTCACAGCATTCGATATCAAGAGAGTTCTGGCATTTTCGACTGTTTCACAGCTCGGATTCATGATGGCAGGACTTGGTACCGGAGCTGCAGTCGGCGCTGCTGCTGTGGGAGTTTCAATGTTCCACCTTATCGGCCACTCGTTCTTCAAAGCGCTGCTCTTCCTCTGCGCAGGCTCAGTGATCCACGCAGTGAATACAAACGATATGCGTGAGATGGGCGGCGTATCGAAGTACATGAAGTGGACTGCCTACACAATGCTCATCGGCGGACTATCCCTGGCGGGATTCCCGCTCTTTACGGGATTCTTCTCCAAGGATGAAATAATAGTGCAAGCCTATGAGTACGGCGTAATGATTAATTACCTGCCGTATCTGTTCCTGGTAGCAGCCGCGACACTGACGGCAATATACACCTTCAGAATGTGGTTCTCAGTATTCACAGGAAAGGAGAGAAGCGATTATCATAAGCACGAGTCGCCTTGGGTTATGCTCGGGCCGCTGGTAATTTTAGCCGTCTTCGCATTCGGCTTCGGCATGGCAGCTCAGGGAGGGTTTTACCAGTATCTGGATACCAACTTCGATCACTATGGAGTGAACTTCAATAGTCTTGCAGCAATAGGTGGCCACCCCACAAAGGAGGTCATACCGGCAGGCAAGCCAGAGACAGAACCATATGTCTCAGAGCCAACAGAACAAGGCGGTCATCCGGCAGAAACACAAACAGAACCTGCAGAGCCCTGGTACATCCAGATACTGCCAATCATCGTGGCAGTAGGCGGTATTCTGCTCGCAGGGCTGTTCTACTGGGATAAAATCAAGAGGTTTGATCCGAGCCGAGTGACCAGTGATAAGGATCCACTACGCAGATTGCTGCTTAAGGGATACTACCAGCATGAAATATTCACCCAATGGTTTGCCGAGACCGTCGTCTATGGAACTGCGCTGATCTGCAACATGATCGACATCAAGCTTGTAGACGGATGGCTCAACTGGCTAAGCGGATGGGTTCTGGGATTCGGAGGGAACGTGAGAAGAGTTCAGACAGGAGTCATACAGAACTACATTACAGCCGTGGTTCTAGGGATTGTGATACTTGTGGTCGTAATTGAGCTGGCTGTGGGGGTGCACGTATGATCTCAAATGCCATATCGCTGATGATCCTTATCCCGCTCATCGGAGCAGTCATAGCATTTTTGACTAGGACCAGAGCACAGGCGAGGATAGTAGCCCTGATAGCCTCTCTAATACCGCTAGTACTAGCGTTGCAGATGTACATGCAGTTCGATAAGACTTCATCAAAGATGCAGTTCGTCGAGAGCTATAATTGGGTGCCATCGATAGGAGTCAAGTATACAGTCGGCGTAGACGGAATTGGCCTGCCGCTGGTTATCCTATCAGCGATAGTATCAGTATTAGTGATAATATATGCCTGGGGCGAGAACGCAAGGCCTAACCAGTTCTTTGCCCTGCTTCTCCTGAACGAGGTAGGAGTAATGGGAGTGTTCACAGCACTCGATTTCTTCCTGTTCTACATATTCTGGGAGATAGTGCTCATACCAATGTTCTTCCTGATAGGAGTATGGGGAGGGCCAAGAAAGGATTATGCTGCAATCAAGTTCTTCATTTACACCCACGTGGCAAGCCTTGTGATGCTACTGGCTATATTCGGCCTATACTTCACATATAGGCTGCCTGACGGCTCCCACACCTTCGATATGCTGACGTTGCTTAAGGCAACATCCGATAAGACGATCTTTCCCACAGGCCTCCTGAACATAATCTTCGCAGGCCTGCTGTTTGGATTCCTCGTCAAGATGCCAGCATTCCCGTTCCATACGTGGCTGCCTGACGCCCACGTCGAGGCACCAACTGCAGGATCAGTCGTACTGGCTGCCCTATTGCTCAAAATGGGCGGATACGGCATCTTCAGGGTAATACTGCCCATCCTTCCGAACGTGGACAAGATCTTCGTGACGATAATTGCGATAATCGCAGTACTCAGCATTGTCTATGGAGCATTCATGGCGCTGGCCCAGAAGGATATCAAGAAGCTTGTAGCCTATTCATCAGTCAGCCATATGGGCTTCGTGACCCTCGGAGCAGTCGCATTCACCTGGCTCTCGATTCAGGGCGCGATGTTCCAGCAGTTCTCTCACGGAATCATAACATGCGCCCTGTTCATGTCTGCAGGGACAATACAGCACGTCGTGGGGACAAGGGTTATAGGTGATCTCGGCGGCTTGGCAGACAGGATGCCCAAATTTGCATTCCTAATGCTCGCTGCCTTCCTGGCATCGCTTGGCCTTCCGGGAATGAGCGGTTTCATCGCAGAGTTCACAGTGCTTGCAGGCTCATATGCAACTCTTCCGACCTATACGATGATAGTGATATTCCTGAGCATAGCGACAACTGGAGCCTACCACTTATGGGCAACTCAGAGGGTGCTCTTCGGACCAATACTGAAGAAGTATGTGGAGCTGCATGATCCACATTCCTATGAGCTCTTCTCCATGGCCATGATAGTGCTGCTTGCGGTGATCTTCGGAGTATTCCCAAGCCTAATAATGAACATCATGGGAGTGGCTGCAAATCAGCTCATTTCTCCGCAACCGGTCATGACGCTTGCCCAGATGGGGGTGGTATAAAGTGATCGATATTGCGCACTACGCGCCTCTATTTCCAGAGGCGCTTCTGACTTTCCTGGCAGTGCTAGTAGTGCTGCTCGGCGCCCTCATAAAGAATGGCGGGAAGATCACAGGATACCTGAGCCTTCTTGGCCTCATAGCCGCTCTTGGTCTGGTCTCGAGCACTATAATGATCTCAAAGCCGGCCATATTCTTCTTCGACACGATCTCTGTCGATGGGCTATCGCAGTTCTTCAAGGCCGTGTTCATAGTAGTATCATTATTAGTGGTAATTGCATCGCTATCCAGATACATCAACGTCCCTGGCGGCGATGAGTTCTATGCTCTACTGCTGATGGCCACGGTCGGAATGATGGTGGTCTCAAGCTCGGTTGATCTGGTGACACTCTTCGTAGGGTTTGAACTTGCAAGCCTTTCAACCTATAGCTTAGCTGCATTTGATAAGTCCAAGAAGAACCTTGAAGCCGCGATGAAGTACTTCATCTTCGGCTCAGTCTCATCTGCGTTGATGCTGTTTGGCTTCTCACTGCTGTATGGAATGGCCGGAACGACAAAGATCGCAACCATTGCGACAGTTGCTCTGACGAACATGTCGCCCGCAATTCTGGTTGCACTCGTCTTTGTAATCGCAGGGTTCGCATTCAAGATGGCACTTGTGCCATTCCACATGTGGGCTCCCGATACCTACGAAGGAGCTCCGCCGCTGGTCTCAGCCCTACTGGCAGCAGGCTCAAAGAAGATGGGATTTGCAGCAGCATTCAGGGTGATAATCGTCGCCTTGCTTGCAGTCCGCATGGAGTGGTATCTTGCCTTTGCAATCCTTGCAGCAGTAACTATGACTTTGGGTAACCTTGCGGCATGCTGGCAGAATAACGTGCGCCGGATACTGGCCTATTCATCCATTGCGCAGGCTGGCTATATCGCCATAGCCCTGGTAGTAGTTGGAGCTGCGCCAAGCCTGCCCAACGGACAGAGCATCGCACAGATAGGTATCGCAGGCGGACTTCTCCTGATATTGGCACATGCCCTGATGAAGACAGGAGCCTTCATAGGAACTGCTCAGGTGGCCTCAATGGTTTCCAAGGATGGCGGCAAGAGCGATCCCGATGACATCTCGAACTATGCAGGGCTCGGCAAAAGAGCGCCTATCACTGCATTCTGTATGATGGTCTTCATGTTCGCACTGGCAGGAATCCCGCCAACTGCAGGATACATCGGCAAGTTCGTGCTGTTCAGCTCTGCTATCTATGCAGGGCTTGTCTGGCTAGCAGCTCTCGCGATCCTCAACAGCGCTCTATCGTTGTACTACTACCTGAGGATCATCAACTACATGTATCTCAAGGAGCCGGCCGGACCAAAGATCTCTGAGCCTAAGGGCTATACGGCAGCACTCTTGATCACATTGATCGCTGTGTTCTGGGTAGGATTACTGCCACAGGGATTCGTCAACTGGGCAATGCAGGCAGCAACAGTTCTGCTGCCTCATTAAAACTTTTTATCAAGTCTTTTTTGCTTAAATAATTCATAGTTCGCCTTAAATTAGAACAGTTACTTTCGCTCCACATACATTATCTATATTTTCTCATGTAAGCAGCTATCTGTTCAGCGATAAATTGCAAAATACAACTTCAGTAATTGTGGAGGGAATGGATTGAAGTGCAAAGTTTATAACATCCGGTTGTCCGACGAATTTGCTAATGATGAAGCAAATTTGAATAAGTTCCTAGATGGGATTGCTGTCAAGAGAATATTCACCTCTTTTACTGGTATGTCTTGGTTTACACTGATATTTTATGAAGAAGTACCTTATAAAGTGAATTCAAAGAGTTCAGAAGAGATTGTTTTATCGCCAGAGGAACAGGAATTATACGATATACTGAGAAATTGGAGAAATGAGCAAGCCAAAGCTGGCGACCTTCAGCCATATATTATAGCTAATAATCTCTCGCTGAAGCATATGGTAAAGAAGCAGGTCAAAACAAAGGAGGATCTGCTCCAGATAAAAGGCTTTGGAGCAAAGAGAACTGAAAAATATGGAGATGACATACTCAAAGTCATTGAATCATATATCCTTGAGACAAATGATTTTACGATATGACCCAGTATTTCTAATATCCAAGTGACAAAGTTTCTATACGCGTTAGCATAACCTCTGAGCCTAAATGATCAGCATAGTCGAGTATGTTAGCAACCTGATTGTAAGCATAATAAGCACCTTCGGCTACTATGGAATTTTCATAGCTATGGCTCTGGAGAGCGCCTGCATCCCACTGCCAAGCGAGGTGACTATGCCTTTTAGCGGATTTGTAGTATCTGAAGGAACGCTGACATTATGGGGCATCACCCTTGCTGGTGCTCTGGGAAACCTCTTCGGCTCAATCATTGCATACTACGTCGGCCTTAAGGGCGGCAGACCTTTCCTAGAATCCTACGGCCGTTACGTCCTCATATCCAAAAAGGAGCTCGATACCGCTGATAAATGGTTCAATAAACACGGCGATAGAGCAGTCCTAATAGGCCGTGTGCTGCCTGGTATTCGAACCTATATTTCGCTTCCTGCCGGCATTGCAATGATGGACTTCAAGAAGTTTGTCTTCTATACCTTTGCAGGCTCTCTGCCCTGGTGCTTTGTTCTCGGATATTCAGGCGTCCTTTTAGGTCCGAAATGGGAATCGCTTAAAGGCTGGTTCCACATTTTTGATGCGATAATAGTAGCTGGAGTGATATTGGCAGTAGTCTATCTTTTATACAAATATAGATACAAATATAGACGAAGCCAGATTCAGGACTGAAAGCAGATTCAATTCTAAAAGGGATTATTGTTCGCCACCTACGGATCCCTTTATCTCTACCTTGAAGACCTGCTCCTGGGCAGGAGATGTGACTGATATCGTAAGGTCAACAGGGATCTTTCCCAGGCTCACAGCTATCGGCTTGTCAGAGTTTGAGACCTCAATTTTGAGACCCTCGGTCAGCTTTTTAAGAGATCCGATAAGATCAACAATGTTCAGGCATTCTGCGGCTGCTCTTATATCTGGTACTATTGTGATGGGCGCAACTGTTATTGGGCTTGCCGAATCGCCCGAGATCTTCGCTCCTATTGGTGCGCCTTCGCCAGATATCTGAATGCCGAGGCTGCCATCTTTTCCAGTTCCTTTGACTTTAGCCACTATCGGACGCTTATCCTGATCCTCTGTGCCCTGAACCTCAGCATCCACCTTGAATGTCACCATCTTATCACCGCACCTTCCTAATGTATTCTGGGATATAAAGGATAGCGAGGCTGAATTGTAAAGATAATCGATAATAAAATATATTTATATTACTGTCGAAAAGCTGATATTCTCATACAGACCCTATCACGTTTTGATGCTTGAAGTCGGATATCTCAATCTCGATAACCCCATTGCAATCATATCCTCATATCATAACCCTGAGTCTAATGGATCTGCAGGGCTGCTCATGCTCGACGGCTTTGACCTTGATGAAATGACTGTATCTGAGATTGATCTATCATTGAAAACGGTGGATTCATCATCTGCACTTGGAATCTCAGTCACATGCTCAGATGATGAGCCCCTTGTAGAGGCAGCCAAGATCGCGAGCAAGAATCTATGCCTCCTAGAGCTGAATCTATCAAAGATAAGGGATACAGTACGCTTGACAGAGCTTGTTTCTCGCATAAAGAGATGCGGCACAACGCTTTCCGTAAGAACCCGGCCGGAGAACCTATCGGACGATCTCTTCAAGATTCTAAGCGACGAGGGTCTGGATCTTATTCATCTTGATCTGAGGGGACTAAACGGCGCAAGTCCAAAAGCTGTAAGGAAGGCTGCGGATGCACATGGTCCTAAAATCATGGCTCTGGGAGATATTGTCGATTTTGATAGTGCTAAGCAGCTTATGGATATGGGAGCGGATATGGTTTCGCTTCGTGGGGCAGATCACGATTTCACAGATTGGCTATCGGTAGCGATGAAGGAGTTCGATGGCTTAAGCGGCTGGTATAATGCCCCAAAGCATATCTGCGCCGGAGGAGATCTGCGCGGACTTGCATTCTGCTGTCCACCGGTCAAGCATTGCGCAGTTCTTGGAGCGCTCAAGCGAGCTGGTATGACGCCAGAGGAATTCATCGAGCGAAAGCTCGCATTTGCAGAAGGAACTCCCCTTAAGCGCGGTGAAGGGACCTGCTTTGGCAGCCTCGTATGGTGCTGCAAGATCACAAAGCCCTGCGGCCTCAGGGATGCTTGCCTTGCGCGAATTGGGCTCTCAAAGAAAGATTACATGGTATGGAAGAAGAAGCTGGCTGAAGCCCTATTCAAAGCATGAGCCCCGATAAAGTAGCTCAGCTTGCCCAAGCAGCGATGCTTATTGAGCTTTCCTCAGACCCTAAACCCGGCAACGTAGACCGCTGCCACGATTTTTCAGATATGGGTTTCCACCATTTTATCATCAGCGCTGTTTCTGCCTATCCAATCTTCAGGGCTGCAGCCGGTGGCCAGTCCAGCTTTGGCAAGCTCCTCCTTGATGCGGTAAAATCCTGGAGGGATTGGAATATTAACAGCAATACTCACTTTGGCTCGCTTACTCTGATGATACCCTTGGCAATGGCTGCAGGTGCACCCGGAGATCTCAGGCGCAATCTGTCGGAGGTCTTGAGAGGAACAACGGCCGATGATGCAGCTGATTTTTACAATGCATTTGACTTAGCGGACGCAAGGGTCGCGGATGTAAAGGATTTCAGCCTTAAGGATTCTAATGCAGTCGAAGCCTTGCGAAGACAGGGAAAGACGCTTCTGGATCTGATGCAACTGTCCAAAAGCCATGATCTAATCGCGGGCGAATGGTCGAGCGATTACGAGAGATCCTTTCGGCTTGCGGATATGCTCAAAGAGACGGTGCCAAAGGTGGGTATCAACATGGGCGTTGTAAGAACCTACCTGACGGCGCTTGCCGAGAAGCCAGATAGTCTTGTTCAGGCAAAGTATGGACTGTCAAAAGCAGCGGATGTATCATCGAGCGCAAAGCAGGCTTTAGAGGATTCAACTCTTGAGAGTGCCCGGAAGCTTGATCTTGAACTGCTTGCTGAGGACGTGAACCCAGGATCTACGGCAGATCTGATTGCATCAGCTTTATTTATCTCCCTGCTGAAGGGGCTGAAGTGCTGATGATACTACAAGGCAAGGATGCTCTAGATGAGCTTGGGATTTTAGACGGCATAAACGAGATCATCGCAACAACCGAGAAGGATGGCAGGATCAATGCAGCTCCTCTGGGGATAATAAGAGATGGAGATAATCTCTACATCCGTCTTTTCACAGGAACGCATACCTACGAAAACATTCTGGCAACCGGCTGGTTTGTGGCAAACGTAACCCATGATGCATGGCTCTTTGCAGAGACCGCCATCGAAGATCTGACGCCGAGCCACTTCGTCTGCCGTGAGAATCTGCCGATCCTCAAGGATACCGAAGCCTGGGCGCTTTTCAGATGCAGTGCATTTCCCCTTGATATAGTCATAGCAAATATTGAGTTCGTGAAGGGAGAGATTCTAAGAAAGGATTTCAGAGCGTTCAACCGCGGCACAAATTTGGTTATAGAGGCTGCCGTTGCTGCAACCAGATATCTGGCCCTGCGAACGGATTCGTACTATGATGAGATCCTGAAGTTCAGGAGAATCATAGATCGCTGTGGCGGCCCAAGAGAACGCGAAGCAATGGAAAGACTCATGGATAGAATCGATAGCTACTCACATATATAATCTAAATAACGTTGCTGAGGATTCACAAACAATATTGCTAAACACTATTGATAATGCTATTAACTGTAATATTATTAATATGACCAGCGCATCTATTACATATTCCCATGACAACACTAAATCGACTTCCTTCAGGCTGTCAAAGCCTTGACCGCCTCCTTGGCGGCGGCTTTGAAGCAGGCATCATTACACAGCTCTACGGAGAGGCAGGCACTGGAAAGACAAATATCGCAATTCAGCTTGCAATCCAGGTTGTAAGCCGTGGTCTCAGAGTCATTTTCATAGATACTGAAGGGTTTTCACCTGATAGATTTGCCCAAATAGCAGGTGAAAATGCTAAAGAGATCGCTGGCAGAATCATGATCTTTGAACCAATGAGCCTTGAGCAGCAGCATATTTCAATAAAGGAAGCTGCCAAGGTCGCGGGAAAGGATCTGGGGCTGGTTGTGCTGGATTCAGCGACATCTCTTTACCGCATTCTTCTGGAGGCTGAGGACAACCGCGCAGTCAGGAGGATGTTGTCTGTCCAGATGAGCGAACTTCAGGAGATGGCACGTAAGCATATGATTCCTGTAGTGATCACAAACCAGATCTACACTGATATAGAGACAGGAACATTGCGGCCGCTGGGAGGAACCTCGATGGAACATTTATGCAAGGCAATAATATCACTGGAAAAGATCGGAGACGGCGCAAGACGTGCAAGGGTTGTTAAGCATAGATCTCAGCCCGAGGGTGAGACTGCCGAGTTCAGGATAACTGCAAAGGGCATTGAAGGCTGATGGTTAAAGGTCAATTAACAAGGTTAAAGAGTCTTCTTCATTACAATTGCTGTTTCCCCATCCGAGTAGTAGCCCGGATAAATACCTGCCACCCGAAAGCCCATCTGGGAGTAAAGGCTTTGGGCATTTTTGTTGCTTACGCGGACCTCCAGTGTGGCACTAACAGCGCCTATCTGACGGAAAATATTGAGAACAGTTGCAAGTAGCCTTCTTCCTACTCCTCTGCCCTGAAAGCCGGGACGAACAGCCAGCCAGAATACTCTGCCCTCAAGAGGAGTATGCTTGAATCCCAGAACGAAGCCAACGACACGGCCATTGCTCTCTGCCACGAGTGTTGTTTTGCCATAATACTCATAAAAGGCCGTGAATATCGATGGATCATAACCTCCGAATACCTCTCTATCTATCTCAAGAACTCCCTCAAAGTCGCGAGATGTCAGTCGCTTGATCTGTATAGATCCATTGCTCGGCCCAATTCGTTCGCCCGTCTGCTCAAGGTACCTCTCTTCGGGTTCCATATCCAAATGTGTTAGACCCGTATAGCTGAAATAGTTTATCGAACGTCAGAAGTAATCAACCAATTTAGCTATCGAATCAAGCACAAGATATGGCGTGACACCTGAGTCTCCGACGAGATCCTCCCTGTACTTCCCTGTCCTTACAAGTATTCCCCTCATGCCCAGTGCCTGAGCGCCACCAATATCAGTCAAAATATCATCTCCGATCATTGCCGCCTCATCGGGCTGCACATTGATGTCCCTAAGAGCCAGCTCAAAGAAATCCTTTGATGGCTTTCCCATTAGCTCAGATTTCTTCCCAGTGGCATATTCAAGAGCTGCCACAAATGGACCTGTGGAAAGCACAAGCCCATCTGAGCCCATCCAATATCTATCTCGTTCCAGCGCCAATATCTCAGCGCCATCAAGTATGAGCCTCAACGCCTTGTTTAGACGATCATATGTGAACACATCGCCTGCATCGCCTATAACAACGAAGTCCACGTCCTCATCTGTTATTGTTATTCCATGCTCCTCGAAATCCCTATTTACATCACCAGTTGCCAAAAGAAAGCATCTCTTTTTATCGAACCTTTTCATGTACTCGACAGCCGCCAGCGGCGGAGTAAATATGAGGTCCGGAGATATATCGAATCCAAATCCATTCAGCCTTTCTGCAACCGATCTCCTGGACCTTCTAGTCGAGTTCGAAACGAATCTGTAGTTATATCCAAGATCGTCCATCGAACACAGGCATTCTTTCGCTCCCTCGACTGGCTTTTTGCCGACGTACAGCACACCATCAAGATCTATCAGAAATGCTTTCGTATCCATCATACGCCGTTTACGTCAGATAGAATATCAATCTCTCGGGCGTTTGCATAGGACTTGGCATCTCCCAATAACATCAGCTAACTTCTCTATCAAAGGCGTACCTTGATAAAGGTATAGAATATCTTTTGGTATCGATGTTGAGATATCTCCTCAGAACAGGAGTTTTATTGCTAACGGCACTGATGTTCATTAACATCATATCCGCAGATGAATTCAACGGCACTACATATCGCCTAACCTCAGACCAGATGGAGGTAGCACAACCTGTCGATGCTTCAGCCCTTAATCTGACGCTTCAGGAAAAGGCCATCAATATGTCGCTACTGGATTCTGGGGGCAGAAGCGTAGGACTAAAAGAAAGCGATACATTCTGGAGAGGAGATTATAGTTATAGACTTATATTCGATAAACACGTTTCAGGCAAACTAGTCTATACTGTACCCTATCAAGGCCAGAGGCTCGCTCTGTCTCTTGAAGGGAACAAAGATGTACGCGTTATCCTTCCCCCGGGCTATACAACCGGAAATAGATTCTTTGGCATCGCCATGCCCAATCCTGATACTACGAAGATAGATAAGGACGTGACTGAGCTCACCTGGTTAAATGTATCAGGCGATGAAATAATAGATATCAGCTACTACAAAAGCACTGCTCCCGAGATTGTAGGGACTATATTCATAGCGATCGCAGCTGCATCATTGATTCTGTTTGCTGAATACTATGCTAGCATTAGGAGGCTCAGATCCATCAGAGATAAGGCTGAGAGAGAGATGAAATATTAAAACCACGATATTAATAATATTACTTTATTAAATTCGAGGCCTGAGAATGAAAGGATCAAAGGTTGTGTGCGACAGAGTGTATGTTGTGGGCGGTCCGAGACTATCAAGCCCTGAGGATTGCTGTATATATCTGGTAGATGCGGGCAGTGAGCTGGTGCTAATAGATTCAGGCGTTGGCCATGGTATGAATAGAATTGAAGAAAACATGAGATCAACAGGCTTAGAGCCAGTTCGAATCTGGCATATCATTGCCACACACTGCCATATAGACCATATAGGCGGCCTTTCTGGTTTTGTTGATAAATATGGTTCAAAGATTATTGCGCATGAGCTTGACTGGGCAGGAATCGCTGGAGAGAATAACGAACTTACGGCTGCAAGCATGTACGGCGTAGAATACAGACCTGTCAAAGTTGATATGATTCTCAAAGGAGAGCTAGAGAAGCTCAGGCTTGGGGATCTTGAGTTCAATTTCCTGCATACGCCCGGCCATACCCCTGGAAGCATATCAGTGTATATCGATACAGCTGATGGGCGTGTTCTCTTCGGCCAGGATATCCACGGCCCGTTTTCTTCATCCTGGGGCTCCGATATGAAGCAATGGCGCAAATCGATGGAGAAGCTTTTAGCTTTAAAGGCTGACGTGCTCTGCGAAGGGCACGCAGGTGTTTATAAAGGGGATAAAATAAGGAAGTATATCGAGGCGTACCTGAAAAGATATCAAGTAGATTAGGGCTGTTCCTGCTGAATAACGCTTACAAATTTTATTACTTACAAAGCCATTTCATTTGTTATTATTGAAATATGTTGTATCGATATGCAGTCAATGTATAAAGCAAAGAATTCTAAGAAAGTAAATTTAGTAAATAGTTACCAAAGGATTGATAACAACATATCATAAGGTCAAAACATTAGCATAAGGTTATATCTTATCAAGAGTATTCACATTTTCGGAAATAAATGGAAGGGTCGTTCATGAAAACTAAACTGTTTTTAATAGCTATAGCCGCAATTTTTGTCTTAATCAGCGGCGTATACGCAATGGAAGGCTATGGAAATCAAAACGGATATCAAAACCAGATATACCCTGTATATCCGACAAGTGCGCCAACAGGCCATACATATCCATCAAACTATGAGGCACCTAGCGGCCACGTATCTCCAACTGGCGCATGTGCTCCGACATCTTATGAGTGTCCATCAGGTTCCAGTTGTCCAAGCTGCTCCGATTGTCCAACCGGTGCTGATTGTACGACAGGATCCTGCTGCCCGACAGGTGATAAATGTGCAACTGGCTGCAACTGCCCAACTGGTGAGAAGTGCGCAACTGATTCCTGCTGTCCAACCGGCAAAGAGTGTGCAACCGGCTGCGGTTGTCCAACAGGCGATAAATGTGCAACAGGCTCCTGCTGCCCATCAAAGAGCGATTGCGTATCAGGAGTAAAGTGCATAACAGGCGATAAGTGTGCAACCGGCGCCCGCTGTCCATCTGATTGCGGCTGCCCATCATGCGGCAATTGTCCGACGGGCAACAAGTGCACAACAGGCTCTAATTGCCCGACAGGCGATAAATGCACAACATGCGCCTACTGTGTGACAGGCGCCAAATGTCCAACAGACTGCGGCTGCCCAACTGGAGCTAGCTGCACTACAGGTTCCTGCTGCCCAACAGGTGGAAGCTGCGTGACAGGAAGATTCTGCCCCACCAGCGAGGGATGCCTAACAGGCCATACCTGTCCAACAAGCTGCAATGCACCCTCAGGACATTTCTGCCCAACATCAAGTGAAGCACCCTCAGGACATGCTTGCCCAACAAGCTGCAATGCACCCACAGGCAACATATATCCTACAAATAGCGGCTACTCTGCATCCAGCAGCTATCAGACCAGCAGCTACGCTGCAAGTGGCTATTATTGAAGGATAAAGGGTCTCAGCACGAGCTGAGGCCTCCTCTATTTTCTCATAATTCTAATACGTAACTTGGTGTCACACGTTTAATTATAATATTCGATAAGAGTGTTACATTCGCGCACAGTTATATCGTAATAAGAATGCAACATTATTAAAAATAAACGGAGGTAAGCAAGTGAAATTTATAATTGCTCTGTTTGGTATCATCGCAACTTTCGCATTATTCAACAGCGCTTATGCTATGGGTGATCAACCCAATTATGCGGGAGGATATACACACCCTACAGATTGTAACGCTCCTACGGGGCATGCCTGCCCAACAAGCTATACTGGGCCTACAGGCTACGTTTGTCCCACAAGCTCAAGCTATCCAACGAGTTACTGCACCCCAACCTGCTATAACTGCCCAACCAGCAGCGACTGCCCAACAGACTCAAACTGCCCTACGGGCAGTGATTGTACAACCGGCAGCGAATGTACATCTGGCAGCAGCTGTCCTACCTGTATGAGCTGTCCAACAGGATGCGACTGTTCAACCGATTCATGCTGCCCGACAGGCAGTGACTGCTTAACAGGTCCAGGCTGTCCGACAGGTGGGGAATGTTCAACAGGTTCCTGCTGTCCATCAGGTGGCGATTGTGCCACGGGCTTCGGTTGTCCCACGGACGGCAAATGTCCGACAAGCACGACATGTCCAACGGATGACGGCTGTCCAACCGGTAGCAATTGCCCAACTGGAAGTGGATGTATAACTGGCCACAACTGTATAAGCAGTGCCGTCTATCCAACTGTCTCGAGATGCCCAACCACAAGCATCTATCCAACAAATACATGTACAACCGGCAGTTACTCGCCAACAAGCTATTCTGCAACCGGCCATGTTTATCCAACGACTAGCTATCCTACAAGTGCTGCCTATTCGTCAGCAAGCTATATGAGCATAGGAGGCATGACTGGCAGTCATTATGTAACGACTGACGGCCACTACATGCCGGCTGATATCAATTCCTTGATGCATAAAAACCAAGCTGAGAGTCAGAATGAAAGCGTAAGCTGTCGGCGTTTTAGCCAACTAAATACCTCTCGCATTCCGGGGGACCCGCGAGTCGCTTCGCTCCCGCGCTAGCTGTTTACGGGGCTGTCGCTCAATCGCCGCGACGGGCTAACGCCCTCCGGGACTGTTCACGAGGAGAGATGGGCTGGTTGATCGGACCTAGCTACTTCGCATGGCCTGGACGTTTTATACCGACCAGCTGCAGCCCACAAATGAGAAAAAGGCACGGTTATTCCGTGACCTGGATGAGGTCGAGGAAAATTTTGAAAGGCTTAAGTAAAATATCATAGAACCTCAAAATCCGCTTCTTATTGTATCAAGTTTGTCCTTTGCAGGACGGTGAACATCAAAGGAGTAAAAGCCTTTCAGTATATTGCACGATTCGTATTCATTGCAGCCGGCACATGTGACAAGGTTCTTTTCCTGACAGCATGGTCGAATAGCGCATTTATCGCATCCGAAGAAATGACCAAGATCGGATCTGCAGCCGTGGCAGTTCATATCTTCGGGTTTCAGGCTTTCTATTCCAACCGCTTCAAGAATCTCGGCGTAGAGATCTGTCCACCCTCTAGCAGTTTTCTGCCTCAGAGCATCATCATTCCTGATTGTGGCGATGAATATTGGGCATTTATTGCAGTTCAATCCGCAATACGCAAGGTCCGATTCCCTCATCCTCTGTACCTCCCCGGTTCTGCAAAGTCTCTGACATTTCTTGATAGAAATATTTCGCTGTCAAAAACCAGTAGTCAATGGATGTGTGGTATAAAAACCACGGGAGCGAATAAATGGACTTACATTAATTCGTAACGCGGACCTAAGCAAGGGGCTAATTGAATTAACTTCCATATTAATTAGTGTAGGTTTTGACAGATTGTTTGGGTAAGGTTTGACATACGTAAGATTTGCCAGAACACTTCTATCCAGCCTTTATTTCGCAGACATTCCCTTCCAAAACACTGATCTGCCTTTTTAAGAAGTGCCTTGCTGTCCAGATATTCGTCTTGGTATGCATTGATATTTCCCTCGTTGTATAACTGCCCCCCACCAGCGCCAGATAAGGAATGAGCTGATCTGCCAGATGAACATCGACTGCATCATCAGACTTTAGCTCAGAGAGGATCTCATCCGCAGCTTTAGTGCCTACAACCTCCGCCCTGACTCCTCGTTCACCAAGAGCACTGCCGCCTTTAAACCCAGACCACAGAGTTATGCCGCTGCCGGTTGAGGGCACTTGCAGAACTTGCAGAGATATCTCGGCCTCGAATCCTGCATTCTTCAGCGCCTGAGATGCGGCATCCGCCTGACGTTTGGCAACGTGCTCAGGAAGGTTAGAGCAATGTGATATGCCCTTCACAGTATCGGACGCCTGTGGATCCAGGTTTATTGGCTTCATATCTCCCGGCTCGACATTGAGAAGAACAGCACCCATGCCCATAGGATAATATCCTCTCTGCTTGAGCTCCATGCTTGCCTTTACGCCAAAGCTACTTAATGCAGGCAAGAAAACATATCTGAAGTAATCTATTGTCGGCGACCATCGCACATCGGTGCCGCCATGGACCTCCAGACTTACAGGATTTCCCGCAGAAAGCATCGCAGGCAAAAGGCACTGCGAAAGCAGGGTTATGCTTCCTGCTGTTCCAATATCCGCAGAATAGCTGCCGCCATGAACCTCACCAGGCTCAAAGACTATCTCTTGAGATCGAAGCTCGACACCTGAAAAGCTGGCATTGCAAAGCCCTGCCAACGCAAGGATCGCTTTAACATGCTGCTGTGCGAGGCCCGGCTTCGGCCTGCTTTTTCTAATATTTCTTATTCTGACTGCGTCGCCCGTTACAGCAGATAAAGCAACTGCTGTCCTAACTATCTGGCCGCCGCCCTCGCCACGTGATCCATCTACTTCAATCATTTGGCAGCATCAGCAAACTGGCTGCTGAATTCACTGCATTGATTTGCGATCCTTCCTGCCGCCTCGCGCATAACAGTAATGGGATCAGCGCCTTCTGTCTTTAATCGAAAGACTGGGTTGTCCATGATCACGAACTTTGTATCGTAGGTGGCCAGTCTTACGCGGCTGTCTGCAAGAAGCTCTGTTCTCAGCAGGTTTAGGAGAGTATGGCTCTCTCCCACGAACTCAATTGTGACCTCACCCTCGGTCTTACTAATGATCTTTAGATTTACCACTAAACGACACCTAACCCATAGCCCGAACTCAGCTTGCGTGTTTCAGTATTGGAACAACTGGGACATACAAGCCTGCCGTCTTTGCGGATAAGACCTGTCAAACATCTGTTGCAGTAGGCTTTAATGACTCCCAAATCCTCGTCACCAGTGGACAGCCTCATCTGTCGATCATCGACTATTTTGGCTTTAATGATATCCCGCAGGGAGAACATATGCCTCAGATCCTTGACATAACTGTTTCTCACATTCGAGATATGGATTGTCGCCTCTTCATCAGATATAGGCCTACTCTCATAGCCTTTCTTGAATGCGAGTGAAACAACCACAAGGCTGTCCTTTAGATCAATAACCTCACCGATGACTATATCGCCACTACAAAGCTTTGGCGGCGCGTTGGTCTTGGGGATCACACTCACTGATCTAGCCTCTGAATCGATGTTCACTAGGCCTGCAGTAGAGGCGTATATTACTCCCCCTCTGACATAAGTGCAATCGCCTGGAACGTACTCCTCGGCAGATCCAACTACATCTCCGGGAAGCACAAAGCTGACTTCCATCTTTTTATTCCTCAAATGTTACTGACATAATATCCTGTATAGCTCAACATCGATTATCTTAATATCTTTACTGTGAAACTCAAAGCACCTTTTCATGGGAAAGCGGATGCTATATTTTTCTTTAATGGCGCAAGGTTCTATAAACCTTTTGATGAAACCCTCGCTTCCAAGATTGTGCAGGGTGTAGATAACATGGGCTATCCCAGTTGCCTTCCTCAGAAATGCGCGGTCGCCGCTGCTCGCCTTCTGGGCCCCAAATGGCGGATTCATGACAACCGTTTCTATTTTCCGGAGGGAAATTGTGCTTATATCTCCGCGTATGAACTCCACATAAACGCCTAACCTTGATGCATTGGCCTTTGCTATCTCTAAAGCTTCTGCGTCTATATCCACGCCTACAGCCTTTGCGCCCAGAAGAGCGGCACCTATTGCCAGAATCCCAGTCCCACAGCCGAGATCACAAACGTTGTTCAACTCACCTCTAAGATAGGCGAGATATAGCAGCTCTGAGGCAACTGACGCAGGTGTTATATACTGCTCTCTCTCAGGCGATGGATTTTGAAAGCCTTCGATGCGCTCGAGTATTATCTCGAGCTGTTTCTTCTTCATCCTCGCACTTTGATAATCAATAGTGCAGCTATATTAAATATAGTATCGCATCTATTACCAGGAGCACTAATACCACTACTGACATCGCCTTGGTGAGCTTTATGGCGTTCGTGTGAGTAAAGATGTTCTTAAGATCTGCAATTTTAGCGAAGTATCCCTTAGCAGCGACATTATTATCCGATTTCAACGCATCTTCGATAATATTCTCGCTATTTTTTACATTTGTATCTGTATCCTCAGTATCTACAATCTCTGCCTCTTTGTTTGTAGTCTTCTCTTCCGGCAACATGACCACTTGAGCAGGCGAACGCGCGATACCTGTCTCAACAGATACAAGGGAGACTCCAGACGAGGGAGAACCCTTCAAGAAATCAGGCTCAGATATATCTGCAATGATTTTAACACCGTCATCTGAACCAGAATCATCTAGATCCACGGCATCAGAAACTGCCCATGGCAGAGACTCATGGTTGACACCCGCCGGGCTCTCATCTTCATTTAGCTCTTTAGCTACGTGTTCATTATCTATGCATCGTTTCGCGGTGTTGAGGGACTCATCCCAGATATATATGCGATCTACCCTGTTTATCCTCGATACGGCATCATCGACAAGAATCCAGCCGATTGTCAACAATATATCTCTATAAGCCCTATAGTTCATCAGATCTGATACACGGCTGTAAGACGGTGCTGTGCTGCCCTTAGCTTCAATATCTATCAGACCATTAGCGAGCTTTATGGCCCTATTGATCTTAGTTGCGGTCTTACACCCTTGAATAGTTCCTGCCGATTCGAACTCCATCTTTGCTTTCCCAAGATTTGTTACAATGGCCTTCAATTGCCCTGATGGGTCTGCCCTCTGCCTCTCGGCCTCAATCGCACCGCTTAGGCCTCTTAGGACATCGCAAAGGCATTTACCTACATCATTTGTACTGCATGCACCGCTAAGAAGGTAATCAATTGAACTCGCGATAAATTTAGTCAGCCTCCAGGGCTCACTATCTGCGATTCCAGATGATATTGCCTCCTTAATGCCGAACAGAATCCTTTGGAATGCCTCAATGTTTTCCTTCTGAGTCCCTTCGGAGTTGATAACTGCGCTATCAAGAGCAGAGGCCGCCCGCTCCGCGAGTGCCACTGCCTCCGCCTCTGAGGACTCCGCCTTGAGCCTCGCTAGGTATGAGGAGGACCTCATGATGCCTGCAGAAACCTTTAGTTCAGGCAGGTCAAAGCCCTTTGTGGAGGCGATCTCAAGATACCTGTCTGATGATCGTGCATAGAATTGGGATGCCAGCTTTAGTTTATCATCCGAATTCTCTCCGAGTCCGCTTGATACTGGTAATTCAGCACCCTGCATATGCATAGTGGCCATAGCGCCATAGGCTGCCGCTATACATTCTGCAGTGTTTTGATATGCAGGCTGCGTATCCCGTTTCATCAGCTTTATGGCCTTCTCAAGCTGATCTATGGCTGTGGCAGCATCACCTTTCTCCAAGTACATCCTTCCGAGATTAGACATTACAGTGCCCATGCTTGGGTCCTGCCCAAGCTCTTCGAATGCCGTGATGCTCTTATTGTAGTATTTGAGAGCCTCGTCCCAGTTCTTTGCTTCTGAGTTTATCTGCCCAAGGCGATCCAGAATCCATGCCACACTCTTCTTATCCCCAAGCTTGCGGAAATCGTTAAGGCTCTTATCGAAATATTTTGTTGCAAGATCTTGCTCACCCATATCTGCATAGATCCTGCCTAAGGATCCCGTCGCCCGAGCAACGCCCAAATCATCGCCAAGGCCTTCAAATATCTTCAGGCCACGATAGCAATGATCTACAGCCTTATCCCAATCCTTGCTTTGCCTGTAAGCCGCAGCAATGTTTCCAAGGACGTGAGCCATGCCGCTGCTATCGCCCATAGATTCGAAGCAGCCAAACGCCTTTTTAAAGTAAATGTTCGCCCTGCCAAGATCACCATAACGAACATAGACCTGCCCGAGGTTGTTGAGAAGAACAGGCCGGATGCTTTGATCCTTGTTCTTTGATAATGCCTTATTATACGACTTTATGGCTACAGCATGATGCCCTGCCTTTCTGCAGATATCCCCAAGCCGTTTCATCTCATATACATCTTCAAAACAGTCCAACAGATTTCTGCAGATATCTTGATCTATTCTGCCTTGCTTTGCGCCATCCAGCAGCTTGCCGAGTTGCTCTGAGCAGCCTCCCTCGATGGCGCTCGGATCAATCGCATTTATTCTTTCGAATCCCTTGGAGAACGAATCATATATCTCATGAAGAACAATAAGCTGGTCCATAGATTATAAGATAAGTTATATCTTTATATAGTTTTTGAATGACGAGATTTTGGTGCAGTTATCTCAACCCCATTATCTAATCTTTAACCATAAAACAAATTTTTTCTTTCTAAAAATAACTAGCCGCTTAGATATAATAATCATGAAAATGCGGTTTGCTGGATTCTCGATAGCATCGGCGAAAGTATTTACTGGAGAAGAAACCGATAGCACAAGCGAGCTATACATGGGGCTTGGGTCGCCTGTGTGGAATAACAAGGGCTATGTGGCAACCCTAAAAGATGCAGGCGGCCATATGGTATCGCAAAGGAGCGGTTGAGATGAAGGCTACTCTAGATAGAATTGAGGGGGAGATGGCCGTCCTCCTGATAAGGAACGGCGAGAGCATAAGGCTGAATGTGCCTGTGGTTTTGCTGCCTGAAGGCTGCAAAGAGGGCGATGTCCTGGATATATCGATTACCAGGGATGAGAAGGAGACAGAGGAGTCCAAGGCCAGAGTTTCAAGCATGATAGAGCGGTTGAAGGAGAAACGACAGTGCGGGCCGGAGTGTGTCCAGCCGGAGGACTAGGCGGAATTTCTTGTTTATTTGCAAGGCGCTACTATATCTGCGACTTTATAGGGATTTATTGATAATAGGCTGAGGTGCTGACTGGTAGCCATATAGAGCGTAGGATACTAATCCTAAGATTACTATCAATAATTCTATATCATGGATATTACTATGATGACTATTCATAGCGATTAATTAGGCCGCAGCACAATTAATTAAATTTAAATAGTTAAAAATCCTGTTAGCAAATAGAGAGCCTCGACGTTTTAGCCCCCCCCTTAACCTCGAAGGCTCTACCCCCTTTCATTCAATGCTATAGATAGATTTAAATGATAATTTTTATTGCATGGTGTACTATGGTGTTATAGAACTATGCCAAAGAGCGCAGCCCTAACGCCTCAGCCTTCATCCTTCTGGCCTTCTGCCTGGCAGCAATCCGCATCCATCTACTTGCAGCTGCTCAGGTGGACACTCCGCGCCTTGGAGCCCTACCTCGTCGGCGTAGGATCGGGAATAATAGTCAAAGGGCTGAAGAAGATAACCGGAATGCAAATACAAAATATTTTAGTTGTTGTAGTGCTATACGGCTAAGTATATTTCGTCATGGCCATGCAATTCTTTGCTGACTTGATTAATCCATATAGTATAGGAATCTGGATTGTTCAGCGCGTAACATCATGATTGCACAGCCCGAAAGCATATTCATAAGAAGGTCTGAATTTTAATCCGGGGTACTGATAACGATTCTGAAGCTTTTTTGGGCTTATATAGCTGATAAGCTACAGTCTAAAGGACAAAAGCTGGAATATGCGAGAAAAGAACGCAGAACAAACTTTATGACTTCATAAATATATTAAAAGCTAAAAATCTTCTTTAAGCCTTCCACTATCAACCCCGAGCTGATGGATTGCATGTAGGGATCATGATATAGATCCTTAATCTTTCCGGTGAGCGACGCTTTTTCCTCTGGCGGTATATCTTCAGAATCAGTTACAGCGTTCTCTATGGCCTTCAGAACATCGCGTGCGTCTCCATAGCCTTTGTTAAACATATAATCTGGATGTGTCAGCAACAGCCGACCTTGGGGTGTAAGGAATATGATAGTTACATTATTGAGGTACGCCTTTAGGCGTACATACCCCTGATTCTTCAGCATCTCTAAGAAATCAAGTGTGTCTTGATTCGAAAGCCCTACCGCACTTGCAATTTCATCAGCATTTGCGTACCTATTAGTTGATTCGATCTTGTGAATCTCTTTCATGATCTTCAGTTCGATCCCTTCCATGACATCAGCCTGATCGAAGTGGTTACCATATGAACTATAAAAGTGTGTACAATGCATATGTCACAGAATGGTAGGCATACGAACGGCGTGTCTTTTAAATCAGCTTGCATAAAGTTATTAGATTTACTGGTAACCATAAGGCCACATCATTCAAGCTCATCCTCTTGATGCGGGTTCTGTATTTGCCTTTACATGGGGGAGATGAGATTCTAGCACTTGAGCTAACTACCCAAAAGTTCTTCATTAGATCTTACAATGCTGAAGCAAGATAGAGGGAGATAATGTCAAAAAATTGGGTTCTTCTCACAGGCATTGTGGCTCTAATTTTTTTAACAGGGAATTTGGCATTCGCTGTTGAAGTAGGGACACGTGAGAATCCAATTCCAATAGGTCAATCGGTTGATTTAGGAGATGGTTGGCAAATAACCGTGTTGAATGTCATTCCTGATGCCAACGATATTGTACTTAAAGAAAATACATTCAATAAACCACCAAAGGCTGGAGATCAATTCTTCATTGCAACGGTATCAGTAAAATATACAGGTCCAGATTTCGCTACATTTAATGGAGGCTATAGGCTTCGTGCTGTTGGACCATCTAGTGTAGGGTATAGCACCTTCCAGAATAATCCTGGTGTAATTCCAGACCCGCTTCCAAGCTCTGACGTGTTTACAGGTGGAGTCATTGAAGGAAACATCGGCTGGGAGATCAAGTCCTCTGATGCAAATGCTCTCGAGATGTATGACAGCCCGCCATCTATAATTCACAATAATAACCGTACATTTATGGCATTGTTCAATCAGGGTTCTTCTTCCTCAACAAGTCCTCAAGGTACAAATGCATGGGCTGGCAGTATGGCATTATTTAGTCAGGATTCATCCTCCATAACTAATCCTAAAGACGCAAATACTTGGATTTCCAAAGGTAATGATCTATATAATCATGGCAAGTACAATGAATCCATACAGGCTTATAATAATGCCATTAATCTAAGTCCACAAGATGCAGAAGCCTGGTTTAACAAAGGCGATGCTCTCAAACACCTTGACAAATACGATGACGCAATCAAATGTTACGATGAGGTCATCAAAATCAATCCAAAAGATGTAGATGCATGGAATGGAAAAGCGTATGCTCTCGGTAATCTAGGTAAATACAATGAGACCATCCAAGCTTACGATAAAGTTATTGAGATCAATCCTCAAAATGCAGACACCTGGATCTACAAAGGTCTTATTTTGTGTGTGCAACATAAGTACGACGAGGCTATTCAGGCTTTTGATAAAGCCATCGAGATTAATCCTAAAGACGCTGAAGCTTGGAGTGATAAAGGCCATGCTTTCAATGATGTTGGCAAATATGATGATGCCATTCAATGCTTGGATGATGCTATTGGGATTAATCCTCAATTAGCTTATGCATGGACCGGCAAAGGCGATGCTCTCAAGGGTCAGGGTAAGTATGATGAAGCCCTTCAGGCTTATGACAAGGCTATCGAACTGGATCCTCAAGATGTATATACATTGTATAACAAGGGCGATGCTCTTTATAAGCAAGGCAAATACAGTGAGTCTATTCAGGCTTATGATATGGCTGTCAAGATTAATCCTCAATATGCATATGCCTGGAAAGGCAAAGGCAATGCTCTTGGCCTACAGGGCAAGTACAATGAATCCATTCAGGCTTATGATATGGCTATCAAGATTAATCCTCAAGATGCAGAAGCCTGGAACGACAAAGGTATTACTCTCTATTTCCAGGGAAAGTACAATGAGTCTATCCAAACATATGACAAGGCCATTGAGATCAATCCTCAGGATGCAAATGCATGGATTGAAAAAGGCGATGTCTTCTATTATCTTGGCAAGTATGATGATGCGGTGAAGGCGTACGACAATGCCGATCAGATAAAGCCATTAGATGCAGATTCCTTAGATAGATATGCAGATTCTCTCTTTAGATTGGGAAAGTACGATGAAGCCATCAAAAGCTACGATAAAGCCATTAAGATAAACCAATCAGATGCAGATGCCTGGTGTAACAAAGGTGTTATTCTCGCTCTACAGGACAAATATGATGATGCCATTCAAGCTTTCGATAAGGCCATCGAGATCAATCCTCAAGATGCTAAAGCCTGGAACGACAAAGGTTTTACTCTATATAGTCAGGGAAAGTACAATGAGTCTATCCAAGCATGCGATAGAGCTATTCAAATTATAGTTAATCCACGTAATTTTTACCTCATAGATACCCTTAAATAATTAATATACGATATAGCCGTTCATGGGCAGGAAACCTGTAATTGTAAGACATATCTCGAAGGTAGAATTAGATCAATTGTATAAAGATGAGAGAAACATAAGAATTAAAGAACGGCTACTAGCGATAATACATTTATACGAAGGAAAGAATGTATATATAGTAGCTGATATTCTTAAACGAAGTGAAAAGACAATAAAGAATTGGCTAAGCGATTGGAACAAACAAGGATATGATGGATTGATACCACAGAATAGAAACGGCAAAGAACCAATGATATCTTTTGATGAATGGGATAAAATTATCGAAGAGATTGAGGACAAAGGAATGACTATAAAAGAGGTAATAAAATATGCAAAAGACACAAGAGGCGTAGAATATTCGTATAAAGGTGGTTGGAAGATTTTAAGATCAATAAAGAAAGTCAAATATGGTAAACCATATATTAGAAATAATAAGAGGCCTGTTAATGCAGAAAGTTTTCTAAAAAAAGGATAGATTCAGTAATAACAACAGTCAAAGAACCTATTATTGGATTCCTTGATGAAAGCTCTTTGCAACAGCGACCTAATACACGCAGGGTTTTAAACACCCATATGCTAAATTATCAACCTGGAAAAGTTAGGTCTAGAACTGTTTTTGGGTTCATTGCATTGAATGGAAATGATGAAGTTATGGTCTCTCACTCATCCAAGAAAGAAGATTTAATGATCTTCGCCCAAAAATTGAGAAGTAACAATATTATGAGACCAATATGTATTGTCCTAGATAATGCTAGAATACATCTAGCTAAGAAGTTTAGGGCATTAGCCCACGAACTTGATATCCATTTAATATATAACGTGCCATATTCCCCTGATTTAAATCCTATAGAGTTCGGTTGGAAGGATTTTAAAAGAGAGATATCAAAATATACTGATTTTGATGAAGCTATTGAGGATGCCCAAGATTGCGCTTTACAAATATTTTATTCCAATAAAGATGGATACTCTAAGTCTTGGATAAAGCAGTTTATAAGGTAAAAAGTTGGGAGAATGACTATAATTCCTCAGATAATCTCGTTTGGGATAGCAAAGGCTCAGCTCTGTATGCATTAAGCAGATATGATGAGGCCATTCAAGTTTATGATAAGGCAATCAGGCTAAATCCTCAAGATATAGATGCTTGGATTGGAAAAGGTAAAGCTCTTAATAAAGCAGGCAAGTACAACGATTCTATTCAGGCATTAAACACCGCGATCCAGATCAATTCTTCAAATAATGATGCATGGGCCTGGAAAGGTTTTTCTCTTAGTGATTTGGGTAAATACGACGACGCCATTCAGGCATTCGACAGGGCGATTGCACTAAATCAGTCGGATGTAAGTTCTTGGTTGGGTAAAATTGGAAGTCTTGAACAACAGGTCAAGATAAATGAAACTCTCGAAGCCAGTGATAAGTTCGTTGAGACAAACCCAAAATTAGGACTTGCCTGGCAAACCAAAGGCACTATCCTCAAGATACTTGGTCGTACTACTGAAGCAGATGCTGCCTTTGCCAAGGCCAAGGAGCTGGGATATACAGGTTGATTCAAACTCAACAAGTATGTATAACCTGTAGGCCATTACCCTTATTTTTTGAATCTTCAAAGCCAATACATATTTTTATAAATATCTTTCCGACCCAAAAAGGCGTGTGCCTTTGCGCTCCAGGTTCTATGCCTTACACAATCGATAGCAGTAGATTCAATCAATCGATATCAGCGACCCTTCAAGTTTACTTGATTGTCATTCCTGTAATGGCTGGAATAGTGGTTAACTCAAAAAGGCATTTAGGTCGATTTGTGGGTTTCCAGTTAGTTATCTAAAACAGTGCATATAATAGTACATACATTCCAGGTCGTAGATCCTCAAGCAGCTCTAGGGTGGGCATCGAAAAGGCTTAGGCGATTTCGAAGAGCGTACTTAAAACCTAAGCTTCAACAGGCTTATTCTTCCCTATATACTTCGATCTGCTCTTCCCACCCTTCTTGGAATACAGATACCAATAAGGTCCATGCAGCTCCCCGCCAGGCTTTGCACAGTGGCACGATGGCTTGCCGCATTTCACCGTCTGTTGAACATATGAGCCGCCACTCCTGGCAGGCTTAACCTCTATGATCTCAGTGCCCTTCTCCTTGGCTCGCTCCTGTATTTCCAAGGCTTCGAGCTGGGATTCAAGGATGGAAATGGCATTGTCTATCCAGGCCCTCTGCTCCCGGAGCACTTCAATCCTTTTTTTGAGGTCTCCAGCGCTCATAATGTCTTATGTGTAATCACTAGAATATCAATTTAGCTATGGCATATAAGACGCTGCATCCAGCTCTCTTTGAAAGCATACAGCCAATCCAGAATTAGCGCTTAATATGCCTATCTTCCAAAACTATTTGTAGTATAATCGGATATACATTCAGGATACAGAATTTAGGGGGCTGTAGCAATGACGGAAAACAGCATAAGGGTACTTGAAGATAGGGATAGATTGTTTATAGATACCCTGCAGAGCCTGGGCGTTCGAAGACAAGAGGCAACCCTGATTGTCTGGATGAATGGGGCGGGAGAGGTTTCCTCTAAGGATATTGAACGAGGTGCAGGTCTTGGACAATCAGATGTAAGCAAGATCTTGAAAGCAATGCGGGAGAATGGCTGGATAGATACTTCAGAGACTAATAATTCAGCAAAAGGCAGGCCTAGGAAGATCCACTCACTCAGTGCCTCATTGGATGATATCGTAAGGCACTATGAGCTGCAAAAGCTCAGGGAATCCATTTCGATCAGGAAATCAATACAGAGGTTGAAGGTGCTCGCAACAGCCTAAGTTTGAGGGGTTCATAGAATTTGGTATACCCAATGCTAAACTCCTAATCATTTTCTTTTCTCATAATGGATCAAATTTATATAGCTATTTGACCATATATTAGAATAATGCGATTAAGCGAGAACGAGGTCGAGGCCCTGGTCCAAGTAACCGGTTCAGAGAGCACAATCCATCCTCGAGATCTCTCTCAGGACTTCGGGATAAGACCGGAGACGGTATCAAGGATCACCACTCGCCTTGAAGAAAAGGGTCTTTTGGAAAGGGAAGATCATAGAATAGTCCTAGCGGAGGCTTCACCAGCCGAGAGCTTCAAAAGGCTATATTATACTCATAGAGCATCTCCTTTCCAACTCATACTCGCCGATAGGAGGGTTGATCTTCTATACAGGCTGGACCAGAATCCAGAGAGCGTAGAAACGCTGTCAACAGAGACCGGCCTCCCCAGCAAGACAATATACTATTACCTGAAGGATTTCATTATATTGGGCATAGTGAGAAGAACCAAGAGTGTGCGGGGTTATCTATACTCTTTCAATTACATTCTATGGGGAGAGCTAAAGGATTTCGTAACCTCTCTATGGGAGTATAGGTTTAGACGCCTTATACCTAGGGATGCTCTGCTGATAAAGAGCTACAGTGATAGTGTCCTATTCAAGAGCATTAGACATCATGATGCCACACCAACATCATTTAGCGCCTACAGAGATTACGGGATCGACCTAGGCCTCAGAGATAACTATTATACGTTGCCCAAGAGAGAGCTATCCATAAAAGAAGTATTCATCCACTCCCTTGATTCTGCAGAGACCCTGCAGCAGAGGCTCTTTTGCATATTGTTCTACTTAAAAAACAGGGATAAACTGGAAGGCATCGAGCATCCTATGATAAGAGATATTAAGGCAGTTCTTCAGGGCGAGAGAATAAGGGGCTATCCATCCATTGAGGACATAAGAGACAGGGCTGAGCTATATGACATCGAACTTTGAAAGGATATCTCGCCAGGAGGAGGTAGAGGAGTTCTTCGAGCAGCTAGGTGCTGCTTTATCTCGGCCAACTCAGGTATTGCTTATCGGCGGAGCTGCCATGCTTAAGTTCAAGCTGAAGGAGTCCACCAAGGATATAGATGTAGTCTGCAGAACTGATGAGGATAAGGATGAGATCCTGCGCTGTACTCAGCGGCTAGGCTATCAGCCCACAGGCCCAAAAGAGAGACATGCCAGGCTGGGGCTTAATAGAGTTGCCATAAAGGGTGGGAGGACACTAGACATCTTTGCAGGAAAGATATCCTACGACTTTGGGCTGAGTGATGCCATGTGGAACCGTGCTCGAGTCCGCAAAGCATTCGATAAGGTAGAGGTGAGATATGCCTCCCTTGAGGACATCTTCATAATGAAGCTGATCGCTAACAGGGAAGGAGATGCATCTGACTGTGCCGTGTTGATTCCTGCTGGCCTCGATTTTGATGCGGTCTACAATGAGATCGAGGCTCAATACCTCAAGGCTTCAACAGATGAAGACCAGAAGATCTGGATAACCTATATCGAGGAGGGCATAGGGCGGCTTGAAGAAGATTATGGGGCAACGATACCTATTGCCGATAAGATCTCTGAGCTGGCGAATGGCTATAGGGAGAGGCTATATCTTAAGAGCCTATCCTAAAACCCTCCATAACATCAAGATGGGAGATAAGGTAACGATGCCTAGGTAAGATTCCTCTAATCTTTCATACCTTGGTAAGACCTTTTTAGTGGCTTCAATCCAGCTGAAGAACCTTTCTACCGCGCTTCTGCCTTTATAGATAATTTTATCAAGCTTTTTGGGCCTACCTATCTTTTTGTTTTTGCGGTTTCTGATGTTTACAGGTATATTGGTCTTTATTCCTCGACGTTTGTTATAATCCCGAATAGCATTAGTATCATAAGCGGTATCTGCATTAATCAATTTAGGTCGAGTTATCGGAGCACCTACTAATAATTTTATATTCATTTTATCAATAGTAGGTAGATAAAGTTTTGAATCATGAGTATTAGCAGGAGAAATTAATATCGATAACGGCAAGCCATTTTTATCTGTCAAAGCGCTAATCTTAGATCCTTTAACCCTTTTATTGCCGTCGTAGCCTATATTGCCCTTTTTTTGCGATAACGTCCTTGGTATCGATATTACAGCATGATAGATCAATTTTATCTTTATGATAGCCCATAGAGAGCAGAATATTGTTTATCTTCTGATAAGCCCCTGTTCTACATAGCTCTAAATGAAGTTTATGAACAGTTGATTTAGTGCCGTACATTCTAGGTACATCTGTCCAATTCATGCCTGTTTTTTGAACATAAAGTATGCCATTGAATGTTTTCCTTAAATCGCATCTTGGCCTACCTGTCCAGGGCTTCTGCGCTGGCATAAACGGCCTAATAAGATCCCATAGATTATCATCGATTTCTTTGAATACCACGAGTTATATAAATCATTGTACTATGATTTATAGTTTTAGGATAGGCTCTAAATTAAGCTCCTCTCAAACAAGTTAATTGTAGTGAAATTGTCGGAGCTGCAAGCTGGTGGACTCATGACTGAGCAAAACAGCAATTACATAAAGAAGGAAGTCGGCAAGTTTCTTTCCGATATCTGGAGAATCAAAGGGCTGTCGGAGCAAGAGTTTGGTCCAAACCATCCTATCACAAAGAAGCTAAGCAGTATGCATATTGATGCTCAGGCATTATTGCAAGAGAATTATGAAATCCAAGACCGATAAATGCGCCATCTAGTTTGCGCCGAAGACCCTTGCCCAAGTTAGCTATCCCATGAATATAGGGCAGCTTTTCGACCCCCTATCCACATCCGATCCCTAGATCTTCGATCCTAGGGCATTATAGAAATTAATTTTTCTAGATTTATGAAAAATTTGGTGATCAATTCTGAATGTCTTGGGTTTCTCAACGGCAAATTTAGCGATGGCCTCTTCCCGGCAGTAATCTATCTTATTGAGACCTAAAAGGTTAAGCTGGGCCTGTATATCCCAGCTCCTTTGCCTTAGCGAAGGCAGCATCAGCTTCCGTATTACGACCAAACATCTGGAGAGTAATACCTTTGTTGTACCAGGCCATCGCATATTGTGGATTCAGTTCAATAGCTTTATCGAAAGCCGTAAGGGCTTCTTCATATTTGCCCTGAATACCTAAAGCAATGCCTTTGTCAAACCAAGCCATTGCATTTTGCGGATCAATTTCTATGGCCTTATCGAAGGCTTTGATAGCTTCATCGTATTCACCCAGACTACCAAGAGCAGAACCTTTGTCATTCCAGGCTGCTGAAAGTTGTGGATTAATTTCTATAGCCTTTTCACAAGCTGTGATAGCTTCATCGTATTTGCCTAGGCCTTCAAGAGCAGCACATTTGTTGCACCAAGCCATTGCATATTGTGGATTAATCCCAATTGCCCTATCACAGGCTTTGTTAGCTTCATCGTATTTACCTTGATTCTCAAGAGTTTCTGCTTTGTTATTCCAGGCACTTGCATACTGTGGATTAATCTCAATGGCCTTATCATAAGCCTGTATGGCTTCATCGTGTTTTCCCAGCTCATCGAGAGCACTACCTTTATTGTACCAAGCTTCTACATTCTGCGGATCCAGCTCGATAGCCTTATCGAAGGCCTGAATGGCCTCGTCATACTTGCCTTGATTATCGAGAACAAGGCCTTTGTTGAGCCAGGCTCCAACAAGCTGCGGGTTCATCTCTATAGCCTTATCGAAAGCTTTGATAGCCTCATCATATTTGGACTGTAAAAGGAAAACATTGCCTTTGTTACTCCAAGCTTCAGCAAATTGTGGATTTAGCTCGATGGCATTATCGAATGCCTGAATAGCGCTATCATACTTACCCTGCCCAGAGAGAACAAGGCCTTTGTTGTTCCAGGCCATTGCATATTGCGGATTCAATTCAATAGCTTTGTCATAGGCTTGAATGGCCTCATCATACTTACCCTGATCATCGAAAGCATTGCCTTTATTTATCCAATCGGATGCAGTAGTCTGACATAAAGCTGGCGTAACCAATATTGCGGCCAGCAAAATAAAACCTAGAATCATCCTTGCCTTCGACATTGTTTGAAGTTATTGAGGCAACTAGTGAAAAAGCTTTTGGAAGGCGCCCTTGGTAAATAGTCCATTGCCGTAGCTGATTATCTGCAGGTTTAGGGCAATCTTTCAATCCTATCTCATGTCCAAGCCCGAGATCTTCGATCCTGGGGCATTAGAAATTAATTTTCCAAAGTTTATGAAATATCAATAATCAGGACTGGGTGCCTTGGTTCTCCCTGCAGCAAATCTGGCAACGATTTCTTTCCGGCGTCTCCATCTCTGTGCATCCCTTTCCAGGTCCTCCAGCTCTATCAACTGTCGTCCTGCTCATTCTCGAGGCCGCCTCTGTACTTCCGGGAATGATCCATTGCTAGGAGTTTATCAATAGGAAATGATAGCATAGCCACAAGAGTTCTGCCCGGCGGATGCTTGCAAAGTATAGATCGAGAATAATAGCGTATCACAAGAGAAGTGCAGGCGTGTTGAAGAGAGCAGCGGATAATGGTATGAAAAGTAGCGACGGGCTGCTAGCTCAATCGATATGCCTCTGAAAGTTACTAGTAAAAAAGGTTTCAAGCTCTACTTATAGTGAAGCTGTTAGGCTCAAACAGATGATTTTGCATCTGGCTCGGCGCTTTCAGCCGCACCTATGTCTCTGCGAAGTAGCTCAATCCTCCTATCCAGTGAATCAATGGAGTACATCCGCGTGATGCCAAGAACTGCCTCCTCAATCAGCGGCAAATGTGCGCAAAGCTTCTGTGAGTCTTCAGGCGATTTATCGAAGGCTTGCTCATAGGTAAGCTCGCATATTCGCCGCTGCTTGGCGGGATCAGACCATTTCGCTTTGCAGGAAGTGAGCGTTTCTTCAGCGTCTGGCATTGGATTCTTGCTCATCTCGACCTGCCACATGGATGCGATGAGGTCCTGTTGCATGACGCGCATGCCAACCGCTACGGGTTCATCCTCAGGTGTTTTCGGATCGTCCTGCAGTTTCTTGACCGCGTTGTAGATGAAGCTAGGATGGTTGGCGGCCAGCACCGGCACAGTTGGCCCAGACGGGAGCTTGAGCGTCGCTAGCTCCAAGACACTCAGGTCGAGCTTGTACTGTTCTTTCAGCCATGCACGCACGGGGCCACCGAACGCAACCAAAGGTCGCACGCCGCCCCCGGAACTTGGAATCCACAAGTTAAGGAGTCCGTTGATATAGCCAGAGTAGAAGGAGTAGACGCCTTCCAGGCTCTTGCCATCGTTCGACGGCGCCGCAATGGGTGCGATGTCAATGATGTTCTGGAGCCGAACGGTTTCATCAGGGGATGCCCCGTTCTCTACCAAGAGCGCGGCCCAGCGCAACGTTGTATGGGCCAATAGATAATCTTGGTCACGTTCAAGAACATAGTCCGGCGGAAAATGCAAGAGTTGCACTGAGCGATGTCGTGTCATTGATACGCCGTGAGGAAGAAAGAACGTCCAATTGTAATGCCACTTTTTCTCATTCCAAAGGCTTTTACTTGCGTCCAGGCCGAGCTGACCCACCGCCAGGTACTCGGGCAGCAACTTGGCGTATGCCTCTGCTGCGCTTCCGCTCACGCTTGCAAAGACGGTGCCATCTTGGTTAACTACTTGGACTGAAGAGTCGGTAAAGCCATCGCGTTGAATAGACGCTGTCAAGTAGTGGGCAACCGTCTCTTCAAGCGTCTGTTTAAGAAAGCAGACCGTGTGGCAATTATTCGGGAAAGAGAACAGATCTCGAACTTGCGCAATAGGTCCGAGCGGGATTCGCTCAACATTTGCCATAGGTTCCTCCATAGGTGAATGAATTGTCTGCTAGCTGTGCGTTGCAATGACCAACGTTCCACATCAGCTGCCGAGCGATGATAGCAAGACTCGAGGGCAAACCTGAACGAATGCTGTGTTGGATGCTGGCCATAAGATCGTCCCTGGGGCGATGATCTATGGAGACCACATAATATTTATCGCAATGAGGATAATAAATCCTTTTTTTGAAATTCTTTATAGATGTCCTATTCATTGCTATCGTCTAATACTAAATAAGGAACTAAGATAAATAATTTCTGATCTATGAATACTAATCTAAACAACTACAATTTTGGAGATGGATGATACTGAAAGAATGCGCTTTTTTTAGGCTCATATTTGCTTGCCTCTTAGCACCCTGCGTTGCCGCAAAGGCCATCCCCCGCGCCTAGGCAGAGAAGGTTCCAGCCCTAACTGTGGATTGCAGATGGATAGGGATATTAATGCCGGCGTGAACATTCGCACCCTCGGACTGAGGGGAAGAGCCTATCGAGATTCTGCAATAGCAGATCGTTGAAGTAGGAAGCCTCGCTCTTCAGGGCGGGGAGGAAGTCACACGTTCGCCTTATCTAGCAGAGTCACAATCAGGTAGTCTACCTATTTCATGTTGCTCCCGTCTGGAACCACGACATTCATAAGGATTTCTTTTATAGTCCAAATATGATCAGTCAAACCTGCAGCCATAGCTGGAGATCTTTGCGTCCAGCGTCGCTTTGATTCTGCTGAATCGATTCGTAACGACTTGTTAGGCCTGGCCAAATTATAAACCCAATCTTCCCAGGCACAAGAAACCCTATGCATCTCGATCTCTTTAGAGAAAGAAATGGTCTTTCTAACAAATCGCCCATTCATCTGTCTGGATGTTAGATGAGTCCTCTCGATATAGGCAGTATGGGTGCCCATTAGATCACAGACCCCTTTCGTATCACCAAAGACAACTTTGTAGTGGATACTAACAAGATGCCCTCCAGATCGTGTTTTGATTATCTGAATGCATTTCCAATCAGGCTCAGACTTCTTTCGAGTAGGCGGTCTTCCTCTACCAGAGTATTCAGGTACTTTCCCCCAAGTCTCGAGCATGGCCTCCGGATAACTATCATAGCCATCAGTAGCGATAGCAGGAGGTTTATCCGGATTACCACGAGCCTTCAACTGGGCCATCAATTCCATAGAGACTTCGCTTTCACTCTTCCTGATTGACCGCCCAACTCTAAGGCGAGTATCCATATCTATCGTTGTACCGCGCCAGAAGCTACCACGATCGTTCTCTTCTGGATAGCCCCCTTTTCGCCTTTATTTCCTACGTATGACCACATAGCATCCAGTTGAACACGAGTCAGTTTATAGTTTGCAAGCATTAGAGCCTCTAGCTCTTCAACGTGGCTAGCTGCTTCGTGAAGCCAATCCATAACTGTTTCTTCTTTAATCCCCATAACCCGATGGATGGATGCCAGACTATTGCGTTCGGCCAGCAAGGCTAAGCATTTTAGAATTGTATCCTGGCTATGATGGCGACCATAGAATACTGTACCTATGTTTTCAACGAATGTCTTCCCACAGGTCTTACATCGATAGCGTTGTGTTCCTTTGGCGGTTCGGCCAAATTTTATGATGTTTTCATTTTTTACTTTGCAATAGTCGATACACTCTTGGTTCCAGCAAAACGTGCTTGGAGGAACCAATTGTTCATTCATCATTGTATTCCTCCAATTATATGATTGCAGTTGATAATATAACAACTTATCTAAGGTAGACTACCCACAATCAAGGATTTCTTCAATCTATCCATTTTCGACGTTATTTCAGACACTGCGGGATATTGTGGTTTCCACATGTTCTCTGTAAAGATCACAGTAGCATTCTTTTGGGTGTATCCCTGAATTTCATACGTGAGTGATTGTGTAGGGTTTTTGTAATTCTGCACTGCCTTTGAATATGGGCCTATTTCGTTCTCAATTGATTGGGTTATTAGACCGCCATCAGGAGTTCCATCTACTGTCTTACTCTGCATCAAAACTAATAGATCCAAGAGCTGTGATTGTTGGGATAATGGATAGCATCCTTCTTTGTGCATGGTAATGCCTAAAACAAAAACTCTATCATATCCTACAGTTACACCCGATGGATTTTCTGTTATATCCCATTCTACTGGGTAATCAAAACTCATGTTATGGCCACTGTATTTGATCCATTTATCTTCGCTATTTGGCTCCGCCCCGATAGGAAAAGCGAGAACCATTAGAACTACTGCTAATATCATATGGATTCTCATGATCTATCCCTTCCTCGATATTCACCTTCACATTATAGCAGCATCATTTATCAGAGCTGCAACTGTCCCCTTTTTGATAGCTAAGCCTGAATTAATGATATGATCCCTTTTGGGTCTAACCTGATCTAGCCTTCTCTTTTCCAAGGCCTCTAGTTCAATCATCTGTCGGCTGCCTTGGAAACTATGCCACCTTTGCTCTTTTCTGAGAAGACCTACAAAATACCCCCTAGCGATATTATGGTATGAAGATAATATTTTAAATAACTTTTGGATGTTTAGACGAATTTTATGATATTTATGAAAATATCAACATTCAGGGTAGGAGCGCTTGGAATTCTCTGCTGCAAACCTGGCGATGAGCTTTTTCCGGCGTCTCCATCTCTGTGCATCCCTCTCCAGGTCCTCCAGCTCTATCAACTGTCGCCCTGCCCTTCCCACTAGACCGTCTTTGTTCTTCCTTGGACGACCCATAAATTACTCCCCTTCTAAGCAACATAATGCTAGAACTATAAGAGTTTAAATAACTTTTGTATGTGCGAAGATATTTTACAATACCGATATGGATTGCAAATATACTGGATAACTAAAGCCTTCTTAGATATACCTTGAACGACCAAAAAGTTTTAGTTATGTAACGATTGATCAAGAGGTAATGAAATAGGGGATTTTTCCTTGATCGGTCGATACATTAAGCCGATGATGGCTTTGGCAGCGAGTCTGATACTCGTTACTTTCGTTTGCGGGTGCATTGATGCTCCAAGCCATTTAACCAAGGTTTCAAGTAGCCCATGTGGTATAAGGTGGCAGGATAACTCGAATAATGAAGATGGGTTCAACATCTACATTGGCGGATCCTGTGCGAATTGCAATAACACTACTGCATGGACCAAAATAGCTACTGTTGGCGCCAATGCTGAGTCCTATAACTGGTCGAGATCATGCTGTGACATAGGAGAGTGCCGATGCATTTCAGTTACAGCTTATAATGCCAAGGAAGAATCAGCACGAAGCAACATCATAGTGCTAGCCTCAGTGTGCTAAGGGCAACTCTCATTTTATCATTTCTTAAGTTCTTGATAATGGATTGAATCCACGTATATCATATGCCTCCTTCACCAGCACAGGGGCTATGGAAGCATAAACCTCTGTTGTAGAGAGCCTCTTGTGACCCACCTGCTTCTGGATCATAGGCAAAGGCACGCCGCCCATCAAAGCTGAGACTATATGGCTATGCCTGAGTATATGTGGAGTAACCTTTTTCCTGTTGAGCTTCATCCTGGGCGAAACCTCCTGGACCCCGGCCTCCTTTGCCAGGCGGTCTATGGTTCTCAGCACTGTTTTGGTGCTAAGGTGCCCAGAGCTTCTGCCAGGAAACAGCCATTCTTGCCCAGGCTTGATGCTATCTTGGATGGCCTCTAAGGTGGTCTGGCTCATCCTAACAGCCCTGAAATGCTTTGTCTTCGTTCTGCTGCTCTCGATCCTTATGAATCCGTTTTGAAAATCGATATCTGAGACTCTATTAGTAACTAGTTCACCGACTCTGCAGCCCATGTCGTAAAGGCAGAGTAGGATAAATCTGTCTCTACCCTTGGCCACAGAAAATAGGGCCTCTATTCCTATAGTGTCTAGGTACTTGATGGAGTCCATCCGAGGGCTATATTTACGTTGCCTCTATATAACGATGTCTCTTTTCTAGTACAAAAGAGACATTTTCATCTAGGTACTAAGCGACGTTTGACCTAGAGCCTCATTTTTCATCTTTTGAGCCTTCTGCACGGCTGCTTTGGCATCCATCTTCCTGTAGCGGTCCCAGATTGACATTCAGCACCTCGGAACCTTCTCGCCACGAGACCATCCTGTAGGCAAAGGTCTTGAGCCCTTCTTTAAGGTCTTCTCCTTCTGCCATATCTGCAGGGCCCCAAGCCTGGCAGTATTTTTCTAGGCCTCAGCCGTGAGTCTATCCATCTCATCCTGCCTCATCCTTCTTGCAGGCTTCATCTGCCTAGTCTTGTTATGGCCTTAGATTCTCTCTTCTGCTTCATGGCCGCTTTCTTTTTGTGGTTTAGATTGTTGTGATGTATCAATGTAATTTCTGAGTTCCATTATAATCAGAAATTTACCTTGGGCTTAAAGCCAATTTAATCCTACCAACAAGTGTATATTCTAAAATGATTAGATAGTTATTGCCGCGAAATAGGGCTGTAGCCGATTAAGCTTCGGGGGCAGTATGTCACCTCCAATGGAGCGCCTCGCTTAACAGCGAAGTCTTCGGTGAAAGCGAATTAAGGCATACATCGTTCAGTTCGTATATAAGCGCGGCAAGTAACGTCGTGTGCAGGCAAGGTGAGAGCAGGCTCTTCATCTTCGATGAAAGGGTCCCCGTAAGAAAGGCGCTGTGCCAGATACCAGTGCTGTCTCGCATTGCCTGTGTGAAGGCACGGGGCGGGCTTAAAATCGCCACTACGGTGGTTGATTCCTCTGAGGAGGGCGCTGTGAGTCAGCGTTTGGCTCGCCTAAAACTTCACAGTACTATTCTCTTGGGTATATTCTGGGTTTTGATGTTCGCTTACTGGTAATTGCCAGGCAATGCAATCGGTATGCTGCCTACAGATATGTTTTTGATAAAAGTGTTTACGTGCGGGGGATGAGATTCTCGCACCTTTTTTTGGCTTAACAATTTATGCCAGAAGAGCACATATAACAGTCTGACGTTTAGGTGCTGGGAGCAACATTATATGCAATAGACCCCTTTCTGACCATAATTGATATAACGTTTGAATATCTATCCAAATATATGAAAAATATTGAAATGTTCTATCTATTATCTTTGATAGCATTACTGCTTGTAGTCTCTTCTTTTGGAGCACTAGCAGAACCAAATACATCTGTAAACATGAATACCACGGCTCTAAAAGAACTGGTGATAAATTCAGAGAACAACTTAAAATCCTATAGTTTAAACCTGTCTGAAAATGAAAACATAATGCTCATCAACTCCACGAGCCACAATACGACGTCTCGGGTCAACATACAGACTCTAGGGGCCATCGCTATCAATCGCACCAGCAAATCAGCGAAGGCAGTCACTGCCTCCCTCGTCCTGCCGATAGGAGATGTGGTGGATGCTGCTACCATATCGACAGAAGTATACTATATCAATGATACTTTATATAGCGAGGTTGACGGAAATTGGACTGCGATGAAGCTGGCTTTGCCCGGAGCCTTTGGAACCAATCAGGACATGATTAGACAAACTGCGATGCTATTGAATGCATCCACTATCAGACTTATCGGTATTGAGGCCATAAACGGTGAAAAGTATTACGTTGTGGAGATATCTCCTCAAAGTAGTGCTATCTCTTCCCTTTTCAAACAGGAGACTGGTTCTATCAGCTCTATGATCCCCCAGAGCATCGAGAACCTCAGTCATCTCTTCAACAATATTCAGCTCAGATATATCACCTGGATAAATACAGCCAGCTATCTCCCAGTGCAGGAGTTTGCCATTGTAAACATCACGACCACGCCAGGAATGCTCGGCTATCCGGGAGGGAATAGCACGGAAGTCTACATCAACTCTTCCATTACAACGAGGTTCAGCGATTTGAATAAGACAATAAATATAATGTTGCCTGAGGCTGCAAAGAGGGCAGAGATGTTGCCTTTAAACAGCTCCGGCACGCCACTGGCAATACCTTAAGTCCAGAGGATCAGCAGAAAATAAAAATGATCGAGAGTAGGGCCATATTTGCCCAAGTATGTATAACCTGATTCCAGCCCACCTTATTTTCCAACGACTATAGGGCTGGAAACAATTTTATAAACATCTTTCTGAGCTACAAATGCGTTGGGTCTGCGCTCCAGATATTATGCTTGAATGCGGGCCTTCCGATGCTCCATGTTAGCGTTCCTAAATCCAGGTCTATCATCCTAGATTATACCTTTAATGCCGCCCACTCTGATACCTTCGCCGATAAAGCGCCTCTTGTGCCGTCCTCACTTCAGGCAGCAGCTGCAATGCCCTTTTCTCCAAATCCACAAGCAAATTCCAACTCTCGCCCATCATATCAGCAATCTGCGCTTCTGCGAACCCAACCGATTGCAAGTTGAGGTACTCCTCTATTGCCGCTTCTGCTGCGGACTGTCCCGGCACATCCAGTTCATCCAGCGCCCTGCCAAGTGCCAAAGCCTGCACGCTATCCTCATCCAGCACGCCGGCCTTCAGCATCCCTGCCTTCAGAAGTACTGCACGTCGCTCAAGCGCCCTTAGGTTCATCCATTCCCTCCACGATAGACAATCGCTCTTCCAGATCTTCTAGCTTACCCAGTTCATAGCTTCTATACAGATATGCAGTAAATTCATAGCCCATCTCTTCGCCTATAAGTACGATAGAGGTGCATTTAGTTCTATGATAAGTTGTCTATTGCCTAAAATCAAGTGAGGCATAGGCCAACAATCTGGATTTTAACCCAGATCCCCTTTTACAGGGATTCCTATCGCCCGAAAGCGATAGATTACTTCACCTATGCCTCAAGCAATATATTGCACCCTAATTTATTTATAATTGTTGGTAGATAATATCATCAGAGACTATCGTATTAGCTCTGATAGCGAGGAAGATGCCTTATGTAACTTAGTACGGGATTCTCTTCAATCAAAAGGCTATCAGGTAGCATGTTATCAGCCATCGTAAATAATTCTTATAGTATTACAACCTTCTATGTTGCCCCTCTTAGAGGGAAAGGGAGGCATAAAATCGCGTATAAGAGCGATAATAAAGGATGTTTTGGCTCAGGTCGTGGTTCATCTGGTGTTCCATATTCTTTTTGCGCCTGTAGTGAGATAGGTGCTTCCGGAGATCTTAGCCCAAACCCGGACTTGGTTGGCGTCCTGCAGGTACTTCTCCAGACCGGCCGGTTCAAGATACCCAGCCAGCTCAAGTTAGGTCCGGTCTTGCAGAGCGAGATGTTGAACTTCCGAGTGACGATCGACCCCAGAACGGCCCATGATAGCTATTCGGCATGGAGGGAGGCGGGCCATGATGATCTCGTTCTGAGCGTGGCATTGGCATGTTGGTATGCAGAAACCGCTGCGTCAAAACCTATGCCTCGCCTCGTCTTCCCATCGGCCCCAAAGACGCCTTCGTCATGGCGGGCGGCATTGTATCCGTATAGCTCAGGGTATCCGACTTGGGGGCATTAAATCAGGTTGGTTGAAAGCAAAATAATTATCTCCGTTGAGCATATGCCAGAAGATGGAGCCATAAATCCCTCTAATTGGGCATGCGGAAATGATATTCTCGAAGACCAATACAAATAAACTTGGCTGGAAATTATTTAGTTCAAAAAACTTATTATATTAAAGTTACTTGAATTCAAGACAGTCTGCTCTAGGGTGGCAGCATATACAAGTGTGCCTAGGCAGTGTCAATAAAAAATATTTTCATAGATGACTACATGTCAACGAGATTTCATGGGAGCGAGGCAGTACATAGCCCAACCCATAGATTGGCGTAGGAACTGTAAATAATCATCCTGTTCAGTACGGAAATGCTTGAATACCTGTTCATAGTCAGTGTGGGTGGGATTTTCTTCGAGCCAACGTATCAGTCCATACCAACTATCCGAAATGTACCTGTCCCAGTCGTCGTAGCTGGCACGAATGATGTATTCGAGTTCAAAGCCTTCATCCCGGATAAATTGAGTTAGTTCCGTTTCTGTATGGGTAGTTGTCTGTTTTTGGGCATATACCGGATGTACCTGATTGCTAAGCCAGTGGGTTTCACCGATACCAAGGCGTCCATTCTGATGAACGGCTCGCTTCAGTACTTGGAGTGTCTGCTGGCAGCCGCCAAAAATAAACGTTGACCCAATACATGTTGCGGCATCGAAAACCCCTTCTTCGAATATGTAATCAGCCCCATTGGAGCAAACGATTTCGATTTGGTCCGATAAACCTTTCGAAGCCAGTTTTTGCCTAGCCCTGTCGCAGAAATCCTCGGATATATCTATTCCAATACCAGTAATACCGAATTCCTCAGCCCAGAGAGTAAGGGGTCCGGCACAACCACAACCGAAGTCAATGACCCGGTTTCCTTTTTTCAATTTGAGTAATTTGCCGAGTTTGATGATCTTTTCAGGCGTGGAAGGGTTTAGTATCTCCATATAGCGGTGTGAGATGCTCATAATGTCAAGGAATTCCATAATTCAAGCCTCCTTCTGGAAATTGTAACTTGATTAATAAAGGTGTTGAGAGACCTAATGCGAATCTCGTTGATAATGTGGTGATGACAGCCTCAAATTTTTACCCAATTATAAGCATCTTAGACTTCTGCTTGAAAAGAAGCAAGTAGTTCTTGGCCATAATACTAACGTTGCATATACATTGGCACGACGGCCAAGTATGCTTAAAAGATGTCTTAAATTTAGAGGTTTAAATGAAATTCTTAAGGGCATAAGGTTGTATATTTACAGGTAAATATATGCCCAAACCCTGGCTAGTAGTACCACATAGCTCAAACGTGCTAAGGAGATATAGTACTACCGATGGAGGTTGCACGTATTTATTGCGCAGTTTATATACACCATTTTATACAACCTGCAGAGCTCCGCAAAATCGAGCAAAGTACTCTTCCAATTAACTCATCATTCCATAAACTATGGAATGCCAGGTTTACAATCGACTGATAACGAAAAACCGATAGCAGCAAAATCAATTTTACAAACCGCTATCCAGAGCGCAAAGGTATGCCTTTGCGCTCCAGGTTCTATGCCTTCCACAATCGATAGCAGTAGATTCAATCAATCGATATCAGCGACCCTTCAAGTTTACTTGATTGTCATTCCTGTAATGGCTGGAATAGTTGTTAACTCAAAAAGGCATTTAGGTCGATTTGTGGGTTTCCAGTTAGTTATCTAAAACAGTGCATATAACAGTACATACATTCCAGATCGTAGATCCTCAAGCAGCACTAGGGTGGGCATCGAAAAGGCTTAGGAGATTTTGAAGATCGTACTTAAAACCTAAGTTTCAACAGGCTTATTCTTCCCCACATACTTCGATCTGCTCTTCCCACCCTTCTTCGAATACAGATACCAATATGGCCCATGCAGCTCCCCACCAGGCTTTGCACAGTGGCATGAGGGCTTGCCGCATTTCACCTTCTGAAGAACATATGAGCCGCCACCCATGGCAGGCTTAACCTCAATAATCTCCGTGCCCTTCCACTTGGCTCTCTCTTCGATTTCCAAGGCTTCGAGCTGGGATTCAAGGATGGCAATGGCATTGCCTATCCAGGCCCTCTGCTCCCGGAGCACTTCTATCCTTTTTCTGAGATCCTCAGTACTTATAATGTCTTATATGTAATTTTTAGATATCAATCTGACCATTGGCTCATAAGACTTGGATAATCCATTGATGTGAAACTTTGAATTTCACCTAATCTGAAGAACTCATTCTGTCCTTCTAACTCTTTAAACCAGTAGACCAATCGCTAATAACATTCAGGCCTCCTCGTCTTCGATGATCTCAAGACCGTGCATCAAACCAGCTCTGATATTGTTGACCAAGGTTGTTATCTCATCTAAAGTCTCAATTGCATGTACTACTTCCTCTTTTGTAAAGGCAGCCATGATTTTAGGCCTCCCTAGTGGCTTTATTGGACCTAATCAAAACGAAAGGTTTGCAATCTGCCTGCTTTTTAGCCCTTAGATAAGCCATCTCAAAGGCCTTGGTATCTGTGTGTGAGCCTTCAATCAGGGTTCTGGGAGTGTGCAGGCGATTAGCATCATTGATGCAAGCATCCAGGATCCAAAGGTTAGCCTCACATTCCATAAACGCAGGATTGCTCAGAAAACCTATTGGATATCTGCTAACAAAATCGATTGCCTTAGACTCAATATTCTCATTGGAAGCTGTCATTCTAGACATTTAGTTCCACCCATAAGGACATCGAGGTTTAAGTATTTAACATTATAGCAGATTATGCTTATAGCAGATTATGCTTATAGCAGATTATGCTTATAGCAGATTATGTTTAAAAACTTTAAATACAATTATGCGCTTAAGGGCGTATATGCCTAGAGTCAGCGCAGATATCAGTAAAGAATTAAATCAGAAGCTTAAAGAGTACATTGTAAAGACAAAAGGAACCCTCAGAGGCTCTCAGGGAGAGGTTATCGCAGAGGCAATAAAGGAATTCCTCGAGCGTCACGCGAATGATTAAAGTTGGTTCTTCGCTGTTTTGGCTATGGCATATAAGACTCTATCTCTAGCGAGCTATAACGCCGGATAGTCGATATAGCCTCTTTCTTCACCTGCATAGAAGGTCTTAATATCAGGGATATTAAGGGCAGCGTTCTTCTTAAAACGTTCAGGCAAATCCGGATTGGCCAAGAAAGATGCACCAAATGCGATGAGATCCGCAAGGCCATTTCTAATAGCCTCATTTCCTTTCTCAGCGTCATAGCCTCCATTCAAAATGAAAGTTCCCTTGAAGATATCCCGAATAGATGGGGCGAGCCGATCTTCAGGTGCTACAAGCATCGGCTCTCCAACTCGCTCTATCATATGGAGATATCCGATTCTTAAGTCGTTCAGCTCCTTAGCTAGATAGAAGAAAGTTTCTTTTGGATTTGAATCGTGCATTGAATACCTTGAAAATTGAGGAGAAATCCTGTATCCAACTCTATAAGCACCAAACACATCTATAGCTGCTTTAGTGACTTCTAACGGCAGACGTACACGATTCCTTAACGCGCCACCGTATTCATCTGTTCGACGATTTGAACCGTCTCTTAAGAATTGATCAAGCAGATAGCCATTGGCTCCATGGATTTCGACTCCATCAAAACCAGCGGCTTTTGCGTTAGAAGCTCCTATCCTAAACTGATTAACTATATCCTTTATCTCATCCAGTTCGAGAGCACGAGGCACCTCGAATTTCTTTTTGCCAAATGGAGTGTGAATATCACCTTCAAACGGGAGAGCAGAAGGCGCAACAGGTAATTCTCCGCCAAGATAATCCGGATGCGATACCCTTCCCACATGCCATAATTGAAGGAAAATCTTGCTGCCTGCTTGGTGAACTGCATCAGTCACTTTTCTCCAGCCTTCAACCTGCTCGGATGAATAGATTCCTGGAGTACGGACGAAACCAACTCCTTGTGGGCTTATCTGCGATCCTTCTGTAATAATTAAGCCCGCCTGTGATCTCTGCACGTAATACGTAATAGCTAATGGATTTGGTACACTCCCAACAATTGCACGGCAACGGGTCATCGGTGCCATAGCTATGCGGTTTGAGAGTTTTAAGTCGCCTAATTCGTATGGTGAGAACAGGTCCATATTTCCTCATTTCCTTTAATGTACTTTTGATCGTTTTCAGTGCTCCCACAGGATATGAGACTCTTCAAGAGGTATGAATGCATCCGGATGGTAAGGAACTATTCTGGGCGTATAATGTTCTGAGGGACGTGAGGCTGGCACCTTTGCCTCGTAGAAGTACCCATATCCATTGGCCATTTCAGAGATTAGCTCTCGTTTGGCCATTGCAACTCTTACAGGTGGCTCCTCATTTTGGCCATCAGCATAGATTTCCACATTGATCATACCTGGATCAATTTCACCTAAAAAGATCTTAACCTCAAATTTCCAATATTCGCCATCTCTAGACACTTTAGTTCCCAAAAATCGCAAGCTATTCCAGTTTTCAGCCAGTTTCTGAGCCCATAGGTCCAGCTCTTTGGCCAGCTTGCCACCATCAGCTTCTCGCCGTCGGTTGGCCTCGGCCACAGGCAGATACATCTTCTCTACACATTCACGTATCATACGATCGCTGCTGAACTTAGGAGTCAGATTTGACATGCTCTCTCTAATCCGGCTGATCCAGGCTCTGGGAATTCCATTCTCGTCTCGGAAATAAAACTCAGGCACGATCTGTTCTTCCAATAACCTATAGAGCTGCTCAGCATCGCTATCATCCTGCTGAGGACCTCTGTAATCGATACCATCGCCTATGCTCCAGCCTACTTTGGGGCTGTAGGCCTCTGCCCACCAGCCATCTAGAATTGAGAGGTTTCAAGCCGCCATTTGCCAGGATCTTCATGCCGCTGGTTCCTGAGGCCTCATAAGGACGCTGTGGAACATTGATCCACAGATCGACTCCAGACAACAGCTTCTGGGCCAGTGCTATGTAATAATCCTCCAGGAAACCAACTCTATCCTGCAAATCGGGCCTGGAGGCAAACTGGGCCATCTCTCTGACCATATTCTTCCCCTCATCGTCGTTTGGATGAGCCTTTCCAGCCACAATAAGCTGAACAGGATGTTCAGAGTTTTTAAGCAGGCGAGCTAGACGATCGGCATCATGCAATAGAAGAGTGGGCCTCTTATAAGCCGTGAACCTTCGGGCGAATCCTATAGTCAGAGCATTTGGATCTAAGACCTGTTGAGCAGCTTGAATCTTTTCTGCGCTATCTCCATGTTCCTGAAGTTGGCGCATCAGTCTGCGCCGAACATAGCCTATAAGGCTTATGCGCTCCGCTATGCGAAAACGCCATAGCTCAGCATCGCTGATTCTTGAGATCTCATGAGCAACTTCGACATCGGCCATATTCTTTTGCTCATAGCCGCACGCTTTGTTCCAAATTCTCATTGATGCAGGTGACTGCCAGGATGAAACGTGGACTCCATTTGCGATGGAATCTACAGGAACTTCCGCATGAGGCCAGCGATTAAAAAGAGGCTGCAATATTTTTCGACTGGTATCTTTATGAATGCAGCTCACCCCGTTTATGTGAGCACATCCTCGTGCGGCCAAAAAGGCCATAACAAAAGAGCAGTTCTCGTCTTCTTGGTTCATTTGGCCCAACTTTACTAAGTCCAATTCAGTAACGCCCACTGAATGCGCAGCCTAGCGAGCATACTTTTCGATCAGGGATTTATCGAAGCTATCGAGACCTGCAGCAACTGATGTATGTGTAGTAAAGACATTACCGGCTCTAGTAGCCCAAAGAGCTTCTGAAAATGAAACTTTGTTTTTTCTCATGAATGATATGGCGCGGGCCAGTATTAGGAAAGAAGCATGCCCTTCGTTTATATGGCACACATCTACCTTTATATCCATGGCCTCCAATGCTCGCCATCCTCCAGCTCCCAGAACAAGCTCTTGGAGCAGCCGCTTTTCCTTTCCAGGATCGTAGAGGTCAGAAGTGGTAGCTCTATCCCAGGGACTGTTCAAAGGGTCATTGGAATCCAGGAGGTAAAGATCGACCTTGCCTACTTGAGCTTTCCAAACCCTGAGGTATAGGTCTCTTCCTGGCAGAGGAAGCTTGATCCTAAGACGGCTGCCATCCTTATTACGCACAGGAACGATGGGCAGAATTAGAGGATCGTTATAAGGAAATGTCTCAGTCTGAGAACCATCATTCGCAAGTACCTGATGGAAATAACCCTGTTGATACAGCAGGCCAATACCTATCAAGGGGACTCCTAAGTCGCTGGCCGTCTTAAGATGGTCTCCCGCCAGTATACCCAGACCGCCAGAATAGATCGGCAGCGCTTCGGTTAGGCCGAACTCCATGCTGAAATAGGCAATTTTTCCCATTTGGTAACAATAGCCACGCTGGTCAAACCAGCACGTCTCAGCTTGATCTTTTTTCTTGCTTTCAATCCAAAACTGAAGCTCCTTCTTGAGCTCTTCGTCCTTGGAGACCTCTTCAAGCCTCTCCTCTGAAATATTCTCTAGAATTATGTAGGGATTATTAGTCCGCTCCCATGTTTCGGGATCCAATCTCTCCCAGATCAAATCTGCTGTACAACGTTCGTTCCATCGAAGATCTAACGCGAGTTCATATAGCACATCAAGGCCATCAGGAAGTGAACGTTGAAGCTGAGGGAGCATAACATGTGATTTCTTGGGACAATTTAAAAGTTCCCAATTCGTTCCAGTTGATGGACCCCAACATGGGTCAACAATTAATACATAGAATTCTCAATACCGCTCCATGAGCCTTAAAGATATGTTTTCTACCGATGAGTGGAACGACCTTTTAAATGCGCCTATAGCATCTGGCCTTTACGTTTCTTACGGAGAACCTCATCCATTCCATATGCTGGAAGATTTGAAGGCGATGTCGAAAGAGGTCCGTAATGCTGCAAATGATTTTATTCAAACCCATTAATCAAGGAAATCCTTGAAGAAAAGCTAGGAACCGAACGTTACGATATAATTCCCGACGAAGGGCAGGCAATACAAGATACGCCTCTAACGCCGAGTGATCTTCTAGAAACTATACAGCGGGCTAGAGCCGCTGTGGATAGAATGCCTGGGAAAGACGCCGATGAGTACAGACTCTGGATTATAACGATAGCTCAAAAGGTGGCTGAGGCCACAAAAGAAGGAGGCTTCCTGGGTATCGGAGGCAAAAGGGTAACTGTGGCTGAGATGGCGGCATTGAAAGAGATAGCAGAAGCGATCGGGTATAAGGGCTAATATACGTTTGGCTGCATGACACGACTAAGAACTGATAGCTGGAAATTTCCTGGCACCGAGTCCTGAATTGAGAAGAATCTATGGACGATATCGTTATATCGCTGAAAAGTGAATAGATCGTCCTAATTTTCTTAACCTAAGATCAAGTTTATATATGCATTTGATCCTATATTAAGAATAATGCATCTCAGCAAGAACGAGGTCTACGCTCTAATTTCAATAACAAAATCAGAGACTCCAATGCATCCCCATGATCTCCTGGAGCTTGGACTTCAAAGAGAGACAATATCCCGGATCATAACACACCTGCAGGAGAAGGGGCTGGCTGAACGGAAGAGCGGAGAGATAGTCCTGGCCAGGACACCTCCAGCTGAGGCGTTCAAGAGGCTCTATTACACTCACAGGGCGGCTCCTCTGCAGGATCTCCTCTCGGATAGAAAAGTGGAGCTTCTGTCAAGACTTGATCACAGTCCAAAAAGTTTGGAGACCCTGGCCAGGGAGACGGGCATCCCAAGCGATACCATCTACTATTACCTGAAAGGCTTTCTCCATTTGGGTGTTATCGAGCGGTCTAAAAAGGGCAAGGCATACCAATACTGCATCAACTACATCCTCTGGTCTGAACTGAAGGACTTCGTGACCTCATTCATTGAATATCAGGCACTGCGTCTCGTTCCGCGTGAGGCATTGATCATTAAAAGCTATGGAGATAGCGTACTATTCAAGAGCTTGAGGCAGCAGGACGCCACGCTCACATCATTTAGCGCCTACAGAGATTATGGGATCGAGCTGGTCCTCAGGGATAACTACTACACTCTGCCCAAAAGAGAGCTATCTATCCAGGAGATCTTTATCCACTCCCTGGACTCGGCAGAAAGCATTTCCCAAAGACTTTACTGCATCCTTTTCTACTTGGAGAACATAGAACGGCTCGAGGATGTCCAGCACCCGATGATGGAGGAGATAAGAGCAGTCCTGAAAGGAGAGCATATCAAGGGCTATCCAATCCTGGAAGAAGTAAAAGAGCAGGCTGAGCTGTATGGTATCACAATTATCGAGCCGTGATGATGTCAATAAGATACTGAGATGGTTGGGAGAGCGTGTTGACCAGCCCATACAGGTCTTAGTAATAGGTGGCGCTGCAATGCTTGAATATGACCTTAAGGATGCCACCAAGGATATCGATCTGGTATGCAGGGACAATGTAGGCAAGGCCAGCCTTCTCAGGGCTGCTCAGGAGCTGGGCTTCAAGGTTGTTGGGCCTGAGAAGAGGCATGCTCGTTTAGGCCTGGATAGAGTGGCAGTCAAATGAAGTCACACCCTGGACATATTCGCAGGCAGAGTCTCCTATGACTTCGGCCTGAGTGAGGCTATCCTTTGCCGAGGGCGTAATACCAAAACTTTCGGGAAGGCTGAGATGATTTATGCTTCCCCTGAGGATATCTTCATCCTGAAGCTGATAGCCAACAGGCCGCGTGATTTTGAGGATTGCTCGGTCATTGCCTCTGCTGGCCTGGATTACGAGGCAATCTATTCCGAGATAGAGGCTCAATACCACAAAGCCGCAGACTCTGAGGTGAAGCAGAAGGTTTGGATAACCTATATTGAAGAGGGCATTGGGCGGCTGGAGGAGGATTACCGGCTAAGGATACCAATCGCAGATAAGGTTTCTGAGCTGGCGGATGGTTATAGGGAGAGGCTATATCGAAAGCTGACCTCGTCTGCGGGCACAAGAACTTAGAATTAGATATGAAAATTGAATTCCGCGAACAGGACAAACGAATGTTCAAATTTCATTCCTCCTTACAAAGCGCTTTAAATAGATTGTCTTCTGTTATATCAACATATGGCACTGAAAGATAATATCCTTGAGGTCATGAGAGGCGAGCACGTGGCCGCTGTAGCAACTGTCGCCAATGGCAGGCCAGCAGTGAGATTCATGGCTGTTATAGGGCTGGATGATTTGAGTATTATTGGGGCTACTATGAAAAGCTCCAGAAAGGTAGGGGAGATAAGGAAGAATCCAGAGGTAGCACTTTCCATCTGGTCTGGCAAGAACTATGCCGATCCTTATGTGATGATTCAGAGCAAGGCTGAGATCCATGAGGACCTGGAAACAAAGAAGAAGTTCTGGGACCCTAAGCTGGAGTCCTACTTCCAGAATCCTGAGAATCCCAATTATGTGGTCTTGAAGTTTATGCCACAGAGGATTGAATATTATCATGAAATGAGTATGGATCTATGGGAGAGATGAAGCTGCCTTAGGTTATGCATGTGGCTATATCTATTGACCTACCATTTTCAAGCATATCATCGGGTTTCTCATTCATTTCTCTCTTTTGCCATTTGGGCTTTAGGCCCTTACCCTAGCCAGCTATCCCATGAGTTTGAACGGTTTATATAATCTCTTTTTCTATTAAAAAAGTAAGTAAGCGATGCACCAATCACTGCGCCTATTATTATAGCAATCAAACCTTGCAAAGTGGCCAAGCTCTGCAAAGCAGCTATAACATCCATATTTATCATTGCCTCCAAAATTGCCACCATCCCCATTTCTTGATCTCCTCTCTAGGCTCCAAGGATAGCTGGCTTATGCTCTACGTGAGCTGGCTTATGTGGCCTTCCAGTTAATCCATTTTATCTAAAACATGTATCTTTTTATGTAATTCCTCTATTCCTTTATTGTAAAAATGCTCCACTGGTATTGATTTCAACCAAAACTACTTATCTTCATAGGGCCAATAAGCATACTATGGCAGGAGTTCTTGAGCAGTTACAAAGGAGACCTCGGAGGCAACTGATAGGCGGTAATGTATCCATGCCCGGGACTAATCCCAAGGTCCTGGAGCTCCAGGCAGCCAAAGAGATCCTGGCTGAGGTTTTTGATATTAATGCCTCAGAGGTTGATGAAATGCTCAAGCGGCGTTATGAAGAGAGCTTGGAGAGGCCAAAGACATCATATTCGCGCAGAAAGAGAACGAAGGGCGAGCCACTACTCAAACATCGGTATAATGAAGTTGAGGTGTGGCCGATGGAATTCTGCCTGGCCCATTAGATTAGGTTTCTGCCTTGCAAAAATGCAGAACAGCCTGGCAGCTCTGGCACAATAGCGATAAACCCTTCATCCTCCTCACTGTAGAAGATCTCGATTGCATACAGGGCTTATATCTCCTATAGACACTAAGAGCTCCCCCTCAAACATCTGGCTTATACCCCTGTGGCTCATTCACAGGTTCTATAGTGGCTATGGCATGCTTGAAGACAAGGATTTGCCCTTTAGCGGTTTGGATCAGGAGCTCATAGGGGTTGAAAGCCTCTAGGATTCCGGTAATTGGCTGTCCTCCTGATAGTAGGCGTATCATGACCTTCTTGCCCTTAAGTTTGGGGATGAATTCAAATTGCTTCAGTACAGGCTTTGCTTTCGCTGAATCTTCTTCCATAGATTATCTCCAGAATTGCCACGAGTTCTTAGCTTTGGCCCATCATTTTCCGTATTTCTTCATAGAGCTGTGGATCTGCTTCTTTAAGTGATTGCTCAATTACCTCCCCCAGCTCCAAGCCTATTGAGTATCGAGGTGTTTTGGCGGGTCCTCAAGTCTGGCCTGGTCCTTCAGGGCCTTTCTTTTCTCGCGTACTCCGCTTGTGAGTTTCATGCTATCTGCTTTCACAAAAAATTCATCTTGTATTGTGGCCTTCTATGTTGTCCCTCTTGGGGTAGAGGGAATGGGAGGCTTAAAAATGAGTATAAGGGCGATATTAAGGGATGTTTTAGATCATGTTATGTTCACTTTGTATTTCATATTATATTTGCGCCGGTGGTGAGATAAAGTTATATAATAATTAAAAACATAGATATTATAATTACACCTTCATAAAAAAAATCTTTATAAACCTGCAAAATCAGTTGTTAAGGGGATATTATTGAAGATAGAATCAATATTGATAATACTAGTATCGCTAATGTTTCCTACTGCTATGGCGGCAATAGGTTCTACAAGTGATACCACGCCGCCGAGCGTTATTAGTTTCAATTTTGGACCGAGATTGGTAGATGTATCTAGCGGATCTAAGAATATCACATTCACAGTAAGGTACCAGTAAGCCCACAACACAGCCGATTGAGAATGAAATTTCCCTGTTGCGAAGGGACCCCTATAAAACTGATAAATATACCCTGTACAGAATTATGAAGGATGCTTTTATTTGCGCACCTCGGCTTTACCCTGGCAGCGGGCCGGTTCATAAGATGGGTGAACCTGGCCTACCTGGCTCTGGGTTCAATCCTTCCCGATATAATTGATAAGCCGATGGGTTTGATGGTCTTCGGAACGCCCGAAATGAGCAGGACATATGCCCATACTCTTCTGTTCCTGCTGATTCTGGTGGTCTCGGCTGTTTATTTGAAAGACGTCAGACTGGCATCGGTCTCTGTCGGTGTTTTTGCTCATCTGATATTGGATTCCATGTGGCAATCGCCAGTCTTTCTATTCTGGCCTCTGCTGGGAAACTTTCCTCAGGCTCCCGATGTCGGGACATCTGGGACATCCAGTTACATACAGGGACTACTCGACGAACTGAGAAACCCCATGGTAGGCATACAGGAGGTGCTAGGGTTGTCATATCTTCTATTCCTCGCATTCGAGCTTAGATCTACATTAATGGCTAGATATCAAAATGTAGTATCCAAGGGCAAAGACATGGCGGCTACGATCCAAACGCGCCTCAAAAGCGATTAGGATGAGATTAGCTTCAATTTCCGCTTATAATGGAAATTAAAAATTACATATCAGTTATGTAAAAGATATCTCTATGAAGTGATAGTACGGAGGTCTCATTCCCCGTACCTCCTCTCTTCCGGCGTTATTTTTTTCCTAAAGCGCAAGTTATAGCATTCATTAAGATACCATGAACCCAGAGGCCGTCCTGGCGGTTCTTCCCGACAGCAAAGAAGATGTACTATCCATAAAAGAGATAGCTCACGCAATGGGCTTGGACATCTCCTCACATACAGAACAAATTAGAATGGAAAAAAAACTCACTAGAGTTCTAAGAACACCGATCAAATGGGGCTGGGTAGCTTACGATATCAGGCAGAGCGAGAACGGCAATAGAGCCTGGCATAATGCCTACTGGAAAACCGAGCTGGCAAAGTCTGCATAGATCCATCTACGGACATATATTTAACTTATATAATGATAACCTCTTTGTTTATCCACCTATTATATAGACATTATCGAATATTACATCTGCACGCAAATGTATGATCTGGAGCGCAAAGGCATGCCTTCACAGGTCGGATAGATGTTTATAAAAATGTGATACGGCTTCGAAGATCCAAAAAATGGAGGAACGAGCTTACAGGTTATACATACCAAAGAGAGGTAGGATCAACCTGTATACCCCAGCTCCTTAGCCTTGGCGTATGCTTCATCAGCTTCTCTGGTGCGACCTAATGCATTGAGGATCATGGCTTTGCCACTCCAGGCGTATGTATATTGGGGGTCGATCTCTATTGCCTGATCAAAAGCTTGAAGTGCCTCCTCATATTTATCCTTCATACCTAAAGCAACACCCTTAAGGTACCATGCATCTGCATCATATTCGTTTAGATTGATGGCTTTATTATAAGCTTGGACAGCCTCATCATATTTACTTTGATTTTCTAGGTCCAAACCTACTTGTAGCCAATAGCTTGCATTCTGTTCTTCTGTATTCGCCTTGTTATCGTTTATCTGGCCAGTTAAATGCGATTTAAACTTCAATGTGTTAATGAAATGCATAGTCTGATCATCGAATGTGCCATTAGCGAAAGTGGTATAATCATTCATTATTTTAATAACTGGATAGTTATCACTTGTACTGATATTAATATAATGCTCTTTGTTCTCATCAAAGAACAGAAAAGCAGTAGTTCCTCCTGATGTCTGCCAGCCCGTTGGATATTCGACTGTAAAGAATGGTCCATCATAGGTTGAATATTCGATCGCTTTTGCTATGGAAACAGGCATTAAACATAAAGCCAAAATCGAGCATATACATAGCACCAAAGCTATAATCCTCTTTCCGCTTTCCATAAATTATCCCCTCTGGATTTTAAGTATCACCCTAACCAATCACTTTCAAAGATAAATACTTTCAAGTTACAGGTGCGAGAATCTCATTCCTCCGCACCTGTAGGCGGATATAGAACCAGTATCAATGGGATAGGTATCGAATATTACAGCTTGAAGGTTACCAGTAAACTATGAGATGATGTTCTCAAAGGAGCTGGGATCAGCCTGTATACCCCAGCACCTCGGCCTTGGCGAAGACTGCATCGGCTTCTGTATCACGGTAAAGTACCTCTCCCTCATTTTCATGGGATGATTATGTAGCATCCTTACTGAATACTTCGATATAATGATCGATATCTTGTCTCAAGTTCTCGTAAGGGCTTGATTCACATGGGAGATCTGATTCTTTTGCAAATTTTAATAATCTCACGATAAACCGTTTATCTAAAGTATAATTCCCAACTTGGGGATTATTCAATATAACATTATACAGATATTCATATATCTCAATGCAATTACGTCTTTTGAGCACGTTCTCCCATTGTGCCCAAATTGTTCCTTCATCATTATCCAATGTTATCATCTCCTGAAACTATTAGGTAGGCTAAAGCAAAAAACATTTGGATACCTTTTTAGCCTTCGTCGTATTTTTACCGCCAGAACCGCCACCAGCTCTTCGCCTTGGCCCTCATCTTCATCGGACGGTTAATGATACTATCTCGCCGGATGTCCGGATCCGCGTATATTGTGGCATTATATCCTTATAATAATATCTTGCAGTTCAAGCATATCTAAAAAACGAGGGGATAGATTACAGGTTGTACACACTGTAAAGGCATTTTGCGTTTGAGTTTTGTTTTCTTACATCACGCCAATTTGCTTAAGCATCCCCAGCAAGTCGTAGTTTAGCCTCTCCTCGACAATCGCGCCGTTCTTCCATGTGGCTACTGTGCAGAACTCGATATGGAATTTCTTGTTTGTTGGAGGAATCATTTTTCCGTCAGCCCCCTTCATTGGTCCCTTCATAGTGCCTGTAAAATCAGCCACAGTGCAAGTGTAATCGCCTTGTCCGAAAAAGATCTTATACGGATTATTTACTAGATGGTTGTCAGGAAATATTTTGAAGAATTCCACAGCTTCACTATCATGGTTATGAATTCCTCTTGTCGGGTCGGGTTGACCAGGCCAGTACACGGCGACATTGTCAACATGGCGTTTCCTGAACGTCTCCCACTCGGGACTTCCTGGCCCTGCATTCCAAGCATCATCCAACGTTTTCATTAGTCTTAGGTTTTCTTCCACGCTCATTCAAACTCCTCCGATGATATGATTACGCTTACCTAATTACTAGCTAACCTTATAAGAACGAGTCTTTCGGCGGAATCCGCTTTCTGCCCATACTTTAAGACCGATATAACCAGACATCTCTTTGAAAAAATGGCATATCCACAAGACTTTATAATCTCATAAATAGTTGTTCAGATATGGATGTTACCGGTCACTTGTGTAGCAGGATTGAATCCGTTCTTCGGGGTGTGCCATAATCGATGTACACCCCATCCCTGTTTGGTGGTAGCACCCGCATTCATATTATCCTTAGAAGAACGATGATCAAGATGATCAGAACCACAAGGCCAATTAATCCGCCACCATATACGCTTTCCATAAAATCACCCCAATATATTCAAAAATAGATTGTGCAATTACTTCTTTTCTGGCACATCCACCGATACTGTTTTGATGTTATCCTTGATTTTCTTTTCCGTATTCGCTGAAATTTCTTTCAAACTATGGGCTTCAGCAGCATGAGTTTTTGCATGTTTCATAATCTCCTCTGCTGTCTTTGCGCGCACCTGGAATCCACACTGCATGCCTATGTCACTACAGGACAGTTGCTTATACTCTTCTTTTGCCATAGATATCTAATGGGATGTCTTTAAATATAGATCTTTTGGTATCAAAATTTAAAAGTACTAAAATCCATATAAACTTAAAAATTAGTCAAACAAGCACACTCCTCAGTTCAGGTCGGAACTTTCCAAAATTTGGGAGGTACACTCCGACGTTAATAATCGAAAAAATGAGAAATATTATATGTTGAAAAAAATAGTTTTCCGAATTACGCCTGGATATTTTGGATCTATAGGCAAGTATCTAGGAGAGATTTTTTCTTTGCTACCCTTGAATCCCCGAGTTTGATCGGTACTACCTTGATATTTGCCTTGATTTTCTTTTCCAGCTCAGGCGATCTCTCCTTCACGCCGTGAGCTAAGCTCTGGTGCATATGTGCATGCTCGATGACCTCATAATCTGGATTTGCTCTTACGTCTACCCTAATAGCCTCCAACTTCTGACTATATAAATAACGAATAATGTTGCAATACTGGTAGTCTACCTTTGAGTCAACCAATATTCTGGATATAATAGGATAGCATTGAATAAAATACTTTGCTATCAAAAATCAAAAGTGCTATGAGCTATAAACATATAGATTTCAATAAACGATTCTCTCAATTTCAGAAGAGAAACTGAAAAGTGACCAGCTAAATGGGAGGCATCAGCGGCGGCCTAAATATTCCTCTTTCAGTTATCAGGGCTGAAACAAGATCCAGCGGCGTCGCATCAAATGCTGGATTATATATCTCTATTCCCTCGGGCGCAAGCTGGGCTCCGCCGAACGTGCACATTTCCGACGGATCCCTCTCCTCGACAATTATGTCTTCCTCACTATGCGCAATATCGAAGGTTGATAGAGGCGCCGCCACATAAAACGGAATACTATGTGCTCTTGCGAGAACTGCATGGTTATAGGTTCCTATCTTATTGAAAACCGCATCCTTAGTGACTCGATCTGCTCCCACAATTGCTTTATTAATCAACCCTTTTCGCATGAGGCTGCCAGATGCGCTCTCGCAGATCAAAGTGACAGGAATCCCATCCTGTGAAAGTTCCCATGCCGTGAGCCTTGAACCCTGATTCAAAGGTCTTGTCTCGCAGGCATAGACATGGATATTTTTGCCTGCCTCAACTGCGGATCGGATAACTCCAAGAGCAGTTCCCCAGCCAACGCATGCGAGTCTTCCAGCATTGCAATGTGTGAGAACGTTGTCTCCATCATCCAGGAGCTTTGCCCCGTTGCGGCCTAAGGATTTGTTAATTTTGATATCATCTTCAGCGATCTGTTCTGCTTCTCTCAAGCTTGCATCAATGATATCTTCAACCGTATCGCAACCGGATGCAGCCTTCAAAACTCTATCCACACCCCAAGAAAGGTTAACAGCAGTAGGCCTCGCTGACTTGATCATATCTGCAGCGATGTCAAGCTCTTGCAGGAGGTCATAAGGATTCGAAACCCTGGAAAGATGAGCGGCGAGCGCGATGCCATAGCCTCCTGCCGCACCCAAAGCAGGCGCGCCCCGAACCCGGAGGGATTTTATCGCCTCTACTAAATTCTTTATGCTACCAATTTTGATGGCTTTCAGCTCACCAGGAAGCTTTGTCTGGTCTATCATCCACAGGCCATCATCCCACCAGATCGTCCTGGATTCGCACATAGGCACTAAAATCACCTTTTTCGGATTAGTTCAGCAGAGCCGGATCTTGAGAGATGGAGCTCATCGATGTTATCAAAGATTCCGTGCTCGACGATGCCAGGAATAACGCTCAGCTTGGCAGAGAGCGCCGACGGATCATCGATAACCCCAAAGTCCGCATCCATTACGAAGTTACCGTTATCGGTAATTACAGGCCCATCCTTCATCTTCGCCTGCCTGAGCACCGGGATACCGCCAATACTCTTTAACTTGCGCTCCACGAGCCGGAAAGCGAACGGCAGTACCTCCACGGGAACTGGATGGCTCATCTTGTCCACATACTTCGAGCCGTCTAATACTACTATGAACCTCTTAGCAGAATGCGAGACTACCTTCTCGCGAGTATGAGCCGCACCTCCCCCTTTTATCGCAAAAAGATTCATATCTACCTGGTCCGCTCCATCGATTGCAAGATCGAGGACTGGATGCTGACTCAATGTCGTAAGCGTTATGCCTGATTCTATCGCCAGGGATTCGGCCTGATAGGATGTAGGCACCCCAAGTATCTCCAGACCTTCCTCTCGGACCTGTAGACCAAGCTTCCTGATAGTCCATGCAACGGTTGATCCTGTTCCTAGACCAACAACCATACCGTCTTTGACCAGCAAGGCAGCCGATTCGCCTGCTACCTTTTTATCCTCTTGATTGGCAGAAGCAACCTTCATTTTAGTCAGTCCTTATTTCAATCAGCCCTCATTTCAGTCAGCCCTTTATCTGACTTCGAACTGTAGTGAACATAGGACCACGCATATCGATCTTATGCTTATGGCTTGTGATGTACCTTTCAAGCACAGGATAGATCCTGATATTTATATCCCCTGGACTGCGAACAATCCTGACGCGTGTCTCAGAGTCCTTCCCTGAGGAAGTTGCAGCCTCGATTTCGCTTGCTGCGAGCTCAGCAAATGCATCGATGTACCTGATGTCGGTCGTCACGCCTTCCTGGAACGCCTCCTCCCAGCGCGATGTATGCGGAATTCCCATTATATTCTGCTTGTGGACTACTATCTCATTAAGATAGGCAGGTCCGCACAGCTTCGTGTTCTCCTCAGGCTCGACTACTGATATCTTCACAATCTTGCCGAAAAGCTCGCCCTCCCAGGCAACGAATTCACAGGGCGACGGCGTATCGCCGTGTTCTAGGCTTGTGTTAACAATTGCCTTGAAGATAGCCCTCCCAGCCTCTGTACACGGACTCTTATCTACAAGAATCATCTGAGCCATCTCCCTTAAAGTCAGCTCAAAGTCCGTCTTGAACTGAGGATATGAGAGTGCACGAACATCCTGAGAGTTATGAAGTATCATAGCAATTCTCTCGACTCCTAGGCCGAGGTTCATAACAGGATAAGGTATATCATACTGCGATAGGGCCGTTGGCGAATAGATACCAAATGTAGCAACCTCAACCCAGCCGCTCTGGTACTTTGTAGCTGATCCTATCAGGCCTGGATGGTAGGCGTAGACCTCAATCTGAGTATCCGGAGTATAGTATTTGCTACGCTTTTCGTCAGGCTGGAACCTGAACTTCTGAAATCCGAACTGGCTCAGAAGCCCGTCTGCCACTGCCTTGCCATCGTCGACCGATAGATCCTCATCCATTATTACACAGCTCGCCGAGTGATAGCTCATAAGCCTGGCAGCATCCTCCGCCTGCTCTCTTCTGAAGCAGCGGTCTATTGAGAAGAGCTTTACAGGCAACTTCTGCCTATAATGGAGGCTCGATAATGTCAGGAACCAGCCTGATGTCATGTGGCTTCTAAGGGTTCGTGTCGTGGCCTCAGCCTTTAGCGCCCTGAACTCCGGGAATACGTTTTCAATCACAGCTGCAACTTGTGCATCTGGCGCCGCGATTGCCTTTGCGATTTCCTGAACTAAATCATCGCCCTCAATCCTGCCCTTCTTGTAGCCGTGGAGAATTTGGCGCACAGCCTCTACCTCATCCGGCGTAAGAGAACGGCCGATGAGAGCATTTATCTGGGCAATTCTCTCGTCCGAGATTCCAATATCCGGCCTTGGGAGGCCTGCCAAGTAGAAGCATCTATCCAGTACTGCAAGTGCCTCTGATCCGAACTGCTTGTAAACATCCTGGGCCTCGACCATGACAGGATTCATTGCCTCGGTGAAGCCCAATCGAAGATATGCCTCCCTCAGCCTCTGGATAGTGTCAAAGATGGGATGAGGTGTGCCGTAATGGAACGTCTTTCTGGGATAACGCTCGTTCAACGGCGGCTTCTTAAGATATTCCCTCCCTTGTCGCCAAGTCTTATCAAAATCTGCCAATGCTTCTTCTCTCACCCGTGCGGGATCAAATTTCATACTTTCAGACTCCGGCACTTCTATCTTTAAGTTTATCCTCTAACTCGCGTAAGCATGATTCGACCTTTGCCATCTCGATGGCATTTGTCAAATCGCCCCTCGTTCGCTCAAGCATCGATCTGGCCAGATCGCTCTTCCTGCGCAGGCCCCTTGTAATGGCTTCAGGATAGTCAAAGAGCATCAAAAGATGATAAATTTCCTCCATTATATCGAGGAAATACTCGCCCTCCTCGGGTTTGCCGAGCCTAATCAGGTCCAGGATATGTCGACGGAGTTCACCCGTCGTATCACCGAGGCCAGATAGGTAGTTCACGAGGTCAACGCCAATCTCCTCAGGCATCAATACCTCATGTCTCGTTGTTATCGAGTAAACGCTCCTGGCTTCGGCATATTCCTGCTCCGCCACATCGATAAACCCTGAATACCGAATATCTTGGTGGTCTTTAAGAATATCATGAACATTATCGAGGGAGAGATGGGCCTTATCCATAAGCCGCTGTGCCTCATCGAGATCATTCCGATGAATTGACTTGATAGCCGCTGAACAGAAGCGCACTATCTCGCGGGATATCACAAGGGCCTCTTCCCGAGCTCTATCCTTGGCCTTGAAACTGTCAAGCATGCTTCCAGCTAGACCATTTAGGGATGGGAATGGCATAAGTATAACTCTTTAGTCCTTGTTCATCAATTTTTTCAAACGTCTGAGTGATCTCTGTCCCTCTTCAAGGGATCGAGATTCCGTCACCATACGTCCCTGATATCCATCCAACGCCGCAACAACCTTGTTCCAGGGAACGGTTCCAAAGCCTACGGGGAGATGCTCATCCCTTACGCCATGGTTGTCGTGAATATGCGCATGAATTATGATATCTCGGAGTTCAAGAAACTTATCGAGACACCCATTTGTATTCGCGTGCCCGACATCCAAGATAAAACCCACATTGTCTCTATTTACGGTTTCCAATATGCCTGTTATCTCCTCCGGCCTTTTGCCGAGGATTGCAGGCATATTTACCATATTCTCTACAGCAATTGTCATATCCAGACCGCTCGCGTGATCGCAAATCTCCTGGATTCCTAAAATGTTCTGGGACCATGCCTTATCTGGCATTTGCATTCCTAGGGGCGAGAGGTGTCCCGGATGGACGACCGCCAGGCGACTGAAATCGCTTGCCATATCAAGGCAGCTCTTCATCTGCCTGACTGTTTCATCCCATATCGGCTGATTCATGCTCGCCAAATTCAGATCGGAGTATGGCAGATGAATGGTAATAGTTAGATTAGTAGTTTCAGCTATCTTCTTCGCCTCTTCAATATTCTCAAGAGTAAGCTTTTGTTTGCCCTCGTTCACTATCTCCCAGCCGGTATATCCCAGATCCTCGAGCTGGTAGGCCCAATCAAACGGTCTATCAACTAATGCGCTTGATGAGAAGCTAAACATCCTCTGTTACCTCGCTGATATCCAATTCTCTGATAGGTATGCCATTCTCAGTCTTAGGCGCAAGCCAATCGATAACGCGATCTCCACCGGTAATCTGGACATGAATTGATCCTAAAGGCTCCTCCTCAGGAGGAAAGTTAACCTTTCCCATGAGTGCCGCCTGCTTGTTCAGCCTGAACTGAACTACATCGCCCAAAAGCCCATCAAGCATTACGGAGCGCGCTGTATCGAGGATCTTCTGCTCCCGCAGAAGCATATGAAATGTCTTTAGGGATTCAAGGCCATTATATGCTTCAATCCTGTCCTCTCTAATATCCATTGTGAGACCCGGAAAAATCATTTCAATTGCAGAGGCAATCAGCTCTACGCGCTCTGTGGTTCTGACAAGAGAATATATTGAGACCTCTATCGTCGCAATCACCTGAATTTTAGTGGCTGCTGGTCTTATATCTGAGGATGGCAGCGATTCCACCAAATGCCTTGTAAAGCTGGGCACCCTCCTCAAACTCCGTGGATATTATCTTGACTGTAGATCCATTCGCCTCAGCCAGCTTTGAGAGATCGGCGACTATATCCTCCTCACTTTCAATGCTGAGGGGGTTGCCGCACTTTAGGCAGTTGCCCAATGGCGATGAGCCGGAAGATCTCGTCTGGCTCTCTGAGAAGTCGCAGCTCCTGTTGGTGCAGATGATCTTGGCGCGGGTCTTCCTCAGATCCTCCGATAACAACAATGTATCCACTGCGCCGAGCTCAAGATCGTGCCTTACCTCCTTGTCGCCATAGGACGCGAGGCCGGCATCGCTCACCAGCTCCTTCATGAACCTTCTCATAATGAGCTTGTCCTGAGTAAGCTCCAGATCCAGAAGCCTATCCTGCGCGGCATCAACAAGCTCAAAAAGCCCAGATTCGTCAGTATAAGATACATCCAGTGCATCCAGCACCTTTCGCTGCAGTTCATGGTGCAGGAACCCGCCCTCAACGAACTCCTCCTTTGTAGGCGATGGCCCACCAACCAATATCCCCTGAAGATCTTTGGGATCTATCGCTAGGAATGCATCATTGGCAGAATCGCCTATTCTACCGTAGAAGTCATGTATGGCAATCAGACGAAGCTGCTGGAACCTGTGGCTCGACTGACCGCCCTTCCTCTGCTTTCCGGGAACAGTAGATGTGAGATGTTTCATCGGCTCTATAGTCTTTCCCCGGAGGATTCCTATCGCCGCCTCCCTTCTATCCAGGACTATCAAGCCGAAGGTCTTCTTATCTGCCAGCATCTCCTCCAGGGGTTCGAGCAGGAATGCCGAGTCACAATGATACCTATAAGTTACAATCGGGTCTGGTGGCTCAAGTGCAACGCTGTACATATCAGTTCTATTGCCACCAATATCCACGTTTCCGATGAAGATCACTACGCCGTTCTGCGGTGGCTTTGGGATGAGCTTGAGCCTTGACATAGCGGACTCAAGAGCGCTCTGCACGCTCAGCCTTGTTACCCTGGATTTTATGTTTGAGGCCTGGCCATACTCCTCACGAAGCTGGGACGTCACATCAGATATCTGCTTGTCCGGAGGAATATAGAGCGAAATCAGCTCTGTCCCTCTTCCGGTCTTGCTCCTCAGATCGTCGAGCAGGCGCTTGAACTCATACTTTTCTTGTGCAGTGAACTCCATTTCCGTGAATCTCCTAAAATTCGTCACGGCCATGATATAAAAGGCTTCTTAGAAGGGTTATCTTATATAAGCCTGAGGCCGAAAAACCATCTGCAATAAACTGTTTGTTGGATGGCAAATTCCATAAGCTGGGCTTTACCGATCCAACCAAATGCATAGGGCTTGTCTTGCGCGAGAATTGATCGGATTTAATCGATCTTGAGCCTTATGCTTTTCTCCGAAGTTCGTTTATATGGTACATTAACTATTAGCATGCCGTCTGAGAACCCACCAAGGGCCTTTTCGGGATCTACCGGACCTGGCAATGCAAAAGCACCTTTAAAGGTTATATCGCCGGCCTTTGCTATCATGTAGAATCCATCGCCAAGGAAGCTAAATTCGATATCTTCTTTTTTTACACCGGGCAGATCTACCTGAATGTTAAGACTCTCAGAGTTCTCATCGTTATACATGCATACATCTGGAGCTACAATTCTTTCTACCATTAAACATCTCCAATAAAGTATACGCGCAGATACCAATTAAAACTTTTTATTAGAGATCCGTCACAATAATGCAATCAATGGCTAAAATATTCTTTAAATGCTTAGAAAGAACCCCATCCTCGAAGATGAAATAATCCCTGTCAGGGTAATATATCGGCACAAAAGCGAAGTGTCAGATAGCCAATCTGGAATATATTTTTTAGAATGTATTGCCCGTTTATCAGCCGATATATACATCCAAATATACACTTATATAAACCACTAACACCGTTAGTACACTCATAATACAATTTCATCCTAACATGCCAATAATAGCAAGCGAAGGTGCATTAGCTCATGTGGTAAAGATCACTGATGTTTTTAAATCGTGATATTATTTTATTTTCTTACTTTACTAATCTGCATTTCAGAACAAAGAAGTCCAACTTTCTCTTGAAATTCACGGAGACATATAGAGTAAAATTTATATATGATAGATGATAAGATACAATTTGGATCCGGGGTTATTCAAACGACTTTTATAGTCATCCATCCCCTCAAGATGAATAGACCCGGGTCCTCCCCTCGAATAATCTTCTCAAAAACTCTCATTGCCTATAGCCATCTTTTTATATCCTGCTTATCATAAATTCCCTAAATTATTAAGGTTTTGGTGGGGGCTCGGTTGAACCTATGATAGAGATTGATACCAGGAAGCAGGCTGAGGTCATAGATATAACCTCGTCTGTAGAGAGAGCACTGGCTGAGAGCAAGGTACAAAGTGGAATATGCCTAATTTATACACTTCATACAACTACAGGAATAACTGTAAACGAGGCTGAGGGAGACCTTACTCAGGATATTATGAGGCTTATGGCTACACTCGTTCCAGAAGGCGCTGGCTACAGACACGACAGGTCGGATGGGAATGCGTCAGCTCATCTTCGAGCAGTTCTCATTGGAAACAGTGCCGTTATACCCATTGAAAAAGGAATGCTGGTGCTCGGGACATGGCAGAAAATACTTTTCATTGAGCAGGATGGCCCGCGGCATCGCAGAGTTTATGTCAAGGCCATCCCGGATTAGAGAATATCTACAATTTATGATATTGGCAATTAAGGCTATCAAATAGGGGTGCCGGTTGTCTGAGTCAGCTCCCTAAAGGCTGCCATGAGATCCTTCGTAATAGGTCCGGGCTTGCCACTCCCAATGACCCTGCCATCAACCTTTGTAACAGGTGCAACCTCCGCCGCAGTTCCCGTGACGAAGACCTCATCCGCTGTATAAAGATCAAAAAGCCCTAGGTCGCGCTCAGAGATGTTATAGCCCAATGCCCTGGCCAGCTCGATAACCGCCTCGCGAGTTATACCCTTCAGATTGTTGATGGTGTATGGGGTGAAGATTTTGCCATCCTTGATAGCAAAGATATTATCACCGCTACCCTCAGAGATCCTTCCCTGTGCGTCTAAAATTATGGCCTCATTGCCGCCTTTGATATTTGCCTCTATCTTGGCCATGACGTTATTAAGGTAGTTCAGACTCTTTGTATTTGGAGGCAATGAATCCGGCGAGTTCCTGCGGACAGTGACTGTAACTGCAGTTAGGCCAACCTCGTAGAGGTTTCCATACATCGCACCCCATTCGACTGCCATAACTATGACTGTTGGAATGCTACATTTATTTGGGTCCAGGCCCAGATCACCAATGCCTCTGGTGACTATGGGGCGGATATAAGCATTTTTTAGGTTATTCTTGCGCAGCGTCTCCAATATGATCTCTCCCATCTCCTCTTGGCTGATGGGAATGCACAGCAGGATTGCCTGAGCTGAATCAAATAACCTCTTAACATGTTCCTTTAGTCTGAAGACACGCCCCTGATAAGCTCGGATGCCCTCGAAGACACCATCGCCGTACAGGAGACCATGATCGAAGACCGAGATAGCCGCCTCTTCAGATGGGACGAATTTGCCATTTATATAAATTAGACTCATATGAAGTTCTCCCTTCAAACACTTGCCATGCACACTGCTGCCGAGAATATATGCATTTTGATAGTGAGGATACTTAAGGAGGGAATCGATGGGTTTATTACCCAAGGAAAGAAGGTTGTTGCCTACTCTTCGTGGGGTCTAAAGCTATGGCTAGACTTGGTTTCGTTGTTTCTGAGTTCAATAGGGATATAACTTATCAGATGGAGCTGCTGGGCAGGGAGCATGCCAAATTCCTGGGAGCTGAAATCGTATCGACCATCTATGTACCGGGCGTATATGATATGCCGATTGCTGTCAGGAAGCTCCTTCATAGAAGTGACATAGATGCTGTAGTAACAATTGGCTGTGTAATCCAAGGCGATACCGGGCATGATGAGATCGTAGCCCAGCATGCTGCGCGGAAGCTGATGGACCTATCACTGGAGTTTGATAAGCCTGTGACGCTGGGTATAACTGGCCCGAGGATGTCCAGGCCAGATGCCAATAAGCGCGTGGATTATGCCAAGAGAGCCGTCGAGGCGGCGGTTAAGCTGCTGGAGCGACTTGGTGGTGAATGAGTTGGTGTCCGCGAGGCTTGCATCCATTCAGGAGTCAACGACTCTCAAGATCTCAGCGATGGCAAAGAAGCTCAATGCGAGCGGGCTCGATGTAATAGATATGGGAGTTGGTGAGCCGGACTTCAATACTCCGAAGCATATTGTAGATGCTGGCTGCAACTCAATCAAAATGGGCGAGACGCATTATGCCCCCACTGCAGGCATACCTGAGCTTAGAGAGGCCATAGCAGAAAAGCTCTGTACCGAGAATAAGCTAAAAGTCACAGCAAACGATGTGGTCGCCACTCCAGGTGCAAAGATGGCAGTCTTCTCCGCTATACAGGCACTGCTGGAGGAGGGCGATAATTGCGTTCTAATTGGGCCTTCCTGGGTGAGCTACGAGCCATGCATTGCTTTTGCTGGGGGCAAAGTATCCTGGGCAAAGGTGGATGAGAACTTCATGCCCCTCAATCTCGCTGATGCCATAACCCCGAAGACAAAAGTGATATTGGTGAATTCGCCCTCGAATCCTACGGGCGCGGTTTTTGATAGATCGATTCTTGAGGAGATTCGTGATTTAGCGTGCGACCATGATCTTTTTGTTATTACCGATGAGATCTATGAGAAGATAATCTATGGACATGAACATATCAGCATTGGTTCATTGCCGGGAATGGAGGAGAGAACGGTTACCATAAACGGCTTCTCGAAGGCTTATGCAATGACTGGCTGGAGGCTCGGCTACATGGCGGGACCAAAGGGAGTTCTGAAATGGGTAACGAGGCTTCTCTCTCATTCAGTCTCCCAGGCAACGACCTTTGTACAACGTGCAGGCGTAGCAGCTATACACGGGCCGCAGGACGAAGTCAAGGCCATGGTAAGGGAGTTTGAGGCTAGGAGGGATCTGCTTGTCTCGGGCCTACGAGGCTTAGGTATAGGCTGCAATTTGCCTGGCGGCGCATTCTATGTGTTCCCAAATGTAGCAGAGTTAGGCGGAGGAGATGCCTTTACTGATAAGCTTTTAAAGGATGCACTGATTGCAGCAACGCCCGGATCTGCCTTTGGGCCATGTGGAAATGATTATGTGCGACTGTCCTATGCTATTTCCCAGGAGCGGCTGAGGACCGCACTGGAGAGGATTGAGAAGATACTGGGCTAAAAAAGGATAATACTATAATTGGGAAATTGCCAATTTTCCAAACCAAAATGTTTTTCTTTTATCGTTCTATAATTTAATCCTGGTTGCGCCAGTAGAATTTACATGGCATTGCTACAATATATCCCAATCAAATCGTAACCGCTATAGATTGCTCAAAGCTATAAATACAGCCCATCATATCCATATGCATGTCCGGGGAAACTAATGCAGTACGTATAGTCGCAGAGCTTATGGCGCTCTCCGCCCGCACGGCTCCCAAAGGAAGAGGGCAAGATTCGATAGTAATAAGATTAGTAATAGGTGAGGATTTGTTAAGGCTCGCCGGAGAGATGCGCCGACTGGGCGAGGCAACTGGCATCAAGATACTGCTGAGGGATGGGGGCAACATGGATAAGAGCGATGCATGTGTCTTGATCGGATGCATAAGCGCGGATATTGCGGGTCTTGATTGTGGCGGCTGCGGTTTTGCTACATGCAAAGATATGCTTTCGGCTCAAAAGGCAAATGCCTCCCAGAAGAAGCTGTTCCGAGGCCCGAACTGTATCATTAAAATGGCGGATCTTGGGATTGCCTTAGGCTCCGCCGCCAAGACTGCAAGCATTCATAATGTGGACAATCGCATTATGTTCACTGCCGGAGTTGGCGCACTGTCCCTTGGGTGGATGGAAGGCTGCAATGTAGCCTACGGGATTCCTTTGAAAGCGGCAGGAAAGAGCATTTATTTCGATCGATCTGTTTGAAACAGGCAGATTAGGGAGCCATAAAAGTCATAAAAGTTACAGAAGTTATAGAAGCTACAGGAGTCATAGGAGTTATAGGAGTTATAATGACCAAAATGAAGATACGCGGCGGTGACCTAGATCTCGTCGAGTATGAGTTTGCGCCCTTCCGGCCAGGGGAGAATATCAACACCTTGGGGCTTGAGAAGGATTATAAGCTCACCCCCTGTGAAGGCATAGTCAGAGTCATTACACCTGGGAGAATTCACCTCACAGTGCTTGATATGAACCGCTTTGCTCCCAATAGGCCTGGCGGCGGTGGGGTCGGCTTTGCCCTACAGATATACTGCACTGCAGAGGTCGAATGCATACCATCAGGCCTTGAGATCGATTACTCAAGGGAGCCGATAATCCGCCATTTTGCAGAGGTTTTCAGAAAGACCGTCGGCTACAATGGCGGATTTAAAATAAAAGTCCGGGATCACCAGAAGAAGCACGTAGGCCTCGGCTCAACCGGCTCTGTTCTGCTGGCGCTTGCACATGCAATGAACACCGCGCTTAGCTCGCCCTTAAATTCAGAGCAGATTCGTCTTATTCTCGGCAATAATTATATCGAGGAGACTGATGATGGCCGAGTAACTTTGGGTTTTGAAACTGGAGTAGGCCCCGCAGCTGCAACCTATGGCGGCATGGTAATCACTGGCGATGGACTGGCACTCGCATATCGCCATAAATTCGCAGAGGAGAAGAACGTATTCATAATCATCCCAACAACAGAGGTTTCATCAGCTGGCAGATCTGAGTTTGATCTTTTAATGAACCGCGCCAGGAATCTCGATTATCAGGATAGAGAGCTGAAAGCATACCTTCTGCTCATGGACCTTATCCCAGCCCTTGAGAGAGATGATCTAAGGAAGATTGGCGATGTCATATGGGAGATAGAGTTCAGAGGATCAAAGAGAGCTGAGGTAGAGCATCATAGCTTTAAGATTTACCACTATATGAGCCAGCTTCGAGAGAGCGGCCTTGAGTTCGTGGGCATGAGCTCTGTTGGGCCATCTATTGCCATTGTAACTGAAAGAAGCGAGAAGGATATCACAGATCTGATAAACCCCATGGGCTTAAAGGTCGCGATAGCTACTAAAGTCGATAACGAAGGGCTAAAGATCATAAGACCTGAGGACTAAGCGAGCTGAAAGAAGTACGATTACTGTACTCTCCAAGTTTCTCACCAATTTATAATCTCCATTCTATATCAAGTCATATCTTATATCCCTGTTCTTTGATTAGATAGAGTAAACCACTATCAGGAACTGGCAAATTAAAGTATTGTAATACATATATAAAGGCATCAATGAATGCTTGAGCCTTTATACTATCTATCATATCTCCAATCGTTCTATTTTGTTGATTTCTTTCCACTGGTGGGTTTTTGAGTTCATATAAAACGATAGCTGTCCAGACTGAGAAAACCATCTGAATAAATCTTTCAATTGATCGTTTTCCTCTTAATTGATAATCCTTGAATCCCAATTTTTGATTTGACTCTCTATGAGCAGTCTCAATATCCCACCTATCCTCATAAATAGAAAGGATTTCTACCAAAGATAGTGAACAATTGGTGCTAATAAAGTAGTTGGCGTCACCATTTTTCTTTTTCTTTGAGATGACTAGCTTTACTTTGCCAATCTTATCTAAGATGACTTCTTTTTCGATTGCATAATATACCTTCTTCTTGCCGCGAACTTGGACTGTAGTTCTTCTATAATAAATTTCGTCAATCTGATTTGCCAAGTCCCTGACCTGAAAGGACATATCCTTATTTATCCATACCTTTTTATTAGACTTAATTTCACAAACGACTTGATGACCTAAGTTCAGGCATTTAGTTATAAAATCAGCAGAAAACCACCAGCTGTCGAAAACAACATAAAGACTCAAGCCTTTTGGTATTTTTAAGGGCTCGATGATATCTTTATAAGCGATTTCTATTTTAGTCATGAAATCTTCACTGCTGTCTATCTCTTTAGTATACATTTTTGCTTTATGTGGTATAAATATACCTCTAGATTGGAGGACTGAGGTAACAAAGTTGTTACCCATAATATAGTCATCTTTGCAATGATCGTAAAACTTGCCCACGCCATCAGTACATTTCCCTTCCTTTTCATTATATGTATCGTCTATAATTAATAATATTTTGTCGCTTGCACTTAACTGAAGAGCTTCTATAAATAGATCCGCACTGCGCTGAGCTACTTCGTTCTCATCCCAGATTGCATCACTAAAGAACCAATTATAGGAAGAGCGTGATTTCGTACATTCTCGATCCTTTGCCATAGCATCACTAAGGTGTGCGATGGTCTTAGATTTATCACATACGCTCAGTGCTGAAATCATATCACAGAAAGAATTATAGCTCGGTATGGTGAATAAATCTTTAAATTCTTTTAGAAATGGCTCTAACTGTAATGGAATCTTAACTAATTTGATCATGACATAGTAAAATACTTTTATAAATAAATCTATTTTGTATCAAGAATTAATTTTAATGGTAAAAGAAAATATAGCTATAAATATAAAGCTATGAAAAAGTTGGAGAGTACAGTACGATTATATACAAAGGAAAATTACATACAATCCAACCTTATACCTGAAAAGGAGTTAATAGGAATCTCGATTAAAAAGTAGTATATTATTTTTATGATATATTGGAGTACCTCCAAAGGGTTTAATGTTCGTAAAGCGTAGACATCAATCACAGACTTTTAGTACTTAATAATTGAATCAGCTAGCAATATTATTGGCCTATGGGATAGGGATATGAGGACCACTAGACTTAGCTCGCATCAAACAGCTTTGATTGCTTTCATCGTTCTGCTGATTATATGGTGGCAAGCGAGCATGTTCTACCAGTCCCAACTAATTTTGGATAAGCAGGATCAGGTCTATTCGCAGCTGGATCCTTATGGAAATGCATTAACTATAGCGATAAACCAACGCATTGATACGCTCAACGGCATAGAGGCATTTGTAAATTCAGAGATGTATCCCTCCGACTCATCATTTGAAACTAAATTCGAAAGATTCGCTAGTAGTGTTCACAACAAAAGTGATGGAATCAGGAACATAGCTGTGGCTCCAGGAGGAATAGCCAGCTATGTTTACCCCATGAAGGGAAACGAAATCGTTAAGGGTGCCGATTTCTTGCATAGCCCCGAGCCCAAGTATCGCGTTGAAATGCAAAAAGCCATCGAATTGCATCGTGTAGTTCTGAGCGTTCCTCACCAAATGAAAATTGGGACGCTCGGAATTTTCGCACGGAAAGCCATCTACAGAAATAATACCTTCTGGGGGATTATATCATTGGTCCTCGATATTCCTCCAATCATCAAATCAACGGGGTTAAGCTCCAGCACAAACAACTTGGAGCTTGCATTGCGTGATAGTTCAAAACAGGTATTTTTCGGAAAGGTTTCAGTCTTTAATGCAAGTCCCATCATTTACAGCATTAAGCTTCCAGATGGCAACTGGGAACTGGCAGGAATACCCACTGGCGGCTGGAATAAATCCATCGAAGAACCTCTAATGTTATTTCAGGCCTCTGGACTGATCATTGTGGTTCTTCTGACATGTCTCATATATTTTATCAGCAGCCGTCAGCATTTTCTATCAATGGCCGTAAAGAAGCAGACATCAGATTTACAAAGAGAGCTTACTGAGCGAATGACCGCCCAGGATGCGCTTCGAGATTCTGAGGAGATATATCGGCTGGTTGTAGAAAATGCCAATGAAATGATAGTTATCGCTCAGGATGGACTTCTTAAGTTCTTTAATCGTAAAACAATCGATTTTACTGGTTATTCAAGAGAAGAACTGATATCCAAAACTTTTTCAGAAATAATCCACCCCGAAGATAGGGAAAAAGTTGCCAAGAACCACCTGAAAAGACTCAAGGGAGAGGATATCCCAGGGACATATGATTTCAGGATTATTGATAAAAAAGGACGGATCAAGTGGGTAGAGATCAATGCTGTATTGATAACATGGCTCGGACAGCCAGCCACATTGAACTTCTTGAATGATATCACTGAGCGTAAACATGCAGAGGAGGAGCTATATAGAAAAGACCATCTGCTCGGAGGAGTAGCCCTCGCCACAAACATCCTTCTCACTGAAACGAATATAGATTCTGCGATCACTCAAACTCTGGAGATTCTAGGCGCATCCGCAGATGCAGACAGGGTTTACATCTTCGAGAACCGTGAATCTGGAAATGATGAATATCTTGCAGATCAGCGTTATGAATGGGTCAGAGACATTGGCCAGCCTTCAAAGGATAAATCCGATTCCAGGAGCTTTGCCTATTACCCGGCTATGCCCCGTTGGTATGACAAGCTTTCGATAGGATATCCTATCAAAGGCTTGGTTCGAGAATTTCCTGAATCTGAAAGGAAGACGCTTGAGCATGAAAATATTGTATCTCTCTTGGCTATTCCAATCTTTGTAGCAGGCAAGTTCTGGGGTTTTATCGGCTTCGATGATTGCCACTTTGAGCGTGCCTGGACGGGAGCTTACGTATCTATTCTTCAGGCCGCCGCGACCTCTATAGGCGGAGCAATTGCCCGAAGGCAGGCGGAAAATAGCCTTAGAAAAGCCAAAGAGGCTGCGGAGTCCGCAACTATAGCCAAATCAGAGTTCCTCGCAAATATGAGCCACGAGATAAGGACTCCGTTAAATGCAGTTATTGGCCTAACTGGGCTACTTCTAAGAACTGACCTGACCCAAGAACAATCTGATTATGTAGAAACTATTAGAAGCAGCGGTGATTCACTACTATCGCTTATAAACGATATTCTGGATTTTTCGAAGATAGATAGCGGCAAAATGGAGCTCGAATCCCAGCCGTTTGATCTGCGTTCTTGCATCGAGGACTCCCTAAATTTGGTGGCTACGAAGGCGTCTGAGAAAGGCATAGACCTGGCCTATATCATCGACAGCAGCACTCCTGAAATAATTATGGGCGATCCTACAAGACTTCGCCAGATATTGGTCAACTTACTTAGCAATGCAGTCAAGTTCACAGAAAAAGGCAAAGTAACAATATCAGTCTCTGGCCGGAAGCTTGAGGACAGCAACCATGAAATCCACTTTGCGATTACAGATACTGGGATCGGTATCCCAAAGGATAGAATAAGCCTCCTTTTCCAATCATTCAGCCAGGTTGATGCCTCCACTACACGTAAATATGGCGGGACGGGACTTGGCCTAGCCATAAGCAAGCACCTCGTCGAATTGATGGGTGGAAAGATTTGGGCTGAATCAGAGATAGGTAAGGGTTCCACCTTCCATTTCACGATTCAGGCTGCAAATACAACCATAAAGCCCAATGGTTCTCAAACAGCTGTTACTCAGGTTCAGCTTGATCCGAAATTAGGCCAATCAAATCCTCTGCGTATCCTTCTTGCAGAGGATAATGCAGTAAACCAGAAGGTTGCGAGGTCGATGCTCAAGAAGATCGGATATGAAGCGGATGTTGCTGCCAATGGGCTTGAAGTGCTCCAGGCATTAGAGCGTCAGCCCTATGATGTGGTTCTTATGGATGTGCAGATGCCAGAGATGGATGGCATTGAGGCAGCCAGAAGGATACGCGAGCGATGGCATAATGGGCCGAAGATCATTGCTATCACTGCCTACGCCCTTGAGGGTGATAGGGATAGATGCCTCAACGCAGGAATGGATGATTACATAAGCAAACCCATAAAGATAGAAGAGCTGCAGAGCAAACTTATTAAGATAGGCATCGGCAATAGGAAATCCAAGCTCTAATCGTAATCCTATATGAAATTCTATATAAAATTCGATATCAGCATTTAGATGATTCTGTAAAAGAGTTTCGTGTGCTGCTGCTGCTTTATGGGGGCGGTGATGACAGAAGAACCGCTATTCTTAAACTACCATCTCCGTTGCAGCAGCCCTATATACAACAGTTCCCTCCCTGCTAACCTCAACCCACTAACCTTAATATCCTCGCTAACTTTAATAAAGAGGGCTGCAAAGTGCTTTATGTGGAATTATATGTCCTTCGAGATTGAAAGCATTCATGCTCGTGAGATACTTGATTCACGAGGAAATCCAACTGTGGAAGTCGATCTCTATACCTGCTGCGGCTTCGGAAGGGCCGCTGTTCCCTCTGGTGCGTCCACTGGAACCCACGAGGCCCTTGAGCTTCGTGATGGAGGAGATAGATACGATGGCAAAGGCGTTCTGCAGGCGGTTAAGAATGTTAATGAGGTAATTGCTCCAAAGCTCATAGGAATGAATGCCTCAGCCCAGAGAGAGATCGATAATTTTATGATCGAGCTTGACGGCACGCCGAACAAGTCCAACCTGGGTGCAAATGCAATTCTGGGCGTATCTCTGGCAGCCGCAAAAGCAGCCGCCATGTCCTCAGGATCACAGCTCTACAAATACCTTGGCGGCGTAAATACCAACAGGATCCCTGTCCCTTCCTTCAATGTTCTGAACGGCGGACAGCATGCAGGAAATGAGCTTGCAATTCAGGAGTTCATGATTCTGCCTACGGGAGCCCCAAGCTTCAGCGAAGGTCTCAGAATGGCTGCCGAGACTTATCATGCACTTGGCAAGATACTCAAGGGCAAATATGGCGTAGGGGCGACAAACGTAGGCTTTGAGGGAGGCTTTGCCCCGCCACTCTCCAAGACACGTGATGCGCTTGATGCCATTATGAGCGCCTTGGATGCATCCGGCTACAGCGATGAGATCAAAATTGGAATCGATGCTGCAGCCTCAAGTTTCTATATGGATGGCGGCTACTCAATCGATGGCGACAGGCTGACAGGAAAGGAGCTTGCCGATTATTACGATGATCTTGTGAAGACCTATCCTATAGTTTCCCTTGAGGACCCCTTTGAGGAGGATGGATTCGAGGATTTTGCAAGGCTTAGGGCTATGCTCCCGGATACAATAATAATCGGAGACGATCTCTACGTTACAAACGTTACGAGAATCGAAAAGGGCATACAGATGTGTGCCACCAATGCCCTGCTGCTCAAGCTCAACCAGATAGGCTCCGTATCTGAGGCATTCGATGCAGCCCGCATGGCTTTCCGGGCAGGCTGGAAGGTCATGGCCAGCCACCGATCGGCGGAGACTGAGGACTCTGCACTGGCAGATGTGTCTGTCGCACTTGGCTGCGAGCTGCTCAAGACAGGAGCTCCTGCAAGATCCGAGAGGACTGCGAAGTACAACCAGCTCCTTAGAATTCAGGAGGAGTTGGGAGGCGCGGCAACCTACGCAAAGATCTGAGGATCTGAGCGCCTATCTATCGATTGTGGTGGGCTTATATGCCCGCCATAAATATTGCATCGTTTGTTATGGACGGTTATCATAAATTATTTTAGTTAATAGTGCTGGCAGCAATGTCATCAGATTGACCACTCGAAAGATCTATAGTAGATCAACACTTTGGAGGAGACTATGGATTACCCATTCAAGAGAGGCTTCAAGCCCGATATCGAGAGAATTCGAATGGCTCTGGTGGAGGAGTTCCCAACTGAGATCCGCCAGGAGGAGGAAAAGCTTATCCTCAACTACGGCGCCATGAAGAGCATTGCTGTCTGGATCGAGAACAAGCGGCTGAACGTAGTAACGGAATCTACGCAAGGCTTAAGCGACAGCGTCATTTTAGATACAAATAAACGATTCAGAGATTTCCTTGAGAAGGCTACGGGCTACACCGCCAAGCAGAGGCTTCAGATGGCGAAGAAGGAGGTTTCAAAGGGAAAGGAGGATTAAGCTGTATCTTTCTCTTTAATGTAAGGATGATTCGTTTATCTTATCTCCAACAACCATATCGCCTGCTTTCCAGAACATTCCCCCAGCGAGGGGTTAGGGGCAGCCCGCGCGGCGACTGAGCGCGCTAGGAAGAACATTAGGTTTAGTTCCAAAATGCAGAGCGCCAGAAAAATAGCTTAGGCACTATCTTTTGCAGTAATTCTATTCATTTTCCACTTCACATTCCGGAGCGCCCGCGAGTCGCTTCGCTCCCGCGCTAGCTAAAACGGGGCTGTCGCTCAGTCGCCGCGACGGGCTAACGCCCTCCGGGACGGTTCATATGAGGAGGTACAGGCAGGTTGGTTGACTACCCTTATTGTACAGTGATTTCTGATTTCCATTATAATCAGAAATTCCAAACTCGTTGGCTTACGTTCAGAGAATAAGAAGATCCAAAACATACTGACCGCTCTGCTCAAAAATTGGTATACATGTCATCTACCAAAACTATATCGTTAGTTACATCATTTGGCTACAATAGAAACGCATAGATGTTGCAAACCATCAAATAGGTGATGGGAATATGGTAAAATTGTTATAGTGGATATGGTACAAAATGCAAAGCATGTGGTAAGCAAGTAAGCTTGAATCCAAAAAGGCTGAAAGAGATAAAAGGTGGTTATACGCTAGATAATGTGATCAAGAAAGGAATCGAGATCGCTAAGCAAAATATACCTGTCTCTCAAAAATTGACTGTGCCAAAATCCGAGGCAATCAATATTCAAAAAAAGGAGACTGCCCATATTGAAGCCATTGGATTCGTTTATCTATTGCTGGATTGTTCTGGAAGCATGGAAGGCCAAAAGCTCAAACAGGCTAAGATCGGAGCATTGAAATTTGCAGGTGAAGCGATCGCTAAAGGATATCGCGTGGGATTGATCCAATTTGCATCAAGAGCCGTCCTTTCATGCGAACCCCAGCGAACACTTTCACATTTAGATAGCTCGCTAAGAGAGATACGGGCCAGTGGATCAACAAACATGACCGATGCTATCCAGTTGGCAACCCAAAAGCTTTTGGACAAAGGGCCACTTCGGAGTATATACATTGTAACTGATGGCATGCCAGATAATCCACAAACAGCTTTAGACGCCGCTCAACGAGCAAAGAAACATAGAATTGATATTATCACTATTGGGACAGATGACGCCGATGATGATTTTCTTAAAAAAATTGCCACGCGAAGAGAGCTAGGAATAAAAGTCTCACGAGATCAATTTGAGAATACAATTTCTTCGGTAGCAAAAATGTTGCCCCTACCTCCCGGCCATTAAAGGAGTTAGATCATGTCAGAAGATTGGGAGATGAAGTGGAAGGATTATTACGATATCTTAGGTGTCAAGAAGAATGCTAGTTCAGCTGAAATTGGGAAAGCTTTTAAATTAATTTCAAAATTGTTCCATCCGGACAAGGTTGATAAGGAACTTGAAGAATGGGCAAAAACACGATTTCAGGAAATTGAAGAAGCTCGCAGAACTTTAGTAAATAGCGAAATAAGAAAGAAATATGATTACGCGTGGGATAAACGTGATTGGGAGATGAAGTGGAAGGATTATTACGATATCTTAGGTGTCAAGAAGAATGCTAGTTCAGCTGAAATTGAGAAAGCTTTTGAACTAATTTCAAAATTGTTCCATCCGGACCTGGTTGATAAGGAACTAGAAGAATGGGCAAGAACACGACTTCAGGAAATTGAAGAAGCTCGTAGAACTTTAGTAAATAGCGAAATAAGAAAGAAATATGATTACGCGCGGGATAAACATGAAGACATTAGTACTGGACAGAGCTATGCAAGTGATTCAACAGCTAATCCTCCGAAATTCAAAGTTGATCCTCCTTACATTTACATTAGTGATTTGGAAGCTGGACAATCAAAAAATTTTCCGTTCGTTGTTAGAAATGAAGGTGGACCGTACAATGGCCAAATAGATGTCAGTAGTTCTAACTCCTGGATCAAAATAGCCGATAAATATAGGTTAGATCCTAATGATGTACTACCTTATAAGGCTGATATAGAGGTCCACGGATCGGAAGGGGACAAAACTTACCTTGGAGAAATCGAAGTCACTTTAGAAAATGAAACAATTCGTGTCCAGGTGGAACTTAAAACAAAACCAAAAGCCGAAGCCAGAAAAAGAGAAAAATCTCAAGCGGTTCCAAACATTAATAAATATTCAAATATTTCGAGGATATTGTCTGGGAAAAGAAAATATCTATTATCAATTCTCGCTGCACTTATGCTTATTTTCGCTGCACCCATACTTATTTTGATTTATTTTGAACATAATAATTCATTTTCAAATTCAGTAATAATTCAATCCGATGATGGTAATAAATTGTGGAATGAAATCTTCCCCCATAATGATCTTAGGTGTGTTAGGCAGACCAGTGACGGGGGGTATATTGCAGTAGGCGATACAAAGCCTTGGATTTTTCATTGTGCATGGTTGATCAAAACAGACATGTATGGCAACAAGCAATGGGACAGATCATTCGGCTCTGTTGATTCTGGACGATCTGTTCAGCAAACCCGCGATGGTGGATATATTATAATCGGCAGCGCCGATTACAGTAACGATCAAAATTATGCATGGATAATTAAGACTGATGCTAGCGGCAATAAGCAATGGGTTAAAGATTTTCGCGGACCAGATAATAGTTGGAAAGGTTTGGGAGAATCGGTTCAACAGACTAGTGAGGGTGGTTATGTATTGCTAGTAGCACAAGAGAATGATCTATTATTGATAAAGACCGATGCTAATGGCAATGAACTGTGGTATAATAGCTTGGTAAAATATGAGAAATATGAGAATCCGCCTTATAATCAGCCCACCATTTATGGAAAATCCGTTCAGCAGACTAATGATGGTGGATATATCATAGTCGGTTCAGTAGTTTCCCAAGATACTGATAGTTTGGATGCGGGGATAATCAAGACTGATACAGAAGGCAAGATATTGTGGGATAGAACCTTCGGAGGACCCGAAATGGATGGAGGCTTTTCAGTAAGACAGACAAGTAATGGCGGCTACATAATTCTAGGTCACTCGGATTATAATGCTTGGCTGATCAAAACAGATGCCTTTGGCAATAAACTATGGAACAAATCCCTTGGAATTGATATGATGTGGTCCTGGACCGGAGATGCTCTATGGCAGACTAGGGATAGTGGCTATATTATAACAGGCAGGTCTCAAGGCAATGCATCGCTGGTCAAAACGAACGCTAATGGCGATAAAATTTGGGGTAAGACTTTTTTGAAAGATCATGATAGCTGGGGCAATTCAGTGCAGCAGACCGATGATGGAGGCTACATTATTGCTGGATGCACATTTGTAGATACAGGGAAATTTAATGGCATGCTGATTAAGACCGATGCAAACGGAAACGTGTAATCTTGTTCGCACCTAAATTAGTGTTAAGATAGAAGACCCATACTTTTAAATCAATATCGTTTACTGTAGTCTCCAAGTTTTTGATTTTGCATACAAAATATAAACAATCGGCTGATAAAATAATACTATATTTTATGATGATAGCACGAAATAGGTATACAACATTATCTAATTATGTTAAAATTAAATTCGGTTTATAAAGTTGGCGGTTGCAGCTAAAAACTTGGAAACTACAGTCGTTTAGTTAAATATTCAAGCTTTCTGTAAAAATGAAGCGAAGTGGTATCATCTCATTTTTATGGCACGGCCTGGTATTTTAATCTCTAGTTTTAGGCAGTAGAATAAGATTCTCGTATTTTATATTTATATAACAAAATGGTGATTTTTTAAGCACATATTTCATTACTTGCCTGAATTTTTGATCCAAGACATATAGTAAACTATAATTACCAATTGCTATACTTGCTTTCCATTAGGATAGAGACGCTCTATAAACGAGCGATGATTAGATGGAAAAAGAAGTAACTATGTCCACAAAATTCAATCATTGCCCAAACTGAGGGAGAATACCAGGCAAAAGCCTCTTTGGCGGTACACATATTAACATATTTGAATGTAAAAAATGCGGCTCTTGCTATTGTAATAAGTGTGGTGATGGGCGATGCCCTAATTGTGGTAGCAGGGAGAACAAGAAGGCTGGAGAAGTTTATGAGAGATAAGGAGATAGGACTATGGAGACACAAACTAAGGGGATATTAGCCCTTGCCCTGTTTAGTATTGGGACCATATCCATGTGGCGGCAAGCATTTCGATCAACTATAATTAATGTTGCTCCTCCTCAGAGGTGATCAAAAATGGGATTCCTAGATAAGCTCAAAGGCAAAGAAACAAAGAAGGATAAACCTCAAACCGAAGCGACAAACGCAAATTCCTCATCTGAATCAAAGAGCGATCCCTACGATTTGAATCTTGATGGAGTTGACAGAGGATATTCAGCCGTGGTTAGAAGAGATAAACAAGGAAAATCAAGTGGTGACTGGCAGCTAGATGGCATTGGGATCGTTTATCATGGGGGCAGTATTGATGAGGCCATCGAGTGTTTTAATAAGGCATTAAGAATTGACCTCGAAGACCAAGGCGCTTGGTTAGGCAGAGGATACTGCCTGATGTCACTTGGGGTCTATGACAAAGCAATTGCTTGCTTCAAAGAGATCATTAAACTAGATCCAGATGTAGTTGCAGATTGTTGTTTTGCAGAGGCATGGAACAAGATGGGGCAATGTTATGAGGCTATGGGTAACGAAGGAGAAGCAAGAAACGCTTATTCTAAGGCTAGTGAATGGGGACACACAAAAGATGGCGATACATATCCTGAACCATATCCTGGGTTAGACAGAAGCCCTCTAAAAAAGATCCCTGATTAGATCATCCAACGAATTTGAGTATGTATATCTTCTTTTTTGTATCTTCGGAGCCAGAATACTATTTTATAAATACCTTCTTCGATTGCAAAGGCATGGGTTGGCGCTCCAGATTCTATGCCTATACAAACAACGCCCAGTGCTATTATAGATGTGTTATTCACCGCGTAGCTAAGAATTTCAAGAAAGATACCAAAAGAGATTATTTGGGGGCGCATAATGGCGTAGGTTACGGCGCCATTTCAGTCAAGTATATCCATTCAGGGCCTTCATTCAATACGAGTTCATATCTTCAGCAGCGCCGCACACCAGACAAATAATCCATGCACCTCCGATTCTTTTATTATTGTTGTAGTAGTATCAATTGGCATCATTTAACTCATTTGTTTTCCACATATTTTGCATTTAGAGCCATATTTATAAACGCAATTCTTACAAGCAAAATGTCCATTTAGACATACTTTTCCACCAGAGACTTCTGTCTCTTTTCCGCAAATATCACATGTTCTTTTTGGCATATCTGCATCCCTCAAAATATTTATATTTAAATTGTATTAGTCCATAGATGCCGGTTCTGTATATGCGAATATGTGCGGGGAATAAGACCCCCGCACCAACTATGCTAGGCATGACCTAAAGCACACTAACTAGCCGGATCGAGGTAATTCATGTTCAGGCCAACTTCACCTTATAATGGTACCGCATATTTTACATATATTACCGTGGTTTTTTCGGCAACTTTCGCATGCAAAATGGCCCTTGGCACATACTCCGCCGCCCCATGCCTCTCTCTTCCGCATATATCACATTTTCTTTTTGTCATGTTTTCATTCCCCTCATACGTTATATCTAGACTACATTTCTTTTATAACTATAAACTAGATACTATAAACATCAGGTGGCACCAGGTTTTATAACTTCTTCACCATTCCATTCTTTGGCTAGCTTTAAATGCCATGCAAGTTTATCAGGCACTTTCCTAATATCGCCCTCTAAATTAGCTATTAAAGCTATACGATCACGTTTAAATTCTATTCCATTCACAAAATCGTAAGCATAAAAATATTTAGTCTTTCCAGTTTCAGGATCGCTCGGCTCTATCCAATATAAAGCCGGTAAACATACGTTATATTTTTCTAGCAATTGTTTTTCATCATCAGTCAAAGTTAATTTTGCATTCAATACAAATTCCAAACCCGATCCAGATAAGATGCCTTTCTTTGAGTTTTGCGTCCTGCGAAGATGCAATTCCATATAGACCCTCAATTGATTTTTTAGGCATGTTCAACCTCAATTAAAAGCGGCAAACTTACCTCGCCGAAGTATTACAGTGTGGGCATTTTCCATTTCTCAGGTGTGTAGCATACCCAAGCTTCACAACGCGGACAATATTTTATACTTATCTCACGTTCTTCGCTACAGTAAAAATACTTATGTCTCATATTTCTCCCCTCTTGATGTAAAATATTTCCTTTTTGGGTTTATCAGTAATAATACGGTATATTTAAACCTACGCTAATCTAATTATCTATAATAAAAGTATGATAAAAACTCATTTATATAAAATCCTTACCTGGGGTAGAATAGCTGGAATATACACGTTGATCCTACCGCCTTGAGTATGTATAACCTGTAAACTTTCCTTTTATTTTTAGCGTCTTCAAAGCCAAGATACTGTTTTTATAAACATCTTTTCGACCTACAAAGGCATGGATTTGCGCTCCGGATTATACAGTGCATTTCTATTTTAGCCGCTGTCGAAAAATCTCTATCGGTCAATTATCGAAAATTCGTTCTATAAAGTATATGAACGATAAGTTAGGAAGAGGGCTAGCTAGGTCAATCTTTAAGAATTCTGCGAGTTGTATAACCTGCTACGGTTAATTGGCGAGGTGAGTATGTTTAACATCAAAATAGCTAAGAGTCTGAAGTTCCTTGCCTCTCCAAATCCCATACCTTGAGCATTTTATCCCATAATTCGATACCGTATCGTAAAAGCCGAGGGAGCGCTTCATATCAACATGGTCGGAATACGAGCCAATTCGCTTCTTAGGATGTTGACTAGAAAATTCTCAGCCCCCCTCTCACAAACTCTTCCACCAGTTCGTCAGTGCTCTCGAGGTAGTAATCGATGATAGACTCAATTTTTGATTTCAATGCCTCTGTGAGCTGAAGATCTCCAGCAATCTTCACGCCTTTCAATAGAGGTTGATCAATCGGCGAGCCGATCTTACTCACCAAAGTCACGTAAGCCTCTTTTACCCCCTCAAGCTCCGCAATGTCCGAAGCTGCGCGCATCCCCAAGACGTTATAGATCTTTCCAACATGGCTGACTGGATTTTTGCCAGCTATCGCCTCCATCGTCATCGGCCTCATGGGAGTTATCAGGCCATTTCCGCGATTGCCCCTGCCAGTTGCTCCGTCATCGCCCATCTCAATTGATGTGCCTGTAACTGTGAGGTAAAGGTTATCTTCTGTATCTGCTGCATTCACGCTCACATTCGCATCTGCGGCATTCTTTAGAACCGCCTCCCTAACACGGTCCTTGGTTTCGTAATAATCGTCACGCGACAGAATATATTTTGAGAGCATTGCGGCAGCTACTACTATATCGAGATCATCTCCCATGCGCACAGCCATAATCTTGGTATCCTCACCCACTCCACGGATGCCATGTATCACATCATCCAGATCCAGAACAAGCCTTTCAATAGAATCCAGGGGTGCAAAACCTACGCCGATTGAAGTATCGTTCGCGCCACGACCAATCAGGCTCCGGAGCTCAGGAGCCCCCTCCGCAATCCTAGGCTCGATCCTGAATTCCTTAAGGCTCTTTAAGGTCGCGCTAAAAAAAGAGGTGACCGCATCATCGATAATCTCATTTACAGCTTTCGCAGAGGGAGTTGTTGCTCTCCCTCCAACCACAACCGATGGCGGTGCAAGTATCGATCCTCCTCCGAACTCAGGACGGCTCTTGCCAGCAATTATGAGAACCTTATCGACATTATAATGCATTATTTGGCCGAACTCCTCCAAATAAAAACGACATAATGCTACAGATATCGATTCTGAGACCCCATCTGCAAGTGTATCCGGGTGGCCAATGCCTTTGCGCTCAACCGCTTCGAAAGGAGGAACTATATGCTTCTGGATTGTGATCATCTTATCACATTTTTAATTCTAGCTGTTGAAGATTAATATCTTTCCAAATGATTGTAGAATGACCATTGATTTGGCGAAGCATAATTTATATTTTTATTAATATCACTAGTTTCGGCAGCTATATAGAGTCTGGAATTAGCATCACATTTATAAATTCCGAAGAAATATCCCACAATTCCAATCGCTGTAAAGGTCTTCCAGGAATGAGTTTATAAGCTTGAAGATATCAGGCTTATTCTGTATGAGTGAATCAACGACCCTATCAGGTCAGGACACCATTCAGGAGCTCTTCACGAAGAGGATCTCCGCCCTTGAGACAGAGAACAAGAGCCTTGCAGAGGAACTTGAAACCACGAAGGTTGAGAGAGAGGAGATAAGAGCAAAGCTCTTCGAATCCCTTATTGTAAATAAAAAATACCTCCGTGAGGTGGAGAGGCTCAAGAAGGAGAACACTCTTCTCAAGAGGATGCCGCTTTTCCTTGCCACAGTTGTGGAGACGGGAGACGACTACATCCTTTTAAGGCAACATGGTAACAACCAAGAGTTTATAACCACTGCACCGCCGGAGCTGATGGATAAGCTTGACCCCAACACCCGTGTAGCAATAAACAACTCGCTTACAATTGTGAGGGTTCTCGATCGCTCTGTTGATGCGCGTGCCAAGATTATGGAACTTATTGAAGCTCCCGAGATATCCTACGCGCAAGTTGGCGGCTTGGAGGCCCAGATTCAGGAGATCAGGGAGACTGTTGAGCTGCCGCTAACACATCCTGAGATGTTCAAGCAAATAGGTATTGAGCCTCCAAGAGGTATACTGCTCTATGGCCTGCCTGGAACAGGCAAGACGCTCCTCGCAAAAGCCGTTGCACATGAATCAAAAGCAACTTTCATCCACATGTCAGGCTCTGAACTCGTCCACAAATTCATTGGCGAGGGAGCTCAGCTAGTGCGTGATATCTTCCAGATGGCCAGGGATAAGGCTCCGTCTATAATATTCATCGATGAAATCGATGCTGTAGGAAGCATAAGGACGCATGACGGCACTACCGGCAGCGCTGAGGTAAACAGGACGATGATGCAGCTCCTGGCAGAGATGGATGGATTTAGAACCAGAGGCGACATAAAAATAATCGCAGCCACCAACAGGATCGATATCCTGGACCCGGCGCTTCTTAGACCCGGAAGATTCGATAGAATCATCGAAATCCCAATGCCTAGTATGGATGCGCGGCTCAAGATCCTGGAGATCCATGCATCCAAGATGAAGAAGTCCGAGGATGTGGATATTGTCGAGATCGCCAAGGCAACAGATAGCGCAAGCGGCGCAGACTTGAATTCTATTGTTGTTGAGGCGGGTATGAACGCCATCCGTAGAAACGCAACATGTGTAGCTCGCGACGACTTCGAGAAGGCTATTAAGAAGGTGCTCGGTGACGAAGAACAGAGCACGGAAGAATCGATGAGAATGTTCTCGTAAAAGGGAACCACTCTGATTATCAAAGGCGGCCAATGGCCGCCGGAACAATTTTCTTAGAGGGATTTTTTCGAATGGGCTTATTAGCATCAGATGCATTATTGGTAACTTTTGCTATGACAGGTTCTAGCATTAGCTACTAGCATTAACTGCTAGCGTTAACTACTCACGTTAACTACTCGCGTTAACCGCTAGCTCTTGCCAGTCTCTTATTTATAATTATTTTAATCGGCTCAATCTGGCCTCTTTTGGCACTCATCGGCGCGATTTTATCTACCCATTGGCGCCACGGAGGAAGCATTCCCAATCTTTCAACAATCCCATCCAGGGCCTCATCTTTATTTGAGATTCTATCCATTTTGTTTGCTGCTACTACCACGTCCAACCCTAGATCTTTTAGGAAATCATAAAGCTCTATCTCCAAGGGCACCTCGCCTCGTTTCTCCCATCGATCGGCAATGTCGAGGAACGAAGCAGCATCTATGATCTGAATAGCGAGGAGAATGTTGTCCTTGTTTTGCTCAAAGTATTCAACGACCAAGTTCTTTGTCATCTCCTGCTCCTCCTTAGATAGAGATTTCATAAATCCGTAGCCAGGCATATCTACGTATACGGCATTGCCGATTTTAACCTTGAAGGGCCACCTTGTCATACCCGGCCTCCTGCCTACATTGACCTTTTTCCCAGTAAGCTGCCTGAATAGGGTTGATTTGCCCACATTTGACCTTCCTATCAGGACGATCTCCTTTGGCATGGCATCTTCAAGAGATGCTCGGGTTGAAAAGGATGTCTATAATTTAAGCGGACTATTTAAGTGGACTCGAATTATCGAGTAAATTACTGGGCTACTAAGAAAAGGTAAAAAAGGTGTTGATTCCGGTTAAGGTCACCCCAGCTTCATATAATTAGAAGTTTTGCCATTGCCGGCACTGGCACTGGCACTGGTACCGGTTCCATTGCCTGATTCATTTACCGCTATCTGTAATGCATCATTGAATGTCTTGGATTCTCCTTGCGCTGAGGCAACTAGAGTGGTATTATAAATCCCGCCCGCAATGGCCGCAGTCCAGGTCCCGACATATTCTCCTCCAGGCGTTTGATCCAGAGTCAAATTGCTAACTTCTACGCCAACGGAGTTGCTGATGATCGCGTAAGCGGTCATATTCGCTACATCTCCAAGGGTTGCGGTAATCTTAACCGGGCTTCCAGGATTTGCTGGATTGGGGCTCGCGCCGATATTATTAAGATTGACGTTAAGCTCTGGCGCCTGTACGGGACTATCCGTCATTTCCGAGTTGCTGGCGCTAGTATTTCCATTTTTGGCTGCATTGACATTGAACTGTGAGTTCGTCTGCCTGGCAACTGCGGCACTATAGACCTGAGGTCCCGTCTGCTCAGCGGCTGTATTTCCTATATTGTTTAACTCCGCTTGAGGGTCCCAATTCTCTTCGGCGCCGCAGGTTGCACATCCTGCACTCGCTATAGCCGTTAGGGCATTGATGCCTACTACGGAAACCATGAGGCATAACAAAGCCAGAATGAGTATCGATTTTGACATAATTTTTGACATAATATCTCCTCTACCACGTCATCGTCTTTGACATAATATCTCCTTTACTACGTCATTGGACACCGGCGAGCGCATTCTATAACGATGCCGCCTCTGCCATCAATCCCTAAAATCGGCTTTCTATATATACTATGTTGTACTCAGGCAGATTATGTTACGGCTTTCGTCGAAATAGCTGCTTTGATAGGAAAATCGTAATAAATCTATAATAGATACTAAAAGCATCCATGACCGATGCAAAAGAAGTCGCAATCACGCTGATAAAAGCTATTGCCATATCGGATAATGATATCTTCACAGATTCAACCTCGCCAAAGTATACAACTATCGATTACTATCGTATGGCCTGCCACAGCCTCTTTGAGTGCAAACACTGCGGAACCTGCTGCACAACCGGTGACCCTATAAGGCTTAAGCATGAGGATATCGCCAAAATTGCAAAGCATCTTAAGATACCCACAAATAAGGCTATCAAAAAGCTGACTGTTAAAGATCCAGACAAACCAGAAGTGCTTGATTTCAAGCATATCTTGCCGTGCAAGTTTTACGATATTGAGGCAGAGGTCTGCAAGATTTACACTGTTCGCCCCTGGTCATGCCGCATCTTCCCTTTTTTAGGAATCTATGGCTCTGAGAATCAAGTCAAAGTAAACGAATCCTGCCCAGGATCTGTTGAAACCATGAAGATATTGACTGCTGCTATGGAGGAAACACGCTCCAAGATAGCAGTTTCTACATTTGGGGTAGAGGTGGTCAGGCAGGCGAAGGAGAAGCTGAGGACTGTTCTTGAGAATGTCTGAGGCTGCATTAACAGGATTCGAAAAAAGTTCAGGGTTCCTGCTTGAATACCTCAACAAGCGAATCTTTAGCCATCTTCATAACCCCCATTGGACAGGTCTTATAGGCTTTGCGCAAATGCTCTATTGCCCTTTCATCTCCGATCTCTCCGAGGCTCCAGGCAGACCAGGCGCGGATCTCCTCTTCATCCTCGCCAAACATAATCTCGACCAGATGATCAACGGCAGAGTTTCGGCCAATCTCGCCCAAAGTTGTAACGGCCGTTAACCTCACGCCATAATCCTCATCCTTCAGTGCAGTTAGGGCGAGATTGCAGGCATTTTCTCCTTTTATCTGCGCCAATGATTTTAGCGCCTCAGTCCTTACTGCGGGATCAGAATCCTCAATGGCCTTGCCAAGAATATCAAGGGCTCTATCGCCAGCACACTCGCCCATGAAGGCTGTCGCCCTTCTCCTGACCTCAATATCTTCATCCTCGATAAAGCGAGCGACCTCCTCCTGTGCAGCATTATGCTTTATCTTTGCAAGGCCTGTAATCGCCATTCCCCTTATCTCAGGCTCTGGAGATTTGAGAAGATCCATTAATGCATCTGCCGCACCTAGATTCCGCAGCGCAACTCCTGCGCGTAAGCGGACATCCTTGCTGCTATCAGATCTTACGGCCTTGACGAGATATGGCACCGCAGATGGGTTGTTCATAGTCTCTAAAGCTGCAGCAGACCATTCACGAACCACGTAATCGGAATCATTGAGAAGAGCATTCCCGAGAGGCTTAATTGCCCTTGGGCTTCCTATCTTTCCCAGAGCCCAAGCAGCTTTGTATCGCAGATCTGAGAACTCGCCAGTCTCAAGCGCATTGATGAGCGGATCAACAGATGCTTCTCCTAAACTCACGAGAGCCCAGGCAGCCTTCTGGCGCTCAAAATAATCATTGCTATTCCCTAGCTTTTGAATAAGTTCAGCAGCTCTATCCATGCCCTTTTATTTATTCCGCGGTCTTTTAAGCTTTGCTCAAAAGATAGAGTTATATCCAGTACGTGATAGCCTACTACCAAAGATAACCGATAGGACTTGAATAATGGAATACCTCTTTGGCCCTGTGCTCTCTCGCAGGCTCGGCCTATCGATGGGCGTTGATCTTCTGCCCTTTAAGACATGCAATCTGGACTGCATTTACTGCGAGTTGGGCAGGACGACATGCCTCGCCAATTGCAGAGATAGGTTTGTCCAGCCCGATAAGATAATAAGAGAGATTCGGGCAAAGAAAAATGAAGGCTTCGATCATCTCACATTTGCAGGGTCCGGCGAACCTACGCTTAGTTCAGACCTTGGGGACCTTATTCGCATTTCCAAAGAGATAGTAGATACACCCATAGCAGTTATCACAAATAGCACACTTTTTACAAGCGAAAGGGTAAGAAAGGAAGTCGCCTCTGCGGATGTTGTTCTGCCTTCTCTGGATGCCGCTACTCAGAGGACCTTCGAAGCAATAAATAGGCCCGCGCCTGACCTAAGAATCGAAGACATAATCGAAGGTCTGAGGCTGTTTCGAAAGGAGTTCAGCGGCGAGATATGGCTCGAGGTAATGCTTGTTAAGGATGTGAATGACCACGAGGCAGAGATGATTGCAAAGGCTGCGAACTCGATAAATCCCGACAGAATTCAGCTCAACACCGTCATCCGCCCTCCAGCTGAGCCTGTATCGCCTTTGAGCAAAAAAGATATGCAAAGTATGCTCGAGATCTTTGAAGGCGCAGAGCTTATTCCAGATTGGGATTGGCGTATTCCAGCAAAAGCAAAGTCCAAGCTTCTTGAGCTCCTGTCTTCAGAACCGCACACCCTTGTGGAGATATGCGAGCTGCCCGGCGCGGATAAAAACGATGTCATAAAATATCTCAAGATATTGGAGAAGGAAAACAGAATTGTAAGACGATGGCATAACGGCAAGCAATACTTCCAAGCAGAAGATGGTTCGAATGACTCAGAGCAAATGCGAGAATTGTTCTCAGAAAAGTTCGTGCAAAGATAAAGATAATGATAGGATGAAGAGCGACGGATGTGCAATTGAGCGCATGGTCAGAGTAAAGCACAAAATACTCATAGCGAGCGGCAAGGGCGGAGTGGGAAAGAGCACAGTATCGGTGAACCTCGCACGGGCCTTGAAAATCAGGGGATACAGCGTTGGCCTATTAGATGCCGATATTACGGGCCCGAATATACCCAAGCTCTTTGGAATCGAGGATCAGAGGATGACCCCTGGGCCTGATGGCCTTGAGCCGGGCGATGCAGACGGCATAAAGGTTACATCTATGGCACTACTCCTTTCCAGCCGCGACTCTGCAGTAGTATGGCGCGGCCCAAAGAAGATGGCAGCTATAAAGCAGTTCATCCAGGGAGTAAACTGGGGAGATCTGGACTTCCTTCTCGTCGATCTGCCGCCCGGCACCAGCGATGAGCCGCTGAGCGTTATTCAGCTGATCCCAGATATCACCGGCGCTATAGTTGTAACTACTCCACAGGAGGTCTCACTGCTCGACTCTCTCAAGGCAGTGAACATGATCATGACGATGGGTGTCCCTGTTCTGGGGATTGTGGAGAATATGAGCGGCCTGTGCTGCCCCCACTGCGGTGAGACTATCTACATCTTCAGCACCGGCGGAGGTAGGAAGGCAGCCGATGAGTTGGGTGTTCCATTCCTCGGCGCAATACCTATCGATCCAGATGTGAGCACTCTTGGAGACCGCGGGCTTACATTTGTCGAGATGGAAAGCAAAGCGGGTCTGTGCTTCCGCGAGATCGTAAATAAGATTCTAGAGATGATCGATGACTTAGGCGATTGTAGTAATGATGAGGGCTGTATCGCACAGATCCGGCTCTGATGCCATTTTTGATTCTAAGTTAGCTCAATCCAGGATTGATTGTTGAGTAATATAATTTTATAAAGCCGCTTTATGTAGATAGAGAAAATTGAGATAGAAAACAAAACAGTAAGCTTTGGCTACAGGAGATCTTAAAATATAGCCTAAGGTGATCAGGCCGTGGCTAAGGCCACAGCCTGAAGGCTATGTTCAGCGCCATTATAACTACGCCTGCTCCGGCACCTACAGCAACCACTAATTTGGGGTCCAGCTTTATTGCAGTATCATCGGCCTCGAAGTACCTCATCAGTCCTGCGGAGGACATAAGGCCGCTGCCCTCATCCTTTTTCTTTGCCATGACATTCTCCTTTTTAATCTGCTTCCTTACTTAGATCTTCACAGACTTATAATTTATGATCAAACTCGCATTAGAACCGGGAGTAGAACTTGCCGATTTATTAGCCATAAACCAGCCGTTCATATCCTGGAATGGGTAATTATCCTTCTTCGCTCCACGCAGCAGTTTCTCCCAGCCTGTGCTCGGATTACCAATAGCCGTATGATCGCTCCAGTAGTTTCCTCCTGTTACATTGCCCAGATCCCACCGATTATCTCCTTCCTTATCCTCTGCCTGCTCTTTGTTTCCAATGAAGTTATTGTGGTAAATCTCATTCCCCTTGCACTGTATAAGCTGTGCTCCCATGGCGTTCTTCGAGATATTGTTCTCGAAGATCTTATTATCATTAGATAAATTGAGCCAGATTCCATTCTTTAAATTGCTGATGAAATCGTTGTTGTAAATCGAATTGCCATCAGAGTATATCGCTTGCATTCCTTGGGGATTATTGGAAACGTTGTTCCTGGAAATTTCATTATCCTTGGATAAATTGAGCCAGATTCCAGTATCATAGTTATTGTTTAGAGTGTTATCGCGAAGGATGTTGTTCGCTGAATTTAGGAGAGATATGCCCATCTGATTATTTTTGGAAGCCTCATTCCCGCTTAGGGTGTTTGAATCGGAGCTGACAAGGAAGATCCCGCTGAAACTGCTCAAGGATACTCTGTTCCGGTCTATGAGATTGGCCTTGGAATTTAGCAGAAACATGCCGCCATAGCACTTTAATACATTATTATCCAAGATTTTATTGCTATCAGATCCGAAGAGAGCAAGAGCATCGTTGGATATGTTGTTATCCTCCACAGTGAAACCCTTACAGTAGGCCAATGTCAGATGTGCCAGATCCCTGTGCTGAATAAGCCCGCCAGATTGGCCGTAGATGTAAGCTATAGGCTTTCCGTCTATCTCATTGGACTCATCGATAGAGTTATTGTAGTTTTCAGAGGACTCGCCATCAACATACAATCCATGCCTGATATCCTTAAGCTCATTGTCCTGAAGCTTATTTGCTGATGAATAAGCTATCAGAATGCCTCTTTCGCCTTTCGAAATTTGATTTCCGGCAAATACATTGTCATCCGAGTAACCTATGTTCATGGCAGTATCCTTTACATCCGAGATCGAGTTCCTATCAATGGTATTATTTGAGCTTGAGTCGAGGCTGAAGGCAGTACTACTGTTGCTTACCCGGCATCCAATGACAGCATTATCCTTTGAGCTTTCGAGAGTTATTCCAGACACTACATCTTTGATGCTGTTGTTAGTTAGTTCCATGCCGGTTGTGTTCATAAGGTAAATACCCCAGTTGCTACGTGCTGCTTTGTTATCCGCCAGCTTGCCAGTACTGCTATTGGTTACCCAAATGCCAAATGTCTTGCTGCTTATATCATTCCCAACAACCTCTGTGCTGGTTGAATTAGTAAACCAGATACCTAAAGTGGCTCCGGTTAAAAAATTACTTAAAACACTGTTGTTATCCACTTTATCCAGGTAAATGGACACAACGCCGCCATCTATCTCATTCTTTGTTATTGTATTCTCCCGGGAGCTATCTTTAAGCGCCACTCCTCCGCGGCAATCTATCATAACATTATTGCTTATCTGATTTTGATTAGAGTTTTCGAAAAGGAGCGCCGGGTCATCATTCTCGAATTTACAGTTCTTGATGGTATTACCACTCGATAAAACATTTATCCCAGATTTATTAAAGTTCTTTATAGTCAGCCCTTCTATAGAGCAGCCGTCAGAGGTGATCTTCACTCCGATATCTTTGCCATCGCCCTTTAAAACGATATCTCCTTTCTCGCCTACAAGCGGCATGAGACTGAGGCTCTTGTTTAGAGTGAACGATTCGCTATACATACCTGGTTTGACATATATCGTATCGCCGTTGCTTGCGGCCACTACAGCCTGGCCGATTGTTTTGTAATCCGCAAAGCCGTTATCATCCACCATGTACGTTCTAGATTCTGCTGGCAAGAGACAGATAATTAGGGCTATGCAGATGAGCATAGATAATCTGAGCATGTCTGCTACTGTAGCAGACGTCCTTTTAAAGTTGATGCAAGACATACGGCATTCAACCAGTAGCACAACCTATCGTACAGCGATCATAGCCAATCACACGACCCCTTTATTTCCAGTGGAAAAATAAACTTAAAATTTTGACTAATATGAGAAATATCTCAGACTCTTGAGCTGCAACATGTTCGATATCTTTTATAATATTATTTTATAAGTTATAATTGTAAATCGATTGCCCTGAACGCAGAGCACTTATAGAACCGAATTAGATTAATGAAAAATAATAACACGAACTCGTTACTCTATTTAGCATAGTATAGATGCCACAGAACACTCTAGGGCCGTGTACTAATTGTGATAAAAAATAGACTATCGATGCACATAGCCAGTATTAACCAAGACTATCACCGACATCAACAGATATTATCAACACATATAGCCAATATTATCAGCCGGATAACTAATATTCATCTCACATCAGTGCCCCCCCAGCAAAGCTTTGCCGTGCAAAACCTTATTTACTCACTGGATCAACCATATTCAATGGGTGATCGCATGGCAGGTATAACGCCTCATAAGCATTGCATCGTATGCGGCAATGCCATTGGTGAAGGAAGTTTCTGCGATGAGCTCTGCGAATCCAAATACAAATCGACCCAGAGACGTCAACAGATCATGTTTGGAGCCTTCGTAGTATTCATGCTGGCAATACTCGTCCTACCTGCACTATTAGGCTTCAAAGGATGAAGGTTGACAATAATATGTACATGAAGTCTCTTCTGGCAGCAACAGCGTTTATTGCTATAATAGCACTTACTATCTCCCCTGCGATGTGTGAAAACTACTTCTATGTAAAAGATATTAACATGCGTTTGGATGAAGGTAATGCCATTTTTGAGATAAACTATACTTTAGAGACGTTCACTAAGTTTTATGTAATTGCACTGGGCTGTAAATACATTGAGCCTGACCTCATCTCAGTATTAGGCAATTTCCATAACGTGACAACCATCAGCGCCAACCCAGATAGCGCGAGCTTGATGGCAAGCGGAGCGGGCGAATACAACAGCGGTTACTATTTGTTTGAATCAAGGCCGCTCGGCATTAAGGTAGATAAGCTTACTGTCGTCTATCCTGAAGGGCGGCCAAAGACGTTCTATAACATGACATCTACGCCAAACGTATTCTGTATTGCCAAGACGCCGCCCAATCAGTCCAGCAATCAGTCTAGCTCCTGAAATCAAATCATTTATATATCTATCATTTAGCCCGTGTCATATTTTCAAGTTCGGATATCCTTCTTTCCAGGGTATCCACTTTCTCAGATAGAATCGAGACCTCTTGCTGTAGAGAGCTAACATCGCTCATGCCAGTCGGCGCATTATTGTATATGCCGGCACCGACAACCGCTACTGCCATATTCATCCTTGTAGCAATCTCGACCTTTTTTTGCGAGATCTTGGTCCAATTATATACCGTCCTAGTATCGCCATATACTGCCCTGGTATTATTGAGGTAATCCCCGGCCATCAGGGCACTTCTCAGAGATGAGTTTGCGCTAAGGCTCGCATCTTCCTTTAGAACCTCAACCCTGGCTTTATCATTCTCGACCTGATCTGCAAATGCAGATGTCTTGTCCAGGAGAACTGCAGTCTCGTTGTAGATGTCACTGGACTGATCCCTCAGTGATTGCGACTGGTCTCTGAGCCTTTGGGACTGCGTTACCATGGCTCCAGGGTCCAGCTCCATGGGCTGAGGAACAAGAGGAGAAGCAAACCCTTTCATTCCAAAAGTTGGAGTTACAGAAGATTGCCTTGATCCCATGTCCAGGTTGATTGCTTTATCTACCCTCCCCTGGCCAAGCGCAATAGGCTCTAGCCCAGCCGAGGTTGAGATTATCACTGAAGTGACTAGTAACAGCATAATAATACTATTAATGGTTGAACCTCCTCGAGATCTGATTTGACCTTTCACGCATATAAAATTTTCTGAAAAAATAATAGGTATTTCTTTAGGTTCTTATAGATTATTTTTATTATGATATATATGACGGCATATTGCCTCAGGAGTATTAGCATAAGCGATGGATTATGAGGTTTCTGTATACTGCTTGGGCCGTGGTGCTCCAGCATTTGTACGGCTTCATCGGAACTGAATCCTTTCATCCCTAAGCTGTGACGCTTCAATGCCTCATAGCGATTTAAGAAGTCTAAATAAATGAAGAGATTTAATTCATTAGATGAAAGACTTATATCTAAGTTGATAAGTATGTTGTTGTAATGTGTGAAAGCTTGCATCCAAGACCTAACTTAGTTAATCCTATGGAAGATCGTAATTGTTCTGATGAGGACCTAACGGCAGATCAGATTATAGAAGGTCTTACCAAGTTAACTGCAGAGTGTTTGGCAGATAAACCCGATTATTAGATAGTGATCATATGTGTATGTGGGAGGATCTGAAGAAAGGAGACATAGTAAATATACCTCTTTCTCATTCAGATCTCGTCGAAGGGAAACGCAGACCTGCTTTAGTTCTATATCATGATTTGAATGATAGACAACTTACGGTTGCATATATTACCTCTCAAACAGATAATATGCAACCTACTGACATACTAATCCCAATTGGTTCACCTATGTGTGATGCAGCCGGATTGCCTAAGACATCAGTGGTAAAAGTGCATTGGCTGGCGATTGCCAAAAGGATACATGTTAACTTCAAGTACGGGGAGGCAAACGATGAACTCCGTAGACGAGTAAATAAGAATCTGCCCGAATGCCTAGCGATATAATTCTGGCATCGATATAAAACTTTTATTAGCGTTTGTGTATAATACGCTGCCAAAGGGTCAAGGTAGATGATACGCTTATCTTGCCAATGAATCAGATTTATTATAACTTCATTAGAGGGCATCAAGCTCTTAATGGGAAGACACCGGCAGAAATGGCAGGGATCGGGGTGGAAGGGGAGAATAAGTGGATGGGATTGCTTGAGAAGAGCATAAGAAAAGGAATTTAACTCTGATCTTCTTCCCACATTAGTTCATTATATCGTTTTTTAACAAGAACATCTATCTGATTGATTACATCAATCAACCTTCTCTGGTGATCCCAATGTGCAGTTTTTTCCATATCCTCCGGCTTTGTATGCTCTTCTCTGATCTCGCAATATCGACTTAGCAATTTTCGCAATTCCGGTTGTGCTAAATTGCCATATTGTTTTATTTCGCCTAATGCTAAATGCGCCCCTTTGATTGGATTGTCATGGTTTGAATCTAAAGACAGATATAAGGGCTTGATAAGTTTCTCCAACTCATCGCTTTGGGGTGCTCTATCGATACCCCCTAGAGAACTTTTTAACTGCGCTCCTGGTTTTTCTGATCCATTAGTCTCATTATATTCTTTTAGCTTCTGAACGGCTTTATCATATCCCATTTTTCTATGTTCGAAGACAACCACACCATAATCAGTTACTGATCCTCTTTTACCTGTCTTTTTTTGCATTTCCCATTTTTCAATCTCTGGCGCAAGGTGATATTTTAGACCTTCGCATATTTCTGCCCATTCCGCAATTTCTTTTCTTGATTTTTCCAATTTGAGTTCAAGTTCCTTTACCTTTGAATCATCTTCATCAACATGGCTCATATTCTCGATTTTAGTAGATTCATTCTCAGTCGCTTTAGTGTATTTCCGTAAAACTAAGGAATTCCAAATAGAATAAGTTATAAATAAAATTATTAGTAAGAAACTCATCACATCTCTTGAAATAATGCCTAAAATCGATCCGATATAGCTACCGGCGCTAAGCAAGACGGCGAGGAGCATGCTAATCCACCACGACTCCTCTTTTAGTTTGGCCCGTAGCTCCATGATTTGCATGTTTAACGCTGAAAGATATAAGCCTTCTTTCGGAGAGCAATCTATTAAATTTTCTTCCAATGTCTCTTATCACCCAGTAACACGTATTTAGGAAGTTATTTGGTGCTAACACCATAGTTGCACCACCATAAACAAACACCAGAGAAAACGACAGTACCTATAAGGAAAAATCTTTTATAGACGAGCAAATACTGTGATCCTGAGATAAGTGGAGGATACCATATGGCAGGTCAAACGGCAGGATTAGGCGGTATGCCTGTAATCATTTTAAGAGATACCCGCAGAGAGACGGGAAAAGATGCTATTTCAAACAACATCATTGCTGCCCGAGCGGTCGCAAATGCAGTTCGAAGCACACTCGGCCCCAAGGGCATGGATAAGCTGCTTGTAGACTCTATGGGAGATGTGACTGTAACCAATGACGGTGTCACAATCCTGAAGGAGATGGATGTGCAGCATCCTGCTGCCAAGATGATCATCGAAGCCTCCAAAACACAGGACAAAGAGGTTGGCGATGGAACAACGACCGTCGCCATACTCGCCGGCGAGCTTCTGAAGAAGGCTGAGGACCTGCTCGGCTCTAACGTTCATCCCACAGTCATAGTCGAGGGCTACAGATTGGCCGCGGAGAAGGCCCTCAAGATCCTCGATAGCATTGCTATAGATGTATCCGTTAATAACAAGGAAATTCTTACTCTGATAGCTGAGACGGCGATAACCGGAAAGATGGCAACTCCCCAGGACAGCAAGATCGACAATTTCGCAGTTGACCTCGTCCTCTCGTCAATCGATACATATGACGGCAAGAAGAAGGTTGACCTGGACAGGGTCAATGTTGAGAAGAAGGTCGGCGAGAGCATAGGAGACTCTGAGCTTATTGAGGGTGTGGTTGTCGATAAGCCGATACTTCACAGCAATATGCCCAGGAGGATTGAGAATGCCAAGATTGCTCTCCTCAGCACCGCAATCGAATCAAAGGATACTGAGACAAAGACGGAGTACCAGATAACCAACTCGGCCCAATTCCAGGCTTTTATGGAGCACGAAAAGGATGCAGTAAAAGCTGTAGCCGATAAAGTCATCGCCAGTGGCGCAAACGTGGTCTTCTGCCAGAAAGGCATTGATGACATGGCCCAGCATTACCTGGCGAACGCAGGCATCCTGGCCTTACGCCGTGTAATCAAGAGCGATATGGATAAGCTCTCAAGGGCTACAGGCGGAAACATAATCACCAGCCTTGAGGAGCTGACTCCCAACGACCTCGGAACTGCAGCAGTTGTCGAGGAAAGGAGAGTCGGCACCGGAGTCATGACATTTGTCACAGGGACAAAGAACCCTTCATTCACTCTGCTTCTAAGGGCCGGAACTAAGCAGGTTCTTGATGATCTCGAGAGGTCTCTGGATGATGCCCTCCATGCCGTGGCAGACGTCGTAGAGGACGGAAAGGTGCTGGCAGGCGGCGGCTCTGCTGAAGTAGAGCTCGCACTAAGGCTGAGGGAGTATGCATCGACCCTCAAAGGGCGCGAGCAACTGGCGGTCATAAAGTTTGCCGAGGCCATGGAGATCATACCCAAGACCCTGGCAGAGAATGCTGGATTCAATCCTATCGATAAGCTTGTGGAGCTGAAGAACAGGCACGAGACGGATAAAAATGCCGGCCTAAATGCATATACAGGCCAGATCGCTGACATGTACAAGCTCGGAGTAGTCGAGCCATTAAGGGTCAAGATACAGGCAATCCGGTCTGCAACCGATGCTGCAAGCCTGATACTGAGGATCGATGACGTCCTTGCCTCCACAAAGAAGAAGGAAGAGGGTGCCCCTGGCGGAATGCCACCCGGGATGGGAGGCATGCCGGGAATGGGCATGGGCGGAATGGGCGGAATGGGAATGCCCGGGATGATGTAACTTCAATCTCAATACCACTGTATTAAACTTAGCAAAGTAACGGCGACGCATTCAGCCTAAGACGATAGGTTGTTTTGCGCCGTTTTCAAATCTTATTTTCTCATCCTCATCATCCTCTATGAGATCGTTATTTTCCAATCAACCCAATGAGGACACTTACTCTATTAGCTTCTCTATTAGCCCTTCAATAGATCATTCCCTTGGCCCAGGCCTATAGTACCATATCCTATATGCCAGTGACGTTTATTATCCGAAGCAGAAATGTAGATCCTGGATCCCACCATGCAAGACCTATATACATCTCGCTCTGTCCATCCCTGTTCAGGAGATAGAATTAGAGTAGTCTTTATGGTGGAGTTCAAATCAGGCGCATATCCCAGGTAAAGCTTTGTATGGGCGTTTTTATCCCCCGGTTGATATGCAGGAACCAAGAACAAATAGCCCTTATTAACTTGTAAAACGCTTACATGCCAAGGAACCATATCCTGCATATCTATATGTACAATCTCAGGATCTGTCCAGGCGAGCCCCTCCTTTGAAGTGGCGTAGCAAAGCTGTAGTGATGTGAGATTGCAATACCAAGCGATCCAGTTATCTGCACTTTTACGTATTATTGCTGGAGATATAGGATAAAAGTTGGTGCAAGTCTCCTCAGCGCCTACAGACATATCCGGGTACACTACCCTGCGGTGACATATGGTGGCGTGTGCTCTTACCCGCCCCTTTGTGAAACTGTCCCTCATCACATCTATATAGTATACCAGCATATTTTTTCCATCGTATACTAATTCTGTATCGGCATTATGTCCATGTGGAGGAGCTGGATCAATAGGGTTTGTTAGCCCCGCAGGCACTACCCAATGAATACCATCATTTGATGCCACAAGAGATGGGTTCTCGTGGTTAGAATTTCCATCTGGATAAGGCGTGAAGGCCATCCACCACTCATAACCTGCCCATCCTCCATGAATATATCTGACTGAGGGGTGAACACATTGACCCTCGTCATCATATGTAGGTATTTCTAATTCCCTAACATCTGAAACACCTACATTCAGCAGAGAGGCATTCGAAATATTATCAATGATAGGGAGAAAATTGTTCCTGGCGGCTATCGTATCGATAATATTATCGGCTGAAATCTCAGGGAACAAAGAAAAAATATGATTAGATCGGTTCATGTCATCTTGGGATAATGCCCCAGGCCTAGCAATGATCATTCCTGAGAGAGATTCAGCACAGGATATCGAAACTAGGATAATCCCCAGGATGATGAACGCCAGCAGCTTCATATATCGCTAAACCACGAGTTCCTAAATAGACGAAGCCCGTATATATAAACTATGGCATAGAAACGCTAGTCCTGGCTGGCAGCGCTATCAGTCTTTGTTGTGCTGTCCGTATATTTAGACCAATTCGCTGCGATAGCAAACGAGAAACAGCCAATATATACCTTGCCGGTTAGACCCTGAAAAAGGTTATGGGGTCATAATTTCGTGGACTGCCTAGACCATCCTAGTACATCCCCGTGCCGCCATACTCAGTCCCACCGCCGCTATTATAGTTATAATATGAAGACGTGTCAGTGTTGGGATTACCATATACATCACTAACATCACTGCCGTCGGGACCGTACGGCGTGCCGAGCCATGAAGCATCCGGTGTATAACCGGATGGGTTCGATATCCATGGAGGCACATTATTGGCAGAAACGCCATTGTCGGACCCCCAAGCAGATCCTGAATTAACATAGACTGGACCGCCGGTTTTCGGATCCATATAGAAGTAATCCGGACTTCCTGTGTAGGGATCTACGAAGGCAAATACTGGATATCCCGTTTTATTATCCACATAAGCCTGTCCTAACCAGCCATAGGATAAGTTTAGAGATTGCCAGTAATAATATGGATTGTTCATCAGTTGTCCATTTATAACCGATCTTCCCTTGGGAGCGCCGCCCCAGCTCCAGAGACCATTGCTTTTGCTAACGTTCTCAGCAGGCGCTGGGTTCTGGGCCTGGAAGTTATTCAACCAGGTTCTCCCGAAATCCCCGCCTACGCTCTGGAAACTGCCTCCAGACTGTGCATTGCAGACAACCAGCAGAGCGCTCATTACCAATAATATCATTATTATGAGACTTATGAGACTGCTTTTCACCGAAACCCCACCATCAGGCGATATGATCTGGATCGATAAAAGCGTTTCGCGTCAGAGGTTCGGTATCCGTGGGATGCTAGTTTCTGAACGCTCCCCCTTGATCTTCAACGCCGTCATGATGCTGCCTCATAATACAATAGTAGCATATGCTATTCATCCTAAAGGAAAGGTTATGTCATCCCAGAAACGCTAGAGTGATTTGTGACGCCAGTAGGGTTATTTAACTCTGACAACCCGCTGATATAATAAGACGCATAAAGAGAATAAAAACTGGAAAATATGAGTTGTCTAGATGGCGAAACCATAAAAGTAATAGGATTTTTTATGATATCTTTCAGAGCCATCCCAATTTCAACCAGTGCTCATACTCATGAGGCCACTCCTCTTTATTTGCCGTCACTAGATTCTTGAAGCGCTCCCGGATCTCTTTATGTAATGCTTCCTGGTCTTTGTACACTTTCTTGCTGGCTATTGCATCTACGAGAGCCGCGCCCAGCTCTTTCGCCTTCTTTTCAGCATCCTGCATGGCCTGCGGTCCCTCTGCCATAGAGGCTCCTACGCTTCCTACCGCATTTGCACCCAAAGTAATGAGAACACCGTTAAGGTAGCTTGTGACTTCATCAGTGGCTTTGCCTCCGGCTGTTGCTACAGTGCAACAGTACTTTCCCGTAAAGCGCTGGCAGTGTATGGCATCGGCCATGCGATCGAGGAGCGCCTTCATCTGTGCAGTGACGCCCCTGATGTAGTTGGGGGAGCCCCAGACAAGCCCGTCGCTGGCAAGCATCTTTTCAAAGAGGCTCTTAAAGTCGTCCTCGAATGTGCACTCGCCTTCCTTGTAGCAGACGTGACAGCCATTGCAGTACTTTATATCGAGCTTACACACATCGATCAGCTCAACATCCGCACCATTCTCCTTGGCGCCTTCAAGAACAGCCTTAACTAACTTCAGAGTATTGCTTCTTGAGCCCCGAGGGCTTGCATTTATTCCTAAAACTTTCATTTCTGTTCATCTCGATGCAGTCTTTATGAACCTAATATAGGTAAAGGGTAAATTTATGTGTTTCTTTTCGCTTACTATCAAATTATAGTCCAAAACCAAACATTTATTACCTACATCAACAATAGAACTCTTGTGTCCCATCCAGAACAAATTCATATTAAAAAGCATATGATCGTCGAAGAGCTTGATAGAAGGATAAAGACTTTAGAGATTAGTACAAGAGTGCTAAAACGTTTATACTTCATTAAACATAGATACAACGGAAAAAGCGTAGAAGAAGCATGCGATTTAGTCGGAGCAAAAAAGCCTGTTGGATATATTTGGCAAGATCGTTGGAATAATGAAGGATATAACGGACTGATTCCACGATTTGCTGGTGGTAGGCCATCAAAACTCTCAAAAGATCAAAAGGATAGACTACTTGAGCTTCTTGAACAAAAAGACAATTGGGCTTCTGAAGAGGTTAGAGATCTCATCTATAGAGAGTTTAATGTAGAATATACTTTGAAGCAAATAAGAATTATTTTAAAGAAATATGGAATGAAATGCGCTAAGCCTTATCCTCATGACTACCGCAGGCCAGAAAATGCAGAAGAAATTTTAAAAAAAGATTACCTGCTATAGAGGAAAATATAATAATTGGTTTCATAGATGAGGCATCTCCTCAGACGACTTCTAACACGCAAAAGTTATGGTCGTTCTATAAGCCAGAAATAGCTAAAAATACCAGTAAATATAAAGCAAATGCTTTTGGTTTTTATCCTCTTAATGGATCACCTGTAATAGAATTCAAAGAGGAATCAAAAACTTGGGATTTTTGCGACTTTCTCAGAGATATAAGAATTGCAAACCCTGAAAAGACAATAATCGGACTTGCTGATAACTCTAGGCCACATAAAACACAAGATACATTAGTGTTCGCTGAAGAATGCGATATCAAATTGGTATTTTTGCCGCCATATTCTCCTGATTTGAATCCTATTGAGTTTATCTGGAAAAGCATTAAGCGAATTATTTCCCGCAATTTTATCAAAGATGCTAATCATTTGAAGGAGATAATAGAAAGTGCTTTCCTTAAATACGCTGCAAAGCTGAGCTTTGCACGAGGATGGATCGAGCGCTTTCTTAGTTCTGAAGATAAGTCTAAAGTGTTTGGTTCTTAACTATAGTCCATCATTCCTCGGACTACTTTCGCCCTATTCTTAGTAATCCCTTGGTCCTGTAAGCGCGAAGCCAATATATCTCACTATGCTCGGCGTTTACTGTTCCTGTTTGTAGTAGAGATAGTACCTCAGAGGATTGTCTGCAGATGTTTCATCCTGGTCGGCGGTTCTGATGTGGATGTCATCCATAAGCGTGATATCTTTGTCCTTGCTAAGGGTTATCGGATTGTCCTTGTTATCCATCACGATAGTCATCGTAGCCGGATCAACCGATCTGATGGACATCTTGTCATATTGCTGGCCCGTTGTGATTGATGTGGACGTATCGGATATCTGGAATACTCCATCGACAGTAGCGATATTGCTGTTAGCGTTACCGAACACATTCTTGAAGTGGACTGCAATATTGACCATGCCTTTGGTGTTTCCGAGGTCTTTTTTGTAGTAGTATGTCTCATCGCCGATATTGGCATTTTCTATGGAAGGCTGAATGACCTTGGAATCAACGACTTGACTGTTCTTGCTCAGCTCGACGTAGACCTTATTGCTGTCAGCATCTATATTCTTGATGGAGAGGTTATAGCCCTCCTCCAGCTCCAGAGGATTCGAAGAGTTGAATGTCTGCTCAGTATCGTCATCGATCAGGATCTCACTGATTTGTCCATTGGCCATTAGGTTTCTATTATCAGATTTATCATATAGGAATGGAACCGACCGGCCAGTAGCATTCATATCCTCAGTTGCATTGCTGTCATACGCGGCAAAGTAGTCTCCTCCTAGAAATCCAATCTCCTCATACTGACCCCACTGCCCAAAGCTAAAATCAACCGGCAGGGCCTCTGTAGTATAGACTGCGCCTCTGTTGCCGTTAACATCAGGTTGATCACTCAGCACAGCGCTTGCCCAATCTTGGCTAATATCGGACAGCCTGAAGGTAAGTGTCTCAGTTCCGATATCGTTATCTATATCGTAGTAGAAGCCGGGAAATGTGTAGCTGTCCCATGTGACCTCGCTCTCGCTAAGATCATGAATGTCGCTCGGTATGTCCACCTCCTGAGCCCGAACTTCCCTGACCACTGCGAATAAAATAACTATTGCTAAGATACAAATTAGAGCTGTATTCTTCATTTCCAATCTCATTATATAAGAATATCTTCAGTGTGATTGGTTATAAAACCATGGTACTACTTTTAATTCCGATTTCAATTGCTTATACAGACTATTCCTGGGCAGCGTATCGGTATGCATTTCTTTTTTATCATCTCATCCAAATTAGCTTGCCAACTGCGTATAGATATATATCACTAATCAACCAATTGGTAATATACTAAGGTAGAAAATAAATAGTACCAGGTCTTTATATTACAGGTACCTATTATACTTTAACGGATCATAGTGACTATAATACAAGAATCTCACGCAGTACTTGCAAGAGAAATTCCGTCTGTCTTGTATCAAGACACTCAAGTTACGCCTGCAATGCTACAGCAGTTGTTCGAAAGAACTGCAGATGCAACGCCCGATCATATAGCAGTCGTCTGCGAAGGAAAAGAATACTCCTATCGAGAGCTGGAGAGCTACGCAAATCGCATTGCTAACCATTTGCTCACAAGAGATGTCCAAGCTGGGGATCGTGTCGGCATATTACTTAAGCGTTCAATCGAGACCTACGCCGCAATTATCGCCGTGCTGAAGATCGGCGCAGCTTATGTTCCTCTGGACACAAGCTTTCCCATTGAACGCATTGCGTATATCGCTGATGATGCTGAGTTTAGGGTTCTAATTTCAACCGAGTTGATATCAACCCGTAGTTCCGTGGTCAACTGTCCACAGGTACTGTTGGATATTGAAAGAACTGAAATTGAGAAACAGCCGGATACCCGCCCTGAAATTCTATTGGATGATCCTGAAAGGGAGCTGGCTTACATCATTTACACCTCTGGCTCCACTGGCAGGCCAAAGGGCGTTGAAGTCGAACATCGAAGCGTTGTCAATTTGATCAATGTCGTCACCGATGTGTACGGCATTCGCCCTGAGGACCGCGTTTTTCAGGGAATCACCGTCGCCTTTGATTTTTCTATCGAAGAGATCTGGACGACATTTAACGCAGGTGCGACACTGGTGGCCGGCCCGGCAGACGGAGGCAGCCGTGTTGGAAATGAACTCGCGCGTTTCCTCATAGAGCAGCGTGTGACTGTACTTGGCGCCGTGCCGACAATGCTCTCATCAATCGATCAGGATATCCCGAGCCTGCGGCTGATCGATGTCGGCGGCGAGCCGTGTCCTCCCTATCTGGTCGAACGCTGGGCACGCCCAGGTCTGAGATTCCTCAATACCTATGGCCCAACTGAGACCACGATCACAGCTACCTGGGCAGAGCTTGAGCCAGGAAGGCCTGTGACAATTGGTCGACCTCTGCCGAGCTATAAGGCCATCATCGTCGACGATGAAGGAAGGCGAGTACTCGATGGCGAGATCGGTGAGATCTATATCGGTGGAGTCGGCGTGGCGCGGGGCTACGTCAAACGGCCCGATCTGACTGCTGAACGTTTCATACCCGATCCAGATGCCGAGCCGGGATCAGACGCCAGGCTCTATCGCACCGGCGACCTCGGCCGCTATACAAAGACTGGTGAGATCGAATACCATGGACGTGCTGATCTTCAGGTCAAGTTGCGTGGCTACAGGATTGAATTATCGGAAATAGAATCGGTGATCCTGAAATCGGCGGACGTTCAGGCCGCTGCAGTGTCAATAGTGACTTTGCCTGATGGGATCGAGGAGCTCGTGGCCTACGTCACCCCTAGGCCTGGGCATAGCATAGATCCTTCACGGCTGCACGATCTCCTGCACAACTATCTTCCGCCCTATATGGTGCCAGCTTACATAGAGCTTATCGCTGCACTTCCGGTTCTTCCTAGCGGCAAGATCGATCGCAAAGCACTACCGAAGCCAGGTTTAAACCGCCTCGGCTCCAACAAACCCTTTGTTGCGCCATCGGGAGAGATTGAGAATATAATATCGGAGATCTGGCGAAGTGTTCTGAAGCTGCCGCAGATCTCTTCGACTGACGATTTCTTCCGTGATCTTGGTGGCCACTCACTCTTTGCCGCCTTTGCTGTATCGAAGTTGCGAGAGCATTCTGCGTTCACCCATTTGAGCATGGCCGACTTCTACTCCAACCCGACTGTGCAAAAGCTCGCACGTCTGGCTGACAGAGCTACAGCTCCCGGTGGAATAACAACTAACAATCAGCCAAAAACAGCTTCGTTCAAGCCACACATATCATGGAAGCTCATAATCACCCAGCCCTTGGCTCTGTATACGATGTTTGGCTTGCCCGGCTTAATGCTAATCCTTTGGCTGTATCTATCGCAGAGACTTGTCGTGGGGAGCACTGGCCTACTGCACAATATGCTCATTGATGAAGTGCTCGTTGGGCTGCTTTTGTACTTGATTTATACTCCAGCCTCGATCATATTCGCAGTTGCGCTGAAACGCTTGCTGATTGGGCGGTTCAAGCCGGGACAGCACCCACTGTGGGGCGATGCTTATCTGCGCTGGTGGCTCGTAAATCTAGCCCAAGGCTTAGTGCCTCTGTTCCTATTCACTGGTACGCCGCTGATGATCTGGTATTGTCGTCTCATGGGCGCGAAAGTTGGCAAGGACTGCTATATCGGCACTAGCCTCATCTCGGGTCATGATCTGATCAGCATTGGTGATGGCACCAGCATAGGCAGTGGTTCGTACATGCTCGGCTACTCCGTCGAGCGCGGGATTATTGAATTCGGTAGAATCGATATAGGACAGGACTGCTTCATCGGGGCAAACAGTCTGCTCGGAATCAATACAGTAATGAACGATGGCTCTATGCTTCTCGAACAGTCTCAGCTCGCTCCTGGAAGTGTGCTGTCACCCCAGCACGCAGCAAACGGTTCGCCAGCACAGGCTTGGCCGGTCGATCAGAAACCTCCGTTCTCGATGCCCGGGAAGTCGGACGAGCAGCACGAGATGGGGCTTGGGCTGATTGCTGGATTCATGGCTTCGAGCCTTCTATTCCTGCCGCTTGTACCACTCTTAGCTTCACTTCCAGGGATACTCCTCGTGTGGTGGCTAAATACAGTCTATGCGAACAGCGCCTTGACCTGGATCGTAGGCCTTGTTTTGGCTGGCGCACTCTTCGTCGTAGCTCTATGCATTCTAGTGGCTGCTTGCAAGCACATGATATTGCCGAACGTCCTGCCTGGAGAATATCCCTTACAATCTACGTTCTTCCTGCGCAAATGGACAGTCGATAAGCTGATCGAACTCAGCCTGATGCTTAATAATGCGCAGTATGGGACGCTCTACATAGCTCACTTCCTGCGAATGCTCGGCGCCAAGATTGGCAATCGAGGTGAGATATCGACTGTTTCCAATATTACGCCAGAGCTGCTCACAATCAAAGATGAAGCATTTGTCGCTGATATGGCATCGATCGGTCCAGCTCGAGTATACCGAGGTAAGCTGATGGTCGCTCCAATTACAATCGGAGTTCGTACCTTCATCGGCAATGCTGCGCTAATACCTGTGGGCTCAAATGTTCCCGATGGCTGCCTTATAGGCGTTCAGTCAACTCCTCCTCAAGCTACGATTGACCCTGGCAGTTCCTGGCTGGGCCTGCCTCCAATGTACCTGCCACGCAGACAGGTCGTCAAGGACTACCACGAAGAGCAGACATTCAAGCCGCGTCTTAGCGCCTATGCACTGCGCTACGCATACGAATTCTTCCGTATCACGCTTCCGCCAGCCTTTGCATTTGGCATTCTATGGACCGTATTTCTGCTATCTCGTGCAGACCTCGCAACACGGGGGCTGGACTCATCGCTGCCACTGCTGCCATTATTCTACATTGCACCTGCACTGGCAGCAACGTTCTCAGTCGCAGCGCTCAAGTGGCTGCTGATCGGGCACTATAGGCCACGATTCGAGCCATTGTGGAGCCATTTTGTACGTCGCACCGAACTCATCACCGGACTGTACGAAAACGTCACTGCGCCACAGCTCCTCGGGTTCTTGCTGGGCACTCCGTTCGTCTGGCCGATGCTGCGCTTGTTCGGCGTAAAGCTTGGTAGAAGAGTGCTCCTCCTGACGACTTACATGAGCGAGTTCGATCTTGTTGAGATCGGGGATGACAGCGCAATTAGCTCCGGCGTCTCGCTGCAGACCCATCTGTTCGAAGATCGTGTGATGAAAATGTCGCATGTCCGCATAGGTCCCTCATGCACCATCGGCGAGCGAAGCATAGTGCTCTATGACAGCGAGATGAAAGCAGGAGCACGCCTTGGCAACCTGTCGCTGCTGATGAAGGGTGAGACGCTCGCAGAAGGCAGTGACTGGGAGGGCTCTCCGGCACAACCGATGATCAGGATCGAGCCATTGTTGTCTCACGAGTTCATGCTTAAGAAAGCTGCATGATGTCCAAGACTTTAACTGAGCTATGGCGAACCTGCGGCGTTTCCCCGCCTGAATTCATGACCGATGTTGAGGTTGGACAGATCATAGTACATGTGCTGCGGCTAAATCGTGGATCAATTCAAGCTGTTTGGCCCTTCCTTTCAAATGATGAGAAGGCCAGAGCTATCAGTTATGGCCGTGAACTCGACGGCTTACACTTTGCCGTCTCACGAGCCTTTTTGAGGAGCATCCTGGGACTACATACCGGCATTAATCCGAACAAACTTGTCTTTTGCTATGAACCTCATGGGCGTCCTTATCTACCACAGTGGCAATCCAATGGCCTGGATTTCAACTTAGCACGCAGGTACAACTGCTGTGTGATCGGACTTGCACTAGATCATCGCATTGGGATAGATATCGAGTCTTGCTGCTCTGCAGCTCTTGTTGAATCGATGCTGACTATGCTACCAGCGGAAGATCGGGCTGTGATAGATTCAGCTCAAGGGCTTGACCGCAGCAGATGTTTGATCACCGCATGGACTAAACTTGAGGCCAGAGCGAAAGCAATTGGCATAGGGCTTGATAGCATGGACATATCTACCGATGCACTTCCGTGCCAGCACTTTGCACTAGGTCATGAATGGATTGGCTGCGTTGCCTCTGAAGACCATAACTGGCAGATGAAGCTGATTCAATGGAATAAATAGGATATCCGATCAATGACTGCAAAAAATGACAACCTGAAGAGCGATAATGAGGACCGAACTATGGGAGACATTGATAGTATCAACATCCAGCGGGTAACCGATTGGGATCAAGAGCAGATAATTGAGCTTTGCCGGGCAGGCGGCTGGTGGAAAGATGATATGGACCCAAGCCTTATTCCCGATATGATCGGCGGAAGCTATCTATTCGCCGTGGCAGTCGATGTTACTACTGGCAAGTCTGTGGGAATGGGTCGGGTGATATCTGACGGAATCGCTGATGCATATATTCAGGATCTTGTTGTGCTTCCCAGGTGGAGAAATCGAGGGATTGGCAGTAGGATTGTATCTATGCTTCTCGATGGATGCAAATCCGGCGGCATTACATGGATAGGTCTGATTGCACAGCCGGGAACAGATAGTTTCTACAGATCTCTGGGATTTGAGTCTTTGAAAGGCCATAAACCAATGCTGTTTCACGACGAATAGAAAATGCTATACTATTGCTTCACTGTTTTCGATAATTGTTAATTATCTGATAAATAAGAATTGGCTGCCAGGCGTAAGCCTAGCAGTCTATACCAGCACAGGGTGCTTGTTCATTTTCAGGAACTGGATTTTCATGGAACTTGATTGACTTTTCTGCCTCGAATTGTCCTGTGAACATTTCATGGGCTTTAATATCCTTGTAGAATATCTGGTGCCAAGTTGCGTCGGTGCCCCATGTACCATTGAAGGTGACCTTAGTATCCATTCCAACCAGGTGCGCCGGATTTGAAACAGTGCCGTCGCCGAAGTTGCTCATGAGCTGGCCTACTGCGTTCTGATCTCGCCCAGCAGACTTCAGTGCCTGCACAGTTTGCTCTGGTGTTGTGACATATGGATTTGTTACACCATTTGGATTATATGGCGTTGTTGAACTGAAGTATGTGGTCTGATCCTTCTCCATTTGATTGACGGAGTACATCTCCTGAACCTGAGCGCCTATGCCTCCATAGAAGGCATCTGATTTCAGAGACTTTCCGCCGGTCAGAGGAGTATCGCCTTGATAGGTGAGCTTCTCACTCTCAAAAAGGTTCAGAGCAGAGTTATTGCCGCCATTAACTGAAGATACATTCCTCTTAAGCTTATCGGCATCCTGCGAGTATGCATGTTCCTGGTCGAGTTCAATATCGCCATCGCCTGACATGGTGTTATCGTAATCCAGGGCGATTTTCTTATCAACAATCGATGTGCTCACATCGACAACGCCGGTTCCTGAGACTTTCTGGCTATCACAGTACTGTTCGAACTGTGTCGGCGGTATAATTGGCGATGTGGCCACAACAACACCGCAACAAGCCAGAAATGCTAGGATGAGAATTAAAGCTACTGCTACTCCCTTCATTTTCATTACTCCCTATATGTTATTTACCCAGCTTGTATCTGCTGTTTACAAATATAAAGACGTGGTATTGTGAGGCCATTAGACTTGAAAATGATTAAAAATGAAGGGAGCAAAGGGGCAAAGCCGATGGGTGTAGAAGAGTTAGCCTAGGAGAAGAAATGAGTAGCCCCTCGCTTTTACCCCCTGATCGCCAATTGGTTTTTTAATATATATAGACGTGGTACGGGATCTCAAAGCTTGTATGGTAGAGGAGGATAGATTAACCTAACCTTAGAAGGGCATTACCCTTCTGCACGAGAAACGGTCGTGCCTGTGAGTTATTGAAAATCGCTAACGAATTTGAGATAAGAAGAGTCTATCAGCTTTTATCAGTTCAGCATATAGTCTTTAAGGATATAAGGAGTTGCGCAGTCCATAACGGACTGTGGACTGGTTCACTTTGCAGCAGCTTCTTTGATATCTTCTTTCATCTGCATGTACTGCTCTTTGGTCAGCTCGCCTCTCGCATATCTCTCAGCCAGAATATCCTCTGCGCTTTTGTTAACGGGCTTGTTAGGTACGAGGATTTTCTCGTTTTTAATGAGCCTATAGATGAGATAAGCTATTACAAGTATGGCGATCAGCCCAATTATATGCATCCCAAAACCCATAAAGGGATGCCAGATCATCATATGGTAGTATGGCAACTTTGCACACCTCTTAGACTGAAGATGGGTAACTGTTCATCGACTTTCGACGATATAGTATTAGACGTTCGACGATATAAAGATATGGTTTGCTGGCGAGAATTACGGCTAAAGTTAAGGCTAGAAGTGCATACCAGAGATCATATCTGATCCCGAAATCCTATGTTCGTCCTTGAGCACATTTCAAGTTGCCAGGCCCCGTAAAGAATGGTTTCACGACTCGCGTTCTGCAGCCTTATGCTCATCTGGGAGTATGCTGCAAGCGGAGGTGCAGGCAAAGAGCAAACGCTGACTTCGAAATAGGATATCATGTTTATCGAAACAGTTTTAATGGATCGTGACCTTTTTAAAACACATGGCTATCGAGAAAGATATAAGAAATCTGTTCCTGCTAGTTCTTGCTATTATAATTGTAATCCTTATTTGGAAAGCTATTTGGTTCTTAGCTGGAATACTTGTGTTCGCAGTTATAGTCTACATTGTTTACCAACTACTCAAAGGAGCACTCTAGAAAGTCCATATCAGGGCTAGGAGGAAGTATGATCAAGATTTCCTCCTCATCATATCTTAAGCCATGAATTTTAAAGGAAAAGCAAAGTTTTAACGATACCGGGATCCGTATTCAAACCCAATTATCTATTACGTTATCTTTATATAATACTTGCCCTTAAAATCTACTACAGAGAAGATGGATGATTACCTTGCCGGTCTGACATTTGTGGCTACTCTGGTTGCCGCCTCCACCATCATCCAGCTCAAAAACAGCCGCTACAGGCAACTTCAGATGGAGCATCAAAGGATTCTGATGAGATTGCAGGCAGCCCAGAATCGGCTCAAAGAAAGAGAAAATGATCTTGACAAGCTCCAAAGGAGCACTGCGAAACTCCTCAAGTGGAGAGACCGTGCTTATGGTCTTGAGGAAGAGCTGAAGGCAACAAAGAGCACTCAAGAGTATGCATCCGCAAAAAGGCTTGAATACCTCGAGGGTTTTATTGGATCTATTCCCCAAGAAAAGCCGGATGCCCTTTTCCTTATGACCTTCATGCCCAAAGGCAGACGCACATTCGAGGACAAACTTGATCAGATGCTCGAATCAGCAAAGTTCGAGATAATAATAGTATCCCCCTGGATCAAGAGACAGATGTGGGACAGGATCAGGGGGTCAATTGAGAGGTTTGTCCGCAAGGGAGGGTCTTTAAGGGTATTTATGAGGGGGGCCAAATCAGATTTCACCTTTGGTCTGAGCGATGACATCGGTGAGGAGATAGAACGCCTCGGTGGGGTGATCATCTTTATCAGTCAGCTCCATGCGAAGCTATATTTGGTCGATAGAAAAGAGGCGATAGTTGCATCCGCTAACCTCACTAAGGGCGGAATAGAAAGCAACTATGAAGCTGGCGTCTGGTTAAATGATCCAAAAATTGTAGAAGATATATGCGAGTTTACAGATGATCTGTACAACTTGAGATAATTGAGGGCCGAGGAGATCGTGCAGAAAGGTTCGCCAAATAAAGACGTACATCCTTCGATATGCAAAGACGCAGCTCCAGGGATTATATTTGAGGAAACTTACGAGCCTGCCGAAGATACAATGCTATTGCTCAAAGCTGCGCTAGATGAGGCCAAGCCGGAAGATAGGGCGATTGAGATCGGCTGTGGGCGTGGGCTCATATCGAGGGAGCTGTCCAAGAAAGTACGAAGCATTATTGCCACAGATATAAATCCTCATGCAGTTAGATTTGTAAGAAGCTATGGACTTGATGTCGTCAGGGCAGATATTTTTGGGGGCATTAAGGCTAAATTCGACCTAGTGATATTTAATCCACCCTACTTACCCACAAAAGAGGAAGAAAGGATCAGTGGATGGATCAACTATGCCTTAGACGGCGGGGAGAACGGCAGAGAGACAATAAATAGATTCATAGAGGATCTAAAAGATCATCTCGACCCAAATGGCCGATGCTTGTTGCTGCTGTCAAGCCTAAGCGGTCAGGAAGAGGTGAAGGAAAAGGCACAAGTTGAGGGATTTAAAACCATTGAGGTCGCGAACGAAAGATGCTTTTTCGAACAACTTCATGTACTTAAATTAGAACGATAAATAAGGATATGTCAGGTTAGCGAAATATATACAAAGAAGATAATAGATCGCTAGCTTGAGAGCGCACTTAATCTAAATAATTATTTTTGACGTTGTGATAAGAAGAAATAACGATTAATCATCTGCAAAAACAAATATTAATGATATAATTTTAGAATAAACTCACAGAGCAAGTGTATTTCTTTTGTGTAGAGGAACTGCTCCGAAACTTAACTGCAATTTTATAATTCAATGCGAATCGATAATCTCAGAATATGTATCTGAATTGACCGATAGATTATAAGTCGAACCTATTGCTGAGTTCGAGCAAAATTGTTCTAAAACAATAAACTTATATGTAAGGAGCTACAAGCCGACTTTGGAGACTGTAATACTATCTATAGGTTGATTTACTTTGATGCTTAGGGTAGTGAGTTCAAGAGGCGAGATAGAAGAATTGAACAGGAATGAGCAGATCATTCATCTAGCCTTTAGGGCATCCAATACAGATATCTTTAAATTACTTCAGAATTGTCCTAGGCTAAGGGTAATTCAGGTGCCAACATCTTACCGCAGGACTCTATCAAGGGCAAGCGAGATGTTCATTGTAATGCAAGGCATAGAGCTGATAGAAGGGGATGTTTGGGGCCATAGGAAAGATATCAGCGAGTATTACATAATCGACGAGCGTATCTTCGATAGAATAAGTCAGCTTCGTGCCAACGGGACAGATACAAACGATATTGTATTCACAATATCAAAGGAGATGAAGATATCTCCTGAGCTAGTACGATATGTAATCAGGCAGAATTCTTAGCATTCAGCATGGATATCAGCTTTTCCAAAATTTCAGGAACCCCAGCGCCTGTCAAAGTAGACATTTTTGGAACATCCTCATAGTTAGTCAGGTCAGATTTGTTGGCGACAACTAGAACAGGAAGATTTACCCATTCTTTCAAATCCTCCGCAACTCTAAGCTGAGATTCCAGCGGATAGCCGGAATGCTCACTCGGATCGATTATGAAGAGCACAACGCCCTGCAGGTGGCGCAAGACTGCTACGGCCTGGCGCTCTATCTCATTACGCTCAGATAAAGGTCTATCTAGAAGCCCGGGAGTATCTACAACTTGGTATTTCTGATTGTCCCGTATAAAGTGCCCAACGTAAACTCCTCTTGTCGTAAAAGGATAGCTTGCTATCTCAGGTCTCGCACCTGTGACACTCACAATAAAGCTTGATTTGCCGACATTCGGATAGCCGGCGATCAGTATCGTGGGAAGTTCAGGATCTATCATCGGCATCCTTCGAAGCTTATTTCGGGCAACATTTAGGAAGAGCAAATCTTTCTCAATCGACTTGATGACAGATGACATTCGCCCAAATGCTCCTCTTCTAATAGCAGGCCCTGTTCCCATCTTATCTCGCTTTATCCTGGCAATATGCTCCTTTGTGATATCCTTTATTTGCTTTGAGGCCCATCGCAACCTAGAGAGGCTGATGCGGATGGCATCAACGCCAACTATGATATCTACCATCTCCCGATAGAATGGCGGAAGGTTTTCAAATGATGGAAATTTCCTTATCAAATTTGATAAATTATCGGATAGGATATTACCTGCAGTCTGTATCTTGGATTCATCCGTTTCTGAACGGATTGATGCACGCCTGAATGCCTTATCCAATAATTCCTGTGAGGTAGGTACTGTCGGGAGTCGTTCAAACATCCTCAATTACTAGCCGGCGGGAGCAGATAAACCTTTAGGAGGGGGGGCGGAAGTGGTAGTTTAATAAAATGTTTTCGATAGGTTTAAATATAACCTATAGCACTATATAGATGAGGTGACCATTTGAAAAGGTTGGGCACCGCGCTTCATGTAGTACAGAAGAGACTAATTGTGCGTGGCGAGCTGTTGGAAGGAAGCGAGGTTATTGCTCCCAGGGTTAATTCTTTGGTAGTCGATCAGAAGAAGACCAAGATCGGGAGAGTTTTTGATATATTCGGCCCTGTGAAACATCCGTACATTATCGTCAGACCAAACAAAGGAATTGACGCTGCAGCCCACGTCGGGAAAAAGCTCTATGTAGAGGAGACGTCGGGGAGAGATGGTAAGTGGAAGAGATAGAGAAGATTCGTGAGATTGAGAGGACTGAGCAAGAGAAGATCCGGGAAAAAACCCGGCTGAAGCGAGAGAAGGAGAAGGTAGACGAGTTCGAGAAGTTCACTGTGGAGTGTCCCGAGTGCAAGAGCCATACTCTTGTACGCGATTATGAAAGGGCGGAGCTTGTCTGCGCGGAATGCGGCCTGGTCATAGACGAGAACTTCATAGATCAAGGGCCTGAATGGAGAGCCTTCGATCATGATCAGCGTATGAAGAGATCGAGGGTTGGAGCGCCCATGACCTACACTATTCACGATAAGGGCCTCTCGACTATGATAGATTGGAGGAATAGAGACTCTTATGGAAAGACCATATCCTCCAAAAACAGAGCGCAGCTTTATAGACTCAGGAAGTGGCAGAGGCGCATCAGAGTCAGCAACGCCACTGAGAGAAACCTGGCGTTTGCTCTGTCTGAGCTGGATAGGATGGCTTCTGCCTTAGGTCTCTCGAGGAACGTCCGAGAAACTGCAGCTGTAGTTTATAGAAAGGCTGTTGATAAGAACCTGATCCGCGGAAGATCCATTGAGGGTGTGGCAGCAGCTGCGCTTTATGCAGCCTGCAGGCAGTGCAATGTTCCGCGAACTCTGGATGAGATAGCTGAGGTCTCAAGAGTCTCCAGAAAAGAGATCGGACGGACTTATAGATTCGTATCCCGTGAACTCGCACTGAAGCTCATGCCTACAAGCCCCATAGACTATATTCCCAGGTTTTGCTCAGGTCTGAACCTCAAGGGAGAGGTGCAGGCGAAGGGAATTGAGATCCTGAGGCAGGCAGCAGAGAAGGAGCTAACCTCCGGCCGAGGCCCAACTGGAGTAGCAGCAGCAGCAATTTACATTGCGTCCATCCTCTGCGGAGACCGCAGGACTCAGCGTGAAGTGGCCGATGTTGCAGGCGTGACAGAGGTCACAATAAGGAACAGATACAAAGAACTGGCCGAAGAGCTGGATATAGAGATAATCCTTTAAATCTCTATTTCTACTCTATTCTATTTTGTCTTTATTTTAATAGATGTAGAGACTAAAACCTAAACCAAAAGCCAAGGACATAAGCCCTATGCTTTTGGCCGAATGTTTATTTATTCTTTTTATAAAGAGTTTCACCAGACGTAAATCCACAGCACGTTACTCCAACCTGATTGGCTTCCCCAGACTGCAATCTGGTGCCAGCCGGATGCATCTCCTACGAATAATCTGTTGATGTATCCAGGGTACAAGTAGCCCCAGTTGTGCCAATCTACATATCCATTGGGATAAAGCTCATAAGACCAGAGGTACTGGCCCTGATCATTGTTTACAACAATGTTCATCCTGCCGTTGTAATTTACGGCTGTTGCGTCCTTGGTCCATTGTCCGTTGTAGTAAGCCCACTGCTCTAGTCCGGTAAGAACAAGGTATGCCTTAACCTGGCCGCCTGTGGAGGCCTTCGAGCTTTGAGGCGCTCCGCCGAGCTGCGCCAATTGATTATTGGTCAAAGCCTGCCCCTGGGGAAGGCTTTCTGCTACCGTGCCTGTGGATGCTGATGGTGTATACTGCGGCTGCTGACCTGCTGAAGGGCCAGAAGAAGGATGGTCGACAAAATTTTGCTGATTATTCCCCTGGTTGCCCTGTCCCTGTTGATTTCCTTGTCCAGAGGGATATTGCCCCTGCTGGCCAGGCGGACTTGGCGGATAGGGCTGATTTCCTGAGCCAGAATATCCAGGTGGATAAGGCGGATTCGAATAGCCGCCGTCAGGTGGTGGCTGTGCGATAACACAAACTGCTAACGATGTTATGATTACGACTATCATCGCAATCAAAAGCATTGACCTACTCATTATATCTCAATCCTCCACCTACCCAGAAAAGACCGTATTGTAGCATTAAACAGACTAAAGTATTTCGTATACTTCTTGAAATAAATTGCCTTCTGGGTATGTATTAAGATATCCATCTTCTGATAATATAAACTTATGCTATAGATTTACATAGACTTAAATTTTTAATATTCGTGCAAGCTAATATCAATAATCTCTTGATTCACATAGCAAAGGATGACGAAACTCGATAGGCTAATTAATGCTGGTTATAAGCTAGTATTCACTAAACAGGAATGTTACATATGGAAAAGGTTAAAAACTAAGAGATATAAAATATATTATTCTATAATCGCTTTATACTCACATCGCTTTATACTCACCGTAGGTTCAGGCGAGAATCTGAACGAGCATATTCTAGGAGACCGCTGGCCTCCTGCGCCAATAAGAACAGAGATGCTTGAAGAGGCTGTCGATATCATCAGGCAACTCTTACAGGGAGGCACACAGAGTATCATGGAATCTTTTATACAGTAGAGAACGCCCGCATCTATACGCTCCCTAAGGAGCCTCCAACCATTCTTATGGCTGCTACAGGAGAGATTACTGCAGAGGCCGCATGCAGAACAGGCGATGACCTGGTTAACTCAGCAGCGGATAAAGAGGTATTTCAAAGAGATGTTTTATCTCCTATCTTTCTGCAGAAATAAGCACATATAAAGCCATCTTGATACTCTGCTCTCTCCACATTGAACCCGGCCCGTTCTATCATTCCCTTCATGATCCAATCAAATGTTGAATATTCGTTCTTGATGTGAGCTGCGATGCGATCGGAGAACTCTGGACCCATGGTCTTAGATGCTTTCGATATATAATTCTCGAAGAAGCTTTCGTACTCCCGAATGTCAAAGGAGTAAATCATATCCCTCAGGCATAACTTGCCGCCATCCTTAAGCATATCCGCCACGCGGATCAAAGCAACCTGCTTCCAGAAGTCAGGCAGGTGATGAAGAGCAATCTGGGTGACTACAGCATCCAAAGGACTGCCATGATGCTGGTATGTCAGGAAACCTCCCTGGATGAACTCTATGTTGTTTATACCCTGCGATTTTGCTTTTTTATCGGCATACATCAGCATGCCTGACGATAGGTCCACAGCATAAACTTTGGCGCAATGGCGGGCCGCAGCCAATGCGAACTCTCCTGTGCCTGTGCCTATCTCCAGAACCATCTGGTCGGGCTGCAGATCGAGGAAGTCTAGAATCTCGCCGATTTCTCCCTGAATATCTCGGAATTTCTGCATATTCCTGTCGTAGGTTTCAGCCAATGCATCAAAGTCGGCTCCGGGATGACTTGGCTCATTGTATTGCCAACTTGGAATTTTCACTTTTATTTCTCCATCGCCCTCTGCATCGCCCTTGCCACCTGTGCCGATGCCATTCGCCTTTGCACCGTCGCCGTCAGCATCTTCGCCGCCCTTTTCATCGAGTATTCGTCCACATGCCACTCAATTCCCTCATAGCCCACATCCATGAGGATCAGTCCTTCCGCCGGAGCCATAGGTGCGCCGCAGTTCAGACCAGAGTTTAGAAGATCGTAAATCCATTCGGGCTTTTTCTCTCCAGCGCCGATCATCTCCAAAGTGCAGACGATCTTTCGAACCATGTTCCAGAGAAAACCATCAGCTCGAACATCGAACACGAAAAGGCCGTCCTGCTCGGCGACATCCAATCGTAGAATTCTTCGAACTGTGTCTTCCTTGCATGATGAGAAATTCCTGAAATCGTGCTCTCCAAGAAGCTGCTTTGCGGCTGAACGCATCAGCTCAAGATCTAAGCCGGGATACCATAAAATATAGCGGTACTCCCGCCAGACTGCGCTCCGCCTTGAATCAAAGCTTTTGGGCACAGTAGCGGAGGCCCATGCCCAGATGTCACGCGGCATGCGGCCATTGATGCATCTTGGCCTGGCAAGATTTGCTTTATCCTCATCTATTTTGAAGTCGATGACTTGCCCTAGTGCAGAGACTCCTCTGTCAGTCCTGCCGGCGTAGTCAAAATAGCCATCTGCAACCCCGATATTTGCCAGCGCCTTTCTGACCTCCGAATCTATTGTCACAAGGTTGGGCTGTCGCTGGAAGCCGTAATAGTTGTCTCCTAAATAAGCCAGCTTCAATGCGACTTTCATCTTGACCTTGCCAAAAATCCTCGTTCTTTGTGTCCTTTGTGCTCTTTGTGGTTGATTCTTGTTCGTTTGGCAGCAACAAAACTAAATTCACCACGAAGGCACGAAGATACAAAGACGCCAGATGATAGAGAGCATTTAGATCTCTCTAGGATCTGTAATATATCCAGTGATTGCGCTTGCTCCAGCTGTTGCAGGCGAAGCCAGGTAGACGAAGCCCTTCGGGCTGCCCTGTCTGCCCAGGAAGTTGCGGTTTGATGTAGAAAGGCTGACCTCTCCGGGACCGATCAGTCCAAAGCTTCCGCCCATGCACGGACCGCAGCATGGCGACTCGACCATTGCCCCGGCCTCCATGAACTTTTCCACAAGCCCTGCCTTGAGAACCTTCATATACTCCTCACGGCTTGCGGGCACCACTATCATCCTCACGCCTTTTGCCAGCGGCTCTCCATGCATCAGATCACATGCGAGCTTGATATCCTCGAACCTTCCATTGGTACAGGAGCCGAGGAAGACCTGGTCGATCTTTGTCTCAGGGACCTCGCTGATAGGGAGCACATTATCTACTTTGTGAGGAAGCGCAATCTGCGGCTCAAGATTGCTTACATCCCAATGTTTCTTTAAGGCATCTGCATCCTCATCGCCATAGACTAAGTTCTGCCGTATGGCTGCTTCATCCTTGACACGGTCCCTGAGATAGCTGATAGTAGTATCATCAGGCTCGATGATGCCAGCTTTTCCCCCCATCTCTATAGCCATATTGCTCATGGTCATTCTCTCAGGAACACTCATCCTTGATACGGCCCCGCCCCTGAACTCACAGGCCATGTAATTTGCCCCGTCTGCTCCGACATCTCCAATTATCCTGAGAATTACATCCTTCGATGTCACATTTCTGGGGAGCATGCCCTCGATCATGAGCTGCAATGTTTTGGGCACCATGAACCAGAGCTTGCCGATGGCAAAGACTGCGGACATATCAGTCGAGCCTATGCCTGTTGCAAAAGCACCCAAAGCTCCATAGGTGCAGGTATGAGAATCCGTTCCAACGATAATGTCGCCCGGAAGAACGTGCCCTCTCTCAGGCATCACCTGGTGGCATACACCACAGAATATATCATAATTCAATATCCCCTGCTCGTTCGCGAACTTGCGCAGCATGATGTGGTTCTCAGCCGCCTTCAAGCTATCAGCAGGAACCTGATGATCGAATAATACTACTATTTTAGTTGGGTCCCAAACTTTGGCATCCCCGCCTGCAATCTCGTAAAATCCCTTTACCGCCAGTGGGCCGGTGATGTCGTGGATCATCGCACGATCTATCTCAGCCATCACAAACTCGCCTGCTCGTGCAGTCTTGTTTGCCGCTCTGGAAAATATCTTCTCAGACAGGGTTTGGCCAGTCATGGAGTTGGGCATCTCAGCCATCATAAATAAATCTTCACATTCCTTAGTTAGAGCTGCTCTTCGGCAATCGAAAAGGGTTTAAATAAGATCGTTATAATCAACGATGTACATAAGATGGCATTATAGCAGAAAGTTGGAGATTTTTATGAAGGTCAAGTTCTTGCTGGATGAAGAAGAGATACCGAAGAGATGGTATAACGTAGCTGCAGATCTGCTGACACCCCTTGATCCGCCTTTGAATCCCCAGACGGGAGAGATATTGAAGCCGGAGGATGCTGAGGTCATCTTTCCAAAGGAACTCATTAGGCAGGAGATGTCTACCGATAGGTGGATAGATATCCCTGATGAGGTGCGCGAGATCTACAAGCTATGGAGGCCGACCCCTCTCTACCGTGCAGCGCGACTTGAGAAGGCACTCAAAACACCGGCGAAGATCTACTACAAGTACGAGGGTGTCTCGCCTGCGGGCAGCCATAAGCCGAACACATCTGTTCCCCAGGCCTACTATAACATGAAGGAGGGCATAGAACGCCTTGCAACTGAAACAGGTGCAGGACAATGGGGCTCTGCGCTGAGCATGGCCACATGCCTTTTCGGCATGAAGTGTACAGTCTATATGGTACGTTCGAGCTATGATAGCAAGCCCTATAGAAGGAGCGCCATGCGCGTATGGGGTGCCGAATGTCTACCGAGCCCGTCCGATAGGACCAACTACGGAAGGAAAGTACTTGCAGAGATGCCGGACACTCCAGGATCCTTGGGAATCGCTATCTCCGAGGCAGTCGAGGATGCCGCTACACATGATGATACCAACTATGCCCTCGGATCTGTCCTAAACCATGTGCTTATCCATCAAACTGTTGAAGGTCAGGAGCTGAAGAAGCAGTTCGAGATGGCAGATGATTATCCTGATGTGATGTTTGGCTGCTGCGGAGGAGGAAGCAACTTCCCGGGCATGTGCCTGCCCTTCATACCGGACAAGCTAAAGGATAAAAAGGACCTGCGCATGGTGGCCTGTGAGCCGACCGCTTGTCCAACATTGACAAAAGGCATCTATGCCTACGACTTCGGCGATACTGCAGGAATGGCCCCGATATTAAAGATGTACACACTCGGTCACGACTTCGTCCCGCCGGGGATTCACGCAGGGGGCTTACGCTATCATGGAGATGCTCCGGTGCTCTGTAATCTTGTCCATGACCGCCTGATCGAGGCAACCGCTTTACAACAAAATGAGGTCTTCCAGGCTGCGACCATATTTGCACGCAGCGAAGCCATCATCCCGGCGCCTGAATCAGCACATGCCATCAAGCCCGCGATAGATGAGGCTCTCAAGTGCAGGCAGACGGGAGAGGCCAAGACCATCTTCATATCGCTCTCAGGCCACGGCCACTTCGATATGTCAGCCTACGATGCGTTCAATGATGGGCTGCTGGTGGACTACGAGTATCCTGCAGATCTGGTGAAGCAGTCCCTTGCAAAGCTGCCAAAGGTCTAAAATCGGCTTTCTGATAAATCCCGTGGCAGGCATGGGCGGGGCTGTGGGCCTGAAGGGCACTGACGGCCTCGCCCTTGAAGCTTTAGCTAGGGGCGCCCAGCCTCTGGCGCCCGAGAGGGCAAAAGCATGCCTGAGACTGATGGCGCTGCAGGCCGAAAACATTCTTTTTTTAACTGCCAGCGGCGAGATGGGCGAGAGGGCGCTCGATGAATGCTGCCTGAGATTCTCAGTTGTCTATAAAGCGCATGAACATTCCAGCGCCGAGGATACAAAATCAGCGTGCAATGCATTTTTGGAGCAGGACGTTAACATGATCCTGTTCTGTGGCGGCGATGGAACCGCAAGAGATGTGGCATCCGTTTCTAGAAGTGTACCTCTGCTCGGCATCCCGGCAGGAGTCAAGATGCATTCAGGGGTGTTTGCCATCAGTCCTGAGGCTGCAGCGGAGCTAAGCCTGGGATACCTTCGAGGCGAGCTAAAGACGAGAGAAACTGAGATCGTAGACGTGGACGAGGAACTTTATCGAGGAGGGGAGCTTCAGACAAAGCTCTACTCAACCTCAATGACTCCATACAAGCCTGTTTTAGTCCAGGAGAGGAAGAGAATCTACAGCTCGAGGAGCGAGGAGGAGTTCAAGGATCAGATCGCCCTATTTGCAAAAGAGTTCATGCGAGACGGCTCTGCTTATATCCTGGGTGCAGGCACCACTACTGCCAGAATAGCTGATATGCTAGGGCTGGAGAAGACACTGCTGGGTGTGGATGTGGTCCAAGACGGCCATCTCATTTTGAAGGATGCATCTGAGCAGGACCTTCTGAGGCTACTCGACCGTGAGAAGAACGTTAAGATTATTGTCAGTCCAATTGGCGCTCAGGGATTCATCCTGGGCCGAGGCAGCCAGCAGATCAGCGCCAAAGTACTTCAGCGTGTTGGAGTCGAGAATTTGATAATAGTATCGACTCCACATAAGCTGGCAGAGCTGAAAAGGCTTCTTGTGGATACAGGCGATGCCAAGCTGGATAAGATGCTGTCTGGGCGATTGCTGGTGGTGACTGGCTACAGGATGGCTCAAAGGAAGGATGTGATGGCTGCATCGGATTTGAACCAATAATCTTAAAATTCTAAGAGGAAAATCTTGATCATAAGAAGGAGGGAGGCAAAAGTCTTGAAAAATGGAAAGATTCGACTTTTGCCTTATACTATATACGTCAATAGCCGAGATATATAGTTTTTGGTTAAAGCAAATAGATCAAGATAAGCCAAAGAAATAATCAGAGAATAAGTAATCGAGCCACGGGCAGACCAACGCTGAATTCACAACGCCCTTATCAGAGGAGCCTATCACCGTAGTGTAGGCCGGTCCCGCCCAGAGCCTCGACATTAAAGCCTTGGCTCAAGGCAGCACAGCACTGGAATTTGACACAGCGTCCGTTTTAATGGATTCCAGCATCTTCAGGATGCTGAATCTGCGCCTGCCTTTGCCTCAGCTTATGCCGCGTCATGCCCCGGTCGTGTATTAGCGCGAGGCCTGCCGGCAGATTGCTATGCCAGTTATAGCATGCAACTTTCAGCCCGCCGACATTTCAGCCTCACAGGCTCATAGCCGAATGCATTACCACGACGGAATGCATCTCCTGGAACAGGGAAGCGATCCTCCTAGGAGCGACCGCATGTTGCCCTTGGTAGGGCAAGCAATGTCACCTTGCCAAACAGAGCGTTATCGGATACGTTAAGCCCACGACACACCCGCCACCCCTTTGCATGGCGCGGCAAACTAATCATATTAACATTATAAATATTTGTAGTTTGCGGTTGAGAGCGGAGTTGAGAGGAAGGCTATTACTTCACCACGGGTCACAGATAGATGGCTTTGCCTAAGAGATATATTCTAAGCAAGCCAAGAGTAAAGGGGGAATGAGTGGTTAAGAAAGCAAAGAAGAAGAACGATGCTGTTATGACAGGCATCCTCGTTACCAAGTTCAAAATGGGGCTAATTACAGTTGAGGACCTGGGGGAGATGGCAAAGGATATAACAGGATCTGAGAGGGCATCGGCTGCAAAGAAGGTGCTCGCAGCGATTGAAGATTCTGCCTGACCCCCTTGTAGGAAGGAGGCCCTCCAGTTACCAGATCCTCCAGAGAGGCTTCAGAGCTACTCCAACTTTTCGGTGCCTACCTTCTTGACCTTCGGCTTCCAGATCTTGTCTGGCATCCAGGCTGGGGCATTGGCTGGCTTATCCACCTGCACGCGCTCTCCCTGGAATATGTGTAGCTTCTGCGTGCCACGCTCACGAAGCCTGATATCTGTAAAGCCTCTATTTGCTGCTTTTAGAGCTGCTTGCCTGGGCGATTTTCCCGTGAAGACTGCATTCTCTTCGCCCTTCTGATCTCTGAGGGCGAAGTTTCTGGGCTTCTTTTCTTCTTTCTCGGCCATGGTGATACCTTCCACACAAGGATGGATGTCTTAGAGAGCAAGAGTAATATTAATTTAATCCAGAAATAAGTGGTGCTGAGATTTAAGCTGCAATCAATTATGAAGCATTACTCCTGGCTTGAAAGCTCCAAAGTGCGGAATATCCATTTAGGGAGCTGCAGAAAGATATAGGTTGAGGCTGCCAGACGGAAGCCCAGGAAGATGAAGACAGAGGCATTAGGGATAACAGGGGATGCACGAAGCCTATGAAATCGATAGCATGTTCCCATACTAGAAATAACCAGATAATAGGTAATCGAGCCGCAGGCGGGCCAGCGCCGATCCACAGCGCCCCTCCGAGGAGCCTATCACCGCAGTGTTGGCCGGTCCCGCCCAGAGCCTCGATGTGCAGCCCGGCCCAAGGCAGCACCGCACTGGTATTTAGCTGGTATTTAGCTGTTATTTATCACAGCTTCCGTTTTACGGGAACTTAACATCTTAGATGCTGAGCCTGCTACCGCCTTTCCGGTTCTGTTGCATATTGGGGTGCTACGCCAAAAGTGATAGTTAAAGGATAGTGATTTTTCTAGCCACCACCACCTTAATGCAACACTACAGATTCTTCTACTGCTCTATCGACGCATTATTCGTCGCCCCTATCTGGGTGGCACTCTCTGGGAAGATATAGCTCACCCAGCAAAGAGCCACCAGCGATGTGCCGTAATTCTTCTGCACCTGCAAGTAGTCAATGGCGTAGGCTGGCTTGGAGAAATTATATTGGCTGGCGTTGTACCTCCTATTCACCTCTCCCATCAGGGAGGAGTTCAGACCATTCTCGGCATTATCTTTAGCCTTCTCTTCGGACACTATCTGATTTTCATACCTTTTCTTGTACTCAGCCGCAAGCCCGCCGATGAGCTCTCCCTCTTGGTTTCTCACCCAGATTCTGCCTACGCCTGTGCAAAGAGTATCACCCATCACGCCGTTGAGATCTGACATGATGGTCTCAATAACTGCCCCATGGTGGAAGTACTTCCTTGCCGTCTCCAAAGGTATCTCTTTCGATTCTGGTGGAAGCACCGAGGTATACTTGAGAACATTAAAGTTCTCAATGCTGGCATTCATCAGTGCCAGGTCGTAAGATCCTGTCTCCCAAGGATCGTCGCCGGGGCCAATATCGGTATCGCTGTGGCCGGAGGTGACGAAGTACTCATAGGGTATTCTATTTCCGAGGACTTGACCATACACTGTGCTCGTGTTATCCTCGGACTGCAACCCTTTAGCCAAGGCCATGCCTGCCAGGGAGGAGGCAAGGATGGCCATCGAACAGATCAATGATATGAATGCTGCTCTTCTCATAAGATACTGTCCCATCGTTCAAGATTAAATATGTATATCCGACTGATTCTGTTGCATATTGGGGTGTTACGCCAAAAGTGATAGTTAAAGGATAGTGATTTTTCTAGTCACCACCCCCAGATCAAAGAATGGTCTTTGATCCGAGGGCAATAAACGGGAAAATGAAGAAGTGAAAAGCTGCGATATATCTTGGGATTTGGCCATAATTTCATGCTGCGAGAGAATGCTCGAACTCACAGAAATTCGCAAAGTTGAGATTACTCCAGCTTCTCGATACCTACCTTCTTGACCTTCGGCTTCCAGATCTTATCCGGCTATCCAGGCTGGGACGTTTGCGGGCTTGGCGATCTGCACACGCTCTCCCTGGAATATGTGCAGCTTCTGCGTGCCACGCTCACGGAGCTTGATATCCGTAAAGCCCCTATTGGCTGCTTTCAGTGCTGCCTGCCTGGGCGATTTTCCGGTGAAGACTGCATTCTCTTCGCCCTTCTGATCTCTGAGGGCGAAGTTTCTGGGCTTCTTTTCTTCCTTATCGGCTATGATGATTCCTCCCACACAATGATTGAGGTCTTAGAGGGTTAGCGTGATATTAATTTAATCCAGAGATTGCTAGCTTTTTGGTTTAAGCTGCCATAGATTATGGATATTTACTCAAAAATTAAGTGCAATATAGTAAAACACTATTGTTATATATTGAATGGGACTCAGGGGTAATTGAATAACGGATTAGGGGAGTAAACCAGATGCAGTTGGTGATCAACACATATGGATCATATCTCAGGAAGAGCGGAAACTGTTTTTTAGTAAAGAAAGAGGATAAAAGCTTCGAGGTGGCGGTCGGCAAAGTCAACAGCATATTGATTACCACTGCGGCGTACATAACAACAGATGCAATAAAGCTGGCAGTTGACAATAACATAGACATAGTTTTTCTTGATGCTCATGGAGACCCTTATGGGAGGGTGTGGCATCCCAAGCTCGGAAGCACCAACCTGATCAGGAGAATGCAGCTTGAGATCTATGATACATCTGAAGGATTGAATCTGGCAAAGGAATGGGGAACCAAGAAGCTGAAAAATCAGATAGACCTTCTGAGCAGGCTCAAAAAGGCTAGGGAAGAACAAAGAGACGAGATCGAGAATTACATCCAGGAGATGGAGCACTCCAAAGAGCAGATGCAGAAGCTTAGAGGCAACATCGAGGCGAGGAGGCAGGACATCCTGGGCCTGGAGGGCAATGCATCGAGGGCCTACTTCGAGGCCATCTCCTCAATCATGCCTGAGCGGTACAAGTTTCATGGCCGGAGCAGAAACCCTGCGAAGGATGAGTTCAACGCTCTGCTGAACTACGGCTACGGCATCCTCTACTCTTTAGTCGAAAAAGCCTGCATCATCGCTGGCCTTGATCCATATGTCGGATTTCTTCACACAGACAGCTACAACAAAAAGTCGCTGGTCTTCGACATCATAGAGATGTTCAGGATCTATGTGGATGAGACCGTTGTTTATCTTTTCACAAGAAGGATGGTGAAGGAGGAATACTTCGAGAAGCTGGAGCAGGGCCTCGGACTCAGCAAGGAGGGAAAGGCAGTTTTGATCGAGGCCATCAACAAAGCTCTGGATGAGCCGATTGAGTACCGGGGAAGAAACATAAAGAGACGGAATACCATCCAGATGGAGTGCCACAGGATAGCCAACAATCTTATCAGGCCCAACCAGGAGCTTCCTGAGGATTTCGATCTTGAGATCTCCGAAGATTTATTGACTGACAGGCCAGAGCCCAAAGGGAACGAGAGCGGGAAAGGTGATAGAGGATGCTCGTCTGGGTGATCTACGACATATCGGAGAACAGGATAAGAAGCCGCGTGGCGAAGATCTGCAAGGGCTACGGCCTGTTCCGTGTCCAGAAGAGCGCTTTCCTTGGAGACCTGAACAAGAACGAGGCCGATTCCCTTACCCTGGAGTGCGAAGCATCCATAAAAGAGTCTGATTCTGTCTATGTCTTTCCCATGTGTGAGGATTGCTTCGGCAAGATTAAGCTGATCGGCGCAGGGTTTGATAGAGAGCTGGTGAGCGGAATGACGATCACGAAGGTTTTCTGAGCGGTGGGCGAGAATGGAAGCAGATGCCAAAGAACCGGAGACTAAGCTGGAACCGGAGCCTGAGCCGGTGGCGGAATCTGAGGTATTCGTTACGGTTTCAGATGCTTTGGAATACTTATTCTGCCCCAGGTTCATTTTCTTCATGCACTGCCTTAGAATTGCTCAGAGAGAAGAGCGCAGATACAAAGTCCTGAAGGGCAGAGAGCTTCATGAGAGCCGAGAGAAGGTAAACCGGGATTATGTAAGAAAGAGGCTCAACTGCATCAGGAAAGATATCTCTGTTTATCTCACCTCAAAGAGCCTGCACCTCAAGGGAGAGGTCGATGAAGTTCTTTTCTTAGAAGATGGGACGGCTGCGCCGATCGACTACAAATACGCCGAGTTCAAGGAGACGCTCTACAGGACGCACAAGTATCAGGCGGCCCTTTATGCCCTGCTGATCATGAGCCACTATGGAGTCGATGTGAAGCGAGGCTTTGTGTGCTATACCAGGAGCAACCACCATGTGGAGGAGATAACCTTCAGCCAAAAGGATTTTGAACGTGCACGATTAATGGTGGCCGAGATATTAGCCATAATACAGAGAGGGTACTATCCTGAGGGGACGAAGCAGAGGGCGAGGTGCGTGGATTGCACGTATAGGAATATTTGTGTTTGATTGATTTGAGGAGATCCAAGGTGAGCATGTACGGAAATGCCTATATCCCTTGTAGCGAAAATAAAGAGATAGATAGGAGAATAATTTCCCTTGTAACAAGGATTGAAACAGTATTAAGGCAGTATGCTGCAGCTCAATTGGTTTCGCCTTTTCTGAAAATTGATTCCATCATAACAAGGATGAAGTCGATTAGAGGTTTGTTGCATTTAATCATGGAAAGTTTTAAGTATTAAGGCGGTATAATCTACACTCTGGTGGTGTCTAATTGATTGAAGCGGTAAGCAAAATCGGTGACTATGTCCTTCAAAAAAATAGCGGTGGCGGAGATTCACTTTCCACATATATAGAAAATCCCAATAGCAACGGAAAATATAAATCAGCGTTGATAATTTTACTAAAAGAGAACAATGGGACGTATTCTTTTAGCCGTGTAGTGCTCGATGAATTTAAAAGTGATTTTAGTCTATATTTATACAAAAAAGGCGCTCCGAATGGCACCGATGCGACACCTACTAGTAAATTAGCAGGCAATTTAGAGAAGACCTTCCAGAACAGGTTCTTAAAATGGTTCGAGAATTATGATAGCTATGACATATCTAATGAAGAGAAAGATGCCCTTAAAAAGATGAATACGGCAATCAGTGATCAAAAAGATAGAATATTGGCAGAACTACAAGAAAAGTACTCTCAAAAAGATCCTAAAAATAACGCTATCATCACATTGGGATTTGAAAAAAATGAGAATTATTCTTATCTCAATGAGTGTCCGATTTTCAAGAAGATCTTGCTTCGAATGGGCAAGGACAAGTATTTTCTCAAGAAATCTCAAGGTGAGTCAATAGGAAAAGAGGCTGCTTGTTCAGTTTGCAAAATGACAAAAGATGAGGTCTACGGCTTCGCAATTCCCTGGACATTCCACACTTTTGATAAGCCCGGATTTATTGCAGGAGGGTTCAATGTTAGTGAATCCTGGAAGAACACTCCGGTTTGCTTTGACTGCGCCACTCGCTTGGAGGTGGGCAAGAAGTTCATCGAAGAACGACTCGATTTTGGCTTTTACGGCTTCAGATATTTGCTCGTGCCAAAGCTGGCGAAAGGTGGCGATTTTCAAGATGTTCTGAGCATCTTGGGCGGAAAGGATCAAAAAAGGAAGCTAAAAATAAACAAAGAAATTAGGAGCAACATAACTTCAGATGAAGAGGAGATTCTCGACCTCGTCAAAGATAAAAAAGACTTTATCAGCAACAGCCTGATGTTTTATAAAAAGGAACAATCATCATACAGAATCTTGCTTCTCATCGAGGAAATTCTGCCATCTCGTCTGAAAGCCCTTTTCGATACCAAAGACAAAGTGGACGAGAGGTTTAAGACCTATAACGATCTACTCTTGAATGAATCGCAGAAAGAGAAGAACCATCTCGAATTCAATTTTGGTGTCCTGAGGAGATTCTTCCCGCAAGAGTCCAAGAATAGAACATTTGATAAAATTTTCTTAGAGATAGTCAATAAGATCTTTGTTGGAGATCAAATTGATTATTATCTATTGATAGATTTTATAATGAGAAGAGCTAGAGAAGCGTTCATCGAAGGCTACCCCACAAATATTGCCACATTGAATGGCTTCCTGTTATTGCATTACCTAAGAGAGCTTAATCTTTTCAGAGATTCAAAGGAGGATATGAAAGAAATGGATGATAAGGGAAGTGGAATGAGATCTATCGAAAATCTTGAAGGTCTCCAGATTGAGGAAAAAGTCGAAAGATTCTTTGAGGCTAATCAGTCGTTCTTTACGAGCGAATCAAAGAAAGCAACATTCCTGGAAGGAGTTCTCGCTCAAAATCTGCTCAATATTCAGTGGACGGACAAAAAGGCTACGCCATTCCGCACCAAATTGCATGGCTTGAAAATGAATGAAGCGCTCATCAAAAGACTTCTCCCAGATATCCAGAACAAGCTGGAGGAATATGGGAAGAATTACTACCGAGATTTGGAATCAATCATTGCATATCACTTTGTCTTGGCGGGAGTCAATTGGAAAGAAGCGGATGATGAGCTAAGCTTTTATTTTGTTCTGGGTATGGATATGCACAGACTGTTCAAGAATGCAAAAGAGGATGAAGAAAAAATCGGTGGGGAGGCATAAAAATGAGTGAAGGAGTTAAGAACAGATCAGAGATTCTTTTTCTCTACGACATAAGAGACGGAAATCCAAACGGTGATCCTTTGGACGAGAACAAACCGCGTATAGATGAAGAGACGGGCATTAACCTCGTAACTGATGTCAGGTTGAAAAGGACTATTAGGGACTATCTTCACAATTTTAAGGGTCAAGAGATCTTTGTAAGAGAAGTGGTCTACGACCAAGAGAAAGGTCTTATCCAAGATGGAAAGATGAGAGCTGGCAACTTTGGCAATGATCCCAAGAAAATTTTGAGTGAGTGTATCGATATCCGTCTCTTTGGCGGAGTAATTCCCCTAAAAGAAGACTCTATAACTTACACCGGCCCAGTGCAGTTCAAGATGGGCCGATCGCTTCATCGCGTTACCATGAAGCACATCAAGGGCACGGGAGCCTTTGCTTCAAAAGAGGGCTCAAAGCAGGCGACCTTCCGTGAAGAAGATATCTTGCCTTATTCGCTCATTCTCTTTTACGGAATCATAAACGAGAACGCGGCCAAGCATACTCATCTTACTGAAGATGACGTGAAGCTCTTGCTGGAAGGAACTTGGAATGGAACCAAGAGCCTGATCTCAAGAACCAAGGCAGGCCAGGTCCCGAGGCTTCTTCTCAAAGTCAATTACAGCAAGGAAAACTATCACATTGGTGATCTGGATAAAATGCTCAAGCTGACAACAGAGATGCCGCACGAAAATATCCGAGGAACCGAGGACTTCAAGATCGATATCTCGAATCTGATTGGCAAACTAGCAGCCGAGAAGAACTCTATAAGGGACATCGAGATCTGCGCCGATGATCGAATGACATTCTGCAAAGACGGCGCAAGTTTCTCTGTTGACGGGCTGGCAGCGGCAACTGGCATTGTCGTGAAGACGATAGCGTTCTGAGGTCCAGATGGCGGAGCGAGTAATAGTATTCGATGTGTGGGGAGACTATGCCCACTTCAGGAAGAATTACTCTACGAGCTCACCCCTCACTTATTCCTTCCCTCCCCGCACAGCCCTTTCGGGATTGATTGGAGCCATTGCGGGCCTTGATAAAGCGGATTATTTCAAGCAATTCTTTAGAGATGGTGCAAAGATAGGCTGCAAAATCATGAAGCCTGTTAAAAAGGTGAGGATAGGCGAGAACCTGATCGATACCAAAAGCGCAGTGAAGATGCATCTGATCAAGAACCGGACACAGATCCGATTTGAGTTTGTGAAAGATCCTAAGTACAGGATTTATTTCTCGCACTCAGACGAGCAATTTTATAAAAAGCTAAAAGACCTGCTCTCAAGTCATCAATCAGTTTACACACCATGTCTAGGGCTAAGCCAACTCATCTGCAACTTCGAGTTCGTGGGCGAATTCGAGCTTAAGGCGTCTGGAGAAGACGTCCAGATCATTGATAGCGTTGTGCCCGGAAAATTCATTCAGGAACCGGTGTTCGAGGAAGGCAAAGAGTACTTCTCCGAGGTGATGCCGTGCGAGATGGGCGAGGCAAGAGAAGTAACCGATTATCGAGAGATTCTGTTTGAGCGGAATGGAGATGGCATCAAAGCAAAGGCCAAAGAGTTGTGGGAGTTGAATAATGGCGAACGAATCGAGCGAATCGTCTTCCTTTAGGTTAAAATCCCATCCGGATAAACTCCTGGTGGACCATCTTCATCGAGTCGGAGAGTTAAGCAAAAAAACCGTAGCGGATAAGTCTCTGAACATAGATGATGCAGACCTTTTGAAAGATGCGGCATACCTTATAGGAATCACTCATGATCTCGGAAAGGCCACACGTTTTTTCCAGGATTACATCACGGAGACGGATGAAAAGAAGAAAAAATCGCTCAAAGCTAAGGATACCACTCATCATGGTCTGCTTTCGGCATTTTTTACCTATGCAGTGATTAAGGAATATTTGAGCCAGACGGAACGGAAAGGCGGACTCGCTGAGTATTTGCCCATCTTATCTTTCCTGGCCGTGAAGAGACACCACGGAAATCTGCAAAATGCAATGGATGAAATCAAGGATACAGACACTGATAAAGAAAAAATCTTGAAGATCGCCGATGAGCAGATTAAATCGATTGACAGAGCTGAGATGGGTGAAATTCTGTCGCATCTCCTGTCCCTAGAAAACATCAACTTAAAAATCGATGTGGATAATGTCACCAATTATATCCTAAAGGATTCCATAAAAGATATTCGCAGAAAGGAGAAATCCTTAGTTAGAGGCTTGAGCGAAAAAAGCGATCTTTACCCGTATTTTATATCTCAGTTTCTTTACTCCGCTCTCTTAGATGCTGACAAGATGGATGCGGGATTAGACGGAATCAATCTGGACCGCTTGGACCTTTCATCGAAGCTCGTGGATGAATACAGAGATTCGAAAGGCTTCTCATCCAACAAGAACAATATCAACAGCCTCAGGAATCAGATCTACGAAGAAGCTGTGGAGAGGATCAAAAACTGGAACTTGGACGATAAGATCCTCTCCCTGAATGTTCCCACAGGCACGGGCAAGACTCTAACGGCTCTTTCCATATCGCTGAAGCTGAGAGATCGATTGGAGAACGAGCGAAAAATAAAGCCCAGAATTATCTATGCACTACCGTTCCTGAGCATAATTGATCAAAATTATGGAGTCTTTGAGGATGTTGTATCTCCAAATGGAGAAGATCCCAAGGATTCCAGACTCCTACTCAAACACCACCATCTTGCGGATGTGAAATACGAGATTGAAGATAACGAGTTCGATGTGGATAAGAGCAAACTGCTCCTGGAGGGCTGGAATGCGGAGATAATAGTAACCACCTTCTGGCAGCTCTTTAATACGCTCTTCTCAAACAGAAACAAGCAGCTTCGCAAGTTCAACAAGCTTGCAAACTCCATTATCATTCTAGACGAAGTCCAGGCCGTACCTCACCAATACTGGCAGTTGATACACGACGCACTAAATCTGCTTCGCGAGAAGTTCAATAGCTACGTTGTATTCATGACTGCAACCCAGCCGCTCATCTTCGAAGAGGACAAAGGAGAAATTAAGGAGATAGCCCAAAGAAAAGAGGATTACTTCCGGGGCTTGAATAGAATTGAGCTAATACCAAGAATCGATAGGACACTAACATTGGACGAATTCAAAGCCTTGCTGAATAATGATTTAGCCCAAAAGAAAGAAAAGGATTTCCTGATCGTTCTCAACACGATAGGCTCGGCTCAAGAGATTTACAGATTCATTCAAGGCTTGCAGCTGGAGAACACTAAAAAGATGTTCCTCTCTACAAATGTAATACCTAAAGTGAGGCTGAACCGGATAAATGAGATAAGAGAATCCAATGAATCGCCAAGAAAGAGGAGAGTCATTATCAGTACCCAGCTAATCGAAGCTGGTGTGGATATTGATGCGGATGTAGTTTATAGGGACTTTGCTCCCTTGGATTCCATCAACCAGGTGGCGGGCAGATGTAATAGAAACTCTGCCAAAGATGACAAAGGCACGGTATCGATTTTCATTTTGAAGGATGATAAAAAGGAATTTTATAAATATATCTATGATCCCTTCTTGATTAGCAAGACTCTGGCCATTCTGAGGCCAAATGAGCCAATCAAAGAATCAGAATTCTTGGAACTAAATAATAGATATTTCAAAGCCGTGAAGAGGGGAATGGGCGAGAAGGAGTCGAAGGATAATTTAGATTGCATTGCAGGTTTAGCATTTAAGGATTTGAGTGAGAACTTCAAGCTGATCGAACAAGATTATTCCAAAGTTGATGTTTTTGTAGAAATAGATGATAAAGCTTCAGAGATCTGGAAGCAATACCAAGATATGCAGATGGAGAAAAATAACATCGAGAGAACGAAAAAATATCTGAGAATAAAGAAAGATATCAGCGAGTATGTAATTTCTGTTCCTGAGAAATATGCACATTCCCTGGTCGACGAAAATTCCGATATCGGTTACATCTCAAGGCTTGAGCTTCCCAATTACTATGATACTGAGACTGGTTTCATGCGTGCAGGCGCCGGTGAAGGCTCTATGATTTTCTGACCAGGAGGTTCATGAAACTTAAGCTACTTCGTCTCACCCTCCAATCCGCCACTCCAATGCACGGCGACGCCTCGAAGCTTCGCGGCTTCTTCGCCACCAGATTCAACGAATATGCCCTATTGCATCAGCACACAGCGGATAAGCTGATCTACAAGTACCCTCTAATCCAATACAAGATGCTTCAGGGCAAGCCCCTGGTGCTGGGGATCGATGAGGGCGCCGAGGTTCTAAAGGAGATCTACGACAAATTCGATGAGATAAAGATCGGTGAGAGCGAATATACAATCATGGAGCGCGGCGTGACCCTCAAATCAGAGGAGTTCGGCTGCTCCCAGGAGATCCTCAGCTACAGGTTTGTGACGCCCTGGCTTGCACTGAGCCAGGAGAATTACCCGAAATATTTGGAGGCATCCTGGGAGGAGAGAAAGGATCTGCTGAGGAGAATCCTGGTAGGAAACCTACTCTCAGCCTCTAAGGGACTAGGATACGTGGCCACAGAGCAGATCAAGTTAGAGCTTGGAAGAATCCATGAGGAGATCTGCATGCTCAAAGGGACGAAGGTTACAGGAATACGAGGGGAGTTCACAACGAACTTTGCGGTACCGGACTTTATGGGTCTGGGGAAGTCTGTCTCAAGAGGCTTTGGAGCTGTTATACGGTTGAATAAAGAAGCGAGTGCTGTTTTTACGCCAAAAGATCATTAGCTCGGCCACTCGGCAGGAATGAATTTATAAGAGATTTGATAAATTCCACTCATGCCGGAAGGAGGGTGAGATAAGGCCGGTTTGAGACCCAGAAACAGGGAAAAGGACGAAAATTCGGCGCTCATCGAGAGCTAATTCCACGAAAACAAGGATTGAAACACAGTCCATCCTTCAAATCCATTCAGCTCGGATAGGCATCGAGAGCTAATTCCACGAAAACAAGGATTGAAACTAGAAAGATGGGATACCAGAATTGCACAAACTGTAATCATCGAGAGCTAATTCCACGAAAACAAGGATTGAAACCGCTTCATCACTTTATAAACGTTTTGGTATATTCCACATCGAGAGCTAATTCCACGAAAACAAGGATTGAAACGCGAGCTTACGGGGCCATATATCTTGCGCAGATATACATCGAGAGCTAATTCCACGAAAACAAGGATTGAAACTTCAGATGCTCATATCCATGCAGCCAACTATATCAGCATCGAGAGCTAATTCCACGAAAACAAGGATTGAAACAAGTCCATAGGCAAGAGGCCTGAAGAGCCTGAGGCATCGAGAGCTAATTCCACGAAAACAAGGATTGAAACTAAGCTATACGGCCCGAATCCCACGCTCGATAATCATCGAGAGCTAATTCCACGAAAACAAGGATTGAAACTGAGGTGTTTATGAGAGGCTATCCACGAGGTCCCCTCATCGAGAGCTAATTCCACGAAAACAAGGATTGAAACCTACAAAGCTTCTGATAGCCGCAGGTCAGATGATAGGCCATCGAGAGCTAATTCCACGAAAACAAGGATTGAAACACAAGCATGTGAGAGGGGGAAATTAAGGTTCTGCGATCATCGAGAGCTAATTCCACGAAAACAAGGATTGAAACACATTGGCTCGATCACAGGGCATCTTGATCACCTTGCATCGAGAGCTAATTCCACGAAAACAAGGATTGAAACTAGTTATCTGAAGTGGGTGTACCGCGAAAGTAATACTCATCGAGAGCTAATTCCACGAAAACAAGGATTGAAACTAGATCCTGCCTATAAGAGGATAGATAGCAATGGAACATCGAGAGCTAATTCCACGAAAACAAGGATTGAAACTCCAAAATTCCCTGCCTGACATGAAAGTCAAATGCACATCGAGAGCTAATTCCACGAAAACAAGGATTGAAACTGTAGAAATATGAAAATCTGAGGGAGTGGCATGGGAGCATCGAGAGCTAATTCCACGAAAACAAGGATTGAAACGATAAAGCATCAATGCTGCTAACAGCAGCTGTGTATGCATCGAGAGCTAATTCCACGAAAACAAGGATTGAAACTTCAATGCAGCTGTCCAAGGATAATTGAATCCCCCATCATCGAGAGCTAATTCCACGAAAACAAGGATTGAAACTAGGGTCCATCGGCATAGCGGCATCAAACGATTTCCATCGAGAGCTAATTCCACGAAAACAAGGATTGAAACATGATATGCGCTGCATTGATGGCCTTCAATAGGAAGCATCGAGAGCTAATTCCACGAAAACAAGGATTGAAACCCAGTTATGTTGATCCCAATACGACAACTTATAATGCATCGAGAGCTAATTCCACGAAAACAAGGATTGAAACTAATAGGTAGGATTCAATCGAACGGTTTTTCCGCATCGAGAGCTAATTCCACGAAAACAAGGATTGAAACACTATTATACTCGCAAAGGCCAACATGCTTATCTTTCCATCGAGAGCTAATTCCACGAAAACAAGGATTGAAACATATTGTAGCTGGTAGTAATCCTCCGGCATGGCGTTCATCGAGAGCTAATTCCACGAAAACAAGGATTGAAACGAGGATGTGAATTGAGATGGAGGCAGTTATATTTCTCATCGAGAGCTAATTCCACGAAAACAAGGATTGAAACCAATAGTCGAAAACGATATAATAATATTTGATATAGACATCGAGAGCTAATTCCACGAAAACAAGGATTGAAACATGGGGGTAGGAAAACGGAGAACGACTCAAAATATCCATCGAGAGCTAATTCCACGAAAACAAGGATTGAAACTGAACCTGGCGCTTTCGAGCGGTCCTATTAGCCTCAGTCATCGAGAGCTAATTCCACGAAAACAAGGATTGAAACTGCTATATAAACCGCCAAGCACCACAATGTATCCTTCATCGAGAGCTAATTCCACGAAAACAAGGATTGAAACGCTCTCTTATCATGATTCCACGTCCCCACCTTAAACATCGAGAGCTAATTCCACGAAAACAAGGATTGAAACAAGGTGATCATCAAAGATGTATCAGAGCATCTATAAGCATCGAGAGCTAATTCCACGAAAACAAGGATTGAAACTGAGAATCCTGAAGACATAGAAACTGATATTCGACATCGAGAGCTAATTCCACGAAAACAAGGATTGAAACTTGGTACTATCAGCAAATCTCCATGTCTGTACATCTTATTCATCGAGAGCTAATTCCACGAAAACAAGGATTGAAACCTCTTACAAATCCATCGGAGATTGAAACTGGTGTATTCATCGAGAGCTAATTCCACGAAAACAAGGATTGAAACTCGACTTCCTCTAGGCGATCCATCAAATCGCATAAGCATCGAGAGCTAATTCCACGAAAACAAGGATTGAAACTAGAAATGGCCTCTTTGCCCAAAAGGCGTGCTAGCCATCGAGAGCTAATTCCACGAAAACAAGGATTGAAACGTTCCCATATACAACGAATAATATAGAAGTGAAAATCATCGAGAGCTAATTCCACGAAAACAAGGATTGAAACGTGAACGTGATCGCGTGATGCCTCGCACCCTTGGCCTTGACATCGAGAGCTAATTCCACGAAAACAAGGATTGAAACTCGGTTTAAGTCCGCTCGCCTGCCGGGCGGAACGAAACATCGAGAGCTAATTCCACGAAAACAAGGATTGAAACTATATCTGTAGAAACTGAACTTGATGTGAACATTGCCGCACATCGAGAGCTAATTCCACGAAAACAAGGATTGAAACAGGGATCAAATACTTCTTTAGCTGCTCCGCTCGAAGGGATCGAGAGCTACTTCCACGAAAACAAGGATTGAAACCACATGAACCTTGCAGATATCGTAGATGTGACTTGGTCCGAGTGCAACTTTCAGGAAAACAAGAATTGAAATCCAAGAGTGCCTACGGCTGAGGAATGGACGATAGCCAGATCCGTGAGCAAATTCCATGAAAACAAGGATTGAAACATTACGTTCCCATTCTTTACCCCTATCCTTGCCATATGTTTGAGAGCTGCTTCCAGGAAAACAAGGATTGAAACTAATCTAGAGGTGCGGATTGAGTCACGCCGATGAGAAGATTGCGAGCTACTTCCACAAAAGAGGGAGTAAAACAGCCTAAAGGCTAAATATGATGCAGCCATAGGTAAAAACCTTTAACCTTAAATCTATAGTTTAGGCCATCAAATGATCAAAGCTGAGATGAGCAAAGGTTATTGAGCCGAGGATATGCCATATATCATTATTTACCTACCAAAGGCTGAGAAATACCTAGTTGGCCTTGATGATAAGAACTATGCCCGCATAAAGGAAAGCGTTGCAGAGATTAAGAAAAATCCATATCGTCCAAGGCCCAAAGCTGATATCATAAAACTAGGCGGCTTTAGCTATGCTCCGATGTATCGACTTAGGGTCGGAAGACATAGGCTAGAATACTTCGTTGATAATAAGGATAAAACAATAACAGTAACAGATGCATTCTTGAGATCGAGCGATTCAGATTACCGATGAGAGTAAATATCAATACAGTTAAAATAGGAATGGTGGTTATTAAATGGCTGCTACTGAAGCTACAAAAGAGCAGATAGAGGAAATAGACTATTCTGAGGCGGCCTATGTTGATTCCCAATACGAGTACTATCTAAAGAACAAGGATAAGGGAATCACCGAGGAAGAATTGGAGAGAAAGCGAGCCGCTAAGCATTGAATTTTTTAATCTAAACAGAACTTTCCGGTCATTCTACAGTTATGTATGCCATCGAGATCTTTTACAGCGAGGAGGATGAAGGATTTATCGCTACTATGCCGGAACTGCCAGGTTGCTCTGCATTTGGCAAGACTGCTGAGGATTCCTTGAAGGAGGTTAAGATTGCCATGCAGCTATGGCTTGAGACTGCCAAAGAGATAGGTTGGGAAATACCCGTCCCTCAAAAACGCCGCCTTGTGGCAGAGATATAAAGGGAAACAGGGGGCTTCATAGCTTATATGATTGAGCGCAGTGGCCTGATGAAGAACTCTGGGACGATGATTATGCCAGGAGGTTAAGATGACCGAAATATGCCCTTGCTGCGGCGGCAAAACACGCGCAGGCTATATGGAAACGGAGTACCGTTTAGAGAATAATTCCATCCTAGTTGTAAAGCAAGTTCCTGCTGATATATGCGATATTTGCGGCGAAGCTCTGCTATCACCTGATACGGTGGAAAGGATCGATAAAATTATAGAGAAGTACCGAGCTGGAACACTTGCCGTAAAACCTTTGATGGCTGGCGAAATAGCATTGGAATCAAACGCTTAAACTATTTTTTCTGGCATTATATGCCGCCAGCCGATGCGCAGGGATACATAAAGGCTCGAATCCGCTTTGGTTTGGCAAATATTTAACGACAAGGTCGGATTATTATTTAACTCTTTAATTTAATAATATCCGAGAGCTAATTCCACGAAAACAAGGATTCCAATTGATATCTTTACTATGGCGCCCATCAGTGTTTCGACGTTGGAACCAGCACGACGATAACTGAATATATTCCTATGTACATAATTTTACCGTAAGGCTCTAACCGTCTTCCTTCTAAATCCCCGCCTCCTCGCCCATCAGCCTCTCCGCCATCTCATACTCCTCCGACAGATCTATCCCCAAGTCCATCCCCGGCTCGAACTGCTTGAACCCAGCGTACATTATGCAGACGAGCTGCAGAGCCGTAAAGGCTCCAGGCAACGATCTAAGGATATGTCTGGCTGAATGGTCGTTGATATCCAGCCCGTGCCTTCCAAGCATACCGATCTCGAAAGATATGTCCTTAATCTCCTCCAGGGACTTACCTTTAAAGATCCGCAAGGCATCCAATAGGTAAAAGACGGCATCCATCCTCGGCCCAGTGGACTTGAACTCCTTGGCAGCGATCTCACGAAGCCCGTCCCTGGCCAGGCGGAGGAGGCTCTCTGGGACATCCATCTCTAGAAGCTTATTGAAGTAGCTCCCTGCCTGCTCAAAGTCGCCTAGCGCCTTGTAGGCAAAGGCGAGACCGTAAACGGTTTGAGGGTCTTTCGGATTGATCTCGTAGGACCGGCGCAGATAGTAAAGAGCCTTCAGGCTGTCACCCTCCCTGCCGAAGATGGCTCCGAGGTTCTTGAGGGCCACGGGGTTCTCGGGATCGGCGGCCAGAGCCATCATTGTGTACTCCTTGGCCTTCTTAAGATCGCTCATTTTCAGATATGCAACCCCAAGGGCTGTGTAGGCATGAGTATGCTTAGGAGCGAGCTGGATGCATCGGTACAGCAGTTCGACGCCCTTTTCGAGCTGGCCCAGATCGACATAGCAAAGGCCGAGGTTGTAAATGAGATCGATGTTACTGGGGTCTTCCTCCAGAAGCTCCTCTAGGTATATCCTGGCTTCATCGAGCCTGCCGGACTGTATGAGCTGCAGGGCTTCATCGAAGTGGTCTGCCATCCGCAAGTAGATCAATCCGCAATTATTAAAATGATTGCTCCCCTCATTAGTGATAAGTAGCCAACGAATCTAGAGCGCTCTATAAACTAGGGCTCCATACCCTCCAGATCTCTCCTCGCCTCCACCTGCCCCCTCGCCAGCCGTATAGCCTCATGCAGCTTAGCCTCCAGAAGCTTCTTGGGAAGCATCTTCACCAGGTATTCAGCCACCCTGATCTCCCCCTGGTCCAGCTGCAGAAGCTCAATTTGCTCCTGGTCCTTTTCGCTGCACAATATAAGCCCTATAGGCTGCTCCTCTCCCTGGCGCCGTTCATACTTATCCAGCCATCTTAGGTATAGCTCCATCTGACCCTTGTAGCTCGCATCGAAGCTGCCCAGCTTTAACTCAATGGCCACCAGGCGGCGCAATCCCCTATGATAGAAGAGCAGATCGAGGTAAAAGTCCCTGTCCCCGATGGACATGCGCTTCTGCCTGGCTATGAAAGAAAAGTCTGTGCCCAGCTCCAGCAGGAAGCGCTCCAACTCACGCAAAATGGCAGCCTCAAGATCGCTCTCACTGTAAGTATCTTCCAATCCTAGAAAATCCAGCAGATAAGGATCTCTGAAGACGAGATCTGGAGTCATGCGGTCCTCATCCTGCAGGGCCTCGAGCTCCTGCCTGGCCAGCTCCTCAGGCTTGCGAGAAATGGCCGTCCTCTCGTATAGCATGCCCTGGATCTTCTTTCTAAGAGTCCGCACACTCCAGCGCTCCAACCTGGCCATCTCGGCGTAAAATTGACGTTGGAGAGGGTCCTCCATATGGATTATTTCAATGAAATGTGACCACGACAACAGTCCAGACAGTGTCTGGACTGTTTTGTAATCGAAAACATCAGAGAATAGAAGCATGTTAAATAGATTGCTGCGGCTAAATCCTCGCCCGTACTCGGCGGTCAGCTCATCGCTAACCAGCTCTACTACCTTAGCCCCGTATTCAGATCTGATTTCCTCCGGCAGCTCCTGTCCAATACGGCTCCCTATTCGCCAATATAGCAGGACCATCTCGGTGTTTACAGCCTGGGCAAGGCTGTAGCGTGACTTTTCGACCAAGGAGCGGACATCAGCGAGTAGCCGCTCAGAATCGATATTGCCAACAGATGGCAGTCCTTCCCTTTCTTGAAGATCTTTAGCCGTGGCATCACCGCCTGCCAAAGTCTGGTATCAATCCGAAGGCTTCTCTAGGGCGGTCCATCGTAAGTAAATAGACTGCTATTATTAAAATCGTTGTACTTGCGGCTTTTCAATCACCATATACACGAAAGTGGAGCTGCAAGCCTGGCCAGCCTTCAAGCCTCATCACTCCATACCCTTCTAATTTACATGGCTGGCGATCTTAATAGAAGGAGATTTACGGCTGCAGCAATAAGGCTTGCCCACAGAAGCATAGGGTCTACATATTATCTCACATGCTTTTTATTAAGCCAAATCACTATGTAGCTCCTTTCTTGCCTCCAATGACATCTAGCCAGCCGTTTAGCCTCAATCAGTTAAGCCTACAGAAGCCACATAATGATAGATCTCAGCTCTTCCTTGGAGCATTATTTGCTGTGTTGCATAACTCAGGAACCATGATGGCGATTGGTATCGATTTCATTTATTTTACCCACAGCGCTACTAAGCTCCGTAGCCTATCGATTTCGGCGAGTTATGCAACACAGCATATCGAAGTGGAGTACAAGATCTAAGTAACCATTTCCATCTATAGGCGAAATGCTCAACCCATGCCTCAGTCTTATTGCTATCCACTCCTCGATAGCTTCTATGAGCGCCTTTCTGCACTCCTCAAAGGATTTACCTGTTGCCCATACACCCTCTAATCCTGGCACATGAGCATAATAGGGCTCTGGGTTCTCAATAACCTCATATTCAGCCCTCGCTAAGGCGGCTGTGATATACTCCGTGAACATATCACGATTTCATAGCGTTCTAAATGAATTTAACTTTATCCCCGGCATGAAGGCGCAGGATCTTCTCGCCTCAGAACTCAAGAGGATGAATTGGCTCAGATGTTGACGGAAAAGAAACCTAAGAAGGATCATTATGAGATGCCCCCATGCGAATCGAAGATTCATATCCGAGAGCTACTTCCATGAAAACAAGGATTGAAACAAGCATTACGAAGGAACTATGCAAAGATTGACTAAAAATGAATCAAGCGAAAAGAGCATAAGCATTTAACTTTTAGGAGTATATGCGCATGAATTACAAGATCACAATCGAAGGCCAAAAGGTTCACGATGTTGGCTATAGGCCCTTTTTAATTTCATTAGCCAATGACTTCGATATCCAAAGGTTTGCAGTAAAAAACGCTATGGTGGAAGATAACAGGTAGTGATCGCCAAAATTGAAGCTGAAGAGAATCAATTCAACGAATTCATGGATGCAGTGAGATTTGAAAGGCCCCAAAAGGCCGAGGTTTCAAATATTACATACGAGCCTTTCGGAGGCCAGGTGCCATCCATAGTAAAAACTTCAATGCTAAACATGAATACACAACTTGCAAAGGGTATAGCCGCCATGGGAACAATGATCGAGAAGCAGGATATAACCGCAATGGAAATTAGGGGACTGCGCCAGGATTTAGCGGAAAATACCAACGCGCGCTTGGAAAGAGTCGAAGCGGATATATGAAAAGTGAAAACAAAATTGAGGATCAGGTGAAAGGATAGCTGTTTGCTTCATTTTTACTATGACCTTGTCCAAGAGCTAATTTCATGAAAACAATGATTGTGGCCTTAAACAAACCATCGTGGTTCATCAACCTTATGGCCTATGTTTCAAGAACTTTCCCCCGAAGAGGGGTTAGGGGCAGCCCGCGCGGCGACTGAGCGCGCTAGGAAAACCATTAGTTTCCCATGAAAAACCTTCATCAATTAAAAGAAATGGGGTGCTATCCACCCCCTACCGAATGTCTATTCTTCAAGTGATAAAAGGCGTCTACGATAGCAGCCACTCCATCCTTTAATCGGTCATCTTTTGATAGATAGAGGAGGTCCCTTTTGACTGGTTTTGATGCAGCTGTAGTGCAGTTGTTCTCTTGATATAGCTCTTGATTGATCAGCAGATGATAAATTATTGTGATTAATTTCCGTGCTAAAGCAGTGATCGCTACATTGTAACTCTTTCTGGCCGATAATCTATGGAAGTACCTTGAGAGCTTGTTCTTGTTATTTCTCATCTTAGCTATCACTTGAGCTATCTCGACAAGCATAGTTCTGAGACTCTTGGACCCCTGTTTCGTAATACCACATTGCTTCTTTTTCCCTGCAGATTCGTGTAGTCCAGGAACCAATCCACACCATTTAGCGATTTGTTCTGGGGTTTGGAAATCGTGATAGTCACCGATTTCTGCCAAGATGGTCGACCCTGATCTAAAACTTATTCCTGGAATTGACATAACTATTGCCAGATCTTTAGCGCTTTTCTGAAATTTGCTAAGCACTTCAAGACTTGTTTTATCTATCTTCTTTTTCAGAAGATCAAGGAGCTCTAGATTATCCTTAACAAGCATTCTCGAAGTATCATCAAGACCGTTTGCAAGAGCCGCTTTGATGACGTCTCGCTTTTTCTTGATCTTCTTTGAAGTGATGCTGTCCAGGATCGAGTCTGCATCCTTGCCTTCAACCAGGCCGTCCAAGATAATCCTGCCTGATTTACCAAAGATGTCTGAAATACAAGAACTCAGCTTTATGCCGCAAAGTGCTAGATACTTATGAACTCTGTTTCTAAGTTGAGTTTGAGTCTTTATATATCCTGATCTGGCACGGGTCATCATTCTGAGGGCTCTATCCTCATTGGAAAAGACTCTTGATCTCTTGATTTTGCCATCCAAGCAGTTACCTGCAATCCTCTTAGCGTCATGAGAATCCGACTTATCCCCTACAAGTCCTTTGACCATCCATGGATTTGCTACAATTGTATCAATAGAGGGACTCAGGCAATCGTATACTGGAAACCAGTAAACACCTGTAGCTTCGAATGCTACTTGCTCGCAATTATTGGCTATGAGCCAATTCCTGAATCTCTCTAGCTCAGAACGAGTCGTGCCAAACTGTTCCTGGATTTCAGTCCCATCTGCATCTTCGATCGTGGCTACTATGAGATCTTTATGGACATCTGCTCCGCAAACTCTATCTCTTCGTTTGCCCATATATGTCGCTATCCTGATATGGGCAGATGATTAAGATTAAACCCTCATAAGGGGCAATTTCCCATACGCGTTCAACGACGCAGCCCCGTATTCGCGGGATTATTGGCCAGTTTTAGCCGCGAGATCATGATCTCAAAATTAAAGCTGCCTTCACTGCCCATATCAGACTAAACATAGTTGGCCATGAATGTGAGGTTTTTCATCCGCCACGTATGACCCTTAAGGATCATGGGCGTTTTAGCCCCAGAAGGAAGTATGATGCCCTTAAACTATAATTTCAGACCTAAATGCCAAATCAATTATTCGATGATCGATCGGATGATGAGGTCATCAAGGAGAGATTCTCCTGGTAAATTAATGCTGTGTCTCGATCTGCTTACATAGAGTCTGACCTTTGCTTGATTCTTCGTGATCGATAGAGTACTTATCACTCTTGCGGGACCGACATATCTATTTTTGATACTATCAGCTCTACGAAATCACCGTCTTTAACATCAAGGTACTGGCGAACTTCTTTAGGCAACGTCACTTTGCCATTAGCGAACACCCTCGCGAGCACTTTGTATTTCTTCACGTCTGCCATGGTACATTGAGTACGCATACTACTATTTAATGCCTATTAATATATTAGGTTATTTAGGTATCAAAATCATATCCTAGTAACTAGAAATAACTATAAGTACAAATAGTAACTAATAGAAGGCTTGAGGTGCGGGAGATGTGCGGCATGGTTCGTATCGGCGGAAAAGTCCTGACAATCCAGGAAGCAGCTGAGAAGTTGAATAACATAAGCTTGAATGTTGGCGATTTCTCCGATGCCATGCATTTATTCAACACGAAGTTTCCCTTCGTAGTCGCCATAATGAGCAGTGATGGCCACGAAAGCTCTATCCGAGGCTCCTCTAAGGAAATCACAGAAGCAGAATCAGAGGCGATCTAAATGGCCGCCCCAAACCAGTCCGAAAACGCCTCGCTGATAGCGACGGATTCAGCAACCACAGACATGTTATCCGAGCTGAGCACAACACTAGAGGAGCTCAAGCCTCTGGCCTCTAAGATCGCCGATCTGAAAAAGGAAACCCTGGAAAGAGAGGCAGCAGTCCTGAAAGCTAATTCTAGAGAAGGCCACGCCCCTGGTGCCTCTCCTGAGTGAAGACTATGAGCAATGTTACCGCCGTGAGATTGTCATTCTGTCCAGAGAGGAGAGGGTGCAGCTTGAGGACGGTCTGGGCTTTTTCAGCGAGCACAGGCTGATTCTCTATGAGAACGGCCTACTCGCAAGGACACATTGCTATGGCGAATGGTCGGAAGGTTCACGAATCGGATGGGAGAATACCGATGAGGATGTGCTTACACCTGAGGCGGCTATAACCACATTCGGCCTCACGGCCATTTCAAAGGGCTTGATAAATGTTTTTGGTGAGGCATCATCGATGGTCATCCTCAAGGGGAAGCTTGAAGGCAGGATCGCTGCGTTAACTCAGGCGCTGGAAGTTCTACAATAAGACATCAGCGGGCCTGCTAGCTGTAATGTTGCAAGCGTCCGCATGAGAACGTAAGTGCAGACTTCTAAAATATATAATATCTTGAATCTATTTGGCGATTAGTCAAAGAAGAGTTACATATCGATGCTAAATACTGGAGCTGTGAAGAATAACAATAGATGGCTACATGAACCTTAAAATCCTCCGCCTCACCCTGGAATCCGCCACCCCAATGCACGGCGACGCGACAAAGCTTCGCGGCTTCTTCGCCACCAGCTTCAACGAGTATGCCCTATTGCATCAGCACACAGCCGACAAGCGGATCTATAAGTTTCCTCGGCTGAGGAGATGTTCCAAACCGATAGTTAGCGATGACCTTTGCAGGATGATCAAAACATGTGAATTGCGTGAACTGCCACAATGGCAGAAATCAAATACCAATATAGCTTAAAGAGATATCACAATGAAGACCTTACATTACAAAATTTTGCTTCGAAAAGAGGAGGATGGAACATATACGGTGATCGTACCTTCGCTACCAGGCTGCTTAACATTCGGGCGAACAGTCGAGGAGGCGTTAGCGATGGCAAAAGAGGCCATCGAAGGTTTCATAGCTAGCATGAATAGACGTGGCGACAAAGTGCCCCTCGAATATAATGAGAGTTAGAGATGTCATCCGGCTTGTAGAAGCTGATGGCTGGCGATTGGTAGGCATCAAAGGCAGCCACAGGCAGTTTAAGCACCCATACAAGCCCGGACGAGTAACCATTTCCGGCAGACCTGATATGGACTTGCACCCAAAGACCTTGAAAAGTATATTTAAACAAGCAGGTATAGAGGATGTATCAGATGGCTAAATACGCAATAATCATCGAAAAGGGCGAAGGAAATTATTCTGCATATGTCCCCGACCTCCCTGGCGTGGTTGCGGCAGCTGAAACCGAAGAAGAAACAATAGACCTGATGAGAGCGGCTATAGAATTTCACATTCAGGGACTGAAGGAAGATAAGCTGCCCATACCAGAACCCACAACTACTGCAAAATGCGTTGAAGTTGTTGTATGAATGCAGATGTATGAACCTCAAAATCCTCCGCCTCACCTTAGAGTCCGCCACCCCAATGCACGGCGACGCCTCGAAGCTCCGCGGCTTCTTCGCCACCAGCTTCAATGAATATGCCCTGCTGCACCAGCACACAGCGGACAAGCTGATCTACAAGTATCCTCTGATCCAGTACAAGATGCTTCAGGGCAAGCCCCTGGTGCTGGGAATCAACGAAGGTGCAGAGGTCCTGAAGGAGATCTACGATAAGTTCGATGAGATAAAGATCGGTGAGAGCAAATATACAATCATGGAGCGCGGCGTGACCCTCAAGTCTGAGGAGTTCGGCTGCTCCCAGGAGATCCTGAGCTACAGGTTTGTGACCCCCTGGCTGGCACTGAGTCAGGAGAATTACCCGAAATATTTGGAGGCATCCTGGGAGGATAGAAAGGATCTGCTGAGAAGAATCCTTGTGGGGAATATACTCTCAGCCTCTAAGGGACTAGAGTACGTGGCCATAGAGCAGATCAAGCTGGAGCTTGGAAGAATCCATGAGGAGATCTGCATGCTCAAAGGGACGAAGGTTACAGGAATACGAGGAGAGTTTACAACGAACTTTGCGATACCGGACTTTATGGGGCTGGGGAAGTCTGTTTCAAGAGGCTTTGGAGCTGTTATACGGCTGAATAAAGATGCTAGTGCTGTTTTTCCGCTAAAAGATCATTAGCTCGGCCACTCGGCAGGAATGAATTTATAAGAGATTTGATAAATTCCATTCATGCCGGAAGGAGGGTGAGATAAGGCCGGTTTGAGACATAGAAACAGGAAAAAGGACGAAAATTCGGCGCCGATCGAGAGCTACTTCCACGAAAACAAGGATTGAAACATTTTTTCGAGGAGGATTGAATAAATATGATCTATCGATCGAGAGCTACTTCCACGAAAACAAGGATTGAAACGAATTGAAATTATAAAGAGAGATTCCTATACATGTCAGGATCGAGAGCTACTTCCACGAAAACAAGGATTGAAACTTCTTTTACAATAGTGGGATAATTATTTAACGGATTGAAGATCGAGAGCTACTTCCACGAAAACAAGGATTGAAACACTGCATTTGCGCCTTCATCTGCACCCATCCCGGCAGGATCGAGAGCTACTTCCACGAAAACAAGGATTGAAACTGGTTCGCGTTGAGGTTCCGATAAAGATAGCCCATGATCGAGAGCTACTTCCACGAAAACAAGGATTGAAACTCAAATCTCAGAACTTCATTCGCTATCTGATCGGGCGATCGAGAGCTACTTCCACGAAAACAAGGATTGAAACCCGATATGAAGAATTCTATGGCCAAGACTGCTGAAGATCGAGAGCTACTTCCACGAAAACAAGGATTGAAACACTATTGTCGGCCTTCTTGATCACCAGACCCTTTAAGATCGAGAGCTACTTCCACGAAAACAAGGATTGAAACCTAACCCTTCCAGTGGGATTGGGCTCTGCTTCTCTCGGATCGAGAGCTACTTCCACGAAAACAAGGATTGAAACTCTACCGTGATCAGCCCGATTGATTCTAGCCGCTTGAGGATCGAGAGCTACTTCCACGAAAACAAGGATTGAAACCCGTTATCTGGTGGGATGACGAGCGATTGCTCCATGGATCGAGAGCTACTTCCACGAAAACAAGGATTGAAACATTTTCTACCAGCTTGATACCTCAAAATGGTTCTATGATCGAGAGCTACTTCCACGAAAACAAGGATTGAAACTACAAATCCGGTGAACCCGTATATCTCGAAGAATGCCCCTTGATCGAGAGCTACTTCCACGAAAACAAGGATTGAAACCAGTCTTCCGGTATAGGTTCAGATAGCTCGATGGTGATCGAGAGCTACTTCCACGAAAACAAGGATTGAAACTTGTGGTCTCAAACAGATGAGTATCAAGAGCGTATTGATCGAGAGCTACTTCCACGAAAACAAGGATTGAAACTAGACCGTTGATAATGTTCCCGAATATGTATGGCTGTGGATCGAGAGCTACTTCCACGAAAACAAGGATTGAAACGGAACAGATATACAATGGTAATAGGGAGATGTCTGAGATCGAGAGCTACTTCCACGAAAACAAGGATTGAAACAGCTGAATCCTCCAAAATCTCGTCTATCGACACTTTGATCGAGAGCTACTTCCACGAAAACAAGGATTGAAACTGATAATCCAGATCCGGAGCAATATGCTTAATCTCTCGAAGATCGAGAGCTACTTCCACGAAAACAAGGATTGAAACGAAATTCGCTGGAAAGGGGTTGCGTCACGATTTTAAGATCGAGAGCTACTTCCACGAAAACAAGGATTGAAACACATTGGCTCGATCACAGGGCATCTTGATCACCTTGATCGAGAGCTACTTCCACGAAAACAAGGATTGAAACTCATTTGATTGTCATCCCAGGAGCCGTAAATCTTTGTCGATCGAGAGCTACTTCCACGAAAACAAGGATTGAAACTACCTTTAAGCTTATCTCCCAATCGGTGAGGGATTGATCGAGAGCTACTTCCACGAAAACAAGGATTGAAACGCCTATTTGGGCCGCCTTGTTCTACCTGAACTCTCATGCATGATCGTGGTGGTGAGTCTCTTATTTGTATAAATTCTTTTCCATAAGCCATCAATTATTAAGAATGATATATCAAAAGATATCAAATAATTGTTCCGGTTAGAGTAGTCCTAGGCAAGTCCCATGAAAACAACTATTGAATGATCATAAGCTCAAGTAAGCTCGATTTTAATGTGCTTTCCGTAAGATCTTGGCGAACACCTAGTGCCACCCTTAAATGATGTTCCCGATCCCTATCGCATCCTTAATATCAGATGAGCCTTCATAGCCTCCATTCCTTTATGGCTTCAGATCTTGTTCGAACCAGTGAAACCGATGCAAGAGAGCCCGTGGATAATCATGGCCACGCCAACCGCAGCATCATCATGCTGCTTATCTTAATAGGCATAATCATGTTTGTTCTGGACGGGAATGTTGTCTCGATAGCTCTTCCTACGATAACACGCTACTTCAATACCGATGTCACTCAGGCTCAATGGGTGATCACATCCTATTTGCTGACCCAGACGAGTCTGCTCATGGTCTTCGGCAAGCTCTCCGAGTATACAGGCAGGATCAGGCTTTTCCTGGTAGGCTTTGCCATCTTTACAATGGCATCGTTAGCCTGCGGCCTCTCTACAAATCTTGAAATGTTAATCCTATTCAGGGTTATTCAGGCTATTGGAGCAGCAATGGCCTTCTCTATAAGCACTGCACTGATCTTCGAGATCTACCCTATCAGTGAGCAGGGCAGGGCCATGGGCTACATAGGCACAGCAGTCTCCTTGGGCAGCATCGCAGGACCAATGATCGGAGGCTACCTAGTGAGCTACTTCGGCTGGCAGTATATATTCCTCATAAACCTGCCCATCGGAATAGTGCTTCTGGCGCTTGCCTCGAAGTATATGAGAATAGAGGAGTCGAGGTCTGATAAGCTGGAGGTTGATTGGATAGGCGCACTCACTATGGTCCTGTTTGTGGTGTCTCTGATGATGCTTCTTGATGAGCTTGCCAAAGGCCTGAGCCAATACAGCGCAGCCTGGCTGCTGGCGTTCATTGTAACTCTTGCAGCATTCATCATCAATGAATCAAAGTCAAGTGCACCCCTGCTGGATCTGTCTGTATTGAAGGTCTGGAAGTTCGTTCTGCCCAACATCACAATGGCGCTCTTCATCATATCGGTCTTCACTGTCTTCATCCTCGGGCCATTCTACTTCCAGGGCGTTATGGGATATACGCCAGCCCAGATTGGCACGATCTTTCTGATCGTTCCGTTAATAATGTCTATCGGGTCCCCTATCGGCGGCTGGATGTACGACAAATATCATTATAGATATAGCTCTGCGCTTGGAATGATAATAGTAGCAATATCCTTAGCGCTCGTAGGCTACGCCTCAAGAAGATTTGAGTTACACTACATACTCCTGGCGTTTGCGCTTTTGGGAATAGGAAATGCCCTGTTCCAGAGCCCAATAAATACAGAGATCATGAATGCTCTCCCTAGAAGCAAGATCGGCACCGCATCCAGTCTATCCTCAGCATTACGAAATTTGGCCATGGCCATAGGAGTTTCAATATCCGGCATACTGCTTACGTTGCAGCTGAACCGGGCAGGCTACTATGGCCCAGTCCTCGATGCAGGACCATATCTGCTATCTACAACAATAAGCAATGTGATTATAGCATCAGCGGCAATCTGCCTGCTGGGCACAGTGGCAGCTCTGCTCAGGAATATTTAAGAGTTAGGCGTTTCGAACGCCATAAATTCAGTAGTTTGTTATAATGTCCGAATGATACAGGGAAAGTAATTCATGCTGCTTGTTTAGTATGGCTTCGATTAAAAACGTGACTTCTGCCAGGACAAAGCTTATGCATGTTCATAGTAATATATACATTAAGAGATAGTGCTACATATCTTTCTACCTGCAATCCAGAAAATAAAAAGGAATATCGATGAGAGATAAGCTTGTAATTCTTCTGATAGCCATAATTGTAATATCTTCTGGAGGCTGCATAGGGCAAATTACGGCAGTCTATTGGGTCAACCAAGGGAATAATTTATACAAAACAGGATCTTATGATCAGGCCATTGATGCATATAATAAAGCCATCGAAATGAATCCAAATGATTCAGAAGCCTGGGGAAATAAAGGCGCTGCCCTCTACAGCCTGGAGAGATATAATGATGCAATCAATGCATCCGACAAGGCAGTCGAGATAAATCCGAAATATGCATCGGCCTGGTACAATAAGGGTCTTGCACTTACCGCAGAGGGAAAGTACGATGAGGCCCTTCAATCTTATGACAGAGTCATAGAGCTGAACCCCAATGATGCGAAAGCATGGTATAACAAAGGCACGCTATTGCTGGATTTAAGCAGGTATAATGATTCCATCGAGAGCCTCAATAACACCGTTTCGATCGATCCGAATATGGCTGAGGCATGGTCGAATGAAGGCTTTGCGCTAACATACTTGGGCAGGTATAATGAATCAATAAAGTTTTATGACAGAGCTATAGAACTCAACGCAAATCTGCCAGATCCATGGATCGGAAAGGGAATAGCTTTTGGAAAACTGAGAATACACAACGAATCCATTAATGCTTACAATAAGGCCATTAGCCTGAATCCAAACGATGCCGATGCTTGGAAGGGCAAAGGCGATGATCTGGCTAAGCTCGGCAGATATGATGATTCATTGGCCAGCTATGATAAGGCAACCAGCTTAAATCCTCAAAACGCAAAGGCCTGGTATGGCAAAGGTACGATCTTAAAAATGCTCTCTCGCGATACTGAGGCAAAGGCTGCATTCTCTAAGGCTGAGGCGTCTGGGTATAAAGGATAAGAATGTAAATGTAATATAATCAATTATCAGCTAATATTGAAGGTTTTATCGCGCATTAAGATATCGAAGAAAAGCGAGAGTTGAAGAATTTCAGCTTTCTAAAGTCATCATCCTATAATGTAACGGAATCGTCCTTCAAATTCTCCCTAGCGAGACATATTAGGTACTTGCCATAGCGTCTCAATAGGTAAGGATCGACCAATTTATCGGAAAGATCCGTTAAATGCATTATACCATCAGGTTCAGATGATCTATTTGCCTGCGCTTTTGCTGACTTGTCCTTAGACTCATTGCTGAATGAATTTAGTAGATTAGCCTTACTCTTACCGATCGAAACCATTAATTACTCTCCGTGACGTATCACACGATGCAGGCATAGACAACTATCCAAGTACTTAAATGTTTCTGTTTTCGTAATTCTCTAATCCCAAGGGTATTTAATTTTGGGTACCCAAGTACCTGTGTGTAAATTTGAAGATACAACCGCACTAATTTATATTATCCTAATCCATTAATTTTGGTTTAACTATTTAGATCCTGTACGCTTTTATACTTGAATGTTTAGGTATCGACTATGACAACTGAAGATTCTATTGGAATTAGAAAGACGACAATAACAATCCCAGAAACCATTCTAGATGGGCTGCAGCTATTCATAGCAAAAAATAGAGGTTTTACACTCCGCGATCAAAGCAAAATCATAGTGACAGCATTGGTCGAGTTCCTTGTAAACCGCGGCATAGATTCCCAGAAAGATCTACACATTGATGATGAGCTAGTCAAAAAATACTTGATAGAATCTGAAATGCTGATGCTGAAAAAACCCAAAGTTTCGTAATAAATGTTCCAAATTGATAGATCCACTTATCGGATTATAAAGGCACCTACGGCTCTCGGAAGCATATACAACTTGCAGGCTCAACTCACTTATTTTCTATCAGCAAAAATAGAGAGCTATTATAAGTTTTAGGATTGAGCACGTTTTAACGGGGTCGCAGTCTTAGGTGCACAACTCTAGGGTAAAGCCGTGGGTATGGAGACTAGGCATGTAATGGCGACCGCGACCCCGCTGGGGGTATAAGCCTGAATGAAGTAATAGTAGTATTATCGTTAAACAAGCATATAAATTTTTAGATATTTGATATAAGGATTTCAAAAAATCTGTAAATTTAGGCATGTGCATATAGATCATTCATCATATTCCTATATTGCACCAATCTCTCCTTCAGATCCATTCCTTTAGGCGTTGTTTTATAAATGAACCGAGCACCATCAGGGATTGCTTCCAATAGCCCGCTTTTTACCATATTATCTAAATATTGCCGTCCTATTGACGAATTCAGATTTGCTTGGTATACAACCCGCGTCTTGCTTGCGCCTCTGGCACATATATCGAGAATTTTCGATGCAATTAAGTTAGGACTCCTCCTTCTTGGTGTCATTTCATAATCCTCCAATGGATTTATCTTGAGAACTCATTTGAGAATCATCGTTGGCTGGAATAAGTCCTCTCAGATCTGAGATATCTTCATTCAGATCTAATGCCTCGCCTAAAAATGGCATTACAATGCTCATTACTAGAATTGAACTAAGATATCGTACCTCCCTTGCCATAGAAACGATTAATGTTCTTAGGGGACCATATAGACGATTCTGCCTATTACTATTACTAGAACTGTACAGATGTGAATAGAGGACTTGGCCATATTATATTTCGGCGCCGAAGATAGTGCAATTTTCAGTTACTTGCTGGTTTCTTTCTATCTTTTATCCTTTTCAGGATGAGTTGTAAATACAGTGTATCAAGATGTTAATATCAAAGTAGTAGCTAAGGAAGCTATTTCATAAAATGGTTCCACATAATGATGAGTTGGTTATGGTATAGAATCCAGATCAGAACGAATATCCCAAAAATAACATAGAGGTTGGTGATATACACCAACCACTGAAGAAGACGCATCTTCTTCTCGGGCGTCCCGAACCACTTTTCGGCCTTTCGCTCAAT
>CAWDLW010000019.1:0-29620 GCA_963803145.1 Methanotrichaceae archaeon
CCCAAAGGGGGATAAATCGGATAATCAATTATTGTAAAACTTTTTTGCTCGTTTTCGGCCAGGAATTTTGCCAACAACATTGATGATGATATCCAAGAAAGTCCTGCAAAGGCAGTTATCTCATCGAGCATACTTTTCTCAATCATTTCCTCTAAGATCAATTTTTTAAATTCGTTTTTATTCATTATATTCTTTAAGTACTATATAGATTTTGTAGGTTTGAAATCCGTGTTATTAAATCTCCGTAAATTATGGATTCATGTATCAATTTTTTTAATTCAGATTCTCACTTGATACCTCCACTCCAGTATGTACGAGATTTCTTTTTTTGTTATGTAGGTTTCATAAGTAACGCCTTTGCTAGCAAAAAGTTGCTTTGCTCCCACCCCTCGATCTGCAAAAGCCAAAACGCAATAAATATCGACATTTTCATTTCTCAAATCATCTATTAATTTTTCTACGCTTCTTCCAGTCTGGACTGTATTTGCAAAAATAACTACAGACTCGCTTTTTATATTTGTTATATCTATATTATAATCACATTCTGGGTAATTAAGGGCAGGACCTATTACATTAATACTAGGACGGTATTTCCCTTTAATGAATTTTGCTATATTCTCGGATATACCCTCGTATGCGATAACGATAGTTGTTACATTATTTGGAATCGATTTGAGATACCTAATCGAAGCATTAGATACGATGCTACTTAAATTTTTGTAAAAATTAACTGGGATGAAATAATTTGTTGGTATCATTGAACTTTTGAAGAAAGAAATCCTATCAGGTTGGAAAGAGGAATATGGAGCGTATTCTGTAAGTATGCCCAAACGCTCATCAGGCAGATCACGCATAAATTTTTGGACTTTTTCAGGGGGCAAAAGATTCATATCAGCAATTTCTTCTAGCTTCCCTAGATGATAACCCAGATAAGGCTCCCAAACCTTTGATATAAAATGCATCTTTGCGCTATCACTAAGAGTATCTATATCTCTATAATAAATGTATTTTAAAATATCTTCATTATATGCTTTTCCAACACTCATCAGCCTATCTTCCATATCTCTATCTATTTCTAAAAAAATATTCGTCCCTTTCTTCGTTAATTCGTACTCAAGCATTGATCGATCTTTTTTTAATTTGTTTTCAATTTTTTTGATATATCCATCTTCAATTAGCATATCCATGGCTTTAGTAAGATCTTCAGAATAAGGACCAAAATACATGCTTTCGAAGATAAATTCCGTTAGATTTTTAAATTTATAATTTTTCATGAAATACGCAATTTTATGTAATTTTACTTCCCCTTGGAATCTTGCTACTTTTTGTCTTTCCTTTTGATGAATGATTATTTTTCCTATGACCCAAATCGGGAATTTCCAGAACTCATAATCCCAATCAATAGGATCTCCAAATTCCCCATAATTTAAAGGTTCGAGAAATTCCTCTATACGCTCTTTTTTTTCTGGAGATAAATCATTTATTTTTATAACACTATCTAAAATATCCTTTGGAAGTTTATAGTGCATATTTCTCCTTTATTTTAAAATGACTAAGAAATTGACATATATAAACTTGATAATTCCGATATGATATGATCGCTCATAATTTTATCCCTAATTTCCTCCTCTAATCTTAGTTTCATATCGGAAGAAAGGTACGAACTTATGGCTTCCTTATTCATGTTAGAAGAGGGATATTTCTCATGTACTCTATTATAGATGATGGATAATATCAGTTGCTTGATAGTAGGGTAACCTCTTGTCATTTCATCATTTTCCAAAATCATACTTACTTCCTTGCCAAAATGTGTAAGTCTTATAATAGTTGTACCGTTAGTTACTTCTCTCCCATGATAGATCTCAAGCATCCCTGCAGAAGCGAGGTCATTTATTTTAATAAATATTTCTTGGTCAGTTGATAAATATCCTTTCAATAAACTTTCAAGTTGATATATTGGCGAGATATCCGCCCTTGCTAGATACAGAAGTATACTTTTTGCAGTAAAGTCATCTCTCCCTCTAATTGTTTCAGCTACGACATTGGCTCCTTCTCTAATACGCGATTCTGTCTCTTTATGCTCCAAAATCAAAACCTCCAATTTATCTTTGATATATAAATTCATCTATGAATTGAAATATATTATTCCATATTAAAGGTGTTTTGACCATATTATAAATTATGATCCTCCCATATTTCTTAGCATAAAATGAGATATTTATATTTCCCATTTTTTTAGCACCTGCGATGGCAAATATCTCTGAAGAATTTTTGAGGCAATTTTCAAATCTTGCCGTCAGATTGGACCCATACTCATATCGTTTTATGTTTTTGCTTTCCATGTGGTACGCTAGCCTAGAAACTACGATATCACCTTTATTTAATAAATTCCCTATAGAAAGCATTGTTTTTGTTGATAATATTGGGTGGTGGTTGATGTCGATTTTTAATTCATCTTTTATCCCACTTAACATATTTTTTATTATTTTCTCATTTCTTGTGTTTTCACCTATTATTTCTAAGCAGCCACTTGTATTAAAAATAATTATTGCCTTATCAATATAATTGAATTTTAAAGGAGTATAGTTAATTTGGTCCTGCTTAAAGCCAACGTTGTATCTTACTTCCTCTAAATTAAACAATAATATATAAGCTATTCTGCTTTTATCGAGATATATGCCTCCTGCAAATCCAACATTGTTATCTTTATCATCGTACTTATGTTTTTTAACATATTTATTAAATTGCTCTTGATCCTGCAGATCGACCTCATAAAGTGATAATGATACAAGTGGAGCAGGGACTTCAATCATATAGTAATATCCTCGATTTTGCAAGCTATGATATAGGATGTTTGATTTAAGCTTTTCTCTGCTTTGATTTTATTTACATTCTCTGAAACTTTTTATATATGCTCATCAACTATATATGTCATAGAGAATAAAGTTGAATGATCGCTGTTTCTGTGTAGGTCGATAATCATTGTCATGAAATAACTTGTATGAAATTACGAAGAATTTTAAGTATTAAAGCTAACTTAGAAGAAGTCCCATTATATTGCATTCCACATTGGCTTCCTTTAAAATCGTCCTCTCGCGGATTCTCATATTAGAGCATCTCCTAGATTTCCATTTGAACTGAGCGTTGCCGCAAGATGTACCTTTTCCCTAGTTGATCTACTTTAACCATATGCATAGTCCACATGAACTTCTTCCGTTAATTGGCTATAACCTTATTATTTGGGATACTCTGTAGCAGAGTTGTAGGGTAGATGGGCCTTCACAATGTGACAACAGACTACCCAATAAATAGCTAACTGATTCATCTGGTCTTTATCGCTCGATTATGCAGGTTGGATCCTCCCCCAAGACATCCCCATTGTAGAAGTGCGCCTTCTGCCTGCATCCTCCACAGAGGTCAAGATAATCGCACTTTCCACATGCGCCTTTCAAGCGGGATCTAATCGTCCGTAGCGCCTTCAGCTCCTCTGACGGATTATCTATCCAGATATCCCTGAAGCTGCGCTCCCGGACATTTCCGACGATAACATCAGGCATGAAGTGACAGGGATGAACGTCGCCCTTATGGTTTACGTTCGCAACCTTTGTCCCTGTTGAGCAGCCTCCAGCGTTTGCCAAGAGCCTTCGAACATGACTCTGCCTGGGATCGTCCTTCAGAAGCTCCAATAGGTATGCGCCGTCCATTGGCGAATCGGTTGTCAGTATCTCGATATCCTCATCCTTTAGCTCAACTGCTGCCTCTGCAAGAAACTTTATAACACTGCGGCGCTGCTCAGGCGTAACGTCACGATCTGCTATGCCAGCGCCCCGCCCTGTAGGAACAAGGTGATAAAGGCAGAATCGCGGTATTCCCTCTTCGAGAGCAGTGCTAAGAAGCGCAGGAACATCCTGCCAGTTATCTTTTGTTAATGTTATCCGGAGACCTGTCTTCAGACCTGCATCTCGGGCATTTCTGATGCCCTGAAGGGCGCGGGCGTGCGCCCCAGAGACTCCTCTGAAACTGTCATGCCTCTCAGGCGAGGCTGAATCTATGCTCACACCCACGTATTTTATCCTCGCCTCGGCCAGAAGCTTTGCGACCTCTGGAGTTATCAAAGTCCCATTTGTGGATATTACGGCACGTATGCCGACCTCTCGGGCATGGAAGGCATATGCATAGAGATTTCTGCTCATGAGAGGCTCACCGCCAGTGAAGATTACCATGGGAACCTTCAGGTCGGCGAGATCATCCAAAAGGCGCACGCCCTCATCCAGGCTCAATTCCTCACGGCCATCGGCTCTCGCATCCATGTAGCAGTGAGCACATGCGAGATTGCACTGCCTCGTCAAATTCCACATCACCACAGGCTTTGCCTGCGTTGAGAACCTCACTAAATCGGGAGGTAAGTTCTCGCATGTCTCCGATGCCCGGAGCGTCTCCCAAACAGTTGCCTGATCAGCCAAAGCTTTAGAGAATATTATCATTGTTATTATCCCGAGAATATTATCATTGCTGTTATCATTGCTATTATCTCCTGAGAGCCTGCAGCATGGAGCCGAAGGTAAACTTCTCAGGCATAACATCTACCCGAACATCCAGACGCGCAAGCTCTTCAGCAGTGGGCTTTCCAATAGCCGCAGTGGTTGCATTTGCGAGCGCAGCCCGGAGCTCATTCTCCAAACCAAGCTCTTGAGCCCGCTGTACCAGATAACGGGCAGTTGACGAGCTTGTAAAGGCGAAGATATCAATATCTTTTACATTCTTTATTAAATCATCCAGCCGTGGATCCTTCGAAGGGGCTACGCTATAGAGAGGAATATCATCAACTACAATACCAGCGCATCTGAGGCTATCTGAGAGATACTTGCTTCCCTGGGCGCTCCGCAGGAATAGAATATGCTTGCATCTATTCGGCAGCATATGCAATAGCCCCTCAGAACTGTACTCCTCAGGTATAAGCGGCTTAATGCCGTATTTCTCGAGAGTTCGCTTAGTCTTGGGGCCAATCGATACAACTGTCTTTCCTGCCAAACACCTCAGGATATCGCTATTCCGCAGAGCAATCCGGACACCGTTGGCACTTGTAAAGACTATGCATTCAGCTGCATTGATGCGCTCAATGATATCGAAAGGCAGAGGCATCTCTACCAGCATCAGTGCTGGAGCGCTGACAGGCATAAAGCCGTACTCCTTAGCTAGCTTCACAGACTCATCAAGCTGGGCAGCAGGCCTGAGTATTGCAATCTTCTTTGGAGCCAAGCGGTCTGAAAGCCTTACAACTTCACCTACGACAAGTATTGCAGGCGGCTTTATTCCTGCCTCTTGTGACTTCGAGACAATATCCCCAAGCGTTCCTGTAACAAGCCTTTGATCCGCCCACCCGCCTTTCTCTACAATTGCAGCTGGAGTATCGGGGTTCCGTCCGCCCTCGATCAATGCTGAAACATTCTGTTCAAGCCTTGATACACCCATTAAAACCACAAGCGTTCCGCCGAGCCTGGCTATTGCATTCCAATCAAGAGGGCTATCCTTTCCGGGCTCTTCATGGCCAGTCACAATCGTGAGAGCGGATGTTATGCCCCTATGAGTGACAGGAATTCCTGCAAGTTCTGGTGCTGCAATTGCGGATGTCACACCCGGCACAACTTCGACTGGTATTCCCTTATCTAAAAGGGCAAGGGCTTCTTCGCTGCCCCGGCCAAAGAGAAATGGATCTCCTCCCTTGAGCCGGACAACTATTTTGCCCTCCTCCGCCTTTTTTATGAGCAGGTTATTTATTTCCTCTTGATTCATTTTGTGTCTGCCGGCCGATTTGCCCACATCGATACGCTCTGCCCTGATTCCTTCAAGCATCTCGGGGTTTAGCAGCCTATCGAACAGTACCACATCTGCCTCAGAGAGGAGCCGCTTAGCCTTCAGTGTCATAAGCTCTGGGTCCCCCGGGCCTGCACCAACCAAGTAAACTTTACCTCGCGCCAAAGGCTTTCACCGCCTCATCCACAAGTTCCCCTCCACCCATTTCCAGGAGCCTTCTCCCAAGATCTTGAGCCTTCCGAATATAGCCTTCCGTAGTAGGTATCGATTCATCAAGCCTGACGAATCTTTTGCCATCCAGCGACAGAACTTCGGCCACAACCCTGGCTACGTGGTCTTTCACATCCGCATGAACTGCCATTGGCACTATACAGCCTCCGCCGACGGCCTCAAGTATCTTCCTCTCGATCATCGTCTCTATTCTTGTGGGCAAGTCATCTAATTTGCGGGAATATAATTCTGCCGCGCTCTCCCTTTTCGCCACTACTACTATCGTTCCCTGATTTGCAGACGGCACAAACCTTTCAGGATCAAGGACTGAATATGCCAGCTCCAAACCCATGCGCTGCATGCCGGCTTCTGCTAACACAATAGCATCGTAATCTCCCTGATTCAGCTTGCGAAGCCTTGTCTGGAGATTGCCCCGCAGGCTTTTTATTACAATGTCCGGCCTGGTCCGGCGGAGCTGTGCCGATCTGCGCATGCTCGAAGTTCCTACAACTGCGCCGGTCCTCAGGTCATCCAGCTCCAACCCTTTAACGCTCACCAGAATATCGTAGGGCGAATCGCGTTTCAAAATGGCAGATATCTCGAGGCTCTCAGGCCGCTTTGTTGGAATATCCTTCATGCTATGCACTGCCAGATCGATCTCGCCCGAGATCATTCGATCATCTATCTCCGCCACGAACACGCCCCAGCCTGAGATCATATGGAGTGGCTTATCCACAAAAACGTCCCCGCTGGTCTTGACTACGCAAAGCTCAGTAACGATCCCAAATTTATTCAGCCGTTCAGTTACGATCTCTGTTTGGCGCAGAGCCAGCGGGCTGCCGCGGCTGCCGATGATCAGCCTTTCAGGTTTGACTCGAATGCCTCCAGTGTAGCTTCAATAACCTCAGAGTTATGGGCAGCAGATATGAAATCGGTTTCAAATTGGCTTGGCGTCAGGAATACACCCGATTCAAGCATTTTATGGAAGAAGGCTAGGTAGCCTATTTTGTCGCACCTCAGTGCTTCAATGTAATTATGTGGAACAGGTCCAAAGAATACTTTGAACATCGATGCGATCCCTACGACACTGTAATCAAGCTTGAGATCCTCAACGATCTCCTTTAAGGCCTTGCGCATCATATCTCCAGTCTTATTCAGCCTTTCCAAGGTCTTTTCACTTTCCATTACATCCAGCGTTGCCATGCCGGCAGTCAGCGAAACTGGGCTTCCATTGAAGGTTCCTGCCTGGTAGACAGGTCCCTTCGGAGCAACATGCTCAATGAGGTCCTTTCGACCTCCGAAGATGCCTATTGGGAAACCTCCGCCAATGATCTTTCCAAGCGTTGTTAAATCGGGGGTTATCCCGTAATACTCCTGTGCTCCTCCAAGGCTTAAACGGAAGCCTGTTATGACCTCATCAAAGATGAGCAGGACATCATGCTCCCGAGTCAGTTCACGAACAGCCTTCAGATAGCATTCCTTCGGCAAGACAGGCCCGATGTTCCCGAGAACCGGCTCGATTATCAAAGCTGCGATATCGCTCGAAAATTGCTTTAATACCTTTTCCAGAGCCTCGATGTCATTGTATGGAACTTGAAGAGTGTTTTTGGCTGTATCTGCTGGAACGCCCTTTGAATCGGGAATGCCTAAGGTAGTGGCTCCTGAGCCAGCCTTGATGAGACAGCTATCATGGGCTCCATGGAACCCGCCCTCAATCTTGATTATTTTATCTCTGCCTGTGCAGCCGCGGGCTACACGTATAGCTGCCATCGTTGCCTCTGTTCCAGTACTTACAAATCTCAGCATCTCTATGCTTGGGTAAAGGCCAGTGATCCTTTCTGCTAGCTTGATCTCTAGCTCCGAGGGAGTTCCGTAAAGCCAGCCTTTCTGGAGCTGATCTGCGACTGCCTTTATAATCGCAGGATGGCGGTGGCCAAGAATCATGGGGCCATACGCAAGGCAATAGTCTATCAGTTTGTTTCCATCAGCATCAAAGAGATACGGCCCTTCTGCTCTGGCTGTGTAAAAAGGATAGGGTTTGATCGCCCGAACAGGGCTGCTGACGCCGCCGGGCAGAAGTCTTTCAGCCCTATGAAAGAGCTTGGATGAGGCATCAAAACGCATTCGCGGAGCACCAGTTAAGCAAACCTGGTTCAGATTAATCAACCTTGCGATTCAAGTGCCTTCGTATTACATCTTGGTCCTTTGGCATGAAGAGATCGCCACCTGCTTTAGGATATTTCAGACCTCTGATCACAGCCGCAGGCGTTCCATCGCCCGCCTCACCAATCAGCAGATTAGCCATCCCTGCGATTTCGTCTATAATGGATTCCAGAGTGATCTCTAGAACCTTACCGTGGATATCGGCTTCTCCTCGCCAGTCCTTCCAAGCACCTATGCCTGACCAGCCTATAGCAATGCCTGTTACTCCACAGCGGAATGGCCTGCTGGACGTATCCGTAATGATTACAGCACAATCTTTGCTTAGTCTGCTCCGTATGCGCTCGGCACTGGCCGTCGGATTTTCTGGAAGCAGCAACATCCTGCCATCTCCGACGTTAGACCAATCTATGCCAGCATTAATACAGGTATGGCCAAATTTGGTTTTCACTAACATGAAAGGTCGATCGAGCAGTATATCCTCAGATTCATCCAAGATTGCCTGCACAAACCTGGGGTCTTTACCTGATATCTGGGCTAATTCCCTTGCTCTTGTGCAGGGATTGTAATTTTCGAGGCTTCTAAAGCGCCCTTCAGATTTGGCGACACAGTGCTGGCGATACATAGTACATCGCCATCCTGCAGTTCGAAAAGAGATTCAATCAGGGAGGCAAGGTCATCACCCGTCCTGATTATAGGCAAACCTTTAACCAGGGAACCTTGTACTGAAGCGGATACCGTTTTCTGGTCTGCCTTGAGCCGCCTGTCTTGAAATCATATCTAAGGGTCTCTTTCACAGCTTAACGTACCCCGCAACATCTCCAAGCTCTTCTTGTATCCTGAGAAGCTGGTTGTACTTGGCTGTCCTCTCACTTCGAGCAGGTGCACCAGTCTTTAGCAGTTCTGTACCCAGCGCCACAGCTACATCGGCCAGCGCAGAATCCTCGGTCTCAGCGGACCTGTGGCTTGCCATAATCTTGAATCCGGCCCTGAAAGCCATTCTGGCTGTATCGAAAGCCTCCGAGACAGACCCGATCTGGTTGAGCTTGAGCAACAGGGCATTTGTTGCACAAATCTCTATGCCTTTCTTCAGCCTCGCAGGATTGGTAACGTAAATATCGTCACCCACAATGATTGTGTTTGGCAGCCTGGCAGTGAGCTTGGCGAAATCATCGTAAGCCTCCTCCTCAAATGGATCTTCCAGCAATATAATGGGGTAGGTGGCTACCAGATCGGCATAGTAATCTATTAGCTCATCGGGCAAAAGGCGGTTCCCATCGACGGAATAACCGCCATCTAAATAGAAGCTTGATGCAGCCGAATCCAGGCCTATCTTGATCTCTTTGGCGTAACCAGCAGCATCGAGGGCACTCATTATGGCATCCAAGGCATCTCTTGTCTTTGAAAGCGGAGGTGCATAGCCACCTTCAAAGCCAACGTTAGTGGCACCGACACCATATCTGCCCTGAAGTATCTTGCCTAGAGCATGATAGGTTTCTACAGCCATTCTAGACCCTCGCTGAAGCTCTTCGCACCTACCGGCTCAATCATGAACTCCTGGATTGAAAGCTCATTTCCGGCGTGTTTGCCGCCATTGAGGACGTTGAAGGATGGGACAGGGAGCTCTGTTAGTGTTCACGCCACCAAGATATCGATAGAGCGGTATGCCCAGAGAAGAGGCAGCAGCCTTAGCTATACCAAGAGATACTCCCAGAATGGCATTTGCTCCCAGGTTTGATTTGTTTGGAGTGCCATCCATCTCGATCATCAGCTCATCGATTTCACATTGAGCTATGACATCCTTTCCGATTATCTTTGGTGCTATGACCTCATTGACGTTCTTGACTGCCTTTAGCACACCCTTACCATCGTATCTGTCTCCTCCATCACGCAGTTCCAGGGCTTCATGAACGCCTGTAGAAGCTCCGCTGGGAACAGCAGCTCTGCCGAATCCAAAGCCTGTCCAAACATCGACCTCAACAGTCGGATTTCCTCGCGAATCCAGTATCTCCTGGCTCGGATCTTCTCTATTTCCAAAGACATGATTTAATTCACCTCGAAATATTGCGTTTACTATGGCTACGCAAGATCATTACCACACAAAAGGGCTTACTGGTTATACAGATGCTCTTAAGACCTGCAGAGCTCTGAAAAAGTGGTTCTAATGAAAAAAGCTGATTATCGTTTGATATCTTCATCAACGTCTTAATGATCATTCGGATGCTGGAGTTTGTCAATATTATTCCTCCCTACCATCTAACAGGTAGGGGTCATCAGCCGCATGGCAGTTCAGGCACTTGGCCTAGGCGGACCCCATCGCCCAAAATCTAGTAGATAGGGTATTTTGCGTAATAAGAGTTTCTATAGCGTTTAGTAGAGCGAAGGATTAATCATTGCTAACATCTAATTGGGCCTGTTGGAGGGGCTTTATGGTGGAGACGCTAAGACGGTTTGCATTTTCTGTGATATTGTAGAAGGGAAGGCTCCTTGTTACAAGGTCTATGAAGATAATCTTTCTTTGGCATACTTGATATCAACCCTTTCTCAAGAGGGACATTGTTTAGTCATCCCCAAGAGACATGTGCCCTGGTGGCATGAGCTTACTGATGAAGAGAATGCAGCCTGTTTAGAGTGGCGAAGAGTGTGGCCGAAAAGATGATGAAAGCTCTAGATCCGGATTTTGTCTGTATGTATGCCCGCGGCAGAAGGATACCTCATACCATATATTCTTGGTACCAACATACAGGGCGATCCTCTAGATAGGTTCTTCAATGCCCTTGAGGCTTTCAGGAATCTCCAGTCGAACTGGCATCGATGAGAGAGCGGAGATCTATGGAGGAGGTCGCTGATCTCATAAAGAAGGCATGATCCACATAAGATATTGCTATTGAACATTGCACGATATTTGTATTGAGAAAATAATCTAGCGAAACTTTAATTTGCGTCTATGTAATTTATTAGACTGGTGGTGATGGAGTTCACCCTTAACCGCCTTTAGGCTGATGACTCCTGAGTCAAGGGATACATCATGCGAAATATACCAGCCCTTATACAGTACATCAGCGAAAGGCGGATTATAGATAATAACGGCAGCGGTTACTCTTTTGTGAGAGAGCTATCTCCCAATATAAAGGATACATTCTTCGCAATGAGCTGCTTGAAGATACTCAATGCAGATTCGCGCGATGATGAGATAGTTCGCTTTCTTTCCGGTTATGATGACTTCGATTTCAATGGAGCCTACTATGCCATGAAGTGTCTGATGCTGGCTGGTGAGATGTACAATATCAGAAAGGATTGCTTAAATGGCTCTATGAAGGGAAAAAGCAGGCTAGACCGTGTGCTGTACCATCTACACCTCTCATTCGTTACTCAAATACGAAGTGTATGGAGCATATGGTTCGAGCATCTTTCATCTCCGTTAAGCGCCCTACTGAAGCGAATAGAGTTAAGTGAGGCGAATCTAAGTTCAAGTCTGGCGAATTCTGTACTGATACTTCTATCAAATAACCGTCTAGATATTATGACTGAATATATGGCTCTGGAGATTCTGAAGGCCATAAGTATGAGATGCAGTTCTTACTGCTCTCTTCGACTACGATTGAAGAAGTTAGAGCGTTTTATCACGCTGCACTACTCGCATAGGATACGTAGCTAGTCCTACGAGCAACTCAGTAACCCTTGATAGTACCTATGCAGGCCATGAGATAGCACGGTATATCGGCATCCCTGACCCACTTGGAATCAATAGCTTCATAGATTCCTTGCAGAACGAAAACGGAGGGTTCAGGCAAGCGCCTTTTGGAGGTATTTCTACACTTGAATCATGCTATCTGGCCATGAGCATTATCTCTGATATCTCTTGCGAGGGAAAATGATTGCCTGCAATAAGAGCGAGGATACATATCTCGACAAGGTCTTGCAATCAGCTTGCATCATAGCAGGCTGGAGAAGAGGGTCGAGATGGTCTATATCCTGGGAGAACTACGTGATCCTAGTGCCTGGATGTGCTCAAGGCTATAATGGCTGAAGATAATCCGTATTTGGTTTCGGAGGCCGTTAAGGCTATAGGAAAGATTGGAGGGGCTGATGCCTTCGATCAGCTTCGAATCATGATGAATCATCTCTCTTTTATGGTGAGGGGCGAGGTTGCCATGGCTCTGAGAAGAATGGATAATCCTGAGAGAGATAAACTATTAAACCAACTTCTAAACGACAGTAGCCCCTATGCAAGAAAATGCGCCAATGATGTTTTGAACAATGGTTATACTAATTTGAAATGGATGGAGACCCAGAAACTGAGGTTCTGCTATGAGAAGCGATGTTACTAAAGTGGGTAAGGAGCGAGCACCTCATCGTGCTCTCTTCAAGGCAACAGGCATCACAGATGAGGAGATGAATAGTCTTTCATAGGAATTGCCAACTCCTCTAACGACTTCATCGCTGGACATATACACTTGGATAAGATAGCTCAGGCTGTGAAGGCTGGCATCAGGATGGCTGGAGGCGTTCCCTTCGAGTTCCAGACCATCGGTATATGTGACGGCATAGCCATGGGGCACACTGGAATGAAGTTCTCTTTGCCTAGCCGCGAGCTGATAGAAGATTCCATTGAGCTTATGGTTGAGGCCCATCAGCTCGATGGTCTGGTGCTTATACCAACATGCGATAAAATAGTTCCTGGCCATCTCATGGCAGCAGGAAGGCTAGATCTGCCGACAATCGTAGTTACAGGAGGGCCTATGCTCCCTGGATACGGCTGCGACCAAGAGCTGGACCTGATAAACGTCTTCGAGGGCTGGCAGAAGGGCGGCGATACTCTGGCTATCCTTGAGGAAACTGCCTGTCCAGGTGCGGGTTCATGTGCGGGTCTTTTCACTGCAAATACTATGGCCTGCATGACCGAGGCTCTAGGTTTGAGCCTTCCGGGATGCGCTACTATACATGCGGTAGATGCCAGGAAGATACGTATCGCAAAAAAATCGGGGATGAAAATAGTAGAGTTGATACAAAAGGGGCTGACTGCCAGGAAGATTATCAGCCAGAAATCCATAGAGAATGCAGTCGTGTAGATATGGCCATTGGAGGCTCTACCAATACAGTTCTTCATCTCCCAGCAATTGCAGCTGAGTTCGGGATGGATTTGGATCTTGATACGTTTGATAGAATCAGCCGTGAAACTCCCCACCTGGTCAATCTGCGGCCAGGTGGTCCCTATCATCTGATCGATTTAGATCATGCAGGAGGTATACCTGCTGTAATGAAAAGGCTCAAGTCCAGTCTGACCCTCGATGCCCTAACTGTTACCGGCAGGACTATGGGAGAGGAGATTGCCGAATTTAATCCTATCAATCCCAAAGCCTATGATGAAGTTATAGCAACTTTGGAGTCACCTGTCCGCGCAGAGGGTGGCATTGCCATACTGCACGGAAGCCTGGCTCCAGAAGGGTCTGTCGTCAAGCAAATTGCTGTGTCCAAGTCCATGCTTGTCCATAAAGGTCCAGCTGTGGTTTATAACTCCGAAGAAGAGTCAATGGCCGGGATAATGAACGGAGAGGTCAATGCAGGGAATGTCGTAGTCATCCGATATGAAGGTCCGAAGGGCGGCCCAGGAATGAGAGAGATGCTGGCTCCGACATCGGCCATTGCAGGAGTGGGATTGAGCGAATCTGTCGCCCTAGTAACTGATGGCAGGTTCAGCGGAGGCACACGGGGGCCGTGCATAGGGCATGTCTCTCCAGAGGCTGCTGTAGGAGGACCAATAGGGCTAGTAGAGGACGGGGATACAATCCAAGTGGATATTCCATCGAGGAGAGTTGACCTCCTAGTAGATGAGAAGGAGCTTGCTAGACGTCGGAAGGTATGGAGCATGCCTGAGCATAAGGTAAAGAGCGGCATCCTGGAGCGGTATAGAAGATCGGTAACATCAGCGAGCAAAGGTGGAGTTCTGAGGTAATCTTGGCGCTTATGGGCTAGGTGGTTAAGCATTGGTTCTCCAAGCTTTGATTAAGCCTAGTTGTCTGGCAAACAAAGTAATATTATATAATCTTTATTTCTGCATTAACTATAAAACCTCTATCACAGATCTTTTACACTGAATGGATGTTCTTTATGTTACCGTACCCCTGTTGAGAGTTATTAAGATCAAATTGCAACACAAAATCCATTCGCTATTTTAATTCCCCATAGAACTCACAAAGTGCGCTAAATTCACTTGTGAGATACCTTCATCGGCAAAAAGTATAAATAATTGAAGCGACTATTCTGACTATATTAGTATTAATTAGATGTTATAAGTTTATATAAGTGAAATAGGCATACTAGTCCTAAGAAGGACGAGAGGGGAAATAAAAGGGTTTAGAGGCTGGCTGGAGACAATAATTCAATAGAATAAATATTGAGGGGATGGCACAGTCAACTGACGATGGATCTCCAACCTTCCTCTTCAACCTTTTTAATAATCGTCCTGAGTGGTAGCTTAGTCTCGGTAGCTATTTTCCTGCAATCCTCATATTCAGGCTTGATGTTCAGGATATCGCCGCCAAGTCTGCTCACCTTGGCGGAAGAACGATAGCTCACACCGTTTATTACTACAACTACTGCTATCTCCTCCCGCTCTGCAACATATCTGTGAATGCTTGGAAAGACCCTGAGCCCGAGCGAACCAGTCTCAAGCATAATCAGCCTGGAGAGCCTCTCGATATCATCATTCATGGCTATTGCCCTGATTATGCTGCCACTTCTGCCCTTCTTCATGATTGCCGGAATCAATGATACATCCAAGGCTCCGGCATCCATGAGCATCTCAATAAGGCGGCCCAGCACCTCGCCTGTAACATCATCAACATTGGTCTCCAGCTGGACCACACGATCCGGAGCCAGATTCTCATGCCTGACCTCGCCGATCACAGCTCTCAGCGCATTTGGCATAGAGTAGTCTCTGCTGCCTGCCCCATAGCCGACCTTTTCCGCTCTGATCAAAGGATACTCGAGGAAGAAGCGATCGATCATGACGGCCAGCAGGGCCGCGCCCGTTGGAGTGAGAAGCTCCTGATCAATAGGCCCGCCCTTCCATAGTACATTGAAGGTGCGCAGAATCTCGAGTGCAGCGGGACCAGGGATCGGCAGAAGCCCATGCTGCGAGGAAACGTTGCCTCCGCCGACTGAAATAGGCAGAGAGAATGCCCTTTCTACACTCAAGCTCTGAAAGGCTGCACATGACCCTGCAATATCAGCCAGCGCGTCTAAAGCGCCTATCTCGTGGAACTTAGCCTCTTCTTTTGGAACACCATGGACTGTGCCCTCCGCGCTTGCGAGGATATCCAGGGCTTTCATTGCCATTTGACGTGCATCATCATCCAGACTGGACCCCTGAAGAATCGATTTTGCTTCAGCAACGCTGTGATATCTTCTGTCTGAGAACACCTTTGCCCTTGTGGCTGAGATATGTCCGCGGCTTTCGCGCGAGATCTCCAGCCTGCAGCCCACGGATTCTACCGCTTCATGAACAGTCCCTGTGTCCGCGCCCAGGTCCAAAAGGCAGCCCATTATCATATCACCCGAAGCGCCAGAATACGGATCAAATAGAAGGGCCTTCATATCTGAATAAATCTCACTTATGCCGTTAAATACGAATTGGTCTTAACTTTACGTTGTAGATCATGCCTCCCTTCTCTGCTGCCCTCAGCTCGCAGATATTCCTCACAGCCTCTGCATCCCTTTTCCTGAAAGGCACGGCGATTTCCCGGCGCAGGGCCTCGAAGATCTCATAGCTTGATATGAGCGTTCCAGGAGTGAAGCGAGATGTAAGATTGGGCGAGAGGCCAGTTAATCGAGATGCCAAAAGAACTCCTTTCAGCCCGCTCTCACCGTAGATGAAGCTCTTGGCAGTATCAATGAGTATTCGGCCTTCTGGTATCAGGGCGCCTTCTTTGTGCTTTACCTGGCCGTAGCTCCAATACGATTTGGAGGCCATCTGCTTGAAGAAGCCGGTACGGCTGATGGTCTGTTCGAGCCCAAGCCTCCTGGCCTTATGGATTACTAAGGGAATCCAGGTATATGCATGGGGAAGGAGGACGATATCAGGATCATGGGCTTTGATAAGCTCCAGGAGATGATCAAAGGCTGAACAGGTACGATTATCTTTACGAGGAAAAGCAATTAGCTTCATGGGTGTCTCGCATTAATGAGGCGGCTATAAAGGCTGCTAAAGTTAGGGGTTACTTCAACAACCATGCAAGAGCCAAAGCGATAAAAAACGCTTTCCAGCTGATGGATATGCTCCTCGGGAAACATGTGATAAAGCACAAGGATATCAAGCTGCAGAACCAAATCACTCTCGGCGAGTTCTGATCCCCTCAAAGAGAGCTATTTGGCTGTTAAAGAATCCTAAATATCCAAACCTTTTGATTCATCCTGATCTATCTACCAAATGATCGTAGAATAATTTGCTTCTTCCATCTAGAAGAGTTATCTTCTATTTGTATGTTAATCATACTTTCTTTTATGCTAATATGGTATTTCTTCATCTTTTTACCCCAAAACTACTTATTCTCATACGTAGAATAGACATAATATGGCAGGAGTTCTTGAGCAGTTGAGGAGACCAGGGAGAAAGCTGGTAAGGGTTAATGTACCTTTAGCCGAGATGAATCCAAAGGTCCTGGAGCTTCAGGCAGCCAAGGAAATCCTGGCTGAGGTATTTGGCACTAATATGTCAGAGATAGATGAGATGCTCAAGCTGCGCTGTGAAGAAGGCCCGAAGGGACATGTATCATATTCACGCAAGAAGCAGGGACTGCCGCTTCTCAAACATGGGTACAACGAGTCAGGAGAGTGGCCATTGGAGTTCTGCCTGGCGGAATAGACTTCACTGCATATATCTTCAGGCAAGGGTGATGATAAATCTACTCACATCATTTAGATGTTGGTTCATAGTCCATAATTAATATTTCAGGAACTAATGGCTTCTCTTAGCTTTAGCATCATCTCGAACAAAGGATTTGCAGGGCTAATCCTGCAAATTTACTTCGTAGCTCGATGCTATCATAAAAGAGTCATCTATTCATTTTCAGAATGGTGTTTCTGGTGCATTTTTTTCATGAACCATAGGAAAGCCAGCAAAGCAATTGCGAATATTTTTATTTTTATGAGCTTCTTTATGAGTTTAAACATAAACTGTTCACCTAAGTCATATAGGTATTAAAACTATTAAACTATATCCTTTGCCACCTTGCCGCTTGAACCAAAACATAAATCATTATCAATGCCTGGCCGAGGAATAGATCTACCATATATCCTTCAATTCATCCAGCACTCTTTTTGCGGCTGAGACCTCTCAGGTTTAGATTCATCAAGAACCATTTGCTCGAGATCCTTTTCTGAAATCAGCCCCATCTTGTACCTTGTGATGAGAACGCCTGTCATGATGGCATTGTTCCTTGCCTTTGCTCTCTGAGCTGCCTTACTCAATCTCTATCTCCCCGATCCCCTTACATAGCTATCGCTGCAATTCATGGAACCTCTATGCCTCAAGGCTTGCCAAGGCATAGCGGCGATCGGCGATAGGCAGCATAAGCTGACATAGCCAATAGCGATTAGAAGAGTGCTCATAGCTTTCGCCAAGATCTTGAAGAATTGGACCTCTCCGAAACCATGCATCCCCATTGCTGGCATCAATTGTTATTGCATAATACTATGAATCATGCCTCAGTTATATGGTTGAAGGGATACGATTAGCTGTTCCCTTCTCCTGCTTCTCCAAGATTATGCACCTTTTCAAAGGCAAATCACTTCTTCCAGAAATCAGGCACAAGAAGCACAAGGGCAGGTATTATTTCAAGCCTTCCAATCCACATGCAGAAGAAGAGCACCATCTTGCTGAAATCCGGCAGAGCATGGAAATCAAGGAAAAGCTTGCCGAAACCTGGACCCACATTGCCTAGCGATGTAGCAGCTCCAGATGTGAGCTCAGTCATATCCATCTGCACTCCGGCTACGTAGCAGTTCGCAGCAAGCATCAACACAGCCACGGCAAATATCAGCACATACTGGTTGATGAACGAAAGGATTGAATGAATCACCTCCTCTTTTACTGCAGCTCCATTGTATTTTACCTGCACAACGGCCTTAGGGTGGAGTGCCCGAAATAGCTCAAGATAGCCGTATTTCAACATTATCTGTATCCTGCTCACTTTAATCGCTCCACCGGTTGAGCCAGCACATGCACCAACGAACATAAGCACAAACAGAGTGAACTTAGCAGTTGTGGACCAGGCATCGAAATTGGCGGTGACGAATCCGCTTGTAGTCATTATTGAGACAACCTGAAAGGCTGCCATCCTGATCTTATCCGGAAGCTCGCCCCCAAGTCCACCAAAGAGCACCAGCATAGCAGTTGCAAGCATCGCTATAAATGAATATGACTGGAACTCAGGGTCCCTTATCAGCGCCGTCTTGTCTCCTCGAATTACTCTGTAGTGGAGAGCGAAGTTCGCTCCTGAGAGGAACATGAATATGAGCACGATCCACTCGATTATTGTGCTCTTATAGGCTGCTATGCTGTTTGCCTGCGGTGAGAATCCCCCTGTCGCAAGCGTTGAGAACGTATTACAAACGGCATCGTATAATGGCATTTTAAATGCCACAAGCAGCAAGATCTCGATAGCAGTTATCATCAAATAAACAGTCCAAAGTATCTTGGCTGTATCCCTGACTCTGGGAGTGAGCATATCCTTTGTTGGCCCAGGAACCTCTGCTTTGTAGAGCTGTCGTCCCGCTACACCAAGGTGAGGGAGGACTGCTATGAATAACAGTATTATGCCCATCCCTCCGATCCATTGGGCAAAAGATCTCCAGAAGAGAAGACCGAAGTATGTCCCATGACTCGGGTGACTTGCTATGCTCTGCATATATGGGCTGGCTGTCAGTTCGATTGCAGTAGCAAGGCTTCTATCTGCAAGGGCAGTACTTATGATCCAATACCCTTGTGCATTTGAATCGGTAAATATTGTGGCTCCCGTAGTCGTAAAGGCTGACATGGATTCAAATAGAGCATCAACTATACTTGTGCCGAGGAAGAGGTAGGGCAGACCCCCGAAAAAGGCTGCACAGAGCCAGCCTATAGATACTATTGCAAAGCCTTCCTTATTGCCTATTGTCCCTTCAACGCCTATATGTTCGAAGGCTATGCCCGTAAGCAGCGTTAGCAAAGATGCCAATGCGAAGGATATTACCCCGCTGGTCTCCCCATAAAGGGCGGCGACAATACCAGGGACCAGCATGAATACCCCCATAAGTTTCAGGATTGATCCCAGGATGCGAATAAATACCCTTATCCTCATTTTACCTTAGGCTCCCATCCATGCTGTCTACCGTTTATCGGATCGTACAACTTCTATAACTAGTGATTAATATAGCTTGCCGAGTTGAGCTGCAGCCAAGTTTAATTGAAGTCTATAAAAACCGGCAAGAGGCTAAGCTGTGAAAAGCCTCTTCACTCTCGAGATCTCGTTAGGCATGGACGTTATGAAGACTCTATCACCTTTCTCGATTTTGAAGTTGTTTTCTGGGATAACGATCCTATCCCTTCTCAGGACCATGCCTACAATCGCTTCCTTGGGGAGTTCCTTTGATATGACCTTCCCGATGATCCTAGACCCTTCTTTGGCAAGGAAATCCACGAGTTCAATCCTCTGATCACTTAAGGTAACCACCTCCTCACCACCGATTATATGCTGAAGGACTACGTCAGCAGTCACCTGTCCGGGGCTTATAGCCCTGTCCACGCCGACGATCTCGAAGAGCTTAATATAAGCGCTTCTGTTAACCCTTGAGAGGATCTTCTTTACGCCAAGCTGCTTAACAAGCAGGGAGCACAATAAGTTTTTCTCATCAATACCTGTGACCGCAAATATCACATCCATGTCTCCTGCGCCCTCTTCTGTCAGAAGGGAGAGATCAGTGCCATCGCCAGAGAGAATCATCGTGCTTGACAGTTTCTCTGATATCTCTCTACATCGATTCTCATTCAGCTCTATCAGCTTGATATTGAAGCCTGCCTTCTCAAGCCTGTTCGCAAGGTAAAAGCCAACCATCCCGCCGCCGACTATCATTGCCTTGTGGGCACCTGATGCCTCATGAAGCATCGATCTCAACTCAGGCATTGCTTTTGAATCACATAACAGGAGAAGATGGTCGTTCGGCATAATCCAAAAGCCTTTCTCGGGTATGAAGATATTTCCGACTCTATTTATAGCTATTACCTTGCAGTTCACAGGAAGATTTATCTCTTCGATAGGCCCAATTATCGGCATCTTCTCTGTAACCTTAAACTCTATCAGCTCCACTTTTCCTTCGGCAAGCTCTCTGTTCATGAGCATAGATGGAAAATATAGTGTTCTCGCAAGGTCCTCAGCCAGCGCGAGCTCAGGGCAGACCATATAGCTTATCCCTATCTCCCTTCTGTCCTGCAGCGGCCGGTCGATGTACTCTGGATTGCTTACTCTTGCAATGGTCTGCCTTACGCCGAAGTGACTTGCTACGATGCAGGTGATGACATTCACCTCATCATTGCCGGTCACAGCGAGAACGATATCTGCTTTCTTTATGCCTGCATCTATGAGCAGTCGTGCATTGGCTGCATTTCCCTGGAGGACCTGCACATCCATATCCTGGAGCCTTACACATGCACATGGATCCTTATCGATAACTGTAACATCATGGTCTTCGTGAAGCTCGCTGGCAACAAGGAAGCCCACCTCGCCAGCGCCCGTAATCAATATACGCATATTACTTCTCCCATAACCTAGGAATGAATAATAAAATTGTCGGTATCATCTTCGATTTTTTCGTGTTTACTGGAAAATTATATTTCTAGTAATATATCTCTTATTTCTCCAGGCATTTGGCTGTAAAAGGCATCGGGAGAAGCTCTCCAACCCTGGCAATAAGAGCATCGCCCATTGGACTTGCCATGATGACCAATACATCCTCTCCGAACTCAATTATACTCTGCCTGCATATCCCACAGGGTGCAATAGGCTCAGGCGTGTCACCCATAATCGCTATCGCTTTGAAGCTGCGCTCGCCCGATGAAACTGCCTTGGCAATAGCCGCCCGCTCTGCACATATACCTGCACCGGGTGATATACTCTCGACATTGCCTGCCGAATAAATTTTGCCGCTGCTGCCAAGAACTGCAGCTCCAACCTTAAAATTAGAATATGGAGCGTATGCATCTTCCATAGCTTTCTTCGCACATTCTATCAAATTATCATAGCCCCCAGTATAGGGATGAGGACAATTGCGAAGTGAGCCTATATACATGCACTCTTGGGGAGGCATTGTGGGGATCTCGCAGCTGGCGCTCTCATCGATCTTTACAGGTGCATTCCTTATAATGACAGCAGGAATCCCCTCATCTCCTTCGCCCATGATTATCTGGGCTGCAGATACAAGGTTGTCTGCCACCGCTTTTCTTGTGATCTGCAGCGGTCGTCCGTAGAGATCTGGCTGACCTCTTGCATCTTCAACCGGCTCTATACCAGAGCAGCCAAGCGCTACTCCAACACATCCTAGGCGGAGAGGATGAGTCCTGCTGTCCCCCACAATAACGCCAATCCTCTTTCCATCTGCTATCCGCCGCCTGATCTCGGCCGCAGACTTCTGAGGATCAGCCGGGAAAAGAACTACATGTCCGGCCGGAGCGTTGGAGTGATCTATACCGGCATTCGGATAGAGAAAACCCTTGTTTAGCGTGAGCACAACGCCGGGTATTCCGCCGACGATCTCATCGGATTCTCGTAAGATAAGCTCCATTTCACGCGGATCTTTGGAATATTTTGCTGCAAGGGAGATGGCGAGATTACTAGGGGTGATATCATCAAGGTTTACAACTCTTCCTTCCCATGTGGCAACTGTGCTCTCTGAAACAACAAGTATATCGCCATCCTTGAGGTGAAGGTCTGACCTGCTCATGCCAGCTTTCATGGCCTCAACAAAATCGTCTCCTATTCCTATAAGATCAGTCTTTATGCCAATTACTTCCAATGGGCTCACCTATAACATCCGAGATTATCTGTAACGTCTGGAATCATCTATGTTCCGAAGATCATTATCAATAGCCTTTGCTACTGCAGGAAGACGGAAGGGCTGTTTTTCAAGGCTCTTCATAAGGCCTGAGAGCTGAGATATCGTGCCGAAGATTAAAACCTCTTCCGGCCTAGGGTCACAACGTAGGGCAAGCTTCGGTATTGCAGCATCCCCCCCTCGTGCAAGCATCTCCTGCTTGATTATTATCGCTTCCATCGAGCTTAAGCCCTTTACAGATAGGGCTCTGAAAGCCCCTTTTCTGCAGAGCAGCTTCTCGCCTCTTTCATCCACCTCAATACGCCTTAAATGCTCCAGAAGCTCACTGCCGCCAAAATAACCTAAAACCTCAACATCGATTTCGCCCTCACTAGCACTCGCGGGCATGCCTCTTATGGCCTGGGCCATCCTTATCGTATCAAGGCTTGTGGATACGTCATGAGTTCGAACTATATGCGCTCCATTATAGACTGCGACTGCGGTCGCCCCAAGGGTTCCACATAGCCGCACCATAGGATCGGGCTGGTTCAATTTTGCGCCTATAAAGGACTTTCTGGAAACTGCCGCCATGACTGGTCGCTCCAGTGCTCTTAGCCGTCTGAAGTCATCAAGTATCATCAGGTCATGCTCAGGCGTCTTCTCTGCAGTCCATCTTCCAACGCCCGGATCAATAGCGATCTTCTCTAATGATACGCCTGCAGCTGCAGCCAGCCTGACTCGCTCACCAAGGACTTGAACTATCTCGTCTAGCGTGAGCAGGTCTCCCGGCTTATTCCGTGATGCCATAATGATTGCCGAGCCGCCATGATCCGCTATAGTCCTTGACATCTGGGGATCTTTGAGGCCGGATACATCGTTTATGCAAGAGGCACCGATTGAGAGAGATTCTTCAGCTATTTTTGCTCTCTGTGTATCTACTGAGACAGTGATATCCAAGTTATCGATAATCTGCTTGAGCGCAGGCATGAGTCGCGCCCTCTCTTCTGCTTCGTCTATTCTCGGAGATCCGGGAGCAGTGGAAACTGCGCCAAGGTCTATCAGATCTGCACCCTCATCTGCAAGAGAGATTGCAAGCTCAAGGACATCACCCGAAGCTGCGATAGATCCCTTATAAAAGGACTCACGGCTGAGGTTGATCACAGCCATTATCCTGACAGGATATTTATCCCCGACCGCTACATCTCCAAGCAAGCCCTCAATCACAAAGAACGCCTCATTCAGAGAGCCTGAGCATTATGCCAGTCCTCCTGGCTCTCTCTATTGATCTATCGAAGAGCATTAGCCCTAAAGCCAGATAAAGAGCCGAGAGCAGAATGCCTATAGCTAAGTTGTGTGGGCCGTGGATATAAACCGACCTATAATACTCTAAAAAGTATGTCAAAGGTATAGCCCTTGCCACAGCCTGCAAAGCAGATGGCAGCACCTCTATGGGATAGTATATTCCGCTCACGAGAAGTATCAGGCCGCTAAGACTCCAGGCCGCCACATCGGCCTTCTGGCCGAAGGTGAGTATAGAAATGCACACTGTCATGCCTATGACTGCAGCAACTGAGAACACCCCCGCCAGGAATATGATTACAGGCAGAATACCTCCCGCAAGGAAGTTGAAACCGAATAGGTATCGACTTACTACAACTAAAATTAGGAAGACAACGGTCCCTCGGGCGATGCCGAAGATAAGGGCTCCAAAAACGAGATGATAGCTCTTTATCGGGGCTATGAAGGTATTCTTTATGCTCTTTGACCACATATCGAAGAGCAGAACATAGGCCACGTCTATCTGGGCAACCTGTAATATAGTGAGAGCAATCGCTCCCACAATAAGGAACGAGCCCGTAGATGTTCCGAGGTTCAGGAATCTGGTCAGGAGACCTATCGACAGAAGGCTGATCATCGGCCAGAAGAAAAGCTCGAAGAGGGTGAAGACATTCCTCTTTGATATTATCCAGTTCTTATAGGCCGAAGCCAGGTATTTGTTAAGCCTACCCTGCCAGTTCAAGAAAAACATCCTCCAGGTCAGGTTCTTTTATGCCTATATCCTTTATCCGTGCGGCTGAAAATATCTTGATAATCCTGTCCAAGTTATCAGCATTCTTATCCACAACTATCTCAGCCATTCCTGGCGACATCCTTAGGTCCATGACTCCGGGAATCTCCTTCAGCAACTCAACATTCACTAGACCATCATAGGTTATGACAACCTTCTCGCCAAGCCCCAGCTGGCTCTTGAGGTTCTTCGGCGTATCCAGGGCAACAATCTCGCCCTTCCGCAAGAAGGCAATTCTATCGCAGAGCATTTCAGCCTCAGGCATGTAGTGTGTCGACATAACAACTGCTATCTCCTGCTCCTCGTGGATCCTGCGTATGAGCTGCCTTGTCTTCGTGGCAATCTCAGGGTCTAGACCGGTCGTGGGCTCATCGAGGAACAATAGCCTGGGACTGTTCAGCATCGCCTTTGCTAGCGATAGTCTCTGTTTGAGACCTGTAGACAGATCCTCGAAGGTCATATCCCTGTACTCGCCGAGCTCAAACGCATCTATAAGATCATCTACTGCTCTCGCAAGCCCAGTGCCATACATTCCGTAGAGCATCGCATAATGTCTGAGATTCTCCTTAACGGTCAGGCTCCAGGGAAAGTTCGGCTTAGCAGTGCTTATGTTTATCTTTTTTCTTACCTCATCCATACTTTTCCGTGCATCAAGGCCCAATATCTTCAGCTTCCCTCTATCAGGGTATATCAGCGTTGAGAAAATAGATATAAGCGTTGTTTTTCCTGAGCCGTTTGGGCCAAGCAACCCGAAGATCTCATTCGCATCGATCTCTAAGGATATATCCTTGAGGACTATTGATCGAGGCCCAAAAAAGCTTTTGTAGCTTTTGCAGATGCCCTCTGCCTGAACAGATTTATTCGACATAATTTACCTTGAAAACTTGCGCCACTTCGACCTATGCAGGCGCTTCCTCCATGAAACTCCGATTGCTACGACTGCTACTAATACGATTGATACTGCTATCATGATATAAATCAGAGAATTGGATGCAGCCTCTACGCTTGCAGGAATTTGGAGCAACGAGGAGCCCCCATCATAATTCAATTCACATTGTAAGTTATAATCGCTTGTGCTCACATTTCCGTCTGCAGTAACCGCAAACTCTGCAACCGCAATCTGGCCGGGAGCTATATTCCCCAATTGAACACTGTCCACCGACACGAAGTGGGGAGAGGCCGTAAGCCTTGCAGTGCAATTGCTTAAAATCTCATGCCCAGAATTCTTTATCGCAGCCATTACTGTGCCTGAGCCCCCTGGATGTAAGTCGGACTTTACGCCAACAACACTGAGCCCATCGTGCCCATCGATAAATATCCTGATTAATATACTGCTGCTATCGGGCTGGTATAGTGGTGTTACGCTGCCGTTGCTCACCGTGGCATCCACCTGATGCTCATAATCCAAGGTAAGCGGAAGCTCGTACCATCCATCAGCACCTGATGCTGAAATATTAAACTCCATTCTTGCGACAGACCCAGACGGCAGCGAGGCGATTACATAAGGTTTTGAAATTACGTTGATAAGCCCGCTGCCATGAAGCGTGGCGGTGATGTTCATGGCATCGACTGAGAGCATCTCCGCCCTCATCTCCTTCATGATATCCTCATCGGATCCATTTCTCTGTGTCGGTATCAGCTCATCTACTCTACCAACGTTTCCGAGCAGGATCACTAAAACCGAGTCACTTCCTGGATACAAAACTGGGTTGGCTGCCGATGCCTCAAGCGATGGTGCACCTATCACCTTGTAATGGTCATCTGCGAAGAACATCATGTCCTCTGCAGAGCAAACTGATATCAGGGTTAATATGCAAAGGATATTGAGGCGATTCATGCTATACTCAACTTTCTTCCCAACTCTATTAAGCCTATCTGGAGAGGGATGTGCTTATGAAGAATGCAACAGCAGCAGTCAGGATTATAGTCGCGCCTGATGGCACATTCAGGAGATAGGAAACAGCTAGCCCAATAGTCACAAAGACTATTCCAAGGAGTATTGCTCCTGCCATTATTCCCGGCAGGCCCTTCATATGCTGTCTGCTGATAGCTCCAGGTATTGTCAGAAGCGCTATTAGAAGGATAATACCTACGATCTTTATCAGAACTACAATAGTGAATGCCACCATACAGAGCAGAAGCAGCCGCAACCTCTGAACAGGAAGGCCAACAGCTTCGCCGTAAATAGGATCAAAACTCAAAACCAGAAACTCTTTGTAAAGCGCAATCACTATGATAAGAACCACCAGTGTCAGTGCGCATATTATAGCCACATCCTCTTGGGTTACTGCAAGAATATTTCCGAAAAGGTATCCGAAGAGATCTCTTCCATAGCCGCTGGCGAGACTCAGGAACATTATCCCAAGTGCCATGCCTGTAGCAAGAAAAACGCCTATTGCCGTGTCCTCGGAGACATTGGATTTTGAGGAGACTACGCTAATGCCAATAGCCGTCGCAACCGCCGATACAACACCGAACGCCAGCGGATCATAACCCAGGAAGTATCCGAGACCAATGCCGCCGAAGGCTGCATGAGCTATCCCATCGCTTATGAATACTATTTTATTTAATACTATATATATCCCTATTATCCCGCAGAGAAAGGCTGCGGCAACACCTGCTTCGAGGGCATTTCGCATGAACTCATACTTTAGAAGATCAGTAAATTCAATCATGCTCCCTCAGTACCCTATGAGGCGCACCGTGAGCAATCATCTCAACAGGGCAGCCATATGCCTTCTCGATATCAGCAACTGTAAGCTCCTTTGAGCCATGATAATAGAGCCTCTGGTTCAGGCATGCGATCTTATTGACATACTTCGAGACTGCGGTGAGATCGTGCGACACAAGGACTATGGCGATGCCCATCTTCCTGTTCAGCCTGTATAAAAGCTCATAGAACTCCGTTTGCTGTGCAGCATCAACACCCGCTGTTGGTTCATCCAATAAAAGCAACCTTGGCTCAGATACAAGAGATCTGGCTACGAAGACCCTCTGCTGCTGTCCTCCTGAGAGAGCACCAATATTACGGCCTGCGAGCTCCTGCATATTCACCGCTGCGAGAGCGCGAAGTCCGGCTTCGCGGTTTTCGCTGCTATATCGCCGGAAAATGCCTACTTTACCATACAGCCCCATGAGCACGACCTCCAAGGCAGTTACAGGAAAGGTTGGATCAAATAGGGTCTTCTGGGGCATGTATCCCACGAGTTTCCGTGCCTCTGCCGGCTGAAGGCCAAATATCCGAACTGTACCCCGTTCTGGTTCAATAAGGCCGAGCATTACCTTGAGGAGGGTGGACTTGCCCCCGCCATTGGGGCCGATTAGGCCGAGGAAATCGCCTTCATCAAGCTCCAGGTTGACATCTTCAAGGACAGGATTGCTATCTTTACAGACCCAGAGGCCCTTGATCGAAACTATCGCCATCATCACCTCAAGCTCTGGGCAATTTTTTCACCAACGGTTCTGAGATTATCAATATAATTCGGTGCCAGATCATCAATGGTGATCACCTTTCCATTGATCTCATTGGCGATCACCTCTGCGGACTTCGGATTATACTGGGGCTCTACAAAGACGGTAGCTATATTGTTCGCCTTAGCTGTGTCTATAACCTCTGCCAGGTACCTCGGCCCAGGCTCCTTCTCCTCTGCCTCAATAGCGATCTGTGTTAGGCCATAATCCCTGGCAAAGTAAGTCCAGGCAGGGTGAAGCACTATGAACTTTTTCTCCTTTTCTCCAGCAAAAGTCGTATTGAGATATGCATCAAGATCCTTCAACTTTTTAGTATAGTTGTCCCTATTATTAATATAATATTCTTTGTTGGAGGGGTCTATCTGTATGAGACCGTCGCAGATATTTCGGACCTGGATCATGGCATCACGCGGTGAAAGCCAGATGTGCACGTCCGCTATATTGGTGCCCCCTGCCGTATCTTCTCCGCCTGTGCCAGTTATGAGGCTGATGCCCTTGGAGGTATCGATTACAAGCATGTGCGGGTTGACCTGCAATATACTATCCATCCAGCTCTCCAAGCCTGCGCCATTCTCCACATAAACATCTGCGTCCGCTACGGCTTTGATCTGTGATGGAGTGAGCTCGAATGTATGTGGATCTGCACCCGGAGGCACAAGGACAGTTACAGCAACGCGATCTCCTCCCACCGCCTGCACAAACTCGCCCAGTGGAATGATGGTGGTGGCAACCTTAACCTGGTTATGTGCTTCCTCCTGCGATGTGCAGACGCTGATGGATGCTATCGATACTATCAGAGCTATCAGGAGTAGAACTGTAAATCCTCTCATGGCTCAATCAGCCTCTTGCCGATGTACCTGGATCTCGTCTTTCCGCCCTCCTTCCAGTAGCCATACCAGTAAGGTCCATGGGGACAGCCCTTGCAGCCTTTGCCGCAGGAGACGCGCTCAAGCCTGTAGGTGATCGATCCAGATTTTTTCACATCCAGCACCTCCCTTTTTGCAGGCTCTCGAACGTGCTCCTTATCGGATATCAGATTTTGGACAAGATCTCTGATTTCATAGAGCACCGGCAGACTTTGGCCAGCGAGCGTATTTGAGATATATTCAGGTATCACTGAGGGATCTTATGTAACTGTCCCTAGTTAAATCCATTGCTATCGCTGGCAGCACCTGGCAGGTTACATAAGAATGAACTCTCATCGTAATACTAATAATCAAACCCTCATGAGCAATTTGCTCATGATGGAAGATATCGAGACCGGAAAGAGCAAAACCTATTCTTCGAGGACATAAAGAAAATCGCCAATGACTTCAATGGAATGGATCGTGAACGCAGTAGTAAATGCTTTAATCTCTCCTTTATCGATTTTTCTAAGCAAGGCTAGACAATCATTCTTATACCGTCTGTTTAATAATACCTCCAGGAATATGTTGGCATCAATCAGATACAACCTTTTTCACCCAGAGATCCTTTGCACGGTGTTGGAGATCAACTGAATCGATATCTATATCCCTGAGAAGTCCTACTATTCGGTCTGTATTTGATTCTATTATCTCGACCTCTATCTCAGTGCCTTCTTTCAAGTCGAGCTTCTCAAGAGGCCTGATAACATTATTATCGTATATCGCTTTCACGATCATGAGAGGATTTATTGTAAATGATTATTTAAAACCCTGACTCGTACAAAGAGGGAATATCCAAGGATCTCGTGGCCTTATAAATATAGGGGATTTGACCCAATTTAATTGCTGAGGTCGCGAGGCTGGAAAGAGAGCAGGACATGATCTCCGCTCCACTTTAACCTTATAGTCTGCGCTTCCAGAAACT
>CAWDLW010000020.1:0-217514 GCA_963803145.1 Methanotrichaceae archaeon
CCAGGACTCTGGCAATGAAGCCGGATGTTATTTTGTTGGACGAACCATGCAGCGCGCTTGACCCTATCTCGACCTCCAAGATAGAGACCCTCATGGAGAAGCTGAAGGATGGTTATACTCAGGTGATCGTCACACATAATATGCAGCAGGCTGCGAGGGTTTCAGATTGCACGGCATTTTTCCTGATGGGAGAGCTAATAGAGGTGGGGGAGACAAAAGCGCATCTTTGAGATGCCCAAGGAGAAGAGCACCGAGGATTATATAACCGGGAGATTTGGGTGAACTTCGAGGGAGTGGGGAGATGAGTCCGTACAAGAAGAAAGATATCATAGAGACCTAGATAAATTGAAAACTCCTGACAGAGTGCCTTGCAGATCAAGTCAGCATAGCCATAGATAAAGCGGCCACTGCCCTTCGTGATTCAAATGTTGACATGGCAAAGGAGGTCGTCCAGGGCGATCATGACGTAGACGAGATCAGCCAAAAGATTGAGAATTTATGCATGCAGCTTCTGGCACTTCAGCAACCTATGGCAAGGGATCTTAGGCAGATAATCGGCATCTGAAGATAGGCATAGATCTGGAAAGAATTGGAGATTTAGCTGTAGATATCGCCAGGGTAACTGTGCAATCAAAGAAGATTCAAATGACGAAGCTGGAGCACTTACCCCATATGGCTGAGATTGCAAGAAGAATGCTTCATCAGGCGATGGAGGCGTTGACCAATGATGACGCTGATTTGGCGCGCCAGACTACTAAATGGGATTATGAAGTCGATGGCCTTTATGTTAAAGCAAGGGATAAGCTATTCAAAATAATAATAGAGAACCCTGAGGCAATAAACGAAGGCATATCTCTGCTTATGGTGAACAGACACCTCGAGAGAATTGGAGATCACATATGCAATATATGTGAATCCATTGTGTATATGGTTGAAGGTAAGAGGGAGCATCTCAATTAGATGAATATGGATACAAGAAAAGTGCAGAGGACTGGAAAGTCCACCTTTATCGTTTCCCTGCCCAAAGGCTGGGCGACGAAGAACGGAATTCAGGCAGGATCAATAATATATATCACACAGAGCGATAACGGCGCCCTGACACTCTCAATAGACCGCTCTGAGCGTGACCTCAAAGCGAGATTAGATATAAAGGATAAGTCGGGAGAGCCTCTTGCAAGGGATATTATCGGCTGTTACCTCGGAGGCTACAGGACCATTGAAGTATCATCCAATCATATGTCGGGAGCCCAGAAGAAAGATATCCGCCAGATAGTGAATAAGCTCATAGGCCCTGAGATCCTGGAGGAGACTATAAACAAAGTAATCATTCAGGATCTGCTTAGCTCAGAAGAACTTCAGGCCGATCGTGCCTTAAAACGCATCAGGACCGTCGTCAAATCCATGATCCAGGATGCCATATCTGCACTAGCGAGCAATAACAAGGAGCTTGCTTTGGACGTAATCCAAAGAGACAATGATGTAGACAGGTTGTATCTGCTTATATCACGCCAGTTCACAGAGACACTCAGGTCTGGAACTGTAAAGCAGGACACACCCAACTCTATTGCAGCCTTCAATTACACTCAGGCAGCATCCAACCTGGAAAGGATCGCTGACCACGCCCACAGGATAGCCGAAGTTGCATACGGCTGCGATAGCGTTCTGCCGGAGGAGCTCACTGGCGAGCTGGCGAGACTGGAATCCGTTTTCAGCATACTCATAGATGATTCAATAGTATACCTGCTCCAGTCAAATGCAGATAAGGCAAATGAACTAATAATTAGGATCAAGGATGTAAAGGAACGCATTCAGCTCATTGCCAACTCAACAGATTCAAACGATAAATCAGAGATGCTTATCAGGCTAATTGTGGCAGGAAGCATGGAAAGGATGCTCGATTACATGATGAATATAGGCGAGCTGACAATTAACCTCTGTCATGCAACAGTTAGGTCTTAACTGTTGAGATGGCAACTGCTGAGATGGAATCCATACCATCAGACTTAGAAAGGCATCTGATCGAGATCCAGGAGACAATTGCTTCAAGGGTTTCCCTATGGGATGATTATTCAGAGGATGCTGTTGCGGGTGTAGACCAAGCTTTTATTGAAGATCTGGTGATCTCAGGAGCGGTAGTGCTTCAGGAGCTTAAGATCACTGATGCTGCCTGTTATATAGAGAAGGCAGCGATCCCGTATGTTCCTGGATTTCTTTCATTCAGAGAAGGGTCTCCGGCAATTAAGGCATTGAGAAGGCTAAAGATAAAACCAACTCTGATTTTCGTTGATGGCTGCGGCATAAACCATCCGAGGATGGCTGGACTCGCATCTTATGTGGGCGTTACACTTGATATTCCCACAATCGGCATCAGCAAGAGCGTGCTCTGCGGATGCTTCGAGGCTCCTGTAGAAGTAGGCGAGGCAGCGCCTTTAGTCTATGGTGAGAATGTCGTAGGGTATGTTCTCAAATCCAAAAAAGGGTGCAGACCGATAGTGGTAGCTCCGGGACATAGGGTTTCTGTCGGTTCATCACTGGAGCTTGCAAGGAAGTACTTAAAAGGCTACAAGCTGCCGGAGCCCAGCAGACTTGCACATGAGTATGCTAATGGAGTGAAGGCATCATACATCGGTAAATGAATTAGTAAATGATGAGTGTTTAAGACTCTACGTGTATTAGGGCGCTGTTGTAAAGAGCTTTCATCAAGAAATCCTATAACAGGATCAGTAACAGTGGTCAGCACTGATTTTATCCTTTTTTAAAAAACTTTCTGCATCTGCAGGCCTCTTTTCATTTCTGATGTATGGTTTCCCATACTTAACTTTTTTCACTACTCTTAAAATTCGCCAGCCATATTTATATGAAAAATCTATACCTCTTGTATCCCTTACATATTTTAATACGTCTTTTATCGTCATTCCTTTGTCTTCAATTTCTTTAATAACTCTATCCCATTCATCAAGAGACATCTTTGGCTTTTTGCCATTTCTATTCTTTGGTGTCAATCCATTATAGCCATGATTATTCCATCTGCTTAACCAATATTTTATTGTCCTCTCGCCCCTTTTTAAGATATCAGCTACCTCATATACGTTTTTCCCTTCATATAAATGTATTATTGCCAATAACCGTTCCTTAATCCTTAGATCAGTCTCTTTTTTATATAATTTATCAAGGTCTATCTTTGATATATGCCTAATTATTATAGGTTTTCTACCCATGCCTATGTATTTTCACGCATTAATTATTAAATGTATCTATAGGGCAATAAGCTCAATGATTAACTATATATAGATATCAACTCTACATTTCTTTTGCGCAAAATTCCCGCTAAATATTTAATCTCCCGGAGCCATCATCACAGATCCAGATGTCAACCCTAGCTTCGATGGCATACCGATAAGTATCAACGAATCAAAATTGATGAGTACAGTATCGACAAGAATCCGTAACCCAAGCTAATCTCATGCTTTATTATAGCACTTCCTGATTGTCCCGCTTTTGGAATAGCTTCATGCCCTGAATTCAGAATAATTATAATCAGATGTGTTATATGCCCTTTGAAGAAAATCGCATATCTGTAATTGGGTAGGCGAAGAACCCGAGAATAATGTGACATTCCCGAGATTATATGGCCCGCTTACTCTATGGTTGTTAATGCTTTTCCCATCAAAGCTGAGGTGCAAGGTATGATTTCCATGAGCGAGTACTTCGTGATCTATCGCCCAGTCGATTTCATTGTTATTAGAATCATAGAGATATCCCATCAAATTATACTCTCCGGGCACTTTTACATATACCCCGGCATCAATAATAAGATAATCATACAGGCCATCGCCGCTCGCATCTACCATATGCTCAGTGTAGTTGCCAATAAGCTTGGCCTGCATCTGAGGCCCATTTTCTAGGAGATAATAACTTTTTGTGGCATATGCATCATCTATTTTATCAAGCAGGCCTCCACGCGCGTCGTATAAAGTCAAGTTCTTGAGATAATGCTCTCCAACTACCTTTGATCCCCGGAAATCCAACCTTACTGATTTGACCCCTAAACCCAAATAGGTCTTAGCGGTTACATTGATGCTCTCATTACGATCGGCACTATATAGCGATCCTTTTACGGTATATTCACCGGGAGAAAGTACGATAACACCTATATTGATAGTTATTAAATCGTATAATCCATTTCTATTTGTATCTGTTCCAAAGTCGGAGTATATTTTGCTAAAATGGGCGTTTCCGCCGGTGCTTATATTTTGCTGTGCAAATACTGTTGTACAGGAAATCGTAAGGATGATAGTTATAAATATAATAGAAAAAAGTAATCTACATTTAAGTCTCATTTCCTAATCATCCGCCTTCTGTATTCACAACTCATGGAATCATCCAGTCAACCATATCATTCATAAGTGCACTTTAGCAGCAAGGAGTCCAATACGCAATCACTGTTAGCCATATATGTGCGATTGATTACTTATAAAAAGGTTATCAAGCTTTCGATATAAACCTATGATGTACCTGGCAACATGAGTCCTTATTAGGCCTAACTGACAGAAGAGCTGTTTCAAAATCAGTAATAGTCTCATTAAGCTTTGGATCAATCCCAGATACTATCTTAAATACTTGATGTTATATTGCCGAATCATTTAAACAGATACTGATAATCCATTGATATTTATCTGAGATTTTAGGGACTTGAACTACCTTTGTCATGCTGAAGATAGCCCTGAGGATTCGATATATTTTAGAAAGTTTCCACCAAAAGGTTTAATACAAAGGCATCTATAGTCCCCCTTGTAATGCTAGCGGTATCTGATCTCCCCAAAAATTAAAATGTTCTTAGGAAGTGTGCCGACTATATGTTTAAAAAATTTCAATTGCTGCCTAAGAATGGCATAAATGCTAAAGCAGATGAGTTTACCAAATTAGCAAGGGATTGGATCTGCGTTATTCTTATCCTGTTTGCACTAAACGCCTTCTCCCTTAATTTAGGATATATTTCTCCCGTTTTTAGCCGTTTATTGGGCATTTTATCCCTTTTAGGAGTGCTAATTTTTTACAGTCCTGCTTATTTAAATATTCCGAGAAATAAAGAGCCTGTTTTGGGTATAATCCTAATTCTTTTCTCTCTTACGCTCCCATTTTTATCTTCACAAATCGAATATTGGCTAATCTGTCTTCCAATATTTATTTGCGGATTTGACTTGCTCTTAAAATCTGTAAAAGTTCACGAAAATACGCTGCCGGCTCTTTCTCTGTGCAGTACAATTTATACAATTTTTTACATTTGCTACATCAACATTCCGGCCTTATGGTTAGGTATTAAATCATTATCTGAGGGCTTCTCTGGAGTTATAGGTCGGATTGTGGGAACCCAATTGAGTATTGGCCCAACCATTAGTGGAGCCTTTATTTTATTGACATTTATCCTTTGTATAATTGCATTTTTTATCTTATCTGAGAAGCAGGGACAATGGAAAACATTTATTTTTTCTATTGTAGGATTAATATTGGTTTATGCAGTTTTTGTCGCAGCTCATGCCTTGATCTTGACGACCGGCGATGCTGCAATGGATGATCTTTATATTGCCTTTTTGATGTTTTCAATAGCATTCATATTTGTTGTTCGAGCATTCAAAATTAAGTCCATGCCTATCGGAAATTTGGCCTTCAGGAAAATTGATGGCGCGGCAGTTATCGCTATATTTTTCTCGCTCATTTTAATATCCATTTTTCCATATATTGGTGATGGAAGCGCTGGAAAGGTGGTAATCTATGAACGAAATTGTGAAATGGGCTTTGATCTTCCCCATTTCCCACAGGGAAATGAATCTTTTAAGACTTATAGCAGCTTTTCAGTGCGCGGCATGGGGTTATATCTGGAAAAGATGGGCTATAAAGTAGAGGATTTAAACAGTACAAATCCGCACACATTAAAAGATGCCCTAAAGGATGCAAATGTATTAATGTTAATAAATTTAAATAAATCATTCTCTTCTGATGATTTGGATAGCATATGGAATTTTATAAAAAATGGCGGTAATCTTATCGCCTTTAGCGATCATACATCAATGTTTGCAAGCGATGAGGACTTCAAGCGGGGAAAGGATTACCTGAATGAAGTGCTTTCGCCAACAGGAATAAGGGTTAACCCGGATACCGCAGATTATGTGGTCAATCACTGGACATATGCTAATACATTTTTGCCCCATTATGTAGCTAAGGATTTAGGATTTGAGATCACTACGTCCTCAGTTGGTGCGTCGCTTAGCTTGAGCGGAAATGCAAGGCCGGTAATCATCGGACGCTATTCCTTCTCTGATAGAGCTAATGCAACTGTGCCAGGCCACCTGGGAAACAGAACTTATGATTTGGGTGAAAAGATAGGAGATCTTGTTGTAGTTGCCTCTGACACCTATGGCAAGGGCAATGTATTGGTTTTTGGGGATACATCATATATTTTCAGCTCTGAGGTGCCGCTTAGATACAAATTAGTTCTTGATTCCATTGTGTGGCTGATGAGCCATGAGTCCGAATCTTTAGCGTTTCTTCCATGGATTGGACTGATAATACTGGGGCTTCTAGCAATGGGCTATCTATTCCGTAGTCAGCCCAACAAGAATATGGCCCTATTTTGCGCTATCATCGCTGTGGCCATAGCCCTTTCATTAGTGGTTTCCGGAAGCATAAATAACTCGCTAATTCAAGTTCCAGAGAAAGGCGGAAAAGACACAGCATGGATAGATTATTCTCATTTAAATCAATTCAATCTGAATAACTATGAGGATGATAGCGTAGATGGATTAATAACAAACTTATACAGGAATAATTACATGCCTCTTGTTTTAGAGAATAGAGGCGATTTTTCAGAGATATTAAATGGAGACGTATTGGTCATCATAGCTCCAAACGAAGCTTATACCCCTGAGGAGGTAACCATACTGGATAAATTCGTCCGGAATGGGGGCCTGCTAATCATAACTGCGGGGTACAGCAGCAAAGACCCGCTTGATCCCGTGCTGAAATCGTTCAACATATCCATAGGCAGTATCCCACTTGGATCGGCGCCTTGGATCGTAGAGACACATAATGCTGGTGAAGCCGGGACTGTAACCCCTGAGAATTTAGCAAAATATTGGCACAAACCGAAATATATGGAAGCTTATCCTGTTCTGGCAACTGGAAAATATGAGCCAATAACCTGGTTGAATTATAGGGGTGTAACCTATAATCTGACCATAGCAAAGAAATTCGGCAATGGAACTATTGTGCTGATAGGAGACTCCAGGTTCTTATTAAATGAAAACCTTGAATATGCATCGGATTTGCCCGGCAAAGAGAATTTGGAACAGTATCAGCTTCAATGGCTGGGGAATATTGAGCTTTTGCGACAGATAATTTCCAAGTACGAGGGGGTAAGATTATAAAGCGATTATTATGGTTATCCTTAATACCGTTATCTGCATTTTGGCTATTTGCTGTAGATATATATGGCTATACTCCTGCCCTCATGCCTGCAATAGGAATGATCCTACTTGGGATTGCAATTTCAGCCCTGGGCTTTTTAGAATTCGATATTGTTTCACACAATAAATATGCGATTGCTATTCTCCCGCTTGTATTATCCAGCTTCGTTATACCTTACCCATATAATGCGGGTCTAATCGTTGCAGCCGCGGCGTTAGTCATATCATTACTGATACCCAAAGCAAGGCCGCTATGGTTGGGAGCACTCTTCAGTGGAGTTATCCTAATTTTACACTCTCTCACCTTATCGATATACTATATTTTCGCTCCAAGCCTACACCAGTTGGGTTGGCTTGCATACGCAACGTCATTCTTCGCAAGCCAGGTAGGACTGCAAACAACGTCCAGCAATGGCCTGCTTTTTGTATACGCGCAGAAGAATCTGTTTCCTTTTACGATAACCCTTGAAAAATTAGGGTTTTACCCATGGATTTTAGTATTCGTTGGTGCGCTTATAATAATATTTTTAACATCCCAAAATGCTTCTTTAGCATTAAAATGGATTCTCGGCTTTACCTTTGTGAGCATAATCTATCTCTTTGCCAGATATCTATTGCTTATCTATATCTTCTTCGCAACCGATGTACCATATTATGCCGGAGACAGATTGGAGATATTCATAAATCCTTTAATATTAATTGCGAGCTTCATACCCCTAGTGCTATTGTTCCTCTGGCTGTATCCAATCCAAAGTTTTAAACTTGATTTCAGATTAGATCTCGACAGAAAGCAAGCTTTTGCACTAACACTTCTAATGGTAAGTATATTCTGTTTGACATCTGCAGCTATCTTTCAGGATCCTGGAGTAAAAAAAGACGGCAGGATGCTGGTTGATGAGATCCACTCTCTATGGGAATTTTCCACCCTGAAATTAGACAAGGAATGGTACGGAGAAAGCTCTACTTACAACTCATACAGCATGGTTGAGTGGCTAAATAATACATATAAAGTAAACCGAATAGTTAGTCCATCCTATAAGAATTGGACGATAGCTGGAGCTACAAAGGTTTCGCCCGATATTGTATCCGATAAAATTACCTATGATATTCTAAAGAATTATGACATATTTATAATAAAAACTCCTTCTAACTACGATCCTGAAGAGGTTGATGCAATAGTTCGCTTTGTAAAGGAAGGAGGCGGACTTTTCCTAATAGGAGATCATACGAACTTCGGAGGCACCAGCACCAGTCTGAACCAAATATTGAATAAGTTTGGAATGGAGCTTGGATTTGATAGCGTAAACACGATGGACGGCAGGCTATACTACTATAAGAGAGGTACAATGCCCCATCCAATCGTAAAGTATATGCCTTATTTGGATTTCATGACTGGGTGCAGCATAAAAACACCCCTAAGTGGAGAGCCCGTTGTACTCGGGTTTAATCTGGAAGGCGATCCCGGCGAATACGCTTCATCCGGTTTCTTCAGAGAAACTAGATCCAATGATCCCACGCAGGTCACAAACACCATATGGGGACTAATTAACCAGGTTGTTGCCCTGAAGTATGGAAAAGGAAGAGTAGTGGTTCTTGCAGATTCGACGATAATATCCAATTTTAGGGCCTTTTTTGGAGGCACCCCGAATCTTATAGTTGGATGTATTGAGTACCTAAACTATAGTAATTCATTCGAGAATGGAAAGCAGATTCTGCTTCTCTTGGGAATAATATTTGGTGCTTTTGCAGCATACCTCCTAAGCAAGACTATTCTAGGAGAAAAGAAGATAGTGGCCCTGGTATTAATGCTGGCCCTAGGATCTCTAGCAGTAAGCGGAGCCGTATTCCTGCTATCAACAAAGACTCAAGATACAATTCCGAGCCAGTTCTATGTGAAGAATTACACGGTATGCTTCGACGGTGAACACTCTGACACGATTGTGAGCAAAGGTAATGAAAGCGGGAGTTACGAAACCTTTTTCATATGGACTCAGAGGGTAAACCTAACTCCTGCAATAGAAGACAATTTTGAATCGGCCATGGAAAAGGGAAGGATTTTAGTTATAATAGACCCAGTCAAGGATTTATTTGGAGCTGAGAGAGATGCGTTATTAAATTACGTTAAAGAAGGCAATTCTATCCTGCTCATGCTTGATCCTAATGGGCCAGGATCTTACTTAACGCAATCCTTCGGTATGGATACTTACTATATAGAGCCGCCATACAATGCAAGCAACCTGACACTAGATCAAAATATAACCCAGGGACTGCCTATAAAGCCGTGGGGCCTGGCTATAACGGGCGGAAAACCCTTGATGTCCATAGGCAACAGGACTGTCATGGCTGAGGCAAATTACGGCAAAGGTAAATTTGTCCTATTCACCGACTCCCAGGCATTTAGGGATGGATTTTATGGAGAACCAGGCTATATGGGATATTCTGGGACAGATCCGAATCTCATGAATGGAATGGGCTACAATCTAAGATCGCTATACAACTTGGAATATTATATCTTTGAGAATGTTCTGAGTGATGGAAATCGCTCTGCTGCATATTCGGATAAAAGAAATACAACTATGGTAGGGATCTTGGGATAGGGTGAATATAGCAGGAAGCTTAAAATTGGGCAGTCTACCCGTATTGAGTTGTTGAGCCCAAAATGATCTAGGATCTAATCGATAAAATAGTTTGAGGAGGAGATTAGATTGCCCATTTGCGGTAAATCCATCCTCCTTCGCTCAGCGCCTGCATAGGTCCGATTAATGCAGTCCTCCCATATTGTTATGTGGGCAACACTCCTGTAGGTTATTATTGCAAGTATGCCGACAGGTCGATACACAAGTACTTCTACATGTGTTAAAGCAAGTTTGTTGACAAGTTTGCCAGCAGGTGGACTGACTACCACATGTTGAATCACAGGTTTGTCTACAGGTAACGCAGGTGGCGTGATTACATGTGTTTACTAGACATGTATTCGCGCATGTGGGACCACGACATGTTTTCGAACATGTGCTTGCGCAAGTTGCTGAGCATGATCCTACGCAGGTTTGCACATTACCGCATGTGTTCGCGCAGGTATTTGCGCAGGTCGAATAGCAGGTATCCGCACAGGTTGACCAGCATGTAGCCTGGGCGCCGCATGTTCCTCCGCAGGTAGACTTGCAGGTTTCGCATGTTGGCTTCGAGTTACATGTATCCTGGCAGGTGCCCTGGCATTGGGTATAAGAGCCACTGCATGTTTTCTGCAATGTATTATGGCAGAATCTTCCACATGTAGCTGCGCAGGTTGGCACAGCGCCGCAAGTGCTCCAACAGGTATCTTGACATGTTACCCAGCAGGTTGGCTGAGTGCCGCAGGTTCCTTGGCAGGTATTCTTACAGGTCAAGCAGGTAGCCTTTTGATTGCACGTGTCTTGACATGTGCCGACACATATAGTTCTCTGACCTCCGCACGTTTTTTGAGACGTTTGTACATTTGCGGCCATAACGTGCAAAACCTGGTTACTGCCGCCATCAGAAGCGCAAGGAGTTCCTTCTGGACAAGAGCTTTGGACATTTAGGCTCTGCGTGCTGATGCTATCATAGCTCCACCCATCCGAGGAACCTCCAGTAGATACCCCCATATCTCCTAAAGCCTGGTCCATCCTGACTTGGTAGAGCGGCGACCCGTCAGTTGGACCCGATGCACTTGCAACCGTGCATGCAAACAATAGGAGAGCTATAGGAATTATATATCGCATTTTCACAAAATCTCCTCCCGTGTTAAAAGTAATAACCTAATCCTCATCTAATAAAATGGAAGTTCTGCTAGCTCTAATATCCCTCCGTCCTCTACTTCTCATAATAGTTATATTTAACTCTTCCGTTCATTATCAGATGTTGAATGCTCATTTTCAGCATTGGCTTCAAGCTCAAGCAGCTTCCTCTTGACGTCGAGACCCCAGAAATATCCGCCCAGCCCCTGCTTAGCAACCACACGATGGCATGGCACAACTATGGCGAATGGATTAGAAGCCATGACCTGGCCAACCGCGCGGCCTCCCCCGGGGCTTCCAGCTATAGCTGCGACATCGCCGTAAGTCATCACAACACCAGGGGGAATGCTCCTGACAACCGAGATGACCCTTCTCTGAAACTCAGTTAGGCCTGATAGATCCAATTCAAGAACAGGGCATGGCGCGCCATCTACAACATGGCTGATAATTCGCTCTGCCAATTCAGAATGCTCCAGAGGCGGCTCTGCCGAAAAGAATATGCGTTTTATTTGGTTCTCAGATCGCTCTACAAGAAGATGGCAACCGATATCCTTGAAGTATGCGCCCTCGATCATTCCCTGATCACCTCCCGAAAGGACTTGCATCGTCCCATCTCTACGATCTCAGTATTCAGGTTCGATGTGTCCATTATCGCTATGGATCTCATTCCGGTGAAGTGGCCCCAGACCTCGCCCGGGTTAACGAGCAGCGTCTTGCCATGCTGTGACACTTCAGCGCGATGGTTATGACCTCTGATGACCACATCATAGAGCTGTGAGGATACTACCGCTTTTACCAGTGGTTCATCTGTGCCATGAAGCATTGCGATCCTGCGACCATCGACCTCGATTTCTCCAAAATCGCCGAGGTATTCGCCTCCCACTCTCTCGAAGTCACGCCTTAAGCCAACGCGATCTCCATCATTATTTCCATAGACCAGCCGAAGCTTCATGCCGCAGCCTTCGAAGATATAGCAGTTGCCGGAGCCTACCATATCGCCAGCATGCATTACCATTTGCACATGTCTTTGGGAGAAGATTTTAAGAGCGTCCTTAATCCCCTGAATATTATCATGGGAATCGGACATTAGTCCTAGAAGCATCTAACCGACCTCAATTGGCATCTTGTTATTGAATGTGTATCATGCTTGTGGTCTTAGAATAAAGGAGTCATGCTCAAGTAGTCATGTGAATGTGTCGAAAGATCTAAGTATTAGAAAAACGTCGTACCGAGAGGCCCGCCTTAACTCAGCCTGGTAGAGTGCGCGGCTGTAGTAAGTTTCGCACCGCTTGGGTGCTACGCGCAGTCACCGCGATGTCCCCGGTTCGAATCTGGGAGGCGGGATCTGTTGAGTCCGGATGGTGTAGTGGCCTATCATGGAAGCCTGTCGAGCTTCCGACCCGGGTCCGAATCCCGGTCCGGGCGCTTATTTACAGGTAAGCCCTCTCAAGGGTTTACCTTTTCTTCTAACATTTTGAAAAGGAGGATAGATTATAGCCAAATCTTAGTATAGCTAAAATCTTAGAGATCTGTCTAATCTGAGCCAGTAAAACGCGTGTAGAATAAAGGAAAAGAGTTTTTATCGGTGATCAAGAAGGCCCATGAATTCTTTTACCCTCTTATAGTAGCCTATACTCATCTCACATAGGGTTGAAGACGGCATAATATGCCACCTAGCCCTTATCGTAGACCTTAAGGCAATTTTTTAAGTTGTGGGGTTGCATTCCCAAGTACAGTATAGGTCGAGCCTTTTTTAGTTGATAAATTACTGGTTGTGTTTAGAGGCATGGTTACATTTGTGGTATTGGTAACATTCTTCGTTATATTTATCGAGCTGGTAGCATTTACCTTATCTTTGGATACTTCCGCAAAGACCACTCCAAAAGAGAGAGCAAAGAGGATGGATATAAGGATCAATCCAATGGCTATGGAATTCTTCATTTTTTCCCTACCTTATTTTTTATGGCAGCATTAGCTGTTTGAATTTAAAGGTTTCTTAGGGCCAGTTTCTCAAGGGCTCTTTCAATTGCCTCTCGATCTATCATGTCCTTGAAGCCCCAAATAGTCATAATATTAACATTTTTAATTATTTAGCTTATGAACTTATCCCAAACAGAAAAAGAACTTAAATAAAGGACCTGCTTTTCAGATCCGAGTGCTTGAAACGTAGAAGTACATCAGGGCAGAATGTATGAACGTTATTCACGGAAAAGTAGCAACTGGGCTTGGCGAAGGCCAGTACTATTTATCGAGGGACGGCTACCGCAGCCAGTTCCACAAGAAGCTGGGTTTTGTCCCATTTCCGGGCACGCTAAATATACAATTGGATAAGCCGTTTGTCCCCTCTGGAGAAGCAATCAAGATCATGGAATTTAGCGAGGGAGACAAGACCTTTGGCGGTTGCCTTTGCTACAAGATCAGAATTAATAGCATCAAAGCAGCGATAGTGGGGCCTGAGCGAAGCAGCTATCCCTCAAACCTAATTGAGATCATCGCCCCAATGAACCTAAGAGAATCGCTGAATCTCTCCGACGGGGATGAGGTGGAGATGACGCTGGATTAACTGAGGATAATATAAGATACCAAATCATAACTCGGCGTATAGTTCTCTGAGATTAATAATAATGGAGGATATCTGTTTATAGTACAGCATACCCCTCTAAGTCCAGAGCAGACAAGGATGGTAGTATGAGCTATTTCAAGCTTGCATTTCTATGCGCTTTACTTATGATCGTTCTATTTACAGCAAACGCCCAGGATAGTCGGAGCTCGCTCGAAAAGGGCAATGCATCTTATATTAACGGCTCCTACCAGGAGGCGTTGGATTATTATGATCACGCACTTAAGACTGAGCCTGAGAATCCCTATGCATGGATAGGCAAGGGCCTAGCATATGCTAAGCTTGGCAGATACAAGATGTCCAACCTCTGCTTCGATACAGCCCTTCGTAATGACCCGCTCAACGGAGAATTCTGGCATGACAAAGCCCTAGTGCTTGAGGATCTAGGAAAATATAATGATTCCTTGAAATGCTATGACAGCGCCGCCAGGCTTATGCCTGATAACATAAGCGTGCTCTTTGAAACAGGCGACCTTTTTGTAAGCTTGGAAAGATACCAGAATGCGATTGATTGTTTCAATAAAATCTTGAGCCAGGATAAGAATAACACAGTGGCCCTGAGAAAAAGGGGAGACGCATTTTTCGCATTAAAAATGCTCGACCAAGCACTAGTATCTTATGATGATGCGCTGAACATTTCCCACGATGCATCATTGTTTACAGGAAAAGGTAATGTTCTCTTGGCTCAGGGGAGATACGCTATCGCCCGCGATTCTTATGACCTTGCTCTAAAGCTGAATGACAGCAACGCTCAGGCACTTACAGGAAGAGGTACTGCCCTTTATGCTCTCGGAAATTACACACCTGCCCTTGAATCATATGATCGGGCACTAGAGCTCAGCCCGAATAATACCAGATCTCTAATTGGAAAGGCCGATATCCTAAGGCTCCAGGGCAAGCTTCAACCTGCGCTTGTATCTTATGATCATGTCCTTGGACTTGAGCCGGATAATATACGAGCTCTGGAAGGCAAGGGCGATTTGCTCTTTGCGCTCGGAAACTTGAACGAGGCTCTCACAACGTATGAAAATAAGCTGAGGCTAAATGGAAGCGATCTAAAAACCCTTTTGAATGTAGCTGAAATACACAGCCGTCTAAATCAGCCAGATCAGGCAATTGCCTCCTACGACAAGGTTCTGCTCCTCGATCCAAGAAATATTAGCGCTCTGATTGGAGAGGGAGATGCATTCTTTACGCTAAAGAATTACACATCAGCTCTGAGATCATATGATAATGTTCTCCGCCTCGATACCAAAAATATTCGAGCATTGACTGGCAGAGGAGATATCCTGCTTCTACAGAAAGATTTCACAGGATCTATAGGGTCTTACAACAGCATCCTCGAAAATAATTCGACGAACGTTCATGCTATGACAGGCAAAGGAGAAGCACTCTACAGTCTTGGCAATTTCTCCGGGGCACTGATTCTCTATAATAAGATAATCGGACTCGATGAGAACAACTCAAAAGCTCTTCTTGGCAAAGCAAATATCCTCTGTGCCCGAGGAAACTACACCGATTCGCTGGAATTCTTCAATAGAACTTTGAATCTAAGCGAAAATAATAGTGACGCGCTTATGGGAAAGGGCTTGGCTCTTGCTGCCCTCAGAAGGCAGAATGACTCTATGAGTTGCTTCGACCAGCTGCTTCAACTGTATCCAGGAAATTCGGCTGCCTGGACGAATAAAGGAAGTCTCCTTGTTAGCCTAGGAAAGTATAAAGATGCCGCTCTATGTTTCAAAAAGGCAAGCGAGATAGATCCTTCGAGCAGGGCTGTCTGGCTTAATATGGGATATTCACTTTACGAGAGCGGCAGGTATAACGAGTCAGCGGATGCCTATGGAAAGGCTTTGGATCTGAGCCCCGATGCATTAGTTTGGTACCAACGCGGACTCGCTCTAGGCAAGGCCAATAGATTCAGCGATGCTCTGAGCAGCTATGATAATGCAACCAGACTTGATCGAAACAACCCTGACGTATGGTATAGCGAGGGTTTAGCCTTAGTTGCATTAGGTAAATACCAAGAGGCTTTAAGGTGTTTCGGTAAGACAATAGAGCTAAAACCCAATAGTTCCGAGGCTAAATATAGTAAGAATATAACCATTGGTTATCTGGATAACAGTACAATAAATACAACTCAAACTAGATCTATAGGCTGAAGGACCCGACTGGATACCAGAGTACGGATGATGAGGTGGTGGGAAAATTTTTCTGTGGAGGCCGTCCAGTCAGGCCTGTTTACCATCCATTTTCAGCCTTTTTCTTTGATTGATAGTCATTTTCCTGAGGTATGATGTTATGTCCGCTTTCAGGTAACAATCTGTATTGTCGATTGTTTCTATTGCCTTTCCTTTCAATTAAACCGTCTCGGTTCATTCTTGAAAGGTAGGTCGAGACTGTGCTGAGCTTAATATCATCAGCAACCGTTTCATACCTCTCTTTAAGCTCCTGAGATGTGAACCAACTATCTGGAAACTCATATTTTATAAACCGTCCAATCCGATCCATAAGTGTTCCGTTGCCATCATGGTCCCGGGATGCATAAGTTGACTCATCGGGCTCGGAGAAGATATTCGCAGCTGCAAGGTAGCCTACGATCTTCTCTCTCAGAGCATCCCTCTCCATACTCTGCGTTTCGAACTCGTAGACAGATTTCAGCCCTTTATCCTCAATCTCAATCCGAATCTTCATCCGAGGTCTCGTCTCCTCTCAGAAATTTAGACCTTATAGGCGCGCTGTAACTCTTGTCCCATCAACGATGTCAGGATTTGGTTTCTGCCAAAACCGCGCATGTCTGCAACATTCGCTACATCAAGCCTGTTTGCCTTCTTAGTATTTAGTGGCAAAGTGAACAGTTTTATGTGCATTCTCACAGCCCTATCCCCTTTATGATCTTAACAACACAGTCTCAGAAGGATCGGACCAGATAGTGGTTCCCTATCCACCATCGGTCTGATCCTATGCTAATTCGTGCCATTCCCTTCTCGAACTCCCCTCGTTTTGTGTCACAAGCCATTGCATACATATCGATGTCCGATCTCCCTTTCCCCTACCGTTCTGCTTGTGTCACCAACCCGGTCAAACAATGTTTTCACATTTAATCCAAGACTGTCGCCCTTCCCGACAGTCTGGATGAGAGAGATATAAACAGAACATTTACACCCCAGAACTCAATTGCTGTCCCTTTCCAGCTATGAGCAACTGTATTTAGATCAATCAGTTCTGTTATATCCGACCGGTGTCCCCTTCTTCTACTCCTTTCTGGCCATCCCTTCCTAAGAACATACTTCACAAGTTACAGATTGAGCAGGCTGAGGCAACTTTTTCCCGTATGTTCCTATCCCCTTCATTGCTCTACTCCCTTCAAGCCATCTACGCTTGGTGACGACGTAATTGTGTACATAATGGCAGATATCATAGCAACACTGCAGCCATAGTTCACAACAACATTGCTTTTGTAGTTGCAGGATACTATAGAGCAGACAGTTTGATATGCCCTCCATGTATGTTTATGCTACCGCTACGGTTCCTAAGGCACAAGTGAAGGTTCATCCATCCCCTCAGTGTGTGTTCAGACAGGTTGTCGATCCCTTTTCTGACAACATTAACCTTGTAGTGGAAGTATATAAACATTTCTAAGAGTTGAACGTTGTAGTTAATCGCTAAAAACTCGATTTAAAAGTCCTTTCTTGAAATAATCCCGTTATAGTAGTCTGAATAGTATTCACAATAAAGCGAATAGATTGTGAAATTGTCTTGTATACAAGTGTAAAGTGACATTTTGTTCTATTAATACGATGATAATAAACACCAATAGGGCTCATTCTAATGTACGCCACAATGTGAACCATTTCACAACCATTCTACACATACTGAATTATTGGTGTGCGTTGGACTAATATCTGAGCGATATAGGCATTAGAACTCAGGTGATTATGCGCGCAGAAAAAGTCGGATCAAATGTTAAAAGTAAAGGATTTGCCTGCCCTGCCGCGGCAGAAACAGGTACTTTGTTCTCAGGATGCCTGGTTGAGCTCGAATTGCTCCTCTATCAACCAATCGCCTATCTCTTTGAGGTATCGGCGCCTACGCTCATCCTCTACGATTAGCTGAAAGACCTCGGATAGATCTCCATCAACTAGATATTCATCCATTAAAGATTCATGAACCCCAGATTGGCATTTAAATCTATCGAAGCAAAAATACGAATATTGCTTAGGAAATCGTTCCTACAATCAGCGCAACGCAGTAGGGCCCATATGTCCTCTTGAGAGCCCCGGCATGCACAGTATGATCTCCACAGATAATTACCAGCGTTTCCTGTGGAGCAGCGCGAACCAACTCCCCAATGCAGTCGTCTATAAACACGGCTGCATCTTTAATCTGCTTTGGCCCCAGGCCAAGGTGGGCAGTTCTATCAATTCCCAGGTAGTAACTCACAAGGAGCCTCGGCTTCTGGCTGACTGCATCAAGAGATAAGCAACATATCTCGCTATCAAACTCCCTTGAGCTTAGGCTATCCGAGACTCCTCCGATGATCTCTATCAGGCCATCGTAGACCTCTGCACCGCTTTTTTCCATGATTACGGCCGATTTTAGGCCGGAACTGCTTGCTATCTCAGGTAGGCTCAGGATACTCGACTCTTTTGCACCTGCCTTATCATAAATGCCATGGTGCTCGGGTATAAGACCGCTCAGTATAGATGCGATCGCGGGCGTAGTGCGATTGCTCGCTGTCTCGGCACTAAGGAGAATGCCATTAGATACAACTCCTCGCATATTCTTCATTTCCGGCTCAAGCCACCTGTAAAGATTATAGCCGAGACTATCTACAATAATTAAAATCACATTTCTACACCCCCAATCCATTACCTCCTCGATAGGGTGGCCATCAGTATTGGGTAGGCTTATTCCAAGGACTTTGGCTATCGTTGGAGCGATATCTACTAGGCAATACCTTCTCATCTTATCAGCCTTGTATCGGAAACTCATAACTACTTATATGGGACCCAAGAGGAGGAAATAAATATTGCAGGTAACAATTAGATAGTGGAAACATGAGATATCCCTCCATCCTGCTGGCTCTGGCATTGCTCGTTTCAATTGCAATTATCGCATTCTCAGAGGTGAGTATAGATTATAGCCATAATATTAAGGGGTCGGGCACGATAGTAACCGACTACCGCATAGGTGACCAACAGAACACCGAGGTATCCGGCAAGGTGCGCGGCACGGGAGATATGATGAATAAATACCTGTTCGAATCGAACAACAATACTGGGAATGTCACATTTGAAGATGAGTTTGTGATGTCAAGAAGAAGCCCAACAAATACAAGCAGGCCGACGCTTGCAAGCTATCCCCAGATCCCAAACCCTAACGCCCCAAATATTGTATTCACAGGGACAGCATGGGCAGAAAAGATCACGCTCCCAATATCATTTAATGGCCTTAACCTTTCTAGTAAGTCAAATGGCACCACATCAGATAATAAGGGTCCAATTTAAGGATTAGATTTCTTGGCAAGCAGGCAATAAAACCAATATCATCCTCTTTACCTCTCGAGAAGATGCCTCCCATATTATCCTGCCATAGTTTACCTTCTGATTAAAAATTGGCTGAATCAACAGCAATAATACAAGGGTTATAAACATTATAGCCAAGGGATTAGTTGCACCATCTATAGCCAAAATTTATAGCCTTCTTCAGCAGGACGTGATAAGCATGGTGGGGAGCAATGAGGCACTGGAGAAGTTCACAGATTTGATTAAGATCTGCAGAAGTGCTTCGGTGGAGATCCTTAAGAGGAATGATATAGCGGTAGTGTCCCATGTGGACGCAGACGGCCTTACATCTGCGAGCATAATCTGCAAAGCCCTTGAAAGATGCGAAATAAACTACAGACCTCTTTTCTTCAGGCAGCTTGATGATGCCGCGTTACAACAGATCGCGAACTTGGGCGCGGATCTGGTTATTTTTACAGATCTTGGCAGCGGCATGGTAAAGGAGATTTGCGGTATCGGCCTCCCGGCTATTATCGCGGATCACCATAAACCCGAGTGCACAGATTGCCGTCCCATAGCTCATATGAACCCCCATCTTGTTGGTGTTGATGGTGCTACACAGCTGAGCGGAAGCGGCGTATCTTTTTTGCTGGCATCTTCACTATCGAAGGAAAATGGCGGAAATGATGATCTTTCCGCCCTTGCTACGGTGGGGGCAGTTGGAGATCTTCAAGATATGGCTAGCGGCCAACTTCTTGGGATAAATCGTGAGATACTGGGAATTGGAGAGCGATCTCACGTTCTCTCTGCCAAACGCGACATCAAGCTCTTCGGGAGACAGACCAGACCCGTTTACAAGATGCTGGAGTATTCTCAGGACCCCTACATTCCCGGCCTTTCGGGAGATGAAGATGCCTGCATTGCCTTCCTTCAGGAGATGGGCATCCGGCTTGGCGGCGAGAAATGGAGACGATGGATAGATCTGAACCAGGAGGAGAAGGCTCGAGTAGTCTCATCCCTGCTCAGACGAGGGCTTAGGAGTGGCATTCCAAACATAAAGCTGGAGAGATTGATTGGGGAAACTTATACACTGCTGCGAGAAGCAGAGGGCACAGAGCTAAGAGATGCGAGCGAGTACTCCACGCTGTTAAATGCTACTGCGCGCTATGGTCACGCAGATGTCGGCCTAGCAGTCTGTATGGGTGATAGAGACGAAGCCTTCAGCGCCGCGCGCACTCTGCTTAGCCAGCACAGACAGAACCTTGTAAACGGCCTCAAGCTTGTGAGCAAAATTGGCATTACAGCCTTAAAAAATGTGCAGTATTTCGATGCCGGAGATGAAATCCTAGATACAATCATAGGAATAGTAGCAGGTATGTGCTTCCAAGTTGCCGACAGATCAAAACCTATCCTGGCATTTGCCAGAACTCCCGAGGGCGATCTCAAGGTATCGGCCCGCGGGACCCAGGACCTAGTGAGATCAGGCCTTGATCTTGCGGATGCGATGTCAAGTGTGGCCAGAATTGTGGGCGGCGTTGGCGGAGGCCATAATGTAGCTGCTGGCGCGACAATTCCCATTGAGGCCCGAGAAGAGTTCCTTGAATTGATAGACGCTGCTGTATGCAAGCAAATATCGCGATGATTCAAACAGGCTCAAGAAAACTTCCAACCGACGTGCATCCACATCCATAGGCTCCATCCATAATATCCCTGGCCACTTTGATCTGCTCACTAAGTGTGAAGTTGCCGATGAGCATGTGGTTTATGTCGGACATCACCTCATTTTGATTGCCTCGTTCTGCATCGCCATTCTCTGTATCAAGGACAAGATACCCTATTCTGCCGGTGCCTATGAAATCTGCATCGATCGCCAGTTCAGTCACATTCGGCTCTGTCAGCAAACTCATACTGGTGGAAAGTCGCGTGGCATCGGTGAACTGTTTTGAGGCTGACATCCCGAGCTCATAGTTATGCAAGTTCGTTTCCTCTTCGAACTTTTGGTCATAAGAAAAGAGATGGGCGTTTGGATTGCTCTTGCTGCCTATCTGCATTACGTAGTGATCTCCCAGTACTGGATACAGACAAGAGAGAAAAATAAAAGTTATAATGATAATAAGATATGCAATTGCCTTTCCAGTTGATCCATTACAGCTCCTGAGATAGGCTCCACCTGTACTCATCACTAAGTTCGCCGGTGTAGACAGTTACCGCCGGTCCCTCCATGTAGGCATGATCTCTCTGGAAATAAATAATAACCGGTCCACCTCTGGTTTCGACAAGAACCTCGTCTGCAATTAGCCCCAGTTTATAAGCAACTGAAGCGCTTGCAACTGCACCAGTGCCGCACGAGAGTGTTTCGCCTTCTACGCCGCGCTCAAATGTTCTGATCTCAAAGGGATCTCCAGCCTTGACGAAGTTCACATTGGCGCCCTCCGGAAAGACTGAGCTATGCCTTATTAGCGGCGCAATCTCCTCGATAGGTATATCCAGATCTTCTACAAAGATAACGGAATGAGGGACACCAGTATTCACTGCGGAAACTTCGCAGCCTTCAAGCTGCTCCATTATGAATTCTCCTGATCCAGTTGCAGGTATAGATGGCCGATCAAACTTAGGAATGCCCATATCTACCCTAGCCCAAAAGCAGTTATCCAACTCCCTTACCTGAACAGGTATTATGCCTGCGATGGTCTCCACATTGAAGCTTTGGCCTACGTAGCCCGCCTCAAATGCATATTTTGCAAGGCACCGTATGCCGTTTCCACACATCTCTGCCTCGGATCCGTCAGGCTGTAAGAGACGCATACCTATATCTGCGCGGCTGCTCGGGTTGAGGAACAGTACTCCATCGCCGCCTATCCCAAAATTGCGGCGGCAGCAGCGTACGGCAAAACTGACCTTCATCGGCTCTGGAACAATCTCCTTGTGCATCTCATTAATCAGTATGAAATCATTCCCATTTCCATGAAGCTTTGTGAAAGTAAATGCTCCTGAGTCGAATGGGCCCTCATCAAGCTCTATGTCGGAAATCTCTGCCAGCTTCATTTATATACCATGCTCTTTTTATTGCTCTCTCGCTGCTGTGATGTGTGGTGGTGTAATATTAAACCCATTCTACAAGTGGCCCTGGATTTACTGGAGCTAGATAGATCTATTCAGATAGCCAAAGAGGCGCTCGCAGGCGGAGCGGACTGGATCGAAGCAGGAACTCCTCTAATCAAAAGTGAAGGTATGGATTCCGTGCGCGAGCTTAAGAAGGCACTGCCTGGAACTAGAATAGTCGCGGATATGAAAACAGTGGATACTGGCGCCATGGAGGTTGAGATGGCTGCGAAGGCCGGAGCCGATATAGTTGCCATGCTCGCGAGCTCTGATAATTCAACAATTGAAGATGCTTTGAGGGCTGCGCACAAGTATGGCGTGCAGATAATGATGGATCTTCTAACTGTCCCCGACCCAATAGAGCGCTCTAAGGAACTCGAGGCGCTCGGAGTGGACTATATCTGCGTCCATGTGGGAATCGATCAGCAAATGACAGGCAGAAGCACCATTGATTTCCTAAAACAGATAGTGAAGGAGACCATTACTCCTGTTGCCGCCGCAGGGGGCATAAACGCAGAGAATGGAGCCGAAGCAATTGCCAATGGTGCTGCGATAGTAATAGTAGGAGGCAGCATTGTGAGAAGCGCAGATGTTACAGGCTCTGCGCGAAAGATCAGAGATGCCATAGACCATGCTGGTGCCGGAGCCTATGTCCGAAGGAGCCTCGACGAGGAGATGATAGGCATCTTCAAAGAGGTATCGACATCGAATATATCGGATGCTATGCATAGAAAGGGAGCGATGCGCGATATTCTTCCCATAAATAGAGGCAAGAAGATTGTGGGCACTGCGATAACAGTACAGACATTTCCAGGAGATTGGGCCAAAAGCGTTGAGGCAATAGATCTCGCAGGCCCCGGCAACGTGATAGTAATCTACAATGGCTCAAAGCATATCGCTCCTTGGGGCGGTCTCGCGACACTGAGCTGCAAGGTCAAGGGCATTGAGGGCGTTGTAATAGATGGGGCCGTAAGAGATGTGAGTGAGATCAGAGACCTTGATTATCCCATTTTCGCATCCGGGATTGTGCCTAATGCAGGCGATCCCAAGGGCATGGGAGAGATCAATGCAGAGATAACCTGTGGAGGCCAAGTTGTCAGGCCCGGAGATTACATTGTCGGAGATGATAGCGGAGTTGTTGTCATACCCAAAGAGAGGGCCTACGAAGTTGCTAGACGCGCAAAAGAGGTCGAGAAAGGCGAGACGAGGCTTTTTGAAGAGATACGCCGCGGCAAGACTCTCTCTGAAGTGGCCAACTTGAAAAGATGGGAGAAGGTCTAGCCTTAAATAGATTGAAATTATTCTTATAAGGAGTACGTATTAGACTAGCATATACCGTACACAATTAATCGGGTGATACTAACATAACTGTAATGCCAACACTAATCGGTGGGTTAACCAAGTGGTGATTCCGAGGAGAATTGTATGGAGTTAGAAGATCTTGTTTCAAAATACCCACCCAGGCGGATGATGCTGATTCCATTAGCCATCATTATTTTAGCATTTATCTCACTGGGCGCAACTTATCTAAGCACAGGTTCACCTTTGCATCTGGGAGTCGAGTTTACTGGAGGAACTCTTGTCACAATTCCTGCGATAGATTCGGAACAGGCTGTGAAGGAAAAGTTCGCAGGATATCCATTAGTAGATCTGAGTAACATCGGCAGCCAATATCAGATCCAGTTTGGGCCGATGAGCACAACAGATTATAATAACCTGGCAAAGCTGATCAACTCGCAGTATCAGAACGCAGGGATCAGTTTTATGGGGCCGATATATAGCCAGGAGCTTCAGGCACAGGCACTAAGATATATACCGATATCCTTTATTTTAATGGCTATAGTTGTCTTCCTTGTGTTCAGGGAGCCCATTGTATCTCTAATGGTTGTAGGATGCGCTCTGGCGGATATTCTGACTGCAGCGGCATCAATGAACATAACCGGGGTCAGCCTTTCCCTGGGAACAGTGGCAGCGCTTCTTATGCTTATTGGTTATTCAGTTGATACCAATATTCTCTTATCCATGAGAGTTTTGAAGCGAAAGGGAACAACAGATGAGAAGATTGTCGGCGCTATGACCACAGGCTTTATGATGACTGGCACGACCATCGTCGCAGTGCTGGCACTCCTCATAGTCTCAAATGTCCTTTATATCATACCATCATCATCGTTTTCCAGAATAAACATCATAGCAGACATCTCAACTGTATTGATCTTCGGTCTGATGGCGGATGTATTCAACACCTGGATCACAAATGCTCAGGGTTTAAGGTGGTACATGGACCGTTCCGGTATGAAGGCTGCCGCTGGGAGGCGTAAGAAATGAGCCTTTATGACGACCTCACAAACGATAAACGAATAATGGCCTGGGGTGGCGCTGTAATTCTGGCTCTAATTCTCATACTGACACCGTTGCCTGGTTATATCGGACTCAACCATGGCGTGAATTACGGCCTGGATCTTCAAGGCGGATCATACCTACAGCTCCAGCTTCAGGGCGCTGTGGTCCAGCTTAATGCCGATCCACAGAAGATACTTGAGAAGCAATTTGGCACTAGTTCAGTCGCGCAGAACAGCAACGGCTATGTGATAACCGTTAACGGAAACGTTCTGACGACTCTTCCAGACAACTTGGGCTACAGTGGCGCAAAGATCGTAGAGAGAAATAATGTCAGCAAGATCACGATTACTGAATCTCCTGAGTCAGTGGTAGCCACCTTCCTTCAGAAAAGCTTGGGCACGGATGTTAAGGTGGTAGGCTCGAGCCCTGTTCAGTACGAGATCAGAACAAATACTACCAGAGATGCTCTCAACGCTTTGCTTGCCCCTGTGGGCGGATCTGTCGCTCCAGGCGATGGCTCCTTCGTAGATGGATTAACGCCTGATACTGTGAGTCTGACCAAGAGCGTGCTGGACGCGAAGTTAAACCGCTTGGGACTCAAGGATATCAAGGTCAGAATAGTAGATAACAAGTACGTACTCATCGATCTTGCGGGCATAGATGTTTCAACCGCTCAGGATGTCGTAGGCAGACCTGGAAAATTCGAGATACGCGTCCAGACTAATAATAACGACTCTGAACATATCCTCTATGGAGATGCCGTAGAATCCGTGGATATACCCAGAGGCGATCAAAGCGGCGGCTGGGGCGTGCCATTTACGCTCTCAGAAGCAGGAGCCCAGATCTTCCAGAAAGCGGCCATAGACAGTGGAGCTACCAAGAACCCCAATGGACATGAAATATCGATGTATCTGGATAAGGATCAGATCTTCAGCGCGCCTCTATCGGCTGATCTGGCATCCAGCCTCAACAAGGTTCCTAGCAGAAGCATGGTGGCTGAAACAGGCTCAGGCGATTCTGGTTCCTTGAAGGCCAAGGAGCTATATATCCACCTAAGCGAAGGCGCACTGCCTGTTAACGTCAAGATCGTTGGGTCCGGTCAGGTGGCTGCTGCTCTTGGATCGCAGTTCAAGTTCCAGATGGCCCTAGCGGGAATATTAGCCCTGCTGGCAGTTGGCGGAATGATCTACTGGCGCTACCGCAATCCGAAAATAGCATTGCCTATGGTCGCCACATCATTCTCAGAAGTGGTCATGCTGCTGGGAATATGGTCTCTAGCAGGCTGGCAGTTGGACCTCGCAAGCCTAGCAGGCGTAATCGTGGTGATTGGAACAGGCGTTGATCAGCTGATCATCATCACTGATGAGCTTACGCGTGGTGGTGAGGCTGCTTCTGTCACTGCATCAGAAAGAAGCATAAAGGAAAGAGCTGCTGCAGCTGCAGAGAAAGCCAATGGTGCCGATGTCAAGGTTGTAGCCCCAAGCAGTAAGGTATATCTGTCCAGGCTATCCAGGGCGTTCACAATAATCCTGGGTGCAGCAGCTACCACTGCAGTCGCAATGCTCCCGCTGCTCTATATGGGCTTCGGAGCGCTCACAGGCTTCGCCCTTACTATCATAGCAGGCGTAGTCATTGGAGTGGGAGTAGCTAGACCCGCATATGGCAGGCTAATAGGCTATATCCTGTCAAACAGCTAAAGCGAATCCTGCAGGCCAAACCTGCAGGAATTATTTTATTTATATTGATGCTATCTTGTCGATCACTATTTTAATAACCGTTTGACTAACCGACCTACTAAAGTACAATCAAAAAGAAATTAAGACTATGCGTCCAGAACAACTGGACAGACCCTAGTCCCTGATTGAGATGCGCGATTATGTAAAGAACCTGCAATAGAGGCAACGGGACAAGGCTAGAAAATTTAAGACTTATTATTAGACCTACGGTTTAGCGATACTCCTACGAACACAGCTCCCACAACAAGATTCACAAAGTAAGTTATGAGCCGCCATAGGGCGACGAGAACCCCTATAAGATAGCTTGGGACGAACATGGAGTAAATGTAGCTCATGCTGAACTCCACTACACCGCTGCTCCCGGGCGTTAATGGTGCCAAAGTTATTATCACCAATATTATCTGGGCTGTGATAGAATAGAGAAAATCAGGACTCTGCCCTAGACTCACGAGAAGCACAGAGGGAACGAGAAACTCACATAGCCATAGTATTATTGTAACCATTACCATTATAGGTATCTGTCTCCGCGACTCATTAGCAAGCTTGATGCTAGCCTCTCTGAACAGCCAGAGTTCTCTCTCCACTGTATCTACGATTTTTCTCTCTCCGACTTTTTTCCTGATCCAACTCATCAGCCGCTTTATCCTATCAGGTCGCTTGATAAGCTCCCAGAGAAATACCATCTCAAGCACTAGCAATACCAGAAATACCCCTCCAATCTTCAGCCCGAAACCGGTTATGAAGTCGGAGAGAGAGAGACAGATTGCGAGTGCGGCTACAAAGAAGAAGCTATCCAGAAGCCGCTCAACAATGACTACCGCCGTTGCGCTTCCATAGCTCATGCCGTCATCCGCGAGCATCTTGATCCTTAAAGGCTCGCCGCCCGCTGATGACGGCGTCATTGCCGCCAGAAAGTTGGATGCAAGGGTCGTCCTAAAGGCAAGGCTGAAGGTTATATTATGTCCTGCAAGAGCGGCAAGAATCTGAATCCTTAAAGACCAGAAGACCCAAGAGAAAACATGTAAGGAGAGGGCAAGGAGCACAAATCTAATATCCGCCCTTGAGAGCGCATTATAAGTTATGCTTGTATTAGTGAACTTTAGTATTACTATGATAGCAGCTACGCTTATTATTACAGCAAGAAGCACCTGTCTGAGCCTGCCATCTTTGAGATTTAAGATCAACTGGCCTCCCCCGACCTATTGCTGAGGTTGCAAGTACCCAGCAAGTTTGGGATCTAACGGAGGCATAGTCAATCAATCTTTCGGAGGGCCAAAAATGATAGCTAAAAAAATAGATAAAATAAGCCATCAAACCATTCGGAGATACAATACCGTTTCACGTAACCTCTCTATAGATTGATTCAATCTTATCCAATACACTGCCCCACGAGTATTTTTCCTCAACAGCCTTCCTGCCGCTTTGCCCAATCGATCTCCTCAATGGTTCGTTTGAATGAAGCTCCATTATCTTCTCAGCTAGCTCATCAGTGCTAGAATAGACCATTCCGCCATCCATCGCAACCTCATTAACGCCCGGAGTATCGAAGGCGAATACAGGCGTTTCACATGCCATCGCTTCGAGGAGCACTATGCCGAATGCCTCCAGACGGTTAGTTGTGGGAAGCACCAGTATCTCGGCCCTGGATATAAGATCTATGAATCTGCTGTGAAGCACCCTTCCTGTGAACTCAGCTTTTACGCCCATTTTTTCTGCCATTTTCTCCAGGCGCTTTCTATCGTAGCCATCTCCTATTAACACAAGCCTTAGATCCTCCTTTGCCTGCACAATCTTCATGGCATTAAGCAGTGATTCAACTCCCTTATAGTTGACAAGCCTGCCTGCGTAAACGACATAGTTCTCCTTCTCGGCAGTTGGAGGATAGAGTGATACATCTATGGCATTAGGAACGATCCTCGTCTTGTGAAGGTAATTTTTCAGCACCAATGATGTTTCTGCATAGCTTTTTGTTGTTGCAATAATGATTTCAGCCTCATCCAGCACAGGCTTGATGATCCTTCCATTTAGCCATTCCATTGATTTGCCAAAATATGTTGGATAATTAAAGCCATTTAACTTCATTGGAAAGACAACATCGTTATGATATGTTACAACATGCGGAGCAACCTTTCTGAGCATAAAGGAAAAAATTGGACTTGGGACATGGCTATGATAGATATCAGCTTCGCATTTTGGGAACTTCTTAAGAGGAAAAGGAACATAGAATAGATCTATACTTGGAATACGCACGAATTCGCTATATCTTCCGCATGATGAGGCGACTCCCACATTATAGCCTCTTTTGATCAAGCCATCTGCCAAGCCTTTAACGTGGTACTCTACGCCCCCCACATGCGGAGGAAAATAAGGAGTAACTTGTAAGATCTTCATGAGCCTTATTATGGCTTTATGCCTTTAACACATTTAAATTTATTGCCTTTATATCCTCAATTAAGGATCTTATTAACGCGATAAATAGCCTTCACGGTAAATGAAATACGTCTTAGAAATAATAATTGTTAAGATCACAAAGTAGTATATTATTGCATAGGGATTACAGCCATACTTTGTTGAAGCTAACTATTGTCAATTATTCACTCAAAAGACAAAGATTGAAATCCCAACCTAATCTAGCTGAAAAGCAATCGATTTATAAATGGTAGTTACATCCTCAGAATGCGATACGTATGAGCAGAAGATTAAAGGATTTTAGCCTGAAGGATTTTGAGAAGCTGCCGATGATTAACGATAATCATTTCTGCATAGGCGAGGAGTGGATTTACCTACATCTTTGGAACCCTAAGAAGATGCACTGGTTCCTCGCGGAGTACGGACCTATAAACAAGAGATTCTTCGGGTTCTTTGAGAATAAGAGCGATGGAATTGCCTCAGGCTTATGCACTCTCGATGAGCTCTTAAGCCTTGGGAAGCGTGGCGAAGCCTGGGAGATTTTGGTTGATGAGGACTGGAAGCCAACAGTGGCAAAGGAGATTGCCCAGTTGAAGGGATACATCAATATGATGAGATGTCCGCCTGATCATTTGTAAACTATTAAAATCTCTATCATAATAAGCGTCAAATAGTTTCGATCATGAGGTTATTCTGAATACTATCATAGTAGTATGGCAAGCTAATACACTAAGGGCCAACTGTGCGAGTATTCCAAAATTTTTAAATATGTTGTAGATATAGACCAATTCCTATAGACTCCGAACCCAAAAGACGTATTATAATTGGTGGGTGGGTTAGGGAGCATACAATTGAGTTTGGAGGTCGGAAAGATGAGGTCAAATTCAAAGAAGGCAGTAAATGATAGCCTGCCGATTGATTCAGTTATTAAGACTGAAAACATTAAGCAGGTCGGGAGCGGCATAGATTATGGCGGGGGACGTCCATATAATCCAAAGGATGAATGGCTGCTGAAATATGAGGTGAACGATAAAGGTGTTGGAAGAATTCTTTTGCCCCCAAGCCTATCGATTCTGCTGCAATCCGACAGGGTGTCTATCACGCCCTCTGCCGGAGGGCTGTTCATCCGATCGGTGTAAACCTTAGATTGGGATGATCCATTCATCCCATCTATTTTACTTAATCATTATCTATACCTTGAGAGCATATAAATACTTTCAGATCAACTCTAGTTAGACTAAAATTAATCTTACTTGAAGGAGATGAATATATTATGGGATTGCTCAATCGTATGAGCACAGTAGTAGGCGCTAAGATGAATAAGATTATGAATAGATTTGAGGACCCCAGAGAGACCCTCGACTATTCTTATGAGAAGCAGCTTGATCAATTGCAGAACGTTAAGCGCGGCGTTGCAGAGGTCGCAACCTCCAAAAAGCGGTTGGAACTACAAAAGGCAAGGCTTCAAGAGAATATAAACAATCTCGATGCACAGGCCAAGGAGTCTGTCAACTCCAACAGAGATGATCTCGCCAGGATGGCCTTAGAGCGGAAGGTGGCGCTACAAGCACAGTCCACAAGCCTTGATCAGCAGATTGCAGACCTGAATAATGAGCAACAAAAGCTCATGGCTGCAGAAAGCCGCCTTGCCACAAAAGTTGAGTCATTTAGGGCCAAGAAGGAGACAATAAAGGCCCAATATTCAGCGGCTGAAGCCCAGGTCAAAATTACTGAATCAGTCACAGGAATAAGCGAGGAGATGGCAGATGTCGGCCTTGCAGTGCAGCGGGCAGAGGATAAGACAGATCAGATGAAAGCCAGATCTGCAGCTTTGGATGAGCTTCTTGAATCTGGAACTCTTGAAGACTACTCTGGAGGAGACCAGATCGAGAAGGAGCTTGCCAAGACGAAAGCTAAAGGAACTGTGGACGAAGAGCTAGCTAAGCTCAAGCAGGAGGCTGGAAAATGATCGTCAGGATAATGGGCGATGGACAATACGAGGTAGACAGCTGCTTACTTGACCAGCTCAATGTCATTGATAACCGTATAGTGGATCATGTGAGCCAAGGCAGACATAAGGAGTTCAAGGAGGATCTCACAAAACTGATATCAGCCGTAAAGGAGAACGGAAAACCGCTGGATCCTAAAGAGATCGTCAAGTCCGATGTCATAGTTCCGCCAAAGGACCTTACCTTTGAAGAAGCGAAAGGCGTCTTCAAGGGATATGGACTGATTGAAGAGTAGATAGAGAAACGAAAACTAAGAATCAAACGTCGGCGGCGCATCCGCACAGCAAGGCGCCGCCGCATGAAAATAGAACCAAGTCATCTGATCCGACTTAAGTTGAATACGGGAGCACTTTATCCCCGCTGAAGATATCGGCATCTATCCTGAATAGTTAAATTCCCCTGTAGATCTTCCCCTCCTTCATGACAAAGTCTACCTTCCCTGTGACGTTGATATCCTGGAAGGGATCTCCCGGCATAGCGATGATATCAGCAGTCTTGCCCACCGCAATGGTGCCCAGGTCGGGCCTACTCAGGAGCTCGGCGGCCATGCTTGTGGCAGCCTTGAGGGTGCGGAGCGGCGTGATGCCGTTCTTGACCATGGTCGGGAACTCCTTCCATACCTGATCGAAGGGTAAGCTCCCTACATCGGTTCCAAAGGCGATCTTCACATTGCTATTACCAAGGTTCTTTGCGGATGCCAGAATAGTCGGTGCGTACTTCACAGTCTTTACGTAATAAGAATAGGACTGGTGTGCCCAATAGGCGCTGTTGTTGATGTTGTCGATATCGTTCTCCAAGGCAAGTTGGGTAGGAACCATGAAGGTGCCATTCTTCTCCATCATCTTCAGCGTCTCAAGAGAGGCCATGTTTCCATGTTCTATGGCGTCCGCTCCTGCGATAACTGCTCTCCTGATTCCTTCATCGCCATATGCATGGACCGCGACGGGTTTTCCCATGTCGTGAGCAGTCTTCACGAGGATGTTCATCTCCTCCTGGGTATAGGTGGGCCACGTCGGATCATCGTTAGGCGACATGAAACCTCCAGTGCCCGTGACCTTGATCCAGTCTGCTCCGCCCTTGACCTCTGTCCTGACCGCCGTCTGGATCGCATCAGGTCCATCTGCAATTACGTAGGACTTCATGGCATTCCAGGCATCAGGGATGTATATGCCGGTAAAATCGCCGTGGCCACCTGTGCAAGATATTGCGTGTGGTGCGACTATCATCCTGGGACCTACGATCAGCCCTTTATTTATGGCGTTCTTCATATCAATGGTCAAGAAGCCCCACTGGGGCGCAGTGGCTAAATCACACACCGTGGTAAATCCATTTAGAAGCACGAGCTTCGTATTCGCTAAGGAACGCACGAAAGCCTGAGATGCTGTTTGCGAGGCCATTTCCATAAAGTGTATTGGGTCGAATGTAGGATGCGCATGGCAATCGATGAACCCTGGAGTCACCATCCGATTTGGCAGAGGGATGATCTGGGCGCCCGCCGGCCTGCTTACCTTCTCGCCCATCTCAGCTATCTTTCCATCCTGAACCAGGATCTCCATGGGGCCGAGGGGCGCTTCAGCCTGGCCGTCCCAAACGCTACCGCACTGGAGCACTATAGGCGCCTGAAGAGAATCCTGGATTGGTCCACTGGCTACGACTTGGATTTGAGACATGATTCACCTCATTTTTACGGTACTATATTTTACAATTTATTCAAAGATCTAGACTAATATCATTTTATATATTTTTATTCTGACCATTAAACGGCCTGTAAAGCGAAAATAGACTCCTATGTTATAAACTTTATTATGACGTTTTAGACCTCAAAAGTATTCGAATTTATAATAATATTGAATTTATATAGATATACAAGCCTAAACATTACCAGAAAAAAATGTTTGTCGATCACCGTTGTTTGTATATACATCGCTATTCTCCTTATCTCAGATCAACCATGCGCGACAGTCAGTGTACCCAAAACTGGGAATAGCGCTGTCAGCGCCGTAGCGGCACCGCCTATGGCTATGGCCAGGAGCAGGAGTCCGAAGATGCGGGTCAGGATGTTCATGCCGGTGATGCCGAGAAGCTTCTGTATCCGAGGAGAAGCAAGAAGCAATAGAGCTGTGGCGATTCCGACCAGAGATATGACAGCCGCCCCTTTGATGATGTCTTCCGAGCTTGAGACCTGGGCTGCGTAGTTGATCACCAGGCTTATGGCACCTGCTCCGGCTAGTATGGGAAAGGCCAGGGGAACTATGGCCACGGAGTCCTTCTGCTCAGCCTCCTGATCCTCTGCTTTAGTGTGCTGTATCTGGCTCATCTTGGCATTCAGCATCGACCAGGCCATGGTGGCAATCACGATCATGCCTGCCAGGCTGAAAGCGTGTATGTTGATCCCAAATAGTTTTAGGATATCATCTCCGACGAAGAGCGCCACCAGAAGGGTGACCACCATTGCAGCCGAGGCTACCAGGGCAGTTCGCTTCTGTTCATGAGGCGTCTGGCCGTGGGTTAAAGCCAGAAATAAGGGTACAGCACCTATGGGATCGATGATAGTAAACAGTCCAATGAACATTACGCTAAGGCTTAAGTCCATGATATTCCTCCTTCATCGGGAAGCATATTAACGTCATATCATATGAGCTCCGTGATTTAACCCGGTTTAGATCGAGGGGCATAACTTAAGAAGAGAGCTAAACACGTACACTTAAGGAAAATGCCATGAAGTTCGAATAAAGTATAATAGTACTAGCGATAACTCCGGTTTATGCTGGAGATTATCATCAAACTGCTTCTTGCATTGGCCATTGGCAGCCTGATAGGAGCTGAAAGGGAGTTCCGTGAAAAATCTGCCGGCCTTAGAACCATTACTTTGGTATGTCTGGGCTCTACCCTTTTCACCATTTTCTCCAGTATGTTCGATCCTGTCAGAGGAGATCCATCGAGAGTTGCTGCTTCAATTGTAACAGGAATAGGATTCCTTGGAGCGGGCGTAATTTTACGCGAGAAGAAACATGTGTGGGGGCTGACTACGGCAGCCATCATATGGCTTGTGGCGGCCCTTGGAATGGGCATAGGCATAGGACAATACCTCACAGTCATTCTGGCTACTGCCACTACCCTGACAATCCTGTGGGGTTTTCCCAAGCTGGACTATTTGAGCAAGGCACGCGATACTTATACTTATGAAATAGTGGCACCCTCTGAGAAAGCCAAATTCGATATTCTGGTTGGCAAGTTCAAGGAAGTCGGCCTCAGAATTACCTCGCAGATCGTTGAGAGGAAAGGGAATAAGATAATCGTCACATGGCAGGCATATGGCAACCCGGAGAGCCATGCCAGATTGATGCAGGAATTCCTGGCTGATACTGAGATAGATGAATTTAGAATTCTTTGAGGATTCCTATTAACCTACCCAAGGCAACAATATGAGAAAGTTTATATACTAATAATACTATTCCATATCATGGATTCTTTTACCACATGGATACTTAGAGGGCTTGGCACTAAACAAGGGAAGTCTCGACTTTCACAGATATCAGATTTAATAGACTGGGAACCAATTCGTCTCATTCTTGAAGAGATGTATGACAATAAGAGCGAAAGGGGCGGAAGGCCCAACTATGACGTTATTCTGATGTTCAAAATCCTAGTTCTTCAACAGTGGTATGGTTTGAGTGATCTGGAAGTTGAAAGACAAATGGCAGATCGCATCTCGTTTATGTCTTTTCTCGGCTTTCCTGATCCATTCCCCGATTCCAGGACTATATGGCTTTTCAAAGAACGCATGGCTGAGACCGGGAAAAAAGAGATAGTCTGGGCAGAACTTCAAAGGCAGCTGGACAAAATGGGCTTACAAGTTAAACGTGGAACGGTTCAAGATGCCACATTCATCGAAGCAGATCCAGGATCGTCTAAGAAACTGCGCGGCGAGAATGCTAAAACTCGCCGCAGCAGAGATGGTACCTGGGCCAAAAAAGGAAAAGAATCCTATTTCGGCTATAAGTTGCACCAAAAAACCGATATCGATTACTGCCTTATACGTGAAATAGAGACAACTACGGCATCAACGCACGATAGTCAGGTCGACCTATCTGAAGCGGGAGAGATTGTGCTTAGAGATAGAGGTTATTTCGGCGTGAAGGCAAAAGGTATTGATTTTACCATGAAGCGCAGAACCACGGAATACCAACTTGGAGAACTCGATAAAGAACGAAATCGATTGATTAGCGTTTTAAGATCGCCTGGCGAAAGACCTCATGCGGTCATAAAAAGAGTCTTTGGAGCTGGGAGAGTGTTGGTTACAACTGTCAAAAGAGTTGGTGTTAAAATGATGGTTACAGCTTTTGCTTTTAACCTCTATCAGCTCTGCACTCTTAAAAACGCCAAAATTATTTAGACTAGCGGATGCTGTCGATGAATGATCGAATAAGTGGGTAATTCAAGGATATTGGAACCCTCAAGACGAAACTTGGGTCAACTTCTAAGAACTGATTTTTAAACACAGGTAAATAGGAATCCTCCTTTAGTTGATGATATATAGATATCAATATTTGTTCCCAGATATCGATATCTATATCCGTCTCCCATGCCCAAAACTGGACGTTTTTTTTCAGAACCTTGATACGTAAGCCAGTCCAATAGCTACCAGGTAAGCCAGAGGATACAGCCAGATCGCGACTTTGTCCAGGCGTTCTGCCAGGGCAGTCTTGTCTTTAGACTGCAGCCATCTCAGGTATATATTGTAGGTGAAGAGCAGCGCTGTTATCGCAAAAGAGATGGTTATGACCATATCCATGAAGGTAAGATAGCCGAGTCTTGGCAAGTCGCCAGCTATTGTGAAGTTATATGCTATGAGCAGCAGTAGATTGGCAGCCGCCATATCTGAGCGTTTCCCGTAGTCTTTCAAGGAGAAGGTCAGCAAGGACAGGAATAGAATGATCAGGATTGGTAAGAAAATGCGCAGTAAGTAATAGTTGAGATGGCGGTGTGCCAGGAAATAGAATGAGATACGCGATGTATTATCCATTGTGCCTTGGCTTGTATTGCCAATCTCAGTCCCGAAGCTGGTGGGAGACCACTCCTCCTCGCCCAATTGAGGGCCGATGCCAGTCATCTCCGGCCAATCAACAAAGACATAGGAATCCTGAGGATATATGGAATCGATTTTTACGTAGAACTTTTGCTGATCAAAAGGATACTTGTTGAAATCGAAGTCAGGTGCCTGAAGAGTGGCAGAGAATCGTTCGAAGTATAACGCTTCTCCATCAGGATATATGACTACCATCTGATTTTGAGAGAAGCGTTTCCCCTGCTGGTTGTAGATAGTGAACTCGGGCAATGGTTTCTTCTCTTTTTCAATGAACTGGTCGATGCTATGGTAGACCTTGTAGCCACACTGGCAACTCTCTGGACTGAAAGCAAGATCTGGATCCTTCCAGCTCAGCCAGAGGCTCGCGACTATGGCGAAGTTCTCATTCTTCTGGTCTACTTCAGTGATCTGATCAAGCTTCATGCACGAACGAACCTTGATGGGTTCAAGAAGAACCTGTTCGCCCCTGCTCTTTGATGAGTTAATGAGTGCACCAGGGTCATTAAGGCCCACAAGCAGTCGGTAGCTGCCTGTGGTGAGGCCTCCATCTAACAGGTCACCGTAGATCATAAGGTGATTATTTTGGCTGTAATTCTGAAATGCGTATTGCATTATGGCGCTTCTGGCAGTGCCAGTCCAGTTGCTGATGCAAATGGATTTGTTACCATAATCTTTGAGAATAATGATCGGTGACAGGTTGCCGGATACAGCTTCGATGGATGCATAAAGCGTATCGTTGGGCCTCATCCTCCTCAGCCAGAAAGAATCCGAGGCATCCCTGGCGGTGATATTCCCCCTGAGCTCCTGAACTCCCATGCTATTCGAAGATTCGGAGGTGTTAAGCAAAGCCAAGATCTCCCCAGTCGGCTCGGCCCGGCCATTCAGAACCTGTGGGGCATCTATTCCCGGAACCAGCATGTAATCGCCGAAGGTCTCCTTTACAGGGCTGCTGGAGACTATAAGCTGGTAGCTACCGCTGGATGGAATCCTGTACTTAAATGCAGATGAGTATCCCGTCCCTATGTCGTCATTCCATATTAAGAACAGACTGTTTGCGATATTCCGGACGGCTACCAGCGGGTCCATTCCCTCAGCGATTTGCCGATTTAGTCTTTCCTGGAATTCGGCATTTAGGCCACGGGAATTAAGTTTAGCGTCTGCCAGTGCAGTAAATGGATCTAGGTCACCTGAAGTTCCTGCGGCATATACATAGAGCGTTTGGCCCTGCATGATGCTCGGGAGCGTATAGACGGCAATCTCGCCGGGATCGAGATGTCCTGTTAATACTTGAACAGCTCCTTCCGTCTGTGATGTTCCAGGAACAGTCGTCAAATTCAGTGAAACAAAAAGAGATAGGATCAATAATACGATAATTTTGTCTTTGCGGCCTATACCTGTATCGATGGATCTGTTGAGCATTGAACCCATATCGCTTCTCCTTTAAGGGCAATGCACCGGAAAAGCCTTTCTATCGAAGGATGCCTTTAGAAAACGAAAAGCCTTTTATGCTTATAGCAATCGATAAGGGGATGTCCCAAAAATTTTTAGAACCGGGAAGTAAATTATGAAAGCGCTATTCATCTATGTCTTGAGGGCTTTGTCCGTTACATCGCTTCGGCAAAGCATGAGAAGATCGGCAAGTTTGCATAACGTTTCTTTCGACCGGAACACTACCAGGAATTATGGCCAACAACTACGATTTTCCATCCTTTAAGTTAGCCATTTCTGTATCGCTCTTCTATCTATAATCGGCATAGTTAAGGCATATAGTATTTATATCTCTTTAATAATGTACATAGAGAGCAAAATATGAGAATGGACAGAGGAGTGGTGATTAAGGTTTTGAGAACCTTAGTCATTTGGGCTACTTCAGCCCTAGGCCTGCTGCTCATGGCAAGATTGATCCCAGGAGTTTATGTTCATGGCTGGGGAACTGCCATCGCTGCAGTTCTTGTTATTGGACTGCTGAATGCAGTGCTTTGGCCCATTCTCTCCCGTTTCACACTTCGATTTCTTGTGTTCACCTTCGGCATAGGAGCTTTGATACTGAACGGCCTGATAATATGGTTGGCTCAGTCTTTCGTTCCTGGATTTCATATTGAAGGCTGGAGGGCAATGATCCTGGCCCTAATAGGTGTGTCAGCTGTAAGCACGCTTGCATCTACCCTGATGACTATAGATGATGATGCATCCTATTACCGTTCAGTTATAGGCAAAAGAGCTCGCCGTCGGAATATCCAAGGAACTCAGAGCGATAAGCCGGGCTTCATCCTCCTGGAAATAGACGGGCTGTCCGAGACTATCTTAAAGCATGCGATTCATAAGGGAAATATGCCTACTCTTGCCGGATGGCTAAAGGATGGTACACATAAGCTGAAAGTATGGGAGACTGATCTATCCTGCCAGACAGGCGCAAGCCAAGCGGGAATTCTCCACGGCAAGAATCAGGATATCCCTGCCTTCCGCTGGGTTGAGAAGGATAACGGCAACAGATTGATGGTCTCCACAGGGCCATTCGATGCGCCTGAGATAGAGAGCCGTATCTCCGACCACAAAGGCCTTCTGTATCAAAACGGCGCCAGCCGCGCGAACCTGTTCTCCGGAGATGCGGAGGATGTGATATTTACTTACAGCCAGCTCACCAACATGTCCAGATTTTACAACTCTGCATGGTATTTCTTTTATTCGAGCCCCTATAATCTTCCACATACGATTGTGCTTACAGTCTGGGATATATTCCTGGAGATTTACGCTCACTGGAGGCAGTGGCGTCAGGATGTGCAGCCGCGCCTTAGCCATATCGGAACCTACCCAATATTGAGGGCCTTTACAAATGTATTCCTGAGAGAGATGACGACTTATACTTTGATCGGCGATATTTTTGAAGGAAAGCACGATGTTATCTATGCAACTTATGTCGGATATGATGAGATAGCACATCATTCCGGCGTCGAGGATGATGATGCTTTCTTCGCCTTAAGGAAGCTCGACCGGCATTTTGCATTCCTTTCGAAGGCTGCTGAGAACGCTCCGAGACCTTATCGCTTTATCATCCTTTCAGATCACGGCCAGAGCAAGGGTGCAACATTTAAACAGCGCTATGGACTGACATTTGAGGATCTTGTACGCAGTCTTATTCCAAGCAGGCTCAAGATTCACAGCGAACTTGACACAAACCAGGACCATTTCGGCCTCGCTCTGACCTATCCGGTTGAAAAAGGGAAAGAGATGGCAAAAGATGGACTTCAACGTGTGCGAATAGGCGAAAGCCGGCACAAAGAGATAAAAAGCCCGACGGATGAAGCCCAGGTAGTAGTGCTCGCATCCGGTAATCTGGGCTTGATCTACTTCACAGATTGGGCTGATAATTTGAGCCTGGAGAAGATCGAAGATCTGTTTCCCGCCCTTATCCCCGGACTCACAGGGCATGAAGGCATAGGGTTCATAATGGCCAGATCTGAGGAGCATGGCCCGGTTGCAATTGGGGCAAAGGGAAGATATTACCTCGAAGATGATAGAATTGTTGGACAGAATCCGCTCGCAGATTTCGGACCCCGGATTGCAATGCATCTGCGGAGAACTGCTGGATTCAAGTATGTCCCTGATATACTTGTCAATAGCATTTACAGCGCCGTTAAGGATGAAGTTGCTGCCTTTGAGGAACTGATAGGCAGCCACGGCGGGGCTGGAGGGGGACAGTCATATCCTTTTTTGATATATCCTGCCGAATGGGATCTGGGAGATGATGAAATAGTGGGCGCAGAGGATATCCATAGAATCCTGAAATCAAAGATGGCCGCATGACCACTATATTTAAATATTCAACAAGAAGATAACCGATCTCAATTCAATCCAAATTTCAGGACTTGAGAAGTGATCAGATGGATGACTTACTAGAGATCGAAAAGAAGCCAGATATATGGGTGGGCAATGAATGGGGAGAACTAAGGGAGGTTGTCATTGGCAGGCCTGATCAGCATAAGTTCCCGCAAATCAACGATATGGCATTGAACCATTTCATGAAGGTCATGCCCGCCTCTGATAAAGAATCTGAAAAGGAGAATTTCTTAAATCTCGAAGGAAAGCTATTCAAGAATGCCATTCCCGACAGGTTCAAAACTATGGTTGATGAGGTTGAAGCCTTCGTCAAGCTTCTGGAAGGGCGAGGCATAAAAGTTCACAGGTCAAGATTGCTCAACGCCGATGAGCTCAAGTACAACGCCTTCTGGTGGGATGGCTGTTTTAGCCTCTTCCTTAAAGACCCCATTATCGTTGTGGGCAACCTGGTTATAGAGGGAGGAAACCGCAGTGCAATACGGCACAAGGATATGTACTCCTATAGAGAGCTATTCTTCGAGCGCGTCCTCGGGAGCAATGCCAAGTGGATCTGTATGCCAAGGCCCGCTCCCAACACCACAGATCCCACAGGCGGATATGGACCATATCTCACAGGAGGGGATGTCTTCCCCATGGGCAAAAGGAACGTGCTCCTGGGGTTCAACGATTCTGATTCCAATATATGGGGTCTGAGGTGGATTGCAGATCTTCTGAGAAAGGAGGGCTGGAAGGTCCATTCAGTCAGGTACAGGGATGACTGCATGCACCTGGATACAGCCATGTCATGCCCTCTAGAAGGCATTGCGTTGGCCTGCAAGGAGTTCTTCTTCGATGGCTTGCCAGATCTTTTGAAAGGTTGGGAGATCGTGGACGTGGCTCCTGAAGATGCCAGGGCTGATGCCTGCAATGGCCTTCCGCTCGGACGTGGGTTTTATGTGATGTCCACCGAGTGGAAGAAGTACGGAGAGAAGCTCATGGATCACGGCGTAAAGCCTCTTTATACGCCCTTTGAGGAGAACAATCACGTTACAGGCGGAGGCCCACGCTGCTCTCATGGCCCTCTAGTTAGGATGGATTAGCGTAAGCAGAAGGCAATACTAACCTGACGAACCTCGGCTCGGCTGGGACGGCGAGATGAAGTGCTGTAATTGAAGTTCTATTTCCAAGCCCGAGTAGTATTGCTTTTATCTATTCCTCATATATTTTTGACTACATATAGAGACATATATGAATATCGTGAGACAAATTCTAGTGGCGGCAGATCTATAATTCATCATAAGATTTTTTGCCATTAATGTTGAATTTTGAAACAAAATTCAAAAGATATTTATGCGAGAACGAAAAATCCTCGAATAACGTGAAACATTTAGGGAGGGAGATTCAATGGAACAAATTTCATGCACGATTTCGGAATATGCAGCATCGGACGGCGGCATCGATCTAATTCCAGGTTACAGGCACAAGCTTACTCATACTTCAATTGGCGAATGGAACCTCTGGGGACGCTTAAGAGAGGTTGTGGTGGGCACTCCGGAGGGAACCATCATACCCAACTTCGAGGCGGTTAACGAAAAGGTTGTTGCGCCTGAGCTCGTGGAGATGATGAAGAAATATGGGGGCAGGCTCGCCAAGGAAGTCCTTCCAGATATGTACGCTGCCCTGGAAAGGGAGAGCAACGAGCTGGTGGAGATCTACAAGTCCCACGGCGTCAAGGTTCATAGACCGCGTTCCATCAAGCCTGAGGAGACTGCATATTCTTTCGGTTTCGGCTGCACAAACATATTTTCTTGCGATCCCTTCTGGTGCGTTGGAAGGAACATCATAGAGAGCAGCTGGCGGAAGATGGGTGGCCGGCCTCAAAAGTGGGCGGTTAGGGAGACCTACCAGCCCAAGGTGGATGCCGACCCTTCGGTCCACCTCCACGCCTGTCCCATGCCCTCTCCCGGGAACGGCCCGGGCTCGGGGGACTATTATTTTGAGGTCGGCGATATGCTGGTCGTCGGCGATGGAAACGTAATTTTAGCCTACGATGAAGCAGGCACCTCCAGCAACCCCCGTGGATGCGAGTGGGTCAAACGCATCCTCGAAGCAGACGGCTTCAAGGTAACAATCATAAAGCTGCCGGACACAGGCATCCTTCACCTCTTTGCGGTCATCTGCATCATAGGTCCCGGCACGGCCATAGCCTATGAGGGAGCCTTCCCGGATAGGAAGCTGCCCGAGCCCCTCGAGGGATGGAACGTGGTATGGTGCGACCTGGAGGAGGCCAAGGCCACGGCCCCCTGTGCCGTGAACATCGACAGGGAGACGGTGTTGCTGCCGCGTGAGGCGCCCAAAACCTGTAAGGCGGTATCCGACCTCGGTTTCGATGTCATAGACTTAGAGTTCTCAGCCCATGCCATGGCCGCGGGAGGCATTCGATGTGCCACCGGCGTGATCTACAGGGAGATTGACTGAGCCATATCTCACCTTTTTTTGGCTTATGTTCGGTGGGCTAATCTTTGGGGAGCTTTGCTCGGCCTTGAAGCCCTTTGGCACGATCTTCATAAAGCTAATGCAGTGACGGTGCTGCCATCGGTGAAGATCACCCTGATCGCCATCATGGGTGATAAAAGCCAGGATGAGATCAAGGCCCTGGCTGTAAAAGCCTAATCGGTCATTCTCCTCTTCAGCACAAAGGTAGACCTAAGGCCCCTCTTCAGCTGAGGGGCAAATTTTCCATCATGACGGTGGATCTATTCGAAATGGCTATTGAGAAAGATGTTTTTGAAAAGAGAGAGTGTAATGGATAAGGGCCAACAAGCTTTATTGTGATCGATGTACAAAACGAATCGCAAAAGAAGAGGATACAATGTTTTCAAGCGAACTGCGAAAAATAATTTTAGATAGATAGATATATGCTCCATCTACGAATGACATGCTCTCATATATTATCGCATTTTGAAGCTTATATATACGGCGGTGAGCCCTCCTATAATGAATAATCCGCCGAACAAGTAGGTCAGCATTGCAGCGGCAATGAGCGGCGAGCCAAGAAGTAATATGCCTAAGATAAGGCTGAGCAGTCCAATAACAGCTGCTCCACGATCGCCTTTAAGGGCGTGAAAGAGGCTAATTGCACCCATGATTATTCCTAGCGTTCCAACTATCATTATCATAGTTGTTGGCACCAAGATGCCGCCTAATACCGGGTTCAGTATTATCGTTAGTCCTGCAAGTATGCCGATTATTCCGAATATGGCTTTCCAAAGTCTATTGTCGTTATCTTCTAAGGCCGCAACGATGCCGAAAGTGCCTGACATGAGCCAATACCATCCTAGCAAAAATACGAGGGCGATCACAGTTGTTAATGGCCTGGTTACAAGAAGTATCCCCAATATAGTCGCTAAAATGCCATCTATCATAATAGCCCACCAAGGGGCGAAGTCCATATTTTCCCTAGAAATAGTCTCATTCATAATTGCTTCTCCCTCCTTTATTCCGAGGATATATCTGGCTAATTGCCAATGAACTATAAATTTTTGATGCCCAAATTCCTCGGACATAATTATAATAATGCTAAACTTACACTCGTTATCATTCTTATCTCAGATCAGCTATGGACGACTGCTGATATGCCCAGAGCTGGAAAGAGCGCTGTCAGAGCTGTAGTGGTGATGCTAACCCGTGCTATGACCATGGCTCCAAAGGTCCGAACTCCTTTAACCCATTTAGGCTAAATTACTATACTATTCAAAATTTTTTGATTGTAATCGTTTGTGAATCTTTCCCTAATTCATGATGAAGTCCACCTCGCCGGTAACGTTAATATCCCGAGGGGATCTCTAGGATTTTGTGTTGGCATCCGGTCGCCATTTAGTAAACTTTTTGATTAGAATAGAACTCAGCATATTGATGATATGGATGCTATTGGATTACGAGTTACAGCTCTTAGAAAAATTCCGATATTCAATCGAACGAGTCTGCTTATGAAAAATAACAACCAATTGTGGAACATAATGCTAATCTTTATATAATTTCCCACTCATTTGCGATTGATATCCGGTAGAAGGAGGGGAAAGCTTGAGTAGCGTAAATATATCAGCCGCAGAGATCGATGGATCGAAGACTGCCTCGACAGATAGCGATACTACGAAGACCGCTGCAAATATCAGCCATATCCTTGATGCCAGGAACCCTGCTGCCACCTTTGAGGGAGGAAAGCTGTACATGGCTGGAAACCTGAAGGTCGTTGAGCTTCATGGGAGCTACAGGGCGATGGGCAGGCGGTATGGCGCCCTCATGAAGAAGGATTTAAACGAGATATACGAATACATAAGTGTCGATTTCGGGAAGAAGCCCGGCGTCAACTATGACGGATTCCTGAAGCTCGGCAGGACGTACTACAACTCCTACCCTCAGAGGTATAGGGAAATACTCAACGGGATAGGCGAGACCTCAGGCCTCGGGCTGGATAAAGAGCTTATAATCAACTCTATGGAGGGTGCTTACTTACGATCGAGATTTGGGTGCTCAGGGATCGCTGCCTGGGGCGACTATACATCGGGAGGGCCTCTCGTCTTTGGCCGAAACTTCGACTGGGTTACCATGGGCAATTACTTCTCAGTAGTTATCTATAATCCCGATGACGGCAACATACCAGTTGCAAGCGTGGGCTATACTGGCTGTGTATACGTATGCACCGGCATGAATAAGAAAGGGGTCTTTCTTGAGCTGAACAACGGTGCGTTTGTTGAAGCCATAGATTTCTCGAACAGGGTCCTTGCCATGGCTTCATTGTTCTCCTTCCTGGAGGATTCCCAGGACCTGGACCAGCTCGACATTCAGTTCCATACGGCCCGTCCATCTCATACCTTCATAATAAATGTGGCCAACCAGACAGGAGCCTACTCCTATGAGTGGGCAACCTTCGATGTCAAACGCAGAGGGCCTGATAGGGACGGGCTGCTCGTCGGCACCAACCAGTTCGTCGACCCATCATGGGGAATTACCATGGCAGGTGATACCTATCTAATAGGACAGACCTTTGACATGGCCATGACAAAAGAGCGCCGCGAGAACCTCCTTGCCCTCGGGAAGAAGTACAAAGGCAAGATTACTCCTGAGACAATGATGAAGATCATTAGCATACCCATAGAGGAAGGGGGAGCATTCATGGCTCCTCACGGCACGAGCTATCAGACAGTTGCTGTGCCAAAAGACCTGAAGATCTGGGTCAGGGTGCCCGAGTATCAGGATTGGGTAGAAGTAGACCTAAAGCCCCTCTTCAGCTGAGAGGCAAAATTTTCCATCTCTATCTTTTTTGTTGGCGAAGAACTGGCTTCCATGATCAGTAATGGCTTGCTCGATCTTTCTTCTATCACTGTATTCTTTAGAGCTCGTCTTAATGAAAAAGCTTATATTGTTATCTGACTTACCGGCGTTCATGGAGCCCCTGAATGAGAAAGCCTACAGGCAACGCTGGATCGCCCTGGCCTTCATATGCCTGTCGCTGCTGGCTATAAGCTTCAACGACTCAACCATAAACGTAGCTCTTCCATCGATAGCCAAAGATATGCATGCGAGTGCAAGCAATCTGATGTGGGTGGTCAATGCTTATATTATCGTATTTGCTGCCCTGCTGCTGCCAATGGGATCTGCTGGAGACCGCTATGGACGCAGACTATTTCTATTAATTGGGCTTGCTCTGCTATGTATAACATCGGCCTTGGCCTGCTACAGCGGATCGATTGAAGCTCTCATCGCTACGAGGGGCATAATGGGAATAGCAGGCGCAATGATAATGCCTTCTACGCTCTCAATACTTTCTGCCACATTTACAGATAAAAAAGAGCGCTCTCAGGCGATAGCCATCTGGGCTGCAACATTTGGTCTGGGAGCTGCAGGAACTGTGCTTGGAGGCTGGCTTCTGGAGAATTTTTCATCGACCTCTGTATTCTTTGTAAATGTGCCTCTGGCCATCATCGCTATCATAGGCGGCTATTTCTTCATATCCAATTCAAAGGATGAGCATGCTCCATCAATAGATCTGCCGGGGGTCGTGCTATCCATAATAGGCATGGTCGCCCTTGCATTTGGAATCATCAACGCTGGGGAGATAGGATGGAGCGATCCAGGCGTTATAAATAGCCTGGGGATGGCAATTGTCTTCATGGCAGCCTTCTGCTACTGGGAGAGCAAGACTAAAAACCCTATGCTGCCTTTGTCTCTCTTCAAGAACAGGTCGTTTTCTCTATCCACTATGGCAATTGTAATGGACGTGTTCACTCTAGCAGGCGTTAGCTTCTTCTTCCCCCAGTTTATCCAGACGGTTCTCGGCTACAGTGCTCTGCAGTCTGGCCTGGCTATGCTGCCGCTATCAGCCGTGGTTGTGATATTCTCAACCTCGTCAGCTAAGCTGGTGGGACGGTGGGGGGTCAAGAAGGTTATAGCATGTGCCCTCATGTCCTCTACAATTGGCCTCTTGTTCATGATTGCGACATTTGGAGTGGATACATCATATCTGGTGCTTTTGATATCTATGATCTTCATGGGCATAGGGAGCGGAACTATCACAGCACCTGCCACTGACTCAGCGATGAGCACAGTTCCAATCTCTAAAGCGGGAGTCGGATCTGCTACTAACAATGCGGTCATAAGTCTTGGAGGCGCCCTGGGTGTGGCGGTCCTGGGCTCGATCATGAATAGCATGTACATCTCCGAACTCGGTAAATTTACAGATCTAAATCTTCTGCCTGTGGATGTCTACAACACCATAAAGAGCGGAGTCGTTGGGGCACATCAGTTTGCGGCCTACATAACCCATCCCCAGGTCCAGTCGCAGTTCATTGTCTTTGTGGATCAGGCCTTCGTATCTGGCATGAAGAGCGCACTGCTTGTGGACGCAGCTTTGGTGTTCTTGACAGCCATAGCTATTTACCGACTCCTGCCGGATATGAGCCAGAGGACAAAAGAAGATGGCGAGGATTCCATTCGGCGTGAGGTGGTGACCCCTCAGCAGTCAGGGACTGAGTAGACTGCAGATGTTCAGGTATCAAGCTAAGCAGCTAAACACGTACTAAGCTGCTTAACTTTTAAATATAAATTCTAACATTTTTTCATTTTTGGGAGGATGAGACATCCACTTTCTCGAAAGGAAGATCCGGGTGGAAAACTTCCTGAATCCCATAGCGCGATCGAGCGAGCGCGGATTTATCTGGCTCAAATCCATCCTTGGGCCACAGGGCTATGACGTGGAGAGAGTTCCCATCAGGGGCGAGTTCCTTCATCTGGATGTGGCCTTATCGGTCGTGAGGCCTGGCCTGGCTGTGATTTGCCCTGACGCCTTCGCTGAGGGAATTCCATCGTACTTCGACGGCTGGAAGCTCATTGAGGTCTCCAAGGATGAGGCCCAGCGACTGGCTACAAATGGCCTTCCTATTGATCCAGATCATTATATACTGAGCTACAATGAGCACTACGACGGGTGGCGAGTCCAGAAGGCCCTGGAGCCGAGGGCATAACTGTCCATCGCATTGCATTTGACAACCACAATGGGGATGGCGGCTCTGTGAGATGTGCCACTCACCCACTTGTGAGGAGATTGAACTCGAAGGCATGAGCAAAGAGAATCTGTTCCTCGATATTTCTTGCGGGCTGCCTCAGGATATCGATCAGGAGCCTTAATGATTCGCATGCCTGTCAGAAGTTTGACCTCTAGGCGGTTGATAGCGGCATGTGACTCATTAGATATGAGCTCTCAAAACAAAACATCGAATAATCATTTTTTCGGTATCAATTATAACCAGAAATGTATTCTCTTTACAGGGACAATGCAAATATCATAAATCCGAGAAAGTTTATATGTCAGGAAGTCATGACAGCCTTTATGCCTCGTGAAGCAAAAAGCGCGAATAGTCAGCCCTGGATTTCTATGATATTCATATGCTTATCGGTATTGGTTACAAGCCTAAATAATAATATGCTCAATGTAGCCCTGCCGTCTATCGCCAAAGATTTGCATGCAAGTTACAGCGAGCTTCAATGGGCAATTGATGCATATGTGCTGATCTTCGCAGCGCTGCTGCTGACGATGGGATCCATCGGCGATCGATTTGGCAGAAAGCGTTCATTAAAAATTGGACTCGCATTATTTGGAGTAAGCTCAATACTTGCGGGCGGAGCTACATCGATTTTATCGCTGATCCTCATCCGCGCCTTTATGGGCATATGCGTGGCAATGATCATGCCCTCTACCTTGTCGATTTTAACGGCAGCCTTTGAATATCCAAAGGAGCGCTCGCAGGCAATTGCGCTTTGGGCCGCTACCTTCGGTTTAGGTATAGGCATCGGCCCCTTATTAGGCGGCTGGATTCTCAAACATTTCTCCTGGAATTCAATTTTCTTCGCAAACATACCGCTAATTGCAGTTGCACTAGCCGGCAGTTATATTTATATCAGCGAGTCAAAAGACGAAAAAGCCCCTCCGGCAGATATGATCGGTGTATTTCTATCGATCACAGGTATGGTCACCCTGCTATTTGGCATCATCCAGGCGGGCGTTGTAGGCTGGGAAAATCCCAAAATATTGATCTCCTTAGCGCTGGCTGCCATATTCCTGACAGCATTTGCAATTTGGGAAAAACGCACAAAAAATCCCATGCTGCCTCTTTATCTTTTCAAGAATAAATCCTTCACCGGAGCAAATATAGCAATGACCTTTCTCACCTTTAGCTTGTTCGGCTCAAGTTTCTTCCTAAGCCAGTATTTCCAGACAATTCTCGGATATACTGCACTGCAGACAGGTCTGGGTATCCTGCCCATCGCGATAGCAGTGGTTGTATCCTCTGCATTGTCTGCCAAGGTTTCTGAAAGGCTGGGCATAAAATTTACAGTCGTTGGAGCGATTCTGATAACGGCAATCGGTCTGATCTATATGGCTGCTATTGCGGGTATAGCAACGAGCTATGGGACTCTGCTGATAGGCATGATATTATTAGGCGTTGGCCTCGGGATTGCCCAAGGCCCGGCTACCGACTCTGTCATGGGTGCCGTCCCTAAGGCCAAGGCTGGCGTAGGTTCAGCGATGAATGATACAACACGAGAGCTCGGCGGCGCACTGGGAGTGGCTGTGCTCGGGACCATATCGAACAGGGATTTCCTGGCCCAGATCAATCGGCTGAGCATACAAAATATTTTGCCTCCAGATGCATATCAGCTAATTCAAAGCGGTATAGTAGGAGCACATCAATTTGCGACTTATATTCCCTTTCCGCAGGTTCAGGAAAAGTTTGTAATTTATGTGGATGAGGCATTCGTAGGAGGGATGAGAGACGCTATGTTCATTGGAGCTGCAATAATGGTTCTTGCAGCTATACTGACATATAGAATTCTGCCTGCGCAGATTCAACGCGCAGAAGATACTAAAAAGGATTAATTTTCAGATTCTAAGATAGAATCCCGAAGAAGAACCTGATGGCATCACCGCTGGATAGAACAGCCGCCAGCTTTAGCGTGGCGCCTATGGTGTTGCCTTTTATGCTCACTTCTCCCGACTTTTCGGCATCTTTGTAAGCTGTTGTGGGATCTGCTGCGTTTTCTACTCTATGAATTGCACCCTCGGTCGCATAGACATCAATGGTTGGATTCTCGATGCCTCCTTTCTCTGATCTTATGATTTTGGCATTCTTAGTTTCAAATCCCCAAGCAATAGTGCTGCTATCATTCATCGGAACAGTGATGTTTACCTTTTCATCTCCTAATAGCGCCCTTAGCACTGATGGTGCGTTATCTATTCTGCTATTGTAGCTATCAACGCTCTTTTGCAGGTTGTTTACATCTACAACTGCATCGGCCGTTAAGACGCAAAGGAAAATTACCAGGGCTAGAGAAATTATAGTCCTCATAAGATCAATTATGATTAATTAGAATTTATCTTTTTCCCTTTGTATATCATCTTGAAACCACAAATCATAATAATATTCGTATACAATATTGGATATTACGGTGCTGTCCCCTTATTTCAGGCAGAGGATGGTGAGGCTGAGCAGAGGGATTCCGCGGCCATAGCCATAGGCGGCGCCGCTACAGCGCTGATAGCGCTCTTCCCGGCCCTGGGCTTATCGACAGTCGTGCACAGCTAATCCGAAATGAGAGGAATAGCAAGGCATAAGTTTAAGATTATTATAAATATGTTCATGGGATCAGGACATCAAAAATATTTTATAGTACGTTGGCGTTTAACCGGTTATATCCTCAGCATAAGAGGAGGGAGAAGCAATTATGGATGGGAACATTTCTAGAGAAAATATGGTCTTCGCCCCTTGGTGGGCTATTATGATAGATGGCATTGTAGCGATTATCTTGGGGGTACTTCTTGTAACCAGGCCGTTATCAACTGTGATTGCCCTAGTATTCTTGCTCGGATGGTACTGGCTTATCTCAGGCGTTTTGGGAATCGTCACGGCTTTCAAAGATGAGGACAATAGACTTTGGAAAGCCATATTCGGCATAATCGGCATACTCGCAGGGCTAGCAGTAATATTCAACCCGGTATTAAGCGGCATCCTGGTGCCCACAACCATGATACTCATGGTTGGAACGCTAGGAGTAATCATGGGTGCAATTAGCCTATTTCACGCCCTTAAAGGCGATCGTGGAGCAGCTGTTATTGGACTGCTCAGCATCATCTTGGGCCTACTCCTTGTCGGCTCACCACTCATTGCCGCAGCAATGCTGACCTACTTGTTCGGCGGATTGTCCATCATAGGAGGATTGGCGTCAGTATACATAGGCTACAAGATGCGATAAGATACGAGTACATATTTTATTTTTTGCTCCAAAACAGCTAAATAATCATCAACTGGTTGTGGATCAGTCTATAATAAGTGAGGTGGTAATATAACTGATTTAGTAGCAATAGTATACCCAGATGAGGGGCGTGCTGCCGAGGTCATGAACAAGCTCAAGGAGCTTTCCAGCCTGTACCTCATCGATCTTGAAGACGCAGTCTATGTGACCAAGGATGTAGAAGGCAAGGTCAAGCTGCACCAGTCAGCAGACCTGACTGGCGCCGGAGCAATCGGTGGTGCCTTTTGGGGGCTTCTTATTGGGCTTCTCTTCTTCATTCCAATTGGCGGCATGATTATAGGGGCTATCGCAGGGGCTATCGGCGGCAGTCTAGCTGATTACGGCATAGATGATGAGTTTGCCAAATCCCTGACTAAATCGATGACACCTGGAAGCTCAGCCGTCTTCATGCTCGTGCGCAAAGTTACCATAGACAAGGTAGAGCCGGAGCTGGCCAAGTTCGGCGGAAAGATTCTTCATACCTCTCTCTCCAAGGAAGTAGAGGCAAAGCTGCAGGCAACACTCGATGAGGCGGGCAAGGCAGAAGTGAAGCAGGCTCCTGTTTAGCCTGCATGAGCGGAGAGGACTGAGCAGGAGTCCCGGTCTAAAGGCACGGTCTAGCCAAATCAGAGAGCTAATGAGAGTCACGACGTAGTCATATCAGGATGAAAGCAGAGCAAGGTAGTTCTTGGAGGGATGATGCCGATGAAGACAATTTTGAAGAACGAGATACTGCTGAATAGAGATAGCGTCAATTACTCTGAGGTAAGACATATAGTTCTCAAGGGAACGAATGAGCTGATCGGCAAAGCCCTTGGAGAGATTTCTAAGGAGGATTACCATGTCACCCCGAGCCGTTACATTGATCCCATTTACGCCAAGGCTCGCCTGGCATACATGCAGAAGAACTATCCTGCCTTCTACGAGAGGTTGAAGGGTGCCGCAGAGGCCTATGGGGTCTCCATCGACTCCACTGATTTAGACCTCAGCGTCCTCCCCTACGATGCAGGATCTCTTGGCTGCTCAGTGGTCTATTTTCCACCATCCGCAACATATAATGGCCATGCCATGGCCTGCAGGAACCTGGACTTCCGCACGGCGCCTATAGATAGACTCCTCGGCAAGACCGACATCTCCAATCAGACGGGCATGTTTGCCAGAACCTATGTGATGGAGCTTTACCCCGACGAGGGATACTCCAGTCTGGTGATTGGAGCCCATGACCTCATGGGGTTCGTCTTCCAGGGGCTCAACTCCCGGGGACTGGGCATAGAACTGCAGGCCGATGATAGTCCCCTCGTTGTGGTAGCCCCACTGGGGGGCGTCAGATCAAATGGACTTTCGGATTTGATGGCGGCCAGGATGATCCTGGATACCTGCAAGAGCGTAGAAGAGGCCAAACTTGTCTTACTCAACAACAGGATATATTTCCCCTTTATAGGCCCCCACTTCCTGATCTACGATAAGTACGGCAACTCCACCATAGCTGAGTTCCTGGCTAAGGACGACCGCGTCCACTTTACAGATGCTATGAACTCCGTTCGAGTGATGACCAACCATCCTGTCTGTCTGTATCCCACCGCGGACACCTACCCCAAGCCCGATGTCAATGTCGGATATTACGATAGTTTCATTCGATTTAAGACACTCACTGAGATCACATCGGGCCATCAGGGAAAGTTCTCCCAGGAGGATATGATCGATGTCCTCAGGACCGTTTATGCCGAGGTATATTATGGATCGCTTCTGTCGGAGAATGCAAAGATACCCGAAAGAACTGTGATGAACTCACTGCTTGACCTGACCGACGGGACTATCCTGGCCCGATATTATCTCAGGGACGGCCCCACAGATCCCATGCTCGGGGGACCTAGCAATATCTTCTCCCAGTTCTTCAGCTTCACACTTGGGATGATTTCATCGTCATGACTGACATCAAAAAAGAGCAAAAGGGCGAGTACCTCGACAGGTTCCAGAACATCATCATCACAGTTCTATCCTGGACGATGGCGGTGGTTGTGTTATTTGCAACCATCGACCTGATCTACAACCTTGCCCTCTACCTGATCACCCCTCCGTTCGGGCGCTTGGGTATTACAGAGCTTCTGGAAGTCTTCGGAAGCATTCTCGCGGTGCTCATCGGAGTAGAGCTTCTTGAGACCTTCAAGGCGTTCAGGCTCGAGAAGTCGGTCAATGTACTGATGGTATTAATGGTGGCGATGATCGCCATGGCTCGGAAGATCATAGTCCTGGAGATGAACGAATCATCCAGCAATGTGAGCCTGGTGGGCGTAGCAGCAGTCATAATCGCCCTGTCCGCAGGCTACTATCTTGTCAATAGAGCAAGATCCGAGGAGAAGAGGACATGAGCTTGTAGTCATGAGAGAGCCTCTTGTAGCTACTCCAAAGTAGAATAGCTGACCTTTCTGACGGTTCCAGATGATGCTGCTGTATCGGCACTGAATATGTTATACGTCTTCGATGGAGTCTGGCCGCTCAAGTCCAATGAGAGAGCATAAAGCTTTGAGCCATCCGCCGGCACTACATTTAGCCTCAGAATATCGCCGGATAGAGATCCACTGGCTGTTGCCAGCTGAGCAAAGGCAGAGGATGTCACATTACCGCTGCCGAATACCATGCTTCCTGATTGAGAAAGAGCCAGATTGATGTATGCTCCATTCTCGAGCTCCAAATGCCATTCGCCTGTTATGCACCGTGAAGCCGTATTTGCCGAAGGTAAGTCTGCATTTAGCGCAGAGCTATCAGATCCTGCAGCCTCTGGCTGTGCAGGCGCATCCATTGATGCCATTAACTGTCTTGCGACGGGGTCCATGGAATCTTCTTGAGAGTGCACTTGAGACACGAGGAAGAGGAGCAGTGCACTAGCTAGCAATAATATGCAGTACTTCATTTTCACCCACTCCGGCGAGATTTATAGAGCTGCCAGTATATTAAACTTAATCCTCGTCCCACTAACTATTGCCATCGATACCTCTCTGCTGTTGCCATCTTCAGCCGATCTTATCTTAAATCCTCAAGCCTCTCGATCAGTTCCAGCTTCGCCATCTCAGCAGCCCTAATCTCATTCAAGGCCGTAACTGCTGCATCTATGCTCTCGATGTGGGTAACGATGGCTCTTTTGACCTCAGATGGAGATGCTACAAATGTATCTAAATCCATAATCTCGCCGCCTCCCCGATCAAGATAGTAGTAGCCATAATAGTAACCGAGTCCAGAAGGAATCCAGCTCTATTCAGATAGCTTGTATTCAGTCGAGGCATGGTCTGGATCCTCTGTAACTGGCATAGATATGAGTGCCAGAATGGCTTTAATACGGCTTGCATATACATTTTCGTTTACCTCCTTTGCAGAGTTTCCGCCAGGTTTAGAATAACTAATTACGACCCGGCAATCTTTAATCCTTCTAAAGTGCTTATCCCTATATAAGGATATTCCCTTTTGAAGGATAATACCTTTAGAAGGATAATAATAAAGAGTTTTATACCAAAACAAATTATCCTATCTGATAAGTGGTTATAATGCTTCTAAGTAATTTGATGGAAAAACTGGGATCACGTAATCTGATAACTGATCCTTCTTACAGGAAAGTGGATAAGATAGGCAGAGTCACTATTGGAAAAGAGTTCGCAGGGAAGGAGGTAATAGTGATCGCCCTAGAGCCCAAGCTGCCGAATGATAAAGCCGATTATATAAAGCTCTGATGTCGCAGAGATGGAGTGTTTCCGCACTGAGGTGAGCAGACTGGCCGCACAAAAAGGTCAATCTTCCTTTGTTGCTGTGGCCCTGAAGAATTTTGCCAGAGAAAACGATAAGATAGCACTTGGGGTTGATCTCAAAACATAACAAAGAAATGTTATGCCATGACAAATACCTTTAGATATACTGTCGCGAAGCCGCCGCGCCTGTTAGATGTCGATATGATCGAAAACATTAAATTCAGCCATAAGTGTATGGGTTATATGTAGGTACGAAATGCATAGCCTTAAAATTCTAAACGTCGGAAAACCAAAGGATACGGGAAGATTGAACGGCTCTGCCTCCAGACCTCCGTCAGATGTACTTGGAAAGCGTAGAGTACCATCATAAGCTATTAGAGAGGCTTGCTCAGAGGTAGTTAGATAAACTGCTCTGGGCCACCTTCCACCAGTTGTGGCTCTTTCTCCTCAACCAGCGCTCTACTATAGTTAATCATTGAGCTTATTGCCCTATAGATACATTTAATAATTAATGCGTGAAAATACATAGGCATGGGTAGAAAACCTATAATAATTAGGCATATATCAAAGATAGACCTTGATAAATTATATAAAAAAGAGACTGATCTAAGGATTAAGGAACGGTTATTGGCAATAATACATTTATATGAAGGGAAAAACGTATATGAGGTAGCTGATATTTTAAAAAGGGGCGAGAGGACAATAAAATATTGGTTAAGCAGATGGAATAATCAAGGCTATAATGGATTGACACCAAAGAATAGAAATGGCAAAAAGCCAAAGATGTCTCTTGATGAATGGGATAGAGTTATTAAAGAAATTGAAGACAAAGGAATGACGATAAAAGACGTATTAAAATATGTAAGGGATACAAGAGGTATAGATTTTTCATATAAATATGGCTGGCGAATTTTAAGAGTAGTGAAAAAAGTTAAGTATGGGAAACCATACATCAGAAATGAAAAGAGGCCTGCAGATGCAGAAAGTTTTTTAAAAAAGGATAAAATCAGTGCTGACCACTGTTACTGATCCTGTTATAGGATTTCTTGATGAAAGCTCTTTACAACAGCGCCCTAATACACGTAGAGTCTTAAACACTCATTTAATAAATTATAAACCTGGAAAGGTTAGATCAAGAACTATTTTTGGATTTATAGCATTAAATGGCAATGATGAGGTTATGGTTTCCAACTCCTCTAAGAAGGAAGCGTTGATGGCATTTGCTCAAAATATAAGAAATAATAATATTATGAGGCCAATTTGTATACTTTTAGATAATGCTAGAATTCATTTGGCCAAGAAATTTAGAAAACTAGCTGAGGAAATCGATATTCACTTAATTTATAATATCCCCTATTCACCAGATTTGAATCCTATAGAATTCGGTTGGAAGGATTTCAAAAGAGAGATCGCCAAATACACTGATTTCGATGAAGCTATTATAGCTAGCCAAGATTGCGCTTTAGAAATATTTTATTCCAAAAAGGATGGATATTCAAAGTCCTGGGTGGAGCGATTTCTTAGTGCAAAAAGCTAGGAGATTAACTATAGTACGCTTGATCGTTTTTGTGTGAAGATACAAAAGTATAATTGATTCCAGATTTGGCCTGCCATTAGAATTCAAGAGCTACTTACTTCTGGGGCTAATACTGGCGGCCTTCTAGCGCCCTCAATCGCCGGGCGGGCTACCCCTAACCCCTCGCTGGGGGAAGGCTTTGGAAAACGCATACTATACGGTTGAAGAGGATATGATAGAGGAACCCCTCTATCTATTTCGCTGAAGTGCTGAAGGGAAATTTGTGACGACACTTATTGGTCGCAATGACGGTTTATTTTAAGGCAAGCGAACAGTTAATCCAGAATTTGGTCCAGGAGGAAGACCAAGAGCGGGCTCTACCCCTGGGGACATCCTAAGGTCTTCCAGCAATCTCTTTGCGGAGATCCTTTTTCCAATCATTGCTTCAGACTCTGGGCGTGGTTGATTCACTTGTTTACCTCTATATACTTCAACTTCTGGAATGCTGTCTTCCATGGCTCTGGCACATAGACCGCGCACATAGAAGCGATTAAACTCACCTTCTGCAAGAGTATCCGGTGCGTTAACAGGAACTTGGGCGATTGAAAAACTGCCGTTCTTTTTATTGCGCTTTTCAGTGGTATTCATATAACCAAGGCGACGCAATTCGCCTGCAAGCCATGCATCGTCACGACTTTGAATTGCTTCCTTCAGGAGCGAAGGATACGACTCTAAACCCTGCTGATTCAAACGAGGGCTGATATAAAGTGATCCTCTCGATATATCTAATTCCACTTCTTTCAGCATAAACTGACGTGTTCTAGCATCCAAGTTCTCATAAATTAGTGCCATTATCCCACCTGCGCTCGATACTTTAGGATATACATCCTCATGGGATGATATTTACGCACCTGAAAAGTTTATTCACTTCTTATCTTTTGGCGGGCAAGGATCCTTGCCATAGCTATTTGACTCTCGGATCTTTCCATCCTTGCCGTGAATTATACATTCTGCTCTCTGATTTAGACATATCTCCCGTGCACGGTCGATTGCTTCAGCTTGTGTAGTGCTATGACTCGACGACTTTTCTGCATGGGGCTTCTTGACATCCCAGCCACCATCAGGGTTTTGTACAACATGCCTTTCCTTTCTTGCCATTGGTTAGTTCATAGTAATATGATAATATTTAAGTTCGAGCAGTGCAGAGCGAAAGTAATTAACTATGTATAACCTATGGTTGATCCAAGAAAGAGGAGGTGTAAATGAGTTCTGGTGCCAATGATTGCTGTTGTTGTGCAGGCAAGATGCGTGAGGGCAAGCATGAATTTATGGCCAGAGTTGGGGATGAGATAGTAGTCATCAAGGATGTTCCGGCTCTTGTCTGCGATATCTGCGGCGAGGTCGAATACACGCCTGAGGTATCAGAAGAGATCGATGTGATCATGGAAGACTTCTTTGCGGGGCGTCTAATGGCAAAGCCCATTGTGGCGGGAGAGGTCATGTTTAGGCCTCAGGGTGCAGACTCAACGGTATAAGCATTTCTTGGGTCAGCGGATCTCTAAAAAACTACTATCTGCAGAGCGCGCTTTGAGTGCCGTTGGAAGTGCATTCAGTGGTCAAGCCGAAAAGGCTGACGATTTACATTGAATAAGCTAATCCAAAATATTAATCTAGCTTTGCCCCCAATTTATAATATTAGATAGCATAATTGTTTGAAATTCTCTATCAAAACCAACATCTTTAAGAAATAGATGCTTATTTAGCACTCATAGTCTGAACTAGGATGGCATTATGGATAGAGTAAGCCGATCATGGTACGAACTTGCATTTGAGCGAGATTTTCTAAAGAAAACCGGCAATTCGTTCCAAGATTTCTTCTGCGAAATTATGGAAAAATGCCATCCTGGAGATTTTCAACGAATTCGTCCTTGGGGAAAATTCGGAGATAGAAAAAATGATGGCTACTTGTCATCGGCAAGAATGCTGTTCCAAATCTATGCACCTAATGAAATTCGCCAAGCAGATACATTAGCGAAAATAAATGAGGATTTCTATGGTGCACTACCTTATTGGGAAAAATATTTTGACTCTTGGGTTTTTACACATAATTCTCGCCAAGGGCTCAGTCCAGACGTATTCAAGAGATTATTGGAACTTAAGACTGAATATACTTATTTAGAGTTCCCTTGCTGGGGTTTTGAAGAATTAAGGATAAAAGTCTTCACACTATCTGAGAGGGATATTGCATCGATTCTGGGCCTTGCACCAACAAACCAGGATCTGCTTAATGTAGGATTCTCAGAACTAAAACTCGTGCTCGGTGCCATATCTCAACAAGAACCTCTATTCGATCAAGATATAAGTTCAATATCCAAAGAGAAGCTTACTTACAATGCTTTATCACATAGCGTGGAAGAATTGATTAAATTGGGTGCTGTTCGATCCAACCTTGTTAAGCGATTTTTTAGAGAATATAACGATCCTGAATATGGCGATAAAATTGCGCGAACATTTAGAGAAAAGTATATTGAATTGAAAAAGGAAAATAACTCCCCTGATATTATTTTTTTGAAGCTTCAGGAATTCGCTGGCGGCACAAAGCGTGGCCCACCTAAGTATGAGGCTGCTGTTTTAGCGATATTGTCATATCTCTTTCAGAGTTGCGATATCTTTGAGCATCCTGCACCTAGAGGACCACTATGATTCTGCCTACTAAGCATTCCGGGTATGATCGCTCACTTTTGGTTCTTGGCGCGGAAATCTTGAATATCTTAAGTGTACCCAAAACGTTATCTCGTACATGGGAAGAACTCAAACGAAATAATATTAATAAAAACTACTTAACCTATGAGTGGTTTATCTTATCTTTAGACTTATTATATCTCCTAAATGCCATAGAATTTGAAAATGGATTGATTAGGAAGGTATATTTATGATTTATAAAATTTTTAGCGATTTACCTAGTTTTAAGGAAATTGATTTTCATCCAGGGTTAAATCTACTTATAGCTGATAAAAGCCCTGGAGCAACTGATCAGCAGACTAGAAACCGCGCTGGAAAAACTAGCATTATTGAGATAATTCATTTTTTATTAGGGTCCGATTGTGGGCCGGATTCCATCTTTAGATCTGAGAAACTTATAGGTTTCTCTTTTAGTATGGAATTTGATCTTGGGCACGCTATAACAATTGTAGAAAGGTCAGGGACGCGACCTAATCGGATTTTAGTAAAAACAGATAACTTTGATGCATGGCCAATTAAGCCTGCAAAACAAAAGATAACAACTATTTCCAATTCAGAATGGAGGAACATATTAGGGTCTATTATTTTTGGGCTAAACGAAGCTGAAGATCAGAATTTAGGAAAAAAATTTGCGCCGAGATTTAGAGCTCTTTTCTCATATTTTGCTCGTCGAGAAAGAAAAGGCGCATTTAACTCCCCGATGAAGCAATCTGATATGCAGCAATTATGGGATCAGCAGGTAGCGCTCTCATATCTACTTGATCTAGATTGGGTTATAGCCCAGAGTTGGCAGACTGTAAGAGAACGTGAAAAGACATTAAGGGAGTTAAGAAAGGCAGTTGGTGAAGGCGTCTTCGGAGAAGCTATCGGTACTGTCGCCAGTCTTAGAACCGAATTGACAGTAGCTGAAGAGAAAATACGACGCATAAGGCAAGAACTAAATGAGTTTAAGGTACTTCCACAATATCATGAGCTCGAAACTGAGGCTTCTAATTTAAGCCAACAATTAGGTAAACTCTCAGATGAAAATATTATTGATCGAGAATTAATTGATAACATCGAATCATCCCTAGAACAAGAGCAACCACCTGCATTGGATGATTTATACCGTCTTTATGAAGAGGCAGGCGTATTATTGACTGATAGGATTAAGCTTCATTTCGATGACCTAAGCAAATTTCATGAATCAATAATCGAAAATAGAAAATTCTATCTATCATCTGAAATTGAGGAAGCTAACCGACGTATAAGTTCCAGAGATCATAATATGATATCTCTGTCTCGTCGGTGGTCCGAAATAATGGCACTACTCAATTCTCGGTTGTGTATGTGACCTATTGAAATGGGATCCTCCAAGTCATTAACTCCTTCATAGTCCAAATATGGTCGGTAATCAATTCAACCATCGCAGGCGTTCGAGGGATCCATTTTTTAGGATTCAGAGCGAATCCCACTTCTTCCATGTCAAGGTTTATCTCAATTTTTAAAGAATCATGCGGCTTAACGAAGTTGTACCAAGCTTGGAAAAAGTCTATTGCGCCGGTATGAATTTGCCTATCTTTACTAAAGTTCATAGACTCACGTATAAACCTGGCCAGATAATTCCTGAAAGTGAGATTCATTCGTTCGACGTAGGATGTCTGGATATGTTCTTTCGATGTTGGGCAAAGCAGTTCAAGCACATCTTTCGGGTCACCATATACAATCCGTTCAAATGTGTTAACCACTTCATCATTCTTTTTATTTTTCACAATTTGAGCATATTTAAGGTCAGGAGGAGGAACAAGTATAGGATTTGGTTTTCTGCCTAGTCCTTTGTATTCAGGCGTCTCCTTGACACCGTAGACTTCAAGGAGGGCATTGGAAAATGGATCCCAATCATCGGAAACGAATACCGGAAGAGGTGTGCCTGTCGCCCGTCTATGTTCTAAGTCACTAAATAAGGCAGTTGCATCTTCTATAGTTCGGCCACCTTCATGATGGCAGATTAGTAACCTTGATTCAGCATTTATTGCTGTCAGACTATATACGTCACCAACGTCTTTTGAGTCATAGCTACTTACATTTTTTTGTTTTTTTACAAAATGACCATATTTCATCTATCTGCACTTGTGTAAGATGAAGATGGTTCAGGAAGTAATCATTGACCTCTTTGCAATGATCCGCTGCCCTTTTGAGCCATCGGCAGATTGTATTTTTATCATGACCTGTAGATCTTGCAACACCACGAATACTGCCTTTTTCTACCAATTGGGCCAGGACATCTAAGACTTCCTCATCTGATGTGCTTAAACCGAAAAATATTGTTCCGCGAGTCTCGCTGAAACAATGACCACATGTTCTACACTTCAAGAGCGCACGGTTGTTCTTTCCATAGTGATCTTTTATCACTATGTTGCCTTTATCGTTTATGCCATAATCCTGGCAGCCTTCATGATGGCACCAGTAATCGGACAATGTAATATCAGACATTTTTGATACATCCCTTTTAAAGAATGTATCATTATAAACATATAACTATTTCATCGGAACGCATACACGACCCAATTCTCATGGAGCATTAGATCAATATAGCAAAATGCAATCCAGATTATCAAAACTCGAAGCGGAAACAGAAGTCTTGCGCCAAAGATTCTCAGCTGCAGAACAGTTAGAGGGCAAGAAAACGGAATTGGATATAGAGAGAAAGCGATTGCTCGTAAGGCTTATGCAGGATTACCAAGAAAGAAAATCTCAACTAAGCCATTCTATTATAATTTTTCAAGAAATATCTAGTTCACTCTATGAGAGTGCTGGCAATTTGACCGTTTCTGCATCAAATAACGGCCCTATGTTCGAAGTAAAAATACAAGGGAAAGAGAGTAAGGGCATTAATAATATGCAAATATTCTGCTTTGACATTATGTTGATGGAATTATGTTCAGAAAAAGATATAGGTCCTGGCTTCCTAGTACACGATAGCCATTTGTTTGATGGTGTTGATGAGCGTCAGATAGCCAAAGCCCTTCAACTTGGCGCTTCCACTGCAAGAGAATTTGGATTTCAGTACATAGTTACGATGAATTCTGATGACCTACCCAGAGAGCTCCCTGCTGAATTTGATCTAAAGGATTACATTTTGCCAATACGTTTAACAGATGCTACAGAAACTGGCGGTTTATTTGGATTGATATTTTAGTTTTCTTATGCCAAAGGGAAACAAAAAATGAGGAATACATCTTTAGAACGATATGAGCAACAGACTGAAGATTTGCATGATCTAGTGGTTGTAGTTGAGCGCAGAGAGGAAGAGCCAATTAGCCTTAAAGAGATGAAGCGCCGCCTTAAGCAAGATTGTCTCCTGTGATATTAATAAAAGGATAGAGCGAATAGTTGATTTTATCCCTTTCATCTTTACGGCATACGTTTTCCAAAGCCTTCCCCCGTAGAGGGGTTAGGGGCAGCCCGCGCGGCGATTGAGCGCGCTATCGTCACCGCTAGTATTAGCCCCAGAAGAATGTGTAGGCTTTGAATCACACAAGTCTGCCCCAAACATAAAGTAATAGCGGCTCTCCAATGCATGTTATGAAATTATGCTCGGCAATAGCTATATCTTAGAAAAGCTGAATTATTCTCTGGCATTGCATTTTCACCGATCAATGCCGGGATGGGCATTTCCCATCCCACCTAATCCTTAGATGGCGTTCTCTTTTGGATTTTGATTTCTACTATATCGCCTGGCTTGATCCCTAAGAGATCCCTTACAGATTCCGGTATAGTCACTCTTCCGAGTTGCATTACTTTAACTGTGAATATGGCACTGTCTTCAGGCATATTCGGTATTTTAATCCCTGTAGTATATAATATTATCCTATTAAATACTCTTAAATACGTTAAAATACTTTCAGAGTATTTGGTGAAAATGCAATGGCTAGAAGAACAATCTTTGAGGATAAACTAGAATTTCAATCATCAGAGCTAATTTGGCGCTATCATGAAGACAGTTGTCCGAATATCCTAACGGCGAATATTCGAGGCATCTCTCAGGAAATCACAAAGGCAGAGGCGATCTAATTGCCCCCCACAAACCACCCCGAAAACGCCGATCTGGTAGCGACCGATCCCGCAATCGCAGATGATTCAGCAACCACGGGCACGCTATCAGATCTCACCACAACACTAGCCGAACTCCAGCCCCTCGCCTCCAAAATCACCGATCTGCAAAAGCAAACCCTTGAAAAAGAATCCTCAATCCTAAAAGCGATCCTGGAGAAGCTCAAGCCTCTGGTGCCTCTGCTGAGTGAAGACTGCGAGCAATGTTACCGCCGTGAGATTGTCATCCTGACCAGAGAAGAGAAAGTGCAGCTTGAGGAAGGTTCCGGCTTTTTCAGCGAGCACAGGCTGATTCTCTACGAGAACGGCCTGCTGGCGAGGACGCATCGCTATGGCCAATCTGTAGACCACGGCCAATCTATGGACCATGGCCAATTATCGGAAGCTTTGCACCTGGGATGGGAAAACACCGACGAGGATGTGCTCACACCCGAGGCGGCCATAATCGCATTCGGTTTCATGGCCATTTCAACGGGCTTGATAGAGGCTATTGGTGAGACTTCATCGATGGCTATCCGCAAAGAGGAGCTTGAGGGCAGGCTGGCGGCTTTAACCAAGGTGCTGGAAGCTATAAGGTAAGACAAATGCCAGCGAATAGAAATGCCAGCAGGCAGAATAGAGCAAATGACATAGGCGATCTGCCTATATTGGGTTGCTGAGCATCAGATGAGGTAGCGCTTTGATCGACCATCAACCTTTTTATCCTTTTAATACTGCTATTTTCCAAGGGCTGTGGAATGAAGAATGATAAGTCCTCTCTGGCGGGAAATATCAGATCGCAGGATTTGCCGCCCAAATATGCCGAGCTTCTGGCAGAGCTGAAGGCACAGATCCGCTCTGCTCAGTTGAAAGCGGCGCTGTCTGTTAACCGTGAGCTGGTCTTGCTTTATTGGCGAATTGGCAGGCAGATCCTTGAGAACCAACGGCAAGAAGGCTGGGGATCGAAGGTTATCGACCGGCTGTCAAGGGATCTGCGCATAGCCTTTCCAGAGATGAAGGGTTTCTCGCCGCGCAATCTGAAGTACATGAGGGCATTTGCTGATGCTTATCCAACTGAATCATTTGTGCAAGAGGTGCTTGCACAAATTACCTGGTATCACAATATTACTCTTTTAGACAAGATCAGAAAACCCGAGGAACGCGAATTCTATGTTCGCAAGACCATTGAGCACGGCTGGAGCAGAAACGTTCTCGTCCATCAGATCGAGAGCGACCTGTACCACAGGCAGGGCAACGCCATCGCCAACTTCGACCGCACCCTACCTGCTCCACAATCTGAGCTGGCCCAGCAGATCCTCAAAGATCCCTATAACTTCGACTTTCTGGGCCTAAGCGTTGAGGTTCAAGAGCGCGATCTTGAGCATGCCCTGATCCAGCACATACGCGAGTTCCTGCTTGAGCTTGGTGTGGGCTTTGCCTTCGTGGGCAGCCAGTATCATCTGGAAGTAGGAGGCGAGGACTTTTACATCGATCTGCTCTTCTATCACCTGCATCTGCGCTGCTATGTGGTCATAGATCTGAAGGTCTGCGAGTTCCAGCCGGAGTTTGCGGGAAAGATGAACTTCTATCTCTCTGCCGTGGACGACCTGCTCAGGCATGAAGATGATAGACCTTCTATTGGGCTAATCCTTTGCAAGACCAGAAACCGAATCATTGTGGAATATGCCATGAGGGATACGTTGAAGCCCATGGGTGTGGCCGCTTACCAGATTACAGCTTCACTGCCGGAACACCTCAAGGGTAGCCTGCCGACAGTTGAGGAGCTGGAGAGGGAGATGAGGGATGCAAACGGAGAAGGAAATGAAGGATCTGGCTCAGACAGATATAGGAATCCTCCTGGACACTAAAAGAACACCTTTAGACGCTTCGGCACAATTGATTGAGGGAATAGTTAATCCTATCCTTTTAATCTTATAGCTTGTATTTTCCAAAGCCTTCCCCCAGCGAGGGGTTAGGGGCAGCTCGCACGGCGACTACAGCGCGCTAGTAAACCGCTAGTGTTAGCCCCAGAAGAACGATTAGGCTTTGAACTACACAAGTCAGTCCAAAACACAAAGTAAGAGTATCTCTCTAATGTAGGCTCTCAAATTATTACCTCGATTCTCCGTCAACTCCAATTTTATTGAGATAACTCATCAACCTGTAGCAATTTCTTTATCCCTGGAAGCGAACTATATCTTCCAATGGACAAATTCGAGGCCCTGAGGGATAAGGTACTGCCCTTGCTCAGGCCATACGTGAAACGCATTGCTGTTTTCGGCTCCTTTGCTCGTGGTGAGGAGACTCCAGAGAGCGATATTGATCTCATGGTTGAGCTAAAGCCTCCAGAACAGCGCCCGTCCTTGGGCTTGAAGTGGTTTGGCCTGGAAGACGAGCTGAGTCGCATCCTGGGCAGAGAAGTCGAACTGGTAACTGAGGGCGCTCTTAGCCCTTATATAAAACCGTATGCGGAGAGGGATATGGTCCTGCTCTATGAAGAAGGATGACACGGTCTATCTTCGCCATATAATCGATTCATGTGAGCGGATAGAGCATTACATGGAAGGCATCCCTAAGGATAAGTTCTTCGAAACAGAGTTACTGCAGGACGCCGTCATAAGGCAATTGGAGATAATAGGTGAGGCCGCATGTAACCTTTCCGATGATTTGAGGCTAAGCAATCCTCAGGTTCCTTGGCGCCAGATGGTAGGCTTAAGAAACAGGGTTATTCATGCCTACTTTGAGGTTAATCCTCAGATCATCTGGGAAATTACCAAAGGTGATCTCCCTGCTTTAAAGCAAGAAATTAAGCAGATCTTAGGAAGTTGAGGAAGAGTATGAAATAGTCGAGGAAGAGTATGAAATGTTTGATTTGCAAGCAAGCCTTCACCCAAGCAGGCACAACTACCGTGACCCTGGAGCGTGGTTGCCTGACTATGGTGGTGAAATGCGTGTCAGCTCAGGTCTGTCCCAACTGTGGCGAAGCTTACGTAGACGAAACTGTGGCCGAGGATCTATTGAACACTGCTGAGCAGGCAGCTCGCACAGGCGCTCAAGTCGAGGTTCGGCAGTATGTAGCTGCATAATATCGTAGAACATTTTCATCTACGATTTATGCAACAGGCTGTTGCACAAATTCCCTGATATTACAATATTACTCTTTTACTACCTCTCGGTGTTCTTGTTGCATGCGGGGGATGATACTCTAGCACTATAATACTCCGGGCAAAAGCTAGGGCTTAAGATGCTCACTCTTCTTAAAGCGCATGATTTTATTAACCATTTATCCAATTTATCGCGAATATTATCCCTTTTTGGATAATTGATGTATATATATTTCCTTAATAGGATAACCATTCGTACTAAGAGGATAGGATTTATAAATTGGACATGCCTAATATTTGATAAAGGAGGTGAGGTGCAATGAAGCTCATGGTAGTCGTAGTAAAGAGGTAAATAACGTAAGCTAGAAGGCTTAAGATACGAACAGACTTCATACCATATGGTATAGAGTTCCTGTAAAACGGATGCTACTCAAAGACTAGTGCTGTCATTCATATGCCCAATTGGCCTTAAGAACTGCACATAAACCACAAAGTTCCCATAGGCCTCGTTTTCCCCTTTATAATTCGACATTTTGAATAACTCCTAAATGTTCGGTGGTTGGAATGATACCAAAAATTATTATGTCACGAGTAATGTCGTTGCGTGACTTCCGTCTTCTATTCCTTGGTACTACAGTCTCACTACTGGGAGATCAATTCGCTCTCATCGCTATACCATGGTTGACACTAAAACTAACAGGCGATCCATTAACCCTAGGATTTGTCCTGGCTCTAGAGGGCATTCCGCGTGCGGCAATTATGCTCTTGGGAGGTGCTATAACGGACCGCCTCTCGCCACGCATCATGATGCTTACCGCAGATCTCACCCGCTTTGTTTTGACAAGCTTAATAGCATTTACTGTGTTGACAGGCACTATTCAGATATGGATGCTGTATGCCTTCAGCTTAGGGTTCGGCTTGGTGTCAGGGCTCGAAATCCCAGCGGAAAGCAGCATAGTGCCTATGCTGGTAGAGACGCAGGACCTGCAGGCGGGCAATTCGCTCATGCTGAGCAGCGCTCAGGTAGCCCAGTTCGTTGGTCCTACAATCGCTGGTATTCTGATAGGGCTATATTCAAACTCATTCTTCGGCATTGGTCTGGCCTATTCCATCGATGCTGTGGGCTTCGCAGTCTCAGCGATCTGTCTGTGGCTGATACATACTAGCAATAGGCCCCAGGTTCCTGAGGAGTCTCATAAGAAAGAGAGCATCTGGAATTCTATTCTAACAGGTATAAAATACATTTGGACTGACGAAGCCCTGCTGCTGATAATTCTGGTTATGGGAGGATTAAACCTCTTGCTCATCGGACCTATTATAGTCGGCATCCCCGTTCTTGCAGATCAGCGTCTTCCAGAGGGTGCAACAGCCTTCGGCCTGCTCATTTCCGCTTATGCTGGAGGGAATCTGATCGGTTATCTGATAGCAGGTACCTTGCCTCGTCCAAGCGGAAAGATCATGAGAATCATTTTTATTTCCTTTATGATAGCATTTGGAACAGTCATTGGGGCGCTCGGGTTTATTCAGTCAACCTGGGTGGATTTTATCTTATTGCTCGGCTTAGGTCTGGGAAATGGGTATATTGACATCGTCCTTTTCACCTGGATTCAAATCCGCGTCCCTATAGAGATGCTTGGTCGGGTGATGAGCATAGTTATGTTCGCCAGTTTGGGGTTGGGACCCATCTCCCAGGCTATATCAGGTGCAATCCTAAGGTGGAACCTTAATAATCTCTTCATTTCAGAAGGAACGCTGGTTCTGATGTTAGCATTATGGACGTTTTCCCGGCCAGCGCTCAAAATATTCAGCGAAGGCCTGGCGACGCAAAAAGCCTGTTCGTAATCTATGTTTGGCACTTTATGAGCTCTAGTTATCGGCAGCTACAGTGAGTTCAACACTATCTTCGAGAAGCAAAGAAGATAAAAAGTGCGAATCCCGCCAGAGCCATTAAAGCGTAGCTCTTCGGCGTTTTGAATGGATTTTTCCTGGTAAAGCCGAAAAAGGAATTGGCGTTGACAAGATGGAATACGCCGCCTAAGATCAAAGCCCCTGATGCCAGATACCTGGGCAGAGCAATAATGACAATAACTGCATAGAAAATATACTCCAAAACAAATGCTAATGGCCCATTGCGCCATGATCCCAGACCAACTTTCCTGTCATTTCTGCCAAATCCCAGCACGGGCAGATCCGGGAGGTGTACGATCGCATCCAGGACCCAGTGGGAGGCAGATCCTGCGGCAAATACCATGGCGGCCAGAGGATTCCCCAGAACAGAAGCAAGGATAAGTCCTACAACCACGGCCAGCAGGCTGGTCAATACCAGTGAATGGGAATAAGGATACCTCTCGAATCTGATATACTTTTGAAGAGGACTATCCGGGTTAATCTTCACCTTCTCGATGCCTGCCAGCACCAAGAAAGGCCATACCAAGTCAGGGAAGCTAACGGCTATGAGAGGAACTAGTATAGGCAATTGAGGAAATAATCTCGCCAAGAGAAACGCTACTGCAAAATGGCCTATGAACATTTGAGATCCCCAAATTATTTCTAAAATATTGGCATGTACAGGTATAAATTTCTTAGCTATTGGCCATATTCTGAGAAGAGTGGAAGAATAATCTGCTGCAGAATCTACTGCAGAATATCCTGGCATTTAGATCGTTTGAGATCATTCAAACAGCCAATTTCCGAGCCTATCAAAATAGACTACCTTTAACTATACTGACGATAACATCTTTGCACTTAAAGCAAAAATTTATAATTTATTATGAGGGAATTCTTATGGAAAAACTTGTTGGGGAAATGTAAATGATATTTCTTAAAAGACTTATGGTGTTTGCCATAATTGCATTTATGCTTTTTACCTCGATCGTAAATGCAGCCAATATGAACGCTACGAACTCCCAAAACCAGACCGGCAACTTTTCCGCCGGTTTGCAGGAGGTCCTGGCTGGGCCGCAATACAGTCATGCCTGGTGGGGCCTGATTGTAGAAGACCTAAACACGGGAAAGGTCCTTTATGAGCTCAACCCTGAAAATATGTTCATCCCTGGCTCCACAGCCAAGCTCTATACAGTTGCCGCTGCCCTGGATACATTTGGAAAGGATTACAGATTTACTACCCCCATCTACGCACATGGGAATGTGAATGATTCAGGGGTGCTCAATGGAGACCTCATCCTGGTTGCCAGCGGAGATCTGACCATGGGAGGCCGCACAACGCCTGACGGCAGAATCGCTTACACCAACATGGACCATGGCGATGCCAACGCTCTTGGCAATGCCACCCTGACCGAGCAGGATCCACTGGCAGGCCTGAACGATCTCGCCAGGCAGGTTCGCAGGATCCGGCATCAAAAGCATTTCGGGAGATGTGATCATCGATGACAGACTCTTCAATATTACACCCTCACCAGACCCGTCAGCAGGTTATATCATAACGCCCATTATAATAAACGATAACCTTATAGATCTTACTATCAAGCCCGCTTTGCCGGGAGATATGGCAGAGGTCGATTGGAGACCAAAGACCTCGGTTTATCAGGTTCAGTCTAATGTGAAGACCGCTCCCCCAGGCACGCCAACCCAAATCGAAGTGGATTCTAACAATGTAAATGGGATAACCACAATAACCCTGAAAGGTCGGATCGCCTCCGACAACGGCCCAATAGTCCGAACCCAGCAAGTGGAGGACCCTTCATCCTTCGCCAGATCGCTGCTCATTGAGGCACTGGAATGAAACAAAGTCTCTGTGAATGCATCGCTAAAGGCTAATAACCCTTCAGAAAAGCTGCCATCCTCAGAGATTTATGCCAACTCAAAACCAGTAGCTCTCCTAATATCCCCGCCCTTTTCGGAGAATGCGAAACTGATCCTCAAAGTCAGCCAGAATATGCAGGCCGATACTCTTGTATCCCTCATGGCAGCAGAGCACGGTAACCGCAGCTTTGAGGATGGCCTGAAATCTGAGCGCCCGTTCTTCAAGAAAGCAGGGGTAGATCTAAACGCTATCTCTCTAGGAGATGGCCGTGGTAGCGTTTGGTCCGACCTGACTGCGCCGAACGCTACGCTACAACTCTTGCGCTATATGTCCGATAGCTCGAACTCCCGAGTGTATAAAGATGCTCTGCCAATTTTGGGCGTAGACGGCAGCCTTTCCGATGTGAGCAAGAGCAGTCCTGCAAAGGGAAATGTCTGGGCCAAGACTGGAACTGTGGTGGTTTATGATGGCGTCAACGACCGACCATTAGTCTTAGCCAAAACTCTGGCAGGATACATAAACTCATCCTCGGGCAGAAGCCTAGCCTTCGCAGCTTATGTGAACAATGTCCCTGTTAACGATGTCAATTCTGCACTCCAGGTAGGAAATGATCTGGGACGCGTTGCGGAGCTGATTTATGAGAACTATTAGTGGAGGTGAGGATTTCAAAGGGCCCTAAGTAATCCTTGCTGAGTCTTTATAAGGTATCTTAAAGAGGTCTGGCTATAACCTGGCATCAATCTCGACTGTGTCATCGCCCAGCTCTGCATTTGGAGTTGATTTGTGTTATAGATTAGTATCATTATTACTACTTTTATCATTCTATTAACTATTTTTTTTACATGAAGCAATCACTAATTATAGTTAGCCGATAAAATCCATTTTCATACGTTCTTATGCAGATTCAAGAGAACCGTTAAATATTCAGATATACAATTGTGAATCCAAGGTGATAATGAAATGTGCACAGTTGGTGGCGGGCCTGATGTCGGTGAAATTGAGACTGTAGCGGCTAAGGACTATGAGTGCCTAGATTGTAAAAACAAATTCAAGGCTATGGGCAGAAGGCCTATGTGTCCTTCCTGCAAATCAAGGAACGTGAAGCAGGCATAAGCTAAATCATGCGCATATCGCTTAAAGAGAACGAGATCGCCTATCTTTGTGGCCAAAGTGGAACGATTGCATTGGCCAAAACTCTCGGCAACTTTTTTTACCTTGAGACCGAGAAAGAGGAGATAGTCCTCTTTACCGAACCGGATGACCTGATGGTAGCATCAGCTTTCGGTGTAGGAGATAGAATTCGTCGAGGTCTAAGGTGTACCATTTATCAGATCAGGGATCTTGGAGCGCCGCTGATCGTTCTGCCCAAAGGCCATCCAGCATCCCCGAGGCTTAAGACTGTTGTATCCATTGGCCCAAAAACGAGATTAAGCTGTAAAATACAGCCTGGGACCCATCCCGAGCAGGATATACTCTGCGGCCCAGATGAGTTTCATAGCCTGGAGATATTAGCAGAGCCAGAAGGAGCATTGATCAACGGCCTGAAAGAGGACTTCAGTGATCATATAATTATCGAAAAATTATAGGTTAAAATTGTAGGTGATAAACCTTGGCAGAGATAAGAGAAGATAGCCTTGTCAGATATAAAGGCACAGGCACAATCGGTACTGTAAAGGTTCTGAAGGAGGAGGATGGGCAGAAGTGGGCATTTCTTGATAGCACAGGCCTTTACTACAGATTGGATACCCTCGAGCCGATTGAAGCGGCTCCTGAACGCAAGGAGCTGGAGGGCATGACTCTGGAGCAAATCCAGGAACGCTTCAAAGCACACCAGGAGATCATGGATAAGGCAAAGATGCAGGATGAAAGCTTGGAATCAGGCGGATAGAAATAGGATCGGGGTAGTAATTCATGGCCCTGAAGTCATAGATTCAGGCGCAGCCAGGAAGCTGATAAACTACCTTCAGAAATTCGGCATCGTTACGGCAATCCTTGGCGGCACAATGGGCAGGCTGGCTATTATTGATGCCGGCCTTGATGATATAATAGCCATAAGCCCAAAAAGGAAGCCAAGCGAATCCCTTAGGGATCTCCAGGCCACCTCGGATATGTTGATTCTTATTAACCAGGCAAAGACAAAGGAGACCGCCATGGCCTTTGGCTCCAGAATAGCCGATAATGCCAAAGCCACCAAGCCACTCATCCAAATTGACTGCGGCGGAAAGTTCATTGCGATATTAACAGGCGGTGGGGAAAACCTGGCTGAGAGATTATCAAAGGATCTAGGCCTTGATCTGCTGAATATTGCAGAATCTCAAAATGGCAAAGAGGGCAATATAACACATGAGGGCAATGTTACAAAGCGCAGACTGACAGGGGTTATGACCGGCGAACTCATAACGGTAAATGGAATAGTGATAGCTAAAGCGATAGATAATTCAATAGAGATCGAAGCCAGTAACAAAAGGATTGTAAAAGTAAACGGCGCAGAGATGAAGCTCCACGGCATTGAAAAGCTTCCTCCATTAGACCTGGAAAGAGCGGTCATCCGCAGCGGTATTATCAGGCGAACTAATGCAAAGCCAGGGAAGGCCTTGAAGTGTAAAGGGAATTGGGCGGTGCTAATAAACCATAATGCTGAGGATGCCTTCGAAATATCAAAGGATGCTTGCATTGCTGTAACAGTTGGCGATGATACGACGGCTATCGCAAGAGAAATTCTCTCCCGGCTCGGTATACCTATCATCGGGATAATAGATGGCGATCTTGATGGACTTTCAGGTAATAAAGATAAGGACAACACTAACATCATTGCTGATATAGCTACTGATACTATTGATATCATTAATACAACTAATATTATGACAAATGCCGCCACCCAAAATGGCAGCACCATAATCAGGGTAGAACCAGGATATGATGATGTGATTGGTGCTCAAGTGAAAGAGAAAATATTCATTGGCGTTAACAGAGCACAAATTAAGACGAGCGAACTTTTAGACAGGATAAGGGAGATTGCTGGAAGCCATATAACCACGATTGAAAGATTCTAGTTCAGAATACTTTCAGCTCATCGATGAACGCTGGCCTTCTGCGGTTTTCCTGCCGAAGCTTGCTGATGAACTCTGCAAACTCGCCCTCGAATCCTCTTATTTCGCTCATCTTCCTGAGATAAGATACAACCTCCTGGTAGTGTCTCCTGCCTGTTTCAATCCCTGCGAACGAATGAATCAGCTCACGGTATGCCTGGAAATATTCATTAGGATAGCGGTCTGCCAGGTCTTTATGATACTTCGCTAGGAGAGAGAGGCTCCTTGACTCCAGTAACCTCTTGAAGGCGGTATCGTACATCCCCTCCCTCAAATAGACATCAATTAATCTAGCTAAACTAAAGCGATCTTGAGAAAGGCTATTAATAATTCTCAATAATATATCGTTCCAGGATTCTGGGAATCTTGTCTTCATTGCTTCATAATATTTCCACTCATTGGTGTTCAGAAATAGCCATAATAGATTCTCTTTATATTTCTCGATATCAGAGTGCTCATAGAGCTCGCTCAGGAACACTCTGATGGGTTTTGTTTGATAATCGGGAAAAAGAGAGGAGCATTCCTCAGCCACCTTTACGGACTGCTCAAGATTACCGTCTTCTTTGAGCGACATGGCATATGACAAGCATAGATTAGGACTATGTTGATAGTATTGCTCGACGAGGTCATAGTAGTCGTTCTTCCTCTCAAGAGCCCATAGTAGTCGCAGCTTTGTTGAGATAAGCGCCAGTTTTCGATATGCCTTTTCTGCATCAATCTCCTCTTGCAGATATGGTTCCATGAGTTCCAGCACGTACTCGCGGTCCTCTCTGGATACGCATAGCTCCTCCATAGCCTGGAGGTACTCGTCCTCGAAATATTGAGTACCACCAATATATTTTTCGAAGAGATACTTTAGAGGATTTCTTCTTGCCTTGGCGTTAAGATTTGCGCTTTTAATACAGTTGACGTAATTGCTTAGATAATTTGAGAATTTGCTCTCATAATATCCGCTGGACTCATCTATGGATTCCATCCTCTCATCGATACTCTCGAAGAGGGCCTGGTAGATCTTTGCTGCCTCAAGAAAGCTCTTTTTCCTTATGTTGATTTCAGCAAGCTGCTCGAAGGGGGAGAAGTCAACCTCAGGCCCATAGTAGATTTCATCATCATATATCCCAGTCTCCCTGAAAAGCTTGCCTATCTCTCTCTTATAATCATGAATGCTCTTCAGATCACCGCTTCGGGAAAACCAGGTCATAAAATGGGTCCTTAGAGAAGGAAACTGCTCCATTTCATTGTGCAGGAATTCCCTCAGCTCCAAAGGATCTGCTTCTTTCAGTAAGGCCAAAGCTGCCTCCTGATCATGACGGCTCTTGGACATCATGACCTCGATTTCTTCTTTGTTATCGAGCATCGACAAAAGGACGGCTACAATATGCTTGCAGTATCCTTCCAGGTCGTAAGGGCAGTTGCACTCGGCCGATATCCCATTCTTTAGATCTACTTTAACATTGTACTTCTCAGTCCCCTGGACTTCAGCAGTCACTCCTGTGGGTGATGCCCCTAGAATACTCACCCGGCCTTCATCGAGGTACCTCTTTCCGCGCTCGAAGGAGGCTTCTGTGCATAATTTTCTTACATCATCGACTCCAAAATTCATCAAATTTTATATACATTTTCTACATTTATATATTCTGCTAATGCAGCAAAGATGAAATCTTTGAAGCATCCCTAATTATGATTTATGGCAAAAACAGCTAAAGGCTCTTCAGATCAGTCAGAGCCTTTGACAGTTTACCAGCTTAAGGTGACCCTCGAAAGAATAAGACCGCCCATCTGGCGGAGGATCCAGGTTCGCGGGGACATATCGCTATTCAAGCTTCACAAGATCTTACAAGAGGTCATGGGCTGGTATGACTACCATCTACACCAGCTCCTTATTGATGGCGAGAGATACAGCGTTATTTCCAGGGAGGCAGATATGCTGGGAGATGATTTCAAGGACGAGAAAAGGGTCAGGCTGAACAGAGTCATCCCTGGGGAGAAGTTCGAGTTCACCTATGAGTACGACTTTGGGGATAGCTGGCTATCATAAGATCCTGGTGGAGAAGATCTTCAAGCCTGATGAGGAGTTGACGCATCCTGTTTGCCTGAAGGGCAAGCGTTCTGCCCCTCCGGAGGACTGTGGCGGAGTTGGCGGATACTACCATCTACGGGAGGCTCTCAGAGATAAAGATCACCCGGATCATGAATATCTGATGGAGTGGACGGGAGATGAATACGATCCAGAGCATTTCAATATCGAGGAAGTGAATGAAAGGTTGAAGAAGATCAGGTGAATGTTGGTATAAGGATTCATATGTAGCCAAAAAGCAAGGGATAACAATGAAAGAAGAGAAAGATGGACTGAGCATGATAAAACCCACATCGTTCTATTCCAGTGAAAGCGAGAAAATAAAATTAAACTGGTTTTGTTACGAATTATCAATAGAAATATATGATAATATGAAAAAGCGTATGGGAAATCGATTAAAGAGAAAAGGAATCAGTGACGAAGTTCTTGCTGAATTTTCAATTAATATATCGAAAAGCATGAAAGACATCATACTAGAAAAGCTGTCGGGCAGGATCAAGAAGGTATATTTTTGCCATGAAATGATAGAACGGAATTTTCCGAATCTCGATGATAGGACGATCAATAGAATGCTGAATATTATTTCAAGAACGTGGGATAAAATGCTCAGCAATTGTGAAGTATGCCCTACACGATGCATAAGCGATAAAGATGCATATTGTGCCATGTTCAATGTTAAAGATCTCTTTACATGAGCCTCGCCAAGAGATGTAGATATGAAGATAAGCTATGATCGTGAAGTGGACGTTCTCACCCTTGAGTTCTCGGATGGCGACATAGACCATGCAGAGGAAGCAGGGCCGACGATAATCCATCTCACTGAGGATAACAGGCCCGTTCTCATTGAGATCCTGGATGCCAGCGATTTTCTGGCCAGCCTAACCAAGATTTCCGCCAGAGCTGCGAGCAGAGAGGCAGTGGAAATCGAATCATAGAATTTTGCTCAACTTTTATCCGCTTGGAAGGGCTACTCTTCATAAAGATTAATGATTTTCTAAGAAATTCGGCTTATCGCAAATAATTCGTCCCTCTTTGTATTCCTTGTTCCAGCTATTATGATTCAAGAAACTACACTTCTTCTAGGGCTAATGCTAACGACCTTCTAGCGCGCTCAGTCGCCATGCGGGCTTCAGAGACTGCAATCCAAGGCGTATATTTCAGAACCGCTTTGACTTCGTATTTGTGCCAGCTAATTTAATCCAAAGCCTACGCTTTCTTTTTGGGCTAACACTAATGGTTATACTAGCGTGCTCAATCGCCGCACGGGCTACCCCTAACCCCTCTTCGGGGGAAGGTTTGGATTGCCTGGAATACGGATAAGAGAGGATGTGTTTTCAAAGCCTTTCAAGTTTTCAGCGTACAGGAATAGCTCTAGAAATTAGGGGCAGGATTACAGTAATTCCTTGAGCTTCAGGAATTGAGGTCAAGATATAGAATAAGAAAGCCGGGTGAATAAGACAGCTCCTGCTTTGGCTTTTAGGGTGCATAGTAAACTATTGATCGAATAACAATGCTAAGTTAGTTGTATGAGTAATAACGGTAAACTCTTCGAGTTCTGTTTAAGGATTGATAGCATATTAATAGCAATTCTTCCAACTCTGTTACAGTAAAAGCAAAAATAAGATTTAGTGAATATGGCAGCTCCTGCCTTGGTTTTTCGGGTGCACAGGATGCAATCGACCATGTATAAAGGCTAGTCAACAATATGATAACAGTAATTTTTGGAACTCTGATAGAATCAAAGTTAAAATTCATATTCTAAATTATAAGATTATAAAAATCAAGTGAATATGGCAGCGATCTGCAGTTCCCGAGAGCTCGCGCATCTGAGTACAGTGCAAAACGTGGACGGGCTTATCTTCTGAGTTCGGGATGGGATCAGGAGTTACCCCGTCGCTATGGCCGCCATATTCGATTCCAGGTATCGGGTTCGAACCGATTGAGCTGCTTCCAAATTAAGCAACCCTGGTGTATAGAATCGATTGGGATTTAGATTTAGGCCAATCTTATCTTAGCTAAGCTTTGCGACCAGATTACGCCTGAGCATAATGGAGCGCTGCGGGATTATTAGTAGCTGCGAGCTGAACACCTCGTTGCCTTGGTGCGTACACTCCAGCTCTATCAAACTTGTCTTTTACAAGTATCCTAAGCGGTCTATTTTCGGGTACGGTTTCGGGCTTAGATGCTTTCAGCCCTTATCCGCTAACGCGTAGCTGCTCGGCTTTGCCTTGCCAGACAGCCGATAGACCAGTGGCGTCGTTGGCTTGTTCCTCTCGTACTAAAGCCAACTTGCCCTCAGACCGCAAAACACCCCTAACAGATAGTAACCGACCTGTCTCACGACGGTCTAAACCCAGCTCACGATCTCCTTTAATAGGCGAACAACCTCACCCTTGGCCGCTGCTGCACGGCCAGGATGGAAAGAACCGACATCGAGGTAGCAAGCCACCGGGTCGATATGTGCTCTTGCCGGTGACGACTCTGTTATCCCCGGGGTAGCTTTTCTGTCATCTAACGCCCCCACCAAGGGGGCTGAGAGGTTCGCTAAGCCCGGCTTTCGCCTTGTCACGTCTTGCTGTGTGACGTAACATCAGGCCGACTTATGCCTTTACACTCTTTGTTGGGTTTCCGACCCAACTGAGTCGACCTTAGGGCGCCCTAGATATCTTTTCTAGGGCGTGGCGCCCCACCCAAACTGCCCACCTACCGGGGTCCACTTCTCAGTGTTAGGGTCGTAGCTCCGAAAGGGTAGTATTCCAAGATTGACTCCACTCGGACTGGCGCCCGAGCTTCGACGTCTCCTACCTATGCTCTACAATCAGAACCACAACCCAGCGGCAGGCTGCAGTAAAGCTCCACGGGGTCTTCACTTCCCATTAGGGGTCCCCAGACTCTGCACTGGGATGTAAGGTTCACCGGGTACCAGCTAGGGACAGTAGGGCTCTCGTTGATCCATTCATGCAAGCCGCCAATTAAGCGGCAAGGTACTACGCTACCTTAAGAGGGTCATAGTTACCCCCGCCGTTGACAGGCCCTTCTTCCCGTTGTACCGGGTTTTCAGGTACCTGCACTGGGCAGGATTCAGTGATTGTACTAGCCCTTACGGGTTCGCAATCACCTATGTTGTTATTAGACAGTCAGAGCCCCCTAGTCGCTGCGACCTGCTTTCTGCAAAGCAGGCACCACTTATCCCGAAGTTACGTGGCTAATTTGCCGAATTCCCTTAGCTAGCATATGCCGACACGCCTTAGCCTTCTCAGCTTGGGGCACCAGTGTTGGTTCTCGGTACGGACTTTCAGCTCCCTTTTCACGGACTCCTGGAATTTGCCGACTTACGTTATCACGCATTCGTCTGTTTCTCGCCATTACGGCTCTCCGCAGATTTAGGCGCTTGAACACCCTGGCGAAGATGCTCGACATATCCGGAAGCGTCAGTTTCAATGCTGAAAGGTACAGGGATATTAACCTGTTTCCCATTTGGCGTACTCTAATTAGGGTACGTCTTAGGACCGACTGACCCTCGGCTGACGATCATTGCCGAGGAACCCTGGCCCTTACGGCGATCGGGATTCTCACCCGACTTTGCTGCTACTGCTGCCAGGATTTTCGTCTCTGCTGCGGTCCACACCTGCTCACGCAGATGCTTCTGCCCACGCAGAGCGCCTCCCTACCAGATCATCTTGCGATGCTCCGTGGTATCGGTAGTCGGCTTAGCCCCGTCCATTTTCGGGGCCTTGGATCTCGACTGGTGAGCTGTTACGCACTCTTTAAAGGGTAGCTGCTTCTAAGCTAACCTCCCAGTTGTTTATGACCCAAGACACCCTTAAGTGTTGACACTTGGCCGACATTTGGGGACCTTAACCACGGTCAGGGTTGTCTCCCTCACGGACTAGAAGCTTACCCCCCAGCCCGGACTGCTGGTCTTCTGCGACGACGGCGGTTTGGGAGTTTGACAAAGGAACAGACCCTTTCGGGTCCGGCTTCCCCAATCAGTGCTCTACTCCGCCGACCATCTCAGACCAGGTCATGCTGCGACATGTTTCGGGAGGAACCAGCTATTTCCGACCTCGATTGGACTTTCACCCCTAGACGCAGGTCACGAGAGCGATTTGCATATCAACATCTCTAACGATCCTCCACGCGGCTTTCGCCACGCTTCGACCTACCAACGCCTAGATCGCCCGGCTTCGGGTCGCATACGAGCGACTTCACGCACTTGTATACGTTGCGCCTTTCTTTCGATGCGCGCTTGTTGCTTTCGCTACGGCTTCCTCCATGACGGAATTAGCCTCGCCGCTAATATGCACTCCCTGGCTCGTTCTTCAAAACGCATGTTAGAACGCTGGCATCTCTCCTCGTACGAATGTCTCGCGGCATTTTCCTTCGGAGAGAAGATCCTTTCACGCCCTAACGCACCATCGCCAGCCAATTTCAGGCTCTTTGCACCTCCCTATTTGGGGTACTTTTCAGCTTTCGTTCACACTACTACTGCGCTATCGGTCTCAAGACGTATTTAGCCTTGGAGGTTGGTGACCCCCAACTTCCCGCGCGATATCCGACGCACGGTACTCAAGACACGGCCACACTCTGTTGATTTACGACTACGTGGCTATCACACTCTATGGCAGGCCATTCCAGGCCACTTCGACTTCACCTTCAGAGCTAAAAGGCCGGCTTATAACACCACATCTCCCTTGCGGGATTCGGTTTAGGCTGTGCCGTTTTCACTCGCCGTTACTAACGGTATCTCGGTTGATTTCTTTTCCTGCCCCTACTAAGATGTTTCAATCCGGGGCGTTCCCGATCATTACTGATCATCTTTCGATGGGATTTCCCATTAGGACATCCTCGGTTCAAAGGCTCCATGCACCTCGCCGAGGCTTATCGCAGCTTGGCACGTCCTTCATCAGCGCTTGAGCCGAGCCATCCTCTGGCTGGCATTTGCAGCTTATTGCTCCACTATAACTCAGTGAGCGTCTGGTCGCAAAGCTTATACACGGCTTCTCAGGCCTCTATCGACTTGCGATCGATTGGCCTCGGCCCTTCCACATCGAGTCCTCCTCAATGTGTGCATTTTACAGTGGACTTGCTGGGATTCGAACCCAGGGCCTCCGCCTTGCAAAGGCGGCGCTCTACCAGCTGAGCTACAAGCCCCGGTTTAAAGCCCAGCAATAATTAAATTAAAGCTGGCTTTCGGTTTGATTTTAGTTTGATTTCGTTTTGTTACCATTAGGTTTTCGTTGATTAAGTTTTAGTGGTTTTCTGGTTCTTATTTGGTCCTGGCTAACTTTTCAGACTCCAATCGATACTACTTCTTTTGGCGGTATCCGCTTGAAGAAGCGGATTGCTTTGTTTTTGCATACGTAACGTATGCTTTTGCGCTCATTTGAGCGCGACATTAGGAGGTGATCCAGCCGCAGATTCCCCTACGGCTACCTTGTTACGACTTAACCCCCCTTGCAAAGCCTGAATTTGAACGTTCCCTGAGGGGACGCCCTCATTCAGACCCTACTCGGGTGGTTTGACGGGCGGTGTGTGCAAGGAGCAGGGACGTATTCACCGCGTTCTATTGAAACGCGATTACTACGGATTCCAGCTTCATGAGGGCGAGTTGCAGCCCTCAATCCGAACTAAGGTTGGCTTTAGGAGATTTCCATCCCCTTTCGGGGTAGATACCCATTGTACCAACCATTGTAGCTCGCGTGTAGCCCGGGACATTCGGGGCATACTGACCTACCGTTGCCCATTCCTTCCTCCGCTTTAGCAGCGGCGGTCCCCACAGTGTACCCGTCACTCCGGAGAGTACGCTGGCAACTGTGGGCGTGGGTCTCGCTCGTTGCCTGACTTAACAGGATGCTTCACAGTACGAACTGACGACGGCCATGCACCACCTCTCAGCTAATCCGGCAAGGTCTTCAGCCTGGCCTTCATATCGCTGTCGATCCCGGTAAGCTTCCCGGCGTTGAATCCAATTAAACCGCAAGCTCCACCCGTTGTGGTGCTCCCCCGCCAATTCCTTTAAGTTTCAGCCTTGCGGCCGTACTTCCCAGGTGGCTCGCTTCACGGTTTCCCTACGGCACCGACCACGGTCGCACCGTGGCCGACACCTAGCGAGTATCGTTTACGGCTAGGACTACCCGGGTATCTAATCCGGTTCGTGCCCCTAGCTTTCGTCCCTTGCCGTCAGATCCGTTCTGGTGAGACGCCTTCGCCACTGGTGGTCCTTCAAGGATTACAAGATTTCACCCCTACCCCTGAAGTACCTCTCACCTCTCCCGGTCTCGAGCCGAACAGTATCTCCTGAAAGCCTGACAGTTAAGCTGCCAGATTTCCCAAGAGACTTATCCGGCCGGCTACAGACCCTTTAAACCCAATAATAGCGGTTACCACTCGAGCCGCCGGTGTTACCGCGGCGGCTGGCACCGGTCTTGCCCGGCCCTTGCTATATCGTGTTTTTTAGACACAACGACAGCCACCGTTGTACGGTGGCACTCGAGGTCCCCCTATCGCTGTTGCCAGCATTGTAAAGGTTTCGCGCCTGCTGCACCCCGTAGGGCCTGGATTCGTGTCTCAGAATCCATCTCCGGGCTCTTGCTCTCACAACCCGTACCCGTTGTAGGCTAGTAGGTCCATTACACCCACTACTACCTGATAGGCCGCAGACCCATCCTTGGGCGTCGGAGCTTTCGAACTCATAGCATTCCAGCTATCGAGCTCTATCGGGTATTATACCCAGTTTCCCGGGTTTATCCCCGTCCCAAGGGTAGGTTATCCACGTGTTACTGAGCAGTACGCCATGTCTTGCGACATTCAACTCGCATGGCTTAGTCGAACCTCGATAGCAGTAACCTCTGGCAGGATCAACCAGAATTGTTTCTTTAGGGAAGTATTTTGTATCGATTGGAATTGGCTGAGCAGCCAAGACCATTGTCAGACACGAAAAATCTCGCGTCTCCACTAAACTATAATCTTTTTGGATCTAAGCTCTTCAGCTTAGCTCTAGCTCTTTATGCCGCAACCTGGATAGCAGCTCATCATAAATCAGAGCCGTAACGTTTCGTTGCGACGCCTTTTCGGCCCGACTCTATAGGTTTCCTGGCTATTTATAGTTTCCTGTCGCCGGAAGCCCCGTTCATCGGACCTTCTTATCTATTCACTACTGGTATTTATACTTTTCTTCCACGCAACACAATCAAATCTTATTGCTGCGCGGATCCGATCTATGACAATATAGTTATCCGTGTTTCAAAAGCTCTTTGCTATCACGCAAAAGGGCTGAATCGTACGCTGTCGGATGTGTCATATCGGCCTCATCTACTAGCATAATCATAGTATTTGAGGATTACGGCCATGTGCTGATAATATAATACGAACCTGTAAGTTGTTCTTAGTGCTGGAGGTTTCAGTATCGTATAGCTATGACCTCATTCTCATCCTAAGCTAGGGTTAATCTGGCGGCTTGACTTGAGGGCTTTCTTCCAATACGCATAGGAGATAGATCCGCCCAGAAACTATTTATTTAGATTTCTTGAGATTAATGTTGTGAACCGCCCATACGAGTTTATTACCTACTTGAGTAGACTTAAAGCTGCCTATAACCGTTTTGGGCTCTATATCTGGGCGCTCAATACTGCAGTAGTCGCCATTGGGATCTATGCGATCACCCTTTTAATTGGCATTCCTGCATTTACTCAATTCTACTGGCGCGACTCTCTGCTTCTCGCGAATTTGCCTGCAATCATGTCCTTGGCTTTTGGAGCTTTAATTGCGACGCTCGTCGGAAAAAGGAATAAATCTGATCTCTATAGGCTTCTAGGCCCTGAGCTGTCCGAGAAGGCTCGAACAGGCTATGATAATAGAGACGAAGAATCATTGCCAATGCAGAACCTAGCCGAGGATCTAAAGATAAGCCTCTCAAGGGTTCAGCCCTCGAAGATCTTCGATTGGCGGAAGATCAGAATCAGAGCTGTACTCGCGATCATTCTTGCTGGTGCTACAATATTCATAGCAAGCAGTCAGATTAGTGCAGATATAACGCCAAATGATTTTCAATCAATATCGGACCTGAGAGACAGAGCGATGGGACTCTTCAAGAACGAGACGCCATCGCAAAGACCGTCATCAGTTAATTTCTCAGGCAACGGCAGTATCTATGGCAAGCCATCCCTTGCAGTTCTGAACGAAAACAAACTGCAGTTGGAGCTTTACCCTGGAATAGGCACTGGTTCCCAAGCAAGGAATACCACGCCTACAGAGCATTTATTCCAGCAATCTCAGCCGGGAGAAGCTGCCGCAGTGCCAGCCGATCAATATATTGAAAGCTTGCCCCCACAGAATAAGGAGATAATACAGAAGTACTTCCAAAACCTTGCGGGCAGTTGATGTTTTTTGGCATGCAGGGCTTAAATTTATATCTAAGTTTATGCTACTATAAATGGCTGGAGCATTTAGAATTTAATATGCAAGATTAAAATTTCTTTTAATATAGCTGATTTTTAAAGAGAGTTATGTTTAGCAAGTTAGGAAGGAGATCCGTCAAGCTATTTTATTCTAGCTGTTGACATAATTCTAACTATTACTACTAATCATTACTTCCACATAGTTTATAAAACCTCAGAACGAGAATATAAATGTGAGTTTTAGTAATATTGCTAAACTAGGCAGTTTAAGCCAATATGAAACTAAACCAATATTCAATTGTGATGGAGGAGATATCGCATGAGGACGAAGAAAAGAAGTGATGATCTAATAATCGCTCAGATATTGGATATATGCCAAAGCAGCGCACGTAAAACTAGGATAGTATACCAGGCTAACCTTAATTCCACGACGGTCAATCGATATCTGGAATGCCTTATAGAGACCGGCATGATTGAGCAGTCCAACTATGGATCAAGCTACCTGTTTAAGACAACGGTAAAAGGAGCTGAGCTGAAAAATAGGATGAGCCGTCTCCAGACGGAGATGGATGAACTCCGCACCAACGTGCTTAAAGTTCCAGCCTAAACTTCAGCTCAATACTCATCATAAGTATCCTCAACATTAATCTGAATCAATTTCAGTCGCATTGATCAATTCAATCGCAAAAATTAATTCAAACCGGATTAATCAATCCCAAATGAATTAATCAATTCCAGCAACACTAGTCGATCCTATCCCCAAGGATATATTGCCCCACGGGCAGATACTATTTTTTAGGTAATCCATCATAATGTTCCAAATTAGAATCTCTTCGCGCACAAAAAGTACTAAGAATACATATTTTAACTCGAAATTCAAAATACAGACTGTTAATTAACATTGCATATTCATACATACTCTCAAAATTGACTGTTCATACAACTATTTCTGGTATATTTATTTTCTATGAGACAGTAAGAGGTGTATCTGCGTAGCATCATCCAATCTAAACGGTTTAAATGTGGTGAAAATTATGGTATCGAAAAGACGCACCGATGATAAAATCATCTATTTAATTCTCGATATATGCCAGGATGGTGCTCTTAAAACGAATATTATCCAAGGAGCCAAGCTTAATTATACAACAGTTAACCGCTACTTGGATATCTTAGTCAAAAATGGCATGGTAACTGAACTGGGCAAAAAGCCGACAACTATGTTCAAGACCACAACCAAGGGATCAAAGTTTAAGAAGAAGCTGGTTGGCATACATTCGCAGATAAATAACGGCTGGACACCTGAAAAATCATTTTCTGCAGCCGATTCGAACAGGGAAGATAAATAGCTTCTGGAGTTATATCTCTAATCAACAGCTACCTGCTACATTCGTTTTTGCTTTCGTCAATTCTAATTCGCGATTTCAGGAATTTATTAAACTACCTGATAAAAGTTATCCATTCTGCAGCTTCATATCATCGATCACAGTTTATAAGAAGAAGGCAAAAAAAATTATCTCGAGCTGGCATCGGTTATAGCTCATATTGCCAGCCATATTGTATCAGTTTTACTCGCCAAGAGCCCTGATCAGCCAGTTGATCTTCACAGTTTCGTTTGTTCTGGTCGTGTATTGAGCCGGATCTAACTTTCCATTTACAACAAAGTAGGAGTTTCCCGTTCCGTTGTCCTGCTCTGCTCCAATGAGCATCGCGCCGCGATCATAGAACGCTATGTAGAAATCACCTGTTATCGGCAGAGCGGGTATATCTATCCCGCGAACTACGGGACCTGCTGCGGATGCGAAGTACATGTTCTGGGTATCGGCAAATTTGTAAAGCAAATCAGCATTACTATCTCTAACCTCAACGAGGAAGTTCCTGTCTGCAGGATATCTCTTTGTGGTGTTATTGAATATGCTCAAACCGACAATTTGGATTTTCTTTAACTTCCATCCTGGCTTGGGCGCTGTGAATTTTACTACTTCGCCTACATTCAGGCCGGCTGCTCCGAAATCGTTAACAGCAGAGTACATAGTCATATTCATTTTTGAAAAATCCTTCCCGCTATCTTGCTTCAGTGTAGTAAGACCCTCTGTTGAGGCCATACTATTAGATGTAGCTATATTGGGAATTTGTCCCTGTGAAGGCATTGTGGTACCTGTTGATGCCTTAGACGACTCAATTGCGCCCTGTGCGCTGAAGCTCATCGGCTCTGCATTCTGTTTCGTCCCTGAGTTCGCTTTAGCTGGGCTATCTGCTGCAAGAACGCTGAAGCAAAGGATCGAGCAGCAAATTAGCGTTATTAAGATTATCTTCTTCAATTGATCACCGCTATAGGAAATAGCTGTTGCTGATATATAGGTAATGCTGGGCAAATAGTATATCAGCTACGTTTTATGGGTTTGAGAATATGGCTTATGATATAAATCCTCTAATTACAAATTTTTAACGTAATTAAGATATAGCTCATGTACATCAAAAGAAATGGATTATAGAGCTATTTCATTAGGCTATTCTCAAAACAACATAAAGCAGAATTTTAAAATGTATCATCAATTCATAATGTTGTTCCAGAGCAATCGTACAAATTATGAGTTCAAAGTGTTGTTACAAATTACCATTTCATAGTCAAACTAAAAATTAACAATTCTTAGCACAAATTCAAATTAATGTTTCAAATTGTTTTTACAAATTGTGAATGCATAAATTAGTTTCCACTACATTTATCTATTCTACCGTCCTCTAGGATATTAGTCAAAACGCAAGTTTGGGCAGAAACGCCCCAAATGAAAAGGAAAAAATTGGAGGATAGAAAAATGAAGACAATAGCATTGCTAGTGGCATTCCTGGCCATGGTCGGATTTGCCGCAGCATGGGATACGTCAGACACATTGCAGTACCAGTTTACACACGCTATGTACCAGCAAGCTGGAGATCCAACTGAAGGTGGTTTCTTCAGTGGCGTAACATCTCAGAGCAGCTTCTCTGCAAACAATCCATACGGAACTGGTGAAGGACAGGTAGTTAACAAGCTCAACTATGCAACAACTAGCCAGTCGTATACTTATCCTTATGGCACATTGGATCAGCCAAGCCAGACATTAACGCTCACTCAAGGAGGCTCAGCCACTCTAGCGACACATGCCCTTGATTCACAGGATAGTACACCTGAGGTAATAGCAGGCTTAAGCAAGTATCAGGATCTGCACTTCAGCGGCGTGTATAGTGATGTCCAGGCGAACTTCGCAGATGAGGGCAATGTTGGCCTCGCATGCAACCCGATCCGTGTGAATGAAAACGCCTACCAGACACAAAATGGTGAGGTTTACGCACCCGGCGCCACGTTCACAGAAGCTGATGTTGGAGTCGCATCCACAAGCGGACTCACATGGGATAAAGTTACTGACCAGAAGACTCTGTCCGGCTCGAGCCAGGCATTCTCATCATTCACAGGCGGCATCGCTCCTGCTGGCACGAATATCAACACATACAGTGGAGACTTCCTGACTCAGACCAAGTGGGATAACACCGCTCCAGTTATACCCAGCCAGTGGCCCTAGATAAGATGAAATAGTCAAACAGAATTAGCCAAACAGAAATAATCTAATAGAAAACAAAGGCTAAGGTGCTAGAAAAGATAGCGCCTTAGCCTCTTTTATTATGGAGGTAATTGCCATGAGATCTGTCACAATACTGATGATTCTGCTGGGAGTTCTTTTGGTACCTGCAAATGCTTCGACAGATGTGAGATCCTTTGCGAACTCAGATTTGATTAGCGAAACAAGCAACTTCAGTTTCGTTAAAACAGAATTGGAAAGCGCGGCATCCACGTCGAATATCAACTTTGTATCTCATGGCGAATTCAATACGGAATACGCACTTGATCATGAGGGAGTTTACCGGATAAACCAAGGAATTTGGACATCGCTAAATAACTCCTGGTGGTATAACGGCCAGAACAACTTCAATAACTCCTATTCAGGATTCAATATCACCGAGGCACAGACAAGATTCTACGGCACCATGGCAACGGAGTTTTCCCCTTATCGTTATTATCCTGGGGCCATGGCGGAAACTTCTGCCTTCGCGACGTCAGACGGCCACATCGGCGATTACAGCGCCATTTCAAAGACCATTCTGGATAGCAATATATCCAATCCAGTAATTATGAATATATCCAACCCTACCTATAACTTCAGGACTCAAGGCGAAGTTGAAACTGTGTTCAACCAGACCTGCAACGGCACTTACCATCTGAACCAGGGCATTACCACTTCGCCGGACAACTATTTTGGGCTCTATGGCAAAAGCAGCATCTACAGCACCTTTTATAAAAACCTCGAGAACAAGAGCGGCTTTTTCAACACTCAGCACAGCACATTTACAGGCAGCCAGGTGACGAGCGCGCGGACGTTCTCCTACGGCAATATAACCGTGGGCTTTCCAAATCTAAAAAGCCCTGACCAATCAAAGGCCGAGTCTCTGGAGACAAATGCTACAAGCACATGGAGCCTCGATGAGCCGGCTGACCTCTTTAAGCAGGATATAGCCCTGGAGTTTAGAACTGCTGATGACCAGGTAGCGTATGCAGGCTTCGATGTCACAAGAGAGGTGTCGATAGGAGACATCGATTGCACTTCGGAGGAAGAGTTCGTTTATCCGGAGACTTGACCGAGGTTCCATGAGGCCGCTCAGATTGCTGTTACCGTTTCTGATAATGATATGTTTGGCAGGGGCTGTAAAGGCAGAGATAGGCCTTCAGATGGACTTCTATAATCCAGATGATAGCATTTCAGTCGGTCTCTCCGCAGAGAATATGAAGTTTGATGCCGGGATTTCGCTCATGCCCGACTCTGTGTCATACCAGAACGGCGGCAAATCCATCGCCCAAGATAGCTATTACTCATATCAGGTGGTCCTCAACGGCGAAAAGATAACATCAGCTGCCAAAACTGATTCGGGATCACTTGGATGGAGTACAACGGCTTACTCCGGCGGTAAAGGTGTAGATCCCGATCAGCTAGCCGTTAAGCATAGCGATATGGTTCAAAATGGAACCCTATATACATGTGATACCAACAATGATTATAAGATCGAGCAGACTATGAACACATTTAACGCCATCGGCTATCAACAAGGGACAACAATGCTGCACCTTATGTCGTCCTCAGGCATAGGTCAGACCATAGAAAACAGCCTGACGGATCAAATCAAGGGCTTTCAAGATACCATAAACGTCGAACATCTAGTGGGTGAAAAGAAACCGGCCGACATAGATCTAAATGTTAACGGCGATACGGATGCCCAGTGGCAATATAACTTCGTATCCAATCCAACTCAATATACCTTCGGCCAGTCGGTAATAGGAATCATGAGGCATTCTGATAAAGATAATCTTACGATGAAGGGAGAGGCAGCAGGATTTCCCACCCAGGTACTGCCAATACAGGGCATCAATATCTCCTACCAGCTCAATAACGCCAATTATAGCGAGTCATTTGGAAGGCTTAATTCTGAGATAAATGAATCCATAAACCAGTCCGAAGGGATTTGTAATCTGCCAAATACGCCAAAACCGATACCTGTATATAACTTCGACCAGAACGAGTTAACAAATCCAATAAGTATCAATACTTCTGGCAAATCGACGAAAGCAGAGGTATTCTATAGGATGTCGGTCCAGTTTAAAGTAGATGTATAAACCATCTTTCGATCTTTTTTTATTAATAATAATATTCGATTAAAGCTCTTGCAAAGTATCTACCAAAAGAATTATATCTGCTGTAGAAGTTTAGCTAATGCTGAGAAAGCAGAAGAAATCGTACAACGGCCAGTACCATAATTGCATATATCAGGCCGAAATAGATCCGATTAGAGGTAGCTTGATGGTAGGAGGGATAAGATACTTAGCGTTGGTTATGCTTTTGTGTATGCTTATGCCGCCATCAGCTTCGCGAATGGGCTACGATATTATTGCAACCATCCCAGGATCAGCCATAGAGATACATCGTACCACAGATTACATTAACTTCTCAATGGATGGCTCCGTAAAGGGAACAGGCAATTTCTCAAAGCTGGCCCATATAACGAAATATGCAGGAATCGAGACGAAGGAGCTGTCTGCGTCTCCAAAAGAGAGCGACCTTGAGTATGACGAGCGCTTTCAACTGTTGAGCAGGTACGGACCTGTTTATGCAACCATCGATCTTCAGAGCATCAACCTCACGAATGGGACAGTAGGTCCCATTTTCATAAATGGAGCAGCCGATGTAGTAGTTGATGAAGCGTGGCCTACATATATATCAGATTATAAGAAGATCTCATATCTTGGGCCTGGGTTGACAAGTATAGAAAAGTATGATAATAATGGAGATACCATCTCTAAATATCTTGACTCTTGGAAGCTTTCTAAGGAAAGCCTTTATCAAACATTTATCAACAGATCCATAATATCAATTAATATATCATCAACTGGTATAAAAGCCGAAAGATTCACAAACAGATCAACCTTATATCAGCTTAGCCAGAGTTCTATTGGGGCAGCCGCGCGTCTCGACGCATCCCAGAGATCTTTGAATGGTAATATTGCTCGAGTCTCGCAGGACTATATAGGCAGCCATGAGATGGACCTGAGGTTAGGAATGTCCGATATTATAAAGAAAAATATTTCAGATGATAACTGGCTCGATTGCTGCTCCGACTACTCCGACTACTCCGATTATTTGAACACAGATACAGTTTCAAAGCTGTTTGATACATAGCATATTAACGAATCTCCCGTCTTAGTCATTTTATCCATAATTTTCATCATAATAGGATAACCAAGATAGAGTTAAGGAATTTCCAAAAATAACAGGAAAGCTTATGACCTATTCTGCGGTACTCTTTTATCCAATAGAATTTAGAGCCAGCCAGAGTTCAGCCGAAAGGAACTATGGAGAAGAGCGATGACACAGGATCTTAAGGCTATTTACAGCGATGCGCCTGGCATATTCCAAGGGCTCAGGCGCGAGATTGATAAGGTAATGGTAGGCCAAGGTGCGGCCATTGAGCAGCTTCTTGTCTCCATTCTGGCAGGAGGCCATGCCCTTCTTGAGAGCAACCCGGGGCTTGCAAAGACGCTTCTTATAAAGACTACAGCCTTGACAATGGGCCTGAGCTTCAGCAGGATTCAATGCACTCCAGATCTAATGCCAGCGGACATCACAGGTACAACTATTATTGAAGAGACCACCTCGGGAAGTAAAGAGTTCAGGTTCACGCCTGGACCTGTGTTCGCAAACATCGTCCTTGCAGATGAGATCAACAGGGCATCACCCAAGACGCAAAGCGCGCTTCTCGAGGCGATGCAAGAGAAGCAGGTGACTGTCGGCAATCATACTTATCACCTAGATCAGCCGTTCTTCATCCTTGCGACACAAAACCCAATAGAGATGGAGGGAACATTTCCACTGCCTGAGGCTCAGCTTGATAGATTCCTGCTCAAGATCCTCTTAGGTTACCCCTCATTCGAGGAGGAGATAGGGATCTTAGATAGGTATACGGGAAATATTGAGCCGACAGTAAACCAAGTGGTATCAAAAGAGGAGCTTCTGGTTCTGCAGCAGCTTTGCCGTGATATACCTATTTCGGATGAGCTGAAGCAAAATGTGGTAAAGATCGTTCTTTCAACAAGGAGCTGGGAGGGCGTACAGTATGGGGCGAGTCCAAGGGCATCTATAGGCCTGATACTGTCTTCAAAGGCCAGGGCGTTTCTCCAGGGGAAAAACTATGTTTCAAAGGATGACTTGCATGCTATGGCCTATCCGGTGCTCAGGCACAGGATAATTCTTAACTTTGAAGCCGAGCGAAAGGGCTTGACACGCGACCAGGTTGTGACTGATATTCTGAAGAGCCTCAATATCTGATCGATTCTCGAGTGGTAACTAACAGGTAAATATGGATACAGATTTCTTTCGCGAGCTGGATAGGTTCGCCTTGCTTGTGAAGAAACGAGTCTCAACGGCTTATACAGGAGGAAGGAAATCGCTGCGGTTCGGACACGGAATAAGCCCTGTCGGCTACAGGGAGTACCGCAAGGGGGATGACTTCAAGCTCGTGGACTGGAAGGTTTACGGCAGAACTGAGAAGCTCTATATTCGCGAGCATGAGGAAGAGCGATCGCTTGTAGTTAACATACTTCTGGATGCGAGCGGCAGCATGGGCTATGATGGAAAGTTCGGCTACGCTTCTCGCATCGCGGCTGGATTCGCTTATCTTGCGACTTTGGAGAACGAGAAATATGCAATATCGCTCTTTTGTAAAAAGCTCTATCCGGGCGAGCCAAGACGAGGCAGAAGGTATCTATTTCAAGCGATAGAGGATCTGGATGAAACTGCGCCCAAGGGGGAAACTGATATGAAACTAGTTTCAGAGCAGTTTGATGCCATGATAACTTCTACTAGCCTAGTCGTGATAATATCCGATTTCCTGGGTAACACTGAGGAGATACTTTCCAGCATTTACAGGCTCTCAAAGCACGATCTAGTTCTGATACAGGTGCTGGCTCCTGATGAGTTACAGTTGAATTTTGGCGGGGATATCAGATTCGTTGACATGGAAACAAAACAGCCCTTGATAACGCGCGTGACGCAGGCAACTAAAAATGAGTATAAGAGAAAGCTGGATGAGCACAACTCCCGGATAGCTGCAGCCTGCAACAATGTAGGTGCGGACTTCTTCAGCTTTAGGACAGATAAGCCGATATTCGATGCCTTCTCAGAAATGGTTTCTAAGGCGATCATCTGGAGAATATGAAGCTTGGATATGGCCATGGATATCTGGAGCTTGAGACTCTTGGGGAGGTTGTGCTTCCGGAGGAGCTGCCTGCTGCAGGCGATGGTGAAATTGAGAGAGCTCTCACTGAATCCATTGGTAAACACTTGGCGGATCTCAGCGGAAGATCGGCCTCCATTCTTGTCAGCGATATAACGCGCCCGGCGCCGAGCTATCTTATGCTTCCGCCTCTTCAGACGAGTCTAAAGCATATGGGCATTTCCGAGCTGAAAGTCATCTTCGCATTGGGAACTCATAGACGGATGGACCCCAGTGAAGAGAATGCGCTTCTGAAGGATTGCATAGGGGTGCCTCATATGCAGCATGACCCCAAAAGATGCATACCTATTGGCAAAACTTCGAGAGGCACTCCTGTTGAGATACTAGAGGATGTCGTCTCATCTGATTTGATAATCGCCACTGGAAATATCGAGTATCACTATTATGCAGGCTACAGCGGCGGCGCAAAGGCGATGCTGCCTGGTGTAAGCTCCATGGCGTCCGTCGTGAGAAATCATGAGCTCATGAGGGACCCACGAGCCGTCTCAGGACGCCTTGATAGTCCTGTGAGACGGGATATGGAAGAGGCAGCAGCTATTGGCAGACTGGATTTTATCTTAAATGTGGTTTTGAACGGCAGAAAGGAGATAGTACGCGCTGTTGCAGGCGACTTTATTCAGGCTCATCGAGCTGGTGCTCAAGTAGTTGACCAAATGTACCGAAAAAACGTTGAACCGGCTGAGATCGTCATAACCTGCACGGGAGGAATGCCCAAGGATATCAACCTCTTCCAGGCTCAAAAGGCGCTGGATAATGCTAAGGCTGCGGCAGTTCCTGGCGGAACGATAATTCTTGTTGCAGAATGCAGCGAGGGATTAGGCAACCCAGTCTTTGAGCGGTGGGTTAACGAGGCTAAGTGTGCCGAAGATTGCATTGAGCGTTTTGGCCGAGAATATGAGTTCGGCGGACATAAGGCTGCATTCTTAGCAAAGGAATCTCTGAATCACGATTTGATTTTAGTATCCTCAATTCCGTCCGCAAAGGTGAGAAAATGCTTCTTTACGCCTGCGAAAACTTTGAATGAAGCGATTTCCATGGCGCAAGAGCGACAAGGCAAGGATGCACGTATGATTGTGATGCCCCATGGAAATCTGACGCTGGCTGCTGCGAAGAAGCGATGAGTATAAGTCTCAAATCCGGTTAAACGTTCCCTGTTCCCTAGTTTATGCTTCTTCCTGTCTTAGGGCATCCTCGGGCTTATGCTCTTTTGGCATCTCTTGCGCACGGATTATCGAACTGTGCATTCTCTGCGCACATAAGCACTTCTTCAGCGAGTGCTAGTTCAATACGTGCCTTCAAGAGTGCCTGATATGCATCTCTTATCTCAGCTTCAGTAACATCTCAAATTTATTATATTATATCGTTGATTCCGTATAATCTTTGGTAAAGGCAGCAACCCATGTATACTCCTTTAATTTATTTGAGATTTTTATCCTGAGGAAACAGAGCTTACAGATTGCATGCCGCTTGATCCTCCACTTGAATCCATACTCATCGAGGTGCTGGAGCTAACGTCTCCACTGTATCCCTGGCCCACGCTGGCTGACCCTGAACCTAAATTAGCAACTGAGCTTGCAGCAGCAGCATCACTAGCTGTACCTGCTCGAAGTGGAGTTTCAGTTCCAGCTCCTTGAGATTGGGAAGAATCTGGGGCTGCAGTATCTGATGTAGTATCAGATGCAGTTGAGGAAATCCCAGCAGGGGCCGTACCTGTGACATCACCCGACCATGTATCTCCGTTCGCTGAGTAGGCGGTGTAAGAACCAGCAGTATTCGAATCGAGTGAGAGATCGAGCTTGTAAAGATCCAGACTATTGATCGGCATCACAGTAAGCATTATTTTGCCGCCCGAAAGAGAACCGCTGGCTGTAACCCTTTGAGTGCCATTTCCTCCGGTCATTGCCCCATAACCCATAACAGTATCCTTATTTTGTGTTAAGCTCAGGTCAATATGTCTTGTAAGTTCGCCCGATAGGTCTAAGGACCAAGCACCGGAAATGTTCGCGTTCTCTGCGTCAGCCGTATTTGTCGTCAGCGTATTTGTTGTCGGCATTACATCCATCTCTGCGCCAGCAGGAGGCGTGCCCAAATAGGTAGTTGAAGGTCCGCTGGCAGAACTATATTCGGGATTGTTCCCAGTTATTATTCCGGCCTCCTTAGCCTGCTGCTCAAGCTCCAGATCCATGCCTGTGGACATAGTCTCGCCAACGAAGTTGGGACTTAGGGGATCACCCGCTCCCCCCCAGTCTTGAGCATGCACTTGGACTATTATATAGGCAATAGCCGTTATAATCAATGGCAATTTGTCGTACATCATGCCAGCTATTGGTTATGTCCCATTTATTGTTTTCGGATAATTGATTTCAGATGATATATAATAGCAACACTGTGCATCTGCTGCATTATCACTGGCTAGCGACACATCAGTTTCTAATTTGAAGCTACATTTTTGGGGAAGCTTTAATTTCTTGATATGGTAAGTAAGACGTTATCGAATCAAGGTTCACATGAGAGATATTGCTGAAGATCTGAGGAAAATCGTTGGCGAGAGAATCGCAGATTCGCTCACCGAGCGGTGCTGCTACTCATCTGATGCATCTCAGGTCCAGGGGATGCCAGATTACGTGGTTCGCCCAAAGAGCGCTTCTGAAGTTTCCAGTATCCTACGCCTCTGCAGCGATCTCGAAATTCCAGTGACCGCACGGGGAGCGGGAACAGGCCTTGCAGGAGGAGCTGTGCCGGTTAGGGGCGGCATAGTCCTGGACACGTCCGGCATGGATAGAATAATCGAGATTGATATTGAGAACCTCCAGGTCACCGTAGAGCCGGGCGTGGTTCAGGAAAGGCTTAACCAGGTTCTATTGCCCTATGGGTTTTTCTTCCCGCCTGATCCCGGAAGCTCTGCTACATGCACCATCGGAGGAATGATCTCTTACAACAGCAGCGGTATGCGCTGTGTGAAGTACGGGACTACGCGCAATTATATTCTCGATCTGGAGATTGTACTCTCAGATGGCCGCGTGATCCATACCGGCTCAAAGATGCTCAAATCGGCTGCAGGCTATGATCTCACAAGGCTGTTTGTTGGCTCTGAAGGATCCTTGGGCATAATTACCAAAGCAGGCTTGAAGATAGTTCCGCGGCCGTTGGCCAGAAGGCTTGTTGTTGCATCCTTTGACAACGCCGAGATTGCGGGCCGGGCTGTAGTGAAGGTATTCTCCGGCGGCATCACGCCGTCGGCCTGCGAGATCCTTGATAGGACGACACTGCAGGTCCTGAAGCGCTGCGATTCCAGTCTGGCTCTGCCGAATGATGGGGATGTGATCCTCTTTGAGGTCGATGGGACCGAGAGTTCAACCGCAGAGGATGCAAAGCGAATTTCTGAGACCTGCTCCTCCTTGGCAAGGAGCATTCAGATCGCCTCAAGCCGCAGCGATATGGATGCTATCTGGGCAGCGCGCAAACTTGTTGGAGCTGCGGTTTCGCGCATTGATCCAACAAAGACACGCATCTACGTGGCCGAGGATGTTGGCGTGCCTATAAAGCAAATCCCAGCTTTGATTAAGAGAATCCAGGAGATATCGAACGAATTCGACCTGCCTGCGATGAAGTATGGGCACATAGGCGACGGCAATCTGCACGTTGCTTTGTTCATCGATGTGATGGATGAGGATCAGTGGGAGAGGCTGAGGAAGGCGGCAGATAGAATTCACAGAACGGCGATTGGGCTTGGCGGCACGGTCAGCTCGGAGCATGGCATCGGCCTTGCAAGGGCCGAATATATGGCTGAACAGGTAGGTCCAGCCCTGGATGTGATGAGGGCGATCAAGAAGGCCCTGGATCCAAAGGGCATACTTAATCCCGGCAAGATGGGCCTGTGAGTGAATTTAGTTTTATCTCGAATAACAAAACGTACTTGACCAAACCTCAAAGACATGAAGGCACAAAGAATAACAAAAAGCTCAATGGGAGTAAGCAAGACCTCATCGTTGTTTCGGATAAGCTCAGGATAATAATATGAAGCTCGATCTCAGGTCGATCAACAAGTGCGTTCGGTGTGGCACATGCCGGTCAGTCTGCCCTGTCTTCGAGGAGACTGGCTGGGAATCGAAGAACACACGAGGCCGCATCCTCGTCATGCGGAGCCTGATGAATGGCTGCAAGCCCGATGCCGACGTGCTCGACAGCCTGAACACCTGCACCACATGCGGCATCTGTATAGATAGCTGCCCTGCAGACGTAAACCCTGTCAGCCTTGTCGAGGGTGCAAGGAAGGAGCTTGTCTCCGATGGCGTGATGACCGATCTTCAGGCGCTGCTGAATGAGAATGTGATGGAGAGCGGCAACACCTTCGGCGAATCACAGGACCGGCTGGCATGGCTGAAGGATAAAAGCCTGCTGAAGGAAAAGGCGGATTACGTTTACTTCGTTGGCTGCCTGAACTCCTATCGCTACCTAGAGACAGCGAAGAAGACCTTCGATATACTCAGCCGCTTCGGCGCGACCTTGCTTCCGGCTGAGCAGTGCTGCGGCTCGCCGCTGCTCAGGACGGGCTTTGATGCGAGCCTGTTGATGGAGGCAAACATCAGCCAGATTGAGGATATCGGCGCTAATACTATTATCACAGGCTGTGCGGGATGCTATACTACTCTAAAAAACAATTATCCCAGGAAATTCGAGGTCAAAAGCGTTCCTGAGTTTCTGGCTGTGCATCTTTCCGAGCTGAACCTCAAGCGCCTTGATTTGACTGTGACCTATCACGATCCCTGCCACCTCGGGAGGATGAACAAAGTCTTCGATCAGCCGCGCCAGGTGATTAAAGCAATCTGCAATCTGAAGGAGATGGAAACCAACCGTAAGAACGCTCGCTGCTGTGGGGGCGGCGGGGGTGTGAGGGCTGGGTACAAAGATCTATCACTGCAGATGGCGAAAAGGCGGCTGGAGGATGTGCCTTCTGGCGTGGACTATATCGTGACATGCTGTCCGATGTGCATCAGGAACCTGAGCGATGCTGGGGCTGGAGAGAAAGTCGTGGATTTGGTGGAGCTGGTGGAGAGAGCGATGAGGTGACCGTCAGAGGTTCTGTTGCATATGGGTGTGTTTCAGCATCTAATGGCATCTAATGGATAACAGATGTTTATTCTATTGTTCCACCCCCCCTTAATGCAAGAGAACAGCAACGTCATCAACATGTTGCACGTCTCTAACGTCTCGGATCTAAACACAGTGCAGACACTGTCTGCACAATTATCTTGGTCTTATTCCATCCATCTTTTAGATGATTTTAAATATGATGGCTTGTAAAACCCACCTATAAAGGAGGAATGGATGATGAATAAATACGCAATTTTATCACTAGCCCTAGTATTTTCCTTAACTGGAATAGTCTTTGCAACAAGCGTTTGCGATACTGCCCCGTGTGAAAAAATGGTCAACGCGAGCCTTGGAAATAATTTCACAATTTCCTTTGCATCCGTTTCACCGTCAACTGGATTTCAGTGGTGGACGAACTTCGATCCGAACTACCTGAGCCTGGTAAATGAATCCTACGTCCAGAATAGTTCAGCCCCGGGAATGGTCGGCGTTCCTGGAATGGAGTCTTTCACCTTCGCTCCTAAGAAAACAGGCGAGACGGATGTAACTATGCTTTCGCTTCAGCCTTGGGAGAATGGCACCATTGGGCAGCGCAAGATCTTCCCAGTTACCATAACTTGATAGAGAATCTTGTCCGCATTTTCTATTTTTTAATCTTTAAACTAGATGATTAATGGATAAGCGAAAGTTTTTACCTTTTTAAGTAATCAGATATATCCTCGCTTTTTTCAGTTGGGCGGCCTTAGCCTTCTATGGAGCGTTTAGCCGAGACTCCTTTGGCTAGCATAGATGCCTCATAAATTGCTAAACAGATCATTGGCGTATTAAACATAGAACAATACTTATAATAAATAAAGGAGGACAGCATCAGCTTGGAATTTCAAAAAGGATGAGAATGGGATTAGATCCCACAAATTTAATCGCCTACGAAACTGTTCGACATCTGGTTAATAACGCTCATGATAGTCATATTGGCCGACTGTCCGCTTGATTGGATGACATCAGTGCTGCCAATGCTTGACACATAGTGACCTCCCTGGGCTATTGTGCTAAGGTTATTCGAATTGGCATTCTGTAATGCCTCCTGAGCGGAGTTGACCTGGCCGTGAGCATCTAGTCCAGAGTCCTCTGATTGGTTAATCTGGCTGTCAACATTTTCATTGGCATTCTCCTCGGCGGATTGGCCTGCTGTGGCTGCAGCGGTCAAAGTCGCATTGTTGAGGATGTCTTGGGAGACGGAGCCATTGTTATTGTTGATCGCCGATTGTAATCCGGTCTGCGATTCAGTGGCTGCAGCATTGCCCGTCTTATTAATATCCGCAATGTTTGAGCTATTCTGGGCTATATTGCTGTCAGAGTTATTATTTGCAGCCTGGCTATTGGATGCGGTCGCGGTGATATTCCCACCATCAATAGAGATGCTGTTTGAACCATTCTGGGCTATATCGCTATCTGAGTTGTTATTTGCAGTTTGGCTGTTGATTGCAATCGCTGCATTGTCTGTATTGTTCGTGTTGTTTGCATCATCTGCGCTCTCTTTGCCCGTAACGCTGATTTTATTGTTGCTATCCTGGGTCAAGGAGCTATCGGCGTTTTTATCCGCAAGCTGATCATTGGCTGCCAGCACTTCACCATTGTTACCGCTGGCGTTGATGGTATTGCCTGCATCCTGGGATACATTGGTATGGGCGTTTGCATTTGCCTCCTGGCCATTGATAGCTGTGATATTGCTATCGCTGCTTGAGGTAATTGTGTTGGTTGCGCTCTGGGTTATTGTCGAATTGGAGTTCTCATTCGCCGTTGGATTATTGGCGGCTACTATCTCACTGGCGCTCTCTGCAGTAACTGTATTAGTAGCACTCTGAGCAACTGATGTATTGGAGTTTGCATTTGCCTCCTGGATATTGGTCGCCGCTACGTTGCTTTCACTGCTTGCGGTAATTGTGTTGCTTGCATTCTGGCCTACAGAGCTGTTGGAATTTTCGTCTGCCTCAGGGGCATTAGTTGCGTTTACCTTGCTATCACTGGTTGCTGTAACGGTGTTGCTGGCGCTCTGATCTACGGATGTATCGGAGTTGCCGTTTGCCACCTGTACGTTGGTTGCAGCTGCATTGCTGTTGCTGATTGCCGCAATGGTGTTGCTTGTGCCCTGGGCTATAGAGCTGTCGGAGTTTCCAACTGCCTCCGGGATATTGGTTGATTCTACATTGCTATTGCTGGTTGCAGTTACGGCATTGCTGGCGCTCTGGGTAACTGTGCTGCCAGAGTTGGCATTTGCTACCTGTATATTGGTTGCCTGGGCACTGCTGTCACTGCTTGCGGTAACATCGCTGTTTGCACCCTGAACTACGGTGCTGCCGGTATTCTCATTTCCCACCGGATTATTATTTTCCATTACACTACCGCCACTGCTTGCAGTAACGGTATTGCTTGCACTCTGGGTGACTGTGCTGCCAGAGTTGGCATTTGCTTGCTGAGTATTGGAGGCTACTACTTTACTATCGCTACCTGCTGCACTGCTTGTGGTAACGGTATTGCTCGCACTCTGAGTCACGGAAGACCCGGAGTTGCCATTTGCTTCTTGCGTATTACTTACATTAACAACATTATTTGCTAATGCTCCGGACATCAATACCGTAAGTCCGATAAGCAATGCTACTATTTGTTTATACATATTCAACCTCCTTTAGAATTCACGTCGAAGCGTTCTTCGACAGAAGTCGAATAGTGAACGCTATATTATTTAAAGATTTTGGTAAAACCGTCGATATATATAGTGCCTACAGGACGAATCTGCTTAGAATGAAGCGCCACTATGGTTGAGAATTTTTCTATTACGCCGATAGAAATATGACTAAGAAAAAACCCTTATTTTTTTTCTTAATAATTTTAAATGTTGTTCTATTCATTTAAAGTGATATTATTCGTTTAAGCATAAAAACCTTTGCTTTATCAACTATCTATGCCACCATAATTTTCATAAGTTCTCTGTATTTGAGAGCAACTTGAAGTAAATAGCGCATATGGCATAAATGGCTTTATAGCCCCTCCACTATATCTCACAGTGATGCTCAACGACATGGAAAGCGCCATGGCCCTTGTTGAAGGCCAAAAGCTAGAGGCTGTATCTGCAGTTAAGGATAAATGGCTGCTGGCATTAGAGGAAGCCTCGAAGATATTGAAGTGGCCTGAAAGATTTATCGTTCAGTATAACCCGGCCATCTGGAGAAGATCGCACTATCCTGTCGGCATGAGGCTTCTTTCCGATCCCTTTAAGGAGTATCTTATATTCGAATTTGCCACCCCCAATTACATCCTGCCTTTTGATTGCTTTGAACTCGGAAGGGCAAAGATAGGTGTCATGCTCCACGAGTTCAGCCATCTAATTGATGACGAGCGCTGGGGATTCGATCTGAGAAGCTTAGCAATAGAGGCAGGAGAATTCATAACCAGGGAGCAGAGAGCTGAGCTAATGGCCTTCGCCTGCTGCCCAATCGGAGTTTTCGAAGCCAACCTGGCCTTGATTATGTCCACTGCCAGAATGCTTGATGTGGAGCTTGGCGATCACTCCAAAGCCCTGGCTGCAGCGGAGACTATGGGCCATGCGGGTCTTGCCGGCGAGGCTGATCCTATAGAGGTTTTCAAGGAAATCCAAGGAGAGGGCATTCCTGCGGATAAAATTCTTGAGCATTATTTATGCACCTTCGCCTTTTCCCTGGCAGGACTCACCACTACGCCAAATTTAAACGAAAGACAGGGCCTAGGGATCAAGAGATCCAAAGATTTGACGCAGGCTAATAAGTGGCTTTGCCAGCATCTTAGGGGCGAGGTGGATTTTCCGAAGCTTCAAGATCTGCTTGAGGACATTGGCTATTATGCATTCTCTGAGGAGGGATATGATCCTCTTAGCTGCCTGGAATTCACTTGCGTCGATCGAATGGCGGCCAAGGAGAATATCTCCCACGCTAAAAGCTACTTTGCGGAGGAGCCCTGTTTCATGGATCTTCTCAACGCTACTGAAGCGCTAAGAATGAAGTTGAAATGATTATTGTAAATATAATTAGAGAACTCATAAAATTTTGGGATCGAAGAAGAGACACACAAGATAATGCTTAGCGGTAATCCTCCCTTGCGGGGTTGAACGTATCCACTACTACAGATCTCTCAATGGCGATTGCGCCGTGCTTCACACCAGAAGGCGCATAGTAAGTATCCCCAGGTCCCAGATCAAAGTGCTCTCCATCGATTATGAGTCTCAACTTTCCTGAAGCGATATATCCTATCTGCTCATGCGGGTGAGCATGGCCCGGTATCTCAACGCCAGCATTGAGGGTGAACTCACAGATCATCATTGACTTGCCTTCGGCCAGCGTGCGGCGGATGAGGCCCGGCACCATCTCCACTGGGGAAGCACTTGAATATTTGTTAATCATCGCTTCCCTTAAGGATCGATTGGAATCTTCAATCTGACGGTACTATCACTGCTTTTATCCCAAAGCTAATCGGAATATGCTTTGTGAACCCTTTGTGCGTTTAATGATTTTATTTTTAATGATTTTATAGTGGTAGGTAGAGCGCATAGGCATTAAACATCTGATGTGATTCTACCAACTGCAAGAAGGGCACAAAATAAAAATATTGGTATCAGGGGCTTTTGATAAAAATGCTCAAGGCTTCTCTACAATATCGCCTTTGATGCCGTTGAGCATATTGAGAATCTCCTTTTGCTCGGCATCATCAACCTTGAAGCTATCGAGAGACCCAACAAGATGAGATATCATCGTCTGCCAGCTCACTCCGTCAATCCCCATGCCCTTATGGATAGTCTTCATATCGCGTCCTGTGTAGTAACATGGCCCTCCAGCGGCTTCGCAGATCATGTTTACCTGCAGCTGACGCAGCCTCCTTCTCGAATCATCTCCATGGCCGGCAAAGTATCTTGCCAACCTCTGATCTCTTCCCATTCGCCTCATCAGATCATCGACGACCGCTACAATTGTATTATAGCCGCCGAGCCTTTCATAGAGTGATGCATTTGCCATATCAATCCCTCACATCCACGCATTCTATCTACAGTGAGATAAAAGTTTTCCTAAGATTTTGTCATGTCCAATAGGTGATCAATATCCAGGCGATTGACCTTTGCAGTAAGTTACACTAAAGCCATTAGGAAGTAATTCCATCCTTAAGCCGGTATACCCTTTGCTAATAAGATCGACCTGGACAACGATGTCTGAACTATCTATCTTTACTTCATTTACTTCATCAGAGCCAAAGGAAATTGGGCATAACACATTTTGATATAAGATATATCTCCACCAGCCGCTGAACTTTCTCTTGAGGCCTCTGATAACAAAGCCGCATAACATCAGATTTCTCAGGCTCACAGGATTCTTAGGAGAGACCGTGCAGAAAATGTGCTCATAACCCATTTTCTTGAGCACTTCCAGGTGCTGTCTTGCCATCCTTCTCTGCAGCGAATTTCCTCTATAATCAGGATGGACGACTGTTGCCTGCAGGTGGGCGGCCTTCATCAGACCCTCCTCGGATAGGTCTATGTCCCGCCCCAGATTTCCACAGCCTTCCTGTGACTTGAACTCTCTTGGAACATAAATCAGGCTGTAAGCTATCAGGCCGTCCTCAGTTGATACTCCTATCACAGATCGTTCAACTTTGAATATTTCTTTGAAATAATCGATTGGGTGAGTCCAGAAGATCTCTGGATCAGGAAGGCCCCGAACTATGGTATTCTGAAGTCCTATGAGCTCATGTAATCTTCCTTCATCCAGGAAATCCATCTCATAGTTTACGTCCCTCTCTAAAGGCTGGCCTTTATTTTTTATGAGCCTTCCAATCCGTATCAAATTCGTGCCTCTTCTGCTAAAATGCCGGCAGCAGCTCTTGTGGAATATCCGTTTCTTACTGGATTATTCCCCATACCAGATCGCTCCTTTTACTCGATTATAGTAGCATTGCCTTAATATCCGAGAAGAAGATATAAAATATATCGGTCATGGAGATTGCAAATTGGGCTGAGATCTTAAGAGAGCTCGAAGAGCTTTATGAGCTTCATGAGCAGGGGGCCTCTGACCCCAAGAAATGCCGGGAGTTCAACTCCAGAGCATCCGTATTTCTCAGCAAGATGGAAGATATGGGCGCAAATCAGATGGCAGATAGGATGATGGATATTCTGGGAGGCTGCAGCCCCAAAGATTTTTCTCCATGTGATAACCGCCAGAACACAAAGGGCGCCCTGGAAAGGCTCAGGAATAAAGCAAAGGAGAATCTTGGCCAGTAGATCTACAGCTTTTTTGGTGAATACTAAAGATATCATAATCCAGAGATAGTAAGAGATCATACTATCTATATAAGAAGAGAGATTCGTTAGCGATGATTTGAATACGGCTTGCCTCCATATTTATTAAATTTCGGATAATGTTTTGAAGAGCAAGCCCTTTTTGCGGACATCCTCTTCCTAAGCGAGGATGTCTTCTCATGGTCCAACGAGAGAGTAAACAGCTTTAAGCTCATCATTATTATTGCCTCTTAATAGCATATCAGTTATCCATGGACTTGCTATCCCAAACTAAGCAAGCCAGTATAAGAAAGATAACCGGTATATTAGATAATAAGTGTTATAATAGATAACACACCAGGAATGATAAATCGGGAGTGGCTATCTGAAAAATTCGTACTGATTTTAGGTAGCAGCCAGTGATGGCGATATTAGTAATAGTATCTGCCCCGTGGCAAACAGGTAAAGTCCAGGATCTTTCAGAGCCTATTGTATCTTTCAGTTTAGCGCTCCTTTTGTGCCGATGCCCTTAGCTCCGGCAGTTTCAGCTATATTGTATCATTGACCGGAGGCAGCTCATGCGCATCCCAGTCCTGCCATGAATAGACCTTTGAATTGAATCCCATGAGCTGCAGCGCATACCAGACCAGGGATGCATTGGCGATATCCGTGGAATACACGACAACCGGCTTACCTTTGTCAAGCTTCGAGAAGGTATTATTCAGCTTAGAAGCATCCTTTATCCTTCCATTTTCAAGTACATCATTTGTAGGGATCCAGAAGGAATTGGGGATTCTGCCACCTCCGAAATCCTGGAAGCTCCTTGCATCTACAACCTGAGCAACGCCTGATTTCACATAGCCGTAATCCGCGAGCAACTCAGGATTTACCTTTGCAGTATAGCTGACCTTCGGCAAAGTTTTCAGCTTAGTATCCAGAGGCAGACTGGCACCTATCCAATCATGCAGATCTCCATCCAGCAGTTTTACATTGTCCTGGCCAAGGTATTTCATCAACCAGAAAACAAATGCTGCCTCGCCCGATTCAAAGGCGCTGCTGTAAACAACAACTGAATCGTCGCTGGAAACCCCTGCATCTCCAAGGATTCTTGTGATCTCAGAGACTGGCCTAATTGTGCCGTTTTCATAAATGAAGCTCTTTGAGGGGATGTAAATAGCGCCTCGGATAAATGCATCTCCCTTAGAGTGGTTGCTCGTTACATCCAAGACTAGATCAGAGCTGGATACACTTTGCATCGCTTTGAGGGTATCTCCTTTCGGAAAACTATCCGATCTATAAACCTGGATAGAGTCCATTGAAGAATCCGCTGAAGGACTCATTGGGGAATCCATTGAGGAATCCATCGAAGAATCCGACGAGGCCTTCGGTATAGATTCAGTATCATTCAGTGTGCTGCCTATAGCTGCCTGTCCCACCTTTAGGCTGCTTCCCGCTGCCATATCTTGGATGCTTCCGCCGGCCATGGGCACATCAGAGCTGAGGAATGCCTGTGCAGTAGCATCCCAGTCCTGAGAGTTACCACCACAGCCGCCAGGCGGGCATTGAGCATCTGCATATGAGAGCAGAGCCGTGATCATTAAAGCAATTCCTAGAAAGATCAGCAATTTACTGCCCATACCAAATGCCTCCGGATCAAATAAGGTTGAGATCTCAACCCTAAAGTCTTGCTTCGGCATAAACTCCGGCGCTCTTAAAGATTTCCCATCAATTATGTATAAAATCACCATACAATCCAAATGTTACATATTTAGTAATAATATTGTTAATATTATTAATTAGCAATATTACTATTATCCATGCTTTCCTTATTCATGATCCAGCTGTGTAGTCCCGAAATCTTTGACTTTATATACCCACCAAAGGGGCATGGGAAAGAAGAATAAGGTTGTAAAGCTAACACAAAGAAAGATCCGGTACATAATCCGAGCTAAAACCAGTAACATCAGCACCAAAAGAATCGCTGCTGAGATGAAAGTCAGCGAGTCAACCGTTAAGCGAGTCTGGATGCATTGGATGAAAACCAAGATGCCCCTAAACATTAACAAATTTGGACGTAAGAAAAAAGATGTTGATGAGGAATCAGAGAGATTGATATTAGAAACCAACAAAGAGCAAAATTTGGGGGCAAGGCGTCTTGAAAAGATCATAGAATTCAAGTACGGAAAACATATCCCTCACAACACAATTCACAAGGTTCTGCTGAATCATGGCCAAGCTAAAGTAAACCGTAATAAAGCGAAGCGTAGAAAACCTTGGGTCAGGTGGGAACGCAAGCACAGCCTGACACTGGTACATCTGGACTGGCATACCAGTAAGCTCAATGGAAAAAAGGTATGTGCAGTTCTTGATGATAGTTCGCGGCGAATTCTCGCAGGCGGAGAGTTCGATGCAGAAACTACTGAGAATAGTATCATGCTCCTTCAGGAGGCGCTGGATAACTTTGGATGGCTGACGGGAATCAGTCAGGTAATGACTGATCATGGAACTCAGTTCTATGCCAATAAACGAGATAAAAAGGGAGAGGCCGATAGCAGATTTGAGAACTTCCTTAAGGATAATAAAATAGTCCATATTAAAGCGAGAGTCAAACACCCTCAGACAAATGGCAAATTCGAAAAATGGAATGATACATACCAAAAGAACAGGTCTAGGTTCGATAATTTTGACAATTTCATGGATTGGTATAACACTGTTAGGTTCCATGAATCGCTCGATACAAAATGGTATCTTCAGACGCCAGATAGTGCTTTCTGGTCCAGGCTACCAGAAGGGTGCAAGCTGAAAATGTTTCTCGATCGTATGGAGACTGAATTAAATGTTAGAGATAGAACCTAAAAGTAGAGACCGAGTATATAAAGTCAAAACATTCGGGACTCTACATATTCATGATCCAGCCAAAAACGATTTATACGAAAACGCAAGAGCTACTCGGCAAATGTCTAAGGCCATATAGGCTATTGTACGATAAATGCCTTAATTGGGCCTTCAACTATGTGCGGCTGCTGTTCAGGCAATTATTGCTTATCCGCCTATGGGAAAGATTAAAGCTATTAGAGCTAGATAACTAATCAAGAAATATAGGGAGTAAATGTGATGTCCAGAGTGCTGGTTGGGGCTATCAAGGCTTTTGCGGCAACATTTCTATTAATCATCGTTTTAACTGTCTTCGTTACAGGATCGCAGGCTGCGGGCAAATTGGAAGGCTATAAACCCGTTCATGCCCTCGGTTCTGGCGAGGATGACTGGTGGATCGGCTATCCACCTCAGAGCTCTGGATCAGGCTCATTGATAATCCATCCGAAATGGGTCCAGGATTCCCTCAAGGATAAGCCAGTGCTTATCCTGGACCATTCAAGCAGCTGTACATCATGCGTAGTGCAAAAGGCAAATATAGAAAAGGCTCTTGCCGCTTACGGCAAAAATGTAACCTATTATGACCTTTTAACCGATTCGCGTGATAAAAGAGCCTTTGAAGTTCTTAGTGTCTATGGCATTACTGGAAACTACGTGCCCACAACAGCCTTCATCACACTGATAAAAGGTCCTGATGGCAGGGTATCAGTTGCCTGGCACTCTGCAGAAGATGCGATGAGCGAAGGTGATGTCGTGTCCTACCTAAAGGATGCCATATATTACTATCAGCAGAATGCACCTAGCTGGAATAAGTGATTGAAGAATGGCTGAGGAAAGGTTGCTGCTGGCTAAAGCATTCTTTTTGCTTCTTATTGCCACTGCAATTCTGAGCCTCTACACTCCAGCATCCGCAAGCAACAAGACCATTAATGCCCCTGATTTTACTGCTGTCAGTACAGACGGCAAAAACTTTTCACTAAGCGACCTACGGGGAGAGCCAGTAGTTCTTCACATCACCAACATCGAGATACCACTTTGCAGAGAATGCGAGAAGGATCTTAAGGCCCAGGTGAAGGCACTTGCTGATCTAAGGGCACTAGATCCAGGCATAAAAATCATCACCATCAACCTCAGAAAGAATCCTTACTCGAAGGATGGCAAATCATTGGCGGAGGGCTGGTGGAAGGTCAACATCACCTGGCCCTGGATAGAGGATATTGAGCCCTACAAGATCGGAAGCAAGTACATCGATTACTGGAATGTTCAAGGTGGTATGTCCAACCCCACGATCTTGCTGTTGGATAAGCAGGGCGGGATTGCAGGAGTCTATCATGTCTACCGCGTAGGCGGAGGAGATGTTGATGGTGTACAGAGTGCAGAAACCATTTATAAAAAGGTACAGGAGCTGAAAGGCTCTGGATGGACGGGTCTCGAAGGCGAGATCTCGCAGCAGAACGTCTCTGCTCTGGGTATGTTCATTCTTGGAATTGTCACCTCGCTTGCACCGTGCTCAATAGCCCTTATGATTGCGGTCTTCTCCTATGTCCTGACCATGCGCCGTAAGGATGAGTACCTGCGAAAGAGCACCTCCACATCAAAAGAAGGCTTTATGATAGGCATTGCCTTTACCTTCGGCATGGCAGTGGTTTTCTTTGTGCTGGGTCTGTTTATATCCCAGGTTGGAATGTTCATCCGCGACTCCAGGGTCTTCGACTTCGTGGCAGGCACTATAATGGTTCTCCTGGGAATAAGTACCTTCAAGCCTCTGGGTGAGATTTTAGAGCCAGTGGCCTCCCGAATCAGGAGAGATCCGTCAGGCGAGACGGGAGAGGTCGGCGATAGCCTGCTTCACAAATTGATTAACGTATCCATCGGCCTTTTCAAGTATTCATCTCTCATTGGAGCCTTCACACTCGGCGTATTCTTCGCCCTGGGATGGGCGCCATGTGCTTTATCCATGGTTCTGCCTGTCTTGATTTGGCTTGCAGCCCAGAATATCACACCACTGGGAGGAGGGATAATGCTCTTCATATTTGGCATGGGCCATGGAGTTCCTATAATTCCTATAGCTACCTTTTCAAGGGCAGTCGGCGGCAGGATCGGAGATCAGTACATATCAGTGGGAAAATGGACCACTAAATTTTTCGGGCTGCTAGTAATAATAGTAGGAGTAGTATATGCGGCGAGGTACTTCGGATATGTGCTGTGGTAATGTCAATTTCAAGCGCAATTTGGAGTTCGGTTTATTACAGTTTATTCCCATTTTGTATCGGGTTAGGTGGTACATATTAAGATAGAAATCCTTGGAACGAGTTGTGCCAAATGCAAGAGCCTAGCAAGGAATGTGGAAAAAGCGGTTTCTGAGACAGGCATTCAGGCAGAGGTAATCAAGGTGGACAGCATCCAAGAGATCATGAGCAGAGGAATCATGATGATCCCTGCCCTGATTATTGATGGAGAAACAAAATCCATCGGCAAGGCACTCAGCGTTGAGGAAATCAAAAAGCTCCTAAAGCAATAAACTTATTCTGGATAATCAAGACTTCAAAAGCCCTTCAAGCCTGGAAAGTATCTTTGTTCTCTGTATCTCCTTGAGACAGCGCCTATGGATCTCCTTCGCATGCTTATCGTTGACCTCAAGTATCTTATTTGCATCTACATTCGTCAAAGTTGATGTCAAAAAAAGCGATAGCTCCCAGTTGACGACATCGTTTATGAACTGAAAGTACCAGTATAATGACAGCAGATCCTTGAGAACATCATCAGGCATCTGGCGATAAAGTCCCTTTATCTTTAGAAGATCCAAGCCAGATGTGTTCACCCTCATTAGCCCAATGTGGGTTCCTGCATTGAGCGAGAGCATATTATCCTTGATCTCCTGATATACGACCGCGATAGCGTTTTTAAAATCCTGCCTGGATTTCCTATACTCTCGCGCATCAATAAGGGAATGGGTCATAAAAACGCCTAGCAATGTTGCTGCCACGCCTATCAATATAAATGCCAGCTCTCCAAAGGAAATATCAACTGCCATCGCATCTGCTCCGGAGCGTTGCTTACAAGGTATATGCGGATGTTTTATTTTGGCTTTGCAGATCTAGAACAGACTGGGGCAATCCCACCAAATCCGGTTGGGTCAGTCAGCCTGAAGTTGATCTGCACCTCGAAGCTACATCATTCTCTATTCTATAAGTGTTCTAATCCTTTTTATAAGTGATGTTCGAGATTACATATGCTGTGATTATGCTGCTGCCATATCAGTCTCAATTCCTAGTTACCTTATTCAATTCCTCAGCGTATTCATCCATTAGCGCATATATTTATAATGCCTGTATCCCTGTTCATCAATATTTACAAGCGCGAATTCATCCGATGGTTGTATTATGCTCTTCTCCATTCTGCCTTGATGAAGCGTTTCATACTCCTCAAGACTGATGGCTCTTCTTTCCGTGAGGATCTTCCAAACGTTTCTCAAAGGGAGCGTGACAATCTCAGGCTGAATTATCCCAGAGAAGACAGTGGCTGAACAGCCGCTCCCATATGAACCAAAGCAGATGCGTTCTCCTGGATGAAGATTCTGCCCCTCGGCAAGGCTTGCAAGCCCAAGGTAAATTGATCCCGTATAGATATTTCCCACCTGCCTGGATATCTGCGCTGATTCTTTTACCTTGGCATTATATGCTCCCTGAAACATGCTAGTCTTCGAAAACTTCTTCTCGTAATTTGCAGCAGCTACGGAATAATCTTTTGGGTCTGCAAAATCCTCGAGTGCCGGCTCATTTCCTATCTCTTCCTCAATCTCATGCCATCGGGACAGATTTCTCCACTCACGCCTGAAGATGGCAGCAGCCGCATATTCCACCATTCTTGGGTAGGGGATGTGGAAGAGCAGGTGCTCGATATGGTCTGTCGCGCATTCATCCTCGGCTATATCTATAATCCCGCGCTGCTGTGCCTTTTTCACATAGGCAGCAAAGGCACTCTCCATTGCATTCAGATAGCAATCGTTGCTGTGTTTGCCGTTTACAACAGCGGTCTGCAGTCCAAGCGGCCTGAAGAAATCGTTCTCATCTCTGGTGAACACACCGAAGCTGCCCTCCAGGGCAACCAGGCGAGGATTTTTCTTAATAAGCAGCGAAACTGAGCCTGCGCCCTGGGTATACTCTCCTGACGAGCGGAGCTGATATCTGGCTATATCTGAGGTGACGACAACGCCCACCAGTCCATCATCTTCTACAGAAGACCAATAAAATAGATTCTCCAGAGCATGGGTCGTGCCTATGCAGGCGGATTTGAACTCGACAGTAGAGCACTCCTCAAATGAGCCCTGTCCATAGACCATCTCAAGCATGCCTATGACATAAGTTCCTATAGCCTTGGCTTCGTCCACGCCCGATTCAGTGCCAATATAGATCTTGCCAATATCGCCAGGATCGAGATCATTTCTGCGCATAAGGCCAAGCAGGGACATGGCAGCCATTGTCGCTGCATCCTCATGTTTATCCGGGATAGCCATACGTTCTATCCCTATTCCTTTTGTGAGCTTCCCTGGATCGATGCCCCTCGAGGCTGCAAACTCTCCTGTTGTTGATATGAAAAGTTTAGGCACATAAACTGAAAGGTCGTCTATGCCCACTGGGTACCTGAGGCGCGTACTTATCATCACTATTATCTCCTATCTCCTGCTCTTATTCCCAGCTCTTTCCGATCAAGTATCCGAGAGCTGCACATATTGTTTTATAGTTTTTGCTGTCTTTCCCGGGCATTAACTAGATAAATTATATTAATTAGAAGAACTAATATGATCATAACTTTATGAGGCAGGTGAGAATGATGGATGGAAGTGTCTATAAGGTAATAGTACTGGTTGGGACTTCTCCGAAGAGCTGGGAAGAGGCAGTCCAGAATGTGGTTGCAACCGCAACTAAGAGTCTAAGAGATATGAGGATTGCTGAGGTAAAGGAGCTGGATGTAAGATTGGAGAACGGCAAGATTGTAGAGTACAGGGCTAAAGTGAAGCTATCGTTCAAATACGAAATGGAACAAGATTGATTTAATTATTTTTCAATGATATATCCAAAGGTAAGAATCTCTACCCTGGACGATATTTTTACGCCTTTGAGTCTCTGTAGTGAGGGCAAACAGCGCTAAACTATAGTTAATCATTGAGCTTATTGCCCTATAGATACATTTAATAATTAATGCGTGAAAATACATAGGCATGGGTAGAAAACCTATAATAATTAGGCATATATCAAAGATAGACCTTGATAAATTATATAAAAAAGAGACTGATCTAAGGATTAAGGAACGGTTATTGGCAATAATACATTTATATGAAGGGAAAAACGTATATGAGGTAGCTGATATTTTAAAAAGGGGCGAGAGGACAATAAAATATTGGTTAAGCAGATGGAATAATCAAGGCTATAATGGATTGACACCAAAGAATAGAAATGGCAAAAAGCCAAAGATGTCTCTTGATGAATGGGATAGAGTTATTAAAGAAATTGAAGACAAAGGAATGACGATAAAAGACGTATTAAAATATGTAAGGGATACAAGAGGTATAGATTTTTCATATAAATATGGCTGGCGAATTTTAAGAGTAGTGAAAAAAGTTAAGTATGGGAAACCATACATCAGAAATGAAAAGAGGCCTGCAGATGCAGAAAGTTTTTTAAAAAAGGATAAAATCAGTGCTGACCACTGTTACTGATCCTGTTATAGGATTTCTTGATGAAAGCTCTTTACAACAGCGCCCTAATACACGTAGAGTCTTAAACACTCATTTAATAAATTATAAACCTGGAAAGGTTAGATCAAGAACTATTTTTGGATTTATAGCATTAAATGGCAATGATGAGGTTATGGTTTCCAACTCCTCTAAGAAGGAAGCGTTGATGGCATTTGCTCAAAATATAAGAAATAATAATATTATGAGGCCAATTTGTATACTTTTAGATAATGCTAGAATTCATTTGGCCAAGAAATTTAGAAAACTAGCTGAGGAAATCGATATTCACTTAATTTATAATATCCCCTATTCACCAGATTTGAATCCTATAGAATTCGGTTGGAAGGATTTCAAAAGAGAGATCGCCAAATACACTGATTTCGATGAAGCTATTATAGCTAGCCAAGATTGCGCTTTAGAAATATTTTATTCCAAAAAGGATGGATATTCAAAGTCCTGGGTGGAGCGATTTCTTAGTGCAAAAAGCTAGGAGATTAACTATAAATGCGCATAAGACATGAAGAACTTTTTTTGAGGTTCTGAGATTTCTTCGCTATCCTCGTTATATATCTTCAAATACAAAAGGAAACTGATCAAGCCTAAAACGTCGAGCAATTGCCTTCGTTAGTAAGCTTGATCTCAAATAGGCTCGGCCAGAGCTTTCCAGTAACAAACAGCCGGTCGCCAGTGGAATCATAGGCTATGCCGTTGAGAACATCCGTATTTTCGCGTACCTTCTCGCTTAACAATCCCTGCAGGTCGACCCAGGCTTTGACCTCGCCATTTCCTGGTGAGATGATTGCGATTTTATCTGTAAGCCAGACGTTGGCATAAACCATGCCCTTGATGTACTCCAGCTCATTCAAATCATTTACCGGCTTGCCGTTATCCGTTACTTTTATCTGTCCAACTACATTGAAGGTTCCAGGATCAAGGAAGTAAAGGGTATCTGTGCCATCGCTCATTATCAGGTGCTTGCCGTCTGTTGTGAGTCCCCAGCCTTCTGTATTATACGTAAAGCTATCTACAAGGCTCAGATTATCCTTATCGTACACTAAGCCTGTGCCCGACTGCCATGTGAGCTGAATAATATGGTCGTTCCGCACAGTGATCCCTTCACCGAAGAACGAATCAGGAAGACTTACCTCTTCAAGAACTTTGCCTGTCTTGATATCGACCTTACGTAATGTGGATTTGCCATCAAGGCCTGTGCTTTCGTAAAGTATGCCTTTATCATAAACAAGGCCCTCAGTGAATGCCCCTGTATCATGAGGATAGGTGTTTATGATCTTGTAGCCGTAAGTTGGAACACAGAAATTAGATGCGTTCTCTGCCTCTGCGGTCACCGAAAGAACCACTGCAAACACTGCAGCTATCAGAAGAACCCGGAGTAATTTTCCAATCATTATTGTCTCTCTTATCTAGCGACCTCATGCCATAGATAGCTTTTCGTTTCTTATAGATCTCAGCCTGATCTACCAAAATTTAAGTAAAAGGGAGCCTGCCCCCAAGCTAACCCCATAGCAGCTTAACACAATCGACCTGTTAATTTTAGGTAAAACCGACCGTGAAGTATCTGAACTAGTCGGTGTCAGGCGTGAACAATCATAAAATGGCACAAAAACCCGTTTTTTTATCGCAAAATTGAACAATTCTACGATTTCATTTATGGAATTAAGGTGATAGCAGTGCTATTTATACATTCACCGCCAATAATTATTATCAAAGTATCCATTAGAGGATTGAATATGAAGTCGTATAAATTATTTCAAGTCCTACTGGCCCTAATTTTATTGACTTGTTTATCAGGAGTCCAAGGGCAGTACAATGCATCAACCGTTGGGTATTCCGGGCAGTATAACACGCAGACAATTGGGTATTCAACCGCCGCACCAAGTTCTGCTCAGGCCACTGCTCCGTACGCTCAGTTCTACACTACGAACGCAGGACCCGCTCCCAGCAATCCTATCAGCGCACCACAACAATATAATATCTCTGGCAACATGCCTGCTACGGCATATTTTAGCAATCAGATGCAGTCGGTGCCATTTTCTCAGTATCAATCAAATCCAACATACGGAGAAAGCAACTCATTGTGGATAAAGGGTTCAACGGCTTGGTCACAGTATGCAATAGTTCCCGTAGGAGCTACCGTACAGCTTTTAGCGATCTCTCCTTCTGGTGGCGGCAGTGGGCTTTTCAATATTGTGGATTCTAATGGGCAAACTAATAGCTACAACTACTTCTTCTACCCAAATAGCCAATTGACTTTCTATGCTGGCACTCCAGGACAGCACACTCTTACTTTCAACATCAGAGGGGTGGCAAGTAATCCTGTGGTAATAGACGTAGCGGGCACTATGACAATGACGTACAATCCGACAGTTCCGACAGGCAACTACTACCCACCGACAGGCAGTTACAACCCAACAATTTACCCTGGATACAATGGGCCATACTACGGTCCTCAGTCGGCATTAGACCTTGCAGACTTGAACAAAGCATACCAGAAACTGTATGGCGATTATTATAATGGTTTCTGGAGCTACGGCATGTATCCCTGGTTAAATGCTCCTTAGGAATCATGAGCCTGCATCCATCGAGTGGACTGAAAAGACATCGAGAGGATACCCTGATGAAGCAGAGGATATCAAAGCTGTCATGGCTTGCAGGGCCATTATGCAGAAGGTATTGGCTAAGTTCAACGGATGGGAGGTAAACTATGAGGCAATGGATGAGATCGAGAAAGCCTTTGCCTTCCTCCTTGGAGAGTTCAATAGCTATGGACCTTGGAGCACTTGCAACTTTTCCTTTTTTAAGGGTTTACCTAATTCCATTTTATTCTTTTAATTTTCGTCTGTTAAGGCAACTTTGGGTATATCCGGTTTGAAGCGATTGAACGACCTATTACCATGCCTTACCTTCTGTAGGCTCTGGGAACTGCGCAGTCTTTGGCGTCTTATAGCAAGTACAATCGAATATGCCATTAGCGCTTGCATCGAAGCCCTTCTTATCATAGACTTCCATTGAGGCACAATTGCCCGATTGATCTAGATTTTGTGCAGTAGCACTTGATATTTCTCCAGTCTCAACCGCTTCATTTAGCCCCATCTCTTGTGAAGGCGTAGGCATCGTTCCGTTATCCTCGCCTGGGTTCATGATGTCGAAACTATCCGCTAGACTACCGTTATCTACAGAGTGCGCTAATGGAACGGCGCCCCAAATCCAAAGATCGTTAGGCTTAATGGTGGTGTTATGTGTGTTGTTGAGATTAGCCAAAGCCGTTTTTCCACCGACCATTCTATACGGAGCTGCAAACATCTCAGCTATGTTTCTGTAGCCCTCGGCTGGCAGATGGTGAACCTCATCGAAGATTATTAGGCCAAACCTGTTCCCGAGCTTGTCTGCATGAATGTAGGCGGAATCATAAGTGGATACTGTTAAGGCTTTTATGTCCTGCTCACCTCCGCCCAAGACACCAACATCTATTCTGAACTCTTCCTTCAGCCTGGAGCGCCACTGGTCCACAAGATCAAGAGTCGGAGCTACTATAATAGTTGGAGTATTCAGGAGAGATATGGCCTCTATTCCGATAAGTGTTTTGCCGCTTCCTGTCGGAAGCACGATTATGCCACGTTTATCGTTGGCTACCCAAGCATCGAGAGCTTGTTTCTGGTAATCTCTCAGCTTAATATTGCTTTGGAGCTCAGGACAGAGTATAAGGTTGAGAACGTAATCATCGCAGTCAAAGCAGGATGTCTTTAGAAAATCGATGGTATCCTTATAATTCAGGGCCATTGTCCTGAACGCTTTAGATCGCTCATCCCAGGTAGAGTTGGGAACTCGTGCATTTCCTTTAATCAGGATGGTGCCTCGTTCAAAGGTAAGCTTCATGGCCTTATGAACAAAGGGTCCGCGAGTTTAAAAGCCTTGAGAAGGCAGAGTGAATGTGAAACTAAGCATCCCAGGAAAATGCGCTCATCCTTTGATATGAATAGCAAGTTCGCGTAAATTGTGTCATTATCGGTGATCTGGTTATCAAGCGTTATTGATCATCGCCCCCCTTTATTGGAATGAATTAGTATGTTGGCTAAGAGCAGAGAAAAGGGTTGAGCACTAGTGGAAAGAGCAATCGAGGCAAAAGTGCATATTCAAAACCAGGATTTTAGTATACCGGTTTAAGTATCATCGGATTTGGAGATAATGCGTTGGATGCCTTCTGATGTATTGGTGTGAGACAATTGGTCGATTCTAATGCCAGGTTGACAGTAATGATTGAATCTACGCAAGCATGGGCTCAGACCTTTGAAGAGATCAGAAAATGCCGAATTTGCGGATTGGATATAGAGACCACTGGTTTAGACCCCTTGGTATCAAGAGTCCGGATGGTTCATCTGGCGCTTCCTGATGACAGAATTTACGTAGCAGATATATTTGATTTGGGAGATAAAGCCCTGTACAATCTGAGTCCCAAGGGCGAAGGCTGAAGTTTCAGAACATGTTTGACACAATGCTCGCCTCCCAGGTATGCTGGGCAGGCGTCTATAATTTGGTGCCTTCGAAATTGCCCAAGAATCCCTGGAAGAAAAAAGTTCCTGACCATAGCCTCGAGGCCCTGGCAGAACGGCATCTTGATGTTATTTTAGATAAAAGCCTACCGGCGTATGATTGGAATGCAAAACATATTGCCTCCGAGCAGATAGCCTATGCAGACAGGAAGTCTGAAGTACTTCTGCCCCTCCATAAAATTGTGCTTGAACGAATAAGCGCCATAAAAGATGTGTTGGGGAAAAATCGCACATGTATTTAGATATTTTCAAGGATGATGTTGAAAGGCACCGAATTTCGTATTATATCTCCAACAGGGGATGTTCTCTGAACATGTTCAGAAAGTTCTCTAATTTTCTCTTGTGATGCGTCGCTTTTTACCTTGCAAGTTACCTTGATGTTTTGATAACCTGGTCTAACTTTATCGGACACGCCCAAGAACCCCCTGAGATCTAAGTCGCCTTCCAATGAAATAGTTAGCGACTCCAAGTTTATTCCCCAAGCTGCGGCATTGTAAGCAAATCCGATTACCAGACATGACCCTAGGGCTGCTAGAATAGTTTCCACTGGATTGGGAACCCTATTGGTTCCGAGATACGATAATGGCTCATCACCTTCTATTAGGAACTCTCTGATTTTCGTCTTAGAGTATGCTCCGTTGACCCATTCAGTATTTGCCTTAAACTTGACTTGAGCCTTAACCGGATCTGCCTTGATATTATCAATAATTTCTATTAATTTATCGACATTTACACCGTTTTTGATAGTACTCATAGAAAACACTCCTCCCTTAATTAGCTAAGATTTCCATAATTTATCTGTTACTAATACTAATTAAATTTTTGTAAATTCCTTAAATAGGCGTAAATAACACAGTCAAACTGCCGCGGCGTACTCCACTGCAGGCGAGGTAATACGATAAAAAAGTTGAGAAGACGCTGTTCCAAACCACGATCTGCCCTCATAGCTTGCCCGTGAGGTGCGATGGCATACGATGATAGAAGTAGGATTGAATCCATCCAACAAGAATTATGCAAGACGAGGGATACATGTATAGGTATTGTCTTCTGTGATAGATTCTTTTTAGGAGAAGGAGGAAAGTGAAGAAGATGCAAAAAAATGCAGTGGATGAGGACGAAATCGCTTCAATGAAGAAAGATATAAACGATGCCTTGGGAGCAAACTATAACGAAAGAAAACAAGCACTAGATAGCAGATTCATCGAACTGAGGCTGGGCACTCCAGAGAAGAAAGACTACAAGCTCATGGAAGATACTATTGCCGAATTGAAGGCAGAGATAAGGGATAGCGACGACTTGGAATACACGGACGATGATTACGAGGAAGTGACCAAGGAGTTCTATGAAGAGCTCATCGATGAGGAGGCGGGCATAAACTTGCGTGGCAGGGCGGTCATTGACTTCGTGATCGATAGGCTGAAAGACATCCTTGAGGGTCTTGAGATTGGGGGCGAAAGCGAATTGGAATACTGCCATCATGATCGGAATCTTTGTTAACAGATTCAAGATGGGTTTAATCAATGTCCAGGATCTGGATACTTTGAGGGCCTGGAAAGCGCTGATGTAGGGGAGCTGGCATTCGCCGCAGGGTAAGCATGCTGAAGTACTCCAGGAGATGTGCCGAGGCGTCAGCAGTTCAGGCTTACAGGAGAAAATGGATCGCGCTGGCTCTAGGGATGGAGATAAGCTATGTGGTTAAGGATGCTGACAGGCGGGAAGTGGATATGGCGAGGCAGCCTCGAGGTTCGACGTTGAATACTATGGGAAGATGATGGAGAAGGTTTGGGGGAAGACATTTGTTTTTGAACAAGTTGGACCTTGCAATGACTGATCCATGGGAGAGCAATAGCCTGATTGGCGGGGTGAGTTGCCACGGGCAAGGAGCTTTGAGAGTGTGAGAATGGGCATGAAAGCCTCCTTGAACCTACATACCCTCTTCAACTAGCCCCTTACTTTGGGCTTGGAATGTTCACTTACATATCACTTAGGGCCCACTTTTGGTGCCCTTCAATCCAGCTCGATAGATTATAGGGGTGAACCCTCGAAGACCTGCATAACGCCTTTAAGGCCATGCCCTCTAAGCAAGGTAATAACTTGGGTTGGCGGAGTATGAGATGGGAGAGTGAGGGACGATGTGTCCAGAAGCGTTTACGATAGGGTGATGATATAGGTTGCAGATAAATAGAGCTCAAGCTCTCAAAGATGTAATAGGAATAATGAATTGCATAGATGAAGGCAAATATGACCCCTACTTCTCCTACTGCGCCTATTGCTCAGAATTCAGGTCGATATGTCCTTATGCAACAGTGGCAGAGGAATGAAAATGAAACACTTAAGCCAAGTAGATATTTCGCCTACAATCGCCCATATGCTGGGGATAAGCATACCTGAGCCGGATGGTGGATTGATTAAGGATGTGGAGGGCTGGAGGTGCCAGAATGTTATTCTAGTGATCATAGATAGTTTAGGCTACGACCTCTACAGATGGCTGGAACCTGAGTTGAAGAACATGCCTGCTCTCTCCAAACATGGCCTAGTTCTGAGCGCCAGGGCAGTTTCAAATCACACTTCGCCAGCCATTGCTTCAATCCTCAGCGGACTGCTGCCAGAACATCACCGAATCATCGATACCGAGAGTGCCAAGATGTCTCCCTTCTTGAGCATTCCTGAGATTGCCAGTACGCTCGGTTTGAGGTCTGCTGTCGTTATGGAGAAAGGCGGGGCCGAAATCTACGAAGGATTGATCGAGTTTATTGGGGCAGTTCCTCGCACCCTTAGCCCACCTGACTTTGATAGGGAGATCTGTCGCCTCTCATTGGATGCTTTGTCCTCCAATCCTCGTCTTCTGGTGTCATACTTCATAGGAATTGACAAAGCAGCTCATAATGGCCTTTCATCTGATGGTTTCAAGGAGGCTGCATTGGGCATTGATTATTACATAGGGGAGATTTCATGTGCTGCCCAGCCAAGAACAATGATGGTTGTTGTCGGAGATCATCCTATTCACGCGGGACAGTTCAAAAGGACTCACGATCCATATTGCGTGGCTCTTATAATTGGAAGGAAAGGCTCTGGCACCGCATGATTTAATGGAATCGGCGCCCTACGAATCTTAATCCTCTCTGAGCCCAGAACCATCTCAATCGACTATGTCATCCAACGTCTGGTAGCTCCAAAGTGGATATTTGCCAAGGACCTCAATCGCAACCTCAACCTGCAGAGGCTCAGGGTAATCTACGCCCCGGGTGCAGATCCCTACCTAGCTGCTTTTACTAGGGATTGTTCTCTTGAGTCTTCAAAGAAGTCTTGCTCGCTCATGCAAACCAACTCTGCTTATTCTCGATCACCAAACATTTCAATATTTTATCATCTTTCTGCGATCCCCTACCTAATCATGATTTATTAAAGTTGCCCTCATACTTTAAGAGGTTGGTTAAGAAATCCGATAGAGTATTCTACTTTAATGAAGGACTGAAGGCTAAGATAAGAATAGTAGCAAATGCAATTTCGAGTTTACCTAAGAACTAGACATCGTTGGAGGCGTTTTCGTAATCTTTTAGCATAGCGCTTGGCCTGTGAGTAGCCATGGGTGGAAGCTTTGAGAGCATAAGGATGGCCGTGAAGGAGATCTCAGCCAGGTGGCTGAAGGCTTCAAAGGCGCTGAAGAAAGAGGACCAGATTTACGGGCAGATGATTGCTGAGATGGCCAAGAAGCATTCAAGCGAGAGCATTCTATGCTTTAGATGATCCATTAGAGGTAGCTATATTTTCGGATCTGGTGGACATGATGAAAGAACTAGAAAAACGGCATAACTGAAGGATTTTCATAAGGCAGCAAAAATTAATTCCTAAGACGCCCTTTAAGGCAAAGCTCTCTGGGCAAGGTAATAACATAAAGGAATGGTGGAATGCAACTCAGTAGAAGGGAGAACGATGGGAGTAGAAGCGAGGACGATAGAGTTACAGGATAGGTAGGGAAACGATGGGTCATGTCTAGATATAGTTCCTTCGCTCCAGGGAAGACTAGATACTACACTTAATAATTGAGCGAAAGGTGAGTAGAGCCTTCGAACCTATTGGGGCGGGGTATCGGAGGCTCCCTATATGCTAAAAGGATTTTAAACTATTTAAATTTAATTAATTGTTCAGCGACCTAATTAATCGCTAGGAATAGTCATGATAGTAATATCCATAATAGGAAATTTTTGATAGTAATCTTATGATTAGTATCGGAGTCCTTTTATGGTGATACAGCACGATAAAAAGGAGGAGCAAAGTATCAGATGAAAAATAGCACAGGCGAGAACAGTACTCATGAAATAACGGCAAAAGAGGCATACAGAAGACTTCTGAATATTTCTACAGAGATGTCCTACATAGACACAATGATAAGCCTCTCAAAATGGGATCAGAGCATTTCAATGCCCCAGAATGCTACTGATTATCGAGCAATGGCTCAGGGCTATATGGTGGATTTGAAAAACAAGAAGTATACAGATCCCGAATTCGGAAGGCTGCTTGCAATTGCCAATAATGATAGCAATTGGTCTTTGATAGAAACCGCCAATCTGCGGTTATGGAATCGTGACTACAATAAAAGGATCAAACTCCCCTCTGATTTCGCCGCTCGTGACTCAGAGATGGCATCTTTAGCTCAGGCTGCCTGGGAAGAAGCTCGTAAGAAGAATAATTACTCTATTTTCGAACCTCGCCTGAGGGCTCTTATTCAGCTGAACAAAGAGAAGGCCAAATATTGGGGCTATAATGAACATCCCTACGATGCTCTCATAGACACTTTTATACCTGGCATGACTGTGGCCAAGTTGGATAAAATTTTTGATTACGTCACGCCTCATATCATCAATCTGATAGCGAGGATAAAAGAATCCAACGAGACCTCTTCAAAAAGCATCTATAGCGACTCATTATATCCTGAAGAAAAGCAGGCTGAACTCATAAAGAATATAACATCTGCTCTGGGCTTTAACTATGGTTCTGGGCTTATGATTAAGACCAAGAGGCACCCAGAGACTATGGATATCGGGATACATGATATCAGAACCAGCTTACGTTATGATGAACATAACCCTGAGATCGCCATCATGACTGCAATTCATGAAGGTGGTCATGGCATTGCCGCTCAAGGGATTCCAGATGAGTACTATAGAATGCCAATAGGAATATACCCACGCCTGGGAGAATATCCAGGCATGGCTGTGGCCGAGGCTGAGTCGAGACTGTTCGAGAACAATCTGGGCCGCAGCAGGGCTTTTTGGCAGTACTGGTTGCCTCAGATGAAAAGAGTATTCAAACCAGTGATGGATAACATCACCCTGGATGATATGTATAGGCGCATTAATAGGCTTAATATTACTCCTATTCGCATTAATGCAGATGAGATATCTTACATCCTCCATGTTCTCATTCGTTATGAGATTGAGCGTGATCTCTTTGAGGGAAATATTGACGTAGATGAATTGCCGATGGTCTGGAAACAAAAGTACAAGGAATTTTTAGGACTGGATATTACCGATGACAATGATGGCATACTCCAGGACGTTCATTGGGCTGCAGGGAACTTTGGCTACTTCCCAGCTTATATCCTAGGTTCTATGAATGCAGCTCAGCTTGAGGCAGCTATGAGACGAGACCATCCGGATCTAGACCAGAGATTCGCATCAGGCGATTTCTCCATTCCTGTTTTATGGATGCAGGAGCACATATACAAGCATGGTGCTATCTACAATACAACTGAGCTGATGAAGAATGCAACAGGAAAAGAGACCGAGCCTTATGATTTCCTGAACTACCTGAATAGTAAATACAAGAAAATATACAATCTCAAATGATACACAACACTTGAGAAGCTGCAGTAAATCCAAAAGGCTCTATAGGCTTTGCAGGTTCAATCTATTTCTGAATAGATAGTATGTGCCTCCTAGGATCAATCCGATTATACCAGCTACCCATGCTTCTTTGGATATGAAGAATAAGATTATCAGCAATCCAAGACACGATGTAAAACCCACAATGGGCACAGCTTTCCCATGGATCTCTTTCATGGACCGCAACTTTAGATAAGAGAAGTTGGCAAGTGAATAATAGACTAGCTGGCAAAAAGTACTAATCGCTACTACGCCGGTTAGGTTTACGGAAAAAGCCAGTAAGGTCATGATGATGCCTGCGATCCCGATAGCATAATATGGTGTATTATATTTCGGATGTAGCCAGCCAAATGCACCAGGCAGCGCGCTCCGCAGAGCCATAGCATAAGCCTCGCGTGATACACCCAGTATGGATGTCAGCAGGACACTGGCAGTTGACATTATACCTCCGATGGTGATTATGTAGACTGCAACTGGACTTCCTGTTGCCCTCATGGCGCTTGATAGGGGCGAACTTGAACTTGAAAGCCCACCTGCTCCGACCAGCCCTATAGCAACAAATCCTATAGCTAGATAAACGACTGTGGATATCAGTAATGATAGTAAAATTGCTCTTGGAACTGTATGTTCTGCATCCTTCACTTCTTCAGCAATAACCGCTACTCTTGCAAAGCCTCCATAGGCGAAGAAGATGTAGCAGGCTCCATAGATTATACCTTCGTAAGAAGGCACAAAAGGCCTGAAATTCCTCAAATTTATGTAGCCTAAACCGAACATGACAAATAACAACAATATGATGAGCTTCGTGCCCACCAGGAAGTTGTTCAATAATGCGCTCTTCTTAATTCCAATGTAATTGAGCATAGTGAAGGCTAAACAGAGAAATGCTGCGATCAGCTTCGGATTGAAAATAGGAAAAAGCATTGTGAAATAGTAAGCGAAGCCTAATGCGACTGCAGCGCCGCCAAAAGTATTGCCCAGAATCCACATCCAACCTGCTATGAAGCCTGCGAAAGGAGAGATGAGCCTATATGAGAACTCATAAACGCTTCCTTCTCTCGGGAGCCAGGCAGTTAGCCCTGCGAAACTCAATGCGGTAAAAAGAGAGACTGCTGCAGCAATCATAATGGATATGAGAAGCGCAGGCCCAGCCATGCCTGCGATTATGCCGATCACGACAAATATTCCAGCTCCGATGATGGCACCCACATTTATAGCTGTGGCATCGAGAAGTCCCAGCGTCGGCTTCAATTTTAAGCGTTTATCATCCATAGTTTGGCCTGGGAAGAATTTTGTTTGATAGAACTAGTGCTCGAATCCTCTAAATCATTTTGGAGTGTAATTATGGGTCAGTCGGATTAAGGAAAAATTTTTCATTATTAGATGGACCTGCCGGCTAATTGATTGGGGGTCTTGTCTCTTGCTCTAAGATTGCAATCTCTCTTTTGCTATGATCCGATTTCAATCGATGCTTCTACAACCTATAATATTTTTTAGTAATGTTTACTAACTTTAAATGAAATTATATTCATATGGCTAAAGAAGAGTATAAGCAGCTATCCTGCATGGATATAGGCATGCCATGCGGATTCCAAGTGCGGGCAAAGACTGAAAAAGAGATCATGGAGCTTACAAAAAAGCACGCGACTGAAGTACATGGCATGAAAGAAATTTGGCCGGAAACAGAAAGGAAAATCAACGAGAACATCAAGCCAGTATCCGTAGACGTACCTGAGAGCGCCACGAAGGAGAACGTCCGCAAAGCTCGACAGGACTTTGGCTTTAAATAATTTGACACTTAAACCCTTTTTCAAGACATTAAATTTAATAACATAGTTTAAGGAAGCACAAGAAATGGTTAAGGAGGCTAATTATGCTCCATCACTGATGTTCTAATTATTTTTGAATAACACGTACTAAATACAATGCCAGCACCGTATTATGATAGCTTTTATATCGATTCAGAGATTATAGCCTCAATATTACCACCAATCCCAGTTTGGCTCTAGGAATTTAGGTTAGCCCTTCAGATGCTAAATGTAAAATGGTTATAATATCTTTGAGAGGATTTCTTAGCATAGAAATCTATTTATCGAAACATCCTATTATAATTCTAAGTGATATTATGAAAGTAAAAGATGAAATGACAAAAGATATAGTTGCAGTGGACTTTAATGCAACGGCTAAAGATGCTGCTAAAAAAATGGATTCAGAAAACGTAGGCTCTGTGCTTATCCTGGATAACGGCTTACTGAAAGGTCTTGTTACTGATAGGCAAATAGTCACAAAAGTTATAGCTGCTGATAAGAATCCGTCAAGTATTAAGGTAAACGAGTTCATGACCAAGAATCCTGTGACAATTAGCCCAGAAGCGGAGATACATGATGCCTGCCGGATTGTGGGAGAGCACGGTTATAGAAGGATTCCTGTTGTAGAGGGTGGAAAGCCTATAGGAATAATATCTGCCGCCGATCTCGTCGAGCATGCAAAAGCCTGCGATTTATGTACGCAGAATATCTTCAAAGAGCTTCAAAAAGCCGAAAGATAGTTTGGCATGAGATAACGGTTCTTTTAAATAGTAACAGCCATATATATCAATAAACTTTCAAAGTATCGCATATCATAACGATACTAAAAGGAGATGTTCTTAATGGCAGATGAAACTTTCATAATATGTCCTGATCTGGATACCTATGCCGATCCTGAGCATAGCAAGTTGACCGTTGAAGCTGAGATTCCTGGGGTAGAGAAGAAAGATATAACCATCCACATGCACGAAGACAGCCTCACCCTATACGCCCCCAGAGAGACCGGAAATGTCGCCTACGCAGCTTCTGTCTCCATTTGCTGTCCTGTGAAATCCAAGGAGGCGAAGGCGAAATATGAGAACGGTCTCTTGAGAATCGAGGTTCCCTTCAAATCCGAGCCTGAGAATCCGATAAAAGTGCCTGTGGAATGAGTCATACGGTCTGATGTTGAGGACAAAATAACAATTAGTCCTAGGCTGACCTGGCATAATTAGGTTTTATCACGCACATTGTCGCAGCTGAAGTTAAACAGAGGAGGATAGTAAAATGGCTGAAAAGAGCAACAAGCCGCTTATGACGGGATACATGATGTCAACCCAGATGCTTGAGGTCGACGGCTGCAATAGATGCCAAGAATGCATGAAAGTATGCACGACATTCAATGTGAGGCCCGACAGGCCTGGTGTGACACCAATGTATAAAATTGCGAAGTGGAGGGAGCTGACGGCCAGGACCCACAGTCTTAGGGCTAAGATATTTGGCCCAAAACCATTCGATGAGGATGAAATGACCGTCTATACAGAGGATTCTTACATGTGCACGACTTGCGGCGTGTGTGCGACCGTCTGTGAGGCAGGGATCAAAACAGTGGACCTCTGGGAGGCCATGAGGCCCAACCTGGTAGACCGCGGCAATGGCCCTTATGGCAAGCAATCCTTCTTCCCCAAGTTGGTCCATGCAGACAAGAACCCATACCAGGCCAAGCAAGAGGATCGCCTCTGCTGGTTGCCCAAAGATGCCAAGGTGCTCGAATCTGGTAAGATAGCATATTTTGCAGGCTGTACTGCCGCTTACAGGCAGCAAGCCCTTGCAGTGTCTACCGTCAGGGTGCTCAACGCCCTGGGAGTGGATTTCTGTATGCTGGGCCAGGATGAGTGGTGCTGTGCCTCGGCGATGGTAAGAACAGGTCAGAGGCCGGTCATGAAAGAATGCGCTGTGCATAACATCGATGCTCTAAAAGATAGAGGAGTTGAAACAGTCCTCTTCGCCTGTGCAGGGTGTCTCAGGAATTCCGTCTTAGATTGGCCGCGTTGGTACGAAGGTTACATACCCTATGAGTCGATGCCGCTTTCAGTCTACCTCAGAGAAAAAATAAGGAAGGACGAGGTGGTGTATAAGCAGCCAATAAACTTTAAAGTGACCTATCATGACCCTTGCCATAACGGAAGGCATCTAATGCATATAAAGGGCAAAGACTGGTGTTTTGAGGCCCCACGTGATGTTTTGCAATCCATACCCGGACTCAGGTTCCAAGACATGGCCCGCAATAGGGCTTTGCAGAGGTGCTGCGGGGCTGGGGGAGGATTAAAAGCTGGCATGCCAGATGTGGCTCTGGACTGCGCTAAGGCCAGAGTCCAGGATGCAGATGCAATTGGATCAGAAGTCATAGCCAGTACCTGTCCCTTCTGCAGAAGGAACATTATGGATGGAAGAAATGATGCACAATCAAAAGTGAAGATACTGGATGTTGTAGAGATAATGGCACTCTCCATGGGACTTGATACAACTGTACCCTCTAATCCCTATTCTAAATACCAGGAGCAAGATGTCCTGATCTGTACTCCCGCTGAGTGTAAGGTGGAAACAATCGAGCGCAAAGAGCCTGGCAAGGACCTGGTGGGCGAAGCTCATTGAAGAAGGTACCAAGATCGACCGGATGGGCCAGGAAATGCTCCTCTTGCACCTGGTTCGGCCTTCAATGAGATTGACGGAATTGCCGGTGGGGTATACGCTGGAAATAATCCGAATGCACCAGGATTTGTTAATGGGAATGCCAACGGTAATGCAGTTTCCCAGTATGATGTAGGCTGCTTTGAGGTTTCACAACAATCTAATGGCCACACTACGCCACAGCCACCAGTATCTGGTCCGTAATCCGAAAATTTAGGATTTATCTTTTTTAGTTCTTATATTTAGCCTTGCAGGCTATAGCAATTCATGAGCCTCCTTGATCGGCGCTAGAAGTTCCTTTCCCTTATCTGTGGTCTTACGGCAGGAGCTTCGAAAGCGTGAGGATGGGCGTGAAGGATGTTTCGGCCAGGTGGATGAAGGCTTCAAGGGCACTCAAGAAGGAGGACCAGACCTATGGGCAGATGATTGCAGAGATGGCAAAAAGCACTCAAGCGAGGCATTCTATGCTATGGATGATCCTTTAGAGGCGGCTATATTCTCTGTGCTGGTAGAGATTATAAAGAGGAGGGAAACGCCATAGGAAAATAGAAAATCCAAAGATGATGGTAAATGCTAAACCTTGTAAGCTTTTTTCCCTAATCTATTACTAACCGAATAACCATGCTGGAGGGAAACTTATAGATAATAATCATAGTTATGTGTTTTAGTCAGTTCTGGTGTAGAAATGGCAATTGATAACCTCTCCCAAAGGATATCCAAGCTTTCACAGCGTTTAGAAAAACTCCAGGCAGAATTTATGAGCAATCCAGCAAATGCTCCCGAAATCTCACCCAATGCCTTGGAGAGTCTGAAGGCAAGCCTTGATGAGCTTTCGGCAGCTACGGAGATGCTTAAACAGCGAAATGAGGTAATCATTGAGCCTAGGGCGGAGGAGAATGCTAGCGCAGACGTTCTGGCGCTTATTAAAAAACTGGAGGTCCACCAGATCGAGCTGGAGTTGCAAAATGATGAGCTTAGACGATCTAGGCTAGAGGTGGAGGATGCACTGAAGAAAAGCGAGAAACGGATGAACAAGTCACAGGAGATTGCTCATCTCGGCAGTTGGGAACTGGACCTCCTGAACAACCGCCTATCCTGGTCAGATGAGGTATACCGAATCTTCGGTCTACGGCCTCAGGAGTTTGGTGCCACTTATGAGGCCTTTCTCGATGCTGTGCATCCGGACGATCGTGCAGCAGTCGATGCTGCATATTCGGGCTCGCTTCGTGATGGAAAGGATACCTACGAGATCGAGCACCGGATTGTAAGAAAATCAAATGGCGAGGTCAGGATCGTCCATGAAAAATGCGAACACATCCGAGATGAATCAGGCCAGATAATCCTGTCAGTCGGAATGGTACATGATGTCACAGAGCGCAAACAGGCAGAGGAAGCGCTGAGCAAGTCCAAAGATGAACTTGAGTTGAGTGTTCAGGAGAGGACTGCCGAGCTGCAAGAGGCTAATAAGGCTCTGGGTGAATCCAAGGATTTCCTAGATAAAATCATAAATTCCATTGGCGATCCTATTTTCATCAAAGACAGGCAGCACCAGCTGATCCTGGTCAATGATGCCGCTTGCAAGTTATTTGGTCGCTCCCGGAAGGCCCTCTTGGACCGTACTGCCTACGATCTCTTTCCTTCCAAAGATATGGCTGATATCTCCTGCGAGAAGGATGAGGAGGTCTTCAGGACGGGCGAAGAAGTTGTGAATGAAGAGACAAACACCTATGCACTTGGGACGACCCGCATAGTCCAGGTCAAGAAGGCTCTTTACACAGATAAGGCTGGAAATCAGTTCTTAGTAGGCATCACCAGGGATATCACTGAGATAAAGCGCTCTGAAGAGGCATTAGCCATAGAAAAAAGGAAAGCAGATGATGAGCAGCGTCGGCTAAAGGCTGTATTGGATGCTCTGCCCTTGGGAGTGTTTATCGTCGATGTCAAGGGCCATGTAATTCAGGTAAATGATCAGGCCGATCGCATCTGGGCCAAGTCTACGCCTTCCTCAGGGATAGTGGACTGGAGATCATACCGTGGCCACTGGGCAGATTCCGGAGAGGGCATAGAGTATGAAGACTGGCCACTATATCGATCGCTGAGATATGGCGAGATATACATCGCCAGGGCTATAGAGATAATGAGGTTTGATGGCAGCAGAGGAACCATCTTATCATCCAGTGCGCCGATTAAAGATGGTGGGGGCAATATCATAGGTGCAGTATCAATCATACTGGATATAACCGATCGAAGGAGGATGGAAGAGGAGCTACAGATGGCTAAGGAGGCAGCTGATGCTGCTGCCGAGGCTAAGGGGATCTTCCTGGCTAATATGAGTCACGAAATCAGAACTCCCTTGAATGCAGTCATTGGACTTACTGACCTTCTCCTGGACACGGATCTAAAACCAGAGCAGGAAGAATGCATTGAGACAATAAGGTCCAGCGGAGATGCCCTTCTGGCGGTAATCAATGATATCCTTGACTTTTCCAAGATCGATAGCGGCAAGATGGAACTTGAGCATCAGCCTTTTGATCTCCGATCCAGTATAGAAGAATCACTTGATTTGGTGGCCCAGAAGGCAAAAGAGAAAGGTTTGAGCCTGACCTATGGGATGAATGATTCGGCGCCGAACATTATCGCTGGTGATCCAACTAGGCTTAGGCAAATTTTGATCAACCTGCTCAGTAATGCAGTCAAATTCACAGAGCAAGGGAATGTCGAGGTCTCTATCGCTTCACAGGCTAGAGATGATGGCAAATGCATACTCCATTTTGCAGTCAAGGATACTGGAATTGGCATACCCCAGGATAGAATGGATAAGATTTTTCAGTCTTTCAGCCAGGCGGATATGTCCACTACTCGCAAGTACGGTGGCACTGGTCTCGGATTAGTTATAAGCAAACGCCTAGTTGAGATTCTGGGTGGCAAAATCTGGGTGGAAAGTATTGTAGGGAAAGGTTCTGCGTTCCATTTCATACTGCCAGTTGACGTATACTTAGGTCAATTGCCCAAGCCAAAGGAAGCCATATTTCAACGCAGGGGCAAAACACACGCTAATATGCGCATACTCCTAGCGGAGGATAACGCTGTCAATCAGAGAGTCATGCTCCAAATGCTTAAAAATTTAGGGCATAGGGCTGATGTAGCAGCCGATGGGACGGAGGTAATTAAAGCCCTGCAACTCCAATCATACGATCTGGTGCTTATGGATATACAGATGCCAGAAATGGATGGTTTCGAAGCCACTCAGGAGATACGAAGACGCTGGCCAAATGGTCCAATGATTGTGGCTCTAACCGCCTATGCGCTAGAAGGTGACCGTGAGAAATGTCTCGATGCAGGCATGGATGGCTACATCGCTAAGCCTGTGAGGATTCAGGATCTGGCAGAAGTCCTGAAGCAGTATGCTCTTGACGCTCAGGACTTAACAGCTTAGAAGGTTACATTCATCTCGTATATAATCCTGGCAATTCGGATTGGCTATTTACTAGTAAGGACGTGCGGAATTCCCGTACCCCACACTTCCTCCGCACTGAACGATATCTACCTTAGAGCCATTCCGATCGTATAAATAGAGGTTTGATGCTGGGCCTCGAAAGAACACCATAGCCTGGCTTCACAAATCCCTAGCTAAATTAGCGATCAAAGTTTAGTATTATAAATCCATCAGAATTAATTTCTGTAATAGCTCCTAAGGGATATTACCTTCGCCGAGTGTTTGCTTGGCATCATTCATAATTACCGGTATTTTCTTCTACGCAGCAAGCTGCGGGGCATGCAAGGCGCTGCCGCACAAAAATGGAACCAGGTTATCTGATCTATCCCTAAGTTGGATACGGATGCCCTCTATCCATCCGCAGCGAGCTGCGGGGTATTACGTTTAAAAGTAAAGATACAATATTCGATAAAATCTAAACAATTGTTGCTAACAAAGAGGTTATAATTATGCCTGTTAGATATACACCTATAGATAGACCTAGTTCGATTTTGCCAGCTCAATCTCCCCAACAGATATTATCTCTTCGAAATATTTATCATCGCAGAAAGTGAAGAACTGAATGTGAGCCGTTAGCAAAAAGTAAGGGATGGTAAAATGAGACAATCTTTAAGGCTGATTGCTGTCTTACTTGTGGTGGCACTAGCTTTGATACCCCTAGGTGCTTGCGCATCTCAGGATATACTCGGGACTTGGAATGTAATAGGCAAAATTGTAACCACATGCAGTACAGATCCGAATGCTCCTCAACCTGGGTCTTTAATGCCACCGCAAATCTGGTCAATTACAAACTCAGCAAATGGACCAATTCTTACTAGCGATAAGGGGAGTGTATCAGGACAGTATACAGCTAACGGAGCAATGTTTGAGTTCACCACGACATTAGGCTCGGATCCTAGTTACGGACGCACTGATTGCCTAACCCAAATCGAATGTTACGCTGATAGCCCTGCATCCATGTATGGAACTGTTGTGAATCATTACATCCAGACAATCTACATAACAGGAGCTACTTTTGAAAGGTGCAGAGAGGCAATCCAATTTAGCGCGTCAAAATAGCAATATAATCACTGAGGGTTGTAAATATAAGCATATAAAGGGATGCCGATTTGAGTAGAGATTGCCATCCCTTTATAGCATTAGCTCTGCTTTATGCCACGTCAACTTTTGGCAGATAACTGCGAAGGATGGTCGCTGGAGGGAAAGTACAGTTTTACGAAGGTCCAAAAGATGCTGGAAAATTCAAAGGTTTTCTGCGAGGAAGTCCGGCCCGGTTTGAACGTCATGAGGTTGGACATCTAATTATCCATATGCTGGAAGATGCCAAAGCTCATCCTGTTAGCATTCCAGTAGATCAACGCAAATTGGAGCGCAAACCTCTATATAAAACAAAAAGCAAGATTGGGATAAAAAAGTAGATACTATAGTCAGCGCTCCAGAAGCTGAAGAAGTGGAAGATAGTACTTCATATACAATCGCTCAAACTACTCAATAATCTTTACGGTGACTATAATTGCCTTGATGCCATCATGGTGGCCCATCATGGACTTAACGGGCCTATGGCACATCTGCTTGCCAAACTGTCCCATCTCTCCCATCATGGACTTAACAGGCCTATCGAACATCTGCTTGTCGTCTTTTCCCATGGAGTTCTTGCATCCGCACTGATCATTCTGCTTGCCATCCCACTTTCCTTGCTTTTCATCCTTTCCCATCATGGAGTTCTGGCATCCACACTGATCATTTTGCTTGCCATTCTCTCCCATCATGGACTTGACAGACTTCTGGCATCCGGACTGATCGTTTTGCCTGCCATCACACTTGCCTTGCTTTTCATCCTTTCCCGTCATGGAATTCTGGCATCCACACGGATTATTGTCCTGTCCCATGGAATTCTGGCAATTGCATTGATTCTGTTGGCCATCTTGCATCATGGGCTTCTGGTCATTCCACTGGTTTTGGTTTCCATTTTGTGTATCATACGGCATTGAAAAAGCTGGCATAATGAGAATACATGCAACCGCCAATGCCATAAAGAATTTAGTATATTTCATTTAACATTACCTCCATTCAAGATCGACTCTAGTTTTTAGGCTGAGTCATCTTGGGACTATCTCTATTTCCAATGATATAAAAAGGTATAGCTGAAGGAGCTATAAATCGAATCAGAACGATAGCCGTTAATTTATCTTATAAAGTCTCCTTCTCTGAGAAAGCCTCTCTAGATAAGTTAGACAATAGTCAAAATAGTCTTGATGCTTTAAGATTGATCGAGTACGACTTTGGAGAGACGGATGAGGTGTGTAGGACCGTTGAGATGAGGGTGATAGGATTGGTTGGAGAACGCTAGATCACGCTAGATGATAATACTTTCGCCCCTGGCACAATTTCCATTATTCATTCTAGTAACTAGCAAGGAAAAAAGATCCACTGTAATACGGCATAGAGACTGTTTCTACTTAATAGATGATAAATCCATCTCTACAGCCATATCATATGCCTCAACAGCGTCTTCATGTAACCCCAGCTGATCCAATGATTCGCCTTTTCCATACCACGGCAAAGCCCATTTTGGATTCATGGCAATAGCTATATCATATGCTTCAATAGATTCGTTATACCTTCCTTGATCAAAAAGAGTTTCTCCCTCGCCATACCAAGCTTTTGCGAGTTTGGAATCTAGAGTAGCAGCCGTATTATATGCCGCCATCGCCTCATCGTATTTTTCCATCTTGCGGAGGGCATTGCCTTTATGATCCCATGCTTCTGCATAGGATTGATCAAGCTCTATGGCCTGATCGTAGGCATAGACGGCCTCCTCATATCTGCTCATATTATAAAGAACATCACCTTTATTAAACCATTCTAAGGGATTTGGGTCACTTGGAGCGGAAACGTTCTCGTTAGTCAAGCTACATGCAATTCCAATTTCAATTGTCATGAAAGCTATTAATATGACTATCGGCTTCAGTGATAATTCTATCATTATCTCACCCCTTTAGACTTACTCAATACGAATGAATTGTCGAGACGGAGATGGCTTATCCCCTCGGATAAATATTCCTAAATGATACTGCTTTTCGTCGTATAACGGCGCTGTTCCCCCAGGGTTATGCCAGCGTTCTAGGAATTCATTGCGTGGAATGAATCCTCTACTCCCCAATGTATATGGGTCTTCAAGGTAAACATTATTTTCATCAATTCCTATAACAACCATGTAATGACCATCATACCAATCATCGGTCCAAGACTTATTCGAATATGAACTACCTCTCCATGATTGGCAATCTATTATCACAGGGACGCCCTCATTGATGGACTTTTCAAGATCCTCAAGAGTAATGTTATCCTTAATCTCGGCTTCAAGACCCATCTGCTGAGCCACTCTTACAATATCTCTTTCGTCTGTTCCAAAATCTGGGCTTGTGTTGAGCAGAGCCATTAATTCATCCTCCTCAATATCTATACCCCAATAATCCAGCACCGCCTGAAGGGCTGTTGCTCCGCAAGAGTAGTTTGCGCTCTGCCGTGTATCTGGTACATGAAATAGAATATTATTCGATGTCTCTTCAATTGGCGCCTCATTAATGCCGCATGCTTCAATGGCACCTAAGATGAATATTAAGAATATTATCATAAACAGCAAATTTTCCCTCATAAGATAGAGTTTAGGGCTACACTATATAACTTTTGCTAAAATGAATAAAGAAAATAATTCCTATAAATGCCATTTAAAAGAGGAAAAGAACTTTATCTTCACAAGCCTTCAGGCTTCATGATATCTAGGTTGCATCCAAGTCGTTCTCCCATATACCAAATGCATTCTCCTCCGTGTCCTCACATACAACGAAGTATCCCATTCCCGGGACTGAAGTTTTTGGAACCAGCACCTTTCCACCCAGATGCTGTATCTTTACGATATATCTATCCGTAGATGAAACATCAATATAGTTAACGATCGTCTGACCTGGCCTCTGCCTCTTAGTAAGGCTGCCAGAGATCGCATCTCCATTCCCTGTCTTGATAATTAGGCGATCGTTTAAGGAAGAAGTTTTGGATTCCTCGATACTCCAGCCGAAAAGCTCAGAGTAGAACTTCCTTGCCCTCTGAATATCATCTGCAGGGATCTCAAACCAGCTTATCATCGAAATTTTTCCTTCATAGCCTCAAAGGCTAAGCCATCAATCACTTTACATAATTTTGCAGCACGTTGAAATACCAATGGATAATATTGATATCAAATTTTTTTAAACCTAGCTGCCAGGTTTTAGAGTACACCATCTACTCCCATCAAGGTCGTACTATTCCCCCATTGCTGTTAATATTATCATATCTGCTTTCTCGTATTATTAAAAATTTTCTGTTTAGCTAATTACTTTCTCCTAACTCTAAAGAAGTAGATAGGTTAATGGGATTATAACAAAAGCGAAATGCTTCCACAGGCTATTTTTTATAATTAGGATAATACAATGGATATTTAGGATATCATCAGTACGCGATATGCTTTGTCAGCATAACCCGAATCAGTATTATTCATATTAATAATCGTATAAGTATAAATAATAGAGCTAACTTTGATGCAAAAAGAAGGCTAATGAGGTTTATATTCCTTCACCATGCCTGAATTATTCTATTATTCTCTATCTTGGAATCACATTGATCTGGCCCTTCATGCCCATGTAGTCATGAAGCACACAGAGATATTTGTAAGTCCCAGGCGTACTGAAGGTGAGGTTATAGCTTTTCGGTCCTGGTAGCGGCACCATTGTGCCCCAGATAAGGCCCGAGTTGAAATAGCCAGCACCATTGTATACCTTACTTCCGTTTGGCATCAGCACAATGGGGTTCAGTACTAATTTCGGCGGCCCTCTTTGCTGTGGCTCAGCAATGACAAGCTCAGGCTCTTTGCCTCCCGATAGGAAGGTGACCGTATGAGGAGTCTCCACACTTCCGCGGGTCCATTCTACTGAATCACCGACATGTATCGTCAGATCTGTTGGGGCAAATCGCATCCAATCAATGAGGCCATTGCCATAGCCTATCTTAACATCGTAAACAGTCGTCCCATTCTGCCCGGGATGACTGGATACATTTCCAGCTTTCGGCTCTGCCAACAGAGCTGCCTCCATATCCGATGCAAGAAGCTTTGCAGCATCTGCATCTATCTGCTCTTGGGTCTTGGGATAAGGCGTGCCTGCTGGCTGCACTGTAACGTTTCCCTTCATCATGCCGTGGAACGCACAGAAGTATTCAAACGTTCCAGGCTTGGTAAACGTCAGGTTGTACTCTCTGGGGAAGCCCGTCTCTATGTCCAGTTGACCTGAACCTGTCAGCATAGTCCCATTATAGGTTTGCCCTCCCTGTGGAAGTATTACAGTTGGATTGAATAACAAACGCTGGCTGCTATTATTCTCAGGGATTATAATACCTGGAACCTGTTTTCCTGTACCTAGGAAGGTTACAGTATGCGGCTCAGACGCTTTGAGCTTCCATGCAATCTTATCCCCGACATTGACGGTTATATTTTCAGGATAAAATCGCATAAATTGCCATGCACCTGATGGTCCGTACTCCTGGGGTTCAATTGCTGCCTCCCCGCCGACCAGCACCGTCCAGGTTACAGGGCCAGCCTGAGCAGCCTTCCCTTGCTGAACCTGCGCATAGGCTGCACCAGTCAAAACAACAAGTGCCATCGTACAGAAAGCAAGGAGCATTATGATCTCCAAGCGGTATAGAATACCCTTACTTTGTCTTTTTGACATAGGATAAAATCCTCCGAGCGATTATGAGACGATTCTGAGAGAACCGACGTTATTATTTGAAACTGCTTACTTCTTATATTTTTTGTAGAATAACATGACAATAGAAGCTAAAAGCATCTAGAAGCACCAAATTTAGTATAGCTGTGCTCTATAGGAGCATATTTAACGTTACATTCTCGGGTATCTATTTCCAATTTAGATGAGCATTGACAATCCAGAAACTAAGGCGGTTCTATCCTAAAGTTCCTTCCACATCCTGACAGCATTCTTTCCTCTGCCGTAATAATTTCTTAGCATTTCCTTCTTATGATACCCAGCCTTGCGATAGAGCTCCAAAGCTGCAGGGTTATTTATAGCAGCCTCAAGCCTTATACGCTCTACCCCCTGAGAACGCAGTCTTTCCTCCAGCGCTCGGATAAGCATTGAGCCTACGCCCTTTCTGCGATAATCAGGATGCACATCAAGTGTATAGATGAATCCAGTGTCTCCGCTGGCATAGCCGATGATGAATCCTGCCATTCTATTGTCCTCAAAGGCGGCCAATGTCATCGCGTATCTGATAAGGTACGCGAACATCCCCGGCGGAAAGGCGGTCTCATCAGGAAAGCAGAGAATCTCGATCTCGACGATCTTTGAAAGATCAGCCAGCTCCGCCGCGCGAACCATCATCGCTTTTCAGATACCTGTTTCACCACGTCGGCATAAGCCCCGAAAACCTCCGGGATATCAACTGTACCGATAATATCCACCACGCCAATAGCAGCAATGGTCTTTCCTTCCGCTACTATCGGCGCGACAGATACTGGAACTCCTTTGTATGCGCCGCTTTCAGGAATTTTGCGGATCGGCTTCCCTGTCCTCAAAACATCCTCAAGTATAGGGCCACTATAGCGTTCATCCAAGACCTTGCCTTTCTCAACTCTTACTCCAGGGCGGTTAGCGCTGCGTAAAGTGACAGGCAGCTTCACGACCTCATTGATTGCAAGGGCTAGCGGTGCCAGGTCAGAAGATCCGGCATCCTCAGATATAACAAGTCTGGGCATATCAGACTATATGGGCGCCACTTGCTATAAATTCTGCCCTTATTATCTCCACCTTAGGCTTCCTTTTCAAACGCTATATGGCCCCGCGGCGCTTGAACCCTACCTCTTCTTATCTCCACCTTAGGTTTGCTTTCTCTTCAGAAGCCTCGCCTGGAAGCCGTGATACTTGGCAAAGCCCTCTGCATCGCGCTGGCTCAGCGTTTGGGAGTCGAAGGAGACCATATCCTGCGCATAGAGTGCATCAGGCGATTTTCTGCCTACAGGTGTCGCGCATCCGGCATAAAGCTTCATCCTGACTGAGCCGTTCACACGCTTCTGGCTATGGTCGATGAAGGCGTTCAGGTCTGGAAACAGAGGATCGTCAACAAGCCCCATGTAAGCCAGCTCTGACCAAGTCTCATCAACGACTGACTTGAACCTGAGCTCCTGCCTGGAGAGTACCAGATGCTCTAGGTCATTGTGAGCTGTGAGAAGTATCGTCGCAGCGGGATGCTCATAATTCTCGCGAGCCTTTAGGCCAAGAACTCTATCCTCGACCATATCTGTCCTTCCGATGCCGTGCTCGCCCCCGATCTGATTGAGCTTTGTTATCAGTTCGATTCCATCCATCTTCGCCCCGTCGATGGAGACTGGCACGCCCTTCTCAAATCCTATCTCGATAACCAGGGCAGGCTTATTTGCATCAGGCTTCTTTGACCAGCTATAGATCTCCTCAGGCGGCTCAAAGTAGGGATCCTCAAGCCTTCCGCCCTCAATGGACCTGGACCAGAGGTTTTCATCTATCGACCATGGCTTGTCTTTCGTGACAGGCACATCTATTCCGTGCTCCCGCGCATAATTGATCTCCCATTCGCGCGCGAGATCAAGCTCTCTCATAGGCGCGATTACGCGACAGCTTGTGCACCTGAAGACCTCTTCGAACCTTAGCTGATCGTTTCCGCGCCCTGTGCAGCCATGCGCCAATGCATTTATTCCTTCCTTCTCGGCGATCTCGACGGCCTTTGAGGCTATCAGCGGCCTGGCTATTGCAGTTCCCAGAACATAACCCTCGTAAGATCCATTTGCCTTAATCAATGGAAAGAGGTAATTCTCGACGAACTCTTTCCTGGCATCTATAACATAATGCTTATCGGCAAGCTGCTTCGCGCGGTTGTTTCCCCGTTCAATATCAGCTCCGGGCTGGCCGACATCAACAAGAACAGTTATGACTTTATCAAATCCATAACGCTCCCTCAGAAGCGGTATGCAGACGGATGTATCGAGGCCTCCCGAATAGGCCAATACAACTTCACTCAAACGTATATCACCGCTCCCGTACAATAAGCCATGCAAATTTAATGTTATCTCTTCTTTTGGGCGATAACTCTATAACTGCCGCGGAAAAAAATGATGCCATAATGACGCAGCTAATTTCGACTGCCGCTCTTAACGTAGACTTTGACCCTGATAGCCATAGGCTCAATGCCCATGGAGCTCTGGCTCTAATGGTCCAGCCAGTCCTAAACAAGATCAACCAGAGGCTATCTGAGGAAAAGCCTGCCATGGTCAGATTGAAGGATATAGTTGCCACTACCTGGCTTCCGCCTATACCTAGCGGCCCTTTCAAGAGGTTGGTACTCAATGAGGCTCGATTTGCTATCGGGAGGCCTGTCCCTCAAACAGTCTCCATTGAGGCGACACGCCTTTGCGGCTGCGCATGCGATCACTGTCTGATCAAAGATGGCGTGGGAGAGCTAAGCAAAGAGCAGATTCTTGGCGTTATAGATGAGGCACTAGATCTGGGAGCCTGTATCATAACCTTTACAGAAGGCGACCCGCTGCTGCGTGAGGATATCTTTGAGATCATCAAGCATGTCGATCCTGAGAAGGCTGTTGTTAACCTCTTTACTCCTGGTCTCGAAATGACTATCGAGAAGGCAGTGAAACTCAAGGAGGCCGGCCTTTACAACCTAATAATAGGAGTATATAGTCCGGATGCTGCGGAGCATGATAAGATAAGGGGTCTGGATGGAGCTTATGCAAAGGCAATCGATGCAATAAAGATGGCTCTTGATGCAGACCTGATGGTGACGATGTCGACCCACGTGAAAGCTGGCGATGTGGAAAAGATACCCTTGCTTTACAAGCTTGCATCCGACCTGGGTGTTCATGAACTATCGGTCTGGGAGGGCATACCAAAATCTCCTGAGGAGCAGCTCACCCAGATAGAGCGCGAGAAGATAATTGACATCTACAGGAGGATTAATTCCACACCTGGCGGGCCTCGTATCTTCGCTAGTACCTACTTTGAGGGCCAGATGCTGGGCTGCATGGCCGGGCGGAGATGGATGCATGTAGGTGTAGACGGCAATGTCAGAGCATGCCCTTACCTGAATGAAAGCTATGGAAATATTCTAGATAGCCCTCTCAAGGATATTTGGAAAGCCTTGAGGGACTGCGGAGAGTTCAATAATTTCACCTGCAGCTGTCCAGCTCAAAATCTATTTGGCCAGGTTTGATTATCCCTCATCTTTATTTTGCATTGTAATCTATAAGGCAGTGCTTATTTTGGAAATACTCAATCAATAAGTTCTAAAAGAGTACAAAATGTCTTTTTGTTCGGGGTCTATCCTACATAAATCCCTCAATAAAAGTTACGGAAAATTATTAGTACAGATAGGGCTTTATGCGTTCTGAGGTAGGATATGGGATTGATCAGCAGCCTAAGAGAAAGCTTTGGAGGCTGGATAAATAAAATATTTAAAAAGAAGAGGGCAAAGATAGGAATATATGGCCCGCCAAATGCTGGCAAAACCACCCTTGCCAATAGGATAGTCAAGGACTGGAGCGACGGCGAGATCATGGGTATAGTCTCGCCGATACCACATGAGACGCGCAGGGCTATTAGACGCGAAGGTGTATTGATAAAATCTAATGGCTCAAGCATAGAGCTCGATATAGTCGATACCCCAGGAATGGCTACTAAGATCGACTTTAAGGAGTTCATGGCCCATGGCCTAGCTGAACCTGAAGCAAAAAAGAGGGCCAAAGAGGCAACAGAGGGCGTAATCGAAGCCATCAAATGGTTGGATGACCTAGACGGTGTGCTTCTAGTAATGGATTCCACTGAGGACCCCTACACACAGGTCAATGTCACAGTTATAGGAAATATGGAGGCAAGAGGGCTACCGCTTCTCATCGTTGCAAATAAGAATGACCTACCGGATGCATCGCCTTCCAGGATAAAATCGGCCTTCCCGCAGCATCCCGTAGTGCAGATCTCGGCTCTTGACGGATCGAATATCGATGGACTTTATCAGGCGATAGCAGCTCATTTCGGGTGATTTTATGAGAGAATTACAGATGGATCTGATCTCCGGAGAAAAGCTGGAGAGGATGACCTCCATGGAGAAGATTAGGCTTATCCTTGATAAGGTCAAAACCGGCAGGATAGTTGTTCTGGAGAGCGGGCTCACCCCTGATGAGGAGGTGCGCTTGATTGAGATGACAATGAGCGAGATCCGCTTAGATGAGTTCTCGGGAATAGAGATTGAAAGCTATCCTGTCAAGAGGGAGAACTCCTTCTTCAACAAGCTTCTTGGGAAAAACGTGAAGGGCAGGATGACAGTGATAGGGCCTGCAAACCAGCTAAGGACTATTGAAAAGAATCAGTATCAGATCAGCACTAAGTTATCTGTAGGAGATTAGATGCCCCACATATGTACCCGTTGCAATAATATCTTCGATTCCGGCGAGGACATATTGAGGGGATGTCCTGTCTGCGGCTGGAAGAAGTTCATGTTCGTTAAAAAAGTCCAGCATGAGGGGAAGCAGCATGCAGAGCAGGTTATAAACAAGTCTATGGGTGTCAGAAGGCCTCCCAAAAGGTCGATTAAAGAGCGATCGGTGGAGGGAGCAGAGGAGAGATCGGTGGAAGAATCTGTGGAGAACTCAGTGAAAGAGATCAAAGTGGGCACAGGAGAGTTAGCACAATCTGCTCATGAAAGACCACAGTCTTCTCATGAAAGATTACAATCTGCTCACGAAAAACCACCAGTAAAACCTGTAGTAAAACCTGTGCGTGCCAAAATTGATGATAAGATTGCCGATACGACTACCCAAGACAAAAATACCACACCATCCCCGCAGATAAATGATAAGCTAGAAAGCATAAAAATTACTGCGCCAGGAACATATGAGCTGAATCTGCCATCGCTCTTTGAAAGGGACGAGCTGATCATGGCAGTGAAGGAAGGAACTTACTTTATAGATCTATCCTCAGCCTTCAGAAAGGGCAAGAAGGAATGACCTTCCTTCTTAGTCCTGCTGAAGTTTGATCTTTATTTCTCTCCAGTCTTGGCCAACGCCTCTAAGGGATTCGGCCATAGCAACGGCAACGTTGCCTATAATCTCCTGGGTAAAATCATTTAGGGGGATGACCTTGCCATCCACCATCAGCTCAGCCTTCATCGCCATTCTCCCGCTTATTCAAGCGATTTAAGTGCGCTTATGCCCCGCCAAATATAGCTATTGGAGGAGTATAGACTGTGCTATTTGCCGATATCGCCAGGGGCAGGGTGAAGACAGTGTTCGCCTGGGAGGTGATATTCTGATTCTTTATGGAAAACATGGGGGTAATCGTCACTGGAGACGGTCCTGTTATAATTACTGGCGAAGCGGTTGATTCGACTGTAGGCTTTCCAAGGGTACTGAGATCGGAGACCGATGGAGTCGTATTTTCTCCAAGGTGGGTAGCAGGAACGCTAGCCATGCTTTGAGAGATCACTGGAATAGTTATAGTACCCAGATTATTCTTTCCTAGAGTGCTGAGATCCAGCACGTTATCTGCGCCAGCTGCAATCAGCACGCCTGCTAGAAGCATCGTGACAACGATGATCGTGAGAGTTACTTTCATTATTAACCTCCGTTCTCCCGGTACATATGCGTACCTTGTTTTTACCCTGGTACCTGTGGTTTAACCATTTATTCCTTTTGCTGATCTATTGAGCATTTGCTGATACTATTGCAGATTTAGATAATTCCATAAAATCGCTCGGATAGGATACTTTTCACATCGATAGATGGATAAATCGGAAGCTAACTGCCAATTCTGAAAGCCGTCAAATATAGTAGCCTGCATTCAGCTTGCTATTCCTCCATGCCTATGGTCTCTGGTCTCCGGGATTCATGCCCCCTTTAGAGATAAAGATCCTCAAGGCAAAGCGTGTGACTGAGACGAGGGCTGTATGATTGGCTGTATAATCGATAACTGGAGGGCTATAATTATCAAGCACAAGCTAAAAAAGGAGGGCTATGAAAAGCCCATTTAGTAATTTGGGGGTACAGATGTTTGCGGTGTCTGTGATGGGACTGTCCCCTGTGTTGATGGCGGCATCTGGCCTGCTGCTGCGACTACTTGGATACTGCTCAATATACCTTGTGTCACACTCTCAGGATAGGTTGATGTTATATCCACGAGCATCGTGCCAACAGAAACAGGGCCGCATTCACAATTGCTGCTGTCCAGCCAGTATTGTGCCTGGTAGAATTGTAGCCCAGAGGGTACACCCATGCCGAATGGCAATCCAGAGATAAGGAAGCCATTCTTGCCATCTATAACCTGCTCTTCAGCTGCAGTAGTGTTAATTCCTCTTAATGCCATACGAAGGGCCGTAATTTCCTCGCTCACCTGCAGAGTGGAATCTGTGAGGTTATTGTACTGTGTTATACTTATTGAAGCGCCGGTCATATTATCAGTTACTATCACTATCGGATATATCGTGGCAAAAGGATAAACTGCTGGATTCGGCGTTTGAATCTGGTAGTTCATGTTTGTGTTCATATTGAAGGATACCGTATAAGGTCCTGTCTGGCGTGTCTCAGTGGCGGCTAAAGACAGGGAAGACAGCATTAGAACTAATGCTATCGCAATTATTAATCTCATTTTTAATAACCTCCTGTAGATGGATTACCCAATGGTTGACTACTCGTTTGCTGGGCTATTGGCTGAGTATAGCCTGGCTGCTGATAGGCGGTCTGCTGACTTGACAGCGGATTATAGGCAGCCACATTGGCAACAACATCGATATCTATAGCGTTGCTCAGCTGGCTGCCTATTGAGAATAGCAGTATATGTTGCCCTATTGTATCTGCATAGAAACTTATTTGGCTCGATCCCGGGTAGAAATAGTAGTAGTTCTTTATCAGCTGGCCATCTGGACGTATCTCATAAAGGTATCCGCTGCCGCCTATGGGAGTGATTGCCAAAATGGTTAAGGATGAACCCTGGGGGACTGTTGCATACTGGGTCCAGCTGGTAGTCCCTTCTATCCATAGAGAATTGCCTCCTGTGTACGTAGAATAGGTCTGGTATTGAGAGTATGGCACCGCCTGTGTCTGACCTACAAAATAGAGGCTTGATGGTGCATTGCCGCTGATTGCATATCTCTGAGGTGCAGTGATATGAGTAATCGGAGCAGCTCCTATGGGCATCCTATAGTACTGAGAATAGTCTATTGAGAAGAATTTTTGGAATCCGTAGGATTGATTAACGTTAGGATATTGGCCAAAGGGAATGCTTGAGGGATGAGTGCCGATAGGAGAATAGTACGGTCCTGTTACATATACTGGCCCAGAGCTGAGCCAATCTTGAGGAGATCCTAGATCCCAAAGCTGACTAGAGGCGGATCCCATCAGAAGGCTCAAAAGAAGAGCCAATAGGCATAATTGCTTTGTCATAATCTTTTCACCATAATAAGACATGCTTCAAAAAATTTAAAACTATCTCACATTGCGTACTTTTTAGTTTTTAGTAAAATAGCAGGGGAATGCAGAAGCATATCTGCATCCCTTGACGGCACTTACTCAATGCCCTATGAAGCGCTGGATCCTGTTGGAGCCGCCGATCCTGTGGGGCATCCCCTTGTACAGCGACTGCTTGTTGGACAACTTGAGCCGGAACAACACGTCGAACCCGTTACGCATGTAGATCCTGTCGGACAGCTTGCACGAGTTGTGCAACCCGCACCGGTTACACAGCGTCCGCCCGTTACGCATCCGCTAGAGGATGGACAACAGGAGTTGGTTGAACAGCCTGTGCCTGTTGGACAAGCACTATTTGTTGCGCAATAACTGCAGGTTGTACAGCCACTGCCGGTTGGACAAGCACTGCTAGTTAGGCAATAGTTGCAGGTTGTACATCCGGTGCCGGTTGGACAAGCACTATTTGTTGCGCAATAACTGCAGGTCGTACATCCGGTGCCGGTTGGACAAGCACTGCTAGTTAGGCAATAGTTGCAGGTTGTACATCCGGTGCCGGTTGGACAAGCACTATTTGTTGCGCAATAATTGCAGGTCGTACAGCTACTGCCTGTTGGACAAGCACTGCTGGTTAGGCAATAGCTGCATGTTGTACATCCGCTGCCGGTTGGACAAGCACTATTTGTTGCGCAATAATTGCAGGTTGTACATCCGGTGCCTGTTGGACAAGCACTGCTAGTTAGGCAATAGTTGCAGGTTGTACATCCGCTGCCTGTCACGCAGCCAGTAGTTGTGGGACAGTAAGAGTTGGTGTTACAGTTGCAGCCGGTTGGACAGCTACCTCCGCTTGGGCAGCCAGTACCTGTAAGGCAGCTTGCACCTGTTGGGCAGCCAGTGCCTGTGGGACAGTTCGTGCCTGTCGGGCAATTGCAGCCCGTTGTACAGCCGGTTGTCGGACAGCCGGAGCCAGATGGACATAATGAGCCACTAGCACAATCGCCGCCAGTCGGACATGTTGATCCAGATGCACAGTTACAGCCTGTAGTGCAGCCTGCGCCTGTAGGACAGGTCGAACCTGTCGGACAATTACAGCCGGTAGGACATCCTGCGCCTGTTAAGCTGTTGGCCTGTACGGCTTGTACCCCCTCATCTGCATGTACGCTGCCGATCAATAGCAAAGAGAGGACTATCAACAGCACTAAAGTAGTTTTCATATTCTCCTCCAACACTATTTTTAAAAGATGTCTCTTGTGGCATTTTAATAAGTATATAGGAATAAATTGTTCTGATTGCTCATTATTATTATGCGTACCTTGTAGAAGTACGTAATCATCTTAGCTAATTTTTTTCATAGTTTTCTCGACATGCTGATCTATTTAAATGCTTAATACGTGAATTATAGACAAAAATTTACTATAAATTCTGATGAACATACCAGTAAGCATATTAAGATGAGTTTCAGAATCTATTAACCCACTTCATATCGATACTTTATAAATACATAAAATACAACAATTAGCGGAAAATAAGATAGAATGTTCTTAGACAAGGGTTTCTTGCGCGAGCTATATCCTTTTCCAGGCTTGAGTTTGATGGTTGTTAAAAAGATACCGATATAAAATTTATCGGCGAACTCGGCTAGTTATAGGCCAGCCGAGTTCCCGATTTTAAATTAAGTAAATGTTTTGCCTGTTGTATTCCCGTTGTCTACGATTACATCACGCAGATTATCCACTTTGCAGCTGAGCTTTACCCACTCCGCAGGAGGATCTGATATGATCACGGCGATCATATTCCGCTTGAAATATTTGTCCATCAGCTTTTCCAGATCGAACATGCCCGAGAGATAATCCTCTTGATAGCTTGCATCGCCGCTTAATATAGCAATCACTGGTTCGCCTTTGAGCTCGGGGAACTGAGTTGTATAGTGCGCTAGTGGGTAGGATAAGTTGAAGGATATCAGGAAGAGTATAGATAATATCACCAATGCTCCAAATGGGTTTCTGCGGTTGATGACTACTACGACTAATCCGATAGCTACCAGCAGTATGAGTACAAGTGTTTTATCGATCTTATCTACACTTGATAAGTACTCTATCATGCCGATAGACATCTGAGCATGGTCTCCGAAGCCTACAACGCCATTGTTGAATTGTGTGCTGTCTGTGAACATGATAACATTGCCAGCTCCATACTTGGTTCCGACTATTACAAGATGCTTATCAAAGAGCGAGTTCATCTTTACTTCATCTGGAAACTCTCGGCTTAAGAAGAACGGAGCCGTCTCATTACGGAAATGGCCAAAGAAGCTGGGCCTGGTTGTAATCTCAAATAGGGAGCTTCCATTCAGCCTTTCGATGCTGTTGCTAGTCTCCCACCCAAGGTCACCAGTCATGTATCGGGTAATTATCGGTGGAAATTCTCCATCTTGCGTTATAGACCCACTAGTATCTGTGTATGTATCCTGAACACCCGTTGCCATGAACTTATATCCTATTCTCTCGGCAATCGGATTGAGATTAGTGCACATTCCATAGATATCTGTATGTTCGCTAACTAGGAAGAGGCTGTTGCCTCTGGCTGTAAAGTTAAGTATAGCATCAACCTCTGACTTCGTGTAAGGTCTGGTCACGCATTTTAGCACAAGTATAGCTTTTTGTCCCCGAGATATATTTTCCAAAGCATCGAGTGTGATATCAGGAACCAGAGATGCACTAACAGAACTTACAGCAGGCGCCTTGCTAGGCTTATCTATTATTAGGGTAACATTATATAAGCTTGCAAGTATATCAAGCCACCCAAAGTAATTGTTGGTGCCGCTCACAGGATCCTTTTCGTACGTTTTAATGTAATCAGGCCAGGTAGGCTCCCATTCGCTGTGGGCTTCATCTATTATTATTTTTGGGTCCGATCTGACTGTCATCGGAGTGTAGTACAATAGCCCCAAGAGTAAGAATATTATCAATAGCGGTGCAGTTATCTTCTTTGATGTAAAAGTGCCCGCCTGTATTTTTTTGATCTTGGCGCCGGGAATCACCAGGCTCACGAGCAGAATGGATGCCAGGGGAATAGCCAAAGCCGGCAGATTATCAAGGACGAAATTAGCTGGCGATGGATTATACAGAAAATTCTGCAGGTTAAGGATTGTGAAGATAAAAGGAACAGCAGCCACTGCAAATGCAGACTTCACGGTGATCTTTCGATCCTCATCCAGGATTGCCAATAGCACCAACTCTGCGACCAGCAAGGCAACAAAGAACGGCAGAAGAAGCTTCACATCATCGAGTAGTATAGGCAGTTTGGTCCTGGTATGATAAAGCAGAAGGTAACCTACATCGTTTATCTCATACCTTATTCCAAATAGAGGTGATATATCCCTAAGAACTGCGTACAGTCCATTAAGCAGGAGTTTAGTATCCGCAAACTGGAGTACTAAAACGCCTGCAAGGGAGGGAAGGAAAGTCTCAACCTTGGCATTGATCGCTATCAGACAGAATATCAAGACGACGATCAGAGGAATATAGGTGTTATTGACTAGGCCCTTTACGAAGAAGATGGAGACTGGTATTGCCAGCGCAAATGCAACCAGGTCACCTTTTCCTGGGGTATGATCTCTGAATGCGACCAGGAGAAGAAGGATGGAGGCCGCTGCCACTATGAATGTGGAGTACTCCCAGTAATAAAACGACATTATATAGCTTCCCAAGAGGAGAAGCCCTGTCGCAAATCCGGTTACTTTGGATTCAAAGTCCATTCTCTTCCCTCCCTCCAATGGATGTAAGCAGATTTTCAGTGAACTTCTTCAAGTTAGGATCTGGATAGCTAAACACCGGCTCATATTGTACGAAATTCTTGAATATCGTATGGTCACCTACCACTACTATCTGTCCTTTCCCGATTTTCTTCACAGCCACGACGGGTGTATTGTTGTAAAGAGCAATTGGCGTTCCACCCATGACCTCAACTGCGGAATACATAGTGATGTTTCCATTAACGCTATCCATCAGAGGATTCTTTAGCGGTCTGACAGCTATCCTTGTCTCCTTCATGTAAGGCAGATGATAACCCCATGTTGTGTAGTTGAAATAGCTGATATCTCCTAGAAGCGTCTCATTCAAAGACATGCCGAAGTTGTTGAGCAATGTGTTCACTGGATGGCCTGATTGGTCTGCAGAGATATCGGAATGGTATCCATCAAAGACTATCATAGTACCGCCGTTCTCTACGTAATTCAATAGATTTGTCCGCTCCTCTGTGCTGAAGGGATCGGTTGGGCCCATAGTCACATATGCCTTGTATTTCGATAAATCTTGAGGTACCTCTTTCACAAGAACGGGATTGAATCCATAGTGCTGTGCAAATATGGCGACGAAGACATTCTTGTACTGATGTGGATCTCCATAGCCCTCGATGTTTGCATGTCCAACATCAAGCGCAATTACATTTGTCGGCTCCCATGTCACAGGAACGGCGGCCTGGACCTGAAGCAGAAGAAGAATAAGAGATACTGAAACGATCAAAGGCACTATTGTATATAGGCGTGCTCTGAATATGCCTAAAGCTGCCAGAAGAGCCAAAGGTACAACGAGCCAGATGTTTCTCAGGACGCTGTTCTCATGGTTGAGATAACTCATGACCTTTCCCAAAAAAACATAGTTGTACATCAAATTGGGACCGCTCATAGAATCGGAGTTGGCTATTGCCAGTACTCTTCCTTTGCCATAGTTTACAGCTGCGCATATTGGAAGAACTCCAAAGTCCTCATTGCTCTCAGGCGCAACATCCCCCAAATAGGCATGGTTCTCTGCTGCCCAATCGCCTAGATCGGCCCATGTTGTGTACTTGAGCGCATAAAATATCAGTCCATCGGATCTATTAACCCTTAGAGTTGCTCCTGCGGTCTCCTCTGTGCTGTCAAAGCCAGAAAGGCTTGCGAAATGAGGCTCCCAGAGCATGCTATAGTCGAAGTTAAGGTGAAGCCCAAAGGTTTCCAGTATGGGATTGAGGTCTATATAGCAGTCCATTATGTTTGTATGATCTCCCAGCACAAACAGACCGCCGCCGTTTCTTACGAAGTCTGTGATATACTCGATCTCCTGGGGGCTGTACTTCTCCTCAGGGGTTTCCAGTACCAGAATGCTGACGTCTTTTAAAGATTCGGGAGATATTGTTGTGTTCAGAATAGTAGTCTCATAACCTACTGTATTCAGATATCTGAGAGTGGAATGAGTTATTGTATCGTTCTCAAAGAATGCCGAGTCGAGCTTATGATGGTATCCGTCGTATGCGATCTTGCCTGTCTTTATCTGGCCTAATGGATCGATCGGAGATAAGCTGATCAAGAGCAGTATCATCGATACATACAGAGCCGCTTTTGTTATGGGCTTAACCTGTACCTTGGATGCATCTCCCAGATCGTAGACGCTCGCAACAACAAAGAATGCAAATGTGATCAGAAGGGTTATCCAAGTATTCAGTGCGAGACCTAAGCCCTCAACCATTGCTATAGGCAGCAAGATAAATGTGGTCTTTAGCAGATGCTCATTCCTGTAGAAGTAATATATTACTGCTAGCATTAGGAAGATGTAAGGCGTAGGGTTTCTCAATAGAAATGGTATGAAGAACATTATGATGCCGAGTGGCCTAGCCTTCTCGAACCTCTTCCATGAGAAGAAGATGAGTAGAGATAGCCCTGACACTAGGCTGACAACATACATTGGCGTCATCAGCTTAAAGACGGAATGTATAATCCCTGACTCCCAACATATAAAGAAAAGAAGAGGTAAGTAGGGAATGTAATCTCTGGCCCTGGCTGGCGCCTTTGATTCGCTGCTCATTGTTGGATCTCTTCCCCTAAATCGTTGCTTATATACGCTCTTTAATCTTCGATGCTAAGCTTGGCAGCTTCTTCCTATAGCCCAGAAGCAGCGCAGCAACGACTATTATCAGTGCACTAGCTCCAATCTTGAACATATTGTCTGTGAGCGACATTGCAGCATTGTAGTAGTTGTAATTCGCCCTGAATACGATATCAGTCTCGTTTCCTGTCTTGGCGGCACTCCAGAGTAGGGCGTCTCTGCCGGAGATAACGACTCTCTTAAAGGGATCTGTTGAGTTTCCAATGGTCACTACTGAGGTGCCTATTTTGGCATCCGCTGGAGGAATAACCACAACACTTGCGCCCTGAGGCTCGCCCACATTCACACTTGTATAGAGCGTATTTCTCTCGCCAATCCTTGTCAAAAGCCCATTCCAGGTGAAGGATAGATTGAACTTATATGGCTTTCCAACCTGGTAGCCGGCGAGAAGCATGGATATGGTCCGCTCACCGCCAGCCTCGTTAACATCGGCATCAATCGTTTGACCCAATGAGTCCTCTGCCGTGTAATCCTTCGTCTCTCCACCTCGGAAAGAGAAAGTATAAAGGATGCTCGGCTCCTTGGGTATGATAGTGCTTGACCAGGTGCATCTGACGCTCCCATCGGCATTTATATCATATATATAGCTATGATCTACAGGATCAAAGGCAATCTTCTGGTGAGATGCTGTATTCTGGGCAGATGCGGAGCCGAAAGCTGCTAGATATATTAACAGTAGAGAGAGAGTAGCAGCTTTGGCCATCTGTAAACCTCCATATTGTAACACAATTAACTCTCCGAATAATCTTATTATCATAAGATATCGTATTTCGAACATATATTAAGCTAGCGGTTAATATTTAAGTAAAAATTGAGCTACCGATATCTAATATACACTAAGCATTCTAGTGAAGTTACTGAGTTACTAACCGTATCTATATCTGTTACAAAAGATAGTACAGGTTTATCTATAAATACGTAGGAACAAAACATTCGTATTGAAAATCTTTACCATTGGTTCTGTATTCGGTTATGACCTCATTAGAGCTCGAAAAGTGACCTAATACACAAAAATTTGTCTGTTTAAAAAATATTGGGCGCTAGCGACCTAGCAGCCTAAGAAGATGATGCTGACGTCGGGCAGAGCTTTTCTGACGGGCAACTGCTGCCGGTTGGACATCTTGAGCCTGTTGGGCAGTTATGGCTTGTTACCGTCTCCGCTGAGCTTATGCATCTACCGCTGCTTGGGCAACTGCTGGTGCTCGGGCAGTTACGGCTTGTCACACAACCACTATCTGTTGGGCAGACAGCATTAGTTGTGCAGCCTGTTCCAGTTGGACAATTACAACTGGTCACACAGCCACCACTTGTCGGGCAAACTGAATTGGTCGTGCAGCCTGTTCCAGTCGGACAATCGTCGCTGGTTGTACAGCCACTGCCTGTCGGGCAGCCTTCACCACTTATACAGCCTGTTCCAGTCGGACAATCATCAGTAGTTGCACAGCCACTACCTGTTGTGCAGCCTTCGCCGCTTATACAGCCTGTTCCTGTCGGACAGTCATCACTGGTCATACAGCCACTACCTGTCGGGCAACCTGCACCACTTATACAGCCGGTTCCTGTCGGACAATCATCAGTGGTTGCACAGCCACTACCTGTCGGGCAGCCTTCACCACTTATACAGCCTGTTCCAGTCGGACAATCATCGCTGGTCATACATCCGCTACCAGTTGGACAGCCTTCACCACTTATACAACCGGTTCCTGTTGGACAATCGCTGCTGGTTGCACAGCCACTACCTGTCGTGCAGCCTGAACCAGTTATACAGCTTGTTCCAGTCGGACATGTGGCCCCTGTTGGGCGGAAAGATGTTGTTAAGCATCCAGAGCATGTCGGACAGAATGAATTGGTCACGCAGGTCGTTTCGCTCGGGCATACCGTATTGGTCGAGCAGCCTGAACCTGTTGGGCAAGTTGATCCTGTTGTGCAACCTACACCAGTTGGGCAGCCGCTACCCGTTGGGCAAACAGACCCTGTTGCACAGCTACAGCCAGTTGAGCAGCCTGCGCCTGTCATACATAGGCCTCCAGTTGGGCAACCAGCGCCTGTTGCGCACCCGCTGCCAGTCGGACAGGCTGCACTGGTTGTACAACCGCTACCTGTCGGGCAACCTGCACCAGTCGGTGTACAGGCACCAGTCGGGCTATCAACACAATTGGCCGTTATAGCCGATGTATCCACAGCTAATGCGTTGCCTGAAAAAATAATCAAAGCTATGGCTACCAAAAATACCGCTACGTACCTCATGTTCTCCTCTCGTGCAATTTTGAGAAAAACATGGGCAGCTTTTATAATAAAGATGTAGGAAAATAGTATACTAACAGCGCGTCATAAGCGGATATACAATGCAAAGATACGTATGTGTTGTGATCAAAAGCCAAAGAGCAGCATAAACCCATATAAAATATGATTGAATGCTTTGTGATTTCTAGGATATAGTTCATAATACGATAATAATATGTAATCCCCATGCCAATCTGCAAAAGGCCTTGAGTCCATAATCATATATCCAAGGGTTTAGGATATTATATTGTAACTTATATTGTAACTCCATACGGATATATCTCTAATATTGTAGATATGAACCGAAAATTTTTTACCCATGGACATATAAGTATTTAGGTTAGCTCGGAAGCCGAATATCTCAAAAGGATGAGACTGCAGTACTATCTGGGAATTTCTACATGCTTATCAGTTGTGCTGATAGCACATAGAAACTATTAGAATAAATTGTGGTGGTGAAATATTGATAAAGATTGGGATTGAATCCACCTTTGATGGACTTCGCAGAGACATTTTATCGTATCCTGAGAAGTACTTCTTTATATTGGTTATTGATGGCCAAGCAGCCCTCTGCATTCGAACTTGCGATTCACAAGGGGAGGAGCTGCAAGCATATGTCGTAGATGGCTTGGTTCCAGATTCAGAAGGCTGCCTAAAATCCATTTTCGAGGATGAGATCAGAGATGCTATTTTGGAGCAGATAGGCCCAGGACTACAGCTTTATGGGGAAAAAGAGTACAATGTAACAGAAACTCTTGCAAAGAAGATCTCAGAAACGCCTGATCTAATCGAATGGATCATGCGGTCGATTTTAAGCGCCGATAGACACATCATCATATTTTCTCTCTATTGACTTGATTATCAATCATCTAGCGGTGTTCCAACGATATTAGCGATGCTCTAACAATATAGCTGTATATCTGTTTTATCGCGATATGAATGCTCTGAAATAGGCTTAGCAATTTTTCAGTCAAATTGCTATAAGTATCGGCGATAGTAAAAATAGTAGAATAGACAATAGTTGAATAGGCAACAGCAGAATAGTAACGGATGGGTCGATGATCTTATGCTCATAAAGGATGTGCAGAAATGTCGTTTTATTACGTCCAGGGATAACACAGTTCTTTGCGAACTTCTTCATCCAGGCCGGGAGGATGTGAAGATCGCACACAGCATAGCCTATGCCATTCTGAAGCCTGGACATGCGTCACTGCTGCATAGGCTCACGAAATCCTCAGAGATTTATTTTATCCTTGAGGGAGTTGGTGTGATGCATATAGATAACGAATCTGAAGCTGTTCACCGAAATCAGGCTATTTTTATTCCCCCGCTGTCCTGGCAATATGTTCAAAACACAGGGACTGCTGATTTGAAATTCCTATGTATAGTTGATCCAAGCTGGAGCGAAGACGATGAAGAGATATATGACCCTAATGGTGTTAATGCATGAGTTCTAATCCTACATACATGAAGTCTGAAGGCCTCCTTGAAGGCCTAAAGGACAGCGATGATCGCCTGAAAACTGAGGCTCTAAAGATACCTGAGGAGAGAAAGAGATTAGGGCTTGAAGGTCTTGTGGGCGGTCTGCAGGCAGTGGTTATAAACACTGAGCCTGAAATGCAAAGATCTGCCGTCGAAGAGCTTTTGAGGTACACCGGCCTCCACTTTCAGGAAGCCTTTCAGAATGAGGGCTTAAGAACCTGTGTTCTCGAAGTTCCAGGAGCGTCCGATTTCCGGTCTGCAGATTTCCTCATCACATCCCGGATGCAGGGGAATCCTTTTGAAAAGGTAAACATAGCCCCAAAATCAAAGCACCTTCCGAACACAAGGCTTGAGACATTCATCTTCGAAACAAACAATATCGACAGGTATGTTTCAATCCAGAAATCTCTGGGTGTTAAGTTCCTCACCGATGATATCGTGGATAAGGAGAACTATTCGTTCATCCAGACTGAACCTTCGCAGTTTACCGGCAACTCGATAGGCCTCATTCAATGGAAAGGCAACAGGGGTGATTACAAGACGGCGGATTCAAAAGCCATCGACTGGAGACCAGAGAAGCCGGATTTCGATTATCTCAAGAACATAAGATGGATCGATCATGCAGCAACCAGGGTTAAGGCTCAGGAGAGAGATGCCAGCATAATCGAGTTTATGAAGCTGACCAACTACAAGTTCGATTTTGCTATTTATGTAAAGGGCCTTAACTCCATAACAAGCGTTGCCAGGCTCTCGCATTCAGATTATGCCGCGGTCTTCACATCAGGCATCACACCCTACATCAGCGACGAGATATCCGGCCCGACAGAGAAGTTCATTCAAAACTACGGCACAAGGGTGCACCACATCGCCTTCCAGACTGATAAGATAGAGGAGACATTCCAAGCGATAAAGGATGACGGCATGAAGTTCCTGATAGAGCTTGTCGGTTCGCCCGAAGAAGGGCTTAAGCAAACCTTCTCAGAGCCCTCGAAGAATACGCTGCTGGTAAATGAGTACATACATAGATACGGAGATTTCGACGGGTTCTTCACCAAATCCAATGTGACTTTGCTGACTGAAGCTACAGGCAAGCAGTGAGAGTAAAAAAGAGTAGAAAATGCTAGATTAAAGTGCATTCCAAAGCGGGCTCAGCGGTCTCGCTTAAGATTCCTTTTGTTTGGAAACTTAATTTTGGAGCCCGAAGAGTTACAGAACCCACAAGCGAAATATTATAATATTGGTAGCAGCCCTATTGCCGTCTTAGGAAGGCTGATTATGGAGAACATTAAGATCAAAGAATTCCCGCTGCTTGTTCTGTGCATAATTATCTGCCAGGCAGCAGGCTCTATTGGCTCATTTTTCACAAACATGTCGGTCTCCACCTGGTATCCAACCCTCGCAAAGCCCTGGTTCACGCCTCCAGGATGGCTGATCGGTGTTGTGTGGTTCATCCTCTTCATACTAATGGGCATAGCTCTCTTTTTTGTTTGGCGAAACAACCTGCGTCTGCGCAATGCACTTATCAGGAACGCCATCACAATCTTCGGAGCCCAGCTTATCGTTAACATCCTATGGTCTGCCGCATTCTTCGGCCTGCAGTCGCCTCTGTATGGATTGGCAGTGATATCTATTCTATGGGTTCTGATATTGGCCACGATTGTGATGTTCTGGCGTGTATCCAGGGACGCAGCGTTACTTCTGGTGCCCTATATCCTCTGGGTGAGCTTTGCTGCTTTCCTCAATTATAATATCTGGATGCTGAATCATTGAGGTCGATGTATTCAGCATACCCTTTACCCTTTACCATTTTTTTGCTCTCGCTTCCAAAACGATCCAATCTTTAGCGCCATTGAGACACAGCACAGTGTGGATACATCCTATAATACCACAAATAAATCCGAATCCCAAACGATGAAGCATGATACGCAAGCAAGCCAGAGGAACAATATAGAATATAGGCCAGCTCAACTGAGCAGCAAAATTCCTAGGAATGCCATTGTGATTGGTAGCAGAAATAGTAGCCAGACAACGCATCTGGTCTGGGAGATATTCGCGACAATGGCTCAAGCTTCCATAATCGATTATATAACTGGAACCTTAGATAGCGAACAACAAGCGAAGTCATGGCACGAAAAAATGAGCTAGCCGCATTGTCAATCAAGCATCTAAGAGATTATCGAATTTGCGGGTTTGCGAATTTGCGGGTTTGTCTGCAAAAACCACTTTGATTTGCTGAATATTCCACAAAACTCATATATCATGAAAAATATGCACATTTATGGAAGCTCTTAGAGTCTATGCAATCTTGTTCCTCCTAGGAGCGGTTATTTCTCCGGGCATCTGTGCCGCGGCCGCTTCAGGGAATAATAGCTCGAATGCTAGTATAGCGGCTGCATCTGCTGGAACCTCTCATGCAGATCTTATCGCTTTTGTAGATAATGCAGTAGCCTATGCCAAAGCTAACGGAAAAGAGATGGCCATCAAAGAGTTCAATAACAACAAATCGACTCAGTTCATTAAAGGTGAACTCTATATCTTTGCTGTTGACTTCAATGGCACAACCATAGCCCACCCATATCGACCGGATTTCGTGGGAAAGAGCCAGATGAGTCTAAATGATACAAATGGTGTTCCATTCTTTAAGAATATGGCCACTGTTGCAAATAGAGGCAATGGGTCAGTCTATTATGTCTTCGCCAATCCTGCTCATAATAAGAAACCGGAGCTGAAGTTAACCTACGTTGAGAAGGTAGATAATACCTGGTGGCTGGGCGCTGGAACTTACCTGTCCAATATGTCGGCAAACTTCAGCCAGGCATCCAGGAATAATCTCACAAGCTTTGTCAATTCGGCTGCTAATTATGCAAAGGAGTACGGGAAAAACAAAGCCTTGAAGGAATTCAACGACAAGAATGGCACATTCTTCAAGGGAGGACTGTATGTGTTCGCCTATGACTTCAACGGCACAACACTTGCAGCCCCAACTCAGCCAAATCTATTAGGCACAAATAGGATCAATGTCACCGATCCAAATGGAGTTAAGCTCGTTAGGGACATGGGAGATCTGGCCAAAGGCGGAAAAGGATTCACCTATTACATCTACGCCGATCCGACAAAGAATATGATGCAGAGGCTCAAGCTGAGCTGTGTCGAGAATGTGGATAATACCTGGTTCCTGGGTGCAGGCCAATACGCCCAATGAATTGTTGAGATACAGTTGAATAGCCCAAAGGCGCATGAGCTGCGCCATTGGCCATATTTTTGAGGAGGTTATTTCTGAACCATGAACCGCAAATGCCTTTAAAGTATTTCCCTGGGCGACCAAATATCTCATCATAGAATTCTTTTCTTATGTCTTTATGGTTTCGCATGAAAATTGGCCAATGGGCATCGATTTAATAATTCATTATGAGGCGCAGTCTCCTAGAAGTCTTCCACTAAAAACATTCATCCAGTAACTAAGTTATTCTTAGTTTTAGGATGGCTATGTATTTAAACGATTGAGAGAATGAAGCAACGGGAGAACAAAATGAGACGACTGATACTAATAATATCCATCTTACTAGCGATAACAGTTTTATCCCACAGCCTTGCACCAGCCCAACTTAGCGGCACCGATGGCATGGCATTGCTGAAGGGCTTGACAAACAGCTCGGAAAATCTTACTATGGGCAATAACACGACGTCTGACCACTCCAATAGCAAGATACTTGTCTCGCTCAGCGGCAATAATGGCACTGCGTTGCTATCCAACTTAACGAATAACCCGGCGAACCTGTCTTGGGGCTCTAAGCCACGTACACCGCCTCCACCACCATCATATACTGATGCCCTGTACGCTCAGGTTATCCATGATAACCACGTATGATCCTTCTGATGCCGGGATACCGGACATCATAAGAATACGATAGTAGATCTTGCATCTGCTGCATTAATCTGAGAGAACCGTGGCTGGCTGCGTGGATCGGCCAGAACTAAATCTTATTTGGGCCTAAGTATTTTCAAAGGCAATAAGATTGAACTTGCAAAAAGTTATACGCTTAGAGAATCAGTTTTAAAATATGATAATGTCCATTCCATTATCATCTCCTCCTTTACTTGCCGCCACATTTTTGATAGCTTTGGGCGTAGCTTTGATTCCCTTATCGGCAAGGTACGGCATCATATGCATAGGCGCAGGAAGCATCATTATGGGCTTAGTGATGTTGGCAGATCTGCCCAAAGGATTCGAGCTTCAAGGGATTATATTGTTTGGATTAGTCATCGTGGTGGGAGCCTGGATGATAGCTGTGGGCCTGAAGAATCCTGTAAAAAAGGATCGCTGAAGATGAATTGGGTATCTTGAGATCATACTTTATATTTGGGGCCAATACTTGTGGCTTTGCTACTAACTTAAGAGCCTGCACTCTCTGGGGCTAATACTAGCGGCTTTCCTGGCGCGCTCCAACGCCCGCGCGGGCTGCCCCTAACCCCTCTACGGGGGAAGGTTTTGGAAAACGCATGCTATAAAGTTGGAGGGGAATGGAAACGCTATAGTCGGAGATCCTTTTTGCATTTTGCTGCACTAAACTCCGTCTATTGTCTTGTCCTTCCCAAGCTCTTCATATATCGACCTGAACTGCTCCAGCGCTGTCTCCAGATTCTCCACTATTTCGGCGGCCAGCACCTCAGGCTCTGGAAGGTTATCTGAATCCTCTAAACTCTCGTCTTTGAGCCAGAAGATGTCCAGGCTGGCTTTATCCCTCTTCATGAGATCTTCGTAGCTAAAAGCCCTGAAGCGCTCAGTCTCCTGCCTCTGATGCCGATTATCAGGGTTATAGCACTTGATGAAGTCCTGCAGGTCCTCAAGCTTGAGGGGATTGGTCTTGAGTGTAAAGTGCTGATTGGTCCTCAGGTCGTAGATCCAGAGCTTCTCAGTCCACGGATTTTGGCTGGCAGGCTTACGATCAAAGAATAACACGTTGGCCTTGACACCCTGGGCATAGAAAACGCCAGTGGGCAGCCGCAGTAGCGTGTGTACATCGCACTCCTGAAGCAGCTTACGCCTTACTGTTTCTCCTGCGCCGCCCTCGAAGAGAACGTTGTCAGGCACGACTATTGCTGCCCTGCCATTTATCTTGAGCAATGTCTTGATGTGCTGCAGGAAGTTGAGCTGCTTGTTGGAGGTCGTGGCACAGAAATCCTGGCGGCTGTATGTTATGGTCTCCTTATCGGTTTTACCCTCGCCATTGATGATGGTGATGCTGCTCTTTTTGCCAAATGGCGGATTGGTCAGAACCAGATCTGCACGCTCGCCTCGATCTGCGATCAGGGAATCGGCCACATCAATTGGGCTTTCCTCGCCGCCTATGCCGTGGAGGTATAGGTTCATTGCACAGAGGCGGGCGACGCTGTCCACGATGTCTGTGCCCTTTAGTGTTTTATTCTTCAGAAAAAGCTTTTGATCTTTATCCAGGGGATTTTGATGCTGATGCTCGACATAGTCGTAAGCCGCCAGGAGAAAGCCGCCTGTGCCGCATGCCGGATCGTTGATGGTCTCGCCGGGCTTAGGCCGCATAACTTCAACCATAGCCTTGATAAGCGATCTTGGCGTGAAATATTGCCCAGCTCCACCCTTAACGTCCTCGGCGTTCTTCTCAAGAAGGCCCTCGTAGATTTTGCCCTTCACATCTATATTTAGGCCGACCCAGGTCTCGCCATCGATAAGCTTAACCAGGCGCCTAAGTTTAGCTGGGTCCTGGATTTTGTTCTGGGATTTCCGGAATATGACGCCCAGCATTCCAGGCTCTTTGCCCAAAGCTTCAAGAATATGGCGATAATGAGCCTCAAGCTCTGCCCCACCCTTCTTCAGAATGCTTTGCCAATCGAGATCCTGTGGTATTTTCGAGGGCCTGTTATAGGGAGGGCGGCTCTGCTCATCGGCCATTTTAAGGAACAGCAGGTAGGTTAGCTGTTCCACATAGTCGCCGTAGCTAACGCCATCATCACGGAGAACATGGCAGTAGTTCCAAAATCGCTGGACGATGGTGGATTCTTCGGTCATTGGATCAGCCTCATCTGGCGGGTATTATTATTTCTTCTGCTTCTCCTTGGAGCTTCTTTTGCGCTTTCTGCTTTGATTCTCTCCGGGAGCACGCTGGCTGGCTCATCGTTGGGGTCTTGGGGGACGAGCCTGCCTTCGAAGGCACACTTGAGGACGGATTGGCGAAGTTTGTCTGCATAAATGAGGTTTTGGCCTAAGATTTTCTCAGACTCATCGCAGATGGATAAACGTCTCTCAACTTCACCAACAATTATTTCATTTTCCTCATTGGGTGGTAACGGGACAGGAAATGCGCTTAGTTTTGTGAGATTGACCGATGCGAGGTTTGTTGTTTGTTTTCCCTCTTTTAGGAAGTAATTTTTGCCGTAAGTATTCCCAAACCAGGATACAAATTTATTGGAAACTTCTTTTGAATATAACCTCGCTCTAAATACGTGATTTTGATGGATACACTCAGGTAATTCCTTTTGCCATATCCAACCTCGACCTAATTTATCCCTATCTCCGCCTTCATTAAAGAGAATATCCCCCTGTTCTAGTCGTAGTTCTGAAATTGTCTCTTCAGATGCTTCAATTTCCTTAATTTCACTCAGATCGAGATATCCACGCTGAACATTCGCTACACGTAAATAAGGAACTCTACGGCCATTTTCTACTTTGCGTTTTGTATCTTTTGTTATCCCACCTTTAAGAGAGGCTAGTGCATCTAGCCGCACCCATAGCCAAGAATCAGGAAGCTTTGGTAACCCAGTTAAATCCAAACCATTTAAACCGCTAAACGCTTTTCCCGATCTGGCTTGTTTTATAACAAGAATACGTTTTAGCAACTCATCCGAAGGCTCCACATCCGGGTGCACCTTTCGCCACTCCTCCGTGAGCCTGCCCTCCGCCGCCGCCTTGAGCACCGCCTGACGATAGCGCTTGAGCTGGGCTTTAGCCTTCTGCAATGCCTCGGCTCCGGCATCTAATCGGCTGAAAAGCTCCTCAATGCGGGCAACGATGCGATGCTGTTCAGAAAGAGGTGGAATTAGAATAGGTATATTTCCCAATGTCTTTTGATTTATGTTTGTAATAGTTACCTGGGAGCTTCCTTCAACAATCTTTTCGCGTATTAAATTGCTTCTTAAATAATATGTTACATATTCTGGGCTTGCTAATATCTTCTCTAATCGAGCCCTTATGATAAAACCACAAAAAGTTATAGGCTCATTCTCTTCCATAAACAAAGCTGGCCATCCAACTCCTTCCCTTTTCACAGATGACCTTACTATAGTTAATCTCCTAGCTTTTTGCACTAAGAAATCGCTCCACCCAGGACTTTGAATATCCATCCTTTTTGGAATAAAATATTTCTAAAGCGCAATCTTGGCTAGCTATAATAGCTTCATCGAAATCAGTGTATTTGGCGATCTCTCTTTTGAAATCCTTCCAACCGAATTCTATAGGATTCAAATCTGGTGAATAGGGGATATTATAAATTAAGTGAATATCGATTTCCTCAGCTAGTTTTCTAAATTTCTTGGCCAAATGAATTCTAGCATTATCTAAAAGTATACAAATTGGCCTCATAATATTATTATTTCTTATATTTTGAGCAAATGCCATCAACGCTTCCTTCTTAGAGGAGTTGGAAACCATAACCTCATCATTGCCATTTAATGCTATAAATCCAAAAATAGTTCTTGATCTAACCTTTCCAGGTTTATAATTTATTAAATGAGTGTTTAAGACTCTACGTGTATTAGGGCGCTGTTGTAAAGAGCTTTCATCAAGAAATCCTATAACAGGATCAGTAACAGTGGTCAGCACTGATTTTATCCTTTTTTAAAAAACTTTCTGCATCTGCAGGCCTCTTTTCATTTCTGATGTATGGTTTCCCATACTTAACTTTTTTCACTACTCTTAAAATTCGCCAGCCATATTTATATGAAAAATCTATACCTCTTGTATCCCTTACATATTTTAATACGTCTTTTATCGTCATTCCTTTGTCTTCAATTTCTTTAATAACTCTATCCCATTCATCAAGAGACATCTTTGGCTTTTTGCCATTTCTATTCTTTGGTGTCAATCCATTATAGCCTTGATTATTCCATCTGCTTAACCAATATTTTATTGTCCTCTCGCCCCTTTTTAAAATATCAGCTACCTCATATACGTTTTTCCCTTCATATAAATGTATTATTGCCAATAACCGTTCCTTAATCCTTAGATCAGTCTCTTTTTTATATAATTTATCAAGGTCTATCTTTGATATATGCCTAATTATTATAGGTTTTCTACCCATGCCTATGTATTTTCACGCATTAATTATTAAATGTATCTATAGGGCAATAAGCTCAATGATTAACTATAATAATACATCGCCATTATTCAAATAGTAATCTTTGTTTATATCTTTATTAACTCTATATAGACTATCTTTATTTATGCCGATGCTTTTGGAGTACATGTTTAATACATCAATGGTTAATATACCTTGATCGCTTTTTTGTTCACTCGAAAAATTAATACCGTTTTTGAATTCTGCTATTTCTTTAAAACTAGTTAACGTCCAATTAGGAGGTAAATTATTTTGATCCTTCTCGACGTCCATCATTCTGCTAGCGCCTCGTTCCGTGGATCATTTGCCCTATCCTGGAGCGATTTTGACTCCATAAAATCCTGGATAGTCTTGTCCTTGGAATATTCTTCGATCAGGTCTATGGACTCCAAAATGTGGGCAAAGAAAATCAGAGGATCTTTCTTCATAATATAGGGACCTGCTCAGCTAATATTCTTTCTTTGAGTAGAGGATGCAAAGACCGATATGTAACAACATCAACTCGCCTATTCAGGGCATCTTCAAGCTCAATTTTTAATCCTGAGATATCCAGCAGGCTCTTTCTTCCTTCAAACTCTACCAGAAGATCCACATCGCTCTCCTCGGTCATCTCCCCTCTTACGATTGACCCAAAAAACGATGCCCTTTTTACGTCATTCCGGCGTAGGATGTCTATTATCTTTTCACGGACGGGCTGCATCTGGTCTCTCATTTTCCTCCCCTAGAACATTGAGATTATACCATTTTACTTTTTCTGCGTTATGCTGTTCATCTTGCTTTCATCAACCTTATAGCCTATCGTTTTCCAGAGCCTTCCCCCGGCAGAGGGGTTAGGGGCAGCCCGCGCGGCGATTGAGCGCGCTAGAATAGCCGTTAGAGTTAGCGCCAGAGAAAAGCGTAGCTTTTGAATTGTATTAGCCTGCTTTAGCGTGAAATCAAAGCGATTCTGAATCATGCGCCCTTGAACTAAAACCTTTTGAAGATAGGTCGGCGACTACCCAGATAAGCTTAAATCCCTATTTATATATCAAAATTGGCAAAGAGTACTCAGGAGTTGTCTCAGAAATGAGGATGAATTTGAGTATCTGGCTGAATCTGATGTTAATTGTGACCTTTTCCCTATTGCTCAGCGGCTGCCTTGGTAATGGGGACAATAAAATGCATGTAGCTCAGGGCACGCATCTCAAATTTATGAATATGGGGCCATATTTAGTAGAGCTGAACCTGACGGACAATAATGAGTACTCTATTGGTGATGTAAAAATCGATAGGGGCAACGTGAAGACTGGCCCTCCGGATCGCTTCACTCCATCCAATTATACCCAATATAGCAGAGATATCATGGATAAAATGGGCGGGGAGAAGAAGTTATCTCTAAAGATTGACCATTACGATGCGAAGATAATGACCTCTAATGATAACCTTCTTCAGCTTGGCCTTTTGAAGTGGCCCTGGGATGGAAGCGCCCAATATGAGTCGCATTATTTAAAGAACTACGATTGGGTCACCGCAAAGGGGGCGCTAGATAACGAAATTGATGCAGCCAGCTGGATTGATGATCATACTATGCTCTCGCTGAAGATGTTCAATCTCAATCAGAGCGATTCACTGGCGATATTAGATTCTGTGATGTCCAGATCCTTATAAAGCCCCGATCCTTATAATCCTAGACCTGCCAGCCTGCGGCTTTCAAAGGGTCATCGATCTTCTGGCGTGCCAGCTCCCCTGGCGTAATTGGGTTTTCCTTTTACTGGCCATCTTTATTAATAATGTATCCACTTGGAAGAAAAGCATGCTCATCCTCAGCGCAGGCGACGTCCGCCAGGCCCTGCCCATGGCCCAGGCTATTGAGGCCATGAAGCGCTCCTTCGCAGCATTATCCTCAGGCAGAGCTAAAGTGCCATTGAGATCAAAGCTCGAGATCGGCCCTTATGAGGGCACCAGCCTATTCATGCCCGCTTTCGTGCAGGATGAAGACGATATGGCTCTGGCAGTAAAGGCCGTATCTGTGTATCCCCGCAATGCCAAATCTGAGGTTCCTGTCGTGAATGCGGCCGTTCTAGTGCTTGAGCCATCCACAGGCCAGCCCATTGCCCTGGTGGAGGGCAGATCTCTCACTGCCATCCGCACCGGCGCAGCATCCGGGGCTGCCACAGATCTGCTCTCAAGGAAGGACTGCCATGTGGCGGCTTTAATTGGTGCAGGAACTCAGGGAAAAGCCCAGCTTGAGGCTATATGCACCGTGCGCTCTATCGCCACATGCTGGATATATGATATCGATACAGCCAGGGCCAGGGCATTCATATCCGAGATGAAACGCAAAGGCGGCCCTGTGCCATCGGACCTTCGCCTGGCACAAAGTCCCGGCCAGGCGGTGTCTGGAGCTGATATAATCTGCACTGCAACCACGTCTCGGCAGCCAGTCTTTGATGATACCGATGTGAGACCAGGCGTGCACATAAACGGGATCGGTTCTTTCACCTCCGAGATGAGCGAGGTGCCGCCGGAGACTGTAGCCCGCGCCACAGTTGTGGTGGATTCGAGAGATGCAGCCATGGCAGAGGCGGGGGATCTGATAAAGCCCATTCACCAAGGCATGTTTGGGCCTGAAAAAATAGATGCTGAGCTTGGCGAGATAGTGCTGGAAGTGAAGCCGGGACGGATATATAAGGGCCAGATAACGTTCTTCAAATCAGTGGGCGTGGCTTCTCAGGATGCAACCGCAGCCAGCCTCGCTTTGAGAAACGCTCTGGATATGGGCCTGGGACATGAAGTGGATTGGTAGCCAGCAATAAACCCTAATCATATTGATCTATCCTGCCAGCGCCTCATTCATCTCATCCATGATCTTCCCAAACTCCTGCCCAAACAGCTTGTAAGCCCTCACCGGCCCGCCATGCTCATAAAATGGCGCAAGCTCCAGATCATCCATGCCGATAGCAAGGCTGGTGGCTATGTGATCCTTAATCATCTCCAGCCATTCATTTTGCTCTGTCGTAAACTTATGGCCGTTTCCTTCCTGCTCAGAGAGCCAGGCATCAAACCTCTCGTTCACAATCTCCGGAAATGGCCTAAGTTCCTGGCTCTCTCCAATGGCGAACCTCACCAGCGAGATTATGTTGGTGAGCATCTTCTGCGGCCCGGCATCCTTTACCTTCGACCTCTCAAGCTGCTCATAAGCCTGCCATACCAGATCGGGCGCGAGGTTGTATGGCGGCCTTTGGATGGCCTCAGAAAGCTGCTTGATCTGCTCATAAGTGAGATGTCGCTGGCCATAGGGCTTGCTGTAGATGATCTGCAGAGCGGTCAGCTCATCTTTGTTATCATCGATGAACTGCCTGAAGCTGCTTGTGAGCTCGCTTGCCCGTTCCATCGCTCGGGAGCCGCCTCCCGCAAACAGAACCCTATCCTTGGATAGCTCATCGATGATCTGCTCGTTCTTCTTTTTGATATCGATCAGAGCATTCCTGAACTTTGGGTCATCAAATGGCAGACATGCAGCCTTGGCCAGCTCCTTGGTAGCCTTCTTGATCTGTTCCTCAGTAGGTTTTTCTGTCTTGAAGATCTCACTGGCCTTTGCCTGCTGCTTATCGGGATCGACAGCGTCCAGCAAGCTGTTCATTATCTGCTTGAGCGGCCTTCCACCCGCAGCTTTTGTCAGGTCTTCACGATCCTTCTGGCCGAGCTCCCTGTCAAACCTGGCAAGCCTGCCGGCTAACGTAGTAAGTGTTTTCTCGTTTCTCACACCCAGCGCGACAGATTTTACAAGCCTCTCGAAGGAAACGTTCTTCTTGCGCTCCAGCGGTCTTGTGTCGGTCTTGTCACGCTCGCAAACTCCTACGGCATCCACAATGACAAAGTGAGTCTTGTTAAAGGCGTCAGGCGTCACAGCCCTGAAATCCGTCTGGGAAATTGTTCTTGTGCCCCGACCCTTCATCTGCTCGAAATATACCTGGGATTTGACATCCCTCATGAAAATCAGGCACTCCAGGGGCTTAATGTCCGTGCCGGTTGATATCATGTCAACGGTGACTGCTATTCGAGGGTTGTAGGAGTTCCGGAAACTGGCTATCAAGTTGCTGGGCTTCTCCTGCGTTCGATAGGTGATCTTCTTGCAGAAATCGTTCCCCTTGCCGAACTCCTCTCGGATGATCCTGACTATATCCTCGGCATGTGAATCATCCTTGGCAAAGATGAGCGTCTTGGGAACTTCTGTCCTTTCAGGAAATATTTCGGGCAGCTTATCCTTGAATGTTCGGATAACAGTCCTGATCTGGTCTGTGGATACAACATCACGGTCAAGCTGCCTGGCGGTATACTCGAAGTCCTCATCGAGCATCTCCCAGCGCTTCTTCCTGGTCAGCTTATCCCGGATATCGATGTAGTAACCAGCCTCAACCTTGCTGCCCTTCTCAGAGATCTCAGTCTGAATCCGATATACCTCATATCCCACATTGACACCATCAGCGACCGCCCTCTCATGGTTGTACTCCATCACCAGATTCTGATTGAAGAATCCTAAGGTCTGCTTGGATGGCGTGGCAGTCATGCCGACCAGAAAGGCATCGAAATACTCCAGCACCTGGCGCCAGAGGTTGTAAATGGACCGATGGCATTCATCTGTGATCACAAAATCGAAGGTTTCAATGGGTATTTGCGGGTTGTAGGAGATCTCAACCGGGCGGTCGCCTATCGGCGTTACATCAAAGAGCGACTGATCCTCGATCTGCGGGTCCAGGTCCGCCTCGCCCCTGAGCATGGAGTAAAGCCTCTGAATTGTTGTAATGCATACACGGCTCACAGGATCAAAGGTGTTTGAGGTTAGATGCTGAACGTTGTAAAGTTCAGTGAACTTTCTGCCGTCATCAGGCGTAACATATTGTTTGAACTCTGTTAAAGCCTGCTCCCCTAAGGTCTTCCTGTCCACCAGAAAAAGAATGCGCCTAGCGTTGGCGAACTTGATCAGCCTATAGATGAAGCTCACTGCTGCAAACGTTTTTCCGCTGCCGGTCGCCATCTGTATGAGCGCCCTGGGCTTGGCTTCGGCAAAGGATTTCTCTAAGTTCGAGACTGCCTCGATCTGGCATTCTCTTAAGTTGCCAATCATCAGGTCGGGCAGGTCTCTCAGCCTCGACCTCAGAGTATCCTCCTCCGAAAGCCATTCTGCAAAGGTCTCAGGCTTATGGAATGCGAACGTTCTGCGAGAACGCGGTTCTGGATCTCTCAGATCCACAAAGAAAGTCTCAGCGCCCGTGCTCTCATACCCAAATGGAAGTGGATCATGAACATGTGGGATCTCATCCGGCAGACTGGTTAGGTAGCCGCCTGTCTGCTCTTCAACGCCGCTTAGTGTGATACCTTTGGGTTTGGCCTCGATTGCTCCGATGGCCTCACGGTCTATAAAAAGAAGGTAATCTGCAAAACCAGATTCCAGAGGAAACTCACGAACAGCAATTCCTAATGATGATCCCAGATTCAGGTCGTTATAATCCTGGATCTGCCAGCCAGCATCCAACAGATGTCGATCAATCTCCTTGCGGGCTTCCTCCTCTGGGGTCATGATGTTAAGCCCTGTTGTAACAACCATTATTAATATTAGGCATAATCTTTAGTATGTGATACAAAATAACAATGGTAGCAGGGAGATGACTAATACCACAGGACCATAAACCAAGCTTAAGACATAATCTCTCAAAAGGCTCTTATCTGAATAGCTCATACTCATCCTGGGGATCTGGCCTGTGAAGTCGCTGCTGCTAAAATCGGTGCTTCTGATAATCGTATATTTCATTATCATCTCAGCTGCTATAGTGAGCTCATCAGAACCAGCAAGGGCAAGCAAAAGTCTACAAGATGCGCCGGCACATGATGGCTACAACTCTTCATATAATTCTTCATATAACAATTCCTCAATCAGTTTCGTTGGCCAAAACAAGATCGTTCAGGCTCCGACAACCATTTCTGTTGGAAGCGGTTACTATTCCTCTCATCCAATCAGCTATGGTAGTGTTATCGGTAGCCAGACCTCGATAAAGAACAAGAGATCTTCAGCTTCAATGCAGCAAGATATCAATTATGCTCATGGAGTCAATGGCCAGATGGATGTGATGGCAACAGATAGCAGCCGTAGTCGAGATGGCTCGAAGTCCAGCGGCACCTCCACTACTCAAATGAAGGTCGATGAAAATGTTACAGAGGGCCATGTCCACATCGGAGTTCTTCAGGGAAGCGACGATTCAAACCGAGGCACTGGATCTGATGGGACCATCAACAGCGGCACCGACCCTCTGGTTGAAGCCTGGAAAAAGCCAGCCATGGAGATCGAAGAGGACTACATCGGAACATATCATATCTATAAAAATATGACCATCCAGACCAGCTATAATCAGAATAAGAGAAACAACAGCTGGCTGGACTTCACTAATGGAGGTTATCCAGATATGAACTTGCCTGATCCGGTCTCTACTGATGCAGATAGTGTCTTTAACTGCAAAATTGCAAATCCCTCGAAGTTGGATGCTGAGCAGAAGTGAGATTTTACCTTTGCAAATGCCTGAATCTTGAATAGTCCTCCTGTCGAGAGCTAAGGGGATTATTCAGAATTATGCAGCCTGGGAATAGCACAGCATATTTAAGCGATTGATGAAATCAAACATCAGGGAATGAAATGAGACGACTAATGCTATTACTACTAGTTCTGCTAACGATGGCGGTTTTAGCTAATAGCCTAACAACCGTCCATCTTAGTGGCAATGGCGGCCTAGCATTACTAAACGGCTTGACAAACAGTTCGGAAAATATGACTGATGCAAATAAAACTGGAATAAATCTTTCAATAAGCGGGTCTTCCATTCCACTTAGCGGCAATAATGGCACTACGTTGCTAAATAATATATCAAAAGATCCTGCGAATCTATCCTTTGGGTCTACACCCCGCTCGCCTCCTCCACCTCCGACCTACGATCCTCAGTTAGAGGAAGAAATTGCGATCCTAAGGGCAAATCACGTTGGATACTGAGGACATACGACCTGATGTGATGGCTATCATATCGCCACGATATTGCCACGATATTGCCACGATATTGCCACGATATCGCCATCATATCTTCCATTTATTCTCATGAGACCTGGGATTGGCTTAACGCCCCGCTCTAATCGACAGTAGCCATTTTTGGGATGCCGACTCCCTGTAGTTCACAAACTTTTGGTAGTTTCAGGCTTAAAGCAGAATTGGATGAGTTAACTAGATAAGTGATCGGTATCTAAAAGATATAGAAAAACTTCATTCCGTCAGCATCCTAATAGCAGCGTCAGAGGCGATTTAATTGGAGACAGATCCATATCCCCAGGGCGAAAGCAAAGTTAAATGGATTTCTACTGAGTGGCTGAGCCAGCATTTGAACAGCGATGACCTCATGATCTTGGATGTCCAGCCGAACGTCCACGATTATATCATGGGCCATATCCCAGGTGCCATTTACCTGAATGAAGGGCTGCTCAGATCCGCGTGGGATCGCATGCCTGCGATGTTTGTGCTGCCTGAGAGCATCCAGCCGGTCTTTAGCCGCGCGAGCATTGATCCTAATAGGCCAGTTGTAATATACTCTGGAGCAGGCCGCTACAGTAGATGCACCGCAGGCTTGGGAGATGGCCTCGAGCAAACGATGATGGCTTACTCACTTGTTCGCTTCGGCCATAATAAAGTCTACATTCTTGACGGTGGATTAGAGAAATGGAAAGGTGAGGGCAGAGAGCTTACTAAGGTCTTTCCGAAATGGGAACCCTCGGATTTCAAAGTACAGCTGCGCAAGGAATACTTTATCGAGTATGATGAGTTCAAGAGAATAAAGGATCGAAAGGATGTGATCCTCTTTGACGCACGGCCTGCCGAGATTTATGAGGAGGGCGGCCTGTGGATTAAGAACGGCCATATTCCTGGCGCATTCAGCCTGCCTTGGAGGAGCCTGATGACCAAGGAGAACCCGAAAGCGATGAAGAGCGACGAGGAACTCCAGCAGCTTATAGGCAAATTCGATATAACTCCAGATAAAACTCTGCTAATCTACTGTGGAACAGGACGTGAGGCAACAAATGAGTTCCTGTTCTTCAAGTTCTATAAGGGCCATGACAAGGTAAGAATCTATGAGGGATCCTTCACAGAATGGTCTTCATATCCTGAGAACCCGACTGTAACAGGAAAGAATCCGCGATAGATGCGGTAGTAATGGTAGCAGTGGTTATGGTATCGATGACAGCAGTTAACCTGTAATAAAAAACCAGGTGGAATATGCTCTTCGAAAGGATTGTCTCCAAAGGGCTAGCCCACTACTCCTACCTTTTTGGCGACAAGAACGATGCTATTGTCATCGATCCCAGACGTGATTGCGAGGCATACGTCGAGAAATCTATTGCAGAGGGCATGAGGATCAGACACATCCTCGAAACTCACAGAAATGAGGACTACCTCATCGGATCTATCGAGATTGCCAGACGAACGGGAGCTGAAATCTGGCATGCAGACAGCCATCTGGAGTACAAATATGGCGAAGCAGTTAAAGACGGCCAGAAATGGAAAATTGGCCGCCTGGAGATTGAAGCCATTCATGCGCCTGGCCATACTTTGGGGATGATGAACTACCTATTGCATGATCCAGATGGAGTGCCGTGGGTGATCTTCAGCGGCGATACCCTCTTTGCAGGAGAGGTTGGACGGATCGATTTACTTGGAAAGGATAAAGAGCCTGAGATGGCAGCCATGCTCTATGACAGCATCTTTGGAAGGCTGCTTCCTCTCGGAGATGATGTGATCATCTGTCCTGCTCACGGCGCAGGCTCAGTATGCGGTGAGTCGATCGCCGAAAGACTTTGGACTACGATAGGCATAGAACGAAGGCACAATCCCCGCTTGCAGCTTAAAGATAAAGAAAAGTTTATCGCCAATCTGATGGCATCCCAGCCAGAGAGGCCGCCTTATTTCACACAGATGGAAAGGCTGAACCTCGAAGGTGCACCTCTGCCGACTCTGCCTTTGCCAAAGCCTCTTTCACCTAAAGATTTCGAGGATGCTTCAAAGGGTGCAACTATACTTGATACTCGGATGGAGCTTGGATTCGGTGCGGCTCATGTCACATATGCTCAATCAATCTGGCTGGATGGCCTGGCAAGCTTCGCCGGCTGGTTTTTGAGCTATGATAGACCAATCCTTCTGGTGAATGAGACCAACGATCCTGATGAGCAGACTAGGATTTTGACAAGATTGGGATTTGATAACCTTGCAGGCTATCTTTCAGGCGGCATGTTGAATTGGCATATGTCTGGAAAGGATAGCTGCACCATCGGAACTATAACGGTTCAAAGATTCTGCAAGCTTTTGGATTCTAGTGAAGGTCTATGGGTCCTGGATGTCAGGAGCGATGAGGAGCTGGAGAGAGACGGCAAGATCCAGGCAGCCCATCATATCCATGTAACCCAGATACCACAACATATGGCTGAGGTTCCAAAGGATAAAACGGTGTATGTATTCTGTGGCAGCGGAATGCGTTCGATGATTGCAGCAAGCTTTCTGCAGCGCAACGGATGGAAAGATCTGGTGGTGATATTGGGAGGAATGGCTGGATGGAGATCGAAGAGGTGTCCTATTGAACGTCAGCAGTAAAAAGGAGCTACAAAGCTTTCTAAATCTATAGCAAAAAATATAAAAAATACAGCAAATCACTCTCCATCCTCTCTAGCCAGGCGCTTATAGAGCGGCTCTTTTTTGCAGGTAACAGCGGATGGCTCCTTCTTGCCAAGACCGGCAGGCGCAAGATTGAAGACAATGGTCTTTAGATTCGTCATTTCGTCTATGCTGTAGCCAACACCCTCACGTCCCATTCCTGAGTCCTTTATGCCGCCGAAGGGGAAGTATCCAACTCCATGGAGAGGATAATCGTTTATGGTTACTTCACCGCACTCCAATCCTTTTGCAATATGCCACATCTTATAAAAGTTATTGGTGAAGACGCATGATTCAAGTCCATACTTCGACATCTTGGCAAATCTAAGAGCTTCTTCTTCTTTATTGAATCTCATGACCGTCACAACAGGACCGAAGGTCTCCTCCTTGGCTATCTCGGCGTAAATCGGAACATTATCCAGAACAGTAGGCTCGTAGTAGGCTTCATGATACTTTCCGCCTCTAAGAAGCTCTGCCCCGTTGTCCACAGCATTCATAACCATGGCATGAATCCGTTCAGCTGCAGCCTTGTTTATCACAGGTCCAATCGCTACAGTCTCGTCCGTCGGGTCTCCGAACTTCCATGTATCAACATCTTTGACAATTCTTTCCACCAGATCATCCGCAATTGCCTCCATTGCCAATATAGCGCTCACAGCATCGCATCTTTGACCGGCGTATTTTAAGGATCCAAAAACACATTTATCAGCCGCCAGATCGAGATCTGCATCCTCCAGCACAAGTGCATAGCCTTTTCCGCCAAGCTCCAAGTGCAGTCTTTTCATAACAGCAAGCTGCGAAACGCGGCGACCTACTGGTGTGCTGCCTGTGAAGTTGATCATATCCAACTTCTCGTTGGTTATCAGGGCATCTCCTGTCTCATCGCCTTTGCCGGTGATTATATTCAGGCTGCCGCCAGGAACTCCTGCGCTTTCCAGAACATTCACCAGCAGAATCGCAGAAATGGGATTGGTGCTTGATGGTTTGGCTACAACGGTGTTACCTGCCAGAAGTGCAGGAGCAATCTTTGATACGGCCATATAAAGGGGATAGTTGAATGGCGTTATTGCGGCAACAACGCCCACAGGCTCACGGATAACTAAGGCAATCTTTCCGACTGTTGTTGTTGACCAATCGCCAGGCACATACTCGCCGAAGATCTTTCTGGCCTCTTCCATCGTCAACCTGAGCCTATGGATAGAAGCCTCAACTTCGCCATTGGCATCATGAGATGTCTTCCCTGCCTCAAGCTGAAGAACTCTGGCAAACTCATCTTTATGCTGCTCAAGGATGCCAGCAGCGCAGTTGAATATCTCTATGCGCTCAATTGCAGGCAGATCCCTTATACTTCTGTTCTCCTTAGCAGCATTGACCGCCTGATCTACATCGACGTGGGCGGCAAGCTGCGCCTTTGCGATAGTGCTGCCATCAATAGGCGTGTGTACATCGAATGCACTGCCATTCTCAGAGGCTTGCCACTTACCACCTATAAGCATCTTGAATGTATTTATGCTATCATTAGCATCATAAATGCCATCAAACACCCTGCTTAGCTTAAGTTCCAGTCCCTGTCCGGCCATATCATCAAACCTCATGAAGCCAACCTATATTCTATAAAATTCATATGCAGTATTTGATTTTCTAATAGTAATAGTTGGGTTTAGTAATAAACTTTTTCTGATTGATCTAAATTACAAGATCTAGAGGCTATTTTAAGTTTGATTGTTCCAGGTTTTAGGCTGAATAGCTGTATATTTAAGAATTATAGTAGTAACAAGCAGCAATAACAAAAATCCCAGGATCTGAGCCGATAAGGCTTCGATCCTGGAATGATATATGGATTATATTATCGATTATATTATCCTCGACTCACATCCCTATTGATAGCTTCAGGGGTATCAGCACTTGGTCGATTTCGTAAATTATTCCATTGCTGTATCTCTTGGACTTAAGCACTTTAGCGCCGCCAACAATTCCTGCCTTAGTATCTATCGCAAGCGAAGACCCGTCAAGAGTCTTGACGGATGAAGCGTCGGTATTGTTGAGGACTGCTCTGCTCTCCACTATGTGATAGCTCAGCAAGGTCATCATATTGTCTTTATTTGAGCTTATTGATTTCATCGTTGCAGCAGGAACCTTTGAGAAAGCAGCATCGCTTGGGGCGAAGATTGTATACGGTCCTCCGCCAATAGCGCCCAGGCCGAACAATCCCTGGCCGTTGAGGTTATCGACGAGACCTGCAGACTGGATATCACCTGCGAATGTTTTTATGTCTTTCAATTTATTCGCTGCATCTACGAAGCTCATGCCTGCGCCCTTTTGCTTGGGCATCAGCACTTTATCGATGACATATATCGTGCCGTTATCGTAATTCTTGACCTGCAGCACATTTGCACCGTTCACCTTTAGGCCGCCTGTCGAGTTCAGGCTGAGGTTCTCTCCTTCCAGGGTTTCCACCGAGGAAAGACTGCTTAAATTGCCGAGAGTTCCATCATTCCAGACGACATGATAGCTCAGGACTCTCTTCAGATCAGTCTGGTTCTCCATAAGGTTGCTCAGGTCTCCGGGGGCCAAAGCTGCAAAGGCGGCATCGCTGGGAGCGAATACAATAAAAGAGCCATTGCCAATTATTAGAACCCCTTGGTTGTTCAAAGTCTCAGACATATTGGCATTCTGGACCGCCGTTGAGAACGTGGTTAGGTTCAGAGCCTTCGATTCATCTAGAATGCCATTGCTCGCTGTTGCACTACCCGCTGCCGTAGCCAGGCCTGCAGAAAGCAACGCAGCTGCTAATATTAATAAAGTTACTTTGGTTGAAGCCATGCTTAACCTCCACTCCTTAAATTATAGAGTAGGTAGCTTATCTAGGAAATATAAATCTTTCCACATGCGATTATGTATTATTGAATATATTCTCCTAAGCGCCCTGAGGCTTATTGGTCATATAAATCGTATTGCCAAATCTATGCTCGATTCTATAATAGAATGCATTGAAGGAGATCTCCAGCATTCTTTATTGTCTTCGTTGAGCATTCAAACGCCAAGGCCGAAATTTTGAATACCTACGCGTGCCTAAGAGATTCCTGTGAGGCTTTACCTAGCTATAGCGATTCTGCTGCTACTGGCCAATATTGCACAGGCGCATGTTCCGCTGTTCCCGGAAGGGAATGAGAATATATCTTCAGCCATGCTGATATCAGATCCGGGGAAATCGTGGGCTATCTATAGCACCATAAGCCCAGAAAGGCCGCAATATTATTCGTTTTATATGGACAAAGGCAAAGAGATTCTGCTAACGCTCCTAAAGACTGCAAACCCGACGGAAAAGGGCTTTGAACCAAATATGGCGCTTCTTGGGCCTGGGCTTAATTCCACGGGCACGCTTCCGAGTCATGTGAATATCCCCAAAGGCTATGGAGTCATCACTGTAAAAAGCAACAGCTCTGATCAGGCCGTTTATGAGCCCTTTGGGCCTAGCAGCTACTATCAGCAATCGGATCTTGATATAGCAGCCCCCGAATCGGGCATGTATTATGTAGCGGTTTACAGCAACAATAATAGGAGTAATGTAAGTAGCAGTATGATCGGCCATTACAGTCTGGCCATAGGCTATCGCGAAGAGTTCACCTTTGCAGAGAGGATTCTTACACCACTAAGACTTATATCAGTATATCAGTGGGAAGGACAAAGCCTGTCTACAATATTGATGCCCATACTTGTAGCTTTTCTCATAGGGTTATTCGTCATCTGGCGCAGCACCATTCGGACTCTCTTTTATAGAGCAGGCACTTTGGCTGGTTTCCTAATCCTCGGTACAGGCGCAACAGTGCTTTCCCAGATGGCCTTCAGCCTGATCCGTGCACCTGCAGGATCAGAGGTTGCTATAACAGTTCTATTGGCAATCATCCCTGTAGTTCTCGGCGTTGTTTCATTGCGTTTATCACGAGGCGAGGCAGGAATTCTTCAAAGGGTTATGATGGCGGTCATAGGAACTATAGCTCTATTGGCCGGGTCCGGACTGATAGCGGGGCCTCTGCTGGCAATAGCTGCGAGCGTGCTGCCGTCGAGAAAAAGTGAATCTGCAGCCTAACTTTCATTTGACTCTTGATGTTGCTCCAATTTAACCTATGCTTGAAATAAAATACAGGAAACATTAATAGAATTCTGAAAACATAAGCTTTAATTAGTGAGAAATTGATTGGCGATTCATGGTAGGGATGGATAGCCCAAACTTAGGCCTAGTTAGCTGGGCAGTTAAGTCTCTTATAGCTGAAATTATTTTGCCTAATCACATTCTAAGATTAGCTTGCCAAAGTACTTCCTTTGAGAGGAAAGCTATCCTTGTGAGGCGATTGGTTTGAGTATAGTGGGAAAGTTTTCGTTTGTCACTATAATTTACCTACTATTAATATCTTGTACAGTATTATTAATGCAATCTGGAGCCGAGAACCAAAATCAACCGCCGAATATTCTCAGCTTAAGTCCTGATATGCCGAGCCCCCAGCAGGTAGGAGCGGTTATAACTTGGCGCGCAATAGCCTCTGATCCGGAAAACGATCCAATCTATTACAGGTTCTCAATAGACGGCCCTCAGACAGGAGGCCAATGGAAAGTTATACAAGATTGGAGCCTGAGCAACACCTGGTCTTGGAAGGCTGGAGATAGTGATGCAGGAAGTTCTAATATCCAGGTGGAGATCCGAGATGGGAAACGCGGAGGCCCCTCCGATATAGATGCATTCAAAGAATATGATAATTACCAAATTATACAAAACCGGCCTGCCAACTTGAACGTAGAAGTGGCTAACGATGTCTATTCCGATAAGGATCGCGTTGTATACTATTGCCAGGAAGGGAAGGACTTCTACGTTAAGAACAGAATCTATCTGACCGGACCTGATCTGAATAAGGTAAAGAGCGTGAAGTACGTTCTACATCCATCCTTCCCGAATCCTGAACAAATCTCTGAAGATTCAAGCAATGATTTTGAAATATGGATATGGACCTGGGGGAAATTCCCTGTAAAGGCTATAATTACTACCAAGAGCGGCCAGCAGTTTGAGAAGGATTATGATTTTTCATTCAAATCCAAGTTTGAAGAGGCGCAAAGAATGGGAATACCCCAAGTTAGTAATTGTGAGGATTGATGCTCCTCAAGCTTAGTCTTTTTTCTCAAGCGAAAAGGAATTCAAAGGCTTTAGGGTTATTACTAGTTATCATATGTCTCTTATCGATCGGTCAAGCGAATGCAACATGTTCTGTTTCGACTGATAAGTCTCAATATAACCTAGGAGAAACTGTAACATTTCAATTCTCCGTAGATTGTGATTGTACTGCCAGTCTGGCGATTGTTTTGCCAGATGGTAGCGGCGGTGTCTTTTATTCTGAGGACGTTACTGCTGGCACACATCAAACATCTGGCACGGCCTCAGAACCATGCGGAACACACACGGTGATTTTAAAGGTATCGTGCAACGGAGGGGTTCCAAATAAACCCAAACCTAACTACTATCTCGCTGATTCTAGCAGTTCGAACTCATGCGAAGCAGAGTGTACCTATGATGTAATTTGTCCTCAACCATCCGGATGCACAGAGACCTATCGATGCAATAATAACGTTGCCGAAAGGCTATGTTATCAGAACGGAAACCAATATTGGCAAGTCTCTGATGACTGTAACGCCTACAGCCCCCAGCGACAATGCGTTAATGGTAACTGCGTAGATGTTACTCCGCCCCAACCATCCTGTAATCAACAGGCTTGCCAAAGCAAAAGTGGCCCTATTGACCAGCCTTATATTAGAGATGGCAAAATGTACCAGAGGTACAGGGAGTGCAACTGTGTTGGAGGCAATTGTCAGTGCAGCCAAGTTGAAAAGGAGGTGCCCTGTACAGGCATAATCTCCGGCAAAGTAACAGATTCTTCAAGTGGCACGCCGATATCTGGCGCATCGATTGTTATTGGTAGTTGGTCCGGTACAACTAATGCCAACGGTGCATTCAGTAGTTACCAGGCATTCTGTCCGTCTACAACTTATGTGCTAACATGTTCGGCTCAGGGTTACGTGCCCATCAGCCAGGATGTAGTAACTGACGGAAACGGAAATGCATACGTTCCTCTAACCCTTCAGCTGTCGTGCTCAGGCACAATCTCTGGTCATGTCTCCGATATCAATACTAAGTCTCCAATCCCTGGAGCAACATTATTAATCTGTCCAAGCGGAGGCGACTGCTGGTCTCCTCCACCTGTAGATTCAACAGGACTTTATAGCTCAGGCGGAAAGGCTTGTCCTTCAACTACCTATGATGTAACCTGCTCTGTAGAAGGCTATAAGTCATCCACCCAAACTGTAACTACGGATAATAAAGGGAATGCATGGCAGGATTTCAAACTAGAGCCCAATTGTCAAGGCGAGATCTCTGGGCACGTTTCCGATTTTGAAAATAAATCTCCTATAATAGGCGCAACCTTATTGATATGCAAGAAAGGTGGAGATTGCTGGTCTCCTGCACCGGTAGATTCAACGGGGTTATACAGCTCAGGGAAGCAGGTATGTCCCTCGACCAGCTATGATCTAACTTGCTCTGCAGAAGGCTACAATTCTTCTACCTTATCCGTAACCACTGATGATAAGGGAAACGCATGGCAAGACTTCAAATTGAAGCGCAATTGTCAGGGCATATTATCCGGCAAGGTACTCAATTCAATCACCAATGAACCAGTCCAAGGCGCTAATCTGCTAATCTGCCAGAATGGGAAGTGTTTTGATCCAGTTATCACCGATTCTTCAGGCCAATACACCTTGAGCGGACTATGTCCATTGACCGATTATGAGATAACCTGCTCCGCTGAAGGTTACAAGACTTATGAGAATACGGGTACAACAAAAGATGATGGAAACTCACTGCATGAGATCCTCTTAGAGCCTGATTGCCAGGGTACGATTTCCGGCAAGGTGCTTGATGCTACTACCAAAGCCACTATCCAGGGGGCTAATCTACTAGTTTGCACGAACGGAAAGTGCATGGACCCGGTTATTACTGATTCAGAGGGTCAGTTTAGCTTGAGCAAGGTTTGTCCTTCGATAAGCTACGATATAACCTGTTCTGCATCTGGTTACATAACTTATCAGAGCACAAACACCACAGATGATAAAGGCAACTCGCTCCATGAAATCCTACTTGAGCCTGAATGCAAAGGCGCGATTTCCGGCAAAGTTCTAGATGGTCTAACCAATAATCCCGTTCAGGGAGCAAGCATAACGATTTGTCATAGTGGAAAATGCTCCGATCCAGTAACTACCGATTCAGCAGGCCAATATAGCTTCAATAAAGGTTGTCCATCGAGCGATTATGAGATAACCTGTTCTGCTTCAGGCTATCAAACATACAAGAATACAGGCAAGACTGATGAAAAAGGAAATTCATTACATGAAATTCTTCTGGAGAGAGAGCTAACAATTAAAGTCTGGACCGATAAAACGGAATACAAAGCAGGCGAAGAAGTAACTATCCATTACGAGACCAGCATTGAGAGCGCTGGTCGCAGGATATCCATTACTTCTACAGGGTCCCAGACACCTCCATTCAATCAGGTATTTGGGGAAAATACATTCGCAAAGGAAAAGAGCGGAACTAGAAAGTTCACCCCAAATAAGGCTGGAACATACGAGATAAAGCTTGAAGCTTGGACGGATAACGATAAAAAAGAAGATCAATGCACGATTACCGTATGCGGTGGAACCATATCCGGCAAAGTATTGAACTCGCTTACCAACAAGCCAGTCCAAGGAGCAACGATAGCAATATGCATAAATGGAAATTGCTCAAAGCCGATTGTTACCGATGCCTCAGGACAATATAGTTCGAACGGATTCTGTCCCGCAATCAATTACGACATAACATGCTCTGCAAGCGGCTACCAAACTTACAAGGGATCGAGCTATACAGATGAGAGTGGAAATTCTCTGCATGAAATCCTGTTAGAGCCTGAATGCAAAGGCACTATTTCGGGCAAGGTCCTGAACTCACATACTAATAAGCCTGTTCAAGGTGCTACTATCACCTTCTGCGTTAACGATAAATGCCTAGATCCAGTAACAACTGATTCAGCAGGCCAGTATAGCAAGAACGGCTGTCCTTCAACAAGTTACAATGTGACCTGCTCAGCCCCAGGCTACAAGGACAATCAGGGAGTGACTAATACCGATGGGAATGGAAATGCAGTCTATGAGATCCAGCTTGAACCAGAATGCAAGGGTACTATATCCGGCAAGGTCCTCAACTCTTTGACTAATAATCCCGTTCAGGGGGCTAAGATAACAATTTGCCAGGATGTATATAATAAATGTTCAGATCCAGTGATTACCGACTCTTCAGGTCAGTTCGTTTACTCAAAAGGCTGTTCTGTAATGGGCTATAAGATAACCTGCTCTGCAGACGGCTATAAGACCTATCAGGACTCGAGCAATACAGACGATGACGGGAATTCTCTACACGAAATTCTCTTGGAGCCTGAAGGCCAAGGGGCAATATCGGGCAAGGTCCTGAACTCACTTACCAATAAGCTTGTCAAGGGTGCAACTGTCACTATCTGCGTGAATGGAAAGTGCTTGGACCCTGTAACAACCGATTCGGCTGGCCAATACAGCAAAAAAGGTTACCCATCTATTGATTATGAGATAACTTGTTCTGCCTCGGGTTATCAGAACTATACTAACACTGGCAAGACAGACGAGAAAGGAAACTCTCTACATGAGATTCTCTTAGAACCAAATTGCCAGGGTACAATTTCAGGTAAAGTTCTCAACAGCCGGACAAATAAACCCGTTCAGGGAGCGAGCGTTAAAATTTGTCAGAGCAGCAGATGCTCAGATCCCATAACTACTGATGAAGCTGGCCAATACAGCATGAATAAGGGTTATCCTTCGGTCGATTATAATATAACCTGCACAGCTCAGGGTTACATAACATATCAAAAGACTGGCGTAACTGACGATAAGGGTAACTCATTGCATGAGATTCTGCTTGAACCCAATTGCAATGGCATGATCTCAGGAAAAGTGATTAATGGGCTCACAAATAAACCAATTCAAGGAGCTAGCGTCAAGATTTGTCAATATGGAAAATGTTCAGACCCGGTTATTACCGGTTCTTCAGGTCAATATAGCTTTAATAAGGGTTGCCCATCCATAAGCTACAATATAACCTGCTTAGCTAAAGGCTATAAGGATTATAGTGATACAGGCATTACAGATGATAGCGGAAATTCTTTAAACGAGATACTGCTTGAGCCTGATTGCTCAGGCAAGATATCTGGTAAAGTTCTCGATGGCCTGACAAACAAACCTATTCAGGGTGCAAGCATCAAGGTATGTCAGAGCGGCAGATGCTCAGATCCTGTTACTACCGATTCAGCAGGCCAGTATAGTTTGAATAAGGGTTGTCCTTCCATCGATTATAATATAACTTGTACGGCTCAGGGCTATGAGACTGTTACAGAGCCAGGAAACACGGACGAAAAGGGCAATTCACCTCATGATTTCCTCCTCGAACCAATTTGTGACGGCACTATATCTGGTAAAGTGCTGGATGGCCAGACCAACTTGCCGGTTCAAAGCGCAAGTATTAAAATTTGTCAGCACGGAAGGTGCTCTGATCCAGTCATTACCGACTCTTCAGGCCAGTATAGCTTTAATAAAGGTTGTCCTTCGATCGACTATAATATTACATGTACAGCTCAGGGCTATGAGACTGTTACAGAGTCAGGAAACACAGACAATAAGGGTAACTCGCCTCATGATTTCTTATTAGAACCTAGTTTAGCGCTTAAAATTTCGACCGATACAACAGAGTATAAAACAGGCGAAAATGTAATTATCCATTATGAGACGGGCGTTGAGAATGCCGGGCGAAGAATAACTGTCATGGAACAGGGAACAAAAACAACGCTATTCACTAAGACATTCGGCGAAAACGACTTTCAGAAAGAGAAGAGCGGAACCAGGAATCTTACTATTGATAAACCTGGAACTTATATGGTTAAACTAGAAGCTTGGACCAGCAAAGAACACAAGGATGCCAGCTGCAAATTCAATGTCTCAGAGAAAGATCTAGCCCTCAAGATATGGACAGATAAAACAGAGTATAAAGTGGGCGATGAGGCGACCATTTACTATCAGACTGGTGCTGAGAATGCTGGTCGCCGAATAATAGTTAGCTTAAATGGAACGCCTGTTACGACATTTGGAGAGAATAACTTCCCCAAGGAAGCAAACGGAACTAAGAAACTTACTTTGAATAAATCCGGGGCTTACACTGCCAAGCTGCAAGCATGGACCAGTAAGGAAAGCAAGGATGCAAGCTGTGAGTTCAATGTAGTTGAAAATAGGCAGCCAATCATAATCTCCATAAGCGCATCGCCTAAATCACCTCAGCAGCTATTTACCATTAAGACGATTGGCATAGTGCTAGTTCTAACTAAAGCGTCAGATCCTGATAATGACTCGTTGCAGTACAAGTTTGAGCTACGAAAGAAGGGCGAGGATTTCAAAGTAACACAGGATTTTAGCGCTATGCCATTATGGATATGGGAACCGCAAGATTCTGGAGAGTATGAGATTAGAGGAACGGTTACTGATGGTAAATCTGAAGTTAATCAGATAATAAATTATAGTATTATTAATAGGCCGCCGGTTTTCTGGATGAGCTTAGAGCCTCCAATTCAGGCTCAAGTCGGAACAAAAGTGAACTGTTCAGTAACAGCTTTTGACCTGGATAGTGATACAATCCAATTCAAATTCTGGCTAAAAGGTCCATCGACGAATAACCAGTGGCAGGCAAAGACTGACTGGATAAGCATACCTACTGATGGCTTTTTCAGCGATTATACATGGAACTGGATGCCAGGGCCTACAGATGTTGGGAAGAATGAGATAGACGTTTGGGTTAGAGATGGCAGCCATGCAGGCCCTGATGCATATGATGCGCATAATGTGTCTTCATATGAAATAGTAAATACGACAGGACCAAATGGTGCTCAATTTGAAATAACTTCGCTAAAAGCATTACCACAGTCTCCGCAGGAACTATTGAAATCGCCCAAAATAATGTGTTCTATTCAAGCATCAAACCCTGGAAAGGATGCTCTGAGATACCAATTTGAATTGAAAAAGGAAGGTTCCGATTTCAAAGTTACCAGGGAATTTTCTGCTATGCCGATCTGGACCTGGGAGCCGAAAGAGGCAGGGAACTATGAGATTAAAGGTGTGGCTCAAAACAGCAAGGGACAGACGGCAGTCAAGGTAATCGATTATTCCATTACTGGCAGCAAAGAGAATGAGATCAAGTTCAATGGCACATTGTATCGCAGCAATGCGCCAATGGGCTTTGCAGTTTATTACTTCAAAGTTGACAAGATTCTCGAAGGAGCCAATATCCCAGTAGGCGATCCCATTGGCGTGGACATATATGATGATTCGAAGCCGCTTGGCGAAAGAGGCCATGCTGACTCACTCCGAGAAGGAGATAAGGCAGAGGTCTATGCCAGCATCGACACAGATAAAGGCAAGTGGAATGATGGATATGAGATAGCTTGGCTAGCGGGCATAACCGGAGATAAGAAATATTACATTAATAAAATCGGATCTGGGAATGAACCTCCGAAGCTTCTCTTCTTGGAGCCGGATAAGCCCAGTCCGCAGAATCCCAATACGCAAATAACCTGGATGGCAAAGGCGGAAGATCCTGATAATGATATCATAAGTTACAGGTTTGAGCTAAAAGGACCATCCTCTCATGATTATAAGGTGGTCAAAGACTGGTCTCAGGAGAATACCTGGACCTGGAATGCAGGAAATGATGATACAGGCAATAATACCATTCGTGTCCAGGTAAAAGACGGCAAACATGGAGACGTTGATGACGAGGCATATGCCAATTATACAATAGAACCCAAATTGGAAGATATCAGGTTCATTGGTACCTGCTATCGTAATCAAACGGTCATAGGGTTTAGGGCATATTACTTCAAAGCTGATAAGATCCTCGAAGGTCCAGACATTCCAAAAGATGACTTGATAGCCGTATATACATATGAGAGTAAGTATGCTCCCGATCACGGAGGCAGCTATGATGCCCTCGATCAAGGAGATCAAGCAGAAGTTTATGCTAGCATCGATACATCCAAAGGCAAGTATAACACTGGATTTGAGACGGCATGGCAATCTAGTATAGTGGAAGATAAGAGATATTACGTCAAGAAGATTACACCTGAGCTGGAAATAAATGTCTCGACCGATAAGCCAGAGTATGAAATTGGTGATGAAGTAAACATAAATTATGAGACGAACATTGAAAACGCTGGCCGAAGGATAACTGTTAGTTCTGTGCCTGGGACACAAACGCCTTCTTTCAGCAAAGAATTCAGTGAGAATGATTTAGCAAGCGAAAAGAGTGGAACCTGCAAGCTCGAAATGGATGAGCCTGGAATCTATGTTGTAAAACTAGAGGCGTGGATAGGCAATGAACATAAAGATGTTGAATGCAAATTCGTAGTAAATGAGCTAAAAATAGAAGTTTCCACAGATAAACAAGAGTATAACGTAGGTGAGGAAACAACTATTAATTATAATATTAATATAGGTGATGCTCATCGTCAAATTGTAGTAGACTCAATACCAGGGTCCCAAACCTCAGGTTTCTCTAAGACTTTTACTGATGATACTTTTTCAAAGGATAAGAGTGGGGCTAAAAAGCTAATTTTGAATATTCCAGGAACATATGAAGTTAAATTTGATGCGTGGACCACCAAACAAAATCTTGAAGAAATAATCGATTTCAATGTCGTTGGGAATGAAGGATCAAAACCGCCATCGCAATGGACCTACGAATTAACCAGAAACCAATACTTCTCCAAAGTAAGGGGTGATATAATCGAGATTGAACCCCTAGAGTATAACGAAATCGATGATAAGCATGTAGCGGTAGATATCAAGGTTACAAACACTAGATCAACCAGATATAATGTGGAGACATATAAAGGTCCCTCTATAGGCGAGAATTTCTACGATAGAACGTTTACTCTCACGGAGTCTAATTCAGACACTGGTTCAAACGAAATAACTATTCGAGCTGTTCGAGGTCTAAAATGTAGCGATCCAAGACTATCAAACAATCCGAAACTATCAAATGCATACGTTGCCACGATAGACGTCAATGTTGATTATGGTACATATTTTTTGGAGCATGTAATTGGATTATTGGGAATGAAAGGAGTTAAGAGCTGCAAACCAACAACAGAAACGCTTGTGACGATAAAAGATGGAATAAAAAGCGAGTCATTCCCTAATGAACCCATGTCAGATGTTAGCTTACAAGATTGGGCCTTAAAATCTAAGGATTATTTTGTAAATCATCCCGATGTTCTCGTAAAAGCAGTTGGCGAATGTGGAGTTGATTATGCAGCGGGTCAGCTGTTAGATTTATTAACAGGAACTATTTATTCTAAATTAACGGAGATAATCGCTTTAGTACAAAATGCGGTACAATCTTTCACAGAACCTTCAGAAGAGACTGTTACGATATATTTCTACAAGGGAGACCCAAAGTTGACGTAAGTAAAAAAATTTGTAGAGTCTACTAAGGGCGTATTATACTACTGGCGAGAGGCGAGAGTGGATGAGGCAGGACCTGAAAATGCTGATGGTTGTAGTATTGCTATTTTTTATCCGGGGAGTGACCGCAGAGGAAGTGCCAGATGGAACCATATATGGGCATGTCTATGATGCCGATACTAAGCAGCCGCTATCTCAGGCTTTTGTATACTGCCAGGATACCAATTGCCCTAAACAAACGACCGATAAAGATGGATATTATACCATTGCAGGGTGTTTTTCACCCTCTACTTCGTACATTATTAAGTGTACTAAGTTCGGCTATGAGTCATCCAGTAAGACGGTTGTAACAGATAAACAGGGAAAGGCTGAAGAATCTTTTTCTATTAAGAAAGCCACCGAAAAAGAAAATTCAATTAATGCGCAGTCATGGATCTCAAAAGGAGATGATTTAAACAATCAAGGCAATTATGAGGGTGCCGCTGAAGCCTATGCAAAGGCTATAGCGCTTAATCCTTCCTTAGAAAACGATCAATGGTTCAAAATAGGTTTTGCATTTCTGATGGCGAAAAAATATCAAGAGTCCATTGACGCCTACAACAAAGTATTGGAATCAGATCCATCAGATACAGAAGCATTGCTGTGGATAGGTATAGCCCTTCGCGATTCTGGCAAAAAAGACGAAGCTATAAAATATTTCGATAAAGTCATAAATGAAAATCCACATCATTCAAAGGCTTGGAACAATAAGGCAATATGTCTAATGGAGTTAGGAAATCAGGAAGAAGCAATCCAATGCTATGATAGAGCTATCGAATACGCCGAGGATGATAGTGATGCTTCCGCTTATTCAGATAACAAAGGAAATGCTCTCTTTAAGATGGGAAGGCATGAAGAGGCACTTAAGGCGTATGATAAGGCCATTGAATTAGCTCCAAGATATGGAAATCCCCAGTTTGATAAAATTGTAGCGCTTAGAAAGCTTGGTCGAGAAGATGAAGCTAACCAATTGCAAAATAAATATGGTTGCACTACAGAAGATTTAGAAATTTGGGAAAAGAATTGGGGATCTTAACTCCTATCATTTATTATGCTGAAGAGAGGTTTGTGAGTAGTTAGGGGTTGGAATAAGATGAAATTAGGCGGAATTTCTTTAGTTATGCTACTTGTCATATGTGTCAATGGTGTAGTAATTGCTGAAGATGGCTCAACATCTGGAGGCTTAATCTATGGTCACGTCTACGATGCTGATACTAAGCAGCCGCTATCTCAGGCTTGGGTGTATTGCCAAGATATTAAAACCCCAAAAGAGATAACTGATAGCCAGGGATATTATGCCATTAAAGGCGATTTCTTGCCTTCAAAGACCTATAATATCGAATGCACTAAGTAAGGCTATAAATCAACCCAAGTTAGCTCGACGACAGACGAAAACGGCAAAGCGAGGGCAGATATTTATTTGGAATCTAGTTCATCTAAAAGCGATGCTGGCGCATCAGCTTCATTTACCTCATTACCATTGAATGTGACTCCATCAGCAAGCAGAACCCTGCCAATAAATATCACTGTACCGAATGATATCAACTTGCATCGAGATAATAGTTACTCAATCTCAGGCAAAGTATTCGATCCCAATAGAAATGAAAATGTTGATGCTAATGATAATGGTCTTTCCGGCTGGTTGATTAATCTGGAGCAACCTGCAGGTATAGTTATCGCTAATGCTACAAGTAACGGTGCCGGGGATTATGCTTTCAGCGGCCTGAACCCAGGGATATACGTTATCTATGAGGTTCTCCCCACAGGCTGGGCTGCGGTTATGCCTGCTGATGGCAAATATACTGTAAATTTGACGGATAGTGACTTAACGGGTCTCAACTTTGCAAATAAAGAGATATCCACTTGATTATTCAGCAACAGGTCTATCGCTGATTCAGTGAAGCCAAGGATAATTTGCAATACTTTCAGCTAGGATCTGTAATATTATATTTTAATTATTATTTATAGATTGTAATAACTCTGCGTATTCTTTAGAAAGGATTAAGTGCCGAGCGCTGTTTATATGATCAGAGGCTGGGCTGATGAGAAAGGACCTGAAAAGGCTAATGGTTATAGTATTGCTGTTTTTCTTGTGGGAAGTGACTGCAGAGGAAGTACCAGATGGCACCATCTATGGGCATGTATATGATGCCCAAACTAAGCAGCCGCTATCTCAGGCTTTCGTGTATTGCCAGGGGATTAATTCACCAAAGGAAACAACCGATAGCCAAGGATATTACGCAATAGAAGGCGGCTTTATAGCTTCTGAGACGTATTTTATAGAGTGTGCCAAATATGGTTATAAATCGGATAAGAAAAGTATAACAACAGATTTGAATGGAATTGGAGAAATGGATTTTTATTTAGGGACTGGAGATATATTTGGCAAATCACCAGAAGCTCAATCAGCATCTCAGAAAAATATACAGAATATTCAAAACCAAAAGTCAGGAGATATCAAGGGTGGATTGCCAGGAATAATGATTATTTCTCCAGAAGAGGGCTCTACAATTCCTTCAGGCAATATCATTGTCTCAGTCAGTGTCACTAACTTCTCTCTTGTGAACAAGCTAGGAGCTAGTAGTATCCCGAGAGAAGGGCATCTTCATTACTATATGGATGTCCCTGTTCCAACAACCCCGGGCAAACCAGCTGTTACCGCCACTGGAACCTTCGCGCCAAAATATGAAACTGCATTTACATGGCCAAGTGTTGCCCCGGGCAAACACAAATTCACTGTTCAGCTTGTGAACAACGACCACACTCCAGTAATACCCCTGGTTTATGCCACGGTTAATGTTACTGTGATATAATATCAACGACGGAGTTAAAATGGCAAACCTATTCGAAGCAATATAATGGGGTAAGGGCAATGAAATCTATTGCAATCAGTCTGATTATGCTTTGGATCGCTGTAATCAATACAGTGGCAGCTGAGGATCAATCCATGCCCGATGGCACCATCTATGGGCACGTATATGACGCTCAGACCAAGCAGCCATTATCAAATGCCTGGGTGTATTGCCAGGAGGTTAAGTGCCCCAAGCAATTGACAGATAGCAATGGATACTACGCCATAGAGAATTGCTTCTCGCCTTCAAGCACTTATGTTATTGATTGCACAAAAAATGGTTATCCAACAGCTAAAAAAACAGTTGAAACGGATTCTAGCGGCAAAGCCGAAATTGATTTTATTTTAAGTAATGCGCCAAATCCTTCGCCAAACACTGAAGCAGACGATGCCTATGCCAAAACCAAGGAACCGGCAACGACTAGCTATATCAACTTTACAAAAGAGGCCGAATTTCAATACATGCCAGCAAGCCAGAACGGCAGCAGTGAGACAAAATGGGTGCCATGTGACACCGAATCTAATGACAGCAATGATTGGGTGAAACTTACTGACCGCAATGGAACGACATATTGGGTGAAACGTCTCTGCGTCCAGAATTATAATGTATCATCAATCGGGACTGCCATCACATCAGCGGGCTCCACAAATGCTAATGGCATCAGGTTGTTTGGCTATATACATGATGTCGAAAGCGATATGCCAATTAATGGTGCACGAGTAGTTGCAACAGATCAAGCAGGTAATAGCTTAACGGCTGTTACAGATATGAATGGATATTTTACTTTAAATCTATTGAAAAATGTCCAATATACCGGCAATGTTGGAGCAGATGGATATCTCAATCTTCCAATTGAAATAATGTTATCAAGTGCTGAATTTCCCGAAAAAGTACTAGGGCCCGAGACGATGAAGCTTACGCCTCGGGATTAGTTTACTACACATCCTGATACAGTCTGAGAGATTTGCAGCTTTGACCTCAGGATGACAACCGTAGGCAAATTGGATTCTTCGTGCTTCTGAAATGCCGATATCTTATTGATCAAGACAGACTCAGAAGGTAATTGTGAATGATTAGCTATCCCACTACCGCGAGGATTGACACCTTTGATGATAATTCCGATAATTTGATAAGCTATAAGCTAGCAAGCATTTGCCATAAGTAGGCTGGGAGAATGAGGTCCGCCGCAATCTGCCTTGTATTGCTTACAATTGCTGCGATTGATCTAGTAGTAGCAGAGGATCAATCCGTGCCAGATGGCACAATCTACGGGCATGTCTACGATGCCGATACAAATCATCCGCTATCTCAAGCTTTCGTTTATTGCCAGGATATCAAGTGCTCGAAGCCGACGACCGACAGCACAGGCTATTATGCCACTGATTCTTGTTTCTCGCCATCCAAAACCTATACAATTCAATGTACCAAGCATGGATACGAAACAGCAACAAAAAGCGTAACGACGAATCAGGATGGCAAAGCTGTAGCTGACTTTAATTTGGAGCCGGAGGGTTCTAAACCAGCTAATGTGCAAGCAAATCAAATATCACCTGATTCTGGTTTAATTACTAACCCACAAGATGCTGAAATCTGGATCAACAAAGGAAGGGATTTTGAACGAGTGGGTAAATACAACGATTCAGTAGATGCATATAATAGAGCTATCGAGATCAATCCTAATTTAGCAGAGGCTTGGCTAGATAAAGTTGTCCCCCTTGATAACATGGGCAAACACAGCGACGCCATGCAGGCTATAGACAAGGCTATCGAAATCGATCCCAATTTTTCAAGTGCCTGGTACTTGAAAGCACAATCACTAATTGATCAGAAAAATCCCGAGGATGCCATTAAAGCGTTTAATAACGCAATTGAAATCGACCCACGCTCTCCTCAAGCACTATCTTCCAGTATTTACATAGGTTTTGCTCTTATGGATCAGGGTGAGTATGATGAGGCCATTAAGATATACGACAAAATTATCGCGATCGATCCGAATTCTATTGAGAATATATTAGATAACAAAGGATATGCCCTCAGTCACGTAGGCAAGTATGACGAGGCTCTGCAAGCTTTCGATCTAGCTATAGGAATCAATCGAAACAATTATGAAACTTCTGATGCATGGGAGGGCAAAGGCGATGTATTTAGATCACAGAATAAATATGAGGATGCTATTAAGTGCTATGACGAGGCCATCAGAATCAATTCGGATAATAGTATTGCTTGGGAAAACAAAGGATTAGCTCTTCAAAAACTTGGTCGAACTTCGGAATCAGATGCTGCCTTTGCCAAGGTCAAAGAGTTGAAACGGCTAGGTAAGTTCATGGAGGCTGACTATCAGCCAAGCTCCAAATAGAGATTGGGGTTATGAAGTTATTCCAGTACTAACCTCCAAATCGCAGAAATCTGAGAAAGAAAGGTTTCTTTTAGCAAGGAACCATCAGTGAGAGTACTTTGGAAAAAATACCTCGCCGATGATCAAATCGTAGGATGTATCAATGAGATTGGCGTGAGGTATGTCATTAACTACCGTGAGAGTGTTCGCTAGGCTAGATAAGAATTATGAACACTTCCTTAGTGATGCATGTTGTGAATATCGCTCGCTCTATCAGCGAAAACTCTTTCTACGATTTCTGCTCAAGAGTGGTATGCAACAGAGCATCAATACCTGTCCTAAATCAACATCCTCCGACAGATCTCGCGCTATATATCTCTCAACGCCCATCAATGCCCTAGTCGAAGGGATCTTCGAGGAAAATGTACCCTTTGCCGAGATAAAGCAGCACGGAGACTTCGGTCTAGGCACCTTCAATGACCTGGATGGAGAGATGATGATGCTCGATGGAATAGTTTACCAGATCAACTCTGAAGGCCATGTCAATATTATAGGTGAAGAAGCTCTCACACCATTCGCCTGCGTTACGTTCTACAGATCTGTATGCTATGATGGCATAGAACACGAAATGGATTACAATTCCTTCATCGATATGCTTAACGGTCTTATTCCATCAACCAATCTGTTTTACGCTATAAGAGCTGAAGGATTATTTTCCTATATCAGAACGCGATCTGTGCCGAAACAGGAGAGCTACCGTCCTATTGCCGAGGCCACAAAGGCCCAACGTACCTTTGAATTTCAGAACATTAAGGGAACCATTGCAGGATTCTTCACACCATCCTTCATGGCATCTCTAAATGCTCCTGGATTCCACTTGCATTTCCTCTCTTCCGACCTCTCGCATGGGGGCCACCTTTTGGAATGCAGACCATCAAATGCAGAGATCGGCATCCAATTCATCGATAGATTGGAGCTCTCCCTGCCGATGACCCTCGATTACTTGACTCAGGATTTCAACCTCGACGTAAAGAAGGATTTGGAGAAGGCAGAAAGGTAAAATAACTTCTCCATACGACTTGAGGTTCAGTGATTAGTAATGGAGCTACCTATCGTAAACCAATGGTTTTTACCTTTGATATTCGCAATTCTAGGTCTAATTGCAGGATTTCTTTTTAAAAAGATCATTCTCCCTGCATTAAATAAGTGCTGCAACCTTGCGAAGCATGAGAACCTTGAAGTTGTAGCGGCTGTGTCGAGCCCCTACATCACACCATGGTTCGCTATCCTTGGATTCTATTTATCAGTGCAGCTTGCACCCATCGAACTGCCTATTAGAAGTATTCTGGTGGAAGCATTGTTCGTGATAGCAGTCGGATCTGTTATTCTCTTCATCGCGAGGTGCACAGCCGATCTATTCGGACTTTATACGCAGAGGCGGCCAGAAATTTTTCCGAGCACAACCATGTTCAAGAACCTGATTTATGGATTTGTGGCCGTTGTAGGCATTCTGTTTATCTTTCAATCGCTTGGTTTGAGTATTACACCAATGCTTGCAGCATTAGGGATTGGGGGCATTGCTGTTGCATTGGCAGTTCAGAATCCGCTTTCCAACTTCTTCTCAGGATTACATATCATAGCCTCGACTCAGGTTCGGCCTGGTGATTACATCAAGCTGGATACAGAAGATGAGGGGTTGGTCATGGATATATCTTGGTATAGCACAGTCTTGAGAGCGCCATCCGGTTACGTTATTCTTGTTCCCAACTCTAAGCTCGCTTCAGCCATAGTCACTAACTATCATATGGAGATCAGAGAGATGGCGTTCTCTGTCAATGCAAAGGTCAGCTACGACAGCGATCTTGAGAAGGTACAGAGGATTGCTTTGGAGGTGGCCAGTGACGTAATTAAGAGTGTTCCAGGAAGTGTCCCTGAGTTTGAGCCGGTCTTTCTTTTTACTGGATTAAGCGATTCAGGTGTTAATTTTTCAGTGGCTTTCAAGGCTATGGATTTCGGGAAGCGGGCTGCATTGACACATGAATTTATAAAGAGATTGTATCTGCGTTTCCAGGCGGAAGGAATTAATTTGCCCTATCCGATAACTAGCATCAAAATTAGAGATTTAAAACAACAGAATGATGAAAAAAGATAAATGAGTAATGCTACAGATCTCAAATGTCAAAGAAGCGCTCAAGCGTAACCCCATTTTTGTTCTGTTCCACCTCAAGGCCCGCTGAATTGAGAACCTTCTTTGGCATTCGCCTGTGGAAGGCAGATATATCCTCACGTTCTGGACAGGATTGGCTGGAATAGTAAACCTTCCAGATCTCTTTTACATTTTCTCTGCCCTCTGCCTCTTCTTCAGAAATGCTTAGCTCCGACTTGATTTCATAAAGCATACTATCCAGACCTTTGCCGACAGATCTCATGACCTTCCCTTCCAGGCATAATGATATCCAGCTCTCTTTGCTATTCCCAAGGATAATAATAGTATCATTAAACTTCATTGAAAAGAGATCGCAGATGTAGGCTCCGATCCTGTGCTGTGGCTTTAGATAGCCATAAAGAATATGAGGGCCAAACGGCTTCAGCCTGGTGAATCCCTTCAATCTATTGATCTCGTTTAGAACGCTTCTGATCATGCGTCTTATTTGTATTATCCCAGGATCTGTTGAGATATCTATCTCCTCTGCCTTAAGCATCCTGGCTCGAAATAGCAATTTTTCAGTGCAGCGCTCATGTGCAGAGAGATAAAAAATGAAGTTCTTTGGGGTCCTCAAGACCACATCTCCAGCGTTGTATCTCTCCAGCCATTGATTTTCAGGAAGGGAGCTGCCCTTTTGATTCTGACACCCAAGTGTGCAAGCTCTTCTTTTCCGGAGATTCTCTTCTGCCTTCTGAAAGCTATAATTCTCTGAGCGCTTCCAGGTCCAATCCCAGGAACGTGCAGCAACTCGTCATATTTGGCAACGTTGGGATCAACTGGTGCATCCATCAGCTCTTTAGCTATCGCCATTTTGGGATCGGAGTCTGATAAAAAGCCGTTCTCATCAAAGGCATATTTTATTTCCCGTGAAGCAAAATGGTAGATCCTGTAAAGCCAGTCGACTTGATACAGCCTGTGCTCCCTCCACTTTGGCTGCGGCTCATTTTTCTCGAATGGTGTGCCTTTCTGCGGGCTGAAAGCGCTGAAGTAGGCGCGCCTGATGTTTAATTCATCATACTCGTAAAGAACCCTTCGAAATATTTCTTCATCGTTTTCTCCAGCGGATCCAACTACAAGCTGTGTAGTTTGGCCTGCCTGCAGCCCGATTTTATCTGAGAGGTCTCGGATATATCTTTGTCTCTGGATGATATCGTTTTCATAATCCTTTGTTGGACTTATCTCTCTCATGTGAGAGGCAGATGGAGCCTCAATGTTTATGCTCAAGCGATCTGAAAGCTCCATCGCCTCCTTGATGTGCGAGAGAGAAGCTCCAGGCAGAACCTTGAGGTGAATATAGCCTGTAAAGCCGTACTTGAACCGCAGCAGTCTGGCAGTTTCGATCAGCCTTTCCATGATCAGATCTACATCTCTGCCTGCACCTGAGCTCAGGAAGAGTCCCTCAATATAATTCGACCTGTAGAGCGATAAGGTTAGACTGGCGAGCTCCTCAGGTGTGTAGGAAAATATCTGCGGTCGATCAGCACAGCTGCTGGCATTAATGCAATAGTTGCACTGATGAGAACAGTGGTTGGTATACAAAGTCTTGAAAAGGCTGATGCATCTTCCGTCATGTGTGAATGAGTGGCAAATACCAGCAACTGAAGCTTCTCTAGGCGTGGAGGAGGCAGTGCAGATATCGTACCTGGTGCCGGCGCCAAGAGCGTTCAGCTTATCAGTGTCAATGTTTGGATTGGTATTGACAGCTTCTGGCCCCAGAGAGTCAAAGCTACAGCCAAGCGCCAGATGAGCGATCTTTTCCAGGGAGACCATGACATGAAAAATGATGCGGCCATCGAATAAAAATCAGTAAGTGTGCGGGGTGAAAGTATTCCCAAGCTTGAACATTTTCTTCGAAAACCTTTTGATGTCTCGAGTACAATCTTAAATGAACTGCATGTAATGAATGATGCAGCCATCGAATGGATATGAGTTTGTCCAAGGGAGAGCATTCGGATATTGGGAAAGCTTGAAGAAGTATAATTATTAATAGTAATATCGCAGAAAATATGAAATACAGATTAGAAAATGCAGTGAACTAGGTGGATCGATATATGGATATTATCAAAATGCCCTTCATGGAGAAGTCAGAATACGATCGGCTTATTGGAGAGCAATATGTCTGCCGCATCGCCTTCAAGGGCAAAACACATCCATATATTGCACCCTTCCTCTATGTCTTCGATGGCAGGTTCATGTATTTTCTTTCAACAAAATATGGCAGAAAAGTCGAGTACTTTAAGGATAATCCTTTGGTAGCCGTTGAGGTGGAGAGGTATTCTTACGATCTCTCAAATTTTAGCTTCGTCTCCCTTTTTGGCCGCCTTATTGAGGTTGAAAATCTAAATGAAAAACAAAGTGTAAGGAAGATGTTTATTGAAATGATAAGGAGCAGAGGCCTATCTCTCAATGTGCTTTCGGCTTTAGGCCACTCTCCTGATGAGCCTTTGGAATCGATTATTTCGGAGGAAAGAAATATCATCTGGAAACTCGTGGAAGTGAAGGAAATAATAGGTTTGAAGGATCCTGGCAGCTAATGATATAGCGTATCTCATTAATGTCTTTGAGGATAAAGCACCTAACCAATTGCCAGACTAATATCGGCATCGTTTATAAATATGACCTTCTATTTCTTCTAAATTCGATCCTTCAGCGGATTCACCAGTCCATTATCGATATGAACAGCGATATTTTCAATCTAGATGGATGTATCATTTCCACCGTATGAGAACTACAGATTGCTATCTTGCCGGTCTATTGCTTCATGCAAAATCTGGCCAAGCCTGGCTAACCAACATCTTAAACAGATACTATCGAAATTCACCGATTTACTATTAGGCCATATAGACTAAGCACATATTGTACTTAATAATCGCCTTAGGGTGGCGATTGGGATGAAAAATAGTCCATTATAATTTGGTTTTGCTGTTCACTCACCTGATTTAAATAAAATGGTATGTATAGCAATGAGCAAAAAAGGAAAGTCTCTATGATTAAGACCAAGAATAGAAATTTATTGTGTTTATACAACCCTTTTAGATTTTTTATGGAATAAATCTCTTTAAAATCCCATACTTTTCTAATAATACCGTCTTCATTCATCATATATGATGCCTTCAATCGAAGCATGCCATCAAGCATCATAAGGAGGCTCGCCACCAAAGGATACCATAATAATCGCAAGACATCTAAAAACCGGTCGTGTATGCGTTCCGATGAAATAGTTATATGTTTATAATGATACATTCTTTAAAAGGGATGTATCAAAAATGTCTGATATTACATTGTCCGATTACTGGTGCCATCATGAAGGCTGCCAGGATTATGGCATAAACGATAAAGGCAACATAGTGATAAAAGATCACTATGGAAAGAACAACCGTGCGCTCTTGAAGTGTAGAACATGTGGTCATTGTTTCAGCGAGACTCGCGGAACAATATTTTTCGGTTTAAGCACATCAGATGAGGAAGTCTTAGATGTCCTGGCCCAATTGGTAGAAAAAGGCAGTATTCGTGGTGTTGCAAGATCTACAGGTCATGATAAAAATACAATCTGCCGATGGCTCAAAAGGGCAGCGGATCATTGCAAAGAGGTCAATGATTACTTCCTGAACCATCTTCATCTTACACAAGTGCAGATAGATGAAATATGGTCATTTTGTAAAAAAACAAAAAAATGTAAGTAGCTATGACTCAAAAGACGTTGGTGACGTATATAGTCTGACAGCAATAAATGCTGAATCAAGGTTACTAATCTGCCATCATGAAGGTGGCCGAACTATAGAAGATGCAACTGCCTTATTTAGTGACTTAGAACATAGACGGGCGACAGGCACACCTCTTCCGGTATTCGTTTCCGATGATTGGGATCCATTTTCCAATGCCCTCCTTGAAGTCTACGGTGTCAAGGAGACGCCTGAATACAAAGGACTAGGCAGAAAACCAAATCCTATACTTGTTCCTCCTCCTGACCTTAAATATGCTCAAATTGTGAAAAATAAAAAGAATGATGAAGTGGTTAACACATTTGAACGGATTGTATATGGTGACCCGAAAGATGTGCTTGAACTGCTTTGCCCAACATCGAAAGAACATATCCAGACATCCTACGTCGAACGAATGAATCTCACTTTCAGGAATTATCTGGCCAGGTTTATACGTGAGTCTATGAACTTTAGTAAAGATAGGCAAATTCATACCGGCGCAATAGACTTTTTCCAAGCTTGGTACAACTTCGTTAAGCCGCATGATTCTTTAAAAATTGAGATAAACCTTGACATGGAAGAAGTGGGATTCGCTCTGAATCCTAAAAAATGGATCCCTCGAACGCCTGCGATGGTTGAATTGATTACCGACCATATTTGGACTATGAAGGAGTTAATGACTTGGAGGATCCCATTTCAATAGGTCACATACACAACCTAAAAACCTAAGTGTAGGGATATAACTGATAATACATACCGCCACGGCTAGACATACAAAGAATATCGTCATGCTAGAGTTTGCAAATGATTCTCCCGTTCTCTTTTCTTCAATTCGGCAGGCATTTACCGAATTTGATTTTTCATTTTTTATTCTATTTAATATATCCTTTATCTCATCAAGCCTAGCTTTCAAAATGCGATTATTTTCCATCGGAATTCCTTTGGCCAAATTTCTCTCTATTTCGACTGTTTTATCCGATCGCTCATTATCAGCCATTTGTCACCTCCCGCTTAATGTTTGACAATAGCAAGTAGAATAGCGTAGAACATACAAATGCAACTAACATCTAAAGATAATCTATGAATTAAAAAGTATTTATTATTTTTTGCAATTTTAATTTGTGTTTTTATATTTTTAAATCCAAATTTGAAACATTCTTTTATATCGATGAAATTGCTTTCATTTATTGTTTGCCTAATTTCTATTTGGCATATCGAGCTTAAAATTAGTAATGCCATTGAAGTTTCAAAAAAAATTAGCACATCGGTATATCGAATTATGCCTGGAATTGTCATCAATGTAACGGATGCACTAAGGCCAAAACCGAGTATCAGAGAACCTTCAGTAGATAATTTATCTTTAAATTTTTCAATTTCATCTTTCTCATTAAATATTCTCTCTAACTTTAGTAATTCACTTTTTATTTCTTCTAGTTCATTTATCTCTAAAGATTCAATTTTATTATTATTATTTCCTATCGTATCATTATGCAAATTTAAAGTATTGGAAGGCATAAAGGGTCGTCCCTTAATCTTAATGTTTAGGCATATTCTATAAATAAGTATCATATGTGTTAAGCGGATTTCAGCCCAAGTTCTCAAAGTGCTTGGCTGCATTACCAAGAAGATCCGATTTTCGCTAAGGCAGGAAGCTATGATATATAATAGGCTGATTCAGCTTTTCCCATATTATGATAACGATATAAGGATATCAGATTTTATTCATCGGCTGTCTGATGATGGTCTTCATTTTCTCAGGTGCAGACCTTCGGGGATCGCTCAGGTAAATCTCGTGATGCTTTCCCTGTAGGGCATAGCCATTTTCCCGAATGAAATCGTGAAGCATCTTGATCTTGGGCGCCTCTTCCGAATAGGGGCCAATATGCATTATCTGAGCCGATAAGCCTTCATGATATGCCTCGAACCTGGGGCTTAGCTTCAAATCCTTCTTTTCCTTAGCTGCATCAATGGCCATCTGCGCCATCTCTTTGCTGATGAAATCAGGCTGCAATATCATCAGAGTCCATTTCCATGCATCCTTATCTTCAGCGCTGAAGCTGCTCATATCATCCATCCAGAAGAGGCCCTCAAGAGGCATGACAGTGAAATCGTTCCCTGCTTTCTTGGCATTGAACTTAATGCCGTAGGATGCAGAGTATAATGCCTCCACAGCCGCCTGGAACTCCGGGCCATTTGGATCGCCTGAGCCGTCAGTCATCAAATACTTCATTTCATGGACATCTAAAGTCTCAACATTCTTGGCTGAAGCGCTGTAAAGGTGCTTGAGGTCTTTTTTGAGATCGATCTTGGGCATAAGAATGAGTTCGACTTTCCATGCTGAAAATAACTTTGGTCAGAAGCAATCGTTCTTGACTTGCGTTTTGCGTTAATCCTTCTGGGAATTCAAATTATGATGTGTTATCGACGAAAAAATTGTGATAGCAGCTTTAATAGCAGTTCTACCTACATCTGCTCTACCCACATCTGCCAGGCTCAATCGAATACGGCCTATTCTCTCTCAATGCCCACTCCATATCATCAAGCAGCGGCTTTATATCGCCCGTCTCGTGGAACTTGCGTGCCATAAGCTCCGCCAGGCTTCCCTGCTCAATTCGCTTTTCAACTATCGGAAGATAGCGTTTTTCCTCTTCAGTTGCTGCATCAAAGGCCGATCTGTAGATTCTCTCGAGCTCAGGCCGCATTCTCTCTGTTCCATACTTCATTGCATCTTCCAGCAACGCACGAAGCGCTGATTCATCCTCCTCAAGCGTGAGATCGCTCCTGAGCAGAGCCAGTAAAAAGGCAGAGATTGCCATATCCGAGCGAAGGCACTCCTGCTCATCCACGGCCTTCAGCTCGAGGCATTTCCGCGAGAATCGCACAATCACTCCTCGCGAGTTGACCCATTCATGGCAGAGGATTTCGGCCCCACACCGTCTCAGCTCTTCGTATATGCAATTATTTATTTTCAGATATTCATCGACGCCGTTGATCTTTTCAGGCAAGATATTGTTACATATTTGAGGAATATTTCGCTGGTTCTCGCGGTAGTAGACTAAACGGTTATCCATATAGGATGTCAGCTTCCCTTCAACAAAAGGCGATGACGCGGACACTGCCACAAGGTATGGAATCAGCGAGCGCATCTTATTGAACATCGAAACCAACTTTTCCTTATTTTCATAAGGAATGTTTACCTGGAGTGCCTGTATATTCAGCCAGCCGTGCTGTCGGATATTAAATAACCTGTCGTAAGCCTCGTAGTATTCCTGCTCGTCGTAGTTCCAGTAGGTAGTCTTATCCAAAGTCAGCAGCGGATGCATCCCCAGGCCCAGAAATTTATACTCATAGTTCAATGCTCTATAAAGACTTCTGAGCCCTCCATAAAGATTCTCTTCTAAAAATGTAAGGCTGCCAGGCCTGGATGGTATCAGCTCTATTGCATGCTTCTGAAGCTCCTTTGACACCATTATATCGCTAAACTTGACTTCATCAGTAATTATGCCGCTTATCCTTCTGATTATCTCATCCGAAATTGGAAGCGGATTGAAGTCTTTATCATTTATGGAATACTCGTGCTCAGTGCCTATTTGCATAAAGGCCGATCCTTGAGCCTTATCTCCATCACCAGCTCAGTTTCCGGCTCCTCGATCTTCAGTATCTCAGCCAGCTCCTCCTTGGGGACCTTTTTTACAAGTTCGATTATCTTTTCCACGGCTGCCTCGAAGAGTCCGTCATAGACCTCTTTATTCTCCTTCAGAAGCCTGACCATAGGGCAAATATTCTCCTTTTTCAGATAGATTTCAAGGATCGAGCCTTTCATGTCAAAGGTGAACGGCCCTGCCACACATGTCTCAGGCTTGATTGAATGAATGCTGCATTTTCCGTTCTGAAACATCACGCAGAAGCCGTCAGGCTTTAGCTTCAGCCTCTTATATCCATCGAAGTCTATATCATCTCGGCTTGCTCCATTCGAGAGCAGAATCTCTATTCTCTCAGAGGTTAAAGGCGGCCTGGCCTCAAAGCAGCAGCCTCCGATTAGCTGGCACTCATTGCAGGCTCTACTCAAAGCATTGCATAAAGAAGCGTCCATAAGCATAAGCTCCAATCAAAAAATGTGATGAATCTACTTCTCACAAAAGTCTATTTTGTAAGAGTAGACTTCGTTCTCTATATTGGCACCGGCCTCATCCTGAACGATGATAGGCATGACGCCAAGTCCATATTCGCCCTCAAAGCCATATGGGCCATAGGTCTGAAGCTCGTCCGTTTCAGGAAGCGTATCGCCTGTCATCAGATATGAGATTATGCGCCTGAACATATCTGGGTAATGCGTATCCTCGCCACCCTCAAGCGAAGGGTTATCGTTGACCTCGATCACATAGAGCTTTCCATTGCTCTCCTTTATATCGACGCCATACAGACCATTGCCTATCGCCTTTCCGGCAGCAATACCAAGTTCTACGACTTCAGGGGGAACCTGATCTGCAGGCACGCTCTCAACATCGCAGTAGACTATGTGTCCATTCACAGATGCCTGGATCTTGAAGGTCTCTGAGGGGATAATATACCTGCATGCGTACAGCAGCTCGTCGTTCAGAACTCCAATTCTCCAGTCGAACCTGCTTTCGATATACTCCTGAATCGCAATCCAATCCGAGAGCTTGAAGAACCTGCGGGAAACCTTTAGGAACTCCGATACAGCTGCGACCTTCTCTACTCTGGCCGAGAAGGACGTGGAAGGCTCCTTCAGCACGAGCGGTGATCCAAGCTCCTCGAATATTTGCCTGGCACTTTCAGCACTCAGATCCTTCTGACTCAGAAACTGTGTCTTTGGCATTGCGATATCCTTCTTCATCAGATGCATGTACATGTTGATTTTGTCTGCACATACCTGGATTGAGTGCGGGTCGTCTATTACAGGTACACCATACAGGCTGGCAATCTTTGCTGCTACGTAGGTCGTGTTCATGGGGTCTGTGTGAGCCCTGATGAACAGCGCATCCAGCTTAGGTATTTTCTTAATATCCACTGGAAAGATAAACTCAACCGTATGGCCCATGCTCTCGGCTACATCCCTGCATTTTACAAGGGCTGTAAGCTCTTCAGAGCTGCTTAAGGTCTGTCTATTGACAAAGATCCCTAATTTACTCAAGGTGTTTCACCCTCGTATCCAGAAGATTCTGCAACATTTCGGTCTCTTCTTTGGATAACTGTGAATACTTTACAGGGGCCAAAGAGGAGAGGTGGTAACCGCTCTCGTCTTTGACCATGATTATCTCCACCAAAGGCAGGCGGAAGACATCGTGAATCCTCTCAGCCAGCGATGACACATCAGGGCAGCAATTTATCGTCTTGCCGAAGATTGAGACGCAGGTTGTAACTGAGGCTGCATCGTTTATCTTCTGATAGCAGAATGGGTACTTGCCGTGGTTGGTGATGTGTTTAATGGCCTTCTTCGCCTCCTCCAGATTGCTTATCACGAAGTAGTCCGAAGGGGTTGAGAAGTAATTCAGCCCATATACTATCGCCGGCAGAGAGACGTACTGGTAAGAGATTACCCAATCGCATATTGGGATTCCAGCTAACTTAGCCTTCTCCAGGCAGATTGGGACGATGTAGGCATCAAGCACATCGCTGCTGCTCGGGACCGTATTGATGTCGTCATTTTCGTTTTTTACAATGGTGTAATAAGGCTCAGTTTTGTAGAAATAACTCTCATTAATTATATATTGAGAGTCATTGTCCTCCAATGTATACATTATATCCTTCTTAGGGATATGATCTTTACGTTTGTTCATCTAGATCATCACCGCTGGACCAACGCCTAGGAAAATAGAAGATTTACCGAAAGAGAGACTGCTCTTATAAGGTCCATTTCGAGGCAATCCCTTAGACGTATTTTCGTCTGTTATCCTACGGTGTCTACTAAGGCTACGGTGCCTGTCTGGATCCGTGGCGAGTTCATTCTCAGAAATTTGGATCTCCTCAGAAAGTCCTATAATTAGTAAGTAGTATTTATCTGTGTCGACCGTAAGATCCCGACGGCATAGTCCTCCTCGTTGTGAGGTATCTCCATTCTTTTCGGCAAAAAGGTCTATGGGAGCAAAAAGATCCGAATGAAAGCTACTGAATCTTTTATTCTGCGCGGGTATTGGATATATCCAATAGCTCAAGCATCTTTTCAGCATCGTTCGTTGGCAGTTCACATTTATGGCCGATGCAAACGTAAGCTGTTGCTCTTCCATTCAACTGCGAAAGATCTTGGGTAAACTCCGCAATCTTATGGATTTCTTCTCCAGAGGCTACTATCACAACCTTGTTCGGCAAGAATCTCGATCTCAGGGCATCGAGCATTTTGCCTATCCCTTCTCCGCCTTTGCCATCTACAATAGCGATCTCATATGTGGGGCCAAGCGCAAAGTCCAGTGCACACATGAGCATTGTATAGCCGAACGGCTGCCTATTGATAGTGGCTGCAAATGTGCTACCGATTGCGTTAGCCCTCTCTTCGAAGGAAGGGTCTCCAATAAGATGAGACAGCTTGAGCAGGTTGAGCATTGCAACAGAGTTGCCGGAAGGCACAGCGCCATCGTATATCTCCTTCTGCCGAACCGGCAATAGCTCTCCATCATTGGGCGTAAAATACAGTCCGCCTGAAGCCTCATCCCAGAAATGCTCGATCATTTCTCTGTTCAGCTCAAGTGCAACCTTGAGATACTGATCGTCAAAGACGGCCTCATAGAGCTCGGTCAGACCCCAAATTAGAAACGCGTAGTCATCCAGATTCCCGGCAATTCCAGCCTCATCCTTATAGCGATGAAGCAGCCTTCCATCAGACTTACGCATCTTCTGAAGAATAAAATCTGCTGCCTTCTTTGCCGCTTCAGCGTATCTTGGCTTATCAAAGATTTGTGCAGCCTCGGCAAGGGCAGCGATCATGAGGCCGTTCCAATCCGTGAGGATCTTATCATCCTTAGCTGGAGAATCGCGTTTCTCTCTGGCTGCAAGGAGTCTCTGCCTCATATCTTCAAGCTTGCTTCTCAGCTCTTCCTCAGGCATCCCAATTACGGATGCCGTGTCCTCCAAAGAAGCACGCATCCGCAGGATGTTTCTACCCTTCTCGAAATTTCCCGCATCTCGAATGTCGAATACCTTGGCGAAAAGGCTGTACTCTTCCTTATCCATGAGCTGCTTTAGCTCATCTGTGGTCCAAAGGTAAAACTTCCCTTCCTCACCTTCGCTATCGGCATCTTCGGCAGAATAAAAGACGCCCTCTAAGGAGGTCATCGCTCTCAGCACATATTCGATGATCTCGCTGGCAGTTCTTGCATAATCCTCCTTCCTCGTTGCCTGATATGCCTCAGCATATGCCATTATCAGAAGCGCCTGATCATAGAGCATCTTCTCGAAGTGAGGAATGAACCATCCGGCATCTGTGGAATATCTATGAAATCCAAAGCCTATATGATCAAAAATGCCGCCTATGCGCATAGCCTCAAGTGTGGTCTCGACCATCTGAAGGGCGCTCGCATCCCGGCTTCTGAGCCAGTAGCGTAGCAGGAAAAGAAGGTTGTGGGGTGTAGGGAACTTCGGAGCCGTGCCGAAACCGCCGTTCTGGATATCAAAAGTTATTGAGAGGCCGCTGTAGGCTTCTGCCAGGGTTGATGCATCCAGCTTTTGCCCTGTTATCACACCCCTTTCTCGATCCTCTCCAGCTTGGGCATTCTTCAGGTTATCTATGATCGTATCTGCCGAGCTTAAAAGCTCCCCTCTCTGGTTCGTCCAGAGTCTTTTAATTGTGGGTATCAGCTCCTTCATTCCCATCTGGCCGAAGCGTCCGCTCTTTGGAATGTAGGTGGCAGCAAAGAACAGTCTCTTGTCGGGAGTCATAATAATAGTAAGGGGCCATCCGCCTCTTCCGGTCATCATCAGGCTGATAGCCATGTAGACCTGATCTATATCCGGCCGCTCTTCCCGATCTACTTTTATGCAGATAAAAGCATCATTCATCGCTTCTGCAACTGCAGGATCTTCGAAAGACTCATGGGCCATTACATGGCACCAGTGGCATGTCGAATAGCCTATTGAGAGAAAGATTGGCTTGTCCTCCTGCTTTGCACGGCTAAATGCATCATCGCCCCATGGATACCAATCTACAGGATTGTAGGCGTGCTGAAGCAGGTAGGGGCTCTTCTCGGAGATGAGACGGTTTGGTTTTCTTGACGGTTTTGATTCATTTTCATCAAAAGAATTATCTTCAGGCATATGACCTCTATCGACCCCGGATAAATTGCATGTATAAAGCGCTGTACATAGCGATCCGGCGGTTCTTTTTGAAAGTCCGTAGTATAACCAAATTAAATAGTATCGCTTAAGCTTTAAAATTTCTGTTTGACCGACAGATTAGAGATTGATTTCCAGAAGAAAGGTTAAAAATATACTGAAATGGCATATGGGGTTATCATGCTTGAGACTGCAATGAAACCAGCAAAACAAGATCGGCTGTTCTTCATTGATAATATTCGCTGGCTCATGATAGTCTTTGTTATCATGGTCCATGCAGCCGTAACCTATTCTAGTATTGGGAGCTGGTACTATATCGAGCATCTGAAGCTCGATGCCGTTTCATTTGTGTTTTTCGCGGTTTTCCAGGCCTTCATGCAGGCCTATTTCATGGGGCTTCTCTTCCTGATCGCTGGCTATTTCGTGCCTAATGCCTTTGATCGGAAGGGGTTCTTCAAGTTCTTAGGCGATCGAACAGTACGGCTGGGCATTCCTACTCTGATCTATATGCTTTTCATAAATACAGTAATCGTTTATTATATCCTGGCTTTCCAGTGGACCAGCCCACGTCCGCCGATAGGGCAATTCCTCCTGGGATACATCCTGAGTCTGGATTTTCTAGGCGGAACAGGGCCGATGTGGTTCGCCCTGGCCCTTCTGATCTTTTCGGCGGCCTATCCAGTCTTCAGGCTATTTTTCCATAATTTAGAAAGGCCGCAGAGAGATGGCCCCCTTCCCGGACACCTGGCGGTTATAGGACTTGCCCTTCTTATCTCAATTTGTTCATTCACCGTTCGCTTGGTTCAGCCGATCGGCACAAGCGTAATGAATATGCAGCTAGGCTTCTTCTCACAGTATATCATACTTTTCATTATAGGAATCATTGCTTACCGGAAGAACTGGCTGGCCCGAATTCCATATTCCTTCGGAATGATCTGGTTCAAGATTGCGCTAGTCTGCGGATCAATCTTCTTTTTTGCAATTATAGTTTTGGGAGGAGGCATTTCAGGCGATTTTTCAAGGTATTCAGGTGGCTTTTACTGGCAGAGCGCAGCTTATGCCCTATGGGAATCCTTCTTCTGCGTGGGTGTTTCTCTTGGCATAATAGTGCACTTCAGGGAACGCTTTAACGAACAGGGCAAGTTTGCAAGATTTATGTCTCAAAACTCTTTCTCTGCCTATGTCTTCCATGCGCCAATTCTTATACTGACCTCACTGGCCATTAGGAATTTCGCATGGCATCCCATTCTCAAGTTTATGGTCGCAATAACCATAGCAATTCCACTATGCTTTCTGGTAAGCCACTTGTTGTTAAGGCGAGTTCCTTTGCTTAAAAAGGTCCTGTGAATGCGCCATTGCATCATTCTTGCGTGTCCTCAGATTCTTCATCGGTACCCTCAGTACCCTCTCCAGTACCACCAGATGACGAGCATTCCCCCTCAATACAGTGTGCACCAGATGAACAGACATTTCCACAATCTCCGCAGTTGTTATCGTCAAAAAGTGTATCTGCACACACTCCTCCACAACAGGTTTCACCATGCTGGCAGATATGTTCTCCCGAGCTGATATTGCCGCAGCCACCGCAATTGTTGAGATCGTTATATGTATCAGTGCATTTCCCATCGCAGCAGGTCTCATCTGGCAGACAGCACTCCCCATCACAGCACTTTTGTTCCAGCTTGCAGACGTGATCCCCTCGGCGGGGTTTATCTGCACAGCCGCCACAGTTCAACTCTGTGCTTATATTTGTGCACACTCCATTGCACAACTCCATACCTTTCGGACAGACGATAGTTACATTATTGGAGTCATTTACAGGTTCGCATTTAAGGCAGATTGACGGTTTTTCAGCATCACTTAGCGATTTATTAATATCCTTTTTAATATCATAATTTTTTATGGCAAGCTGAGCATCATCCATAGGCACTTTAGTTCCTTTCTCATCTATTACTGACATGTTTACTGTTCCTGAGCAAGCAAACTGTGCATGTGATGGAATACATGCAAACATCATCAATAAGGCGATCAATATAATATAAGTTGACAGCTTGTTTGCCATCTTCTTACCTCCTACCTCAATCTTTGGTTTCATTTTTAATTATTATACCTTTCTATTTGACAGCATATCCAATCCATTACAAAACTACACTTCGCCTTTTTTAGCTAAGCACGGAAGCTCGTTACCATCCAAAGATATGTGACGACTAATATGTAGGCCAAAGGCAGGGTAAATAGGCTATCGGTCAATGAATGCAAATTTGATAGGGAGTATAAATATCAAACCAAAATACTATAGTAAAATATAATGGTCGTTAATCCTTTATCATAAGCTTTATTATCCCTAAGATTATTGATCTTGAGGAATGCATAAAGAGGGATGGATAATATGTACAACAAACGAGTAATCCTATATCTTTTGCTAGTTTCTCTAGCAGCATTTAACCCAATCATCACCTCAGCGGTGGGCCAGCAATCGAATTTCAATGGCTCTCAGGGATTTATCTTCGAACTAAATGACAGCCAGGTCAACAGCACAATAGGTAAATACCCACTCTTTGCTCTTGATGGCTACGCTACTTGGTGCGAGCCATGTAAAGAAATGAACGCCACCCTCCATAATCTCTCAAGTGAGCTTCAGGGCCAAATAGTCTTCGGGACGATCGATATCGAAAATAACACTGAGACCGCCCAAAGATACAACATAACTAACTATCCAACGCTTTTGATATACAAAAACGGAACTCTTGTCGATAAGGATATAGGGTTCGGCACAGAGTCAGAGCTCGTAAATACATTCAAGATGCTGATGCCGGGGCTGAACACAAGCAGAGTCAATCTTGTCCCCCAGCCGCAGACGATTACTGCATCGCCTGTTCTAAAACAGGGCGATATACCTTTGACAAACCTTGGCACGGATAAACCTGCTCAGCCTATGAAAGTAGATGATGGCACTCTCGCGTTTGCCCTGAACAAGTATCCTTTCTTCGTGTTGATGGGTTTCGCCGATTGGTGCGGCTACTGTAAAGAGATGAACGCAACTATACTAGAGCTATCGAATGAGCTTAAAGGCCAGGTTGCATTTGGCCTTATCAATGCTGAGAAGAACAACAATACATCCACCAAATATGATATCACATCCTATCCGAGGATTCTGATATTCAAGAATGGAAGCCTCGCTCAGACTCAGAGAGGATATACTGAAAAATCGAAGTTCGTAGAAATCCTCAAAGGAGTTGATCCGAGCTTGGATACTAGCCATGTCAATATTACTGCAGTACCTCAGCCTACAACTGCCCCATCAAAGACGTCAACGCCTGCAGTAGCTCCATCCAACGCAGGGGCTACAGTGGTGGTCAAGGAACCAGTATCTGTGGAGGATCCTGCCATGAAATATATCGATAGAATACTAAATGATACCCAGACGAATCGCACTTCAGGTGCTACAATCAATATCTTCATAATAAACGCTTGTCCGCAAAGCCAGGTTAAGTGAAAGCGATGGGTTAGTGAAAATCGAGCCGTACGGATGAGCGTTGATATCAGCACTGGTATCTGCCATCCATGGCTTGATACATTTTTTTTGACAAAATCGTAACACGACAAAATCATAATATATCGTTCTTCATATCTGACATATATCTTTAAGTAGGCAGCGATATCATTATAAACGTGATCTCGAGGAGGGAACGATGCATTCAAGCAAAATGAAATTTGCTGTCCCTATTCTTATCATTGCATGGCTTTTCGTCTCCTGCGCTCTATCCCAAGATGGTTCTGAAGGTAACGGCATGCAGGGAGTCCGTTATGTAGATCAACGCTACATTGTGGGAGGCGCCAATAGTAGCCAGTATTACATGGGTGAACAGCCTTTGGATTACGTAGCATTAACCGATATAGGCCCGGCGGATAATACTAGTGTAGGAGCACCAAACTTTGGGCTTTCCAGTACAAGCTGCTCAGTTTGGACTGATAAAAAGCGGTATGGTATTGGAGAAACAATAACAGTCTATTACAGTGTCAGCTTCCCTTGTACGATTCAAGCGATAATCGGAAGACCTGATGGTGTAGCATCAACGCTTGGCATTATGGATGTGTACCCAGGCACTTTCTCCCAACAGGAGATTGCATCAGGGCCTTTAGGAACATATAATGTGATATTACAGGCAGTGGATGAGGGCGTGCAATGCAATGCGGGTTGTACTTATACTGTTGAGAGACCAGCATCGTTTAACCGAACGAATGGTTCCGGCCAGAATAGCTCTCAAGGCAACAGGAGCTCTATGTAAGATTAGAATTTTACCGGAACTAATTAGGACGACATAAATCCCCAAGAGATCATCGTTAAGCCTCATTCAACCCCCATCTTCAAATAGCCTGGAGCCATTGGGCTTTGATGCAAGTTGCCATAATATTTTGATAACGGGTAGTACTCAGCACCAAACTGCACTGCTCCTGCCGTCTTTTCGCCTGCAAAGCTTGCGATGAAAGCGAGCATAAGATCAATACCTGCAGACACGCCAGCAGATGACCAGATGTTTCCATCATTTACAATTCGCTCTTCAACAACAGCGACATCTCCAAGTGCTCTCAAGCGGTCAAGAGATCCCCAATGGGTCGTGGCTTTCTTTCCGGATAGCAGTCCAGCCCGGTGCAATAAAAATGAACCTGTGCACACTGATAGCACGGCCTTGCAGTTCTTTGCCTGCCCAGCTATAAAATCCACCAGTGCCTGGTTTTCAACCTCTTTACGTGTTCCCTCACCACCAGGAACAAGAAGGAAATCCAATGCTGGGCATTGCTCGAAGGATATGTGCGGATTAACGGACAGGCCCTTTGCGCAGATTACCGGCTCAGTTGACTGGGCAACAACGAAGCGATTCTCCGGTCCGCCAGCGACCTTGCTCCACATGCCGAGTATTTCCCATGGCCCAACAAAGTCCAGCTCCTCCACATTCGGGAATACAAGAACTCCGAAATTCATGCGAATTCCTCTATCACTATCCTATCAATATCATTGGTCAAACGTTATGATCTTCAGGGAATCTGGGCTTATTAGCTTCACCCAGCTGGCACCCAGCTAGCATCCAACTAGCATTAGGCTAGCATCCAACTAGCACCCGACTAGCATCCAACTAGCATTAGGCTAGCATCCAACTAGCATCCGCCCGGCCTGCCAGCCCCCGATGATGGTCGAGCGACTGGTTACATGTTATACGATTATCCATCAGCATTCCTTTTTACCAGCTGTATTGTATTGCCCCAGGGGTCGCTCAAAACTATTAAGTTCTCTCCCGGCCGCTTAATAGGACACTTTTCAATAAATGCAGCGCCCCTCGATACCAGATATTCGGCTTCTTTGTCGGGATCTTCGCTTTTCAAAGCGATATGAAGCTGCAAGTGATGGCTCATTCCTTTAGTGAGAGGCAAGACGTTTGGAATCCTCCCTAATTCAAGCATAACCTTATCGCTTCCATCAGTGAGGAATGCGGCTCCTTTCTCTTCATCCTGGGCTGAGAACTTAATATTAAACCCCAAAGTTTCCTGATACCATTTCGCCATCTCGATGGGTTTTTCGACGCAGATTCCTATATGCTCTATTTCGTACTTTTTCACGATTTATATCTCCGTATAACAACGCGAGTCAGAGGTGCTCGATACCGTGTACGATGGATTCGATGCTTCTGTTCTACAGACTCAACTTCCGGAGATATAAACGGTTTAGGATCTTTAAGCCGCAAGACTGCATGGACTTGAAGGCTTCCCAATACTTGAGGCTGTAGATGTCAGTTCCATTTGCTTTTGTTCAACACTTCTCTTGATCGAAGACGAACTCTCTTTATTCAACTATAATATCCCTTCAAGGCCCTGAGCGCATTTAAAGTGATCCATTTGCTGGGCCTGCCCATTTCCTCGATGTCAACCTGAAATTTCCCGTTAAATGTATTGGCCAGCTTCCAGATGCCATTAGAGTCCTGCTTGGAGACCACCAGATCAATGGCCTCTTGCATCCTCTCATCTCTGCATCCAAGGTTTGTCAATATCCTCAATATCTCCAAGATATCTGTCCCGTACATCAAAGGAAATCCAAATCGCTGCCATCCAGGTTTGGATACCTGGGTGAGGTTGTGACTTCTCTTGTGGATATGGTGCTTGAGCAGGTATTCAGTCCCCTCTTCGATGGCATGATGAACTTCCGAAGACCTCTTGCCTGGCGGTATTTCTGACAGAGCCTTCAGGGCCTTGACTACACCCATGTGGCAGGTGTGTCTTCCCCAGCAATCTTCATGATTATCATAAGGCCAGCTTTGCGGGGGGTTGGCTACAGCATCGTCAAACCTCTGGTATCTCGTAATAAAGCTTATTCCTCGCTGAACCCGTAGATCGCTGAAATATCCAAGCCTGATAAGGCTCCATACCATGTTTCCTGTAAGGCATGGAATCACCTCGCCATGCCTGCCTCCGCCAGTCTTGATGCTGTTATGCATTGAAAAGCCTCCGCTTTCTAGGTCCTGGGAGCGATCAAGCATGAACTCGCAGGCCTTTTTGATGCGGTCATCCTCTCCATCGGCCAGGTGCTCGGCTAAAATGATGAGCTGCCAAACTGTTCCTTTGTACTTGCTGGCATATAGCCTTTCAGGATTTCCCCAATAGCCCTCTTCTTCCTGTTTGGCCAGGATCTGGGGGACGATGCCCTTTACCATGATGTCACTCTTGGCTTTCACTACATCAGGATCGTTGGTAGGCCTTTCCAGGATGTCCACTAAAGTCAAGTATCGAACTGTTGGGTTGTCCTCTGCCAAGAGCCAGTCTGTTGGATCTGCGTTTAATAACGACCTCCAATTGCTCATAGGTTCTTGTTCTATATGCAGGAATTAGAAACTATCGCTGCCTAATAATCCTTGATCGAGGCCCGTAGATCTTCATCTTCATCCAAATTGGATAAAATCACTCGCTAAATTGGGAGAGTAAGTTAAATATTATATAGCAGCAACTACTTTAGATATAATCAAATGTGAGGAAGTAAGAATGACAAACTCAACTGATGGAAAATTGGAGTTGCTGACCGATAAGAATAGCGTTTTGGTTTTAGTGGACTTCCAGCCCTCTATGATCAGGAGTGTGGCTTCAGGAGACAAGGCTGTAATCAGGGCAGCTGCCTTCGGTGCAGCAAAGGCTGCGAGCATCCTGGGAGTTCCTGTAGTACTATCAACCATTAATCCCAAACATAATGGAGAGTTCTTCCCGGAGATCGCTAAGCTATTCCCGAGCCAGGAGGTATTTGCAAGAAAGGTTCCTAGCTTTGATGCATTTGAAGACGAAGGGACCTGGAACGCCTTCAAGAAAACAGGGAGAAGAAAAATGGTCGTATCCGGACTGTGGACAAGCATGTGCTTTGCGTATACCGCTATTCATGCCATAAAAGAGGGGTATGAGGTTTATGGATTAATCGACGCTGCCGGCGATTCTACTCCGGAGGCTCACGAATATGGAATCGATAGGATGCTGCAGGTCGGAGTCGTTCCGATGACTTTAGAGACATTGGTATCGGAGTGGATGCACGACTGGAGTAACCCAAAAGCTGGGGAGCTTGTCAAAGAGGTATATTCGAAGTATGGGGCGATGATCGGGCTTCAGTGATGTCGTATAGGTGACGCCAGATATCTTAGCTTTAATGATGCATCCAGTCCCTAAGTTTAATTAATCACATGCACATACACAGGCAATGCCATGGCGAAAAGGACAATCAGCATAACTGAGGAGGCATATCAGAAGCTGAAAAGCCTTAAGCGCTCTGAGAAAGACAGCTTCTCCGATGTGATCATGAAATACTATCCCCCCAGGAGAAAGCTCTCTGAAATTCTAGCGGAAATTGGAGTCGATCACGATCTTGCCGATTCAATAGAAGCCGTCTCTAAAGAAATGCGCCAGGCTAAGTTAAGAAAGGTTGAGCTTTAGTGCAGGTGCTCGATAATTACTGAAATGTCCTTGCCTTAAATTCCCATATAGAAATCTGCAGTTTGCTGGATTTCCTGAAGCTTGTCATCAGAGAGGCCTGCCAGATCTTCCTGCTTGATCCACCCTTCAGCCATCAGAAGTCCAAAGACAGATATAAGGACTGAATAACGGTAGTCGTACTTTCGGTTCATCTCCTTTCGCTTCTCTGTCAGATAATCATGAAGCTGCCAGATGTCGGATGGCTCATGGATACCAGCCGCCATTTTGCGGACGTCATGGGCAATGGCAATATATTCACGCTCACGGGCGGCATTGAATGCTCTGCGTGCAATCTCCTTCTCCTGTTTTGACCAACCTGTACCGCTTAACCGTTCTATTTCACTCATTGCCCACTTCTAGCCAGACAATATAATCAGTATACTTTTATGTTTAGTTCCGTTACTTTAGCAATAGACTCAAAATCGCTGTCCCTGGTGATTAAGGTCTCGGCACCATTCGCCACGGCAATTCCAGCTATCAGAACATCGAGATCATTGACAGAAATCCCAAATGTGAGAAGCCTTCCCATAATTTCACTCGACCTTTCAGCGGCTACCAGATCCAATTCTAATATCCTAATATCGGAAAAGAACCTCCTGAAGAATCTCTCTTCGGCCTTCGCTTTACGGTGCTTTATTCCGACAAAGATCTCGTGATAATTAACGACAGTCGATGCAACATCTCCTCCTATTGCCTTTCGGATTTCCTCTCTGCCTCTAAATAGGTCGATTAGAGCACTGGTATCCAAGATAATCAAGTTCTATGCCTCGCCATTGCTCTTATCTTTCTCGAATCTTCTTCAAGTTCGTCTAGTAATGGGTTATCTTTGAGGGCGCCGAAGTATTCTGATAAATCTGTTTTATCCCTTCTAAGCAATCTTTTTATAACATCGCTGAAGCTCTCTTCATCTCTTCTAGCATCTTTGAGTAATTTATATACGTCATCACTTATCGAAATGGTCTTGGATGCCATATATCTGTATATGCATGCACAGATATATACGGTTTTTGGATTTTGAAGCTGCAAGCTATATGACCTTAAGTGCTCCATAAAAATTGCTGCTGTCTTTGTCAGCCACCGTGATCTGATAATTATGGGATCATCCACTACAGTTCAGATCAACAGCCCAATCACATGTAACTATCAATGGTTAATTCATGTTTTTCCTGAATCACATCAAGCCTTGAATCCAACCGATGTAAGTGTTCCCCGCTTGCGGGGTCAGGAGCAGCCCGCGCGGCGCCTGAGCGCGCCCCGTCAACTGCTAGCGCGCGAGATCCCCAGACGCGCGGGTACGCCAGAAGTCTGTAGATTTTCTGCTAACAGGCTCCTGGATTCAGTACTAACGGGCAACTTCTGGGGCGAGGCAGATATAGCTACACGGGGCGCCCTCAAGGCCGGGCGGGCCCCCTGACCCTGCCTCCGGCGGGGACAATTCACGTTATGGTTCCTACAAAGCAAAATGGTCCAACGATATCCGGCAATCAAGATCCTCTTTTGGTTCATCGGTTAATTCTATTTCATTATCCTCGCACCATTGAAGAAGTTCCTCGTTCTCCCGTTCATTCTCAAAATTATACCAGCTCTGCAGCAGTCCCTTACTTTCCAGAAGATACTTGAACGTTCCATAAGCTCCTCGGTGCCCGAAAATCTGCCGGACAGCATTGTATTCATCCGGCAAACTCATTTCGACGAATTCAAAAACAAGCTGTTGACCTAGATCAAGATCATTTTTATGAGGGATCTGTATAAATTCATCACAATCAAGTTCATCATCTATTTCGTCCAGGTCCCCTGACTCCGAACGATAATATATTTGGCCTGTACCTTTACAGAGAACTGCTAAGTTCCCGCCTTGTGGGGCTGAGCTCACAAACGAGAACGCATCCTGGATATCGCTGAATGTGACCATCATCCCCTCACTTTTTCAATGACGCCTCAAGTTCAGCCTTCCGGAGTTCAAGCTCCTCTAGCAGTTCTTTTGTTTCAGATATCGCCTTCTTGATTTTCCGAAGCTCCGTTTTATTCTTATGTTCAGCCAGGTATTCCTGTCCAAGCTCATCGGCAATATATTCTTCGAGTTGGCTTCTTAAAATTTTGACGTATGGATATCCCCACATCGATCCTTGGCGATATTCAAGTTTGCCGGCCTCTATACCTTTGATAACGAAATCGCGATCTACTCCGTATTCCTTCTTTGCGGTTTTATCGCTGAGGGTCGCGCCTTTCAGATTCCATTCGCCATATTTTGCCATAAATCCTCAGCTGATCAGATCTCATTAGGCTTATTCCTTGTTTTTTCTCATCAGTCTCGCTAGCTTATTCTCAAGTCTCTTCCTTTTTCTTTGTAGCCAAAATTTTTTTCCTAAAAGTTTTTTATTGATCTCCTTAAGCTCATTAAATTTTTTCATTACTTCTTCTTTATCATCATAGTTGATCTCATCCGGATCAAGATCGATTATGCTATGCTTAATAATATCTGCCACACCTGAATATATATAGGATCAACTAATTATATCTTCTGGTTTTATCAATTTTATCTGAAAGCTGACGATTTTTGAACCAGACGTCAAGCTTATTTAAACGTCCTCCGCTTGCGGAATCATAGGCAGCCCGCGGCACCTGAGCGTGCCCAAAACCGCCAGCACTAGCAACGCAGCATCACAGGAAAAGGCGGTAGCGTTATTTATTCTGGTTTTTGCATACCGCGTCTTAAGTTAAAAAGTCACTTTTAGCAAGGTCCATGAGTCTAATACTGAGGGCAACTTCTGGGGTGAGGCAGATATAACTACGACGGGGCGCTCTCAGGGCCGAGCGGGCCCCCTGACCCTGCCTCCGGCGGGGACATCTATATGAAGGACGCACAGATTAATAATAAAGGGATCTAGCCAGGCTTTAAGGATGCAGCCTTGATATCCTTGAAGCCTATGGTTGGTTTCTCATCAGCTAGGATGACGAATCATTCCACTCTTTTGGAATTAAGGCATTGCCATCTCGCCAGCGCTCTACTAGATGGATATTATCAACACCTTCCCAAGCAATCTCGTCAGCATGCTCAATTACTATTATCTGTAGTTTTCCCTTTGTTCTTGTGATGCCTTCAGATAGAGCTTGAAAAATTTTCCGCGTTCGATTTAAGTCGTCGCTGTTAGGCTGTTTAATAGGCTCTTCAGGTCTTCTAGGGTTAGGGTCTAGCGGCCATCTTTCTGGGAAATAAACTTGACTGGGCTGATCGATGATTAAAAATTGGGGTACAAAGTTCTTCTGCAATGATATAAAATATTCGTGCAAGGCCAAAAGGACTGATATATGATAGCCCATCCAATTAGCGCCGCTTCCAATTTCCGGTCGTGTATGCGTTCCGATGAAATAGTTATATGTTTATAATGATACATTCTTTAAAAGGGATGTATCAAAAATGTCTGATATTACATTGTCCGATTACTGGTGCCATCATGAAGGCTGCCAGGATTATGGCATAAACGATAAAGGCAACATAGTGATAAAAGATCACTATGGAAAGAACAACCGTGCGCTCTTGAAGTGTAGAACATGTGGTCATTGTTTCAGCGAGACTCGCGGAACAATATTTTTCGGTTTAAGCACATCAGATGAGGAAGTCTTAGATGTCCTGGCCCAATTGGTAGAAAAAGGCAGTATTCGTGGTGTTGCAAGATCTACAGGTCATGATAAAAATACAATCTGCCGATGGCTCAAAAGGGCAGCGGATCATTGCAAAGAGGTCAATGATTACTTCCTGAACCATCTTCATCTTACACAAGTGCAGATAGATGAAATATGGTCATTTTGTAAAAAAACAAAAAAATGTAAGTAGCTATGACTCAAAAGACGTTGGTGACGTATATAGTCTGACAGCAATAAATGCTGAATCAAGGTTACTAATCTGCCATCATGAAGGTGGCCGAACTATAGAAGATGCAACTGCCTTATTTAGTGACTTAGAACATAGACGGGCGACAGGCACACCTCTTCCGGTATTCGTTTCCGATGATTGGGATCCATTTTCCAATGCCCTCCTTGAAGTCTACGGTGTCAAGGAGACGCCTGAATACAAAGGACTAGGCAGAAAACCAAATCCTATACTTGTTCCTCCTCCTGACCTTAAATATGCTCAAATTGTGAAAAATAAAAAGAATGATGAAGTGGTTAACACATTTGAACGGATTGTATATGGTGACCCGAAAGATGTGCTTGAACTGCTTTGCCCAACATCGAAAGAACATATCCAGACATCCTACGTCGAACGAATGAATCTCACTTTCAGGAATTATCTGGCCAGGTTTATACGTGAGTCTATGAACTTTAGTAAAGATAGGCAAATTCATACCGGCGCAATAGACTTTTTCCAAGCTTGGTACAACTTCGTTAAGCCGCATGATTCTTTAAAAATTGAGATAAACCTTGACATGGAAGAAGTGGGATTCGCTCTGAATCCTAAAAAATGGATCCCTCGAACGCCTGCGATGGTTGAATTGATTACCGACCATATTTGGACTATGAAGGAGTTAATGACTTGGAGGATCCCATTTCAATAGGTCACATACACAACCCAATTTCCCAGAGGAAATCTTTCCTTTTATTATCTGATTGGATTCTCACAGTCAAGTTAATAATATCGATTAAAACTAAATCATCTGGATTTTCCACTTGAAGTATATGGGCATAGCATGG
>CAWDLW010000021.1:0-23376 GCA_963803145.1 Methanotrichaceae archaeon
GTATTACTTTTAAACATAAAGATCTCAGGCTTTGATTACAACAGTCTTCGCTGCCCTATCCCCCAGCCTCTGCTTTTTATGTGATGTCCAGATAAATATTGCTCAACTAGATAGATGAGGAGGCCATCAATTATTCTGAGTATGGTTCTAATAAATGCAGTGCTCATGTCTATGGGGCTTCCATCTTCCCTAACCACACTTATTTTCATGGTCATCTTGCCTATCGTTTGTCCCCTGGTGCCTTCAAAATAAGTATAATATGATGTGTATATAATGAATGCGATGAAGCTCCATACGGATAACGGTAACATGGGCTCCAATTTAAGGATTATGGCAGCCAAAATTATGTTGTCTATCAACAATGCCACGAACCTTATTGCTACGCCCTGATACACCATTGGCTCATGAGGCGTAGCCGGTTTTGTCTCAATTGTGCCAGCCATAAACCCTCTTCGAAATTATCAGCACCATTATGCATTATTCTTATACGACTTAACTAGCATCAGATTATATTAACCATTTCAAATAGTGTGCAGAGACTTCCGTAATTGATTTCCCTTTATCCGATCCATTCAATTTGTATCCATAGATAAATACTTTCTAGTTGTCAGCCATCCTTCATTGAGATCGATCATGATAGGAACTTGTTTAGTTCCGAAATCCTAAAATATACCTATAACAATAATGAACAATGAGGAGGGATATTCTCCATGAAATGGAACAAATTAATATATATTATTATGTTAGTTGTTATATCAGTAATTATTTCTACTAATATCATATGCGCAGACGTTTCCCCAGAGAAAAGAGTAGGCTACGAGAATATGCCTGCAGTGGTGATGATAAAAACCACATATTCGGGCCAACTGCAGGACATTGACGGAAATCAATTCATAGAAGATACTTTTGAAGACATAAATTACCACCTAAATATACCTCCAGAGGCTTATGGGGCACAAGGCTCGGGGTTTGTGGTTAGCTCTGATGGGTACATAGCAACTAATGCCCATGTAGTGGATGATCAAATCGACGATGTCAAAAGAGAGATTGCAAAAGAAACCGCAGCGGAAATGGCCATAAACTTCATACTTTCAGCATATAAAAATTCCGTAGAAATGAATTTCACAACAGAGGATCTATATAATCATTTTTATGATAAGCTTATCTCAGACAGATATGTGCTGAAAGACACAACAAAAGATATAGAAGTATACTTTGGAGGCTTTAGCGACAGCAAACCTGATGGAATACCGGCGGAATTTGACTCGACGAGGAGCAGCCCGATGCAGTTATGGTCCACCGGCTCAGGCGACGAGAAGATGTGGCACAGATCAGGCAAAGATGTCGCAGTTATCAAAATTGAACCTCGAGACAGCGTTCTCCCAAATGTAAAACTCGGCGACCCGAAGAAGGTGCAAGTTGGAGATAAAATAATTGTCATAGGATATCCGGGAGTTGCACAATCATCAGATACTAACAATGAGTTATCAGCTGAGACAGATTATGTTCCGACCGTCACATCTGGAATTGTTAGTGCTATAAAGACTCAACCAGGTGGCATCACTATTTTCCAGACCGATGCAAGCATATACCATGGAAATAGCGGTGGGCCTGCATTTGATGAAAACGGAAATGTAATTGGAATAGCGACTTACGCAGCTGTAGATCCCAATTCAGCGATAAATGTACAGGGCTTCAATTTCTTGATTCCTATAGACAGAGTGAAGGAATACCTGACATCTGTAGACACTACTCCAAGCGAGACTACGCAGCATTATTGGTCTGGGCTAAATTATTACTGGAACAACGACACCACAAAGGCGCAAGACGAGTTCAGTAAAATATCTGCCCTCGATTCATTGGATAGATACGCCACAGAATATAGGAGTATCTTTAAATGAATGGGCAACATTCAGCTACTTGAAGCATTAAACGAGGGCAATCGTGCATGATACTCGCTAATCGCGAGATGCTGTTTGCCCTTTCGTCCTCATTTTTCAGAGATAATGTTAGTAAAAAGATGCTCTTTCTCGAAGAAGATAGCCCTCGCGATGGCCCTGATAATTTTTCTTGTATAAATCGGATCAGATTGCAGGACACACTAACATGAGTTCTATGTATATTGATAAAATAAGGGCAGATGGCTCACGATGATAGACGGGTTACAGTTACTTTGATTACCAGCCCGGTCATGTTCTATAGCATTTATATATGTTAATTGTGCATGTTAAAATTATTCCTGGTGGTGGGGTGAGAATACGAATCGAGGTTTAAGCCTAAACTTTTTAACATTACTGGTCGTCTTAGTATTGACTGCAGGAATAGCTGATTGCGAGCAAGCGGCAAACCAAGCGCAGATAGGGAATTACTTGATAACGATCGGTACACTACCATATGGAGGGAGCGTCACCAACAATCAATTTGGAGGAATGGACGCTGGCATTTCATGGTCAATTACGTTACAATCACGCACGAATGATATGTTAGATTTAGTCCACGATAATCTGGCAAACTCTCCCTACGCTGAGAAAGCCAATATTGCTTACAACACGATTGCAATTGATGGAAAACAGGGGGCTTATGCTTTTGCGCCCGTTGATCTACCCATTATGAATCCAATAAGCCATCAGATTGAAGCCAATCCAACGACTCAAGGTGTAGCTATTTTCCATGTAAATGATCAGGTGGACTGTTTTATTGACGTCCTCGGTGCCCAAAAATTGTTCCAAGACATCATAACGACCATTCACGTGGAAGAGACGAGCTAAATTTCCGAACAACATTTTTGCAGTTACTGCGATACCAGTCTGAGAATTGAAATCTTCGGTCCGCATATATCTAGGCTAACAGTTGAAAGAGGTATTTCCAATAGCCTTCCATCTCATAAAGGCTATAGCCTCCTTCATTAGATTACAAGGGATTACCAGAAAAGGAGATTGTTTATCCCTAGGGCATTTTACAAAGCCATTGCAAGGAGAATCATTCCGTAACCTACATTCTAGGAATCTAAAAAATAGTTATTGCTGTGATGGGAGGATGTAATCTACGATTATTTTATGCATAAACCTCATCCAGGTGATGTGTACACTAAGAGCACCTAACAATGCGCCTAAGGCTCATTAATGTTTTACGAGCAAACATCGATGATTGGGATTTTGCCATTAAACACATGCTGGGCTTCAGGAGACTTAGAATCTCATCGTCATTCGGATCAAGACGTTTATCATCAATACTAGGAGACCCCATCCAATAATGCGCTCAATAATGGATAAATACCAGTGCTCTTTCATCAATTCCTCGAAGTTGGCCGATCCAGACGGAAACATTTCCTTGGGCGCCGAGATTAAGACGATTATACTTAGCCAAAACATATTTCCATAATCAGGTTTAACCGAAGTCGTATACCAGGTTTTCGCAGAATATATGAGCGTGAAAAGTACAGAAACAATAAGAGCAAATAAAATTGTGTTAAGCCAACTGACTCCATATCCACAGGTAGCCCATGCCAGATAATCCCAGAGTTTAGATATTCCAAATGGTTTTATATTCTGACTCCACGCTCTATATTGATAATAGCAGCTGTTGGAATCATCAAACTGTTCCAGATCTTTGAAGGACTTAATCAGCGCAATATATACGGGACCATCACATACTAAAATATTCTTAATAGTATCCCAGCGGACTCTGAACTTGCTGGAGAAATCGATATCAGTAAGATTTAGTTTTCCTGGAAGGTTATCTATTCCTTCGAACTCAGCTCCTCTAAAGTCTATATCTCTCCTGAATTTTGCCCCTATAAAATCTGCAGATGAGGTCTTAAATTGAGCATCGCTAAAACCTGCATCTTCAATGAAATGTACATCATCGAAAATAGCCTGCACACAAAACTTTGCATCTGAAAAATCAGCAAGCCCTTTAAAAATAGAATAATCGAAGTAAGAAGAACTGTTGAATTGCGAATATGCAAAATAAGCATCATTATCAAATTCGCAAAAGCTAAAATTAGCTGGACCCTCGAACCGTGTAGCATAAAAGGATGAACGTTCAAACTGAGCACTAAGAAAGCCCGCAAATTGATTAAAATCTACGCCATCAAATCTTGCCATGAGGGGAAAATTAGCATAATTAAAGTTGGCCCCTTTATCGAATTGCGATCCATCAAAATACGCAACTCCTGAGAATTTGGTATTTGCAAAATCAATGGGTTCTTGGAAAAAAGTATCATTGAAATTTACGTTTCCTTCTACGATCGAATTTGTTATCATTATAGGGGAGATAACTTTCCTCTGATTCGCAGGTAAGCCTAAAGCCAGGACATCCATATACGATCTTGCAGCAGGGCGAGTTGGCATATCCAAGGTCGATATATCCAAATCTCCCACAATTGTAACATGATCATAAACAACGGGCGCATTATTCTTGATCTGCCCCAAAATAACAGCTGAATTAATCACATCCATAGGCTTTCCAGCGCCTTCATCTGCTGCAACTACAATTAAAAGGGCAATTAGGAATAATGCTGTGGTTGGCCTCATATATCCCTCCGTATAGCCAAGCCTTGGCCTTAGTAGCATGGATGCATATCAATATTCTGCTATGTGGTATTGTTTGCCGAATTTCCTTAATTCTATGCCAATTTTTGGGTAGCTGTCCCATATTCGTTAATAGATATAATCTTTTACCAACTAGCTATTCTTTATCGCTATCTATGACTTATCTTTTTCAAGATTCCCAATCACATATGCCCAACGATTATCAGTAAGTCTCCAACATCTATAGCGATTTTTTACATAATATTGCATGATTGACTCATGATGCTCCTTGGTGCCTGTGCTTTTGCCTATATCATTTGCCAGTAGATGAGCGGAGCCATAGTTAATAGCGTGAATCCCGTTATCAACCGGATGGCAACTCTGTGTTTTTCCCTGAATTGATCGACCTGTTCTGGGCTCATACCGAGTGCGATGATCCCTCCAAGGATCAGCACTGGAAGAGCTATGCCTAGATTGTAAGTCATCAGATAAATTGGCCCTGATGAAGTATATCCCTGGCTTGAGATTATTCCGATAATGGCGATGTAGATTCCACCCACACAGGGTGCCCTTACCAGCGAGAAGAGAGCTCCTAAGAGGAAATAATAGCTGAGTTTCCGGCTGGCAATGACACCATGGACATACTTCTTAGTCCAATCAGTGCGGAAGATAGATGTGCCTCCACTTTGCAGCCTCCTGGCATCTTCCAGCTGCATTAGCCCCAACATCAATAAGACTGCTGCCAGAACAAGGCGGAACATAGCAGCATTGGACTTTCCCTGTAGAACGCTAAATAAGCCCATTCCGAAAATAATGTAGACCACGAAGGTGCCCAGGGAAAAGAAGGCCACCATGGTCAGAACATCCCTTCTTCGGCCTGTACTGGCCAGCATCGAGCTTGCCAGAAAGGCCAGTATGGCCAGAAGACACGGATTGAAGCCCGCTAAGAGGCCAGCTGCAAAGACGGTAACGGCGGACGATATGGTAAGATCTTTGAGAGCGTTTCCAGTAGCGCATACCGGAGCTATAGTTACAGCGACCTGTAATATACTTAGAATATAAATCATCTATCTTCGCCTCCTTGACTCCGCTACAGGACTCGGTTGTTGGGATAGCTAATATTTTATTCTATCGGCATTTTACTAATAAGCGCAAATATGCTCTTCTATGTATTATATATTCAAAACATAGATAGTTCATATCTCCGACTTAGTAATGAGCGCCAAAATAATCTTGATCCTAAAAATGCATTGCCAGGCTTAAATATCAATCCAAACACATTTTATTGAGTGGTGCTCTAAATCATCATGAATATGATGAGGCCGCCCTGATGTGGATGAGACCAGTAGGGATGAGTCTATTACACAATTCGTCTAATATGTCACTCCTACTGCTGATTGATTAGCAAAACTCCAGCAACAATAAAAGCAATAGCGATGAATTTTTGTGTGAGGCTGCCAATGCCGATCTCCTCCCTCCCCAGTTTCGGAAAGAAAAGGGAAAGGATCACACCGAAGAATAGGACAAAGAACGAAGTTGTGCTGCTGATCGCCTGCACAATTCCTAAAGGCGCAAGAAGAAGCGTGTAGCGCACACCTAGGTTGCCGCCCAAGTTTATCAATTCATTTGCGCCATTCACCGAGAGCACTGCACCTGTGTTGGAGTGCATCATTCTTTTAAATTGTTGGCGATTTGCCGAAATCAGCATCAATATTATGCCGAATAGCGCTTGCCCTGCAAAGTTCCAGAAAGTGGTGGTCCAAAATTCATCACGCACAGCAAAGAATTTGAAAATGAGTGAACTTAGAGCAATTGCCAAAGCACATGTAAGCATTAAAATAACCAGGCGTGTTTTAACGCGGCTTGTGTCTTGCCCAAACCTCAAGGAAAGGAGAGCCGATCCGGCAATGATCAATAAAACGCCGATAATTTGGAAATTGGATATTTCTTCGCCAAGGACAAAATACCCTAGGATCAGCCCGAAGATCCCTGCAGCCTGAAAAAAAGGCGCAATTGTTGATGCTTCCTCTGTCTGCAGTGCCTGGAGATAGAAATAGATAGCACTCATGTAAAGAATTCCCGAAACTGTAATGACCGCCATAGATTGTGGGTCCAATGAAACTGCTCCAGGCTGGAAAAGCCAAATGAAAGGCAAGGCCAGGGCACCGATGATTGCTGTAAAAATCATCAGCACCGCCACGCTTCCATGTTTGAAATAGCGCTCTACCAGGTATTTATCGATATGCGTAGACAATGCCCATAAAACAGGTCCGGAAAATGCGTAGATAAGCCAATACATGTTTGATTTTGCACCTGACAGCGTTCAACCAGTTCTATACTTCAGTACTTCATGCGTTTTCATTCTACGGCTCTAGTCCTAGTGCAGCATCGCAGGCATTTAATGATTCCTGATACCTTCCTAAGAAGAATAGAGAATCTCTCATATTGAGCCAGCCTTCTAGAAGGTATGGATCGAGTTTCACTACTTCAGCAGGCGGATTTTTCGGCATATCGTACGAACCTGCCAAATAGGAACTGTTGCCTCTATCCAGCCAATAACTAGAGGCACCATCTATTGGTACCATTTATTTATTGATCGGATGCAGGTACGCTAGAGTAACTAAGGTTTAAGGCCAGATGGCCATCATCGCAATGAAGAAGATTATATATTTCTATATTCCATAAGTGCTGCCCTATCCTGAGAGAGATAAATATGAGTGAAATCACAGACAAAGAGCTAAAGCTACAGGGATTTATCAGACAGAAGGATAAGGATCACTTCGTCGTCCGGGTGAAAACTCAAATCGGCAATGTCAGCTCTGAACAGATGACCGTACTTTCTGAGATCGCCCGTAAATACGGCAGAGGATACATATATCTTACCAATCGGATGAATATTATAATCCCATGGGTAGCGCAAGAGAATCTCAACGAGGTGAGACAGGCTATTGAGAAAGCTGGCTTGGTAGTCGGCGGGACTGGACCAACAGTACGACCAATTGTTGCTTGTGTAGGCACAATATGCGAACACGGCCTGGCTGACACTCAGCTTCTTGGCAAGCTGCTCGATGAGAAATTCTTCGGAAAGAAGCTGCCTGCAAAACTTAAGATCGGCATCACAGGATGTCCTAACGACTGTGGCAAGGTGGAGATCAACGACATAGGCTTTATAGGACAGGAGTCAACCGAAGCAAACACAGCTGGAAACGCAGAAGGGATGTGCTATGCAATGTATCTTGGCGGCATGTTTGGCCGGGCACACAGAGAAGGTCAGCGAGTAGGTCCACTATTGTCTCCGGAGGAAGCCGTTGCAGTAACTGATAGAGTGATCGATTATATGGAACGAAATGCCAAGCCAGGGGAGCGATTGGGAAAGCTGATTGATCGTGTTGGGATGGATGAGATCATAAAGGCGATCGGCTTATCATCTTGATAACTTGGAATCTGCTGGAGTATAATAGGCGGTTAATCGGACTTAAACTAAAATCAACCTTCATAGCATGTACATAGCCGACCATAAGTATCAAGCAAAAAAGGGCAAATGCCCAAAAATTTAGGTGGGAGACCAGGTAAAGTAAATCCAACGCACATCCTTGAATGCAAGTAGGCGGCAGAATTCACCAGGCACCAGACTCTATCATGCTAAGGTTCTTAAACACTTCTTCTGCAAGCTCACAGGAAAGCGTTTGCTGCTCGCAAATTTTTAGCACGCGATGGATTTCGTCTCGCTCTGCGGATGCTGTGGATTGGGCGACGAACAGCTCGGCGGCTTCATAGCCTGTCTCAAGAAGAGCATTTCTTACGTCTGCCAGCAGGTCCTCATCAAGGTGGATATTTGTGACGCCGATCTTCTCAATCGCTTCACCCATTCGCTCCCTGCTCAAATCCATCTTTTCCAATTCTATCACCTCCTGTTTTAATTTTAATACTTAATAAGGATGTCTTAATAAAAAGATTTTTTGCTATGTCGTTCATATATTTCATGAATGCCAATAGCATAACGCCTAACTATGAGTTAGCTCTAAGGGCAAAGATACTTAGTGAAGATAATACAATCAGAAGCATATGGCAGAAGTCCTTGAGCTCACAGAGGAGAGGCATGAAGAAAAGGCCCAAGCCGCCCCGCCCAGGGCGATGTGGTCAGGCAGCCTCAGGATGGGGCTGGTAAATATTCCCGTCAATGCTATATCCATAACAAAGGATACGCATATCAGATTACGCATGGTTCATCGGAGCTGTAAGACTCCCATATCATTCAAGCGCTTTTGCCAGGAAGGCGAGGAGGTCCCTCTGAAGGATATCGTCTACGGTTATCCCCTAGATAAAAAGAATTACGTTATCCTGGAGAAAAAGGAGATAAATGCCGCGAAGCCGGAATCCAAGGACACTATAGATCTGGATAGGTTCGTCAACTTCTTTCAAATAGATCCTCACTACTTCGAGAAAACATACCTCCTTATGCCGAACAGATCAGAGGAGGCTTACGCCCTTCTCAGGGAAATCATGGAGAAGACGGGAAAGGCAGCCATCGGGAGGATGACCCTCTCCACTAGAGAACATATTGTTCTGGTACACTATTATCAGGGGGCCATTGTTGCCACAATCCTAAGATATTCAGATGAGCTTGTCGATCCCCAGACATTTGAGCAGCTGAAAAACTTGCCCAAGCCTGATGAACAGGAGCTGAAGCTTGCCGAGGAGATAGTGGACGGGCTCAGTGGTGAGCTGAACATGAGCGCCTATAAGGACGAATACAACGAGAGAATTCAGGACCTGGTCAGATCCAAAATGGGCAACAAGGTTGCGGCCGTTGGGAAGAAGAAGGAAAAGCCTGCTGCCAAGAGCCTTATGGAAGCTTTGAGGATTACAGCAGAGTCGCTCAAGTGATAGCGATGCATGGTAGCCGAAGCAGCACTCCTAATCCGGATGCACCTATCAAACCTATGCTTGCAGTCCTCGGCAAGCCATTCTCCTCTAAGGACTGGATATTCGAGCCGAAGATAGACGGCACTCGATGCATAGCCCATATCCAGAAAAGCATCGTGCTGCAGAACCGAAGGCTAACAAATATCGCTTACCGCTATCCTGAGATTGTGGATGCCCTGTCGAATTCAGCATCCGGCTGTATCTTTGATGGGGAGATCGCTGTCTTCTCAGACGGCAAGCCGGACTTCGCTGCTCTGGCCGATAGGGAGCATCAGACCCAGAGGCTCAGAATTGAGTATCTATCAAAAGCTACACCGGCCAGCTATGTGGTTTTCGACATCCTCTATTCTAAAGGGGAGAATGTGATGGCCAGGCCGCTTCACGAGAGAAAGGCGATCTTGAAGGAGACGCTGCAGGAGAGCGATGGCGTAACCCTGGCCGACTATTTTTCGGAGAAAGGCGAGGACTATTTTCAGGCGGCGCTGAAGTTGGGCATTGAAGGTGTAATGGCCAAGAGACTCGACTCCACATATCAGCCCGGAGTCCGCCATCCTGACTGGATGAAGATCAAGAAGCGTTTTGAGTTCGATCTGGTTGTAGGAGGCTATATCCAGGGCAAAGGCCGTCGAGGGCCTTACTTTGGCGGATTGCTTCTGGGAGCTTATGATTCCGGCAAATCAGGCAAGCTGATCTACGTGGGAAGAGTGGGCTCAGGCTTCTCCGATAGAGAGCTGCAAGAAATGATAGGGGATTTTGAACCTGCAACTGTTATTCCATTCGCTAGTCCGCCCGATACTCCTGGGATCATATGGCTGATACCGAACATTGTCGTGCAGGTAGCTGCCTTGGAAGTTACGGAGAATGGCAGCCTCAGAGCTCCGGTGTTCCTACGGAGAAGGCTTGATAAGGACCCTCTTGAGTGCTCTATAGATCAATTTTTCAATAGATAGCGCAAAAGCGCCTCCATAGGGCAAGGCAGGCCGAATATAGATACAAGTTTGCTTATGAAAAAATCAAAGAACTTATTTTAAAAGGAGACAGCATCCGTTAGGGCAGACAGCGGACAGCCAAGACACTCATCGTAAGACCTGCCCTACCAGGTCATCATAGCAGATCTACAGTTGAGTTTAGAATAATTTAAATACTGTAATTGTTAATATATAGGCGTCCTTGAAAATTGTGAATTAAAGGAGGGACGTATGGCAGTCAAAACATGTGTGATCTTGCTGATCACTATCGGTCTGCTCGTAGGACCATCTCTGGCAGACTCCTCTTTCAAGCCTACCAATGTGCTGAATAGCATTGAATCGAACAACACTCAAATTAATACCTCGGCAATCGATAACGAATCGGTTCGAGCCGAAATGCTGAACCTTCCTCTCAGTTTCATAGAGAACCGAGGGCAGACTTCCAACGATGTAAAGTTCATGGTCAAGACATCGAGCGAGACAATATATTTCGCGCCTTCAAATGTGCTATTTGCCTTGTCCTCGAAGAACAATGCATCAATAGTCAGAATGAGCTTTGAAGGCGCAAACCCCGGCCAATTAGCCGGTGAAGGACTCCTTCCAGGTACAGCGAACTTCTTCATCGGCAATAACTCATCGAAATGGATCACGGATATTCCTACTTACGGCTCTGTCAAGTACGAAAGCCTTTATCCAGGGGTCGATCTGGTCTTCAAAGGCACCGAAGGAAACCTGAAGCATGTGCTGCTGCTGAAGCCAGGCGTGGACCCGACTAAAATCGTTCTGGCATATAGCGGCCAGGATAGCCTGAACCTTGACAAAAATGGATCGATCCTGATAAAGACTGCAGCTGGCGACCTCACAGACTCTGCGCCATTCTGCTACCAGGATGTCAATGGGAGCAGGATGATCGTTGAGGGGAAGTATCGAAGAATTGACGACAAAAAGATAGGGTTTGAGATCAATAATTATAACAAGAGCCTGCCTCTTGTGATAGATCCCTTGCTTAGATATTCCACATATCTGGGTGGTGCCGAAGACGACAAAGGCAACGGCATAGCAGTAGACGGCTATGGTAATGCTTATGTTACAGGAAGCACATTTTCTTCCGACTTCCCGATTAAAAATGCATACCAGAGCAATAATGGGGGAAACTTTGACGCTTTTATCACAAAACTAAGCCATGGCGGGGCGAGCCTGATCTACTCTACCTATCTGGGGGGTGGCAAAGACGACTACGGCATGGGCATAGCTGTAGACCGCAGTAATAGCGCTTATGTTACGGGAACAACGAATTCAACCGACTTTCCAACCGAAAAACCATTCCAGGCCGCGAATGCGGGAGGTAACGATACTATTGTAGTCAAGTTAAGCCCTACAGGGAATAAACTGGTCTACTCCACTTATCTGGGGGGTGCCAAAGACGACGAAGGCTGGGGCATAGCTGTAAGCAACGGCAACAACGCTTATGTTACAGGACGGACGAATTCAACCGACTTTCCGACTAAAAATGCATATCAGGCCGCGAATGCAGGAGAAAACGATACCTTTGTCACTAAGCTGGGTCCTGGCGGGATGAGCCTGATCTACTCCACTTATCTAGGCGGTAGCGATGATGACGGCGGTACAGGCATAGCTTTAGATCGCAGCGATAATGCTTATGTTACAGGAGAGACTGGTTCTACCAACTTCCCGACTAGAAATGCATACCAGAAAAAGAATGCAGGGGGTCTCGACGCCTTTGTCGCCAAGCTGAACTCTGCAGGGAAGACCCTATTCTACTCCACATATCTTGGCGGCAGCGAACTCGATGACGGCATGGGCATAGCTGTAGATCGCAGCTATAACGTTTATGTTACAGGATGGACGTATTCGGACAACTTCCCGACCGAAAATCCACTCCAGGCCGCAAATGCAGGACATGATGACGCTTTTGTAACCAAGCTGAACCCTACAGGGAGAAAGCTGGTGTATTCCACATATCTTGGCGGCAGCGAATACGACGAAGGTCAAAGAATAGCTGTAGACCACAGCGATAACACTTATGTTGCAGGGGCCACAAGTTCGACCGACTTCCGGACCAAAAATGCGTACCAGAAAACCTATGGTGGAGGGTGCGACGACGCTTTTGTAGCTAAATTGAGCCCTGCAGGGAATAACCTGGTCTACTCCACTTATCTGGGCGGTAACGGATTCGACTGGGGGAGTGACGTAGCTGTAGACGGCAGCGACGACGTTTATGTTACGGGATGCACATTTTCTACCAACTTCCCAACCGGAAATGCATACCAGGACAGGAATGCAGGGGGCAACGACGCCTTCATAACAGACTTTACAAAAGCGCCTCCGGATACGCCATCCAAACCCTCCGGACCTGTTTCAGATAAGACTGGATTTTTCTACAGGTATTCCACATCAGCTACAGATCCCGATGGATACCCAATCAAATATACCTTCGATTGGGGAGATGGCACAAAAACGACAACACGTCTGTTCAACTCTGGAACAGAGGCAACTGTAGCTCATAGATGGACCAAAGTGGGAACATTCCGGGTTGCAGCCATGGCTACAGATAGCAAAGGTGCAACTTCGGGATATTCAAGTGCATTGGAGGTTGATATATCCAGCCGCAGGTGAGTTCCAATCGCGGTAATCGTTAGATAGAAGCTAAATATTGTATAGCCCCGGAATAGAACCCTTCTTTTTTTTGTTGCTTCTCATCAAGCGGTAAGGTCGATGGGGGTACGATGAACGATTTCGCCTATCCGCTGCGTCGAAGAGCTAAAGGAGCATTATAATCGCCGGAAGATTCTCAAACCGGAAGAGGACAAATAAGGTTTGGTAGCTCGCAATATATGACAGACGATACCGCCAGTTTCACGACTAATTGCTACTCGTATAGTACGATCTTGGCTTGGCAAACACTCGGCATCTAGGCAAAACGTTCGATCGGAAGTAGGCACGTGAAGAATAAATCCACAGAGATCATTTGATATATCTAAATTGAGGAGGTTCACTACAATGCCCCACATGCGATTCCCGACAAACGACCCAGAGCGATTAAAGTGGCAGGACCCCGAAAAGATTCTCAGCGAAATCAGGCTTGGGCCTGATATGATGTTTGTGGACGTCGGCTGCGGTGATGGCTATTTCGCAATTCCTGCTGCCCGAATGGTCGGACCGAAAGGAAAAGTTATAGCATTTGATATTGATGATAGTGCTATCGAACGACTCAGGCAGCAGGCGGCGGATGGAGGATTGAGCCAGCTAACAGCGGAAGTGGGGTCTGCAGAGGAGACTGTTGCCTGTGAAGGTTGCGCCGACTTTGTATTCTTCGGCATAAATCTTCATGACTTTGCCGATCCTGCGCAGGTGATCAGAAACGCAAAAAGGATGCTTAAGCCTTCAGGGCTATTGGTTGATTTAGATTGGAAACCAGAGCCAATGCCGTTTGGTCCTCCGCTGAAAAAGCGGTTCTCCATCGATAAAGCCCGACAATTGATCCAGTCCGAAGGATTCAAGATAAAATCGGTCGCTGAGGCAGGGATTTATCATTATATTATCGTTGCTAATATGTAAGAAACAATGGAAGGGAGACCAATATAATTGCATGAATAATTGCATGACGCTTTTGGTGTGCCTCTTTCTGCGCCGGCGATGTAGGTGGCCGTGAATAGCGATATATCACAGTTATCCTGCTATTATCAACTATTTTTGCGAAATCATAGGCGCTTTTCCAGCCACTCTTCATCATATATCAGTAATATAGCATCCACATGATCCAAAAGCGTTTATTTCGGCAATTAACCATATATGTATTGGCGAAAGTCGACAGACGAAAATCCCTCCTACACCTTCGGCTCTCGCCTCCCTCCTTTTCAGATTTTCACGGGTGGCTTCTGCTGTAATAACGCATGACGGTTCTGTTGAGTCTTGTGGTGGTGGCCTAGTAAAACTAATATCAACCAATCGTCCCAAATGCCATAACACCACAGGATGCAACAGAACACTTTTAGGATAGAATTTACATACTTAATTACTAGCTAAATTATGTAAGAATGATCTTTCAATGAATATAATATTGGGTTCGAATTTCTCATTAGGATGTGTGAAAGATGGCAAAGGCAAGCGGGTCTGAGCTCACAGGGACTTTGTGCGGTAAGTTCTGCTCCATCCTTCCGATTCTCAGTTGGTCGCGCTCTTACAATAGGAAATGGCTGGCATTGGACCTCATGGCTGGCATCACCCTCGCAGCCTTCACCATACCCGAAGATCTAGCATATGCCTCTCTCGCCGGGCTAAGGCCGGAAATGGGACTCTACGCCACCTTGATGGCCGCGTTCATCTATTTTCTAACTGGGACATCCAGACAGCTGTCCGTGGGACCGACCTCATCTCTCTCCATTCTGATTGTGTCAGTACTCTCCGGCCTCGCTTTAGATCCAGATCAATACATAGCTTCAGCAACGTTCACAGGTTTTCTAGTTGGCATCATCGCCATATTGGCCTATCTATTCCGATTTGGCTTTCTCTCAAAGCTTATTTCCAGCACAGTTCTAACCGGCTTCATAGCCGGTGCTGCCGTCTACATTGCATCCAGCCAGTTTGCCACACTATTCGGAATTCCAGGCGGAGGCAGCTTGTTTATTGAGAGGATATGGAACCTAATCTCTCATATTTATCAAATCAATCCGGCAAGTCTCGCTCTCGGTCTTGCTGCAATCTTGATCTTAGTCCTGATGAGGCGTAAATATCCCAAAATCCCTTGGACGTTGGTTGTAGTCATCGGCTCGATACTGTTAATATCGTTCACAGATCTTAAAGAAATGGGCATTGCAGTGGTGGGTTATGTGCCCTCAGGTCTTCCTCCTGTCAGGGTTCCTATCATACCGTCAAGTTATCATACTACTCTCATCGCCCTCGCAGGTGGTTGCTTCCTACTTGCGTACGTTGAACAGATAGGAATCGTCAAGGCACTCTCACGAGAGAACGATTACGATATCGATGAGGATCAAGAGCTGCTCTCATTGGGGCTAAGCAATTTGGCCAACAGTCTCGTGCATGGTTTTGTTGTTGGAGGCAGCTATTCGAGGTCATCGGTCAATAACCAGCTTGGTGCCAGGACACAGCTGGCTGGAGGCATTACTGGATTGATCGTCATGGTTGTTATCGTCTTCTTCACCAGCCTTCTATCAAATCTTCCCCATACTATTCTCGCAGCTATCGTCTTAGTTGCGGTTCTAAACCTTGTGCACATCAGCGAGTTCAAACGAATCCTGTACATCAGCAAGCCAGAATTTGCTGTCGCTATGACTGTTTTCTTCAGTGTTATCCTTTTGGGATTGCTCCCCGGGGTACTCGTCGGTATGGTTCTATCCATCTTTGAGCTAATACAGAGGTTCTATCGACCCCGTACTGTCGTCATGGGAAAGGTTCCTGGATCAGATGAGTTCGCAGAGGTCGAGGGCCATCCGGAGAATGAACAGATTGATGACACAATGGTACTCAAGATCGAGTCAAATCTCCTGTTCTTCAATGCAGACAACATTCTAAAGGAGATTCTCCATTGTCTAACGAGGAGCCCTCGGCGTGTAAAGCTGCTAGTTCTTAATCTCGAATCGTCGCCCTTCATCGACATCAGCGCAACTGATATGATTCGACGTCTACACGAGGTTCTGAAGAAAAGAGGAATAGACCTGAAATTAGCACGAGCATCGGCTCTTATGACCGAGAGACTGGAGAAAACAGGGTTGACAAGCCTTCTCAATCAAACTGCTCCAGGAGAGACAGTCACTAAAGTCATTGATGAGTGGCAGAACTTGTCGGTCAGCACAGACGAAACATAATCAGAAGCCGAGCCTTATTAAGGCCATTTTTAGCGTAGTCGGAGCTATCCGAATTCAAGAGCATCATCCAAATTTTGCCTTAAATACGAGCCCGGGATTCCTAAAGGTAAACAGGCCGGGGATGGATCCAGAGCGAGGAGAGTTGCGTTCTCGGGAGGCCATTGCCTATTTGAAGGCTATTGACCCGGATATATTTAATTTCTTTTTAATAATGATCCTTCAGGGTCAACGACATAGCAGAAAAGACCCATCGTCTAGAAAGTAACGATTAATAAGCAGCCATCAGATTCTGGCACTAGCTCTACATCCCAGCATCTCTCTTCAAGCTTGCTCAGGATCATGTCCCCAATATCTGCAGGTCTGGCGTGGAATATCTCGGCCAGGGTCTCCTTGACTGCCTGATACTCTAGGAGGCAGCAGCTTTATCCGTCTCAAATAAACAATACGTTGACAGGCTGTAGAGGCAGCAATTAAGCTATACACCTTAAATATAAGGGTCAAGGACTCATATAATTATAATGTGGTTAAAAAAAAGAAGGGATGGCCGCAGGTTTTATGCCTGCTAGAATGGGCATTTCTCAAACCTCTATTTCATTAAGATGGGCATTCAGGTGCCAGATCAATCCAGTAGTTGCCACCGTAAATATCCGCTGTGGTTCCTCCTGTCAGTGTCGCAAAATTTGAAAATGATCTTTCATTAGATCTTGGTTCGGCGCAATAAGCTGCTTTTGCTTCATCATACGAAGAAAAATCTTGAGATTTCTTTACATACTGAACTGATAAATCTGATCCATCGTTCTTACAGCTCCCACCGTGGAAAAAACTGCATGCTTTTGCAGTTTTGAGATCAGACTCAGATCCAACCCAGATAGCCCCATTCCCGACATTTGTAAGTAAGAAAACTGCATAACTTGATACACCAGGGTTTTCTATATTCGAACAGCTTCCGCTTATGCAATTGTACCCTTGTGGGCAGATGTTCCCGCACGAGCCACAGTTCTGTGAGTCGGAATTGGTCTCGGTGCACGCGCCGTTACAACATCTCTCCTCAGCCGAACATGAATTTCCGCAAGTTCCGGTTCTCCCTGAAAGGTCGGAGGAACCTTCTGAACCTGGCCGATAACTGGCATATCCATTACTGTTCATCCAACCCACTGCGGTATCCAGATCAGTAGGGTTAGCAAACATTGGGTAATTATAATTTCCTGAGGGCTCTTTTCCTGCTACACAACTTTTTTTATCGCCTGTACAGTAAACATTGTAGACAGCTATGCCTGGAGCAGTTGATAAACATCCTCCATAACTTCCGTACCCATTACTGTTCATCCAACCCAGAGCAGTATCCAGATCGGCAGGATTGGTAAGCATTGGGTAATTATAATTTCCTGAAGGCTCTTTTCCTGCTACGCAACAATTCTTATCGCCTGTACAGTACACATTATATTGTCCTATTGCAGATATGCAAAGCAGATTCAACATTATTACAACAAAAAAAATCATTCCATTAATGCATCTCGTTCCCATAGTTTGGATATTTGTTGTTTTAAATATCAAGTTTGCGTAATCTGCAATATAACGAGAGAGATTGACAATGGCCCGCATTCTTTTATCGTGGAAGAAGAGATAGTTGAACAAGCGATATTTTCTTTATCATAATAATCCGTCAGCGCCCTGAAGGGCGCTTTATCCTCAAGAAAGTACCCGATCAACTGGTATTTCCTTAGTCCGGCGATTAAGGTGTATTAAGTTTTGGCGCGTTTGAATCATTTAGGCTATAGTATAATCTCCAAGGCTGTCTTGGCCGCGAGTCGTATTTCGCCAGATAATCTAGTGGATCGGTTGTTATGTAACCGGTCTGGTACATATCGCCGTATACAATTAGTCCAATTGAGTTTGGCAATGGCTTTTTGTTCGGGTAAAATCCACCATCCCCATCTATGAATATCCATGCTTCTTTGTATCTTGGGTTATCGACTGCAACCCACATGTGTCCTATGGGATCACCGTTCAAAGATCGGTTGTCTGGACCCCAATCGGTGATGCATACTGCCGTATATCCATCGCGTTCTAATAGCAGCATTATGTAAATCGAGGTGTCGGTACATGAGAAGTTGCCTGTTACGTATGGGTGCGACCAATGGTAGCTGTCTAAGATGTGTTGGATATCGTTTTTGAATTGATCATCGTATGCAGGTTTTAGTGTTACAAGTTTAAAGAGGTCTGGTTGAGCATTAGCTTGTAGTAAAATCGTTCCCGCTGTGACTAATCCCATTACGAGTAAAAATAGCAGGAAACGGGTAAGATTATCTTTTTTTGATGTAGTTCTACTTCCGTGGTCAGCATCCATCAATGACTTGCCTCTAACAATGCGATCATTTTTCGCTTCATCTTTTCACTTTTTCGGTCTACCAGGTTGCATTCATGACTTAGTCATTCGTCACACATGTAAAAGACAAATATCGCCTCCTCCCATGCATTCTCCATCAGCTTCCCATAGTATTCATCATCGAACCAAGAAGCCACTCATGCTAAATCCACCTTCCGCCTGTCGGCATCCTTTACTACATAGCTTATTTCCATTCCTGGAGCCGGAGCGATCCCTTATCGGCTGTAAGCCTAAACTGTTGAAGCATCTGAGCATCTGCTTAACGTTCCTTTGGCATCTCAATAGAGATCGCTGCTTGAGCAGGAGGAGGCCATAAAATAGGATACCATCCATACCATCCATGTTTTTCTATACCCTACTTTATACTCTATATCACTTTTCTATCTTAATTCCATTTCTGGACATAATATAGGGGTAGGCAAACCCCTGGATGGGGTGGATGGTACCGGAGTTCCTGGGTATTTTGCCATCGCTGAAGCAGACGATCTAAATAGAAAGTTAGCAGCGATAGGATAATTCTTCCTCGCCTCCCACAACCCCAATCCCCACCTCCCATCTGCCTGCCTTCTCCAGCTCCAATAATTCCCTACCTGCTTGGAAGATCTCAAGATGTAGCTCATTTTAGGCTGGTGGCAGAAGGATTTATTGAGTCCTTAAAACCTGAGGAGCCTATGTCTCTGCTCCACAGCTCAACACAGCCCTTGTAGTAACAATCGAAGATCCACATATTTTCCTCATATCCCATCCCAATCCAATCTCCCCTAAGAGGTCTGGCAGGGCTGAGGGCAAAAATGCCAGAAGTGTGTAGGGGCGAATGTAACCTCATGGGTTCTCTGGTTGCCGAATACTGATTAGCTAGGCATACTTCTCCAGGACTTCTCCCAACTCTCCTATCCTTACAGGCTTTGTATATCATCTTCAGCGAGAAGTAGCTCCATTAATCGTTTGCCAACGATACTCATTGTTTTATTGATACCTGTTTCCTCTGCTAGAAACTCGAAGCTAATCTTCTCATTACCGTCTCTTGACCTGAATACACGCTCAGCAGGATCTATTGGAAAAGTGATATCCGAAATGATAACACCTCTTATTGCATGGGTTTTATCATAATTAATTATATAGCATGGCAGAGAACTTGGAGACTGCACGGGAGCCGTTCAGGTCAATATTTTATAAGTTGGGAAAGGATAAGACTTTGTCATGAGGCCGATCACTCTTTACATCGCCAGCAGCTTAGATGGCTTTATCGCCAGAAAAGATGGGGACATCTCATGGCTGGAGGCATACCAGCAAGAAGGCCAGGATTATGGCTACTCGGAGTTCCTGCGCTCTATAGATATCATAGTCATGGGCTCTAAGACCTTTGAGCAAATTCTCAATTTTGGCCCATGGCCCTATGGGGATATCAAGACCTACGTCCTGACCAAAAGAGATCTTCAGATACCTGAGAAAGCCAAGGTCGTCTTAACCATAGAAAGCCTGGAGGAGCTAATTCCCAAGCTTAGAGAGGAAAGCCTAAAGGGCATCTGGCTGGTAGGCGGAGCTGCAACCGCCAAGAGCTTCCTGAGGCTCAAAGCGGTAGATAGGATAATCTTAGCCATCATACCAAAGCTCCTGGGAGAGGGCATAGCACTCTTTGGGGATACAGGATCGGAGTCGTCCATGGTTCTTCAGGAATCAAGGGTTTATGGCGATGGAATTGTACAAATGTATTATGATGTTAAGTGGTAATTTTATGACTAACTCAATATAGGCGTTCCTTTCGGCCAACAACATCCCCTGCAAAAAGTGTTTTCTAAGGCTGTGAGGCTTTAGGCATTGATCTTCTTGATTACAAATGCCATATTCTGGCCTAAAACCCTCATGGTCATCAATCCTTCTTGATCATTAGCGACATCACCCTCTTGTAGACCAATGCCAAGATTCCAATAAATGGAGCCTGGGACAATCATTTGGCTGATCAGGAAGAAGTGATTTATCGAATCGAAGACATGAACTGCTCCCGCTCGGCGAGCAACCACTACAGCTGCACCAACTTTACGCTTGAGTAGATTACCATTCGCTCCACACACAAATCCTGCCCGATCAATAAGGGCTTTTAACTCAGGTGTGAGATCGGCAAAGTAGGTTGGAGAGCCTAAAAGTATCCCATCGGCTTTAATCATCTTCTCGATACAGCTGTTGATCATATCTGCATCAAATACACACCTTTGGTCTTTGTTTTCGAAACACTTGGTGCAGGCGATACAACCCCGAAGAGGGCCTTTAAGGTGCACCAATTCAGTCTCTATACCCGCCTTTTGCAGTTCACTTAACACCTCTTTTAGGAGAATGGATGTATTTCCATCCTTTCTAGGGCTGCCGTTAAACGCTACGACTTTCATGATTATTTTCTCCCAGATTCACACTTAGAAGATTATTTTGAATTTGTAGTATTTTGCACCTATATAGAGATCTCTGCTTGAGCGAGAGGAGAAGTACCCATAAATTAAGGTACCATCCACCCCATCCAGCGATCCCCTCCTTCTGGTTAGACAAATGCGTCCGCAATTTATGTTAACCAGTGTTTTTTTGGTTAGATTTCCCCCATTTCAGAGTTCATTTTCAAGCATTCTTTATATAATCGAGATGAGATCAGAGCACATTTACCTTTCGAAATCAGGTAAAGAAATGAAGGCTTATCATACGAGTAATAATAAAGAAAATATCAATTTCTGTAGTCTCCAAGTTTTTGATTTTGCATACAAAATATAAACAATCAGCTGATAAAATAATACTATATTTTATGATGATGGCACGAAATAGTATACAACATTATCTAATTATGTTAAAATTAATTCGGTTTATAAAGTTGGCGGTTGCAGCTAAAAACTTGGAAACTAAGACCATTTTCCTAATTCAATTCTGTTCAAATTATCAAGGATCCGGGCTGCAGCCACTGGGCTAAGATCATATTTCTTGCATATAGCCAAAACGCGCAGCAGTTCTGTATTTTCATCAGTTCCTATGAGCTGTGCGACATAAGCTTCAGCTCCCTCATAGCCATCCTTAAGTAGAGCATTCTTGGTTTCTGCTATTACAGGTGCCGTAATGCAGGTGTTGGCTAGCCCGATGTCTTTGATAGCCTTATCTAGATTTGCCAAATTCTTTTCCGTGAACAATTCTTCCATCCCTTATCTCCATTTAACCGCGCTCTTCTGGTTGTGTTTTATTTACCTTTAGATGTTGTCCAAAATTGCTTATGCCGGTATTTGGTTGCTGGCAAAGCTTGTTCATCTTTTATGACTAAATCGAACAGATAAATATAGTGCATTGATTATCTAAATCATTTAATGGCTTAAAATGCAACTAATCCCATATTTAAATATCATTATAAAGAGCAATAGAGATTGCCGAGACAGGAATTGCTGATTTCTTGATCCATACCGGTATGCCATGGGCATTTGCAGTCAGTTTGTAGCCCCTGCGTCGCAAAACAGTCCTGACTGAATCACGATCGACTCCGATTCTCTTGGCGATCCGTCCTATTTCAGACTATCATAAAACTGTATTTGTCTAGATTCGTACTTTGAAATGTACTCCTCAAGTAAGGCGATCTTTTTTATAAGATTCACATGTTCGCCCTCCCGGCTCTTCCAGATCTTTCGGCCATGGCCGTTGTTGGTTAATTGGTAGCCAAGTCTCTTCAGTTCCGTTCGTATACAATCAGGGGATATATCGAAATGGTCTGCTATTATTTGCACTTCTCGACGATCATAAATACGAGATCTGAATTGGTTGCTGTTCGAGAGATAAATTCCAAGGCCTATTGTGGCTTTATAGGTCTTTTGTGTTTCGAATGCTCCGTTCCTAACCAAAATTTTTGGCAGCTACTCATACTCTCTCCCTACATGCATGAAACTATAATGTGATTATGGGCGATAAGGCATAAAATGCCAACATAGTAAGCCCCTCCCCGGAGCATACGCTAAGAAATCTGCGGGTGCGAATACCTTTCCGACGTCGTCCCCACTCTTAATCACTAATTTACTATTCTCCTGATTCAATTATATTCAAATTATCAAGGATCTGAGCTGTAGTCTCTAACCCAAGATTATATTTCTTGCATATAGCCAACACGCGTAGCAGTTCTGTATTTTCGTCAGTTCCTATGAGCTGTGCGACATAAGCTTCAGCTACATCATAGCCATTTTCAAGCAGGACATTCTTGGTTTCCGCGATTACGGGATCTGCTATACAGGTGTTGGCTTGGCTAATAGCCTTTAAAGCCATATCTAAATTATTCAATTTCATATCTGTCAGCATTTTTCCCCTACTCTCCCTATAATATCACAATCAACTTGCTATGCCAGTCACCTTTAGTTATTATCCGATTTTTCTCGATAATACCCAGTTTATTTCCTATTTAATGAACGCTAATATATCTGTTATATATGGTCTTTATGACACGTATTGTAAAATGTGGAACAAAACGAAAAATGTGGCGCAAAGTGGAAAATATAGCACAAAATGAGAAATGTGATACAAGTAGTCCGGTAAATAGCGGATGATGCTAAATATTATATTCATGACTTATTAAACATTGCCAGTGAGAAGTTTCGTACCGCAAAGAACGCTTCTAGGATAGAGCAGATACGGAGTAGCCAACTACTATTTGAATATAATAAGGAATCAGGTATACAAATATTTGAAATGACTCCTTAATACGTTTCTATTAA
>CAWDLW010000022.1:0-30155 GCA_963803145.1 Methanotrichaceae archaeon
TCAATCACGGCCACTATATTATAATAATTATTTTCTTTCTTCAATATCACTATATCTGGTACACGTAATTTGGTAGCATCAGTAAATATTTGACTTTTAGCTCCATCAGGAATATTTTTTAGGCTTAAATCATGGTATATTATTATACTTTTATCCTTTTTATCTAATCTAAAACAGCGTGAATATTTATGTCCATCTATCTCAGTACATTTAAGTTCCTTTCCCTCATTTTGAGCCTCGATAAAGTGTTTGAAAGCCGAAAGAACAATGTATTCTGAAATACCGTGATACCCATTAGATGTTCCACTTTTTACTTTATAATTTTCCAATAAATTATAATGAATGTTGCTAAGATGCTCAGTTAATCTATTATCACTTACATCAAAAAGATTAGGTATTTCCTTATCTATTGTATTAATAAAGTTATCAAACTGAGTAATAATTCCGTTAGTGCTAAATTCTTCTGCCATCATCTAACCAACTCCAGTAACACATACTATCTTCTAAATTGAGTTCTTAACATATATCGGTGATAGTGCTTCAGATAATGACAATACCTCTAACCTATATACTTAACTATCATTAAAAACTGGAAATTCCCCATAAAACTATTATCCTATGTCTATGATGTCTGTTGGGTATTAGTAAAAGTAGCGGAAAAGCTTATATGTTGGATAATTATATAATTGAAAAAATGTAACACTCGTCGGAATCGATAACTATAGAACGAATTTAGGGATAGATATGGCAGTGGCAGAGCTACTGGGCTCATTACCTAAGGGATGATGTTGAATTGCGGCATTATCAGGATAATCTTAAGTAATTTATGCTAAGATGTATTTGTTTATGTTAAATGACGGGGAAATGCGAAGCGGCAATATGCCCCTTGAGCTTCAGGAGAAGGCTGACTTGCTGCTCAAAGAGTTCATGGCGATCGTTGATGCAACTACCGAAGATCGCCATCTACAGAGGGGTATAGTCCGGAGTCAGCTTCCCTGCAGTATGGTTGCAATATTGGATAAGGAAAGCCTTTTCATTGTAGGGCAGTTTAGCACGCAAACAAGATTCTCCAATTACATCTATACCCCTGAGTCGATATGGCCTCTCCAGAAGATTAAAAGCAGTGCTCAATGGGAGTTTGGTTTCGAGGATCCGTTCATAATTCGGTTCCCTGCTGGCCTGCCTGATCAAAAAACCGAGCAGCGCCATGAAGAGCTGGAGAGGATAGCATCTGAACATATCGACTCTGAGTTCAGTAGATTCATTGGGCTTCTCAGCCTCTCACGCACAAGGCCGATCTTCGGGCCAGCAGCTCTTGCCATTGAGAGCCAATTGGCACTCCTGCTAATGCCGATAGATGAGCGCGGGAGAAGGAATTATGACACGATAGCAAAAGCAGCTGAGGAGAGTGGAATGATTATAGAGGTGGCAGGAGATATCCGAGAGGGAAGGTCGGTTGTTAGAGATTTATGGATTTCCCTTAACAAAGCACGAATCGTTATAGCAGATCTTACGGGACCTGATCCTGGCGTGATGTACGGCCTCGGCATCGCCCATACTGTTGGAAAGGAGACAATACTTATCAGCCCGCAAGGCTCAAATTATCTGACGGACATCCCCAAAACCCAAGTGATCGAGTATGAGGACAGCGATGAAGGCAGAGCTGTGCTTGAGCAGGAACTATTCCGGATCCTTAGCTCGATAATGCAGCCGATTGAGGAATCGTGAATGAATATGCTGCTTGTGGATAACTCGGCCTATAGTGTTAAATACGTCCTGCTTTATACGAAGCTGCGACTCCGGACTTGGCCTGTGAGCTCCACTTGACCAGGAGGGGAAAAGAGGTTGAAAAAGATAAAATTGGCAGTTGCAGGTATAGGAAACTGCGCAAGCTCTCTGATTCAGGGAATTGAATATTATAAACATGCAGATGAAAGTGATTGCATCGGCTTGATGCATTATGATATCGGTGGGTACAGAGCTGGCGATATAGATATCGTGGCTGCCTTCGATATAGATGCACGGAAAGTCGGCAGCGACGTAAGTGAGGCAATATTCGCGCTGCCAAATTGCACCAAGGTATTTTATCCGGATGTATCCACTAAAGGAGTCGAGGTCAAAATGGGCCCAGTTCTTGACGGCGTCGCCCCTCACATGCTGAACTATCCGGAGGATAAGAGATTCCTATTAGCTGAGGAGAAGCCTTGCGATGTTAGGCAGGAACTTGAGGATAGCGATGCTGATGTGCTTGTCAATTACATGCCTGTCGGTTCAGAGCAGGCCACACGATTCTATGCTACAGCAGCTTTAGATGCTAGGGTTGGCTTCGTTAACTGCATGCCCGTCTTCATTGCATCTGACCCAAAGTGGGCGAAGAAGTTTGAGGATAGAGGAGTTCCAATAGTTGGCGATGATATCAAATCCCAGATTGGAGCCACGATTGTCCATAGAGTCCTGACTCAGCTCTTCAAAGACCGAGCATGTACCCTCGACAGGACATATCAGCTCAACACCGGCGGAAACACTGATTTTCTCAATATGCTCAACCGGGACCGCCTGAAGTCCAAGAAGATCTCTAAGACAGAGGCCGTTCAATCAATCCTGGATAAGCCTTTGGATGACGACAACATCCACATCGGACCCTCAGATTATGTGCCATGGCAGAAGGACAACAAGGTCTGCTTCCTGCGCATGGAGGGAAGAATCTTCGGAGATGTGCCAATAAACCTGGAGTTGAGGCTGTCTGTAGAGGATTCTCCGAATAGCGGAGGAAGCTCGATTGATGCCATCAGAGTGTGCAAGCTGGCAATGGATAGAAAGATCGCCGGACCACTTTTGGCTATATCCGCCTATACGATGAAGCATCCGCCCCTGCAGTACCCTGATGAGGTCGCAAAGGAGATGGTGGATAGATTCATCTTCGGAGAGATAAGTGAGCCTAAAAGCACTCCTGCAGCGAGACCGCAGACAATAACTGTAAAGTGATTGATGCCTTTATCCTTTATCAAAAGGCATAACTATTTTAGATAATAATCTTTAGCGCCAATATCGCAAACGGAAGAGATTTATCACTATCTGCAATAGTGCTATGAAGAATACCCTTACTATATGGTTTGTAAGAGATTAGAATTTAATCGCTATAGTCACCGCCAGTTTTAAGTTTTTAAAATTTTATATCATTATATTGGTTGATTCTGGGATGAAGAAGTCAGGTTTAATTTTTGTCTATTTAATAATAGTTGTAGCTGTATGTCTATCGGGATGCCTGCAGCGAGGGCCTTCTTCAAATAGCAGCTCTGTGACAGCTTCTCCTGCGACCACAAACCATACGTTCACGAATCCTGCCCCTATGAATATGAGTGCTGCAACAGGGCCCTCCTCAAATGTAGCGATCATCTATCTTGCGGCCAAGAATATAGCCTTCAATGAGAGCACTATCACCGTTCCTGCAGGAGCAAACGTTACAGTATACTTCGATAATCAGGATTCAGGGACTCCACATAACTTTGCAGTTTATGATTCGCCTTCTGCATCACAAACGATCTTCCAGGGCAAAATAATCACAGGCCCAGCTAAGGCCACATATACATTCACTGCGCCATCCAATCCTGGCACATACTACTTCCAGTGCGATGTTCACCCGACCCAGATGAAAGGCCAATTCATAGTACAGCCTTCGGGAGCCACATCTCAGGCGGGCATATCCCAGTCAAACGTATCTGCCTCCCGGACTCAAAATGCAAGCGCTGCAACACAGGCCATACAACAGATGAAGATGTCGGCAAGCGTAAATATCAAGGATTATGCCTACGACCCTAGTACAATTACCATTCCGGCTGGAACTTCAGTAACTTGGACAAACCTGGATACTGTTCCGCACACAGTAACAAGCACAAACGGCAAATTTGATTCGGGGATCTTGGGACAGGGCAGGATATTCAACTATACATTCAGCGATCCTGGGACCTATAATTACTACTGTACAATTCATCCCTATATGAAGGGCCAGGTTGTTGTGACACCTTATGGCGGACTTTACCCCCAGAGTGAGATTCCAACAGCAGTGCCTATATCGACAACTTCACCTCAGCCGTCCACAAGAATAACAATAGATCTTTTGGCTAAGAATATAAATTTTGATAAGGACAATATCACAGTTATCGCCGGGGCACAGGTAAATATTAATTTCTTCAACCTCGATGTCGGCATGCCTCACAACTTCGCCGTATATGCAAATTCAGGAGCCGATACTGTTATCTATCAGGGACCTGTGATCATAGGACCGAAGCAGATAACATACACATTTAACGCACCCGTAGATCCTGGCATCTATTTCTTCAGATGCGATGTCCATCCTAAAGTAATGACCGGCAATTTCTATGTCGTATCCAAGGATAATCTTGTGTACCTTACGCCTGGGACAGCTTCCCAGATGCAGCCCGCGAATTCTGTACCTGGCCAGGGAACATCGACTGCAGGCCAGAATGTAACAGCGACGGGATCTGGACCTCAAAGCGTTACCGTAGATTTAACTGCGGAAAATATAGCCTTTGATATGAATACAATCACAGCTCCTGCCGGTGCCAGGGTTATTATAAATTTCAATAACAAGGACAGCGGCGTCCCTCATAACCTTGCTGTATATACGGATTCTTCTGCAACTACAGCCATCTTCAAAGGCAATATCATCACTGGCCCCGCCGAGACAACATATACCTTTACAGCACCTTCCCAGGCTGGAACCTACTTCTTCAGGTGCGATATACATCCGACACAAATGACTGGACAGTTCGTAGTAGAGTCAGCAGGAATCACACAAACGACGAATGTAATGGCCGCGAACATGTCTGGAATGAATATGTGAAAGAATATGTGAAAGGCTAACGCTTCAATAGCGAGCATATTCAAAGCGAGCTAAAATACTTCCTCTTATTCGAACTGGCGCAAGAAAATAGTAATAGTAAATTAGTAGTGATAGTAAATTAATTAAGGTTGTAAAACAATATTGAATTACTTTGAGGAGTTGATGAATTGATTAAAAATCCTTCGATTAAAGCATTGGCGCCTTTGGTCATGCTGGCCATAATCGTTATGCCTGCATATGCTGCAGCTGTTGGCGTCCCTCCAGAGGTTACCAATTATTCCAAAGACTGGCCCCTGCCGAACCATGATTATGGAAACACAAGGGCTTCAACAAATTCTACTATTAACTCAGGGAACGTTAATTCTCTTGGTGTTGCCTGGTCAATGCCGATTGTTGGCATATCAGCTTATGGCGGCGCTGCGAGCACACCATTAATTCTGGGGAGTACAATCTACTTCCAGGACCTGAAGAGCAATGTCTATTCCCTTGACCTTAAGACAGGCAAGGTGGATTGGGTTCAGATGCTCAACGATACCAACTACGGTCCGAATGGTCCGGCTGTCGGATGGGGCAAGGTGTTCATAAACCGGGGTCACTTTAACCTTTCTGCCCTTGATATCAAGTCCGGCAAAGTGCTTTGGACAACGAGGCTCTCCTATGTGAATACTACCGGCATTGATATCCAGCCCACGATCTATGACGGCATGGTTTATGCTTCGACTGTGCCTGGAACATCGGATCTGAACTGGTACACTGCTGGTGGTATAGGCATGATTTATGCGCTGGACCAAGATACAGGCAAGGTAAAATGGAATTTCAGTACAGTGGACTCGCCTAATCTTTGGGGCCATCCAGAGATCAACAGTGGCGGAGGATGCTGGTACACTCCTGCCATTGACTTAAATACGGGCATAATTTATTGGGGCATTGCCAATCCGGCTCCATTCCCCGGCACCAAAGAATATCCCAATGGAAGCAGCCGCCCGGGTCCCGACCTGTACACTGACAGCATGATGGCTCTGAATCACAGCACTGGGAGCATGAAGTGGTTTAACCAGGTCTATCCCCATGATCTCTATGATTTCGATCTGCAGATCGCACCAGTTCTTGCCAGTGGAAATGTAAGCGGAAAGCAGCAGGATATAGTCATCGGCGCTGGCAAGATGGGCAAAGTCTTTGGCTTCAATCGTGAGTCTGGAGCACTGCTATGGTCAACAGCGGTCGGAGAGCATAATGAAAACGATTCGCTTGACAGGCTCCCCGAAGGGATAACAAGAACAATGCCTGCCGTTACCGGTGGCGTAGAGACGCCCATGGCATATGCAGATGGAATCATATATGTGCCTGTGATCGATAAGTTTGCCGATTGGACTCCTTCCGGCTTCATATCATCAACTTTCAGCTTCAGCACTGGAAGAGGCGGCCTCTGGGCAGTCAATACCAGCACAGGAAAGGTCCTGTGGTACAAGAAGTTCAATTCGATTGACGTCGGAGGAGCGACTGTTGTCGGTGATCTCGTGTTCACCGCTACATATGACGGAACCATTTACGCATTCAAGCGAGATACCGGCGATAATTTATGGACGTATAAAGCACCGGCAGGAATCAATGGTTGGCCTGCAGTCTCAGGCGATACAATAATCTGGCCCTGTGGTGTTGGTGGGATGCCATCCTTGATTGCGTTCAGATTGGGGATGCCTAGGCGTATCTTCTCAGTCCATGATGTCAACTGCAAAAACCAATGTTTCAATGGATAAATCCGCATCCCAGAATCGAACTGTTGCGACTTCTGTGTCATCATCCAAAGCTTCGACCAATCTATCAAACTTAATGCCGACAGGTCAGAGTTCGAAGAATGTGGTTATAAACCTGACTGCAAAGAATATTGCTTTTGATAAGAATAGCATCACAGTGCCTGCAGGAGCGCATATCAAAGTGAACTTCGATAACCAGGATAACGGAATCCAGCATAACATCGCCTTCTATACAGATGCCTCTGCCTCAAAGCTCATCTATGTTGGAGCGATTATTACAGGCCCTAAGGAGATCACCTATGCCTTTGATGCACCGACCACACCCGGGACGTACTTCTTCAGATGCGATGTTCATCCAACGGTCATGACAGGCCAGTTTGTTGTGGAGTAAATCGAAATTTCAGTCCACAGGCAATTGAAATTTCGTTTCAGGGGCACTTGGCCCCTTTCCCTCTTATTTTTATAATATCTCTGAACCCTCATTCTGAGCGTCAGGACATTAATCAAATCATGGCTTTTATGCGTAGTAGTAATAGCAAAATAGTTAAAGGAGTATAGCGAAATAGTTAATACTCTAATGAATTACTTCGGAGGTTGTTGAGATGATAAACGAGATCAAAAAGCTTGGTTTGATAATACTATCTCTAGTAATGCTGGCGGTCCTAACCTTGCCTGCATGTACAGCACAGACGAGTACAAGTGGTATGCCAACGATAATGATAACTTCGCCAAAAGAGGGAGCAACGATTCCTGCAGGCAATGTCACAATAATGGTCAATGTCACGAACTTTAAGCTGGTGAATAAGCTTGGCCAGGCAAATGTTGCTGGCGAGGGCCACGTCCATTACTACATTGATGTCGCAGTTCCAAAGACACCTGGCAAGCCTGCAACTACGGCCGTAGGCACATTTGCTCCCACACTTAATACAACCTGGATCTGGCCAAATGTTATGCCCGGCAAACATAACTTCTCAGTCCAGCTTGCGAACAATGACCATACTCCTTTGATTCCGCTGGTCTATAATACAGTCAATGTTACAGTCGTGGCCAATACAACCTTGAAGACGATGGCGGTACAGAATATTGCTATAGGTCTCATAGCCAAGAATATAGCTTTTAACACTTCCACGATCACTGTTCCTGCTGGAGCCAACATCACTGTGAACTTCGATAACCAGGATACATACGTACCTCACAACTTCGCCGTCTATACTGATTCATCCGCTACAAAGACCATATTCCAAGGGAAGCAAATTACCGGCCCAGCTAAAACATCATATACATTCACAGCGCCTTCCCAGGCTGGGACCTACTTCTTCAGATGCGATGTTCATCCAACGCAAATGACTGGCCAGTTTATAGTGCAGTGAATTAAGGCATTTTGTTTTGGGGCCCTCTGCCCCACTTTTTTAGGAATATTTAGCGAATCTGAATCAGTCACTCCTTCTGGAGTTCCGTATAATGAAAATTTTCTCGTGTCAAATCTTTCATGCAGGATTATACTAGTAAATTAATTAAAGGAGTAATGCGATATACTAATTGCTCTACGGAGCTACTTCTAAGGAGTTGTTGAGATTGATAAAAAGTAAAATAGGCTTGATATTGCTGTCCCTAGTGGTATTAGCAATATTTATAATGCCAACATTTGCGCAGGCAAATAATAGTACCAATATGGGAATGAGCACTGGCAACATTGGTGCCAATACAGGATCCAACAATGTAGTCGTAAACATTATGGCAAAGAATATTGCCTTTAACATGAGCACGATTACAGCGCCTGCTGGCGCTCAAGTTACTGTCAACTTCAATAATCAGGATTCCGGAATACAGCATAACATTGCCTTCTATACAGATTCCTCTGCCGCAACGACCATTTACAAAGGCCCGATAACCGCGGGATCAAACATGACCACGTTTACATTTACTGCGCCATCCACGCCAGGTACCTACTTCTTCAGATGCGACGTCCATCCAACTCAAATGATCGGCCAGTTTGTGGTAACGCCCATTACAGGTTCCAATACTGGATCTAACACAGGATTAAATACTGGCAGCTCAGGCTCCTCTGGCTCAAGTTCCTCCGGTTATAGTTCCTCGAGTTCAGGTGGATCTTACGGCTCTGGTTATTAACGATCAAATAAAGTAGCGAAGCAAGAATATCGCACCAAATCCAAATGGTGCGATTGTTTAATTTTATATGAATAAGATCACTAAAATTTAAGCATAATTATGCAGAAATTACAATACGATTTCCTTCTAAGAACTACTCATGTATGCGCCCTGAACAACCATCACCTTCCGAAAAGTTTAAGGATTTAGGGCGTATATAATTTTAAGTGATTTTGAATGTCTAGCAAAATTGGATTATCCATTTTGATCTTAGCTGTAATACTTTCAGCTACAGTTATCCTGGCGACTAGTCAGTCTACAACGAATAAATCCTTAGCCAACCAAACAGCTTCTAATCAATCAATGACTTCTATAGGTGTGTCGACAAAGGCAGGCATAGGCCAGTATCTCGTAGATGGACGAGGCATGTCCCTCTACTATTTTGCAAATGATACTCCTGGATCGAGCACCTGTTTCACCACACCTTATAATGAAGGCGGCATCCTTCTTCAAACGGTTCCAAATGCGACCACATGTGCTACAGTCTGGCCAGCATTCGATGCCTCTGGAATCTCAGCGTCCTCTGGGCTAAATAAATCAGACATCACTACTATCAAAAGGGATAGCACTCATATGCAAACTGCACTTAGGGGCTGGCCACTTTATCTCTACCTGGGAGACAATGCACCAGGAGATACCGACGGCAATGGGGCATTAAAGGGTGAATGGGTGTTAGCCAGGCCTTTCGGCACGGTAAATGTAGCTAATAATCTCAAAGTTGGAGCTTACCTCACAGATGCCCGGGGAATGACGTTATACTATTACAAGAATGATCAAGGACACATCAAGAACACCTGCACCGACGATTGCGCCAATAAATGGCCTGCCTTCTATGCTGGGCCTGAGGATATAGCAAGCTCTAAATTGAGCCGCAGCGATTTCAATCACATAATCAAGGATGATAACTACCAGCAAACAACCTTCAGGGGGTGGCCATTGTACTATTACAGTGGCGATAAGAAGCCTGGAGATATTAATGGCCAGGGGATAGGAGGTGTCTGGTCAGTTGTCAGTTTGGGTGTCCAGCCAAATATTTTATCCAATCCTTAGCTTTTTAAATTTTTCTAAATTTTGTGATTCTTTGAATTATTGCTTGTTCTTAGAGTTTGCAGAAGGCCATTGAATATCAGTCCCGAAAGGAAATACGAAGGGATATAATAGAGGAGGCTATTGTCACCTATCCCTTCGTTTTGCCATCGATAGCTAAAGGAGGGTGGGGAGAGCCTTGCAAGCAAATGTATAGCTGTTCTCCCCGGAAAATGGCAATAGAGATATTACATGCTTAAACTATTTAAATTTTTTATATGCATGCTGGCTATTAACTGGTCAGCAATAGATAGAACAGAGCAAAACTATGATTCAGCTGAGCCTACACATCTTCTACTAGAGATAATCGGCGATATATTAGCGATTATAGTGGTTTTCCTAACTTATCGCCCAAATATATAGATCAAAAAATTGTTCTCTGTATGAGAGCTTAGAGCAGTCTCATATATTCATTAAGTGGGCTATTAAGGTAGCTAGACGCCTAATAATTACAGAGGGCTCTGATAGCTCTATACAATTTTTCCTAAACAGGTGCTTTCATTCTAACCCTCGGAATCCCGGCTCATTAATCTTATTGAAGTTCTTTATAATAGTCGAGGCATCCTCCTTACTTATTTGCATCTGCATCATCTTGGAGACAACGCAGCGCAGCATTTTCTTCTCATCCTTGACCGCCTGGCCATCCTCCGATTTATCATCAAGGCCGAAGTTCTTAAAGAGATACTCCGTATTTTTTTCATCCCAGCTGGTATGGGCTACCAAGCCCCACTTCTGAAACATGGCTGCTGCATGATCAAGCAGATGCTGATCAAAGCGCTCTGGAATCTGGCATCCCTGTAACTGCTTCATGAACTCATCTTTCTTCAAAATTTTCACCTATTCTATTAATTTATTCGATAGGATTTAGCTTTTTCTAAGTGCCTTCAATTCATGCCAGGGTCAAGCGACCGTGCTGGAAGCTGTCGGTAATAGATCCAAACAAGTATTAGTAGTTCTTCAGAACTCGGCTCTTTTATTTTATCGTAATACCTCGTTGCAGAGCAGCGGGAAAATGTACATATAATCCAATTTAGGGTTTGATTCTGTTAGCTTGTCAGCGTTTTAACGCGATGGCGCCCTGCATACATACCAGCTCTGCTGAGTTGGTGCGACGCAGCTTGATTCATGAGATCGCGCATGCCTTGGGGAGATCAATGTTCTGAATCAGATATACTTTTTTATAGATAGGCAGGCCGCCAAAACGACGGCGGCGCACCCCGAAGCAGAGCTGTTGGGGATGTCATGTCTTGCACCCTGTTTTCTGGATTTGGATTTATGACGATGGAAATACTTAATTATAGTCATTCTCCCAACTTTTTACCTTATAAACTGCTTTATCCAAGACTTAGAGTATCCATCTTTATTGGAATAAAATATTTGTAAAGCGCAATCTTGGGCATCCTCAATAGCTTCATCAAAATCAGTATATTTTGATATCTCTCTTTTAAAATCCTTCCAACCGAACTCTATAGGATTTAAATCAGGGGAATATGGCACGTTATATATTAAATGGATATCAAGTTCGTGGGCTAATGCCCTAAACTTCTTAGCTAGATGTATTCTAGCATTATCTAGGACAATACATATTGGTCTCATAATATTGTTACTTCTCAATTTTTGGGCGAAGATCATTAAATCTTCTTTCTTGGATGAGTGAGAGACCATAACTTCATCATTTCCATTCAATGCAATGAACCCAAAAACAGTTCTAGACCTAACTTTTCCAGGTTGATAATTTAGCATATGGGTGTTTAAAACCCTGCGTGTATTAGGTCGCTGTTGCAAAGAGCTTTCATCAAGGAATCCAATAATAGGTTCTTTGACTGTTGTTATTACTGAATCTATCCTTTTTTTAGAAAACTTTCTGCATTAACAGGCCTCTTATTATTTCTAATATATGGTTTACCATATTTGACTTTCTTTATTGATCTTAAAATCTTCCAACCACCTTTATACGAATATTCTACGCCTCTTGTGTCTTTTGCATATTTTATTACCTCTTTTATAGTCATTCCTTTGTCCTCAATCTCTTCGATAATTTTATCCCATTCATCAAAAGATATCATTGGTTCTTTGCCGTTTCTATTCTGTGGTATCAATCCATCATATCCTTGTTTGTTCCAATCGCTTAGCCAATTCTTTATTGTCTTTTCACTTCGTTTAAGAATATCAGCTACTATATATACATTCTTTCCTTCGTATAAATGTATTATCGCTAGTAGCCGTTCTTTAATTCTTATGTTTCTCTCATCTTTATACAATTGATCTAATTCTACCTTCGAGATATGTCTTACAATTACAGGTTTCCTGCCCATGAACGGCTATATCGTATATTAATTATTTAAGGGTATCTATGAGGTAAAAATTACGTGGATTAACTATACTTTCGATACTAATTACTTCAAAGGTGAATTTACAATGTCAGCCTATATTAAATTAATAATAGCCTTGTTATCTTTGCTGACGATGACAGCCTTTGCGCAATATGCATACCCCATGCAAGGAGCTACCCCAACTCCAATGTCGACATCGCAGACATACACTATAATGACAGCCAATAACTCATCGGTGGGTACTTATCTAACAGATAGTCGTGGCATGACACTATACCATCTTACGACCGATGAGGGGAAGAATATGAGCACCTGCACTAGCGCCGGCTGCAAAGGGTCTTGGCCGCTATTCTACAATGCGAGCCTAAAGGTTCCTCCAAACCTGAATTCCAGAGACTTCGGAAACATAACAACCAATGGGAACAAACAGACTACCTATAAAGGATGGCCTCTGTATTATTTCACAGGGGATAAAAAGAATGGAGATATCAATGGCCAGGGCAAAGGAGGAGTTTGGTCCGTAGTAGATCCTAATAGCCCCAACACATTCCCAACAAGCTTCTCATACAAATAATAGGCGAAACGAATGACAAATGAAAACAGGCATCTTATTCTCTCTTTTTTCGGTAGCGAGATAGCAGCAGATAATGCAGTCGAGTCTTTGAAAAATTGGGATAAAGTGAACAAAGATATTAGGCTTGGTGCAATCGGTGTGCTCGTCAAAGATAAGGATGGCAAGATCAAGACACATAAGCTGGGAGGCAAGGCCGAGACTCATGAAGTCACCACTGAGGCACTGCAGAATGCGACGCAAGCTGCAGCTACTGCACAAAGTAGCGCCATTGCTACAGTCGAGAAAACCCAATAAGATTAAGGATCTTTTATTCAAAAATCGGTGTGGTTCGGTCACTTGCAGCCATCCTTTTCGGCCAAGAGCATTATTTGTGTAAGCCAAATGAGATCAAGTACTCTTGGGCGACCCCTTCAGATCTTCCTTCATCTGCATGTACTGCTCTCTGGTTATCTCACCCTTTGCGTATCTCTCAGCTATAATATCCTCTGCACTTTTGCTGATTGGTTTACTGGGTGCAAGAATCTTCTCGTTTTTAATAAGCCTGTAGATGAGATATGCTATCACTATTATAACTATTAACCAGAGTAAACCCATCCCGAATCCCATATAGGGATTCCAACCCATCATAGGATAATATGGCATTTTGCCTACCTCTCAACCCAGAACGTTTTAAATTAATATTAGAGCTCTGATCGATATAAAGACATGGTACGAGATAGGATAATTGGAGTTTATTGTACTGATATTGGTATACAGCACAGGGTGAGAGCTATGGGGTGCAGATTGTGCGTTCATCGGGGATTTCTTTCATAGTGTATTTCGAGATAGATAGCATATACAATGCAGATGTATTTTTAGGTCATGAGTACATGACAGAATGTCCATGGAGTTTGAAGCGTGCCTGACATGTCATCGGCTGATCACAAGGTTTAGCGATGAACGAATTCTTTGTGATCTGCATGGCCTCATTCGTCCACCTTTATTCTGTGAGGATTTCGGCACACGTGAGGAGGTCAAGATGCATCTCTAACATCTGCCTTTACAAAGCAGAACAGCTTGATTTATTTAGAACATCTATAGAGTGATAGATGGTCAAACCTATTTTAATTTAGAGATCGCTGCCCAATAAAAAGATGCACAGAGCGGCCATTGTAAGCCGCTCCTGCCATCATTCCTACAACAACTCTTCTTACATCCTTGGCATGCTTGCTGCTGTCAAGGATATTATGTTCTACATCGTAGTTTGCGTCTTATTCCCTGGAAGCCCAAAGGCAACGATGTAGCCACCTGCGTTAGTAGTCTGACCGCCGCCTGTAGGCACGAGCAGCATGCCGTTTCCAATCGATGGTCCGCCTATTCCAACCTGTGCACCAACGTTGAACTCCCACAGTTCCTTGCCGGTATCAGCATCCAGTGCCATTAGGATTCCTGAGGATATCTGCGGTGTTTCCGTTGGGCCGCCGAAGTCGGCGCTGTAATTATAAGGTACGCCCATGGAGGTGACGTGGCCTGCGAAGACTAGCCCGTTGGTCACCAGAGGCGAGCACCATGTTGGATACTCGGTCTTGTACTGCCACTTGATATTGCCTGTCTTGACATCGAGGGCGACGATAGATCCGTTCCCTATGCCGTTGGTCATGGTCTTGAAGTCAGGGATAACCGTCATTCCGGGTATGTTGAAGAAGATCATTCCCTGATTGCTAACAGCTGCGTATACTGTGCTGTTATCAAAGGCTGTGAAGTCTTCTATGCCATCGCCAGATCCAGGCCAGGTCGCATTGCCGGTTTTTGAGGGTGTGGAATTTTCATTATACAACACAGCCAAATTTCTCCACCACATTGGCTTTCCCGTAGCCGCATCGAGGGCAGCTATATCTCCTCTCTTGTCATGGCCTATGACCAACTTCTCCTGAGTCCCGTTCATATTCACTGTGATCAAGTTGGTTCCCCAGGCCACGTCCCAATCGTGTGTATCAGGATATTTTGCATTGAAGATAGAGCCCTTGGCTACAAAGGGTGTAGCCCAGAGAACCTTTCCATCGGTTATGTTAACAGCTATGACGTTGCTGGAGTAATTGTTATACCCAGGCCTTGTAGATGCATCGAAGTCTGGCGCAGCATTTCCTACAGGTATATAGACTATGCCTTTATCTGTATCAATGGCTCCGCCTGTCCAGGCATCCGCTCCGCCATTCGTGCTGTTATTCAGAGCTCCGGTAACCCAGGGGCCGACTGCAAGTGGGATCTGCCAAAGCATCTTTCCTGTCTTCTTATCAAGACCCGTCAAAGAGCCCCTCTCAGGGAAACCGAAGGGCGGCAGATCTCCGAGAGCTGATCCAGCTACAACATAGTTCTTCCAGATGAGCGGAGGGGCAGAAATCCTGAAGGCTCCGCCTAATGGTCGCAGCGGCTGGGATTCCCAGATCTTCTTACCAGTATTCGCATCAAGGGCGACGATAGTCCCAGCGCCGCCTGTGGGCGCATATATGATGCCGTTCTCATAAGTAATGCCATGCGAGGTTGTTGATCTGGGGAGTTTCACTATAGCCGGAACATTTGGAGTAAACTTCCACTTCGTTAATCCAGTATTCAGGTCAAACGCAATAACCTGCATTAAGGCATTGGCCTGAGTATAGCCTGTGTTTCCAACGATCAGCGGAGGGTTCTCAATTGTATTATTGGTGTTGAGTATCCACTTAACTTGCAGCTGATTTACATTATTTTTGCCTATTATCGTCTGAGGGCTGTGCCTGGACATGGCGCTATCATAGTTCGTCATTGGCCAGTCCTGGGCAGATACTACTGCTATAGCCAGCAGTGAGATCAAGGCCAGCAATAATAATTTTTTCATTCATTCTCCTTCTACGCTTTTGAAATGCCATATCAGAAATTATAGGCTGGAGCCACGAATAATCAGCCTTGCAGTAATGTTTAGTAGACGAAACATGGCATCTTAATCTTAATATCCCATTTACATTCTGGATATAGCATTCTGTAATTAGTTATAATGTGTGAATGTATAAACTTATGCCAAATATATTCGCCCTTACCTAGTTATCCATATCAAGGGCGATATTTACTTGATTACTGATCTCAGAACTTTGTTTTATAGATAGCTAAGCTAAGTTTAAATAAAATGTAGCCAAGACCTTTTGACCAAAAGTAGCTTTAGCACTTTAAAATAGATAGTAGAGTCTAGATCGATATAAAGATGTGATACTAGCAGGGTCATCGGAGATCGATATGTTCTGACAATGCAATTATAGCTATAGAACGGAGATCAATGATAGGGACTCATGGCAGCGCGATATAATATCCATAGGCAATAGGCTTAAGCCATATTTTACAGTCTAAAAGATTCAGAATTTATTTATAGTTAATCTCCTAGCTTTTTGCACTAAGAAATCGCTCCACCCAGGACTTTGAATATCCATCCTTTTTGGAATAAAATATTTCTAAAGCGCAATCTTGGCTAGCTATAATAGCTTCATCGAAATCAGTGTATTTGGCGATCTCTCTTTTGAAATCCTTCCAACCGAATTCTATAGGATTCAAATCTGGTGAATAGGGGATATTATAAATTAAGTGAATATCGATTTCCTCAGCTAGTTTTCTAAATTTCTTGGCCAAATGAATTCTAGCATTATCTAAAAGTATACAAATTGGCCTCATAATATTATTATTTCTTATATTTTGAGCAAATGCCATCAACGCTTCCTTCTTAGAGGAGTTGGAAACCATAACCTCATCATTGCCATTTAATGCTATAAATCCAAAAATAGTTCTTGATCTAACCTTTCCAGGTTTATAATTTATTAAATGAGTGTTTAAGACTCTACGTGTATTAGGGCGCTGTTGTAAAGAGCTTTCATCAAGAAATCCTATAACAGGATCAGTAACAGTGGTCAGCACTGATTTTATCCTTTTTTAAAAAACTTTCTGCATCTGCAGGCCTCTTTTCATTTCTGATGTATGGTTTCCCATACTTAACTTTTTTCACTACTCTTAAAATTCGCCAGCCATATTTATATGAAAAATCTATACCTCTTGTATCCCTTACATATTTTAATACGTCTTTTATCGTCATTCCTTTGTCTTCAATTTCTTTAATAACTCTATCCCATTCATCAAGAGACATCTTTGGCTTTTTGCCATTTCTATTCTTTGGTGTCAATCCATTATAGCCTTGATTATTCCATCTGCTTAACCAATATTTTATTGTCCTCTCGCCCCTTTTTAAAATATCAGCTACCTCATATACGTTTTTCCCTTCATATAAATGTATTATTGCCAATAACCGTTCCTTAATCCTTAGATCAGTCTCTTTTTTATATAATTTATCAAGGTCTATCTTTGATATATGCCTAATTATTATAGGTTTTCTACCCATGCCTATGTATTTTCACGCATTAATTATTAAATGTATCTATAGGGCAATAAGCTCAATGATTAACTATATATGTTCAAATCTAATAATTGACATTGAATAATCTTTCCGATAGAGGATGCAATATGAAAACGTATCATTTACATCAGGCCCTATTGGTTCTAATTTTATTAGCCTGTCTATCAGGAGCCTATGGGCAATATAATACGCCAACAAGCGGCTATTCAACTGTCACTCCTGTTTCAGGAACGGCCCAAAATAATGCATCGCAGTATTCACAGTACTATCAAATGCTCAATGGCCCGGTTCCGAGCAACCATATTAGCGCACCTCAACAATTTGACATAACTGGCAACATGCCTTCCACAGTCTTTTTCGGCAATCAGGCACAACCCGTAAATTACGCTCAGTATGCATCAAGTCCTTCGTACACAGGAAGCAGTTCTCTTTGGGTACAAGGTTCAACTAGCTGGGCACAATATGCTGTCGTTCCCCAGGGAGCAACGGTAAATCTATTGGCTATCACTCCCACGCCAGGCAGCGGCTACTTTTACTTCACAGATTCCAATGGCCAGATGTACACTTATAACTACTACTTCTATCCCTACAGCCGCATGACTCTCTATGCAGATAACCCTGGGCGGCATGTATTATCCTTCGCAGTTAATGGCATGATGAGTAACCAAGTGACAATAGATGTGACAGGCGTTTACACGCCGCCAACCAACTACTTACCGCCAGCCTACTATCCGACATACTATCCGAATTACTACTCCCCAGGTTACTACTATCCAGCCTACTACTATCCTGGTTACTTCTATCCCGGATACGGTGGAGGAATTGTCATGCCCGTTGGAAGTGCTACAACACCAACCAGCGGAGCTACTGGTACAACTGGCGGAACAACAACAGGTACGACTGGTGGAACAACCGGCGAATCAACTCAAGGAGCTACTACAGGTACAACTAGCGGAGCAACTCAAGGGGTAAACCAAGTGGCAAATCAGGCGGCAAATCAAATATCAAAGCAAGGGGCAACTCAAGGTGAGGCTCAAGAGATAAATCAAGCGGTAAATCAAGTGGCGAGTCAAATATCAAAACAAGGAGCAACAGGCAATGTAGCCGGTATAGGAACTAATACAACAATTGGAGCTGATCCAACTGGCGGGATTGCCGGTCAAAATTTAAGCAAGGAAAATGCTAGTGAATCCAAGACGAAGTAAAGTAAGAAATAGATAGAGAGAAACTAGGGAAAAAGGCCAAAGCCTTGCAAGGGTCATAATGCTTGGCCGAAGATGTGAGTCATTGGCATCAAACGCTACGCAAATACCTAGTTTTTTATATCCATCTTAGTTTCGATGTATTCTTTCAACGCCACAGCATTGTTATGCTCTTCATCTTTGGCTCCATATAGCAGGATAACATCGCCCTCTCTCGCTTTGGCGATGATCCGATCTACCAGTTCTTTCTTATTATCGAGTTCTTGAAAGTACCTTTTCCTGAACTCATTCCACTTATCAGGATCATGTCCAAACCATTTTCTCAATTCGTTGCTCGGGGCGATCTCTTTTTGCCAAAGATCCACTTTTACTTCATCTTTTCTAAGGCCCCTTGGCCAGAGCCTATCCACTAATATTCTGAAACCGCCGCCTGTGGAGGCATTATAAATCCTTTCTATCCTTATCATTTCATCTTTTCTCATTCTTAATGGAGTCAAAAAGATTAAACTCTTTTCGGTAAAAGAAATGCAAATAAAATAGCAACTGAACAGCTATTACTCCGAGAACATCGCTGCAAAGCTTTAACCAATTAACCAAGGCATCATCCTTCCAGGTTTTTAGCATAGTTCTTTCCAATGCAAGGTTGAAATATCAGGATTAATGAGGGATATATAAAGTAATCCCACATTCAGCATCTTCTAGATGCCATTAACGATTGAAAATGTGTATAAATGACCTCAGATCATTTCTTAGGCTGAACCCGCCTATCCATTTCTTGGCCCGAGACAGATATTGCTCGGACCTTGTTCGTATTATGGATAACAGGCGAAGTATTAATGCGGATATCACAACAACAATCACAGTTGCCCAAAATTTTAATTTCATTTAAAACACCTAAGCTATACGCTCAAATATATTTGCTGCAGAAGACATTTAAAATTTTTGGAACTTGGTCTCCATTGACCTAATCACATATCTGTTGGATCTTCCTTTATATTTGTAGATATAATATTACTAAATCAATTCGATTTGGAATGAATTAAGTTTTCATAATATTATTTGGAGCCTTTTTGATCAAATATAAGAAAAATTTTCACATGGTCCATTATGCAAATACCAGTCCTAAATCGCAGAGGATTCTCAATACAGCGAAGCATACTATTGCCATTAGTTTAGCGGTATATTTAACGCTGATTTGCCTACTGGTAACGTATTTCAGCGAATATTTAAAATAACATAGAAAAGTAATATTACCAAACATCCAAGTATGAACGATATGCTTGAACCCCTTCAGCATTGAATGACCATTGATTAAGGTGACTGAATGGAAAAATCTCCTACAATAATACTTACAGCAGATGAGACCATGATGAGCAAATATAGGGGCGGCATATTTCTTGGATTTTCCACATGCTCGCCAAGAGGCATAATGCCTGACTGGCTTTACTTCGCTGCTTTTGCACCGCCTGTTCCAAGAGAAAACGGCAGAGTAGTTATCGATTATTCTTCTGGTTGTCGAATTGGCAAGCAGATAGAGGTTGCAGCCATTGGCGCCTTGCCTGAAATTAGCAGTATATTAGGGTCGATGGGATTAAGTCAAACGTAAAAATTAAATATAGAAAGTCGGCATAGCTCCAAATAATTGGGAGGGAATATGAAACATATAGGAATAGCTATCTTCGTTTTGCTATTGGCAATCTTAATTCCTATTGGAATTATAAAATGTAAAACATCGGATAATTACCCTCTGCCAAATGTTTCAAATATTGAGGTTAAGACAGTCCATGTGGGGGATATAGACATTGCTTACAAAACCTTTGGCCAGGGCGAGCCACTAATAATGATTATAGGCAGCAGCTCAACTATGGATCTCTGGTCCCCGGAACTTCTTAGCAAGCTATCCTCAAACTATAAGGTCATCATCTTCGATAATAGAGGCATGGGATACACCACCGCACCACCTGGCAACTTCTCCATTGAGCAGTTTGCTGAAGATACCTCTGGGCTAATGGACGCGTTAGGAATAAAGAGGGCCCACATCTTGGGCTGGTCCATGGGCTCATTTATAGCCCAGGAGCTTGTTTTAAACCACCCTGATAAGGTGGACAAGCTAGTATTATATGCAAGCGATTGTGGCGGATCTCATGCTATTCCTCCATCTGCAGAAGTACTACAGGAGCTGACCAACACAACAGGAAGCCCGAGCGAAAGAGGAATGAGGCTTTTTGGTCTCCTATTCCCTGAGGAATGGCTTAAAAGTCATCCAGATTTCTATAGGCAATTCCCAATTCCAAAGGAGACTACATCTCCAGAGAACATAGCTAGGCAAAATGCAGCCATTGGATATTGGGCGGGAACATACGATCGGCTTACAAACATAAGCAGGCCTACGCTCGTAATAGTAGGGACTGAAGATAAGATTGCGCCTCCAGAGAACTCACTGATACTGGCGATGCAAATACCGGGGTCCTGGTTAATCAGGTTTGAAGGAGCCGGACACGGCCTGATTTATCAGTTCCCTGATGAGTTTTCAAAGATAGTAGAAGATTTTCTCGATATGCCGAACGGGGGGCTATGAGACAAATAGCCTCCTTATTTTTATCTTCCTAACTACGATTGATAATCAATAGAGAACTATGGATAATTAAATCGGATCATCAGAAATTGCTGGACGGCATTGCCCAGCTCGAGAAGAATGCCGATGGCTCCAGAGAAGATAAATTCAATGCCGTGATGAAGGATAATCTGGATCATATGAGGGCCGAAGAGGATGTATTTTATCTTGCGATTAATCAGCAGGCTCCGGAGGCTATGATGAAATCCATTGAGGCGCACAACATCGCCAGAATCTCAATGGATGATCTCTCATTAACGCCAAAGGATGATCCATGGTGGGTAGCTAAGCTGCAGGTCTTCAGGGACATATCTTTAAGCCATATCCGGGAGGAAGAAGGCCCTATATTTGATATCGCCAAAAGCATTATAGACAACGCTGAGCTTCAAGAGATGGGCCTGAGATTCCAGCATGCAAAAGGAGCCAGTACACTGCATCAACCCACGTCAGAAGCATCAATAGGCAGCGGCAGGTGGAGTGGTTTTAGCACCTAAAATACATGCCCTAAAATACAGGCAAATAAAGTCCCCGGAAATTTGCCGGGGACTTCCCGCTCCGTCCTCTCCACTCCGGCGAGTTAAATTTAATACTATAGAGTATAGAAATATTTAGAGGTGGTTGGATTGAACGGATTCTTCAAGATCCTCCTTCTTTTGGCATTGATTCTAGGATTATCGACTTGTACGCAGGCAAGCGCACCTTCGAGCCAGGGATTGCCTCCAGGCAAGCTGATAGATATAAAGAATGGTACGTTCAACCCAGACAACCTTACAGTCCCCCTTAATACGACTGTTACATGGGCCAACCACGATATGAACCCCATTGATGTAGTTGCTGACGATAGCTCATTCGACTCTGGAGAGATTTACCCCAATGGTTACGAGTATGATTACATCTTCCTGCAGCCCGGAGCGTACAGGTATCATTCTAAAGAGAAACCATCCATGCAGGGGCAGGTAATTGTTGCCAATGCAAACGGCACTCTGCCCAAGGTTACTGAGCTGCCTGCGTCTACTGCGCTGGCCAACAAGACCGCTCAAGCCAATAAAACAACTCAGACACAAAAGATAACCATAGGACTTGTGGCCAAGAACATAGCCTTCAACACCAGCAAGATCACTGTGCCCGCTGATGCTCAGGTAACTATCAACTTCAATAATCAGGACAGCGGCGTGCCCCATAACTTTGCAGTCTATCAATCATCCGCAGCCACAAACGCTATATTCAAGGGGCAGATAGTGACCGGCCCCGCTAAGACCACATATACATTCACCGCTCCAGGCAAGCCGGGCACATACTATTTCCAGTGCGATGTCCACCCAACTCAGATGAATGGTCAGTTTATGGTACAATAGACTCTAAAATTCTAAACCTGAGAATTCTGAATGAATCGTCCTTAGAATTTATTGAGTCCATTCATTTTTGGCATATTGGTTTGGTTAGAGGTTACCATAAAATTTATAATGACTTACTGCCCATAATATTGCTAATAGTAAATGGATTTTCGGGATATGAAACGGTGATCAAGCTTACAGTTCTGCTAGCTGCCTTTGCTGTCATGTTCTTGGTGTTAGTGCTCTACATAGTGCCGCAGCAGGGTGGGCTGATATCTTCTACGGAACTGCAAACATCTAACCTTCAAGGGGTACCCCCGCAGCTCGAAGAGAATGTGCCCATCCAGGAGGTAGATTTGGGCGGACAGGGCAGGTCGATCTTCATCGCCGTTGCAATGCTTGGCCACATTCTCCTCGCCAATCTGCAGCTCGGAGGAGCATGGATCATTCCTCTCACCGAATACCTTTACCTCAGATCAGGAAAGAAGCGATTTAGGAGACTCGCCAGATCCCAGACGCTTTTCAACGTCATATTCTTCAGCGTAGGGGCTACATGGGCTCTCGGAGGAATGCTCTTCTTCGCAGGCCTCTTTCCGGTCTTTACCCAAAACATATTCCATATCTACTGGTGGCCTCTATTTATCGAGGCCCTTACCTTCGCAGGTGAAATATTCTTCCTTTACTCTTACTGGTACACATGGGATAGGATCAGTGATGGGTGGCATCAGTTCCTTGGCTGGGCTCTCGCTGTTGATGTTTTCCTGCAGATGTTGATGATAGATACCCTGGCAGCTGGCATGCTGACCACAGGGGACAGTACCATAGTATGGGGATATTCGGGAATCCTCACAATGGCATGGAACACACTCATAGCCTGGTGGAGCAACTCAACCGTCTGGTTCCTCACATTCCACAGGCTGGCTGGAGCGGTATCTGTCTATGGTTACATAATAGCTGCACTGGCCATGTTCCATTATCTGGATAGAAAGGATCAAGCCTCCAGGGCTTATTGGGACTGGGTAGCCACATACGGCATGGCCTTTGGGCTGCTGGGCCTCGCGTTTCAGCCCGGGTTCGGGCTCATGTACATGACGCAAATAAATCTCAACCAACCAGCGGCGTTCAACTACATGATGCACGGCCCGAGGGCCTGGGAGATGCTATGGATGGTAGTGCTTCTCTCAACGCTGCTCATAGTCTCGCTTATATACTTCATAGATCGCCATAAAGGGACACTCTCTAAACAAAGGACTTTCAACATCTACCCAATGTGGAAGATACTCCTAGCCTTTGCCGCCTTGGCTTGGTTCATCAACGCGAACCCTGCTTGGTTTGGGACACTCTTCGTAAATAGTCCGAGTGCAGTGGCCAACCCAGCTGGCGCAATGGTCTATAAGTACATAGCCCTATTTACAATAACAATAATAGCATCATTGGTCGTGGGATCTGCGGTTTTCATACTTGGGAGCCTCGATGAGCCTGATTGGGGACACATCTCCAAATCTTCCAGGGCGGCTGCCATCATTTCGGCCATCCTGGCTATGTGGGTAATCATAGTCATGGGATTCGTGAGGGAATCGGCCAGATCCCCCTGGACTATCTTTCAGATTGTACCCGTGCCTGGAGGGACTGATTACCCGACGCCGATATCCGTATGGGCTATATTCCTGATCTGGTTTGGCCTGCTAGGTTTCTCGATTACAGTGTTCTGGTTCGTCTCCAAAGTAACCGCAGAGCATCCTGAAGATGTCGATGTGCTTGAACCAGCCGCTCAAGCATGGAAGGATTGAGGTGTCACTCGATGTGCGATTCGAGATTGACATTTAATGAGGCGGAAGAATATACTGCGGATAGCAGCGCTAGAGATGACATCTCTGTTCATAAGGGGTTTCACGCATTGTCAATCACTCCAAAGGATAGTGGTCTCATAATCAATGCTCATGTAGAGAGGGAATGGGCCATATGATAAAGCTGGCAGCCTTAGTACTATTGCTGGTGGCCTTCTTCCTGATGCTGATCCTGTATATCGCTCCACAACAGGGAGCGTTTATATCTTCAACTGCCATCAGTGCGGGCGATCTTGACGCGGTAAAACCGCCATTGCAAGAAAATCAGCTGCCCCTTCAAACTGTAGATTTGGGAAGCCAAGGAAGATCCATATTCATGGCTATAACCCTAACAGGCCACATCCAACTGGCGAACCTAGCGCTGGGCGGGTCCTGGATAATTGTGATAACTGAGTTCCTTTTCCTGAGATCCAGAAGAGAGCGCTATAGAAATCTGGCCAAATCCATGGCCTTCTTCAGCGTTATACTATTCTCAGTCGGTGCTACCTTTGGTGCGTCAGCACTACTTTTCATTTACTCACTTTATCCTGTCTTCATGCTTAATATCTTTCATATCTATTGGTGGCCCATTTTCGCAACGCTTCTACTATGGAGCGCTCAAATTTTCTTCCTTTGGCTATATTTCTACACATGGAAGAGCATGAGACCCTCATCGCACTTATTCATAGGCCTCGGTTATGCCATCGCATCCTTCTTCCAGGCTTTAATGATACAGATGATGGGATCAGGAATGTTGACGCCTAATAATACTGAGATTACATGGGGCTACATTGGCGTTCTGACAATGGACTATAGAACACTACTCTCATGGTGGTTCAACCCAACCCTATGGGCTCTCCAGTTCCACAGTCTGGCAGCGGCCATATCCTACTTCGGCTTCCTTATAGCCGTATTATCCATGTTCCACTATCAGGATAAGAAGGGCAGTCCAAATGCTCAGAAGTATTGGGACTGGTCGGGATCTTACGGCATGGCCTGGGGCCTGGCAGGACTCGCAGTTCAGCCCATCCTAGGTGTGTTCTTCATGAGGCAGATAATAGGTGCCAGTCCCACGGCCTTCCTGATGATAATGCATGGTCCTAGGGCCTGGGAGATGCTATGGATGGCGGCGCTGCTTTCAATCCTCATAATGACCTCAGTAGTTTATTTTATCGACCGCAGGGGGGCAATATTGGATCGGATCGAAACTAAGAACATAAGCCTTACACTTAAGGCCTTACTGGCAGTTTCAGCGATCTCAGCCTTTATATTGGTAAACCCGGGTTGGCTTGGTGCCGCGTTCAGGGATGATCCCACAGCCTGGATCAATCCATTAGGCAAGATGATTTACAAATACATAGCCCTCGCCGTATTATCCGTAGTAAGCATTATCGTGGTCATAATAGATGTCTTTACTCTGGGCGTTGCCAAAGAGCAGGATTGGGGCAACCTTCACAGGAGTTCTCGTATCTCCGGCATCTTCGCAGGGGTTCTAGGAATGTGGATTGTGATGACTATGGGGTTTGTCAGGGAATCGGCCAGAGCCCCTTGGACCATTTGGAAGATTATACCTGTGCCGGGAGGAATGAATGATCCTACACCAATATCTTTGGGAAGCATCTTCATAGTATGGGGGATACTTCTTGCCTTCTTACTGGCGGTCTTCTGGTATGTGTCGAAGGTGACTGCAGAGGTAACTGTGAAGCACCACGAGGAACCAGAGGAGGAATAGCTGTCCAGTTGCTATCAAACTAATGCTATAATATATTCGAGACGAAAGGAGATAAAGTTGTACAAGCAAATTTTTGTGGCTCTTGACGGATCAATACACTCTGATCTTGCTAAAGACGCAGCTCTTTCACTGGCGGAAAAAGGAAGCAGCGTTCATCTGATAGGCTGCCATGCTTATGCAGCCAGCCTTCATCGTACCCGGTTCGGCGATATGGAGCCAGGACTCCCTGAAGGCTATAGCGGTGAAGGTCTGGTTAACCTTAGGAGGACCCACGAAGGTCTAATAGGAGAGGGCTTGCAGCTAATATCGGACTCCTACCTGGAGCCGCTTGTTAAAGGAGCTATTGATAAAGGAATTGAATATGAATGTGCAACTCCCGAGGGACGAAATTATATACAGATCCTCAGGGCTGCTGGAGAGCGAAAAGCAAATCTTCTCGTCATGGGTGCTCAAGGGCAGGGACGAGCTGAGGGCCTGGGAAGTACGGCCGAACGCGTTCTCCTTTATTCTCAGGGAATGGATGTTTTACTGATGCGTAGTCCCTGGAGCTTTGCCGGCAAATCTATTCTCGTTGGCATAGATGGCAGCGTTGATAGCTATTATGCCATGATGCGGGCTATAGAGATAGCTAAAGCCTTCAATGCCCAGATCGAAGCGGTTTCAGTCTACGATCCCTTCTTCCATTCGATGGTTTTTAAAAGAATATCGAAATCATTACCTGAGAAGGCTAAGGAGCATTTTGATTTATCAGCCCAAGAGAAGATTCACGACGATGTAATCGATGAAGGGTTGAAGAGGCTTTACAGCGACGGGCTGAAGAAGGGCATACGCCTGGCTGATGCTGAGGGTATAAAGGCCCGTGCAGAGGTGCTGGCAGGCAAGGTATGTGCCCAAATTCAGGATTTTGTCTCTAAGAAAGATATTTCTCTTATCGTTTTGGGTCGTTGGGGACTTCATAAGGAGCAGGAATCAATGATAGGTTCAAATGCTTTGAGGCTTGCCCGATCGAACCTCCCAAGCGTGCTGATTGTATCTACGGGGGCTTCTCCAGACAATCCAGACAGAATTTCGGGCCAAATTTCTGCAGCAGAGGACGGTGGTGCTTTGGACATCAATTATGCAAAAAAAGGAGTTGAGCCGCTTGACGCCGAGGTGGTGGTAATGCATAAGACAAAAAGATTTGCTCCGGATTTTCACAGGCATATGCTTAGAGGCAAGATTCAAGGAAAGATAATCAATATAGGTGAAAGTATATTGATCTATACGGTCGATGAGACCGTTCCTGCCGGTCCTGTAAGAGTGACTGAACGAACCAGGCTGGAGGTGCGCTGAGATTGCAGATCCTATCCCTGCAGGGCATCTCAAAATCTTATGGTAAAAATAGAGTCCTCGATGGCATAGACCTTGAAGTCTATAAAGGAGAGATATTTGTCCTCCTGGGATCCAATGGCTGTGGAAAATCAACGCTTCTACGGATAATGGCGACTTTGCTCAAGCCTGATTCAGGTGAAGCATTGCTCTTCGGCTTGAAAAGCAGTCCAGAAATCCTGAAGCATGTTGGGATCATGTTCGACCATACAGCCCACTGGGATAAGCTCACTGGATACGAGAATGCCTGGATGTTTGCCCGATCTTACGGCCTTCCCAATAATGTGGCGGCTTCAAGGCTTGATAGCCTCTTCAAATGGATAGGACTTTCTGAAAGACGCGATGAAGCTGTTACAGCCTATTCCTACGGCATGAGGCGCAAGCTGTCGCTTATAGAGGCACTTGTACATGAGCCCGATCTGCTTCTGATGGATGAGCCCTCAATGGGACTGGATTATACATCCCGTTTGGCTATTTATTCTCGTCTTCGGCAGCTGGCAGAGAAGGGCATAGCAATAATATTGTCTACCAACGATGTAAGCGAGGCCGAGCTCCTGGCCAGCAGAGTCGCCCTCCTAAAAAATGGGCATATTATTGCCCTAGATCAACCTGAGAATCTGGTGTCATCGCTCAATGCTCTGACCAGGATCGAACTGAAGCTGGCTGTGCCCATATCCATAGAATCCATAAGAGGAATCAGAGGAATAGTGAAGGTAGAAGCGAATGGTGATGAGTTAAGGATACTTGCGGCCTCAAATCATGATTCACTATCGTCAGTAGTGAAAGAGGTAACAACGCTTGGGGGAGTGATTCAGAAGATCGAGGTAAAGGAGCCCAATCTTGGAGATGCATTCCTGAAGTTTGCCGGGGAGGACATCGATGCTGCCTAACGCTCTATGGCAGGAGGAGATTATTGAGGAGTGCAAGAGCAGAAGATCTCTTATGACAAAGCTATTGCTTCCTATGATCCTTGTAGGCCCATTGGCCTTGGCCTGGGTTCCACCTGCTATGAGGTCCGGCGGCATGGCGCTGGCAGTGATATTTATCGGCATCTTCGGATCATCCATCGGCATTGTAGGTCTGAGAGATTCAAAGATGCTGGAAAGACTGGCTGTGCTCCCGCTTCGTCCTGCAGTCGTTGTATCCAACTATATTCTGGGAAGATCCATATTTATGGGCGTTCAGCTGGCCCTGCCTCTTGCCTTAATATTATTCGTAGGCCAGTCCCGATCGGTTTCTATGAGTTCTATATCGTGGGTCATTCTTTGCTATGTAGCCGCACTGGTATCCGCCAGTGCCCTTGGAACAGTTGTGGCACTTATTTCTCGCTCATCCGGAGAAGTACACCTGTATGCATTCTTGGCAGTTATTGCAGTTGCCGGCCTTTCCGGCATCCTCCCAGGAACTGGTTCAATTGTCTTGGCCAGGGCTATCTCACCTTTCTGGCAGCTATCGAATACACTGCTATTTTCGTGGGGTGCATCGGACCTGTATATGCCTGCTGCCGCGCTAATTTCGGGCGCTGTAATTCTCCTAATAGCCCTGCTCATATCTCCAAGGCTATTCCAGCTAGGTTGAAACTGCTTATTTCAAACTGCCACTATGTATAAAGAACAGCGGCTCCTTCTATTTTTCCTTCTCTCAGACTCTCAAGCGCCTGATTCGCCTCTTCCAGAGGAAACGGAGTCACCTGGGTTTTCACAGGCACCTTTGGGGCCAGCTTAAGAAACTCCTCTCCATCCAGACGAGTCAGATTTGCAACTGATCTTACTACCCTTTCCTCCCAGAGGATCACATAGGGTAATGATGGAATATCGCTCATGTGAATTCCTCCGCAGACAACAACGCCACCTTTTGCCATCACTTTAAGGGCTGCCGGGACCAAGGGACCTGCGGGCGCGAAGATGATCGCTGCATCCAATGATTGAGGAGGATTCTCATTCGATCCGCCTGACCAAATAGCACCCATATGGCGTGCGAACTCCTGTCCCTTCGTATCTCCGGGCCGAGTGAAGGCATATACCTCTATACCTTTATGCATGGCCACCTGGGTGATGATATGTGCTGCTGCCCCAAAGCCGTAGATGCCAAGGCGCTCGACGTTTCCTTCATTTACCGCTACTCGGTAGGATCTGTAGCCTATCAGGCCTGCGCATAAAAGAGGAGCGGCCTCCAGATCGTTATAGCCTTCGGGAATTGGAAAACAATATCTTTGATCTGCCACAGTGTATCCTGCATACCCGCCGTCCAATGTATAGCCTGTGAACTTTGGATTATCGCAGAGGTTCTCGCGGCCTGATCTGCAGTATCGGCATGTGCCATCTGTATATCCAAGCCATGGAACGCCGACTCTGTCGCCCGGATGAAAACGGCCAGCTTTTTCGCCGACCTGAACTACTGTTCCAACGATTTCATGGCCCAAAATAAGTGGAAGCTTTGGACTTTTCAGCTCGCCATCAACTATATGGAGATCTGTGCGGCAAACTCCGCATGCATGTACCTTGATCAGGATCTGCTCAGGGCCCGGGCGAGGGACAGGAAGCTCCAAAAGCCGTAATGGCTCGGTTGGCCGCTCTAAAACCATGGCACGCATAGTTTTTGGAATATTAATGTCATTGCTGATGTTTGTATGATTAGTACCATTATCCATATTTGCATATTCCTTTTAGCGTGGTAGGTTATTATCTTCACTTCTTAGCATGTATAATTATCGATGAGCGTAAAACACTAGAAAAGTATTGGCTATATACTATCGTTAGGTTCCATTGCCAGTGGCGCATGGCTACTGAAGCTGGGGTGGCAAAGTAAAGAAGAGATGTATCGGAATTAGGGCAGTCGCTCTTTTCTTAGCCATTGCTCGCATAAAATTTGGCCGTAGATGAACTTATTCAATA
>CAWDLW010000023.1:0-211952 GCA_963803145.1 Methanotrichaceae archaeon
CACAAGCATCGAGCCTGCAAAGGCACGGTTTGTCGGCACTGAGGTCTTCAAGAAGATGAAAATCATCCATTGGGCTCCTACAAGCGGTATTGCTGTAAGCGTGCTCAGGCCTGATGGAGTGGACTCTGGGGTTGGGGAGGCAGGAATTGCTAAGGAGCTCGGGAACGTAGTCCAATTCGAGCGCTATGGTTTTGTACGCATAAATTGCTTGGGCGAACCTGTGGTGGCCTACTTCACCCACAAATAGGCGTTTTGTGTTAGCGCTGCGGCTAAAAAGGATGCAAGCGCAACGGCCATTCCCAGCTTCAGAGCACGCTGAGCACCTGAGGCATCGCCTTTTACTATTTTTATTATCGATACAATGAAGAAGATGTCTGCCAAGCTTACTATTGCAATGTATGCCCTTCCAAATGGCGCTAGGTAGCTTAGACAAATGGCGACAGCAGCAAATGCGATGGCCAGAACGCCTGATGCTCTCTCGCCTGCTAAAATAGGCAAAGTCCTAGCATTGCCCTGGCGGTCTCCCTCGATATCCTCTATCGCCTTGGCGATCTCCCTGCTCATTGTTGCAAGGAATGATAGAAAGAACGGTATGATGTTTGCCTCCATCCCCTTATAGCCGAATGCTGCCCCGCCGAAGATGAATGTTGAGCCCGTCAGATAGGCAACGCATAGGTTGCCGGCCAGAGGCATTGCCTTGAGGTCTCTGGCATAAAAGAAGAGGAGAACCGAGCTAACTAATGCCAAGCCCAGGCAGAACCGATTTACTAGGCCAGCGAGAGCGCAACCGCTTACGAATAGCGCCAATGACCATCTCAGAGCAGCGTCTGAGCTGATCCGCCCGCTGGGAATTGGCCTCTTCGGTCGGTTGACTGCATCTATCTCGCGGTCGAAGAAGTCGTTCACTGAGTTTCCCGCGCCCGTTATCAGGAACACGGCTAGAAAGATCAGCGTGGCAGTCTCGATCTTCCATCCGGCTGCAATCAATAACCCTATTATCGCCGCTACTCCTGCCATCAGGCAATTCATAGGTCGCAGTATCTCTAGAAAAACCTTCATTCAAGTCCTCTTCGGGGCAGCCTATCTCTCTGCTGCGCATGAGGTATAGCAGATATATTTCAGTTAAGTATGTATCGATGTTAGGTGGAGGGGATATTTTGCCGAAATGCTTAATTTCAACATCGCTGATTTGACTATCGCTGACTGGACCGCTCAGCATTATCCGATAGGTACGACGGTCACCTGTTGAGGGTTTCTCTCTGCATATGACCCTCTCGCGTTCTAGACTCAGTACGATCTTTGAACAGCAGCTGCTATTGATGCCCAGAAGCTTTCTCAGCTCCGATTGGTACAAACCGTCTGTCTTGGAGCTTATAAGCTCTATGGCCTTCTCCTCTATGGAACCTTTTGCAAGTATGCGTTCCGCCAATTCTGACACCAATGCCTCAGGACGCCCGATGTGTATGGCAAACAGGATTTTTTTTAATATAGAGTTATCAATTAGTTATCGCTCTTAGTGGTATATATCCTTTGTGAGGCTTTGTGCTATTTTATAGCAATATATTACACAAAATATAGGTCTCTAAGTTTACTTTTTCTAGAATTACAACAAACACTTTTAACATAAAAGGAAAATAGCATCTGCATTATAAGACTTTAGAAAACGATGTTCCTTATTAGTATCTCCTTATAAATTAATGGGACTATAAACTTATCTGTTCAGTTATCATCAATAGTCTATTCAACTGAAGCGTTCAAGGGCATATCCTTCTTCGCAGCAGGGAACTTTGTGCGAATTTCCTTGCTTCTGAGAATCGGAATGCCGATGCTATCCAGCATCTCGGAGATCCAGTACCTTTCGCCTGATCGCATAGATTTTCTATCGATATAGGCATACTCTGCTCCTGATTTGCGCTGTGCCTCTAAGATGATATCCCTATCCAGATTTCCCAGCTGGTAACTTGAGAAGAGGTGGCCAAAAGAAATATTTGCCTCAAACATTAGGCTTGTCTGTCGTGGGACATAATGTCCTCCACCAAATCCAAGAAAGACCGGAAAGTCAGATAACTCAATGTCGAGTATCGCCCTTGACACGGCCTCTCCTGCCTGTTGATCCTGCCATTGCTGCTCACTGCTTCCTATCTCTGCGAAGAAGGATGGTGTGGTCAAGTCAGTCGGACCGTGGTGAGTGGCTTCAGCCGATATTTCGAAGCCTTCAGGGGTGTTATCAGCTATATTATGAAGGAAAGATCTAAGGCCAGATGGTGCCGCCGCTGACAACTCAAGCTCTTCATCTACTTTTTCGCCTGTAAAATGTCCTCCCAGCCAGGGCTTGCCACTTTCAGATTTATGCCTGCTTGCAAAAATAATCAGTTTTGGATGTAAGCCCAACGCAGTCAGCCGGGCATCAAGGCAATGAAGTGTGATCTGCCGTTCACTATGGACAATAAGTCTGAATGGGCCTGAGGATTCATAATCCTCATGTTTTTCCCAGGAAGCCAGCTCGTGAAGATGCTGAAGTATATTGAGGCTAGCCAGGTCTGCCGTGGAGCAGATTATGGCAACCTCATCGTTCATATCTCCTTGCCTATGCCAAGCATCTTTGCAACCATTGGAGCATAATCGACACTAGTGTACTTAATCTCGCCGAGCGGCATAATCGTGAGAATTGGATTACCTCTTATCAGATCCTCAGAGGATAATGCCCTTATCTCCTTATCCATACGGCTCTTTAACTCAGGATAGCCTGTTGAGAGAAATGCGCCGAATATCTCTCCCGGCTGAAGATAGCTGAATAGTGGAGCCCCGATTCTGCGGAAGGCATTGTGAACCTTCGCTAGATCTTCCCTGTCATGACCGTGGCGGATTTTGACGCGATAGAAGGACATGAGCTCGCAGCAGATCTTCTTCCAATCGATGTATGCCTCGCGCATGAGAAGGCCGCTCTGGAAGAACTTTGTCCTTTTGCCGGAAATAGTAGGCCTGGATATACCTGTCCTGCGAGAAAGCTCTAGATCTGAAAGCATGGGATACTTTACGAATGCATAGAGTGTGAGCTTATCCTTCTCAGTAAGCTTTGAGTCCTCGGCGGAAGGATGCACAGAAGATGTGATCTCTTCTGGCAGGTCTGCTCTGCCGAGATCGAAGATGCCATTTACAGCTAGGGCAGCATCAGATGAGTAGTTTGATGTCTGGAATGGATAATGAATGTATTCGATATCATCTACGAAGTTCTTCAGGTAATATTCGTCTATAAGAGGATCAAAGTTGACCTTGAAATCAGTAAGACTCTTTGAGTAAAACATAGAGACCGAATCTGTATCAGTAGCAGTATGTGAGACGCAGTTTGGATAATTTATCCACTTTCCAGAAGCATCCGCTCCTTGTCTTGTTTCAAAGGGCGCTGTAGGCTTATATTTGACGAAGACTACTGTCAGAATTTCTGCACCTACGGCTTCTCCTGAAGGATCATTAAGAAGCTTGATCAGTTGCCAGTCTCTGAATTTACGTTTGCTTTTGAATATTGTAGATCTATCCACGCCAATATTTGAAGCGAGATCTATGTCGCTGAAACCAGGATATCTGGCAAGACCGTAAAGAACTAATCTCTCCTTTGATGTTAATTTTAGCTGCATCAAGGAGAGATATACTTTTCAACGTATTTATAGATTGCTTTTTCTTAGATTTCTATATAGAACATTTCTGAAGATATGACTGATAAGGAGTAGTAGTTTTGTCGAATTTCAATTCGATAACTGCGATGCAGCATTTTGGATTCAATCTAATAACTTTATATATTTCCTTTCCGATATGGAGAAGGGCAGGTCGTGTCCGGGAATAACAGCATCCGCGATACTTACGATTCTAGCCATGCTCAAGACTGCCATCGTTCTGTCCACGTGAAGTGCTGGGGGAACGTTTTTGATAAAATTGTTGAAGGTTGGCAGAGCATCGCCTGCTATTGCTAGTTTTTTTATCAGCACGCGCTTTCCATCCATTGGTTTACTGTCCTGTACATAGCCCACAATGCTGTCGGCGGTATCCACGATCACCGATATGCTGTCTAATGTGTGGCCGGGCGTCTCGATAACACTAACCTCCGGAGCTATTATCTGGCCTTCCTTAGGATACAAAAGCTTAGCCCTTGAAAAGAGATAATTGTTGCCGCAGTGATCCGGATGAGAATGAGTATTCACCAGGAAATCTATATCCTCAGGCTTCATGCCCCTTTTAGCGAGGGCTTCAGTAATTTGTCTCTCCTCGCCCATAAGACCAGTATCCACTATTATTTTTTTAGATCCGGAAACTACAAGTGTTACTGACGATCTTGCATCCAAAATTGCGCCGGATTCGTCCCTGATGATTGATCCCGGCTTTAGGAGAAACACTCTGGGCATTGTACAAAAGAAGGATGTAGCCGGATATTACCATTACCCTTGCCGATACAATTTCATTGTTATTGCATCGTTATTGCATCGCTGCCACATCCTTACTGCATTGATTCCGGCTACCGCAACAGCGCTACTGAAGATAGCGCTGTAGCTTTGAGTTAAGCCTCTCAACCTGCTCAACCGCAGTGCCAATGTACTTATGGGGATCAAGAAGGCTCCCTATCACTTCAGGCGAGAGGTGCTCAGTTACGACCTTCTCCTCAAGCAGCACATCAGCAAGCTCTCGTTTCTCCTCAAATGCCTTCATCGATGCTTTTCTCATAATCTCATGTGCCTGCTGGCGTCCAACACCTTTCTTCGCAAGCTCAACCATCACATTCTCAGCCATGTTCAAGCCGTGAAGAAGGTTTAAGTTCCTCTCAATGTTCTCATGCCGCAGCCTCAGGTTGGATAGGACACGTGATGCGAGGGTGAGCAGGTGGTCCGTCAGGACGAATGCCTCCGGAAACTCCACTCGCTCGCAGCTCGAGTTCGTGAGGTCGCGCTCATCCCAGAGAGGTATGTTCTCGAAAGCTGGAAGCACCTGCGCGCGGACGATTCTTGATAGGCCGCATATCTGCTCAGACTTTATCGGGTTTCGTTTATGAGGCATTGTGCTTGATCCGACCTGCTTTTTGCCAAAGCCCTCTTCAACCTCTGCTATCTCAGTTCTTTGTAGAGTCCTGATCTCAACGAAGATCTTATCCAGCGTTGAGGCAACGAGCGCCATCCAGCAGATCATCTCTGCATGTCTGTCTCTTTGAATGACCTGGTTAGATACATCAACCTCATTGAGGCCAAGATATTCTATGGCCATCTTCTGGATCTCCATGCCGTGAGGACCGTAGGCGGCCTGAGTTCCGACGGCTCCGCTCATCTTGCCAACCTCTACACGTGGTCGGAGCTGCTGAAGCCTATCGATATGCCTGGCGATCTCTGATGCCCAGATCGCGAACCGAAGACCATAGGTAGTTGGAACTGCGATCTGGCCGTGAGTTCTTCCTGCACAGACGAGGTTTTTATTCTTCATTGCAATATCCAAAAGTATGGAGAGAAGTCTCTTCAGCTTGGGCTCAAGAATGTCAAGCGATGCCTTGATCTGGAGGCCTGTGGCCGTATCCAGGATATCGTTTGAGGTCGCGCCGAGATGGATCCATTCTCCGTAGTCAGGGCAGACCTCTGCCATCGCCAGGACGACAGCCATCATGTCGTGGCCGATCTCATCCTCAATCTGCTTTGCTCGTTCAGGGCTTGCCGCCGAGGCTGCACATGCGATTGCACTGCTCGCGCCCTTTGGGATCAGTCCAACCTCTTCTTCGGCCTTCGCCAGAGCTGCCTCTACTTTGAAAAGGCATTTTAATCTGAAATCTTCCTCCCAGATCTGCTTCATCTCGGGAGTGCCGTACCTGAAATCAATCGGGTGAATAGCCATGGAAAAAAGAATTGTTCGAGGGGTTGATGGAGCTTTTGGTACATGAGAAATATCATAGGATATATTTGAGGTTGAACGTATTCATCCCTCCGGTTAGCCATGGTAAATTATACAACTTGAAGAACTATTAAAATTGGCTTAACTAGCGTTTTAGATAACTCATCGTTCACGTACTTCGTTCACATATTTTATAGAATAAATTTTCAACAATTGCCCAGCGACGATTTTTCGGCAGCAACTAAAACAAAAAGGTGCAAATAATCCTGAGTGCGCACCCATGCCTCTGTAATCGAAGAAGCTATCTATAAAATACATCCCTGGCTTTGAAGATCTAAAAAATGAAGTTATGGGTTTACAGGTTGTATATATTAGTCGGAGCCGGGATTAGCCTTTGCATCCCAGTTCCATTTTCCCTACTTCTTTGGGCTGAACTTTATAGCATGATCATATAGGATCTCTGAGTAGGATGGTCCTGTTTTTGTGGCCTTTTCCATGTAGTTCCTCCACAATATATAAATCGGCTGATTCGGATGTATGCCGTAGCTTCCTGGACCATAGGGAACCTCAAAGCAGTGCGGATCGCCATTGGCATGCCTAGCGATCTTATAGACATACAGATATTTCGCATTCGGATCTCCAGGGAGATACGCCTCAGCAGTTCCGTTGAAATCCTGATCAGTGATGGCTCCGGCGCCATTCCATATATCTGCTCCATAGACGGCAAAGTTCGAGTAAGTTGCCTTTCCAGTGGCTACATGGTTAACCCCATAGACGATTATGAAATCATTAGTATCGTTGCCCAAAGTAACTGGTGGATTTCGCACGAAAGGATAGTACAGCGAGAGATTAGGGAAAGAAGGTGTCGGCGAAAAGACAGCTTGATTTACAGTCCATAGATAGCACGCATCGTTATCAGGGATCAAGGCATCAATTCCTCTCTGGATAGCATCAATCCCCACTGGGAACGCTATGCTAGTTGGAAGCTCTGTGGCATTTAATCCGCTGTATTTATGGAGAATCGCTTCTCTCAGTTGTTCGAGTCGATTGAACGGATTTCCAGCCAGCCCGTTTGGCGTTCCTTCAGTATTGATGATCAAATTGTTCACTGTATCGGCTATATTGGCAAAGATCCATCGAGTCTCATTTCCATATGTCCTATCCACTATATAATGATCGTAACTAAAGTATCGGCATTCGGGCGGTGTTCTTCCTACGAAAACAACAGCTTCATCAGGACCAAGATTCCAAAAGGAAGATAAGTTCGTGCTCAATCCAAGCGTTCTAGCTATCTTAGAAAACAGTCCAGGTACCTTAGACCCAGGCGCCGGTGGAACAAAACATGACAAATATTTTGTGCTAGGATTGTTTCCATAACACGAAGGTAAAACTCCCAAGTCATGTAATTTGATTGTATCTAAAAAACCTAGCCCACCCTTCTGTACAGTGAATCCATCCTTTTCCAAAGCTTGTTTAAAGGCATTCACATCTCCTGTTATCGCATTCTGTGCAAGGCCTGTTCCAATTAACATGGCGAATAAAACCGACAATATTATATATACTCTCATATAAGATATTCCTCTCAGCAGTTATTTTATCATCAATTGTAATCAAAATACAAAAAACTTTGGCTGTATATGTAGAATCACTATACTCTAATGCATTGGACAGATTACTAAGCAACCGAAGGATTATCGTGCGAGAATCTATCACCCGCACGTAAACATTACTCTAAAACCAATATCTGTAGGCAGTAAGTTGATTATAGTACCTGGCGATTACAAGTAATCAAACATAGAATCTGAATCGCGCATCCTTAGCATATTTGATCGAAGAACATATTTGTAAATTGTATTCTGGCCATAAGGTTCGAAAAATGAAAAGGTGAATTTGGAGGTTACACATACTTTTATTATCTTATCCCTTTGACATTTTGGAAAGGATTGGTCATCCGGTGAAGATCATAAAGCAAAGTCCCTCCCATTTTGCCTTCCTGAAGATATATCAGCTCAATCTTGCTATCGGAAATAATTGTCCCTAGGTCATATCCGTCTTTAAATTCAGCAATGTAAAGCGTTTTGTTATCTAAGCCAATTACTCCAGATAAGTCTTCGGTAATTTTTGTTCCGTTTTCAGACGGAAATGTTAGATTTCCCGTAAAGAGGCGATCCTTCTGTTCAACGATAGCAAGATTAACGCTCAGATTTTCTACCAGTTTATATGATCCGTTTGATGCAAAATATCCATTTTCAGAACCAGACCAGTTTCCAACTAGGTTTGGAACTTGTGCCTTTGGAACCTGTGCTGTACAAATCCCCATGGCCAAAAAAGCCAACAATATCAAGTGCCAAAATTTTCTCATTCTAATCCTCCTTTCTACTTTTTAGAATTTCCGCATTAATTTTACAGGTTATATGGTTAAAGCTGGGATTTGCCCTGTTATCCCAGCTCCATTTACCCTATTTCCTTGGACTGAACTTTATGGCCCGATCATACACTATCTCTGAGTAAGATGGCCCGGTTTGTGTAGCCCTTTCCAGGTAGAGCCTCCACCCAATAAAAAGCGGCTGATCCAAATCTATACCATAACCTTTTGCATTGTAGGGAAGCTTATAGCAATGCTGATCACCACTGCAATTCCTGGCGATCTTGTAGACATAGAGGTATTTTGCATTGGGATTATCGGGCAGGTATTCCTGGGCGGTTCCATTGAAATCCGTGTCAGTGATCATTCCGACGCCGTTAAATGCATCCGCTCCGTACGGTACGAAGTTCTCGTATGTTGCTTTTCCTGTAGCTACATGGTTAACCCCATAGACGATTATAAACTCATTGGGATCATTGCCCAAAGTAACTGGTGGATTCTGCAAGAAACCATAGTATAGCGAGAGATTGGGGAAAGGTGGCGTTGGCAAATCGGCAGTTCGGTTTGATGTCCATAGATAGCATGCATCGTTGGTAGGGCCTATGGCATCGATTCCTCTCTGAATTCCATCGCTCCCTACTGGGACTCCTTGACTAGTTGGAAGCTCAGTGGCATTCAAATTGCCATATTTATTGAGAATCGCTTCCCTAAGCTGTTCTAAATCTGGCATAAGATCAAACTCTGTTTTGCCCGTTCCGCGAACTCTTATCTCTGGCATATTATACGGGTCCAGTTTCGTGGATTCATTGGGAGTTATACGGAAGACTTTGGCGGGTTTATTAGCGATGTAAGCATCTCCAGCTCGCTCATCTGCGAATAGAGATGGCCGGATGAATACGCCAAATGTATCAGAGTTGTTCTCTACACCCATATTAAACATAGCTGAAGGAATCACTTGGGTGTTTATTATGTCGCCCGAATACCCTGCTGATAGGGCAGCGGCCTGGATGCGTTGATCAATGCCTTTATCGGCTGTAGTGATTACTATCGTGGTTTGATTGTAAGGATTCCCAGGCAACCCATTGGGGGTTCCTTCAGTCTTGATATTTAGGTTGTTTATTGTATCTACCAGATTGGCGAAGATCCATCGAGTCTTATTTCCATATGTTCTCTCCATTAAAAAATAATCGAGACTGAAGTATCTGCATTCTGGCGGTGTTTTTCCTACGAAAACAAGGGCTTCATCTGCGCGAAGATTAGGGAACGGAGTTATATTCGCAGTTACTCCAAGCGCCTTAATTATATTTGCTATTATTCCAGTTACCTTTCCAGATGCAGGAGGAACAAGATATACCAGATATTTTGTGGATGGGTTGTTCCCATATGCAGAAGGCAATATTCCCATATTATACAATTTCATAAAATCAAAATAACCTAATCCGCCCTCTCGTACAGTGAATCCATCCTTTTCTAAGGCCTGTTTAAAAGCATTCACATCTCCTGTTGTCGCATTCTGTGCATTGCATGTTCCTATTAACACGGCCAATGCACACGCAAGTATTATGGATCGTTTCATACTGTGTTTCTCCATAAAGTTAATTGATCATTATTTATTATTTATTGTAGAAGAAACTTTGGCTTTGTATATAGAATACTATGCCCGCAATGCATTGGAGAGATTATAAGCAAACGAAGAACTATCGTGAGAGAACCTCAAACCCCGTACATATTGGCAAATATAGAATCGGCATCAACAGGCTAATCCTGAATAGTATGGTCTGAAGGTTATCAGTAATTTTATATTTAGCGGTCATTAACATCCCCGGCCATAGATCCTTCAAAAATCGGCATACTAGAAGAAAGGGCGCATCTGATAGATTTAGGCATCAATGCACTGGAGTTGCTTCCGCCTGCTGATAGTTGGGTAGATCGCCAGTGGGGATATGCAACAAGCAATTACCTTGCAGCCGATTATGATTTAGGAACACCTTTTGGTAATGGTTGGTCCACCGCAACTACTGATCTTATCAACCTGATCACAACATGCCACCAAAAAGGGATTCGCTTTATTGTAGATATGGCTATGGGATTTGCCAATCGTTGCCCGTATGAAAACATCAATTTCATGGATTTTCATGTCAAAGAGACGAAGGACCCAAGCTTGATTGATCCTGAAAAAGATAGCCGGGATAACTATGGTGGCCAGCTTTTCAAATATAACTATTCAGTAGAAGGGTATGACCCAGTAAGCGGTGCTCGGGGAACGATATACCCGGCTCGGCAATATATGAAAGTGCAGCTTGCACATTGGATGAATTTCTATCGTGCTGACGGCATCCGTATAGACAGCATTAAGACCATCATGAACTGGGATTTCGTAAATGAATTCAAGGATAATTCACGTGATATATGGAGAGCACGTAACCAACAAATTGGCATTGATTCTGAGCATGCCGATGCTAGATTCATTGTTGTTGGTGAAGTGCTAGATTACAATGAAGAAAAAGAGCTGATCAAACAGAATCGGGTTGATGGCGTCTGGAATGATGACTTTAAAAAGCGAGTTCGCTGCGCCATCCTCGGCAGGAAAGCGTCCCAAGATTCTGAATTTGAACAGACAATTCGGAGAATGATCGATTGCCATGAGATAGGCTATAGTGATGGTGCACAGGTAGTCAACTATGTAGGTTCACATGATACTGAAGGATCCGAGAATGTACGCCTATATAATTTCTTGCAGAATAACCAAATCTATGAAACAGAGCAGAGAATCAAGCTGGCGTTTGTTTGTTTATTGACTGCTGTAGGCATTCCCATGATCCTGGCAGGAGATGAGTTCGCAGAAAAAAGCGATCTGGAAGCAATATCTCCATATAAGCAAATGGATGCGGTAAACTTCGAAAGACTTGATGATCCATGGAGGAAAAGGGTCTTTGAATATGTGGCCAGACTAGTTCATTTCCGGACGCACTCACCAGCTCTAGGTGTCAATGACACTGAGTTCTTGCACGTAGATTTCACTGAAGGGAAACGTGTTTTCGCATGGAGGCGAGGATTGCCACAAAGTTCAGACCAAGTTGTGGTTGTTGCCAATTTCTCAGATTGGGGAACATCGGATCCCTTGAATCCCAGCTCAGAATACATTGTTCATAACTGGCCTGCAACGCCACCCGGCAAAATCTGGAAAGAGATAACCCTTAATCGTCAGGTGCCAAGTGAATGGATAGGCCGAGAGCCTCTATTCCCATGGGAAGCAAAAGTGTACGCAATGGTATAAACTGTATAATCTCACTATTCTTGACAGCTCATACATTTTTACTGGCTTTGCGATATAGCCACCTATACTATACAATCTTTTGATATCCCCACAGAAATAGATCACTGACTGAAAAAAATTATTTCATAGATAAATTATATATACGGTCATGGCTTATATGAGAGTTGTAGGGTGAGCGGCATAGCAATTGAGGAGTTTGTTACCACACAAAGTGACCATCTATGATCGGCAAAACAGCCCTTATGTTTTTAGTGGCGCTCATTTTATCGGCTATTGTCGTTTCTGGAACAGGCGGAACAGGTCAATCAAATGTATCAGATAATTCGATTAAAATGATTACGGAAAGCATGGCAGGGCAGATGACTACAGGAGCGACCTATGATATTCTAAGCAATTTCTATGCTGAGCCAGATCCCTCAGATCCCTCTGAAGATACGTGTATAACCGTATTCAGAGATAAGTTCCCAACCGATGATCACCAGAATTTATACGTCGAGATATCATCCGCTTATGGCAAAAAATTGTTGGTATCGCCCAAAAGCAGTTTTACATTTGGGTTCAACCCCTTAGAGGATGGCCAGATACTCGCAGATCCTATCGGAGAAGGAACGATTGATCTCTCAATCGATAAAGATGTTAATATAGATTATAGTGAAATAAAAACGTTTGCCAATAATGGAAATATCCATTACAATGGTAGATTAAAATATCCTGTATATCAATACGGAAATTATAAAGAAATTCCCAATATATATAATATTGATTCTAAAAAAGATGGAATAGGGGATGATGATGGTAGCTCTAAAATTCTGCCTGTGGGGATTGATGCTGTTTTAAAACTCATCAATGAAGGCAGCAAAGAGAAACTTCCTATCCCGATAATCGGTCCACTATTATCAGCACTTATGATGGCAGTTGATATCAGGAATGCTTTGGGCTATTTAGCTGTATTTCCGAATATAACGATCGGCGATAATATAAATGAATCTGAAGCAATGACAAAAAGATATTCAAATGTACTGAACAAACGAGATATCGTAGAGGTGCCCTGGAACCCGGAATCTGAGTTGGCGTCCTCCAGCAAGACCTATCAAAGCATCGTAGCTAAGATCCCAATTCGTATCACAGCCCAAAAGCAGAACGAGATCTACATTCATGGACTCTACATGTGCAAGAGCCCGCAAAAAAAATCGGGAAAGAGCTCAATTATAAATTTCTATTGCAAAGCCGATCTGATGCATGGCTCGGGTAATGCTGGCCTTCAACAATCAACAGAACAAGCTAACACCACCGGCCCTGTTGAAAAAGGTTGGACAATGACCTTCGGCGGGCAGGATAGTGATCTGGGCACCTCAGTTCAGCGTATCAGCGATGGTGGCTATATCATCACAGGCGTAACATCTTCCTATGGTGCAGGCGGTTGCGATGTCTGGCTGATCAAAACAGATAAGGATGGAAACAAGCTTTGGGATAAGACCTTCGGCGGACTAAAGGATGATCGAGGCTACTCCGTTCAGGAGACTACCGATGGCGGATTTATCATTACAGGCTACACGAATTCTTATGGTGCAGGCTCTTGGGATGTCTGGCTGATCAAAACCGATAGAGATGGAAACAAGCTTTGGTACAAAACCTTCGGTGGATCAAAAGATGATCGGGGCTACTCAATCCAGGAGACTACCGATGGCGGATTTATCATTACAGGCTACACGAACTCCTATGGCGCAGGCAGCAAGGATCTCTGGCTAATCAAGACCGATAAAGACGGAAACAAGCTTTGGGACAAAACCTTTGGCGGGCAGGATAGCGATTGGGGCTACTCTATCCAGGAGACTGCAGATGGCGGATTTATCATTACGGGGAACACATTCTCATATGGTGCAGGCAGTAGTGATGTCTGGCTGATTAGGACTGATGAAGACGGAAACAAGCTTTGGGATAAGACCTTTGGTGGAGCGGATAGTGATTGGGGCTACTCTGTCCAGGAAACTACCGATGGCGGATTTATCATTACAGGCGGGACGAATTCCTATGGTGCAGGCGGTTGTGATGTCTGGCTGATCAAAACTGATAAAGACGGAAACAGGCTTTGGGATAAGACCTTTGGTGGAGCGGATAGCGATTGGGGCTACTCTGTTCGAGAGACTTCTGATGGCGGATTTATAATCGCTGGCGTAACGTCCTCCTATGGTGCAGGCACTGATGACGTCTGGCTAATCAAGACCGATAAAGACGGAAACAAGCTGTGGGATAAGACCTTCGGCGGAGTGGATAGCGATTGGGGCTACTCCGTCCAGGAAACTACCGATGGCGGATTTATCATTACAGGGAACACGTGCTCCTATGGTGCAGGCATTGATGATGTCTGGCTGATTAGAACTGATAAATTGGGCAATATTACGATGTCTTAGTAATTCCAAATGACGATAAATCTTTACGCATCTTACCACTAATCTGTAATATGGTGAGACTATCAGTAAGATAACAATAATGCTATTGATCGCTCTGTTTATCGGATCGATCTCCTCATCTACAGCTGCTGAAAAGGTAACTGTTTCAGGATCGACTACAGTATTGCCTTTGGGAGAAGCTGCTGCTGAAGCATTCAACGCCCAGCAAAATGCTTACGACGTTACAGTAACCGGCGGAGGAACGGGGGCGGGCATAACTGCAATCGCTGAGAACAGGTCTGACATAGCCATGGCCTCAAGAGAAGTGACCTCTGATGAACAGAAAAGGTATGGTGACAACTTCAAAGAGTTCGAGATCGGTCTGGATGGGATATGCATTGCCGTGAGCAAGCAGGTCTACGATGCAGGGATTAAGAATCTGACTAAAAATCAGGTGAAGGGGATCTATGCAGGCCAGATCACGAACTGGAAGGAACTCGGGGGGCCTGATAGACTGATCTATGCGATCGCTAGGGAACCAGGATCTGGAACAAGGGATACATTCAACGAGGTAATTATGGGCAATATAACGGCTGAGACACCAGGAGTGCACACCGTAGCAATGGGAAGCGCCGAGGTCAAGACCGCGATTGTCGGAAGCAATAATGCCATAGGGTACCTGGGATTCAGCTATATAGGCGGCAATATTGGCATTGTGACCCTTGATGGCATCATGCCGAGTATTCAGACCATTAAGAATAACTCCTATGAGCTGAGCCGTCATCTCTACTTCTACACCTTCGGCAGTCCGAGGCCAGGCGCAATGGTTTTCATCAATTTCATGTTAGGACCTGAAGGACAGCAGATTGCGCAGGAGAATGGCTTCATACCAATTACCGCAAGTATTCAGCCTGCGCAGTCTAATGTAAGCCAGCCCAGTGCACAGGCTCCCGTGGGACAATCTCCAGCCCAAAAGACGCCTGGATTTGAGGGCTTATTTGCCTTGGGAAGCCTGTTTGGAGTCTCCTATGTCATAATATGGAGAAGGATCTAAAAATAGTCGGCAACAGGTTCAAGCTCCGACTTTATTTTATATTTTGTTAATTTCACTAAATAATTTTATAATAAGGCTGATACCCTGACAAAAATAATTGAATAATGTAATCACGATTTAATCATGATTAAGTGATTCATAAAAATCAATCTATGAGGCTTCCGTCAGGCTATTCAGCCTTATTCGGGAGCAGCTCATAGTCTCTTTGCCTTTTTTGCCTTTATTTTGCTTCTCCGGTAAGCCTTGAGCTTTCTGTCGCAACATCTAGTTCGGATATATCATTGGGTAAGGTGGAGGACAAGCGTATGGAGGACAGGTATATGTGCAACCTGCCCAGGGGCCATTGCAAACTGGGTAAGGGTAGCCGCAGGGATATGGATATCCATATGGATAACAGCACGGAGGCTGATATAGATACTGACAGGGATAGCAGCTGTTTACCGGGCTGGGATAATAACATGGGTAAGAGTTACAGCATTGATACGGCGTCTGGCATGAATATGAAGATCTGCAGTCCATACCCAAACTGCACGAAATATACAGCAATCCCAAGGCTAGAAGAGCTATAGCCATCTTATAAGGACTAATCTAAATCCCTCCAAGCGATGATTGTTCTTTATTGTATATAATCGTTCCCGTCTTATGATATATATTTAAATTAAAATCAGTCAGTTTGAAAGTATCAACAAATAATATTTTAGATTCGCTGGGATGCCCAGCGAATCTTTGTAACTTGCTTTATACCAAATGGCCATAGTTCAAGCATTTCCGGCAGCAATGGTTTTTTCTGTATTCTCCTTAAGGGCATCCATCATTTCCATCTGGGCCACTGCCTGGCTCGATGCGCTATTATTCAGGGGCACCTTTGCGCTATTGTTTAAATTCTTGGCTGCACTTTCATTTGGCTGGACGGCTGTCTGGTTAATAGCTATCTGGTTAATGGCTATCTGGTTAATAGCACTCTCATTTGTTGGCAGCGATATTATATTGCCAGATTTTGCCTCAGAAGGATAAGGCATCACTATCAGATATGGCCCCTCACCAGTCTCTCTGGAATTGAAGTCAACACTGTAGTTGCTATTGCTTACTGCCATCAGCATGAATGATATAAGACCTCCATTGGCCTTCGCATCCAACAGCTTCTTGGATACGTCAAAGGCGACGATATTATCCCCATCTGTGCTTATATCCATCTTGGTTATATCGTTCCTCTCCACGATATCAAGAATCGGCTTCAGATTGAAGATCAGATCGAGATAGCTCGAATTCTCACTCCAATCAGAACTAACAGGCATCGCCGCAATCATAGCGGATTCATTCCCTTGCTTCTTGATGGATGCTGCTTTAAGCACAAGAATCCCAATATCGTTCTCTGTCATTTTGAGGCCTGAAATATTGAACTGTATCATTGGCACGCCTGAGTATCTGCTCTTCATGCTGCCATTGATATCTGCTACGTCCACCTCACACCTCAGAGTATCTGTGTTGTATACCCCTTCTTTATCCATTCCAAAATATACATCCTGGGATGCAGGGATCTTGGTTACTTCCGAAAGCTCGCAGAGCGCAGTGCCGACGATCATTAATGCCAGTACTGTTAGAAAGATCAGTCTATTATTCATATGTAATCCTCCCCTCAAGACTGATATACTGTAAAATGCCCTGATATTTAAAATTGATGATTGATAATTTACCAAAGCCATGATAATGTTGTATATTAGTTGCTGTGTAAATCTCTTCTCTAATGTTAGAGATTTTATGGATATAACTTATATTTTCTGACGTTTCAGCGGATCATAAAATAGCAGCTTTCCTGGCACAGAGATATTTACATGAAGTCGGCAAGCCCCATCTGCTTGGATTTATCGTTCTTAAAGATTGAATCTATCTCAATCTTCAGAATCTCAAGCCTCTGCTTTGTATAACTGCTCACATCGTAATCCTTTGCAACCTTCATAGATACCTCTAAGTATTTTCGAACGCTGCCTTCGTGAACAGTAAGAATGATTCTGCCTCCACATTTTGGGCAGACCTCCTTTAGCGGAGGCCTGCGATACTTCATCCCGCATTTCACGCACCTGACCTTTTGCTTCGAAAACGCATGCAGGTTGCCTATCAGATCCGGCAGGAAATGAGAGTTAATGACACGTTCTGCAACATCTTTGGCATCTACGGCTCTGATGAGCGCCGCAAGCTCAAGCTGCGCATCCATCTTGTCTATCATTGTCTCAAGAGTTTTGTAAGCACTGTTCTTCGGGCCTGCAGCAATATCCGAGGTGTCATGGCTGAACTTGAAGCCCTCATATTGAGCGTCTGTCCCTAGGCGCTTTGATACAAGATCGAACTTCGCCTCAAGATCTTTTGGATTAGCTCCATGCAGTGTTGCTTCATAAAACTCAAGCGGGTAAATACTCGTCAAATCGAGGTTATGAGCCTCCTTATCGACCTCCGCAGGATTTAGGCGAGTCGTCATGACAAGGGGAGCATCCATTTTGCCGCCTCTGCGCTCTGGAAGGTATGACATTGAGAAGTTGAGGAGTGCATCCATGAGAAGCATCACACAATCCTCGTCCCCATCGCAGTTCCTTCGTTTAGCCGCGTGGAAGAATGGATGGCCGAAGCCTGCAGATGCCGCTGTGTAGCCTATCAGTCGGCATAGAACGCCTGCAGATGTATGAGGCGCAAGGCCGACCAATAGCGTTCCTATGAGATCCTGCCGCGAGTTTGCGTTGTAATATGGCTTGAGACCATAGAACTTCACAAGAAGCTCATCTAGAAACTGGGCCACCTTTAGGAGATAATCGCCACCATCCCTGGAAAGTATAATATCCTGCACCCTAAGCTCGCAAACCTGGGTCTCGCTAAGAAGAGGCTTTCCATAAGTATCTTCGACATAGCCAAGCTCCCTCAGCTTTTCAAGGCTGGTACCCATTTCATCTGGCCGGAAATGCGTAAGAGGCAGATCCGTGAGATCATATCTGATTGTTCCATCTTTGAATATGTTGACCCCATGCTTTGCCCTGAGTATTCCCTTCTCGATAGCCTCTGGTGTCTTGTCTCGTGATGTCAGGCCCATGACACCTTTCAGAACCTCTGGCTCACGCTCGCCTAGACTCTCCAAAGCCTCGGCATAAAGCTTCTTTATATCAATCTTCATCTTGGAGGCTGCAGTCGTCTCAGAACCGCATTTAGGACATTTCTCCTGCGCAGGGATGTTACAGCTCGGACATACCCTCTTCTTATTCGTATGACCGCCACATTCGCACCTGAATGCGAATCCCTCCTTGCCACAGTCCCTGCAGACGCGCCGCTCGATCTCGACATCGATTATTCCTGTCTTATTTCCCTGTGAATATTTTGCAGCCTCCTGCACAGACCTGGACTTGCCTCCGGCACTGCTTGTTGGGAAGAGGACGTGGGGCGGCGGCTTCATCAGCCTTCTATCTGATTTCTCGGGCCTTCCCATCCTGGCCCCGATGCGCGTTGGCGCTCTAGCCCTTACGGTTATTCCTGCAAGCCTGTTGACAGCTTCCAGTGTGGAGCCATCCATTTTTTCCCAAGCCGTTTTCAGCCCTTCGGGTTCTATCCCTAAGCAGAGTAGAAGCGGCAGAGAGTCCTCGATTACTATCTTACTTTCTCGCACCTTATGCTGGACCAGAAGAACCTCGAGTGCATCCTTTGCCTCCATCGGTAAGCTTAGCCTTTGTTCATTCAAGATGCCCCTGGATGAGATTATGGCGGCAAGATGCTCAAACTCCTCAGGCTTAAGATCGTGCCAAAAGTATGTATGAGAAGGATGGAGCGGTATGCCGTATTTCCTTGAGATAGCTATGGCATCAACGCCACTGATCTTCTCAAAATCGCTGGGATCGCCTCCTGCATTCTTCAACTCAGCAGCCCACCACTCAAAGGTATACGATGCTGGTGCTAGAGGGCGATTATTCTCCAGGAACTCCCCATAGCTTATCAAGATCTCTCCTAAATCAAGTATCTCGGAAACATGTGCCTTCAGAGCGATGGATATCTGCTTTGGGTCTTTGGGGCTGCTCGGCATCCATGAGAGAATATCTTCAGGTTGATCAAACCTGACAACGTCCCCATTGAGCAGCCGAACTGTAGGACCTTCTATGGAGCTGACCGGAGCTACAGCCGCAGCCTTGCCGGGCTGCTCGACTTTGATCTGAGTTCCTGCAGCCATGAACTCGCCCAACAAAATCATGGAAGCAGGGTTAATTCCAGCTGCGGCAAGTCCAGTGTTCCTACATCTGCCGTAGCGTAAGCGGAAGCCTCCGGGTCTCGATGGATGCGAGAAGACTGGTCTACCTGCAATCAGATCTCTTAAAAACTTCGGGCCTGAGTTACCGCTTTCCGTTTTGGTGCTTCCCAGGCTATCCAGCCACTCCCAGCCCTCTATTCCGAGCTTTGAGACATGCTTCTTAAGCTTGGGCCTTTTCAGTGCTATGCCTTCAGCAGCAACGAGAGCTATTCCGCCCCTCACTCGGTTTGTCTCTATCCTTGGAAGGTCGCGGAACCCCGAGACCTCTTCCTCCTCTGTCGGCTCGCCGTCAATGCAGATCGGACAATTCCTCACTATAGTTCTGATCTCGTCATCCGATGGAGAGTACTGGAGACCAGCAACGCGCTTATAAAGCCCTATCTCCTCCACATAGCGCTCTACCTCCTCAGGCCTGGGTTTCCAGGGAGCAATCCCAGCACTCCTGCGGACATAGTCTGCCACTAGAACGGAAAGCGCCTGTGCTGTGCCGCCTGCAGAACGGATGGGTCCAGCATAGTAAACTTTGAGGTAATCTGTGCCATCATCGTTTTTTCCGAGCGATACTCGTGCTATACCTTCTATTGGTGCAGCCACAACACCCTCAGTCAGCAGCGCAACGGCAGTGCGAATGGCGCTATCCACAGATTCTATCTTTGATGAGCCTTTGCCGAGCCTTCCCTCAGCAAAATCTATGCCGATAGATAGGGCGGCTTCCTCTCTGCTCATCCCTTCTGCTTCCAGCTCCCGGATTCGTGCGGCGATGCCCGGTATGCCGATAAGCTTTTCCACTCTTTCTGCGAGGTCGATTGCCAGAGGGATCTCTACCTCGGTTGAGGGGTCCTTTCCCTCGCTTCGCGCCTCATGGGCTATAGCCATTGCATTCTTGAGGCTACTTTCAAGAAACTCGAAATACTCAGACGTTTTCACTGATTATCCCAGAGGTTTAGGCCTGTTATTGAATCGTACTCCCTTATCAGCGGCTCGCCAAGCAGCTCTTGGATACATAGCTCTGCAGCAAATACCTTTCCGCCGATTAGGTGGCCGCCCCAAACACGGCCCTCGGAATCCGATAAAGCAGCGTGAGCATGAGCAAATGGCTGGTTGTCGCGGATTGATATGTTTCCGCTACATGATACAAGTTCCACAGGCTTATCTATCGAAATCTTATGGTACTCGTGAGAAACCTGATCATAGTAAGCCAACTCCGCCTGCACCAGGGCTCCAATAGCGCTGAATATGCCAGTCCCTATCTTCTCTTTTTTCGCCGAATCCGCTATCTGATTAACGATATCTATTCCATGATCGAGTCTAGCGATCAGGCAGCGCCCAAGCTTCAATTCTTGAGCCAGCATTCCATCCCCATTTTAACTCTTACCTCATAACTATCATAAATACATGCAATATCCGCTTATCTAAATAGCGGTATGTATATCAGAATATTGAAATGGCATGGTTGGCAAGCAACTGATCCAGGACGAGTTTATAGCTTCACGTTGATTGTGCAATAACCTTTCATGTAGATATTGTGCCAGTTGATAGTGCTTTTTCTATCTTTATCAAATTCGTTACAACATTACCCCTTGCTTGCTTATGCGCAAGAACGACGAGTGTTGTCGAAAATTTCCATAACAAATTGATAAGAGACGTTCTATTATTTACACTGTTTTAAGGTTTCGATATCATTAGAAACCATAGAAATTATATTGTTGCATTTTTCCAGTGGAACCCTGGATTCGTAACTGAGCTTAGGACGAAACATAGAACGGCAGCGTTATCTATTTTTGTTTGAAGCCATATTCATTAGCGATGAATCTAGAGTCTCTGACGGCAGAACTTCGCGGGTTTGTGGGGATTACTCGCAAAAAACAGATAGGTGATCTGATCAAGTATTTTCCGGTCGACTCAGACAATATCATTGCTTCCTTCGGAGAGGATGCAGCTGTTATAGACGATGGTGAGGAGGTCATGCTCCTTGCAGCAGATGGCATCTGGTCGAAGCTCATGGAGGCAGATCCAGAATGGGCCGGCTACTGCGCAGTTCTCGTGAATGTGCACGATATTGCAGCGATGGGCGGCTGGCCGATTGCTATGGTTGATGTTCTCTCGGTGAACTCGCAGGAGACTACCGATGCTGTCCTAAGAGGCATGCGCAAGGGAATTGAAAAGTTCAATGTGCCCATAATTGGCGGCCATTTACATCCCGATACACCATACAGCGCCCTGGATGTTGCAATACTGGGAAAGGCGCGAAAGGATGCGGTGATATCAAGCAGCACAGCCAGGCCCGGAGAGGTAGTAGTGGCTGCTGCAGATATGGATGGCAAAGTGCACCCGAAATTTGGGATAAACTTTGATTCAACAAGCTTCAAAGATCGGGAAACGCTGCTTACCCAGTTGGGCGCTATGCGGGAGCTGGGTGAGAAGGGGCTTGTCAGGGCTGGAAAGGATATTTCTAACCCAGGAATGCTTGGAACTTTGGGGATGCTTCTTGAGACAAGCAGGGTCGGTGCCGTTGTTGATCTGGATGCCATACTGATTCCAGAGGGACTGGATCTGTTAAGCTGGCTGAAGATGTACCCGGGAATGGGCTTCGTTGTAACGACTAAACCAGAAAAGGCCGATGAAGTCATGGAAATTTTTAGCCGCAGAGGTCTCACGCCAGCAATCATCGGCAATGTAGTGGAGGACAGAAAACTTGTCATTCGATCAGGTAAAGATCAGACTGTCCTCTTCGACCTTGAAAAGGAATGCGTGACCGGAATCAGGTGATCACATGGACTCGATGTTTATCCGGTCTCTGGAGGAGAGGGCGAGGCGGAAGCATGCACGTATAGGCATCGGCATATGGAACGCGGATGACGAGCTGATCGACTGCCTAAAATCTGCCGCTGAGTATGCGGATATTGTCTTAGTAGGAACTCTGAATTGCGATTGTGACCTGGATTACATCGCAACAGATGAGCCCTGGAAGGGGCTGGTGAAACTCTTGGCGGAGGGCAAAATAGATGGGGCAGTCAGAGGCAACTTGCCTGCTGGAAGGACGATGAGAGCATTATCTCATCAGTTTGGGATAATAGTGAAGCGATTGGCCTTAATAGAGCTCTCAGGCTGGTCGTTCTTCCTTGGGCCTGTGGGAATTGACGAGGGCGATTCCATATCAGATAGGCTAAGCCTGGCGCTGGATGGCGCGAAGTATCTGATGAACATGGGCATTTCACCGAAGGTCTCGATCCTCTCAGGCGGCAGAATGGAGGATCTGGGCAGAAGCGAGAAAGTTGATCGAAGCCTTGCAGAAGGAGAGTTCATAGCTGCTAGAGCGAGGGATGCAGGCAGGGATGTAGCGCACAAGGGAATCCTGATCGAGAACTGCAAGAACGATGATCTGATAATAGCGCCGGATGGTATTTCAGGAAATCTTATTTTCCGAACACTGTTGCTTTTATGCGGTGCTAATGCTCTTGGAGCGCCTGTTTTGATGGATAAGATATTCGTTGATTCAAGCAGGGCACGCGGGAACTTCGATGGACCTATTATGCTTGCAAGCGCTATGGCTGGGATGAGATAGCGGTAAAATTAAGAATAGCAGCAGTAAAAGAAATGACGATGAGATTTCAGCTCTTTATAGCTGCCTTCTCATCCTTGGTGTAAGTATCCCTAAGATCAACTACCTTCTTGCTCTTTCCTGCGGTTCTGGGGATGCTGCCCTTCTCCACAAGCTCGACCTTGCTGCGAATGTTCAGCACTGACTTGAGCTTGCTTTCAACCTTCTTCTGGATATGAGCTAGATCCTGAATCTCGCCTGTAAATGCCTCATCTTTCAACTCAACTTGAATTGTCAGCTCATCGAGGCCGTGTTTCGGTCTGTCGACTACAACCTGGAAGTAGTTACCGATCTCAGGCATGCTCACTAGCACATCCTCGATTTGGCTTGGGAATACATTGATTCCACGTACAATCAGCATATCGTCAGCCCGCCCAAGGAATCTGTGGAGCTTTCTTGCGGTTCTTCCACAGCTGCATTTTTCATCCAGGATGTAGGTCACATCTCCTGTGTGATATCTGATGAGCGGCATTGCTTCCTTTGTTAGAGAGGTCAGAACAAGCTCACCGGGCTCCCCTGGAGCACATGGCTCCTCGTTCTCATCCAGAACCTCCACAATGAAGTGATCCTCCCAGATGTGCAGACCGTTCTGCTCCTGACACTCGAATGCTACACCAGGGCCGAACATCTCCGACAGCCCATAGGAATCGTAGGCTTTTATTCTCAGCGCATCCTCAAGCTCGTTCCTGGCCTCATCAGACCATGGCTCGGCGCCAAAGCATCCAATTCTAAGCTTCAGCTTATCCACAACACCTCGATCCTTTGCAGTCTCTGCGAGGTAAAGAGCATATGAAGGAGTGCAGTGTAATGCAGTCACGCCGAAGTCCTGCATTATCTCAAGCTGGCGATCTGTATTGCCGACGCCAGATGGAACTGCCATTGCACCCATGCGCTCGATTCCATAGTGAATGCCTAAGCCGCCTGTGAAAAAGCCGTAGTTAACAGCATTCTGGAAAACGTCCTTCTTGGTAACGCCCACCATCACAAAGTCTCTTGCCATCAGGTCAGACCAGGTTTCGATATCGTTCTTTGTGTAGCCGACGACAGTGGGCTTTCCTGTCGTTCCTGAGGAGGCGTGAACTCTGACGACCTCATCGCGGGGAACGGCAAAGAGGCCAAAGGGATAGGTCTCTCGAAGGTTTGCTTTCCGGGTGGTGGGAAGTCTGCTTAAATCTTTGAGGCTCTGAATGTCTTGCGGAGAGATGCCTGCCTCTTTCAGCTTGTCGTGATAGAATGGCACATTTTTGTAGACCTTCTCAACTGTGCTCTTGAGCCGCTTGAGCTGCAGATCCTCAAGCTCGGCCCTATTCATAAGCTCGAATTCAGGTTGCCAATAAGTCATATCGATACCTGGATAAATTTGATATATCGATGTAGCTTCCCGATTACGCTACGCCGTGCCTTGAGAAATGTAGTCAGAGTATATCAATAATTCCCTATCTAAGGAAAGAAGCGCAGGAGATTGAAAGATTGAGCTTTATAAAGCAGGACTGGTTCATGCTTGCCTTCCACTTTTTTAGTCCACATGGGCTACACAAGTCCAATGATAATACCCATGAATACCAGTGCCTGTCACCTGGTCGAACTCCTCCAGTTCACAGCCGCAAATCTGGCAGATTTCGCCATCTTCCACCTCGATCTCTCCATCATTGCATAGTATTATCATCGAGTTAAAATAGTAACCAGTGCCTTTAAACCTTTCGTCTTGGATCTCCTGGAATTTGCCTTATTTAATAATTTTTTATAAATTTCCTACTGTTGGCTTCTGTAATTATTTTACCTGGACTGCAGAAAAGTCGCCGCTCTTTGCCCTTTTTATCTCCCTATCGATTATCCTTCTAAGAATGGCTGCAGAGCACGCATATATCGCTTCTACTCCGGCAAACCCCAGATTTTCGCTGAGGAGGCTCACCCTTTTGCTGTAAGGAGTATCGGAAGCATAGTGCAGCATCCCAAGTTCATAACTTCGTCTCTCTGATAGATCTATCTCTGTTCCTGCAGGAGTTCGTTTCTTGTATAGGCTCTCATAGATAGCGCACAGATATGGCCCTGCTTCCATCTCTATATCATTATAGTCCTCTTGGCGAAACTTCTCCATCATCTCCCAATTGTGAAGAAAGGTCCCCTTGACAGTGATCGCCTTCTGACTGTCGAACACAGCCGAGTTTATCATCAGATCCCTCATATCTCTAATTGAGAAACAGTTATTGAAAGTGAATGCATTCTTCGAGTGCATGTCATAAACCTCTGTTGGAATCATGACATCTCCAAGGCGTCCTTGCATGGTTGCAGCCTTGCCCATTATATATATGCCCTCCAGGTCTCTGATCCTTGAGCAGATCAGGCTCAGTAGATAGTAGGCTGCCAATCCCAGAGGATAATCAATATTGAGGATTATAGCTCTGCTCTTTTGAAGCATCTCTGAACCGTCGAGCCGCAGCCGTGGATCCATCCTTTCAGGCTTGAGATTGCAGACCTCTACAATCTGGCATCTGATATCTAATGACGTAGATGCCTCATAGCGCATTATGCCGGACTCTTCTTCCATCTTTCTCATCTCGTCCTTTCGCCCGGGATCCGCATCAAGGTAGCTTTGTAGTGCATTGTAGACCAGACTATCCTGTAGGCGCGGCTCTTCATCTGACTGAATCAGGCCCCATATGCTGTTGAGCCATTCCTTATTAGCATCCATTAGCCTGTCGAGGATTGCCCCTCTATGGCTGGATGCAAATCCGGAGAGGAGATCTGCCAGGCTATAATCATTGCTGGATACAAAATATACCGGCCTTTCCGCTAAATTCAGGTTCTTGAACTGGAACGAAAACTGATCCCACCATTCCTGGTATACCTGCCTGTAATCATCGAGCTTATCGGAACTGAGCACCACTTTGAAGCTCTTGGTGGACTTAGCCAGAGCTGCCGCCTTCTCATTCCAGTTCTCGCCCCAGACCTTCCGCAGCAGCGCCCAGTTGTCCTGCGATATGTCAATCGCCTTTCTTAAGCGCTCATCAACATCATCAGCCCTGACAGCGCCTGAGGCCAGGTCCCGTCCTATATGAGTCCGAGCTAAACGGGTATGCATCTTATTCCATTCCATCTGGAAACAGGTCAGAGATGAGATCAGGTCGTCTATATCAGAGGGGCTGCAGATGAATACAACCAGCCTTCCTCCGCCATCTGAGAGCATGAAACGGTTTCGTACTTGAGCCCTGGCTGGCCGCCAGAGAGTAAAATCCTTCAAACTCCCAAGGCATGCTCTAGACAGGGCATCCTCGGTCTGGCCCATGTATATGCTCTCTACCCTCTCCAGAAAGGGCGGAAGGCGCCTGACAGAGTAAAGGAAAGCAGAGACATCCACCTCATCAGAGCTGGCCAGAGAATGAAGGCTGGACTTCATCTCGGCATGCATCGTCTCCAGATCGCAAATGGCCAGCGTCACCTGACTGCCTAAAAGGGAGTAACATGCCTTGAGATACTTCTCAACTGTTTCTTCCTTGGATCCTTGGAGCATATGCCTCATCTTTCATCTCCAAAGCAGCAGCTAGAGAGAAAAGCGGCTCAAGTCCAACAGCAGCAGCAATGAAAGAAAGGCCATTGCCCACATAGCCCCGGGGATCTGGCTTCTTTTTCCACTTGCAGCTTTGAGCGTAACCCAGCTCAGGCATCCCCATATGATTCCCTGGGCTATAGAATTGGTAAGGGGCATGAGGAACATGGCCATGAAGAATGGGATAGCATCGTCTGAGCGCTCCCAGCGCACATATATTAGCGGCTTGAGCATAAACACTCCTGCCAGTACCAGGACAGGAGCTGTAGCCGCTGTCGGAACAAAGGACAGAAGAGGCGAGAGGAATAGAAATGGCAGAAACAGAAGGCCGCTCACGAGAGCAGCGAGCCCGGTCCGTCCGCCTTCTTTAACGCCTGTAGCCGACTCTATATATGATGTGGAGGGGCTGGTCCCAATAATTCCTGACAGGATCACGCTCAATGCATTTACCCTCATGCTTCTCTGCAGGTTTCGAGGGATTCTATCCTCATCAATCAGGTTTCCTGCTTCGCATATCCCAATGCAGGTGGAGAGTCCGTCAAAGAAGCAGGAGAAAAGGAAGAGGAATATCACTGGCCATAGATGTGGGTTTAGAGCTCCATAGCAGTCCAGCTGCATCACAAGGCTCAGATCCGGCCAGGCAATCAGGCTGTTGGAGGGACCTGCAGTCAATGAAAGCGAGCTGCTTAATAGATAATTCGAAGCCTGTATCATCAAGGCGGTGGCCACGATTCCGATTATAAAGCTGCCCTGCACTTTTCGCACAACAAGCACAGAGGTAATCATGAGCCCTGCCAGGAAGATGAGAGTTGTAATGTTGATCTTTCCCCAGCCAAGGATTCCGTTATCCGCGGGGACTACAAATCCGGCAGCCTCAAATCCGATCATTGCAATGAAGAGGCCTATCCCTCCAGCCAGGCCAAATCTGAGCATTGGAGGGATTTCCATCAATATGCGTCTATCCCTGTCGATCAAAATGAGAAGCAAGAAGATCAATCCTGCCCAGAATACACATCCAAGGGCGACTCTCCACGGGATGCCTTCTGCTTGGACCAATGAAGCTGCCATGAGCGCATTCAGGCCCATTCCTGGAGCCACAAGGATGGGATTTTTGGCATAGAGCCCCATCATTATGCTGCTAAAGGCGCTCACCAGGACAGTGGCCGTAAGCACTGCACTAAAGGGCATGCCCGCTGCATGGAGAATTGTTGGATTGACTGTAATAATGTACATTGAGGCCATAAAGATGGTGATCCCAGCCAAGACCTCTGTCTTAACATCTGTGCCGTTATTATCCAGATCAAACCATTGAGATAGGCTGAAGCTCATAGATCGGTCTTTTCCCGGTATATCTGCTGTCGCTTGGCTCCAAGTGAGACTCTACCATTTATTTATTTTTTGCTCTCTGCGATTAAAAAGCCCTAATGAAAGCAGGAGATCATGCCTAGATTTAACCTTCAAATTCCACTTTCTGAAACTTCAATATTCGTAGCAGCATGAGCTGTAGTCAGTTCACATATCTTATTATCATTCACTCCAAACCTCTGCAGGCAATCGATTGCCGACCTGAATCGATAAATTCATAACGATCCTATCACGCTAGTTACAGCCTGTAGAGGTGCGAGTATTGAAGATAGTCGGTCTAACCGATAGCGAAGTTAATTCCAATTTGCGCGCAGCCGGCATAGGTATGTCGGTCTCCGAGGCGCGCTCCATTGCAGAAGTACTGGGACGAGATCCTACGCTCACTGAGCTATTCTGCTATGATGCTATGTGGTCTGAGCACTGCTCATACAAAAGCAGCCGAGCTACATTGAAAGAGTTCCTTCCAACAGAAGGTCCCAATGTCGTGATGGGTCCCGTTGAGGATTCAGGCATTGTTGCCATTGACGATAAATGGTGCGTCGTCATCTCACATGAGAGCCATAACCATCCGAGCCAAGTGCTGCCCAACGAGGGAGCAGCCACTGGAATTGGCGGAGATGTCCGTGATGTGAACTGCATGGGCGCAACAGTGGTTGCAACCGCAGATCCTCTAAGATTTGGCGATCCTTACGGCCCTCAGGCAAACAAGGTCAGATGGGTGGCCGAAGGCGTTGTAGACGGTATATGGCAGTACGGCAATGCTCTCGGCGTTCCAAATATGGCCGGTGATGTGGTATTCAATGAAAGCTTCGATTTCAACTGCCTTGTCAACGTCGTTGCAATCGGCGTAATGAAGAGAAATGAGATCATAAGGTCGCGTGCGCCAAAAGGTGCAGACGAAGAAGAGTATGATGTCATCCTAGTCGGAAAACCGACGGATGCGAGCGGCCTCGGTGGTGTGACATTTGCATCAGTCGGTTTGAAAGAGGAAGATGAGTCCACTAACCGGGGGGCCGTCCAAATTCCAGATCCATTCCTAAAGAACGTGCTTTTCAAAGCAAACGATGATCTTTTTAGGCTCACCAGAGATTCAGGACTTGAAATAGGCTTCAAGGATCTGGGCGGAGGAGGCTTCACCTGTGCTACATCCGAGATGGGAGCCGCAGCTGGCTTTGGAATGGAAATCGATTTGGATAATATGCACAAGGCCGGGGACTTTCCACCTGAGGTTCTTTCAATCGCCGAGACCCAAGAACGCTTCCTGATCATATCGCCCCCGGAGCTCAGGGAAAAGATTCTCAGGATTTACAATGAGGATTGGGATCTGCCCAATGTATATGAGGGCGCAAGGGCAAGCGTTGTCGGCAAGATAACCAAAAACGACAGATTCGTAGTAAAGCATAAAGGCCAGACGGTAGTCGATGTGCCGATCCAGCATCTCACAGGCGGCATCCGTTATAAACGCGAAGAAAAGCCGCGTCTAAGAAGCTTTACTGAGCCGACCATCGAGGAGCCAAAGAATTACAACGAGATTATGCTCAAGATCCTCGGATCTCCAAATATAGCATCCAGGGAGCATATCTACAGATACTACGATACAAGCGTCATGGGCAACACAGTCATCAGGTCGGGAGAGGCGGATGCCGGGCTGATTGCGCCTGTTCGTGGTGAAAAGTTCGGAGTTGCCCTTTCAGTTGATTCGAACCCATTTTATGGAAGGATCAGCCCCTATTGGGGCGGAGCCACTGCTGTTGCTGAGGCAATGAGGAATATTGCTGCAATTGGAGCTACGCCCTCATGCATCACGGATTGTCTGAACTTTGGGAACCCTGAGAAGCCTGAGGCCTTCTGGGAGTTCCGTGAGGCTGTCAAGGGCCTGGCCGAATCCTGCAAGAAGATCTGGATGAAGGGATATGCGGATCAGCCGATTCCCATTGTTTCAGGAAATGTAAGCTTCTACAATGAATCTCCAGCAGGCTCTGTAGATCCATCACCAGTTATCGCATGTGTCGGAATCATCAAAGACTTCGATAAGGCAGTCACCCAGGATTTGAAGGCTGCAGGGGACAAGCTCTACCTGATCGGCCCGAGGTATGATGAGCTTGGAGGCTCTGAGTACTATAAGACCATCTTCGGAGTGACTGGAGCAAATGTTCCAATCGTCAGGTTTGAGCTTGAGAGAAACATGATCTATGCTGTGATCGATGCCATAGATCAGGGCCTTGTAGCAGCCTGCCACGATATATCCAATGGCGGTCTTGCATGCACAGCAGCCGAAATGGCACTGGTGCTGCCGGCCAAGCTTGGATTTGAGCTTGATCTTGATAAGGCTGATAAGGCTGGTAAAGCCGGAGACACAAACTTGAGGACCGATAAGCTCCTCTTCTCCGAATCCGCAGGATTCGTCATCGAAGTAAAGCAGGGCTCCGAGGATAAGCTGACAGATATTCTGAGGGGATATGGCCTTGAGCCGATGGAGATCGGAAAGGTTACGGAAGCAAGAAGAATGACCGTGAAGAGAAAGGATAAGGTTGCAATGGACCTTGATCTGGATGCGGCAAGAAATGTTTGGACAACTGGACTTTCAGAGGCGATGAGATGAAGATCGCTGTGATGCAGTTTCCAGGCACCAACTGCGAGTATGAGACGCTTGTAGCTGTTAAAGCATCTCACATGGATGGAGAGATCTTCCGATGGAACAGATCAGCAGGAGAGCTCTCGGATTTCGATGGCTATGTGGTTCCGGGCGGATTCGCATATCAGGATAGGGTTCGAGCCGGCGCGATAGCCTCCAAGGAGCCTGTCATGGATGCTCTAAGGGAGGAAGCCGAGAAAGGAAAGCCCATCATCGGCATCTGCAATGGTTTCCAGATCCTCGTCGAGACTGGGCTGCTTCCGGGCACAGGCAAGATCGATATGGCCCTGGCCCAGAATGCGATGATCTCGAAGGGCAGGGTTGTGAGGCGCGGCTACTACTGCGATTGGATAAACATCAGGCATGAAGCTCCTTCGAAGAGGTGCAGCGGGTCATTCCTGATCGATAAGGACGCAATACTGCGGATACCCATAGCTCACGGCGAGGGCAATCTGGTTACAACTACTCCGGGGCTCATAGAGAAGCTGAATGAGGAGAATCAGGTGGTCTTCCGCTACTGCGACCCGGCGGGAAATATTGGGAATGAGTTCCCTGTGAATGTAAACGGAAGCACTGAAAGCATAGCAGGCATCTGCAATCCGGAAGGAAATGTCCTGGGAATGATGCCGCATCCTGAGAGGTCATTCTTCGCCTGGCAGCTGCCGTCATTTGATCCCAGAAAACATCTACGGGATGCTCCCGGCCCAGGAAGGCAGGTCTTCGAGTCGATGAAGCGCTACATTGAGGTGAATGCATGAGCCGAATTAACTTGCGCGTCTGGCTGAGCATTCCGGATGCCGAGGCTGCGACTGTTAAGAATACGCTTGTTCGGAGAATGGGCTTCGGGGATGTGCTCCAGGATGTAAAAAAGGAGAGGCTCTTCAGCATCGAGGTTGATTCAGGAGATCCGAAGGAGCTGGCGAAGGCATTTGCCAAGGAGCTTGTGAACGAGAACAAGGAGAGCCATAAGGTCCTCTTCGATGAGCTCAAGTTCGAAGGCGGCTATGTGCCGGTGAAGGTTGCGCTGCACATCGAGGATGGCGAGGCCATATCCACGAGGGATAGGCTGAGGAATCGGCTTGGCTTCAAGAACGTCGTGGACGTGAAGAAGGCTACGATCTGGAAGCTGTATCTCAAAGGGAAGAACCCAAAGGACCATGCCAGGGATATAGCAGAGAATCTGCTAATCAATCCGCATAAAGACAGCTATGAGATATTGAGCTGAGATCTATCTCAGGCTCAACCTCAGGCCCAGAACCAGTCTTAGCCCAGGGCTAAGCCAGCAGGCCAAGAATTCGGTCTGCACTAATTTTTCTAAAATATCGCATCAGACCTATTTATGAAAACGGTCCCAGTTCAAGCCCTTTAGCATTTCCATTACAAGCGCAAGATTGGCATAGGCTTATTATGATAGATCTTTAATGAAAGATGATGGGATATGGGATATGGGATGAAGGCACCGATACTCAGTTCTACAATGCAGATCTTCATAGGCCTCGTCTCAGGCATCACCATCGGCCTGATCTTTGGAGATGCTTGTGCAATCCTGCAGCCACTGGGAACTGCATTTATCAAGCTCCTGCAGGTGACAGTGCTGCCTTCCGTAATTATATCCCTCATTTCAGGCATTGGAGGCCTGAAGCGATCCGATGCCGGCCTCATAGCCAGGAACGGCAGCCTGGTTATGCTGATGATGTGGTCTGTGGGCATTGTGTCCTTCCTGTCCATGCAGCTGGCCTTTCCAGTGCTCCTAAATCCCTCGTTCTACAGCACCAGGGTCCTCCCTAACCCAGAGGCCACTAATATGATTGACCTCTTCATACCCTCTAATATATTCCATTCTCTTTCTGAGGGAACAATTCCAGCGATTGTTTTTTTCTCACTCCTGCTGGGGTTCACATTAATAGGCGATGACAAGAACAAGCCTCTAGTGAGCCTGATAAACGGCCTATCCTCAGCAATCTCACGCATGACCCATATCATCTCCAGAATTATCCCCCTCGGCGTCTTCATAATAGCCGCAAGCACTGCAGGGACTCTCACTTTTGAGCGATTTCTTCAGCTCCAGGTCTTTTTTAGCTCAATGGCAGTGCTTTCAATCCTCATGACACTCATGGTGCTGCCCCTGATGGTATCATGCTTTACGCCGTTTACCTACAGGGAAATCGTCTCAACGTCATCCAAAGCAGTCATTCTGGGCTTCTCCACTGGCAGTAGCTTCATCACACTTTCTCTGATCTCTGAAAGCATACAGAAACTTTTCCAAAGCTACGGCAACACGGAAAAGCTGAGGTCCTACAGCGAGATCCTGGTGCCCCTTGGTTACACCTTCCCCTCCATTGGATCCTTTATGCCCTTTCTATTCATTCTCTTCACAGCCTGGTTTTACCATGACCCACTCAACCTTGAAAGACAGCTGATCCTCATCTCTGGCGGATTTCTCAGCCTCTTTAGCTCTTATAGAGCTGCCATCGAGTTCATGCTGAATCTGCTGGGTCTGCCAAATGATGCCATCAATCTGTACATGAGCTCATATTCCCTCCATGTCCACCTCGTAGCTCCTCTGGTCAGCATGTCCATCTTCTCCTTTGCAGCCATTTGTACTGCCCTTCTATCCAACTTCGCCAGATTTAGATTGAAGAAAGCAATCTTTTCGGCATTGGTCGTCGTGATTGTTTTCTCTGTATCGATAATTGGATTGAACCTGGGCTTTTCTCATCTTCTGGCAAACACATACAGCAGTGATGAGACTGTATCGAATATGGACCTACCAAAACAGGATGACGGCTCATTCATGAATAAATCGCTGGATGTGAAGGTATATATGAGTCCAGCAGACTTGCCGCACATTGATCAAAGGAAGAATGCCACCGAAGGTGCGCTGGACAGGATCAAGCACCAGTCCGTCCTCAGAGTGGGGTACAACCCCGGATCAATTCCCTTTGCTTTCTTCAATAAAAGGGGATCTCTGGTGGGGCATGATGTGGAGATGGCTTATGAGCTGGCCCACTTCATAGGAGTCAAGAAGCTGGAATTCATCCCTGTCACTGATAGCTCCATGGCCGAGTTTTTAAACAATGGCACCTGCGATATCATCATGAGTGGTGTGATGGTAACGCCTGAAAGGCTCGATAGGTTCAGGTTCACATCGCCCTACATGACACTTCACCTGGCTATGGTTGTAAAAGATAATAGAAAAGGTGACTTCACGGACCTAGAGAATATCCAGAAAATGGAAGGGCTTAGATTGGCGTCACCTGCCGGGTCTGAGTATCTGAACATTTCATCGCAGCTATTTCCAAATGCGAGTCTTGTGAAGCTCAATAACTCCTGGGAGTTCTTCAAAGGAGATAGAGCTGATGCGCTCCTGACCACAGCGGAAGAGGGATCGGTCATGACACTGCTCTATCCATTCTATGATGTAGCCATGTTTGATACCACTGATACCTATAAGGTTCTGTGTGCCTATCCTATTGCCAAAGGCAGTGACGAATCTTTCCAAACGCTCCTGAACTATTGGATCAAGATGGATGAAGAGTATGGGACGTTGAATAAGAAGTATGATTACTGGATACTTGGCAAGGGCGTGGAGAAGAAGCAGCCTCGCTGGTGCATTGCAAGGGATGTGCTTCATTTGATGAGATAAGAGATGCATCATCGCAGACGTCATATCAATAATGTATTGTATCGTCACTTCACATCCAGAGGAATTAGCAAAGGCATTTGCCAAGGAGCTTGTGAGCGAGAATAAGGAGAGCTACAAGGTCCTCTTCGACGAGCTCAAGTTCGAAGGCGGCTATGTGCCGGTGAAGGTTGCCCTGCATATCGAAGATGGCGAGGCCATATCCATAAGGGACAGGCTGAGGAACAAATTGGGATTCAAGAACGTCGTGGATGTAAAGAAGGCTACAATTTGGAAGCTGTATCTCAAGGGTGCGAATCAAGAGAAGCAGGAGAAGGTGGCCAAGGAGATTGCCGAGGGGCTGCTGACGAATCCGCATAAGGATAGCTATGAGGTAATGGGGAGACAGAAAATTGTGGTGTGATGGATGGTAATCAAGCCATGTTGATGTTAACTAGAGTGAGGGCTTTTTGGCCTTCACTCAAGTCAAACAAGTGCATCAGACAGCAAGTAGCGTAGAATAAATTAACGGGAATAACCTTAGGCTTGCATTACAATCCTTATTAGCACGATAGTGCGGGGAAAGGGATACTCGCATATTTTTACTAGTAAGGAATGAATCTGAAGCTACAGCGTATCCACGCAAAAAGTGGAATAGAGCAAATATAAATGTTAATGCGCACGATAAGCTTAGAGATATCTTCTGGATAGCGCAGCAGAATTTTGCCGATGAGGATTGGGCGCGAGACCATAATGGCAGCGATTCCTATCCTAGATAACTGGTTATCATCGCTGCCTGGCAGCGGTCCATACCTCCAGGGTCCTCTGGCTCTTCTCCGCTTTAGCAATGAGCCTTGGTTTGTCCTAGGCCCTTACCCTTCGAATGGTAGCATACAATCCGCTTCTCCCCTCGAAAAATCTCCACTACAAGTGCCAAATACCTGAAAAACGCGTTTATTTAAGACTCTGTGTAGATCAACGCACAATAAGAACCAAGCATCGACAGAACATATATACTATAGAAGAGCTCACTAACCATCAGATGCCCGCTGCGCCTCCAAATGATATAGAAAATAAGATTGCGCCTTCCATAGCGCGCATTCTTGACAATAATGCTCAGGTTGTAGGTGCGGGAGTATTAATAAATGAGAGAACAATAATAACCACTGCTCAGGTAATAGCCGAGGCACTTGGAAAAAGTGATGATTTTCCAACTAATGCCCCGACACTAACCGGCCAGATACATTTGGATTTCCCGTATATTAAAAAGGGAAGTATCTTCTTAGCGGAAAATGTGAATTTGGTGCCCCGGAGGTCAGATGGGGGTGGAAACACCGCACTTATAATGCTAAAATCTTCTGCTCCAGAAGGGGCAAGGCCAATGAGTTTTTTTATCAAAGATAATATATCGAAAGATCTATGGGGGCATCGGTTCTGGGCATTTGTCTTTTCATCGGCCAATCCATTAGGAAATTGGATCTATGGAAAATTGCTTAATTTTCAAGAAAATACTAAGCTAATTAAAATAAATATAGAATATATCGATATGTATGGTGCTAGGTTTGAGGGCACGCCCATTTGGGATGAAAATCTAAATGAATTTATCGGAATAGGAACAGATTTAATTGGATCGGACGAAGAAGGTTGGTCCGGCAATATAGATCCAGCTGATAATCTCGTACATGAATATTCAATTTTGAACGAATATGGAAAACGATCAGGTAACTCCGAGGTTAGGACTGAAAACGAACCCAATGTGAAATCAACCTCGGGGAATAAAGAAAACACCGATAAATTACCCGAAGAGGCGATTCCAGCTGGATTTAGTTTAGGACGAGAATTTACGGGTCATTCGAGCTATATAAGTCGGATTGCATGGTCTCCAGATGGCCAAATTCTTGCTTCTGGATCGAATGATAAAACAATAAAATTATGGGATTTCGAGAAAGGTATGTGTTTAGCTACACAATTTTAGCCTTAGCATCTGTAGACTATCGAGTCCCTGTTGTGACCATGTTGCGATCACAGTCATGAGCCTTTCATGAATAGTCGTTCCTTTGCTATTGCGCAAAGTTCCTATGATCTTCCTCTGTACAACATGTTCACGGAGCGCTCTTTCAGCTCTGTTATTGGTTGGCTCTACACCTGGCTGAATGATAAAAGTGAACCAGTACTCAAAGCCATTGCTAATTTTGCCAATAAGCTTTCTGACTTTCTCGCTGGCATATTTGCCATTAACCAGCTGCTTGAGCGTAGCTCTTGCCAGATACCATAGCACTCTTCGGACTTCTGGCGGAGGATCGTTCTTTAGAGCATCGATTAGTAGATCATAGATCTTTCTGAGTGCTCCATGTAATGGAACCGCCTCCGGAATCTTCTCTGCTAGATCTTTTGATTCTCGAAGTAAGTGAGCCCAGCATCTCTGTAAGTGCTTTGAGAAACGTACATAAGGTTTCCAACCATCACAAACGATGGTTCCCTTGAACTTTCTCGTCAAAACCTCTACCAGGACCTTCATGCCCCGGCTCTTGCGAATCACGACAAAAGTTTCAGCCAGAGTTGCAAATACCCATAGCCAGTGAGTCTTACCCTGAACATCAATTGATGTCTCATCTACGTAAAGAACCTGTGCAGCTCGAATTCTTTCCAAAATAGTATTGTATTCCAGTGCAACGGCATCTGCAGCACGGCGAGTTAAGTCAAGTATCGTTGCAGGGCTTATATCCAGACCATACAGTCGCTTCAGTGCATCTCTGATTTTCCTATGAGGCAACCTGTCCTTGTATTTCAGTAACGTCGCCTGTGCAATTGTATTGTTACCGAACATGCCTTCGCTTGGGCAACCAGAATCGGTTCCAACAACCTCTTTCAGGCAGTGAGGGCATATGTAATGGCAGATTTTGTACTCGGTAACTGTAACTGGTTGTGGTTCGGGAATTTCCTCGATAATCTTCGATTCTATTCTGAACGGATCACCAAGCTTCATACCGCAATCAGGACATCGATCTCTTGTGACTTGCACTTGCTTGTCAGGCTTGGCTATTGGCCTTGTCAGACCCTTATGTCCTTTCTTCTGACCAGGCTTTCCCGTTTCATTCTGATCATTTCTTCGATTGCCGCCACGTCTCAGACTCGGCGGAGTATGAGCATTCTCATACTTAGCCAATCGGGCTTCTAGATCAGCTAATCGAGCTTCAAGTTCCTCTATGCGCCTTTTGAGAAATTCATTCTCGCGTCTTAATAGGTCATTTGGCTCTTGGGGTTGCCTGATGATCTCGTCTTTATCCATATGCCAGCTAGCAGAATATTATAGGCATATTATATAAGGTCATGGCTAAAAGGGTCTAAATCCATAAGGATGATACTATAGGGGCTAAACACATACCGAGAAAGGAAAATTATTATTTACTCTCCAAGGTCATCACGATACAATTTCAGATATTTCCTGGTCGTCAGACAGTAGGCGACTCGTTTCAGCATCAAAAGATGGCAAGATGATAATCTGGAATACAGAGACGGACGTGATTGAACTTCAGCGCGATGAGCCCGCTCCCGTAGACAGCATTGCCTGGAATCCAGTAAGGAATGAGATTATAGCATATTCTTCTGGAAAGCAACTGAAGCGTTGGGTTCTTTCCAAAAAGGACTTTACGAAAGAGAGTCTTCATGATTCCACCTCTTCCTTGCAATTGATTGAAAATCATTCGGATACCATTTATTGCGTGAGATGGTCTCCAAGCGGTCAGATTCTTGTATCTTCTTCAGGTAACCACGCGATCAGCATATGGGATATGAGTAATGAAGTCTCCAACGGTCGCTATAGATTTTCTAGGATTGAAAAGGCCCATTCAGATAGTATTTATGGAATTTCGTGGTCTCCTGCTGGGGAGATCTTCGCCTCGGGATCGAATGATGGGACCATAAGGATCTGGGGCAAAGATGAAACTTTGCAGAGGGAATTGGAAAAATGCCCCGAAGGTATCTGTGACTTGGCTTTTTCATTTCAAGGCAGATTTCTGGCCTCAAAATCTGTTAACGGAACTGTGCGTATCTGGGATTCCAAAGGATGGATATTAATCGCCGAGCTTAAGGTGAAATCTTCTGTACATTTCAATTGGGGTTTGGCCTTTCACCCATCTAAGCTATTTTTAGCCACCTTAGACGGAACAGATGAGAAAATTCGAGTATGGAACCTAGATTCCGCTGCCCTAGAACTATTTCATCTTCTTAATATTAATCCGAAAGCCATTGACGATGTATATTCCGAAGTTGACTCATTGGGTTTTGCTGATTACCGAGATGCTTTCGTGGATCTATTTGTAACCTTAACTCCGGTTTTTAGGGAATAACTCAAGTCCAATTTTTTCGTCAAGCCTTTCTAATTTTTTAGGTATTTCTGAGATAATATTACAATCATTTAATTCTATCAAGTAAACTTTACTAAGTTCTAACAGGACATCTTTTGGAGATTGTTTATCCAGAAGATTCGCCTTCTTCAAGGCCATTTCGATTTTCGTATAGGCATATAAAGATAAAAACGATACAAAAATATGCCCAAATACACTCTCGTTATCCTGCAAGTAGAGCGTATCTGATTGAAGTACGTTCTTATAGGTATCAAAAAGCTTCTCGATTCTATCTCTACTCTTATATTGCATGAAAATTTCTTTCTCACCGAGATCGAGATTTGATACAATCAGAATTCTTCCCGCACGTTTTTGCGCTTCACTAAGTTCCTGGTTATCGATTAATCCTTCATCTAGCTTTCCATATAGAGTGGTATTTTCTTCAAGCATTAAATGCTGGTCCTCGAATAAATAAAGGAAGACGTTGTCGAGTTTTCGTTTTCCGCATCGTATCAGCCTTTTTTTATAGAAAAGGTGATCATTCAAATGAATTCTCGTTTCATATAGGCGGCTATTTCTCCTAGCTGGCAGAATGAAGTTCATCTTCTTTTCAAGCAGAAATTTGATGGCATCTTCGGAGAAGAATCCTCTATCGAGTATGATAGTGCCCCCCTCTTTCTCTACCTCAATTATACTATTGTAGAGACTCTTTATGTCGCGAACGCTTCCCGGTATCATCCTGATCATCGTGGGAAGTCCTGTTTCCAGAGAGCAAAATAGGGCAATGTTCACTTGAGGAACATGGATTTTATCCTTATTGTAACCAAACTCTGCAATATTTAATGATGATCGGGTCAATATTGCACTCAAATCGTACACTAGATCCCGGTCTCTTTCGGACAATGCCTTAAAGACGGATTGCTGCGCATAACTATCTGTCCCAACTACTTTGAGGACATGGCTCAAATTTTTGGCATCTAAATTTGGTTTTATTCCAGTAACATTATACAATTTGTCCCAGGCACTGCGTACCCTTTTCAAGGGGATATAGCCCATTGTTCGCGTTATTGCAAGAGCATATATCTCTTCCCACTCACCCTCGAATGCATCTGCAAGATACGATCTCATTTCACTAAGAAGTCGATCGAATAACACAGCGTTGCCGTATTCTTTAATTCCTCGCAGATTTGTGGCAGTTATTGATCTCTTGATACCCTCAACGAGACCCTTAACCCTATCAAGTTTACCGATATATTCGGAGATTTTCCTTCGTTTCTTTAGCTCCTTGTCCCAGTATGTCGTTGAATGATAGACATAATAATTACCGCTTATCTCTTTGACCTCGATTCCTTTCTTCCCCTGCTTTCGTTGCTCAATCAACCATGATTTCGCCCATTCTTCCATGTATGGTTTATTAGGGTATACATGAATTTATGGTTTTCGATTATAGGACAACCTGTGATAGTGATATTCAAAGATTGAAATGATGTTAAACCCTAAATTTCGGAGTTAAGGTTTGTAAATATCAAGACAAAGGAACCATTGGTCGTAGGTATAGATGCATCGTGGGGTATGGGCAAGACTACCTTGATGCATATGATCGAAAAAAGGTTGCTAGAACCTGATTTAAAAAATGATTTCAAAACGGTATGGTTTAATGCATGGAAATTCGATCAAGAGGAATCATTATGGGCTGCAATGGCTCTAACAATCATTGATAGCCTCAAGAAAAGATATGGGCTAATTGGAAAATCGATTTTCTGGTTGAGGAGAATGCGGAAAAGCTTATCATCTAGACAAGCTATTTGGATGTTTATAAAGATCTTAATTGCTGCATTCCTGGTATTAGCAGCAGTGTCATTCGTTTCTAGCACGGGTTTAACCAAAGATTCGGGGTTTAATGAAGCTATTTCATATATTCTTTCGAAAGTTAAGTATTATATATATTTATTACCAATACCGACATTTGTCTCCAAAAATCCATCAATCGGAAGCTTGGTTCTTCTAATTGGAGCTGTTTTATTGGTAGTCAAGCAATACTCAGACATGAAGCCCTTCCAACTCTCAACAAAGAAGATTTTTGATCAGCCCAATTACGAAGATAAAATAGGCTTCATCGGGAGCTTTCAAAAGGATTTCGGGGATATTATCTCAATTGCTACTAACTCGCTTGTAGGCGGAAAAACTTCAAAGCTAGTAATTTTCATCGATGATTTGGATAGATGTTCGCCCCCGAAGCCCGTCGAAATAATAGAAGCAATAAATATATTTTTGGATGCAAAAAATTGTATTTTCGTAATAGGAATGGATGGGCCAACCATTGCGGCAAGTGTTGAAACGAAATACAAAGACCTAAAGAATTATTTTGATAACTTCGATACCAATGAATTGTCACTCGGGCAGCGCTTTCTTGAGAAGATTATTCAAATCAACTTTCGAATACCAAAATCAACACAGGATGCCGTAAAGGATTTTATTAATAGACAAATGGGAATACAAGCTTCTCAAGAAGCTCGAAAAGATGGGGGGCTACGAGTTGAGCCTCCTTCTGAAGTATTGGTCCAGAAAGCAAGAGAATCATTAGAAAATATTCTACCTAAAGCCAGGAAGGAAGGGAAGACGCTCGATCAAATTTCGAAGGAAATCTTGGCAGAAAAACCTGATCTAACGAAAGTCGCTATAGATAAAGCAAAAAAAGACGTTTTCCCTTCATATTTATTCGAGGAATATCCTGAAGTCAGTAGAGTTTTGGAGAAGGTTCCTGAATTGCTAGAGTTCAATCCAAGAAAAATAAAGCGATTTCTAAATGATTATCGCCTTCAGGCATTGATTGCAAACCGACGCGGTTTATTCGATAATAGGTGTATTAATCTGGAGTCGTTAGCAAAATTTGTAATTATTTCGATGAGGTGGCCGGATATCATAAATGTAATCGTTAATGATAAGGACTTTATTAACCGATTGAAGGCTGCATACGAGTTAAACCAAATCGAGATTTCTGGAAAGAATCTTAAAAAAGAAGAGAGACAGAAACTTGATTCCTTCCTCAAAGAGCCATTAATCGAAAGGATGATAAATGCAAAAGATTTCATAGAATTAATGGGCGATATTCTCTTGCGGCCCAATTCCTTCGAAATCTTCCTCTGTTTGTCAGAAATTGGCACGCCAGTTTGAAAAGCTGACTTTAATCTTCAACCTGCATTCCACATATTAAACTCTTGATTTCTGAATTTTCAGCTTTTAAATATCAGAAATATCTTTAAGTCAAAGGGCATGGCGCATCATTGCAGCACTATGTGGGGTATTACGTTTTAAAGTAATTAATAGCTAGCTAAAATTAAATTGATAAAACGGAGAAGAATGCAAACGCTGGAGATAAATTATTAATATAATTTATCAATAAATGTAGGGTGAAACTTTTTGCCAGACAAGGCGAAAACTCATAAAAAAGGTAGCGATAAAAATGAGGAGGACCATCAGAAAGCTCTTGAATTACTTAAAACCTTAACTCCGCGAATATGGGGAATAAATTGGGCTTTTAAGTGGTTATTTCGGCTCTAGATTCTTATTTGAGCGAAAGCTTAATTAACCTTTATTCCCCATATGGTGAATATGGAGACTTGGGCTAAAGAGTGGTTAGAGGATCAAAGAAAGAAAGGAGTTAAATGCCTTGAAATAAAACAGCATGGCGCTAAGCATTATGTTTACCATTCCACGACACATTGGGATAAAACTCAAAATAAAGCGATAAAGACCTCAAAATATATTGGTAAACTTGATCAAGAGCGCGGTTTAATAAGGTCCCATGAAGAAGATAGCCAAAATGTAAAGGTTGAAAAGTCAACAAAGGTTAGAAGCATTACCGAGTACGGCAATGCCCTTTTGCTTCACGAAGCCATGAAAGACATAAAACCGCTATTGATGGAAGGTTTTCCTAACAATTGGTCGGAAATTTATTCGCTTTCTATGTTGAGAGTTATGGGAAATGTCCCTTTAAAAAGAGCTGAAAGCGCATGGCAAAAGCTCTATAATGTGGAATCCATTGAACCTAATCTCAAGTCTCAACATCTCTCTAAAGTAATGCAAGATATTGGCGGCAACCGCAAAGGTCAGAGCATATTATTTAAGGGCCTTCTCGATCAAAGTGAACAGCTTGTATACGATTTAAGTTATATATTTTCGCGTTCTGTGAGCATACGTCAAGCAGAAAAGGGCTATAATAAAGATAAAATTCAATTACCTCAAATTAACATAGTGCTACTTTGTAACGCTGAAACTGGGCTGCCAACTATGATAAGATCCCTTCCAGGCAGTGTCAAAGACATAGCAACCCTGAGAAAATCCCTTTCTGAATTTGATATCCAAAACAAGATGCTCATATTGGATAGAGGTTTCTCCTCAGAAGATGTCTTTTCGGATTTAAATGAACTTGATATCTCATACCTTATTCCGGCGAAAAGAAATAGCCATTATTATGATACGCGCATTCACCTAAATAGTCACTTTCGCTACCGTAAGCGGCTAATTCGATGTGGTAGCAGAATGTGCAAAGACAAGTATCTCTATCTATTTGAAGATCAAGAACTCTTGCTTGAAGAGCGTAATACCCTTTACGATAAACTTGATAAAGGTGAGATTGATAGAAATCAGTTTGATAAAAATTTTAAAAAAGCTGGAAGGATTTTAATTCTGTCAAATCGAAAGATGTCTGAGCAGGAAGCTTATGAATTCTACAAGAAAAGGGACGTTGTCGAGAAATTATTCGATACCTATAAATCAACTTTGTATGCAGATAGATTATACCTACATAACGATGAAAGCGTTTTCGGACATGTATTTATTGGATTTTTATCTCTCTACGCATATTGTAAAATCGAATCTCTATTAAAGAAAGCCAATCTAAATAGAACTATGACACCAATGGATTTACTATTTGAGTTTAGCAAAATATATCATATCGACTTTGGTGAAGAGGACGCTATTATGGAAATTCCTAAGAAAGTTCGTGATCTAGATGTAAGGCTTAAACTAAATCTATTCCCCACGTAATGCGGAGTTAAGGTTAAAACTCAGTTTCTAAACTCTCCTGATAAAAATCAACCTTGACAGGATCTGCAGAAGCTAGCTAACGATAAAGATATTAGAGGTCTGACAGTATTGTCACGGTGGGATATTGTTGAGGCATACCTGATTGCTGATTGATAGCGTTTTCGGGATTATCAACCTAACTATATAAGTTTCTCCTTTCCAATTTTTCGACTTTTTCCAATAATTTCCGCCTCAAGCGTCGGATCAAGCTTAAAAGCATTACTGGCCGCTACTATGAATTCTTCTTTGCGACCCAATTTAGCAAATATAATTGCTTTATTTACCCATGCTATTGCATTTTTTGGATTAAGTGCAATAGCTTTTTCAAATATAACTAATGCTTTTTCATAATTCTTTAATTCAAGTAGGGCAGCTCCCATATAATTCCATACATCTACATCGTTAGGATCCAATTCTATTCCCTTGTTAGATGCTTCCAAAGCTTCCGTATGCTTGTCGATCATACTGAAGGCAAGACATAAATTTTTCCATGCATCTTTCATCTTTGGATTAATTTCAGTTGCCCTTTGAAAAGATATTATACCCTCTTCGTATTTGCCTAATGTAGCTAAGGATGAACCTTTATTAAGCCAGGCAAGTTCATTCCCAGAATCCAACTCTATGGCTTTTTCAGAAGCTTGCAAAGCTTCAGCATGCCTATAAAGGCCACCTAATGCAGAACTTTTGTTAGTCCAAGCTATAGAATCCCTCGGATCTAATCTAATCGCTTTTTCTGCAGCTTTTAGAGCTTCTTTTGATTTACCTAATCGTTCTAATGAATTACTCAAATTGCTCCAAGCCATAGCATTATTAGGATCAGATTTAACTGCCGTTTTATAAGCTTCCAGAGCATCTATATCGTTTCCTGTATCACTTAGCATTGAACCCTTAATAGTCCATAGCTGGGATTCCTTCGGGTCTAATTCTATTGCTCTGCTAACAGCTTTTAAAGCTTCCTCGTTTCTACCTAACTTGGCAAGAGCAGTACCTTTATTAGCCCAGGCCATGGCATTTCTGGAATCTAATCCTATAGCTTTTTCAGAAGCCTGCAAAGCTTCAGCATGCCTACCCAGGATACCTAAAGCATAAGCTTTTTTATCCCATTCAAATTCATCATGAGACTCCGATTTAGCGGCATTCACTGACGGGTTCAGCCCTTCTGCAATTACACCAAATGCAGAATCCATTCTTTCTAATTCTAGCGCAAATTCTTGATTTAATTCCATAGTTTTTTTAAAAGCTTCAAGCATTTCATTATTTTTATTGAAATAGTGCGCCGATAAAGCTAATAATCCCCAAGCTATAGAGAATTTGGGATCTATAGTTAATCCACGTAATTTTTACCTCATAGATACCCTTAAATAATTAATATACGATATAGCCGTTCATGGGCAGGAAACCTGTAATTGTAAGACATATCTCGAAGGTAGAATTAGATCAATTGTATAAAGATGAGAGAAACATAAGAATTAAAGAACGGCTACTAGCGATAATACATTTATACGAAGGAAAGAATGTATATATAGTAGCTGATATTCTTAAACGAAGTGAAAAGACAATAAAGAATTGGCTAAGCGATTGGAACAAACAAGGATATGATGGATTGATACCACAGAATAGAAACGGCAAAGAACCAATGATATCTTTTGATGAATGGGATAAAATTATCGAAGAGATTGAGGACAAAGGAATGACTATAAAAGAGGTAATAAAATATGCAAAAGACACAAGAGGCGTAGAATATTCGTATAAAGGTGGTTGGAAGATTTTAAGATCAATAAAGAAAGTCAAATATGGTAAACCATATATTAGAAATAATAAGAGGCCTGTTAATGCAGAAAGTTTTCTAAAAAAAGGATAGATTCAGTAATAACAACAGTCAAAGAACCTATTATTGGATTCCTTGATGAAAGCTCTTTGCAACAGCGACCTAATACACGCAGGGTTTTAAACACCCATATGCTAAATTATCAACCTGGAAAAGTTAGGTCTAGAACTGTTTTTGGGTTCATTGCATTGAATGGAAATGATGAAGTTATGGTCTCTCACTCATCCAAGAAAGAAGATTTAATGATCTTCGCCCAAAAATTGAGAAGTAACAATATTATGAGACCAATATGTATTGTCCTAGATAATGCTAGAATACATCTAGCTAAGAAGTTTAGGGCATTAGCCCACGAACTTGATATCCATTTAATATATAACGTGCCATATTCCCCTGATTTAAATCCTATAGAGTTCGGTTGGAAGGATTTTAAAAGAGAGATATCAAAATATACTGATTTTGATGAAGCTATTGAGGATGCCCAAGATTGCGCTTTACAAATATTTTATTCCAATAAAGATGGATACTCTAAGTCTTGGATAAAGCAGTTTATAAGGTAAAAAGTTGGGAGAATGACTATAGTCATCCCAAACTCAGATCAGGATAAAGCTTTTGAACTGTAGCCTCTTGAAGCCCGCGCGGCGACTGAGCGCGCTATCGTCACCGTTAGTATTAGCCCCAGAAGGAAGTGTCAGCTCTAAATACATTGGCTGGCCCAAATGTGAAGTCAAAACAGTTCCTTATTCTCCTGCAAGCTTCAGAACAGCTTTTCGTGTCTGCTTCGCCAGGCGAAAGCCTAATTCCTGGAGCCTATCGATAGATGGTTCAACTGCTTCCAGGTGCCCCGCACGTTTTGCATCCAGCAGTAATCCCAGTGTACCTCTAATAGGTATTCCTTTTGCAGTGGCAATGCGCCGAGCCAGCGCATCATCCAGAAGCGGGAGGGCTTCCCGGCATTTCAAGCGCCAGCATCAGTACCTGGGATTCACCAGGTCCGAGATCTGTTATTAGGGGCTCTGCTTTTGCGCTGACAGGCACTTGGATCTTGACCCAGCTTAGATTCTCCAGCTTTGGCAGGTCTAATCCTTTTGCGATGCCTGCATCCAGTTCAGCTCGGACGGAAGGAGGGACAATAATAGATCCAACAAGGGCTGGAAGAATCCTCAATTGACCTATCTGATGCAGATATTGCAGTGGCGATGTATTGCAGATGACCTTGGGCAGGGCTTTTTTAGGCAAGGCTGGTCTCCGCCTTGAGATCTTCTTCCGTCAAGCGGAAAGTGTCCACGCCATACTTTGCCAGGTTAGCCAAGAATATCGTTCGTGGAACTCCTGCCAGCTTTGCAGCTGCACCCGAGGATAATTTTCCAAGTTCAAAGAGCTTTACAGCAGCAGCTAATCTCAACTCCTTTCCGAGTTCATCCGGAGACATCTTCATCGCTAACAAGGCATCATCCGGAACTTGCAAGACTATCTCGCTCATACGATCTAATCTCTTTTCATTGCTATTGTATTTTTGCATCTAGCTTTGTGGTTGATAGTTCATCCTTTGTTTATAATTACAGCCTGATATCCGACAAATGCAGAATAGTTTATCCTGTCTCAGTTAACCTTGTCGGCTGTTTCGAGAGACTTCCCCCAGCGAGGGGTTAGGGGCAGCCCGCGCGGCGATTGAGCGCGCTAGTAAACCGCTAGTGTTAGCCCCAGAAGGAAGTATAAGGATCTTGAATTGTCATAGGCCATAGGAAAGATTGAAATGTGCGTTGTCTTAGGTGAACGAGCACTTTCTGAAGAAGAGATTATATAGATAGGGATTATTTATTGTATCAAAGTTATAGGCGAGGCTGTAAATCCTAATCGAAGCATATAATTACTAAATAGTGTGCAATAAAGGCATTTGCTGAGAAAATCACATTATGGTCATTGGTGTCCACCAAACACAATGGCTCAGAGTTTAAGCGAGGCCTCTCAAGGATTCTCGCTTTTCTCTGATAATCTCTTTCGAAGAATAAGCCTAGCACCTTCTTCAAATACGTGTGAAATATTTCTAAATTCACCAGCAGCTACGGCCTCTTCAGCTGCTTTATACGTTTCAGGGCTTATACTAACGCTGAATTTTTTTGTGGGCATCGCTAAAAACAATGCTGCGCCCATCTAAATAGTTTTCTCACCGAGTATTACCAACAACCTTAAATAGAAATATGACCAGGTATTATTTTGGTGGACATCAATGAATGGAAAGACCCATCTAGAGGAAGCTATCCTTGTCTCTCAGATCAGGGAATCAATTGCACAGAAGTTGATTGGAAAGTATTCAACAACTTTTCTATACAGGATCGAAATTATCTGGCCCTGTTCAATATTAATCCAGATCGTTGAAAATAGTTTTCTGAATACCCTAACGACGAATGTCCTAGGCTCCTCTCAGGATATTCCAGAAGCAGAGGCGGTCTAAATGCCCTCCCCAAACAATCCCGAAAGCGCCGTTCCGCTAGCAATCGATCCAGCAACCACATCCATATTATCAGAGCTGACCACATCACTAGCCGAACTTCAGCCCCTCGCCCCCAAGATCGCCGATCTGAAAAATGAAACCCTGGAAAAAGAAGCCGCAATCCTGAAAGCAATCCTGGAGAAGCTCACGCATCTGGTGCCTCTGCTGAGCGAAGACTGCGAGCAATGTTACCGCCGTGAGATTGTCATCCTGACCGATGAGGAGAGAGTTCAGCTTGATGATTTTGGCTTTTTCAGCGAGCACAGGCTGATTCTCTACGAGAACGGCCTGCTGGTGAGGACTCACCGCTATGGCCAATCTATGGATCATGGCCAATCAATGGAAGCTTCACACGTAGGATGGGAGAACACCGATGAGGATGTGCTTACTCCTGAGGCGGCTATAATCGCATTCGGTTTCACGGCCATTTCACAGGGCTTGACAAAGGCTCTTGAAGAGGCATCATCGATGGCTGCACTCAAAGAGATGCTTGAAGAAGATGTAGCGGCTTTAACTAAGGCATTGGAGGCTCTATTATAGGCAGCTGCTGACCTGATGGCAGGAACCACAAGCATTCGATTGCATCGAGCGAGACCGTCCATAGCTAATAGTAATTGCCTCCACTCGAAAGCTTCAAAATTTTAGCGTTCTCATAGGCCGCATCATACATCTCAGCTTGATCATATTCTCATACTTGCAAAATCATTATATGGGTTGAATGGGATAAATGGGTAAAAGAGTTGATTGAAAGGATGCCGCTTGCCAAAATGGATGACCGGGGGAGGCTGCAGCTTCCCAGCGACCTAAGGCATAAAATGAAGCTCAAAGAGGGCGACGAATTTGTTGCAGAGAAGCTTGGAGAGGATACGATTCTTCTAAAGAAGATTAACATAAGAGCACTGCTGGAAGATGCAATAGAAAAGGCTAAATCCGTAGATCTTGACAAGCTGGAAAAAGAGATTGAGGAGGAAAGCAACCAGCTTGCCCGAAAGATGTACAAGGTATCTTCTAGATAATACCCTCTTTATTGCCGCAGTCAAGAAGGGCTGGACTAAGAGCACTGAACTAATCTATACTCTTCTAGATAGCCCAGTGGAATTATTTGCCAATAAGCTCCTTATTTTCGAATACGAGAAATATGCCAGCGCCCTTCATACCTATGAACTTTTAGAGCACTTGAAGAAGACTATGATTTTGGTAAATCCTTCTCAGGAAGAAGTCGATGTATGTGCAGCGTTCTTTCCTGAAAACGAGCTATCGGATATAGTTCACGCAGCTACTTGTCTTTCAGTTGGTGCAATCCTAATCACCAATGATAACCATTTCAATAAAATTAAAGAAGCTAGGTTGATTGAGGCCTGGAGCATGACAAAGGCGATAAAGCGGCTTCTAGGAGAAGATAAGGATTATGAAGACAATTAGCACATGATAGTTCTTGAAACATTTAGGCAAGGCTTGCCTCCGCCTTGAGATCTTCTTCCGTTAGGCGAAAAGTATCCACGCCATAGTTTGCCAGGCTGGCCAGGAATATCGTTCGTGGAACTCCTGCAAGCTTTGCAGCCGCACCGGAGGATAGTTTTCCAAGTTCAAAGAGCTTTGCAGCTGCAGCTAATCTCAACTCCTTTCCGAACTCGTCTGGAGACATCTTCATAGCCAATAAGGCATCATCCGGAACTTGTAAGACTATCTCGCTCATACGATCTAACCTCTCTTTATGGCTATTGTATTTTTGCATATAGCTTTGTGGTTGATAGTTCATCTTTTGTTTAACAGCCAGATATCCTACAAATACAGAACCGCCCATCAGGTCTCTGTTAACCTAATTGCCTGTTTCGAGAGACTTCCCCCAGCGAGGGGTTAGGGGTAGCCCGCGCAGCGACTGAGCGCGCTATCGTCACCGTTAGTATTACCCTCAGAAGGAAGTATAATGCTTTTGAATTTAATAGCAGACCTAAGCACTGAACCAATTAGCACTGAACCAATTATTCCATGATCGATCGTAAGAGAAGCCCATCAGGGTGAATATAGTAAATGAATGCGGACTAAGGAAGATGATTTGGGATTAAGTACTTAGTGAGACGGTAGCCATAAGATAATGCAATCAGATAGATCTGAGGTATATTAGTACTCTTACTGAGGCATAATAAATGCAGCAATCTCTTCATCCCTGAAGGCAACTATAATTCCGATGGATAAATTCGAAGCCCTGAGAGAAAAAGTGCTAGTTAGCTCAGGCCATACGTTAAACGCAATTGCCGTTTTCGGCTCCTTCGCCCGAGATGAAGAGACCCGAAGAGAGCGATATAGATCTAATGGTCGAGCTGAAGCCGCGAGAGCTGGCCCATGCTTGGGCTTGAAGTGTTTGGCCTGGAAGAAGAGCTGAGCCGAATCCTGGGCAGAGATGTAGAATTGGTGACAGAGCGGGCTCTTAGCCCTTATATAAAGCCGTATGCAGAGATGGATATGGTTATGCTCTATGAAGAAGGATGATTATGTATATCTTCGCCATATACTCGATTCAGGCTTAGAATGGGTCGACCCATTTCCATCGATTGGCGGGGCTTCGATTACGGTCTCCATAGGGCCGGTTTCGATTGTCTAAGCTCATCATCATAACAAGGTTATCATAGAACATTTTCACCTAGACTTTAAATAATAAGAATCCATAGGTAGTATCTATGTGTGAGAGTTTGGAGCGCAAGACTATAACTCCCCAACTTCCCTACGATCAGGAAGAGCCAGGTGAGGATGAGGAGATCACCCTTGCACTTATGAAGCTCTCAGCTCTATCACTGCAGGATTTCTTAGAGAGCGAACCAGATATCTATACGGACGATGATCTTAAAGTCAGATACCGATGAAAGGTGATATCGTCCTTGTTCCTTTCCCAAACTCCGATTTGAGTACATGGAAGCGTAGGCCAGCGTTAATCCTTTATGAAGATCTTATAGAAAATGAGACTACAATTGCTTACGTATCATCGCGTATCCCTATAATCCCAGCTTCTAGCGATATTCTGATAACAAGAGGAACGCGGTCTTTTAATGAGTCTGGCTTAAAGTGGAACTCAGTTATAAAATTAAATAAGATAGCTGCTATTAAAACCCATTTTATTGCCGGATTGCTTGGTGTTGCGGATGAAACCTTGAAGGCTGAAGTTAATAGGGCATTGGATGCTTGCTTAAAGTTTCCAGCAAAATTGTAAGGTTCTATTTAGCTCCGGGCATACTCCAGATCCACTTCCAGCTCCGTCTCTCCATAATGGCGCTTGATCTTACGATGACCTAGAAGTTCCTCGAATTGCAAGCGTGCCAAGCCACTCAGTGCTGCAGCTTTGCCGGAAGAAAGCACTCCATGCTGGTAAAGAGCCAAAGCTAGCTCTTTGTAAAGCTCTGCTTCAACATCATCAGGGGGAACTCTGAGGGCGTTTGCTACGTCTTCGGGAATCTTCAATGTGGGGGCACCCATGAATTTATGCACCTCTTCATAATTCTCGCTCGGATTATTTTTTAAGCTTTGGGAACAATAATAACAAGATTGGATTCGACCTAGAGCTTTAAGTCGGATGTGACACGTAGAAGGGCGTTAAAATACGATGGAATCACCATCAATTCCGCCATAGACATAAGAATAATGAATACTGTTATTCTACTATGAAAATCAAACTGACAAGTGTATTTGTAGACGACCAAGGCAAGGCTCTCAAGTTTTATACAGAGGTCTTGGGCTTTGTTAAGAAATCGGATGTTACAGCAGGGAAATACAGATGGTTAACGGTTGTTTCGCCTGAAGAGCAAGACGGTGCCCAGTTACTTCTTGAGCCTAAGGATAATCCTGCGGCAAAATCCTACCAGGAATCTATTTTCAAGCAAGGTATTCCCGCCGCTATGTTCTTCGTTGATGATATTCAGAAAGAGTATCAGAGACTGAAGAGACTTGGAGTGAAATTCACAATGGAGCCGACAAAAACACCCGGCTCGACTATTGTCGTGTTTGATGATACCAGCGGAAACCTGATACAGTTAGCTCAGCTTGGGTAGGATTTCACAGATAACGTCAGCGTGACAAAGTTGATCCTTTGAGGGTTATCAGTTTAGGCATTGCCGCAGCCGATCTATCCTGCAAATCAAGGGACCTGGGCAACGAAGACTAGACGAGATAGGAACCGATAACAAATTCATGTAGAGTATATTTCCCTTTTTCGCTTTCAAAGGGAATAATCAGGTATTTTCATTTTTCAATTCTCTCGATGTATCCTCGCTTCTCCAATCTTGTGAGCATTATTTTCAATGTGCTTTTATCAATCCGAGTCTTTTGATACATTTGGTCAATTGAAAATATCTTGCTCCCTTTTGCCATAGATTTGAGATCCTTAATAGCCATGCAACCCACTGTCTTGATTTTCCCCTTTAATACACCAAAGTTATCATAATGTTAATTTTGGTGTATACAAGGGGGAATCTTGTGAATTCAAATGAATATAACTCCTCTCAATCAACCTAATAGCACGCGTTTTCGAAACCTTCCCCCAGCGAGGGGTTAGGGGTAACCTGCCCGGCGACTGAGGGCGCTAGTAAAACCCCTAGTGTTAGCCCCGGAAGAAATTGCAAGGCTTCTAAGATATATTAGTCAGCCCAAACTCAGATCAGAATAAAGCTTTTGAACTGTAGCCGCTTGAAGCCAGCGCGGCGATTGAGCGCGCTATCGTCACCGTCAGTTTTAGCCCCAGAAGGAAGTTTATTGCCTTTGAATTTAATAGCAGGCCCAAGCACTGAACTAATTTTTCCACGATCGATCGTAAGAGAAGGTCATCAATGTGAATATAGTAAATGAACGCGGACTAAGGAAGATGTTTTGGGATTGAGTACTGAGTGAGACGATAGCTATACGGTAATGCAAATTTAAGTAGATAGAATGCAAGCAGATAGATCAGAGGTATATCAGCACTCTTACTGAGGCGCAACAAATGCAGCAATTTCTTCATTCCTGAAGGCAACTATAATTCCGATGGATAAATTCGAAGCCCTAAGAGAAAAAGTGCTGCCTTTGCTCAGGCCATACGTTAAACGCAATTGCCGTTTTCGGCTCCTTCGCCCGAGGTGATGAGACTCCAGAGCGATATAGATCTAATGGTTGAGCTGAAGCCGCGAGAGCAGCGCCCATGCTTGGGCTTGAAGTGGTTTGGCCTGGAAGAAGAGTTGAGCCGAATACTGGGCAGAGATGTAGAATTGGTGACAGAGGGCGCTCTTAGCCCTTATATAAAACCGTATTCAGAGAGGAATATGGTTATGCTCTATGAAGAGCCTCAAAGCTTTTAGCGTTCTCATAGGCCGTATCATACAGCTCAGCCTGATCTTATTCTCATGCCCTGCAAAATCGTTATATGGGATGAATGGGTTAAATGGGTAATGGAGTGATTGAAGAATGCCGCTCGCCAAAATGGATGATCGCGGGAGGTTGCAGCTTCCCAGCGATCTGAGGCATAAGATGAAGCTCAAAGAGGGCGACGAATTTGTTGCAGAGAAGCTTGGAGAGGATACGATTATCCTTAAAAAGATTAACATAAGAGCGCTGCTTGAAGATGCGATAGAAAAGGCTAAATTCGTGGATCTTGACAAGCTGGAAAAAGAGATCGAGGAGGAGAGCAACCAGCTTGCCCGAAAGATGTACAAGGTATCTTCTAGATAACACCCTCTTTATTGCTGCTGTCAAGAAGGGATGGACTAAGAGCACTGAGCTTGTCTATGCTCTTCTAGATAGCCCAGTAGAATTATTCGCCAATAAGCTCCTTATTTTCGAATACGAGAAATATGCCAGCGCCCTTCATACCTATGATCTCTTGAATCACTTGAAGAGGACTATGATTTTGGTCAATCCTTCTCAGGAAGAAGTCGATGCATGTGCAGCGTTCTTTCCTGAAAACGAGCTATCTGACATAGTTCACGCAGCTACTTGTCTTTCAGTTGGTGCAATCCTAATCACCAATGATAACCATTTCAATAGGATTAGAGAAGCTAGGTTGATCGAGGTCTGGAGCATGACAAAGGCGATAAAGCGGCTTTTAGAAGATGATAAAGATTTTGAAGATAGTTAAGTATACGATTGCCCTTGAGATGATTTCTTTATCCGATACAGTTTCTTATTCTGTTATAATTCTATGAGCCAAATCGTCCATCTGCCTCAATCAACCTTATAGCATGCGTTTTCAAAACCTTCCCCCAGCGAGGGGTTAGGGGCAGCCCGCGCGGCGACTGAGCGCGCTAGTAAACCGCTAGTATTAGCCCCAGAAAGTAAGTATGAGGCCCTTGAATCATTGGACCCGATATGGTTATCTTTAAGAGCGACAAAAATTTTATTGCATCTCAACTCACCAAGAAGAGATGCAGGGTGGGCTTATGCCTGCCCTTTAAACTTGACACCATGCTTTTCCAAATATTCGCGTATCGCCTTCTCTGCAACCTCTGAAACTCCTCTCATTTGCCCTGTAGATTCGAAGGCGAATTTTCTCAACGCCGCGGCCACTTCTGGTGATAACGATATATTCATTTTAGTTGGCGTTTTTCTCTCAGGCTCCATGCTTGTTATATGTCTAAATCTTTAACTATTAACCTTTTATCATATTAAGCCACTTAGGAAGAAAAAGAGTTAAATATCTTACTCTCCTATTAGGTCATTGGTGAGTTGAGATGATTGGAAGAACAATTTTTGAGAGCGGTTTAGAGACCTTAGCATCGGAGGCGGTCTAAATGCCCTCCCTACTCCACCCCGAAAACTCCGTCCAGACAGCAGCCGATCCAATAGACACAATAGCGACCGATCCAGCAACCACATCCATGTTATCAGAGCTGACTGCATCACTAGCCGAACTTTGGCCCCTCACCTTCAATATCATCGATCTGCAAAAGCAAACCCTGGAGAAAGAAGCCTCCATCCTAAAAGCAATCGTGGAGAAGGCCACGCCTCTGGTGCCTCTGCTGTGTGAAGACTGTGAGCAATGTTACCGCCGTGAGATTGTCATCCTGGCCAGAGAGGAGAGAGTGCAGCTTGATGATTTCGGCTTTTTCAGCGAGCACAGGCTGATTCTCTACGAGAACGGCCTGCTGGCAAGAACTCATCGCTATGGCCAATCAATGAAAGATCTGAATTTTGGATGTGAGAACACCGATGAGGATGTGCTTACACCTGAGTCTGCTATAACCACATTCGGCTTCACGGCAATTTCAAAGGGCTTGATGAGGATTCTTGGAGATGCGTCATCGATGGCTGTACTCAAAGAGGAGCTAGAAGGCAGGCTTGCGGCTTTAGCTGAGGCATTGGAGGCTCTACGATAAAGGGATTAGCTAATCTTATTTTATTCAACCTTACAGCATATATTTTCCCGAACCTTCTCCCGAAAAGGGGCTGGGGGTTGCTCGCATGGCGACTAAGCGCGCTAGAATAACCGTTAGTATTAGCCCCAGAAGAAAATGCAGTCTCTCTAATTACAATGAATTTAGCCAAAAGCAAAGTTAGAGACATTCTTTTATGTATACTCTTGAATTTAAATTTCTTGAAGAACGCTATCTTTTGCCTGTTGCTCACATGCCGGGAAGTTCCAATAGCATCAATCTGGATGAACCGGCAATGGTTCGATGCCTTTATTCTCCTGCAAGCTTCAGAACAGCTTCTCGTGTCTGCTTCGCCAGGCGGAAGCCTAATTCCTGGAGCCTATCAATAGATGGTTCAACTGCTTCCAGGTGCCCCGCACGTTTTGCATCCAGCAATAATCCCAGTGTACCTCTAATAGGTATTACTTTTGCAGTGGCAATGCGCCGAGCCAGTGCATCATCCAGAAGCGGGAGGGCTTCCCGGCATTTCAAGCGCCAGCATCAGTACCTGGGATTCACCAGGTCCGAGATCTGTTATTAGGGGCTCTGCTTTTGCGCTGACAGGCACTTGGATCTTGACCCAGCTTAGATTCTCCAGCTTTGGCAGGTCTAATCCTTTTGCGATGCCTGCATCCAGTTCAGCTCGGACGGAAGGAGGGACAATAATAGATCCAACAAGGGCTGGAAGAATCCTCAATTGACCTATCTGATGCAGATATTGCAGTGGCGATGTATTGCAGATGACCTTGGGCAGGGCTTTTTTAGGCAAGGCTTGCCTCCGCCTTGAGATCTTCTTCCGTTAGGCGAAAAGTATCCACGCCATAGTTCGCCAGGCTGGCCAGGAATACCGTTCGTGGAACTCCTGCCAGCTTTGCAGCTGCACCGGAGGATAATTTTCCAAGTTCAAAGAGCTTTACAGCAGCAGCTAATCTCAACTCCTTTCCGAGTTCATCCGGAGACATCTTCATCGCTAACAAGGCATCATCCGGAACTTGCAAGACTATCTCGCTCATACGATCTAATCTTTCGTTATGGCTATTGTATTTTTGCATATAGCTTTGTGGTTGATAGTTCATCTTTTGTTTATAATTACAGCCAGATATCATGCAAGTGCATAACCGCTCATTCAGTTACGTCAACCTTATCGCCTGTTTCGAGGGACTTCCCCGTAGAGGGGTTAGGGGCAGCCCGCGCGGCTTCTCTCGCGCGCTGGAATAGCCGTTAGTGTTAGCCCCAGAAGAAGGTGAAGCTTTTGAATTATTTCATTCAGCTCCAAAAACAAAGTAAGGACGATTCTCCAATACACTCTTGTGATCTCTTAGCCTGTGCTCATACTACCTTGAATGCCACGCCCACCGCCTGGAACTCTGATGTATCCTGGCGCTCAAGCTTCGATTTGATCCCCTCGAATCTCCTTACGGTCTCCTGAGAGTACAATCTCTCGCCGCACCTGAGACATACCTCGGCACATACTTTCAGGACCGCTGTATTTACGCCGCCCCGAATTACCTTTTCTACTTCCTTCTCCACTAGACTACCGCCACAAACAGGGCATCTCTCGAAAGACGTCATCATTCAACCCTATAGATCCTCCTCCAGCTCCATTTCTCAATAATGGCACTAGATCTTATGATGACCTACATGAATCGCTCCGAATACTTTTCACAGGCCGGAGTATATAAAGTCAATCATTTCAAGATTATACGCAATTTGCGCAAAGTCTTTTATCATCTTCAATAGATAATCTGATAATATGGAGACAAAGGAATTGATTCATCGAGAGATCGAGGCTTTCCCTGAGCCCTATCTCGAAGAAGTGCTAGACTTTATACACTTTTTAAAGGATAAGGCAATGAAAAAGAGAATGGAAGCTGCGATTCTAAGTGAGTCAGTTCTTGCCAGGGATTGGCTGAGTCCAGAGGAGGATGAAGCTTGGAAAAATTTATAAAAGGAGATATAGTTGTACTTCCCTTTCCGTTCTCAGACTTGACTGAGGCGAAAAGGCGTCCTGCTCTAGTACTCGCAGAACTTGATGGGACCGATAGAATTCTTTGCCAGATAACGAGCCAGAATTTCGAAGACAGATACGCTGTTTCAATAGATGAATTAGACTTCGAAGAGGGCTCCCTTAGAAAAAGAAGCAATGTTAGACCGAATCGAATATTCACTGCGGATAGCAAGATAATTCTGTATAAAGCAGGCCATATCAAATCCAGTAAGATAGATGAAGTCGTGAATAGAATAATCGAAATCTTGACCCGCTAATCTGCATTGCTGCTTTCCACGATCTCAATATCCTCATTCGCTATCTACATGTCCCACTCAACCTCGTAACCTGCATTTCGAAAATCCTCCCCCAGCGAGGGGTTAGGGGCAGCCTGCGCGGGCGTTGGAGCGCGCTATCGTCACCGTTAGTTTTAGCCCCAGAAGGAAGTGTTAGCTTTTAAATTATGTAATTAGCCATAATCCAAATCTGAGCGGACTATGTATCTGCTTGTATCTTCAGAAATTCCTCTATTGCATCTATAAACTGATCAAAATCGTCGATATTATCTATCAGGATGGAAAATGCAACTTTATCATCGATTTTTCCATACCTGTGAACAACTATATTTCTGAATCCCTTCATCTTTCGGATCTTACCACTAATCTCCTCAGTCAAAATACCTTTTTTTGCCAGGCTCTCCACTATTCCTTCCTCACTCTCGGGCATCTCCAATCTCAGATCAGAGTTAATGATGGCGCAAATATCGATCACATTCTCGACTGCAAATTCTGCCCTCTTGTAGATACCATCTTTAACTAGCCCTAGCCTTGAAAACTCCTCGAAGCTCTGTGGAAGATGAGATCTTACCAACTCTATGCTATCCTCTATCTCAGTCATCTTATCTCTGATGAGATCAACTCTGAGGCCCTTCTTTCTCATTCTCCCCCCGCTTACCTTATTGCCTCCACACCAATATAATCATAATACCTGGGCTTGAAGGCTTCAAAATCCTTAATGGTCTCATATGCCTTATCGTACAGGAACTGCTTGCTATCGCAATACAGGATCTTTCCCTGCAGAACATCCCTCCTGAGATAAACGGGAAGCTGCTGGAAGATCTTGATGTCATAGATATCTTCGAACAGCTCCGAAAGAACCCTAAGCCTGAATTCGGAGGCATCCTCGCCCTCATAGTAAACACTGAGATCGATATCTGAGCCTTCTCTTATCCTGTCCTGTGAGGCTGAGCCGTAAAGAATTATAAAGCGAACTTTCTCGCGGCCGAGTTCTTTGATCTTCTGGACGGCATGCTCAATTTTCTCGGATAGAAGTTGGCGAATAGGACGTCCCTCTCAGATTTATCGTTGTATGCAGTTCATAAGCTAGTTTAGCAAATTATTTGTGGCTATAGGTTTAAAGATATTTCGCCAATCGTCCAAAAAAATAGGCGAATTAGGAAGAACTTAAGGGTTAAAGTTTCAATAAAATTTTTAATGTCTCAAAAGTGCATTACTGAGTTTGGAGATAATCCATCAGCAGCGAGCAAGATTTCTTTGACAGGTCTAATCCTTTTGCAATGCCGGTATCCAGTTCAGCTTGGACGGATGGAGGAACAATAATGGAATCAACAAGAGCTGGAAGAATCCTCAATTGAGGAAGTTCTTATAGCATGTTCAAGCTTCATCCTGGGTTGAAGAAACGCTATTGTGGGTGGAAATCTATGGCAAAACGGCAAATTCTTTCGATCTGTTGGAAATGTGACTGCTGATACAATCAAACACTATATTAAGGAATCTCAAGGGAAACAGAAAGCAGAGTTTCAATCGCGCAGATCAAGAGAATATGGACAACGAAGACTGGACGATTTCTGAATTCAAAAAAACTGGTCGTGCGGCCCGAAGCATACCCCACCCTTTAGGGAGGTGGCCGCACGCAGTTTTATTGATAACTGTTGCAAAGCATGACTATATAAAGAAATCATGTTGATAATGCATTAACATGATCTGAAAGACAATTATATGTAAAATAAAAACAGGTGATAAAATGAAAAAATGCATAGCAATGCTTATTTCGCTCTTGGCTCTGACATCGCTTTTAATTATATATGCCATGGCCGATACCGGGAATGAAACTTCTAATAATGGCATTGTTGCAGTCGCAGAGAACCCTGTGATCTTGAAGGACGAGGTACTGCAGAATAGAGATAGTGCCAATTACACAGAGGTGCGACACATAGTCCTCAAGGGAACCGATGAACAGATCGGCAAGGCCCTGGGCGAGATCGCTAGGAAGGATTACAATGTCAGCCTGTACCCGTATGCTGATCCCATTTATGCCAAAGCTCGCCTGGACTACATGCAGAAGAATTACCCGGCTTTCTATGAGAGGATGAAGGGAGTGGCTGAGGCATACAACGTTTCCCTTAACTCCACAAACCTAGATCTCAGCGCTCTTATTTACGATGTAAAATTTCCTGACTGCTCAATGGTCTACTTCCCACCATCTGTAACCTCTAATGGCCATGCCATGGTCTGCAGAAACGTTGACTTTTACAAAGTACCCTATGACATACTGGTTGGCAAGACTAATATCTCTAGCCAGCCCGATATATTGTCTAGAACCTTTGTGCTGGAGACCTATCCTACTGGGGGCTATTCGAGCCTGGTATTAGGCGCCGTGGATCTAATGGGATTTAGCGTCCATGGATTCAACTCTCAAGGTCTGGGCGTTGATATGCAAGATGACAACCTCGGCCCCACCAACCCCAATTTTCAACTAGTTGGAGGCAGGAATAGCGGCATCTCAATATTAGATGTAGAAAGGATGATACTGGATAACTGCAAGAGCATCGATGAAGCGAAAATGGCCCTGCTAAACAACAAGATTTACTTATTCAATGTCGGCTTTCACTTCATGATCTACGATAAATACGGCAAATCCACCATAGCTGAGTTTCAAGGTCCCTTCGACCCACTAAAGGATGGCAGCAATGGCAGCATTCACTTTACAGATCATTCCAACTCCACTGTTGTGATGACCAACCATCCAGTATACCTGTTTCCCACAATAGAGATTGTGAACAAATACATAGAGGACAATCCGATCCCAACCTCATGCTATTACGACACTTGGGTGCGCTATAAGACTCTGTCAGACATCATATCGAACCACAAGGGAAAATTCACACCCCAGTATATGCTCGATACTCTCAGTCATGTTAATGAAGAAGTGACTGGTGGTAGCCAGACTGGTGGAAGCGAGATGGACTTCAAAAAATCGAGAACTTTAGCAAACTTTCTGCTGGATCTTACCAATAGCACCTTATCAGTACGATTCTATCTAAGAGATGGCTGGACAGATCCAATGGAGGACCAAGATTTTTACTGTCCGAAAGGACCCCGTGGAGTTATCTTCTCACCGTTCTTTAACTTCACTCTTGAAAAATAAGAGTCAGCATGCGCTGAAGGGTGTAGAATATGGAATGCAATGCGATGAATCAAGCGACGTTGAGGATTGTGTGGCTGATTGCAAGTTAGAAATTGTGAGGCATGGTGCATGCCTCTCCATTGTATCTGTGAGAAACTGGATGGTTGATCTCGAAGAAATGGCTAACTTCTCGAGCTCCTCCCATGCCTTGCTAAGCGCAATCTCGATTTGCATTTATAGTCAATTTTGCATCTAACTTCCTAATAGAAAACCTTAATATTCAAGGCGTTAAATTATAGCTGATGGGAAGAAAACCTAAAGTCATAAAACATATCTCAAAAGAAGAGCTAGAAGACCTATATAGAAAAGAAAAAGATCCAAGAATTAAAGAGAGGCTGTTAGCGATAATTCATCTTTATGAAAAGAAAAACATTTACGAAGTTCAGGACATTTTGAAAAAGAGCGATCGAACTATCAAGGATTGGTTAAGTAGATGGAATAATAAAGGCTATGAAGGACTAATACCAGGAAGCGGAGGTGGCGTTGAACCGAGGATACCTTCTCAGGAATGGGATAATATTATTAAAGAGATTGAAGGTAAAGGGATGACTATCAGAGATGTTATGGTTTATGTCAAGACTACGAGAGGTGTAGACTATTCTTATAACACGACGTGGAAAATTTTAAGAGTGGATAAAGGAGTTAAGTATGGGAAACCCTATATTAAAAATGAGAAAAGACCAGAATATGCGGAAAAAATTTTAAAAAAGAATAGATTGCGTGTTATCAACAGTCACTGATCCCATTGTGGGTTTTCTAGATGAGAGTTCATTGCAACAAAATCCCAATAAAAGACGAGTGATAAACACTCCTGTGATAAAATATGATCAAGGCAGAAAGAGATCTAAGACTATATTCGGTTTTATGGCTATAAATGGCAACGATGCAGTCATGCTATCTGATTCGTCTAAGGCAGAAGATATGATTAGTTTTATCCAAGTAATAAGAACAGCTAACATTATGAAGCCAATATGTCTCCTGCTCGATAATGCAAAGATACATCTGGCAAAAACAGTTAGGATATTAGCTCAAGAATTGGATATCCACTTTATCTACTTGCCCCCATATTCGCCAGATTTGAATCCTATTGAGTTTGGATGGAAAGATTTGAAAAGAGATTTGAGTAAATTCCTTAATTTTGATGAGGCTATCGAAATGAGTGAAGAGTGTGCCCTAAAAATTATATATTTCAGGAAAGATGGATACTCTAGGCATGTGATAAATAAGGTTTTTAGTGAAGAAAGTTAGGAGATTGACTATAATTTTTGTTATGTTGCATAATTCGATGCCTCAACACTATGAGTATCCTTCGCGACTACTGTCATATAGACCGCCGGGCTATTTCTCGTTAACGGATAATCCTGGAATTCAACGATATATTTAGCCTGAGAGAGTAAATGCTCGGACAGGAACGGCGCACAGAAAATTCCAAACCTATTTTATTGATGACTCGTTATAAAATGGTTGCTGATAAATCTATATACTTGATGATCAAAGCTGGCGCGGTTTGCGCCTTATATGGCTGATAAGCATAGGAATCTCTAAACAAGCCCATATAAGGCGCCGAGACTACAGGTTCTCCGATCTATTACGTACGGGGTGAGATCCCCACATCCTTCATCACAATCTGGCTTTATCCTTTCTCTTACCCATTAATATCACGTATTACTATTGGTGAAGTCGAATGTTTCTGTTGTGAATTTGGCAACTGTGATGTTGGTGAGGGGGACGATGGTGTTTCAGAAGGATTCGTTGAGGCTCCTGAACCAGCTTTGGCATATGCTTCATTTGCCCGTTCATTATCCCCTACCTTGGTAAAGAGATCTCCGATACTTCGCCAAAGATATTCATTGTTGGGATCGATATTCAATGCGTTATTGAAGCATTTCGAAGCTGAATCATAATCGCCGAGGCGGGTAAATGTTCTACCTTCGCTGGTCAGTATATCTGCATTTGATGGGTCTAATTCAGAAGCCATTGTATAATACACAAGCGCTTGATGATAGAATCCCATATTGTTCATTGTATCTCCTTGGCCTGCCCAGTTTAAAGCAGATTGCGGATTGTTTTCAATTACCTTGGCAAAGCAGACAAATGCATCGGCATAATTGTTCTCTGATAGCAACTGGTTGCAATCGTCTGAGTTACTGAGGGATGTGCTTTGACTGGCGCAGACCCCTGTTAAAAAATAACTCAACAAACAGAACATAATTAAGATCTTTCCTCGTATCGTTTTCTGTTTGAACATTCCTCATACACCTTAAATAACCGTTACAATTCTATAACTATATAGCTTTATACTCCTCCTTGTAAATTAACTCTTAAAAGCAATGCATTGGCTACGGCGCATATTTGCTATAACAGGCCGATTCGCTTTACCTATTCATCCATTGATACATGAACGATCATTGAAACGAGTCCTAGAAAACAAATCATTCAGGATCAAGAGATCGAGAAGGAAAGCCACCAGCTTGCCCGGAAAATGTATAAGGTATCTTCTAGATAATATTCTCTTCATAGCCGCAGTCAAAAAGAGATGGACTAAGAGCACTGAACTCACGGAGAGAGCACCATTATGCAATTCGTGAATCTACACCGTTAAGCTTTTTATAGTTCGCAGCTACATATGACATGGTGGTATTATCACCCTCAGACTTATCTCAATATTAATTAGCTTCATCATAATTATTTCCCCAGCCGCATCGGTGGAGACGGTTATAACGGTGTCTGGGTCCACCTCAATGCTCCCTTTGATAGCTGCCGCTGCCGAGGCTTTCAATGATCTGCAGAAAGAGTATTTCGTTACAGTTACAGGAGGAGGCACGGTGCCTGGCATTACTAACACTGCAGAACGAAAAGATGACATAGCCATGGCATCCAGAGCGCTTACAGAGGAAGAGAAGTCTAATTATGGAAATCGGTTCCAAGAGTTTCTCATAGGATATGGGGATATCGTAATAGCTGTAAGCCAGGCTGTTTATAATAAAGGAGTTACAGACCTTTCGAGTGAACAGGTTAAAAATATCTACCTGGGCAAGATAACCAATTGGAAAGGGGTAGGAGGCCCAGACCAAAATATCTATGCGATAGCCAGAATGAATGGCTCGGGAACCGGGGATATCTTTAATGAGGTCATTCTGGGAAATGTGAGCGCTGAGACACCTGGAGTTAGCACCAATACTTTATCGGATGGAGAGACCTATACGGCTATAAATGGGAGTGATAAAGCCATAGGGTACCTGGGACTAATCTATGCTCAGAGAGGCAACATTAAACCAATAGCTTTAGATGGCATTCAGCCAAGCGTTAATAGCTTGAGGAATGGCTCTTATAAGCTCACTACTAAGCTTTACTTATATACATATGGAGATCCTAGCCCTGGGGACAAGAAATTCATTGAATTTTTACTTAGTGCCGAGGGCCAAAAGATAGTTGAGGAGACAGGTTTCACTCCGCTGGACTATATTGCAGCGTGAGAAACTGCGAAGAGATATTCGAGTATTCTGTTATAATCCTATGAACTACCGAATCCAGAAATACCGCAATATCCTCTGTTGCGAGAACATCTGTCAGACTCCTATCAAATAGTATAGTTGCTTCAGGCGGAATCTCATCCTCACCTCTCCAGATAGTTATCCTGATGAAAACCTCCGGAAAGGTCTCTAGCATTATAGCAATATCTCCTCCTTCCACAACTTTGCCCTTATAACTTGTCGATAGTCTTCTGATCAAGCCATCTGGATCTTTTTGCAGCCGCTCGATCAAAGGTCGAATGGTGTTATTTCGGTAAGCCGGGAAATACGTATCTCCTCCCCAGATATCCTTGAATGAAACCCAATCGCCGCTCGGTCTATAGCCATACTTCAGGCAGCCGATAAGATAGTGGAGGATTAGAACCGAGAGGTAATCTTCGGCAGGCAAAAGCGAGGACTGCTGCAGGATAGTCCTATCGCTCACATTTACCTCATAAGCATCTGTGAGAAACTGGATGGTAGATCTCGAAGAAAGGGCTAATTTTTCGAGCTCCTCCCAGGCCTTATTAAGCGCGATTTCACATCCCATTGCCAGATAGCTCTCATATTTGCATTTATAGTTCTTCTTTTGACTAATTGCCTAATGAATTCAAGCTAACGCTAAAGTCCTCCAGATTGATTGTTCGGTATACTTCCATAAATAGAAGGTGAACGTAATTATGCCTATCGAATTATTATTTACCCTTAAGAGACCAATCATATGCCTTATCCTTGTTCTTGTGGCGGTCTCTATAATGTTGGGATGTGTTGCTTGAGTTCAGCCCAGTCATTACCTATGGCCTTTCTAATTTAGTTCTTTTACTCCTTCAAAGGCAGGTTTGGGCAACCTAATTTCATAGATGCGAACCATGTTCTCACGATCGTCGAGCCCTATCAACGGGAACATCCACCCAACCATTTCAGGAAATCTTTCTTGGGGAACCTGGCTTGACATGATACCTAACGCCTTCCATTGATCGGTTAGTGAAATGCGTTCCTTGAAAATCCGGTAGAGGTGGGTATCTTCTTTGTACAAGTGCATATCGAGATGAAAACGGAATGCTGCTGTGGCCCTAGCTGTCTGCAACAGGTCCCCTTCGGAATACGATTTGCTTAATGTGTCATATGCCCGGTCTAAGCCGCGATGGTCTTTCAAATAAGCCTCAGCAACTAGAGGAGCGACATTATCGAGCATGGGAAAGACTGATAACTCTTCTCCATCTGCATGCCAGACCAGCATTTCATTGAAGAATCTGAAACGCTCCAAGGTGGCGGTAAGTCCTTCTTTTCCTTTTGCCGCATCCAAAGCCGCGGCATCGATATGCTTCAGATCATTTCTGAACGCATTGTGAAACGCAAGTATTATATCAACAGGTTCAGGCATAATAATTAGCGTATGTTGAAAGATATCAATATTATGTTCGATATGTGGATAGGTCCTATGATGCGTATAGAGCATCTTATATATCCCCATGATATCCCAAAAAGACAACAAAAGCTCGAGAGAATAAACAATGCTCATTGATTTGCATATCCATACCAGGAGCGGCTCATCGTGCAGTGCCCTGCATACCAAGGATCTCATCAGGCGGGCGAAGGAGATACATCTGGATGCCGTCTGCATCACAGACCACAATACCACCAAGGCGGTTGAAAGGGCTAAAAAGATTGGAGGAGAGCAAGGTCTTCTAGTTTTTGGCGGAATTGAGGTGAGGTGCCGCGAAGGAGATGTCCTTGTCTTTGGGCTCGAGAATTCTCCCCACTCAGGGATCATGGCACAGGATCTAGTTAGTCTGGTGCATAGTGAGGGAGGAGTGGCGATACCTGCACATCCCTTCAGATCCTCTGCACCCAGCCTTGGGAGCATGGTATTCGAGGTTCAAAGCTTTGATGCAATTGAAGTGCTCAACGGCAATTCAAATGATGATGAGAACCGAATATCACGTGAGGCTGCGCAAAAGCTTGGTTTGCCTGGCACAGGCGGTAGCGATTCTCATTCGCTTAAGCATGTTGGGAGGTGCATTACTGAGTTTGAGGATAACGGCGTTAAGAGCGAACAAGATCTTATCAATGCTATAAAAGGCGGTAGGTTCAAGCCGAAACGACTTTCACTCAAATGAGAAATAAATCAGCAATCGGATTATATGAGATCCTCCGGGAACGACCTGAGCTTAGAGAATCTTAAGGCCAGTTTTTAATGCAGAAAACACAATATTAATAATTTTAATATGGGTAAATAAAATTGCAAAATCTATAAAATTATACAATCTAAATCATACAAAAATATTTCCCTTATCTTCTTAAATAGTATAGATAACTAATTGCCTAATAATGATCTCTTACCTTGAGCACCCTCTGCTCAAGCCACAGACTGTGGAAAAGAGGCTCTTCCAGATGGATCTGGCAGCGACTGCCTTGAAGGAATCAAGCCTAGTTGTAGTGCCTACTGGCCTCGGAAAAACTGTGATAGCTCTTATGGTCCTGCTTGCAAGGCTTGATAAAGGCAGGATACTTTTCCTTGCACCAACAAAGCCTCTGGTCGAGCAGCATGCCTCATTTTTACGGAAGGTCCTCATGGATGAATCTATCGTTGCTATGATGACTGGGGAAACTATGCCTGAAAAGAGGGCCGAGATCTACAACCAGACTAGAATAATTGCATCCACGCCACAGGTCATCGAGAATGATTTGCTTTCCAGAAGAATCGATCTGAAAGATGTAGGCCTGATCATATTCGATGAAGCCCACAGAGCCGTAGGGAACTATGCCTATGTCTACATTGCAGAGCGATATGGGCGCGAGGCATCGAATCCCCTTGTGCTCGGCATCACAGCCAGCCCCGGAAGCCAGAGCGAGAAGATCGAAGAGATATGCACAAACCTGGGCATCGAGAAGATCCAGACCCGTACAGAAAGCGATCCTGATGTAGCTCCCTTTGTCCATCAGCGGGAGATAGAATGGGTCAAGGTCAAAGTTCCTGAGGAGCTTCTGAGGGTTAGGACTGCAATAGAGAATGTTCTGAAAGATAGAATCGATGATCTGAATCAGCTTGGAGTAGCACCTGCAAGGATCGATTTAAGAGCCTCAAAGAAGGAACTTCTAGGACTACAGAGTATGCTTCACTCCTCTGTAGCAAGGAACGCGAGTCCGGCTGCTTTCAAGGGCATTTCCGTCTTGGCTGAAATACTCAAGCTCCATCATGCCATTGAGCTGGCTGAAACGCAAAGCAGCGATGCATTGAACAGATACTTCCAGAAGCTTCAGGGAGAAGCCCTCTCTAGAAGCGGATCCAAGGCATCCCGCCGCATCATGGAGGACCCCAGGTTCAGACAGGCAATGGCAGCATTAATGGAAACAAATGTGGAGCATCCGAAGCTTGCAGCTGTGCAGAGCATTTTAAGAGATCAGCTCCTGGCCAAGCCCGATTCCAGGATAATGGTCTTTACAAATTATAGAGACACAGCTTCGGCTCTTCTTAAGTCCCTAGAGAAGGATGATGCCATTAAAGCGGTCAGGTTTGTTGGTCAATCTAGCCGACAAGATGACGAGGGACTCAGCCAGAAGAGGCAGACCGAAATTCTGAACAAGTTCAGGTCTGGAGAGTTCAATGTCCTCATAGCCACATCAGTCGGCGAGGAAGGTATCGATATACCCGCCACGGATCTAGTTTTATTCTATGAGCCAGTGCCATCTGAAATTCGCAGCATTCAACGCAAAGGCAGAACGGGACGTGCAAGAGCTGGTAGGGTTGTTGTATTAATTGCAAAAGGCACACGCGATGAGGCCTACTATTGGATAAGCGATCGCAAAGAAAAGAGCATGCAGAGGGAGATCCGCGGTCTGAGTGGCAAAGCGCAGGAATCTCTTGTAAAGGAGTTTAAGCCCAAGCAGATACAGATCACTGATGTTGAGGATAAACCGGCGGAAACATTAGGCAAAATCTTCGTTGATCCCAGAGAGCGAGAGATGGGAAAACTGCTGGAGGCTCAAGGCCTTGAGGTGACTTTGAAAAATCTAGAGGTTGGAGATTACATTGTCAGCGATCGAATTGCCATCGAGCGCAAAACTGCAGATGATTTTGTGGCGTCCATCATTGATCCAGAGAGGAACCTTTTCAGACAGATATCAGATCTATCGAGGTCTTATGAAAAGCCCGTTTTGATACTGGAGGGAAGAGACCTATACACTCGTCAGATAAGTCCCAACTCCATTAGAGGTGCTCTGGCCGCAATAGCCATAGACTACGGTATTCCTATTATTCCCACTGAAAGCCGGGAGGAGACTGCAGCTATAATCGCTATACTCGCCGCCCGGGAACATAAAGAGGGACGAGAGCCTAAGCTGCACGGTCATAAAACTGCAAGAACGCTTTCAGAGCAGCAGGAATATCTGGTTTCGGCAATACCCAGTGTTGGCCCTGCAGTTGCACGAAATCTGCTTAAGCACTTTGGAACGATTGAGAAAATCATGACAGCTTCAGAGGAGGAGCTTCGGCAGGTGGAGCTTGTGGGACCGAAGATTGCCGAGCGAATTCGAGAGCTGATTGGTGGGGAGTATAAAGGATAATATGAATAGGATATTTAATGGTTCTAACAGAAATTTGGTATGCAGCTAGTTATTAATAATATTATCGGCTATTAAGAATAGCGATTGTGGCCCGAGCATATGATCATCTGGGCTTAGTCAAACAGGCGGACCCTGCAGCCATACCAACTCGCTTCGACCTTGATTCCACGACCGAGGAATTTATAATTGATGTTCATGAGTAGCGTGAGCACAGCGAGTACAACGGTCAGTCGGCTCCTTTTATTCAGCATCTTGAGCCATTTAGTTTCTCTTCCTAATCTAGCACAAGCTAAATAACCATAGCTAGAGGGTAACATATAGATAATAAGACATAATTACGTGTTTCAGTTAGTGCTGGTGTAGAAATGGCGATTGATAACCTCTCCCAAAGGGTATTCGAGCTTTCACAGCGCTTAGAGGAACTCCAGGCAAAATGTGTGAGCAATCCAGCAAACGCACCCGATATCCTATCCGGTGTCATAGAGGATTTCCAGATTAGTCTCGAAGAGTTATCTGCTGCAGATGAGGAACTCATGCAGCAGAATGAGGAATTAATCGAGGCTCAGGAGGAACGGGAGAGGTATCTCAGAGAGTTGGAGGATTCCCATAAGGCCCTTCGTGAAAGCGAGGAGAAGTACAGAGAGCTCGTGCAGAATACGAATAGCATAATATTGAAGTACGATATCAACGGGAAGATCACATTCTTCAACGAATATGCACAGAGGTTCTTTGGATACACCAAGGACGAGATCATCGGAAAAGATGTCATGATCCTGGTCCCGAAAACAGAAAGCACAGGAGAGGGCTTAGAAACACTGGCAGATGATATACTGAAAGACCCTGAAGGCTTCACAGAGAACGTAAATGAAAACATTTTGAGAAACGGTGAGCGAGTCTGGATCTCCTGGCGAAACAAGGTGATTTTAGATTCAGATGGGTGTGTCGTGGGCAACCTCGCTGTCGGTCAGGAAATCACCGAGCGCAAGCATATGGAAGCTGATTTAGAACAGCTAGCGTCCTTCCCAAAAATCAATCCGAATCCAATCATCGAAGTTGACCTGGAAGGATGTGTTCATTTCCTTAACCCTGCCGCCAAAGAGCTGTTTCCCGGCCTCTTGGAAAGCGGATGCAATCACCCCTGGTTGACTGATTGGGAGCAGGTGGTGCAGATTTTCCATAAGAGGGGAACGAGCGCTTTTGTCCGAGATATTTTCGTTGGCGATAGGTGGTACCAGCAGTCGATGCATTTCGTTCCTAATACCCAAGCCATCCGCATCTATGGCCTGGACATCACAGAGCGCAGGCAGGCTGAGGATGCGCTGCAGGAAGCAAACGAAGAGCTTGAAGCCACAGGCGAGGAACTCCGCCAGCAAAATGGCGAGCTCATGCACGCTCAGTCAGCTCTACAGGAAAGCGAGGAGAAGTATCGCACTATCGTTGAGACTGCCAATGAGGGTATATGGGTCGTGGATTCAGAGGCCCAAACGACTTACGTCAACAAAAGAATGGCAGAGATGCTTGGGTTCAGCCCAGAAGAGATGATTGGTAAAAAGTCGTCCGAGTTTATGGACGAGGAAGAAAGGGCTCGCCTTGAGTTAATGCTTGAACGCAGGCGGCAGGGCATCGAGGAGAGCTTTGAGTTCAAATTCATCCGCAAGGATGGCTCCTTTTTATGGGCACATTCAAACGCTGCGCCGCTTCGGGATAGAGATGGCAAGTTTGTTGGCTCTTTGGGCATGCTTACGGATATTACGGAACGCAAGCGAGCTGAGGAGGCGCTCCAAATGCTTTCCAGACAGCGCCAGCTTGCACTGGACGCAGCGCGCATGGGTTGGTGGCGTTATGACCCGGTTACACGGATCGCATCATGGGACGACCGCTATAAGGAAATCTTCGGCGTTATAGGCGACCAGAGCCCGAATGATGAGATACTTAAGCGGCTGCATCCCGAAGATCTGCCTGGTGTCTGGGCGAAAGTGGAGGCTGCGCTGGATCCGACAAATCCCCAACCCTATTCGGCAGAGTACCGCATAAACCATCCTGATGGATCGGTGCGATGGATCGAGGCTCACGGCATTGCGCTGTTTGAAGGGGTTGGCGAGAACAGACGGGCTGTAGACTTTGTCGGCACAGCAGCCGACATCACAGAGCGCAAGCAGGTCGAGGATGTACTGCGAACCACATTACAACGCTTATACACAGTTCTTTCAAGCATGTATTCCAGCATCTTGCTTGTGACGAACGAGGGTCGGACTGAGTTTGCCAATCAAGCGTTCTCCGACTTTTTCGGTCTGAAGGGTTACTCTGCTGACTTAATAGGACTCACCTCATCAGAAATGATCGAAAAAATTAAAAATGCTTACCTGCATCCTGATGAGGAAGTTAAACGCATAGGGGAAATAGTTGGCCGCGGACACCCTGTAAAAGGCGAAGAAATTGCAATGAGCGGCGATCGGACATGCCTGCGAGATTTCATTCCCATATGCATAGATGGAAAATCATATGGTCGGTTATGGCATCATCTGGACATCACAGAGCGAAAGCTGATGGAAGAGGAGCTGAGAAAAGCCCGTGATGAGCTGGAACTTAGGGTGAAGGCGAGAACCTCTGAACTACAGGATGCCAAAGAGAACCTCGAAATCATAAATGAAGAGCTTCAGGTGGAGATCTCAGAGCACGAGAAGACAGAGAAAGATCTGTTGAAGGCTAAAGAGACAGCAGAGGCTGCAGTCGAGGCCAAGGCAGCCTTCCTTGCGAACATGAGTCATGAGCTCAGAACACCCCTGAATGCTGTTATAGGCTTCTCAAGCCTTCTCCTGGATGATAACCTCACACAGGAGCAGAAGGAGGACATTGAGAGAATCAGAAACGGTGGAGAAGCTCTTCTAACGATCATTAGCGATATCCTTGAGTTTTCGAGAGCAGAAAAGGAGAAAGTAGAGCTTGAGCATCAGTCACTCAGCCTCAAGGCTTCCATCGAAGAATCTCTTGATATGGTTGCAGTGCAGGCCATCGATAAGGGTCTGAACCTTGCTTATACCATCGCTTATGGAACCCCGGATACTATCATCGGTGATCCCGGAAGACTTCGGCAGGTTTTAGTTAATCTGCTCAGCAACGCTGTCAAGTTCACTGATGTTGGGGATATATCAGTTTCAGTTTCGTCTAAAGCGCTCGTTGGCAACAAGTGCCAGATAACATTTTCAGTTAAGGACACAGGCATTGGAATGCCTCAGGATAAGATGGATAGGCTCTTCAAGCCCTTTACACAGCTTGAGTATACCCTGAGCAGAAAACGTGATGGTGCAGGGCTCGGACTCTCCATAAGCAAGAAGCTTGTGGAACTTATGGGTGGAGAGATCTGGGCTGAAAGCGAGGAAAGCAAAGGCTCTACTTTCCGATTCACAATCCAGGCTGAGGTCATTCCAGGAAAGCAATTGGACTTAGAAGATAAAGCTACTGAATATGAAAACCTCTCAGCTGAAAAGCCTTTCGCGATCCTTGTCGCCGAAGATAACCCTTCAAACCAGAAGGTACTCGTCGAGATGCTGAAACGCCTAGGCTATAGGGCGGATGCTGTTGCAGATGGCGTTGAGGTTCTGCAGGCCCTTCAAGTCCGACCTTACGATCTGATCTTCATGGATATCAAGATGCCAGAGATGGATGGACTCACTGCCACCAGGGAGATACGAAAGCTCTGGCCTAATAACGGGCCGAAGATTATAGCTATCACAGCCTTCGCAATGGACGGCGATCAAGAAAAGTGTCTGGAAGCTGGCATGGATGGTTATATAGCAAAGCCTGTGAAAGTAAATGATCTTGCGATACTCTTGCGCAATATTCCCTGCCAAGAGTAAAATTTGGAAATCAAAGCCCTTGAACTCAATCATTAAGATCTGGTACTTATGGATAAAGGATAGACCTCTGGAGGCATGATTCTCTGGATTGTTGCCCCTTTTATTCCGCTAATATTGCCATAATTACACAGATCGCTAAATCCCCAATTTCATTTTGATATTTAAGTTTGAAATAAAAATTTATATAAGTAGTTTGGTAGTATATACATACATGAGGTTCACTATTGACAGGAGACAGCATCGGCCATATGCGTATTTTACTTGCAGAAGATGATGAATCACATCGAAAATTAACTATGCTCATGCTGGCTCGTCTGGGCTATAAATCGGATGCTGTCTCGAATGGACGTCAGGCAATCCAAGCCGTTAGCCACAGCCAATATGATCTAGTACTCATGGATCTAGTAATGCCAGAGATGGATGGCCTGAAAGCTACTCGTGAAATGCGTAAGCTTGGGCAAAAGGAGATAAAGATTATAGCAATTACTGCCTACGTTGTTCCTGGTATTAGAGAGACGTGCCTCGAAGCAGGTATGGATGATTGCATTACCAAGCCTGTAAAGATAGGAGATCTGGCGAAGGTCCTAAATCAGTATAACTTAGATGTTCTGTAAATTAGTTGAAGCCAATATATTTTGCTAGTAGATTCATGCGGAATTCCGCTCTCGGTATTAAAACATAAACTGGGATGAAGATGTCAAGTCCGACTATATCGGTAATTTATTCGACGCTGCTGGCTGCTGGGCATTAGTAAAATAGTAAAAATAAATTGGCCCATATCGATAATAAGGTCAGCTTATGCTAAGCTTGCTCAAAATAACACTCTCAAGCGTGGCCTTTGGGTAGTTTCCAAGGTGTTTGTATACGAGAGAGCCGTTTTTGAATATGAGCAGCATTGGGTAATGATAGATATGGTACTTGACACGGGTCTTATGGTTTTGATCCGTGAGAAGCTTGCCGAAAACAACCTTATCTTTGAAGTCCTGAGCCATCTCATCTACTGTTGGAGAGATAAGCTGACAGGGTTCGCACCCCTCTTTCCAGCAGTCCAGCACGAAGAGCGAGTAGCTCTTGACGGCAGAATCGAGAGTGCTATCAGTTATTGTTACTGGAGTAACTGGAGATTCATGCTGCCAAGGACCGACTATATCAGCCATATTGGCCACACAGGTTTTATCATTAGTGGCTATGATGGTTGGCACTAGCATAATCAGCATCATCACTATGCATAGACTAAGTAAAGATTGAGCTATTTTTATTGAGATATCACTAGCCCCCTCATTGCCAAAGTAGCCTTGTTAAGAACAAATATTAAAGCTTTTCAGTCAATATATTATGTGCCAATCGATTAATATTAAATCCAGTACATTATATGTAGCAACTATAGTTTAGCCGAAAGATATATTATGTACATAAGCCGTTTATAAAAAGCTGCACTAACGTCGCTTCGTCGTAGGGATGTTTTGTGGCAGGATCGATCCTAGGGGTCGATGCCAAAGGTAAGTGAATCAAATGGAAAGGTTCGGCAATAGAGGCGGAAGCGGCTTCAACAGAGGCCCAAGAGAGATGCACGATGCAACCTGTGCAGAGTGCGGAAAGCAATGTCAAGTTCCCTTCAACCCAGATGGATCAAGGCCGGTCTACTGCAGCGATTGCTATCAGAAGCATAGACCCGCAAAGCCCCCAAGAAGATACTAGACTGATACGATTATATATTCGACTGTTCACAAGTGCAGGGCAGTGGTTTCTGGCCCTGCAAGGTTTTAATTTTCGTTCATTTAGGGTGATGCTTATTTCGAAGCTTCTAAGATAAAATTACTTATTAAAAATTTCTCCTTACTCCTTTATAATTCCAAAACCATCCCATCGCATGAAGCCACGACATTATCAAAGCCCTGAATGCTCTTCACGGCGTTTAGCCTTTCCAGTATAGTTGTGTATCTGGCAGCATCGAAGTGAACAAGAGCAAGCCTCTTTGCATTTGCTCGACGGGCGATGTCGGCTGCATCCTGAGGATTGAGATGTGGCCACTCAGGACTTTGCTCTCCCGGAAGATGGGCACATTCGGCTATAAGGAGATCTGCATCCTCTGCCAGCTTGACTGCATTATCGCAGATGCCTGTATCAGGAACATAGGCAATCCTCTTTCCATCAACTTCGAATTGGTAGCCCATGCATGGCGAGGCATGTACCAGGTAGTAGCACTCCAGCGGGAATGGAATTTTATAAGGCCCCTCCGAAAGATCGTGAACCTGTACAGGGTAAGGCATCTCGCTGAAGGGAATTGTAAACGGCCTTGTAATAATGGTATCCAGTGCCTTCTTCGTACCCTTTTGACCATAGATGTGAAGTATAGGGAAGCGGAACTTGTTAAGTATGTGCAGGCCCTCGATGTGGTCCAGATGGAAGTGACTTAGCAGAAGGTAGACAGGCAAGTCGTCATGGATATAGCGGTCTGCCTTGTAGATGCCGTTGCCTGCATCGAGGATTATGTGATACTTTTCTGAGTTGACGAGAACAGAGATCGTGTTTCCTGTATCTGTGTCATACCAACCGTTGGTGCCGAGAAAGATTACTTCCATCCTTTAGCCTCAAGTGTATCTTCTTTCAAGCTGCCGTGTAGAAAAGCATGATTACAAGGTAGTATATAAGTTGCTAAGTTGTTTTAGTTGCTATAAATTGATAAAAATTGTTTGGGGAGGCTAATAATTGCCTCCGTGAAGTCTGCCGAACGTTCCCAGACGGAAACTGTCGAAATCATTGTAGTATCGTGGATAATAATAGGGAGGATAATAAGTGCTGTAAATTGGGTAATAAATTGAATGGTAGATCGGATAATCTTCCCACCCCCAATAGTACATTGTATCGTAATATATTGGATTTTCGTAATAGACCGGATAGTAATATGGTCCATAGGGATATATCGGCCCAACGCCGAGCCAATCTTGAGATGATTCCGAATTCCAATGTCCATGTCCAGAAGCTGCTCCTGCAAAGATGCCGAGGAGGAAGAGAGATAAACATAATAGCTTTATCATAATTTACTCGCCATAGTAATATCTACCTAGGAAAATTTAAAGTTATCTCTTCACACAAATTCTGTTAATAAGCTCTATTCCCGAATCCTATTGCTAAATCAGTAGTCAAATAGTGTAGATTAATTTAGAGGATAATATCGTCTTTCCTAACGGTTCATCTCCTTCAAGTCTCAGTATTGTTCTTAGTTCTTTTTTGCCTTAAATTATAGCGTCGGATGAGATATAAAGCGAGAATGGTAGCAACGATGATCAGTCCCTCTGAAAAGAACAGAGCGCCCCGATAGCCGATAACCCTCGATGCAGGACTGCTTCCAATAGATAGCGCAACTGTCGTCACAACTACGCTCGCTACACTCACTCCGATTGCTGCCCCGATCTGCTGTGCAGTGGTCAGCAGGCCAGCTGCCAGTCCCTGACGCGCTGACTCTACTCCTGTCGTACCTGCAATGTTCAGGGATACGATGGCAGAGACTAGGCCTATCCCACCAAAGTAGTAGAAGAGCATTAGCGTCACTAGTGAGCTTTCAATGTTTATGGTGGTCAAGCCTGCAACACCAATGCCGAACATGAAGAGGCCGATGATCATCATTTTTCGAAAACCTATCCTTTTGATGGCTCGGGGTGCAAGGGTTGCTCCAGTTAGGCCTCCGAGACCAGCTGGAATGAAGATAAGACCTGTCTCCAGGGGAGAGTAACCCCTCACTTCCTGGAGGAACAGTGTGATGATGAACACAAGTGCGGCATTCGCTCCGAAGGCCAGGAACATGATCAGATCGGATATAACTATTGTTCGGCGACCGAAGATGTCAAGAGGTACAAGTGGGATGCCGACCCTCCGCTCTACAAAGATAAAGCTCAATGCCAGCACTATCGATAGAAAAAGAAGTATAACCACCTCCACAAAAGATTCACCCGGGACGGAAATTTGAGTGATTGCATAAACGATAGTGAGAAGTGAAGTAGTCACAAGCACTGCACCTGTTACGTCAAAGCCTCTCTTTTGCTGGTTTTTCGATTGATCGGGTAAGATTAGAAATCCAGCAATGATTGCAATGGCACCAATAGGCACGTTGACGAAGAAGACCCAGTGCCAGGAGAGAGAGCTTGTCAGAATGCCTCCAAGGATAACGCCAGTGGTGAAGCCTATAGCAGCCATGGAGCTGAAGATGCCGAGTGCCTTGTTCCTCTCGCTCCCCTCTGAGAAGGTTGTTGTGATGAGAGACAGCGCAGATGGAGAGAGCATGGATGCGCCGAGCCCCTGAACGGCTCTGGAAATAAAAATCATGACTGCTGATGTAGCCAGACCTCCCAAGAGTGACGCCAAAGAAAAAACAGTCAGACCGATCAGGAAGATCATCTTCCTACTGAACAGGTCGGAGGCTCGGCCTCCAAGTAGAAGGAAACCGCCGAAGGTCAATGCGTAGGCGCTGACAACCCACTGCAGCTTTGTAGGTGTTAGATGGAATTGTGACTGGATCGAGGGCAGTGCGACGTTAACAATGGAGAAGTCAAGGACTATCATGAGCTGAGCTAAAGATAGCAGAACAAGAATCAGGAGCGATGCGTGGGGACGTTCCATCTTACAACCATTTATGAATCAATAACATTGGAATTAATCATATAATTAAGGCTGCAAGATATAAATATTTTCTATCATCGAACTTTCATGTTTATTTCTAGCTATGCCCTTTCTTCCAACTAATTGCCTAATAAAGGACCTTAACTGGCTTACTTAATGTCAGTACTGAGAGCTATATGACAGTGGCCCCATAGCTACTAAATTTATGTTTTATCAGCCCCGCCCCTATCCTTCTGCGCCTTCACCAGCTCTCCGTATGCCTTTCCCGATTCAGTTAGCACAATTGTCTCTTTCCGCACCTCGATCAGCCCCGCCAGCTCCAGGCGATGCAGGTGGTAGTCCAGCATATTAGGCCCAACAGCGTTGGCGATCTCTGGAACGGTCAGACAACCTTCGTTCATCAGAAGGAGAAGAGCTTAGAACATGTTCAAGCTACTGATAGCGAAAAAAATGGCTCAGATCTTCATCCTCTTGAACTCTTCGAGCTCCTCAGGAGTAAAGAACTCCCGCCATTCTTTCGGTATCACTAAAAGCACCGAGCGACCGCCTCGCACGGCTCTTTCTGTCTTTACAAGGCCCTTATTCACAAGCCTCATCACGGCGCCATGGACTTTCCCAGGGGTCCAGTCCATAATTTTCGATAGCTCATAAACACTTAGGCCCGGAGTATCGTCCACTTTTTCGTATAATTCCCAGTCAGATTCTCCGCTTAGTTCGCGCCGCCTATGGGTTGCTCTGGTCGTGACGGATGCCATACCAATAATTGGAGGTCGATCCTTTATAAACGTTTTGGTATATTCCATACGTAAAGGAATATTCCAAGACGATTAAGCGTAAGGTTTATATCGTTTTGGAATATTCTATAGTATATGCTGAGGAGATTTGAGATAGCAGTTCTACAAAGCGTTTGCAAGGCCACGAGGATGAGCAAGGCGTCGCATGTGCCTGAGCAGGCGTTTTTGAAGAGGTTTCCAGGCGCGGAGCGCGAGGCACGAAAGACTTTGAAGAAACTCATAAGCCTCGGATATGTGAAAATGCATCCAACGCGCGGCGGGATGACTTATGATCTAACGGATGTTGGGTGGAGTTTATGCCAGAAATTGAGAGAGCAGGTCCCAAAGTGATCTTTTTGCGTTGGGCGCTGAGGGAGAGGGCGCACTGAAAACTTTTGCGTTGGCCTTCTAAAGTCTATAGCGCCGGCGCCAGGCCTGACAGCACTCCCGGAGGGGTCGATACATTTCGGTTAATTCTTTGGATCTTTGAAAATTGAAATATAATTTCAGTTGAATTCATGCAATGAGAAAATTTGCAGCGATGCGCAGCGCTGCAAGCTGAGGACGTAGCCGGACGTACTTCGGCTATGTTCCTGTACTGTTGGCTACTTTCTCGACGTGGATGGTCTTGAGGAGTTGCTGAGTGCCGAAGTTCCAGGGATATAGGGATTCGATCAACACATGTACTCGCGTGGGATCGGAGATCGGAACATATTTAGCGAAGTAGATATTACTTTCCGGTGGCGATGAAGAGATAGAAGTAAATGCTCCTGTTGTATTATCTATTGATAGCAGTGTCGCATTGTTGAAAGCCGAATCTTTGAATGGCGTCCCAAACAACAAGGCGTATCTTATATCTGGAATCAAATATCTCTGAAGCAATTCATTGGATACAATCGGTTGATCTCTATCATATTCTTCCAGTGCAATCGTTGCATCTGACGTCTTATTTGATATAGAGATGTAAAAGGTTGTGCGATTGCCACCGCCCAAGCCTGTTACTGCTTCACGGGTTACTCCTATCACGTTTCGAGAATAAGAGTTCTTAGGGACGCCCAAATCAAACGACACCTTATATGGTACGCCTAATGACATATTATTAAACTGCCCGCCGACGATTATGCTGTCTTTTTCTGCTGATGCTATCGAGGCAAGGCACAATAGCGATACTAAGATTAAGGCTAATATCTTCATGATCGATGCTTAAGCACAACATCGGGCTAAAAAACTTTTGGTTTGCTTGAAGGGGGAATACTTTAATATAGTACTTCAAGTACTGACCTGAGATTATGAGGAGAAGTAGGGATGAGATCATGGCCAATATTCTAGAGGTCTGTCTTGTCGGCGCCAGTAAAACAAAGGTAGTTTATGGGAGCAATCTTAACTTTAGAAACGTGGTCCCTTACCTCGATTCCCTGAAGAAGAATGGGTCTATTGTCTCAGTGAATGGAAAATATAAGACCTCAGAAAAAGGAAAGCAGCTTTTGGCCCTGCTCAGGGAAATGCGAAAATTCTTCTAGGGCTAGATTTGATGCTTTTATCCTCCGGGCAGCGCTGCAAGCTGAGGACGTAGCCGAAATACATTCAGCTACGTTTCTGTACTATTGGCCGTTTTCTCAAAGCGTGTGGTTTTGAGGAGCCGCATATAAGCCAAAGCTTAGATTATGCCTCCTTCGATCTCCATCCACTTGGGCCAGGGTGGATTGGGCGGCAAGAACTTAGGGGTTTCTCCTGGATTGATTGCATACCATGTAAATGTGGTATTGCTAAATGCAGCTCTGGCATCGTTAGTCACAAGGCTGCGATGCAATGCGGTGAGAGCATACAATTTGTCATAGTTGAATAATGAATTATAGGGAGCCACCTTAAGAGAGTGATTGTAATCTTCAAGCGCTTCTTCCCATCGGCCTGCCTTGGCGAGCTCCAGCCCTTTATCATTTATGATATGGGCTTTTACATCCTCCACTAAAGGCTTTGTTGAGTTGCGCTCATCCAGCGAGCTTAATTCTAGCGATCTATTGAGGCAATCAAGCGATTGATTATAAAGGCTATCAGCATTAGAGATATTTTCTCCCTTGGTTATCTGTAGGTCCTCAGCATACATTTTAAGAGTCCAGGCTTTCAGATACCAAAAACTAGAGTCACGTGGATTGATTTTTATGGCCTCATCAACAGCATCAAGAGCTTGAGTATATCGGCAAGAATTGGCGAAATAATAAATTATATTATCCAATCTATCAGTGTTATTTGTGTTAAGCTTCTTGGCATTATCGAAGGCCTGGACGGCCTGATCGATCTTGTTTTGGTTCTCTAGATCAAAGCCTTTTTTATACCAATCTATTGCAATCTCTCTTTCAGCCAACGCCATCGTGGTAAAACAAAGAAGCGATGCCAATATTAGCGCCGATATCTTCATGATCGATCCTCGTACAAATGACAGGCTAAAAAGTTTTTGGTTGATCCTGGGGAAAATAAAATATAGTTAAGGCCACTCATAGAATACATCTTCAGTCGTGAGCTGGAGGTGCGCGAAGTTAAGCCGAAATAGCAACGGCTTCAGGAGCCTTTAGAGGGTTTTCAGTCGTTGCTTTTTCTGGCGTTTCTATAACCGCAATTGTGATATCAACTAATGCTTTTTTTCCAAGTACCCCAAGCTTCTTCCTTGTAGCAACTGGCACTTGAATTCTACCTCTTTCATCAATCTCTACTTGAGTAGTTGCTTCGCGCATATACTCATAATATGCTCTTTTTGTTTATATACTTTACCTTTTTTTACCCAAAATTTGGGTAAAGCTTAAATAGAACGTTGAATATATTGGGGATAGGTGAATCGCGGTGATTGCAACTCAAGCTTCTCAAGTCGTCCAGCGCATCTCCTACGATGTGCTGATGCATGATGGTTCGAGCCACTCCTTCGCAATCGAGCAGATCCCCGAAGGGTTCAGGCTAAACCCTGTATTCACAATCAATATGTGGCGGCTCTATGGCCACATGAGCCACAAGACCTATCTTACCATCGAAGCTCTCCTGGATGATGCCTGCCCTGGGTGGAGCTCATACAATCTCTATATTCCACAAAAGCCAAGGAGTGCTCGCGAAGAGACAGCGCTAATCAAGAAATCTCTTGAGAGCAATGGGATTCAAGCTCGCGTGATGCACTATAGGGGCGCCCTCGTGATCGAGCTGGGAAGGCCAATCCAATCTGGCGACTGGGATCATGTCAGATCGATTGCTGAGGGGGCACTCGGGGAAGCAGGACGATTCGCATATGGCGGCTTACACGTCTTCGAAAAGTTCGAAGGCAAAAAGAAAGCGGGGTGGGGAAGGGGAAACAGGAGGATGTTTTTTTGAAGCGAAGGACTGCAAGAAATCGTGCACAGATTGAGGCTTGGATAAGACAGATTCATGATTTGGCCGATAAAGCTTCGCGTGAAATGGAAAATGTGCTTGGCGCAGATTCACCAGCATCGGCCACTATTGGCAATATTATGTGTAATGCTGATGATGGACTGGCCGAGCTCAGAGATGAATGGAAATGATACTTTCGCTTTGCTCTCGGCAAAAATTCAAAGAATAGGAAGCCAACTTTCGCGAAGAATGAGATACATATCCCTGAGGGAGGCCAGAGAGAGGCGAGCCAAAGGTATAATCGACCCTGCAGAGGATAGATGCATGGAATGCCATAGCGTTCTAACTCCGATATTCAGGGGCGGTGCATTGATATTCAGGTGCAAAAAATGCGAAAACAAGAGGCGAAGAAAAAATTGAGATTACATTCGCGGCACGATACCAGAAATAATATAAGTAAGAACTTAGAATCAGAGCTTAAAGAAACTGAGCGCTGAAAGAGCGCCCAAGCTAAGAGTATGGGCCGGACAAAACCCTTCGGTCGCCAAACTTTCGGGTTTTGTCACAGCAAATACTAGTATAGGACTAGCCCTGATATATAACAGTAGCCCCCTAAACACTAGTATGCTGTTTGGCCAACTCTTGAAAGGGGTTGGCAAAGATGAGTAAAAACCTTGACCATGAGATACTGAAGTTGGTCGCGAAAGAACCTGGAATTTCAAAATCCAGTGTCATAAAACGACTAAAAAATATTGCAAGCAGAGACACTATAATTAAGCATATATATAAATTGTGTGCTGAAAATTATATAAAGCTGAACCTGGACACTGTTCTCGAACCGCTTAAGAAGTGCAAGGAAGCGGTCAAGGGCTTTGGAGAGGATGAAAATGAATAGTCCTCTCTCCGTAAGTCTTCAGCCTTCTAATTATCAACATGTGGGCCACTGTGAATTAAAACTCATCCCTCCTTGTGATGGTGTCGCAGTGGCGCCAACCCCAATCACCGTGGGTCGGGTCTGTTCTTGGCTTCATCTGCATCTGATCACCTCCCCGACCCTCTCCATTATCAATGTGCTCCGCCGCATCTCGTTTATTACCCCCTCATGCTACTCCTTGAATGTGGCGGGGCAATCCCTATCAGTGCCCCAGCTAATCGCAAAGCTAATCCTAATGACAGGCTGGGGCTCCCTCCATGATGATAAGCCCGCCAGTTCCTTAACCTCCTTTTCATCGGGCGGGCTCCTAACTATTGCGAGGCTCATCATTCTGGCAGCCTGCATATTCTATGTCCTGAAGGCGATCTGAATGTTCGACATCAGAAAAGCCCATGTGCTTATGGATCATTTCTTCGATGATGAGTACAAAGTAACATCTTCACCAATCATAAGAGAGCTTCATAGGACATTATCGGGATCTCTCGAACAGATCTCAGAACTCGAAGACCAGAATAAGATCCTCTGGGAAAATATCCAGGAAGGATCCATACTACTGAATCTCGGGGCCAGTATAATACAGAATCTCACACAATTGAGGATCAGGGACATCAAGAAAATAAAAGCTCTGAGAGAGGAGATTTCCGATTCAGAAAAAAGAAATGCGGACCTGCAAAAATGCATAGAAAAGGATGCAGAGGGCGTATTCTCTGGAAAAGTCCAGCAGCTTGAAAATGCTCTGATAAAAGAGCGGGCCAATAGAATAATATCCCGCCAGAAGGTTTTCCAGAATTGTAAACACTATTGTCCAGTCTGCAATAATATCAGAATATGTGTATTGAAAGACTGCCCTGCTAAAGACTTCTTCATAGATGAGGCAAGAAAGGAGCTCGACGCAGAGGGGGCGGTCTGAATGGCCGAACAGAATCGTAAGTACGAGCTTCTCGTCGATGAATCGATCGAGGTCCTCGGGACAAAGCTCTTCCGAATCCGAGCTTTGTGCTCTTTTGGAGTCGTGGAGGTAGGACAGAAAGGCGGCTTCATTCAGTCTGAAAAGAATCTTTCTCCTGAAAGGAATGCCTGGGTCTTTGGGAATGCCTGGGTCTTTGGGAATGCCTGGGTCTTTGGGGATGCCGAGGTCTCTGGGGATGCCAGGGTCTCTGGGGATGCCAGGGTCTCTGGGGATGCCAGGGTCTTTGGGAATGCCTGGGTCTTTGGGAATGCCAGGGTCTCTGGGGATGCCAGGGTCTTTGGGAATGCCTGGGTCTTTGGGGATGCCGAGGTCTCTGGGGATGCCGAGGTCTCTGGGGATGCCAGGGTCTTTGGGGATGCCAGGGTCTTTGGGGATGCCGAGGTCTTTGGGAATGCCAGGGTCTTTGGGGATGCCGAGGTCTCTGGGGATGCCGAGGTCTCTGGGGATGCCAGGGTCTTTGGGAATGCCAGGGTCTTTGGGGATGCCGAGGTCTCTGGGGATGCCAGGGTCTTTGGGAATGCCAGGGTCTTTGGGGATGCCAGGGTCTTTGGGAATGCCAGGGTCTTTGGGGATGCCGAGGTCTTTGGGAATGCCAGGGTCTTTGGGAATGCCGAGGTCTCTGGGGATGCCGAGGTCTCTGGGGATGCCAGGGTCTTTGGGAATGCCAGGGTCTTTGGGGATGCCGAGGTCTCTGGGGATGCCAGGGTCCGACGACCGGCGGATCTGCTGGTCGTCGGTCCGATCGGCAGCAGAGATAGCTTCCTGACGATTATCGTCCCGACTGAAAAAGCTGTGACTGGATGCTTCAGTGGGACGATTGACGAGCTTGAAGCGGCTGCAAAAGAAAAGAAGCGGCAAGATTACCTTGACCTGTTGCTAGGGATCCGAGCGATCATAGCAAGACGAAAGGCGGAGGAGCAATAATGGATGCCTCCTGCACGGCGCCCCAGCCGCCCAAGCTCGAGCATATGCACCATTGTTCACGACGCTTCGGTATCCTGCACGGTGTTCAGAAGGCAGAGGACTGCCAGATCGCTTGTATAGGCAAGAGGGAAGTAGTCCTCCCTGCAGATCTGCAGCTTAAGCCCTGGCTGAGCAAGTACATTGGCATCGTGAAAATCGACGATCAGCATTATGTCCAAGATTTTTCGGAGATGGCCTGAATGTATCCTGGCCTTATTAACAGTATTCGGGCCGCAGCCAAAGATGTCGAGGTCCTGGAGTTCATTAGAAGGAATCCAGGGAAATCGGCTTCTGAAATAGCGGCCAGGGCCTCATTGAGCGGGTATATGTTAACAGGACTCGAGGGGGTAAGCCTCAGCTGGTCCCAACAAACCATTTCCAACTCTATGCTAAATATCGGAGAAAAGGCCTGGACCTCGAAAGGCTCGTAAGGAGAATTCTTCGATGAATCCAGAGGACTTCAGGCGTATCGAACAGGATCGCCTGATCCGATGCGAGTTCGTCCTTCAACCCAAAGGAGAAGAGTATTCCAGGGGCGGGGATAGATTGCACAACTTCAAGGATGCTGCAGAGCTTCTGAACTGTACTCCAGAGCAGGCTTGCTTAGGAATGGGAGTAAAGCATTTTGTCAGCATTCGGGATATGATCAAAGATCTCGAAAAGGGCATTCTGCCTGAGCAAAAACAGATAGACGAAAAATTCACTGATTTTCATAATTATTTGTTATTGGCTGAAGCATTGATCATCGAGCGGAGGGGAGCCATTCGATGACTCTGATAGAAGAAGTGCTCCGCCCTGGCGATCATCGATGCCTGAAAAATATAATGGGTCTGGTGCAGGCTGCAACAGGCCCAGAAACCGATAGTGATGAACTCGACTGTCTGCGGAGGCTATTGAAAGCTGCAGAGCAGATGGAGGCCTCGCATTGAGCTTCAAAAAAAGCGTCGGCTGGGCGGATCTCTCTATAAATCCAATCAGCGGATGCCGTGGGGGCTGCAGATACTGTTATGCCAGAGATATGGCCGCGCGTCATTGTAACAGAAACGGCTACCCTGGGAAAGGTCATACGTTCGATCCCACTTTTCACGCCGATAAAATAGACCAGATCTTAAACCTCAAGGGCAAGAGAAAGAGGATCTTCCTAGACAGCATGTCGGATTGGTGGAGCCCCGGGGTAGATTCCAGGTGGGTTAGGGCTATCATAGAGGCCGTCAGCCAGAAGCCCGAACATACATTCTTGGTTCTGACGAAATTTCCGCAGTATATCGATCGGTCAGAGTTCCCTGAAAACTTGTGGCTGGGCGTATCCGTAACATGTAACGCAGAAAACTGGCGCATACGCAAGCTTTTGGATTATGTATCTGAGGACGTGCACAAGTTCGCATCCTTCGAGCCGCTCCATGGCTCGATAACCTATGATCTTTCGGAGCTCGAGTGGATTATCGTTGGTGCGGAGAGTGGCAACAGGCCAGGCAAGGTAGAACCTAAAGAAGAGTGGGTTAAGTCGATCTTCAATTGCTGGCCCGATGATAAGCCGATTCCGATTTACATGAAGGATAATTTGATGCCCTATTTGCCTGAATGGGGCCAGATAAAAGTGTTCCCAGAGGGGATTTGAATGCCCTGCGATGGGCCCAGACAATTGGGCCTCTTCAAGTCCCCGCATGATGCCTATCTCTACATTGCAGATATTGTGATGCAAAGGATCAAAATCAATCTCTCCGACAAAGAGACAGATAAGAAAGTCGGAGCTGCATTAATGGATGTCCAGCTCGCCGTCATTCATAATGATAATCTGCAGACGACCGTGGATGAGATGGCCCGGATCATCAAAGATCTGAACGGATGGCTGGAAGCAAAAAAGCAGGCTGTATTTGGAGAGATCTGAATGCTTCTCTTCCAGCCAGAGCATGTAGAAATGATCTTGCGAGGCCATAAAACCCAGTCCCGCAGACCCTGGAAATCTCGGAGAGCCAAAGCAGGCTCAGTACAATTAGCTACAACAAAATTATACTCAAGAGAATATTTTGCCATGTTATATATTCTATCTGTTCGATTAGAGAGATTGGGAGATATCTCTCTAGCAGATTGCATAGCAGAAGGCTATATGAGCAGAGATCTTTATTTCGACGAATATTTAAAGATCTTAAGAAAGAAAAGGCCCAAAGCTGTTCTTGATCTCGATCAGATTGTTTATGTGTTGAATTTCGAGGTGGTGCCAAATGCAGAAGCGTAAAATTGCTTTTGGCTTCTACGGCGGCAAGTTCTCTCATCTCAAGTGGCTCCTGCCGCTGCTGCCCAGGTGCCGGCATTATGTCGAGCCTTATGGAGGATCAGCTGCGGTACTGCTGAATCGTCAGCCTTCGCCCTTGGAGACTTATAATGATCTGAATGAAGAAATCGTCAATTTCTTCCGGATATTAAGAGAGCAGAAAGGCCAATTGATAGAGGCCATTACATTGACACCATTCTCCAGGAAGGAATACCTCGAGTCCTTGGAAAGCTGTGATAATCCTCTGGAGAGAGCGAGGCGCTTCTATGTCAGGACGAGACAATCGTTCTTTGGGCTCTCGGAGTCAGGATCCCCCGGCAGATGGGCATATCGCCTCACAGACAGCAAAAGGGGTATGTCGAGCTCGGTCTCCAAATATCTGGGCGGAATAGAAAATCTTGCCTGGGTCGCAGGCCGCCTCAAAAAGGTTCAGCTTGAGTGTTCAAGCGCCATTGAAATCCTGGAGAGGTATGACAGTAAATATACTCTGTTCTATATCGATCCACCTTATCTACACGAATCAAGATGCGATTCCATAGCATTCGGCCAGTTTGAGATGAGTGCTAAAGAGCATGGGGGGCTCTCTGAGGTCCTGCATGATCTTGATGGCAGGGTAGCAATCTCGGGCTATAGATGTACTCTGATGGATGATTTCTATCATGATTGGAGATGTGTAGAGGCTTCAGGAAAGCGCTGTAACTCTTCTAAGCGGGGGGGGATCCGGAAAGAAGCTCTCTGGATGAATTACACCCCCGCGGGGGCTAGGATATGAAGGCCTGCAGACTCTCCGATGATGAGGATTTTGACGATGACGATGTTCGACATCGTAAGGATCCCATCATATTGGAGATGAACTTTAGCCTGGTGGAGCTCTCAAACGGCATGGCACTGAAGATGGAAGGGAGAGCATACCCCTATGCGAGCTCCGGAAGTTGGTTCGGTTACGGCAGTCTTCTCAGAGGAACAGTTGAAGAGGACATCAATAAAGTGATAGCGTCTGAGAAGCGCTGGTTCAAAGAATCATATCCCAGCAGACGAATAATATTGAAGGTATCCCGGCCTGGAAAACAGCAGAGCCTCACAGATCTGAGCCTGAAACAGATGAATCTGGGGGCACGGGTGTGAATCATCAGCGAGGCCGGCGCAGGGAGGAGAAGCCGAAGCCCGAAAATATCCCAGAGTGCCCTGCATACAGGCTATGCCAGTATAAGGGCTACAAGTGCTCCGACTGCCTTGAGATGGATGATCAGAGCTGGAGAGACCGTGTGAGGGCCGTGCTACAGGTCGTGAGAACCTGAGGATGGTCTTCAGAATTCTTGATATCCTGTGGCATATCTTCTGGATACTGTTCCTCGTGGGGCTTCTCAATTCTATGGCGGATCATGGGGGCGCATGCATATGAAGCCCCATAAAGATTCTTCTGAAGATGATGATTTTGCATCTGCAGAAGAATCTTCTACAGAGCCTCTCCGGATGGAGTTCACAGGCATAGATAAAAACACATTCTATAGATTCGGCGGCTTGCTGTTTTCCATGCAAGTAGACGGTTACCCGGACTCTGAACCTATAAAGAAATTCCTGGATGCCATAGATGGCAAGCATATCAGAGTCCTGATAGAGGAAATCCCATGAGCGCCCGGAAGAAGGTGGCAAAGGCTTGATGGCCATTCCTCAGCCATCGGGCTTTGTACCGGCTTCTGAATATACGCCAATTGAGCTAAATGAAGTAGCTAATCTTGAGCAGCGTATTAGAGATCAGGATGCCTTATTAGATCAATATCTAGAGCACATACTGAAGCTTGAGTCGGAGCTTGAATCCAAGAAGAAGAAAAGCAAGCCAGAAGAATCCAATCATAAAAAGCCAGCTGAAAAGCCCTGCTTCACTGAAGAGGATTATCTCAGGAATTTAGAGATCATTGCAAAGCTGAAGTCCGAGAGGAAAGAAATAGACTCTCGGGTCGCTGAGAAAGACAAAAAAATTATTGGATTGCAAAATGAAATCAAAACTCTTCAAGAAGCCGATGAACTCCTGTTCCCGGTATTAAAATCATTTTGTGAAAACTTGGGTGCAATAATTGAACATCAAGCCCTGGATTCAGATTCAAGAGAGACTGCCAGAAAGCTTTTGCAAAGGCCTGATTCTCTGGAACATTATATCGTTCACAAGAAAATATCAGCTAATCGGGCCATAAAAGAAATAACACCTCTTATTTTGGAAGCTAAGAACAGGCTCTCCAGGAGGAAGAAACCAGGAAGCGCAGAACATAGTAATGAACATAGGGCCAAAATCCTCTTAGAAAGGCTTCTTTTAGTCGGAGAGGAGCAAATAAGGACTAAAAGAGCAATTGAGATCATATATAGCGATGAAGGCGTTAGACCGGATAAAACGGTCGCACGCAGAGCTATGAGGTTAGCCGCTGAGATGGAGCCAGACAAAGTGGACTTTTCTAGTAGCTTCTCAGGCGGTATAGGAGCGGTATTAAAGAAAAGGAGGTGCCTTACTGATGAATAAACCGCTGGATACCGAAGGGACAGTTTGTTCCCATCCCGGTATAGTGGTTTACCCTTTAGACTGTTAGATATTTAGCTTCTTTGAGGCTCTTCAAGAAGAGAAAACTCCTTGATGTAATTGTATATTATGACATCTTTACTTGATGGTAAAAAAGAAGATCGGAAAAAAGATCAATTATAATAGCAAAGAAATGAGATTCCATAAAAATTACGTGGTTTGGGAACAAACTGTCCCTTCGCTATCAGGCGAAATTATAGCCTTTCGCTGATAGTGATAAGGAATAGTGATAAGGAGGGTAAAATGGTCGAAGTCTCATGCATAATCGATGGGAAGGACAAATTCTACGGCCCATATATAAATAAGCAATTGATGCAAATGACGCTGAACATAATAAAAAAGACAGGAGATGATTACGCCGAGCCTTTTTCATTCGATGCAGATCCCTGGGAAGAGAAGATTATGCGAGGTCTGCTGCCTTTTCGGGTTAGCGTAGAAATATTCAAGGGCCAACCCCAAAAGCCTGAGATCAGGTTGCAATGGCCGCCGCTCGATGAAGAAGGAATAATCAGCGAATCCGACTTCCTGATAGAATATTTCTTCTGGGCCCTGGGCCGGGACAATGTTTTACGCAGGCTCAGCTCGGTCAATCGCAATACAAATACAAGCACTCCAAAGGTGCATGCTCACGCCTGAATGGGCATATACATCGACGCAGGAACGGCAGTCTGAAATATCATCGAAAAAGGTCAAAGGGCTGCTGCAATACGATCCTAGAGATTACGATGGCTGTGGGGCTGAAGAAGAATGAGTGGGCACATTAGATGGCAGAAAAGCAAAACAGTGTTTGGGCTTTTTCACATCTCGATTTTGGCCCGATGTAAAGGCTATTTCCCAAGATACGAGTTGATGGTCTGGTGGTACTGATGGCCGATCTAGCGACTTTGCTATATCAAATTTTAGAGAATCAGATAGCAATTATGACTGTAATGAGGTTTCAATTAGCGCAGACTCATTCAGGATCAGATGACATAGTTGCCTTGGGGATACAGAGGCTAACGCGTGGAATCATGTATTCAGAAGAGAGGCTAAGAGGATGAAAAAAATCGATTGCGTCCGGTGTTCGCTGGCCGTGTGGCTGGCAAGATACGCTTCCAAGATTATGCAGGAGCAGGGTATAGATCAAAATCAATGGCTGAAATATGAGTTTGAGAAGCTTTAGGAGATAGAGAATATGCCGACTATAGACAAAATCGAGATGATCAAGCCTTCAAGGAGCTGATTTATGAGCCAGAAGGAGTTCGTGGACTTTCAAGTATTTCTGCTCATAAAAACTCACCCAGGTACATGCGAACGGGGACTCCTCAAGATAGCGCAGTTTGAGATGAAATGCACCAAGTGGACCTACAATCTAATTCATCATTCCGTATCGAGGTGGATAAAGAAGGGCAAGGTCAGAACGAGGCTAGTGCTCTCCGAGGGCCATTCATGCAAGCGTCTGTATCTGAAATAATTTGCGATATCTCAGACAGCGGTTCTCCCTTTATTGAGGGAGAGAAATATTTCGAAGAGAGTAATCTTAGCCCAGATGATCAGAAGCTATTTGCAAAATACCTCAAGAAGTCTCCGAGGTTTCGCTATATATGGGTAGGCAAAATAGCTGACGTCCACATCAAAATTCAATCCCTCTTAGAATACGATTCGAAAGGACGACTTCTGTATAGGGGCAATCCCTACAACAAGGACACCTGGACAGCGTTCTTTGTCGTGGATAACCTTCTTTGGGGGCCTCCTCCTGTCATAAGAGATCAAGGCCGATATGCAAAAGAGCAGTTTGATCCTAGGAACGATTATCCCACTGAAGTTGTAGAGGATAATCACGGGAACAAGCTTAGGGTATTGAGATATTGCGATGGTTGTGGCGGGGATCTGGAGTACGATCATAGGATGGTACTATACTGCAAAAAATGTTTTTTGGAGTTTAAATGAAATATGTTAATAGAGTTGACCACGGCGGAAAAGCAAGGACTATAGCGGATCTCCACACTGCTAGATTGAGGGCTGATAACAGACAAATGTCTGAAATAGAATTCTTCAGAAAGTTTCATAGTCATCCATTGATGACATAGGGACATGTCTAGCCAGAACTGAAGCGGGCCGGAGCCAATGGCGATGATGGCTCATCCCTCCTTTTGATAATATGGATACAGTCACATGTCCGAGCGTACTTTAGCCGAGTTTAATAAAATCCTTCTAGAAAACTTCGGCTTCGAGATAGATATTTGGCCTATAGAGAAGTTCAAGGGCTATGCCAGGAATGTCAAAAAGCATAGAAGCAAAGATATAGATACAATGGTCAAAGCCTTTGAGGAAACGAACTTCAAGGACTTTATAAAATATGATCCTATAAGCGATTCCATAGCAGACGGTCACAGAAGAGTTGCAGCAGCAATAAAATGGGGTAAAAAAGAATTACCTGTTTTAATTCCTAGAGACCTTACACCAGAGAAGATGAAGCTCCTACGGCTAGAATATAATCGTCTGCCTGAGCAATCAAGCTATGATAAACGAAATTTAGTCAATGAGCTTGCAGATCTGACGCGCTCTAATATCGATTATAATTTTCTCGATTATAATAAATACGATCCGTTAGTAGAGGCCAATCTGAGCAATAATGCTGAGCAGGCATTCGAGTATCCTGGAGATTCTGCTTTAGGCTCCCTGACTTTTGACCGGCCACTGCATGAGCCGTTACAGGAAGCAGAGCCCAATCAATTTACCCCAAAACCATCCATCCTGCAAGCAAAGAAACAAAAAGAGGACCTCCATGGAATGGGATTGGCCGATATGATATTTCCTTCCGATCCTATTGAAGGAATACCAATCCTGAGCCTTGAATATATGCCCAAGACGGTCAAAACACCTTTTATCAAACACGGCGAGGTCTCGAATAAGCGTAATCTTGGGGGCGCAAAGCATTTCTATGCTTTTGATGGAAAATTGTATAATATTTGGCACAATCCTTTCCAACTTCTTGAAGGCAATACATCACAATTTGTCGAAGTAAACTTCAGTATACGCAATACTCATGGCAGGGCCTATGCACTCGGACAGATTTTCAGGAAACGCCAGATAGCGGCGTGGCTGCAGACAAAAGACAAAGAAATCTTCGTCGATATGAATGTAGGCGGCAAATGGCGAAAAGAAAATTTGATAAGCGTGCCCGAAGGATATACTGCCTATTGTACTAGAGGCTACACATCAAAAGCCATGTATATCGCTGAGCAAATCGATTTGGCAACTGAACGGGCAGGTACTAATAATATATTATTCGTCGTATATGGTGGAGGGGAAGTGATAGAAGACTGCTGCAAAGAAGCAGGATGTCTATACTTCCCTGAAGTCATGGATGTTCAGAAAGGTAAAGGGGTGTAGATAATTGGTCAATTCGAACGCTTTTAGGGATATAAGGTATTCTCCGCCGAATCCAAGCACCAGAGGCAGCGCGAATGTTTTTGCCAGCAATGCGATTCTCCGGGGCGTAGGTGGCGGAATGCCTGATGAAAAGATCTCCTGAGAGTTTCAGGCTTTTATTCTGACGTTCAAGCCTCTCTCCTGGAGCCTTTTCTTTACTCCAGGATAGTATCTAAGGTTCTCATCCTCAAGGATATAAGGATCATAATCAAGGGATCTATAGTCAATGAATTGCGGCATGAAGGCTATTCTATATGGGATATGCCTCTTTCTTAGTTCTTCTATGCCCCTCTGCTGATACACGAATCCAAAGGCATTTGAGCCCGTGAACTTCTCCCACAGGAGGCCATTGTTAGCCTTTAAGGATACTCTGAACCTGAAATTATTGCCCTCAAAGTAATCCAGGAGCCATGGATAAGCACCTATGCAAACAGCGTTGGTCTCAATGACATAATCAAGTTCACTGCTCTGTATTATGGAAGCTAGATGCCTGGCGGAGGCCTCACCAAGTATAGATTCGCAGCCGCTTATTCGGGCGACGCTGGTTTTACCCCTGGCTAACTTTTCGAGCTTGAGGACTACTTCTGAGGGGCTATAGAAGGAACCTGCACAATCAGGGCACTCATTCCTCTCATAGTTCCAGCAAGGAGCACACTTCAAGTTACAACCTCTGGATCCCGCTGTAACAATACCGCCGTAAAACCGCTGGAACCTGAACTTATCATTATCGTAAAGGCGCTTGTTGCCTTTCATGACAATGTCCTCGATCTGCCGAGATCTCTCCAGGGGGTCGAATAGCTCCAATCGCATTACCTTCAAGCCCCCTGCAGGAACTTATGAGTATGCCAGAGCTCCCGCAGGCTGATCCTATAGGTAGGTCCTACTTTCTTGCGCAGGATCTCATATGATGCTTGGCGCTGGCTATCAGGTAACGATAGGAAGGCGTCTTCAGGCTTATCATTCAATCGCATTTTACATTCCTCTGTGTATATGTCACAATCGCACTATTACACATTGAAACTATTTAAGTCTATCTAATATGCTATAATAGCACAAAGTATAAATGTAACAATAACATAATACAACATATGGCCCGAATATCTTATACTGTGCCAGATGAAATCGAAAAGGCATTTAAAGACCATGTATATGCTACCAGAGGGAGTACATATTATTGTGGAGAGGTTTTGGCTGAAGCCATGAGGGAATATTTGGAGAAGAGAGGTATAAAGATAAAGGAGGATTAAATACCCTTTTATTCCCTGAAATATCGGAAATATCCAAAACAAATTCTGTAAATCATAATAAAATCCAATTTTCCCATATCATAATTCGAACAATTCCTCAAAATAAATCTTAATAATTCCTCTAATATTCAGAATAAAATCATTTAATCTCTCTCATTATCATCATAAAATCCAGGGATTTCCAGGACGCTATAAAAAAGGCAAATCATGCCAGAAGATCCAAGCAAAAAGAAAAAGCGTGGAAGGCCGCCAGAGAAGATCATCATTCTTGACTATGGCATGATCTCCGCCCTTGCCTCCCAGGATTGGACTCATAAAGCCATAGCTGAAAAGTGCGGCATGACTGAGAAAGCCTTCAGCAGGCGGCTTAATTGGGACACACAACTGCAGGAAGCCCTAAGCAAGTCCAATGAGTCGCTTGATTACAATTACATCTACGTTCTTGCCTCGGACAATTGCTCTGATGCTGAAATAGCTCGCAAGATCAGGATGTCGAAGTCGCAGTTCAGCGATCGCAAGAAAAAAGATTCTCAATTGGTCGATGCTCTCGATGCAGGTCGGAATGACTACGTCATTGTCCTGAAGCACGAAAAGAAGCAATCGATACGGCCTCAGTACAAAGCTATCTGCCGAGAGTGTGGCTATGTTATGTACGGCCTTGAGAGATACAAAGACAGGGATGATGAAGGCAAGGAAGTCATAAGGGAGCGTGCGCCGATCGATTGCAAGAAGTGCGGCTCCAGTAAACTCGAATACAAGGAGCGGGCACCGTCCATAGCAGCCCAGATCTGGGAGTCGAAACAACATTTGAATGAAAAGGATAAAGTTGAGCATTCAGGCGACGATAAGAAGCCCATTGTATTCGAGCGAAAGCTCAGTGAAGTTGAACTAGATGCGCAAATTGAAAGGTTTATCGCTTCAAGAGAAAGAAAGCTTAAGGAACAGCCTGATCAAGGAGCGCCAAAAGTATTATGATAGATTTCCGAGTTGGTGGGTCGAGGACCTGGGCCTTCTCCGAGATAAGCAAGGAAATCCCAGCCCAACGGATCCCTGGCAGGAAGTATTTCTCGACTCACCTAAAAAGCGCAAGATCCTGAACATACACAGGCAGGCCGGGAAATCCGCCATGGCGTCCCTGAAGTGCCTGCATAAAGCAATATTCCGGCCTGGCAGCCTTTCATTGATCATCGCTCCTGCACTAAGGCAAGCCCAGGAAGACTTCATTTCTATCAAGAAAACAATAGACATCATACCAGATCCTCCTGATTTCGATAGCTTAACGAAGCTCAGCCTGGAGACCGACAAAGGCTCTAGAATTCTATGCCTCCCAGGCGGCAACGAAGGCGCCACCATCCGAGGCTTTTCAAGGCCGGATATCATCGTGGAGGATGAGAGCTCGAGGTGTTCGGATACCCTCTACGAGGCTATAGTGCCCATGATGACCGCCTATCCAGATTGCGAACTCATCTTAGCCTCAACTCCGTGGGGCCAGAGAGGCCATTATTACAATATCTGGACTACTACAGGACCTCAGTGGCTCAAGATCGAACTGAACGCTGAGCAGAATCCGAGGATCAGCAGGGAGTTCCTCGAAGAGCAAAAGCAGAGCGGCATAAGTCCATGGTACTACTTACAAGAGTTCATGTGTCAATTTGTGCAGGCTGAGAACCAGCTCATAAGCTGTGACATGATTGAACGATCGCTAGATCAGAGCATACCGATAGTGGATTTGGATTGAGATGTAAAAGTGATCTTCTTTGCGATTCTTACTAGGCCTCGATGAAGCCAAAATTAGAGATTGGTCGGCCTTAAGCGCGGTAGGCCTCGAAACCCCCAGCCAAAACCAGTATTCTCTGGTAGGGGCATCGAAAAAGCAAAGGCTGCCATACGATCAGATAGTTGACTGGGTCATTGCTCAGATGAATAAACCCTTTTTCAACACGAAGGTCACCCATAAGCCCAAGCTCATCATGGACGCTACTGGCGTGGGTGCGCCGATTCGAGACATGTTCATCAAGGCAGGCGTTAGCCCGGTGGGCGTATCAATCACCACTGGCAGCAACTGTTCAATTCAAGATGGTATTTATCATCTCGGAAAGGCCCGGCTGATAGGGACCTTCATAGCTGTGTATGATCAGGGCCGGATCAAGGTCAATCCCAATATCCCTGTATGGCCCCTAATGGAGCGAGAACTGCTCTCATTCAGGGCTCAGCAGAATCAATCAGGCCACATCAAGTTTGAAGCAGCAGCAGGTGAGAACGACGATCTGCTGACAAGTCTTGCGCTTGCAATCTGGTATGGCGAAGAGATCCTCGGCCAGAAAAAGACACAGATAACTTTTCCAATTCCTAAACAGGCTATAACAGGCGGAGGTCTTTCAAGCTCGTTTTTAGAGAGCACGACATTTGCCAGCCCAAAGCAGGACATGGTAACGAGACGCCTTCAGAACGAAGCTATAGACAACGATATTAGGCGGTCAACCTCATGAAGATTATAGATGATTTACGTTCAGCGGCGAAACAATTCCATGCTGCATTATCAGGCGGTATCTATGGCCAGCCAGCCAAAAAAGGGCTATCAGGATTCACCATCTGGCGAAACCCCTATTATCATCTTTATGGGCAGCACGTACCTCCTGCATACATCCAGCGCCTCATATCCCCCTACGTAATATCAGAATACCGTGGTATCCCCTGCGTCTTATCGTCACTGATATCGCTTTCTAGATTATGCTTCCATGGCTGCAACCCTAAATTTACTTCAATAGATGGCCCGGAAGACGATACTAAAGGTCCTCAAATCAAGGCCGCCACAAAACAGTTCAAGCAGATGAACAAGAGCATAGGCAGGGTAGGCAAATCCAAGAAATTAGGTATCCTCCCTCTTATCCGTTATGCCGGTCTCGAAGGCTGGTCCTATAGGCAAGCGGTCTTCCAGTTCGAGATGGAGCAAAAAGGTTCCTGGATTAACCCTAAAGAAATACAGGCTCTGCCTACGATATCATTTGCAAGGCCTGCAGCTTCCATAACATCGGAAGTCAACCGCTACACTCCTGACAAAATTGTTCCGGGTATAGTATTCGATCGTGACCAGGATCAGACAAGGTTCTTCCAGTCACAGCGCATAGGCGACGTTCCCCAAGAATTAGATCCAGAATCGATAATATACATCGAAGACATTGCGATGCCGGATAGCCAATCGATGATGAAGGCCATTGTACCTATCGTCGAGAAAATCAGAGAGGCAGACACAAGCGGCATGCTTGCGCTTCACCGGGTGGGTGTGCCTAACCAGGTGGCTGAGCTGGACGTTGCTGCAGTAGAGAAGATGTCTCAGCTTGATCCAACTTTCCAGGTCCAGGCAGTTCTCAACTATATGCAAGAAATGACTGAAAACCAGGGTAGTGATACAGCCAAATTAGCCGTAGGCGGTATGAAGCTGAGCTATCCTAATATTCCGATGCCTATCAACCCCTGGGATGTTGAGCAAGTGCTTGAGAAGAAGATTATAGACTTCTGGTTCCACAGGAACATCCTGGAGCAAACAGGCAGTTCGATATCGACCACAATGAACCCTCAGAAAGCTCTGCTGGACTTGCACATAGCTTCCGAGCGCATAATTTATGGCCAACCGTTCGAGGCCTGGCTACAGAAAGAATGGGTCGATGTCAACGGCTTTGACCTTGATTTCGCATTCGACTGGTGGTCGTGGGAATCCACCGACCCCGCAGCAGAATGGGCCGCAGAACGACAGGACTTCGTGGCTGGAGCTCTCGGAATCGATGAGTATAGACAGAGGCGTGGGTATGGGAAGCTGACTCCAGAGCAGAAGAAGCAGATGATTGAGGATCATACCGAACTCTCGAAAGGCCAGGGCTTGAACGCTGCTGCAGGTCAAGCGGCAAATGTCCAGCAGCAGAAGGCAGAGGTGTAGCTGAGGATTCAAGTGTATGCAGCTCAAAAAACATAACAGTAATCGAAGAAAATGCTGGAGGTGATAACATCCCCTTACCCAATTTCCATTCTGCTAGAGTGGATGATTCCGATAAGTTCGAAAAAGATTCGTTCAGAAACAAGACCCTGCCGAACTCTGATGGAGTTCAGCTAATCATGGGTAAGCTTAAAGGCAAAGACTCGATGACGGCCCAAGCTTATCGATTTCCAAAGGATAAATATACTCCTGAAGAGGCAAAGGCTTGGTTAAAAGACAACGATGTCAAAGATTACTCTTTCGAGGAAGCCAAGGAAGATAAGTCGAAGAACGCTGCATACGATCCAACTCAGAACGATCCGCCAGACGACACTATAGAGAATATTATAATCGCATGGGTTCCATGGGAATCTGAAGAAATCAGATCCCCCGCAGATGATGGGGTCTGGAAGATCGAATCCCAGGATTGGAAGAATCCTGGCCAAATGAGGACCACCAGGTACGAGTTCGATCCTGAAAAGTTCACCGAGGAAGAGGCTAAGGATTGGCTGCACAAGCACGATGTCGATGGAGTAACACCGATCACAATCCCGATGGCAAAGTCTCTGCATTGTAGCGGTGAAGGCAGCGGGGAAGGCGATCTGAGCTATCATTATCTGATGGGCAAGCACCTAGCCCTCGAAGCTCATCCAAGTATTCTGGATCATGTCAAGAAGCAGATCCATCTGACCGCACGAGCATATGCTGGCGGCAAGTCCAAAGGCAAGATCAAGAGCAGCGACGAAGGCGATGAGGGCAAGGTCACCCAGGCCAAATACGCCCAGACGTTCGAGCAAGCAAAACAATTCCAAGCTGCCAATCTGCTGCCGAACGTCGTGGAGACGTCTGATTACTTCGACGTTGACACTGTTTTTGCCAAGGAAGGCGTATTCGTTGGAACTGATGGCAAACCAGTCAAGAGAACCTATGAAAACCTGAAGGCCAACGTCAATAGATTCTTCGGAGTTCCACAGACTGAAACTCATCTTCTCACAGATTCCCCTAGGCCAAGCGACAGGATCTTTGGACATTCGATATCATCTAAGGCGAGAGATGATCATCGGGATATTTTCGGCATCACTCGATACTATAAGAAGGATCTAAACGCAAAAGAAATCGAGCGTATTCAGAAGAGGGAATTCCCTGATACAAGCCCTGGTTTCTTTGTTTCTCGCAAAGTCGAGGAAGGCGAATTCCAAGGCAAGAAATATCAGGCTGTTGAAGAAGGCCCGATGATAGTCACCGAGATTGCAAACTTTTTCGAGGACAAGGGCTTCGGCCTGAAGGGGGCCTGCCCCAGAACCGCAGGCTGCGGACCATATCAACACGCAGCTAATAGTCATAATCCGGCTCAAGCCGGAACTGGAGGAAACAATATGACACCAAATCCGGCAGAGCCGGATATCAAGGAGCTTTCAGAGAGACTAATAACTCTCGAAAAGAAGCTCAATGCAGGCGGAATATCTGCTGAAGAGTTTAAGGCATTGAGGACAGATATTGACGGCATCAAGGATTCTCTGAAGACTTTCAACTCGACCGTCCAGGCCGTTAATACCATCCAGGCCAACGAGAGTGCAGCTCTCGAAGCTGCTCATAAGGCAGAGTTCGGCAAGATGCTGAATGCTGCAAACGGTCCAGACGTGCCTGAAATATTCGAAAAGAACTGGGCTGAGGCCAAACTCGATGTTCTGGGCTGGAGATCCAGGAACCCTGATAAGCTCATGAGCGCGGCTCCCGGGAAGGGCTCGCTCAACGGCAAAGCCATGAACGCTGCTATGGCTGCAGAAGATTCTGCCAAAGCGAATGCTCATGCAGCCCTCTCTGCGGTAGGTGATAAGAGATGATGAAGGCTGTAAAATGGGATCAGGGGCAGCCTGAAGGCTGGAACCCTGCATCAAGGATCCTGTTCGGCTCCGTGGTTGTTATAAGCTCCGTGGGTGCGAAGACCTGTAAGATGGTAGGGAAAAGCACAGAGACCAACATACTAGGCGTGGCAGACTTCTCTCAGGTCCAGAAGAGAGTGGACAGTTTCTACTCACCCGAAGACGGCACAGGCCTGATTGAGAAGGTGCCAATACTTCCAGGTGGATCTTACTGTCGCTTTTGGGCAACACCTAACGGGGCTAACGTCAATGTCGATCCAGGAGACTACTTCCAGGTAGCGGATCTGGGTTCAAGCCCAACAGGAACTCATGGAATGCTCGAGCTCGTTCCAGTATCCGGACAGATTCCAGCCGGCAAGACAAAGACTGCAACATCGATAGCCCAGGCTCTTGAGTCCATCCTGATGGGATCGAACACTTATAAGGTCCCTGCTGCAGATGTCAATATCGGAGATGCAACGGTCACAATGACATCCGGAGACGTTTCTAAGATGGGTCTGAGGGGCGGCGATCCAATCATCATGGAGAACCTGAACGGAGATGTGAGGATCAATCGTGTGAGGAAAATCGCTAGCAACGTAATTACACTCCAGTTCCCCTCCGAGGTTGATCTAGTGGCTACTGATAGTGACCTGATCACAGCTCCAAAGCAAGTTTTGGGGAGGCTGCTCTAAATTTGTTTTTCTTGAAACAGTAAATGGTATGTTTTGTGGATTTCGTATAACCATTTGCTGCTATCCGTTTTCGCGCTCGTGTGAGCGCTCGTGTGAGCGCTCGTGTGAGTAATTTTAGGAGAGTGATAATTTTGGTATCTAACGATGGAATGAATAACTCCTCATTTATACCCATCGAATGGGCGATGGGACTGAGGACCATCGGTTACAACAGGATAACCGATTATGTGAAGAAGTACCAAGATAACATGACTATGAGGAACGTCATAGCCAAAAAGACTGTGATAGATCCGGCTGCGGATATCGATCTGGTCCTTAGGTACGATGTAGACAATACAGAAGAGGCCAAGATCATGGCCAAGGGCTCTGTGGCCACGTCGCTCGAAGAGAACGGCAACATGGACAAGTATACTGTGATCCAGATCGGCAAGGGCTTCAAGATCTACGAGAGAGACCTGAAGAAAGATCCCGAGACCCAGACCAGGAAGATCGATATCTGCACAAGGCTGGTCCACAGGCTTGAGGATAAGCTAGCAATCCTCGGAAACGTTGATGAAGGCATATACGGCCTTGCTAATGCAGCAGCCGATAACCCCAACGGTGAAATCCTGCCATTTGGGTCAGAAGAGGTCGAGAACGACAGCGGCGGCATCTCGATACCTAATAACGGTCAATGGAACGGCAAAGGACCCAACGGTAGGAGAGACATCTACGAAGATATCCTCGAAGCCACGACCAGAGTGGACCCTGACTTCGGATTCATGCCAGCATTCTTCATGGGCAATATCAGAACTTGTGCCATGCTGTTCAATAACGATTCCGAGAGGCATCCATTCGCTGACCAGATCTGCGGCCTGTTCGGTAAGAATAGGGGCGACTATTCCTGGATATGGAGGTCTAACCTGATTCCTAATGGCATAGGCTATGTCATACCCAAGGATATGCTGGCTGCAGAGTTTGCCATCCAGTCTGAACTCCAGTTGAACACAGATTATCCGATCCAGCAGGGTAGGTTCTGGCCTGTAGACCTTACTGAGTGGATCGTGCCTGTTGAGGTCCACAGGAAGCAGGCTATAGTTCGAGTAGCTACGACTTAGGGGGCCTACTATCCATGGTCGATTCGAAATATGGAAAGCTAGTGATAGTCGGCACGGACAATATCGTTGACCAGGCCATTACCCTAGCTAAGCTTTATGGCGGCGGCGGGAAGTTCACGATTCCCGCCAATGCTGGAACAGTTACAATAGAGCATGGATGCCCTGAAGAGCCCGGCGTCGTCCTCCTAACAGACATCGACCTTCCGGCCATGGCCGTTGTTGATTCTGTAGATGAAACAAACTTAGTAATCAAGTATAAAGGTGGAGTTAAACCGGATGTAGTAGGGCATGGCTATTGGATAGTGATTGCATGAAAAGAGTATTAATGGCAATAATGATTTTCATAGCGATAGCGGCAATTTTTCTATTCTCCGCAGAAGGATCTCATTTCTTGACTATGCCTAATGATACCTATGTCAATGGCACTTTTGCCGCCCTGAACCCACAAACGAGTAACATTATTGATACCAACTATGGCCTAACCAACTCGTCCAATAAGATCAGAGTAAACATAGGGAGCGCTACCGGCCTTCAGTTCTCAGCGGGTTCTTTGGGAATAAAAGCTGCAGATCCCACAATAGGGCTAAGCTCATCAGGTGCAAAACTTGGAGCCTCAAAGGTACATGTCTCAACAATATCAGGCGGCGCGGCTGGAAATCATACTTTAACTGGGTCAGCCCTGGGAGATGAGGTATGCGGCGTGACATATTGGGCAAAGCCTACTTACAATCTATCATCAATGTCAGACCTTACTACGGAATTCCAGGGAACCGGTAAAGGGATAATTGCTTCTAATGTGATAGCCAACGGAGGAGGTACAAATACGGCAGGCGGATTCCTACAGATATTTTGGATAGACAGGACATAAGCGGATTAATCCCGCCTATACCTTTTTTAGGAGGCTTTATGGTCACGAAAAAAGTAGGTACCTTTTCAGGAAATCCGATGTTGAGTAAAAGGGATTATCTCAGGTTAAGGCTTAACGATATGGAAGAGCCATTCAACTTTTCAGATTTAGAAATTGATGCTGAGTTATCAATGAATCCACCATTAAAGGCGGCTCATCACCTGGCCACTGCGATGGTAGCCAAATTTTCAAGTAAGCCTTCGACAAGCATCGCCGGGAGTTCAGTAAACATTAGGGAGGTAGTTGAAAACTGGAGACGACTCGCAGAAGATTTCTTAACAGAATTCAGGCAAGATAATATGAGCATCAGCTTCCCGGCAGTCGGGAAAGTCGCCGATTCTATACCTGAGAATTTCCCAACCAGATTGAAGCCTGTTGATATTGAGCTACAGTCGTGGGATAATGATTCAAAGGCATCTATAGGGCCCGTAGATGTGAATAGACCGGCGAGGCTTGAACACGGGGTATAGGAGGTATTATGGCAGGTGAAACAAGACCACGCTCTACAGGAACAAAAATAATCATGGTTATAGATCCGAGCGGCAACTCCATAGAAGTAGCTGGTGGCGTTGGAGGAGAGATCAAGGTTATCTTATGCGGCATTCACAACAACACAGTAACGCCATTGCAATGTACTTCTGATGGAAAACTGATAACATCCAGCAGTTAAGGTGAGGTCATGGGCTACCTTGCAGATTACTTTTTAAAAGGGAAAAAAAATGCATGGCAAGTCAAACAAGGACCTTTCATACTTTACAATGCCCTAACTCTCGATACAATTCCAATCGATTCAGCTCCAGAGGATAATTATCTTCTCATGATAACTATCCAGCCATCAGGAACGCATGTTAATTGCGGATCTGTGGACCACCCAGGCCACGTAATCATAAACGACGAGGACTTAGTTTTCAAGGGAGAGGACAAACGAGCCAATACTTTAACCTTGTCCGGATTACCTGAAATAACCACCAGTGGCCTAGATTGTGGTATAGAACTCTTATGTATAACCACCAGCGGAAGCCCAATGGTCACAGATGTTTTAGAACCTATCGAAATATTGGTAAAACACAAAACAAGAAGAATCGAAAAGAGCCCGGGCATATTCACGGCCACCAATTACGATGTATATACAGAAGCCAAACTAGGGATGAACGATGTAATCCGGTTCAGAGATCCATTCAGAAACAATGAACTTCACGATATAGTAGTAAAAGACGCGCAAGATGGTTTAGACCCTACTCAACACTATGAAGAAGCATTTAGGATTTTGAATTGCTTCTAAAGCGTGCAGCGCGGCGCAGCGCTGCAACGTTGCGCAACATTGCAAATCAGCCAGGAGGTAGAATGGTCGTAATGAACATGGCGCCGGCAGCCGAGGAATCAGGCGAGGACCTGAAATCTTTAATTGAAAAAGGAAATTCAGCTTACCTTGATGACAAAGAGCTAATTGCCCTCGGCAGGCAATCTCTGGATATGGCAAGTGTTCTGGGTATTGAAGAACTCAAAGAGCTTGAGACTTTGATGCCCGAGATCCAGCATGCCATCTATACCAGGACGATCTGGAGAACAGAAACAGAGATGAGGTTTTCAGTCCTTAACGATATGGACCACCCCACAACAGCCAGCAAATATCATCAGGCTAAGCTGGAAATGGCCGTGTTTGCTGAGAATCTTATTCAGCTCTCTTTTGAATACAGGCTCAAAAAGATCGAATTTGACGAGACTCTAGATAAAATGAAGAGTGCTGAACGTTTTGAAAAACTGAAGTTGGAGGTAGAACGGGATAAACTTCGCTGGACGCTTGAGGCCATGCGGATAGAAGCCAATCATCGATTAAGAGAGCTCAAATTGTGGCACAAAATCATGACGGAGCTAGTTTCTTCAGAGAAATTTGATATCGATGATAAGGACACGCAACAGCTGACGGCGTTACTTAAGAGGTATCTGCAGGAATTGCCGGTAGCTCTTCGAAGCAAGAATGACACTTCAGCAAACAGGAACATCATAGCACACACGATAACCCTGATTGCAGAATGTGACCGTAGGAAAATAAAGTCTCAAGAGATTGAGAGAGGACGAAAATTATTGAGGTGCGTATAATATGACCAATGTTAGAGGTTTGTTAGTTGCCGGTCAAAACCAGGCCCTGGATGCAGTCTTTGGCTCTGGAACCCCGGCAACATTGTATGCAGGATTGGCCCAAAGTGTAACAGGATCTCCTTTGGCTCCATCGGGCGAGCCGACCATAGGAAGCAATGGATATGCCAGGGTAGCTATTACAAATAACGCTACCAACTGGCCTGCTGCATCAGCGGGCGCTAAGACTTGCCAGGTTGATGTAGTATTCCCAACTTCGAGCGGTGCATGGGCTTCAGGAAACCAGCTTACAGTATTCGTACTGTATGATTCCACAAGTGGCGGAGCAGCAATAGGGTTTGCGACGTTATCAACGCCCATAATCATATCAGGTGCGGGCATCACTGTAAAGCTACTGCATGCGAACAACGACCTGCAGGTGTCCATAACCGGGTCCGATACGTAAACGACGTAGAAGATCGGCGAAAAAGTACGCTGAGCTACGTTGGTTTGGTATAGCGGTTGAACATCTGTTATGGTCGAGCTTTCAGGCTATTGACAATATTAACATTACAGTCCTTAGCCTGAACGCCCGACCTATGAAAGATCTGTTCTATGAACAATACCAGGAGAGCTTTCTGGCGAAAGATCCGCTCGGAAGCTCAAAATTATTTAGCCAGGAGGAATATAATGTCGAAGGAAAAAGACGATCTTGGCGACATGCCTGTATTAGACAGGTTAGTGCCGAATATACTAAGAGATGAAAGCAAAGATTGGTTGAACGACGATCTCTGTAACTACACAGGAGACGGCTCAGATCTGCCAACCGGAGGATATTCTACAGTCCCAGGTTGGAACCCTGAGAAGGTCGTTAGACAATGGATGGTAGAAGATGTAGACGCTGACGAGGGCTTCTCTCTAAAGCACACCAGAGAGCTTGTTGCTGACGATATTATTGTTGGCACAGTAATGAATCTGAAAGCTCTTGCCGTGATTGTCAGCGCTTTTGGCAGAGACTTCTATACTATCGAGGACGCCAATGGAGAGAGACTGACTCTTGACAAATGGTATCAGAAGTATGGCACAAATGGTCTCGGCCTGGTCGCTATTAGAAACATGAGAGAAGAACTCACAGGTGGCGGAGTTCATTACGGTGATAAGAAAGCAGAGGGATCTAAGTGAGAATAAGAATCTTTGAATCCCTTATCATTATTTTACTCCTGATGTCTGTTGTTACTGCACATCTAGCCACACCGTTGAATATCGTGCAGAATGCAGGCAAAGAGAACATAACTACAATCTCTATTTCAGGCCTGAACTCAAGTGCCGCTGATGCGATGGGAAAACTCAACAACAATAATTCTCTGTGGCGAGGATCGACCTTCCGTAATTTCGACAACGGAATTCGCGTTGATGCGGAATATACAATTATTCAAGGAACAAATAGCACTATCGGCGGAGTTCCTACAAATCTACTCAACTTCTCAAAGACTATGCCGCCAATCGTGAAAGTAGGTGATTAAAATGGTTGATAATCGTCGTACACACGGAATAAAAATATCTGATGACCAGCGCCATGCTAATCGTAAGAGAAGCATGGTAGCTCATCAAAAGCTGAGAGCCGAGCACTTCACATATCCGAATTCGACTGACTGGCGCAATGTTGACGGTAAAGACTTTACTACTTCGATAAAAGATCAACTGCAATGTGGAGCATGTACTGCTTTTGGAACTTGCGGAGTTGGTGAGTGCGTGTTTAAGATCACTCAGAACGATCCAACGTTGCAGCCGGATTTCTCGGAGCAGTTCTTGTTCAATGCAGTGAAAGGAACCTGCGAGGATGGTGCTGACATCAACGATATCACTCAGGCTCTAGTCGCACCAGGAACACCGGACGAGGCGTGTTGCGAGTATCTCCAAAAGCAAGTTTGCCCAGATGCTATCACGAGACTTTTCAAGGCAACAGGCAATACAGAGATTGTGACGGATGCCGAAGCTAAGCAGTGGCTAGCCACGAAAGGTCCGTTGGTATCGGGTATGGGAGTTCCAAAATCGTTCAATGATTATAATGGCGGGATATTCAAACAGCAAGGAGCTAATGATGCAATAGAAGGATATCACTGCATAGGAATTTACGGATACAACGAAAAAGAAGGTTATTGGATCTGTAAGAACTCCTGGGGATCAGATATTTGGGGAGAGGCAAACCCGAATCCAAACGCTGATCTGACTAAGAAAGGCTGGTTCAAAATGGGCTATGGCGAATGTGGCATGGGATCTGATATACCGTTCTTCGGATTCCAGGCGGTGAAAGGCCCAAACTCGCCTAACCCAAATCCTGAGCCAGACCCAACCCCAAGTCCGATTAACGAGATTCCGTTGTGGATTAAAATAGCGGCTATCGTTGTAACGGTCGTTATCATCGCGCTCGGATTATACTTCAGAGCGAATTAAAGATCAAACGACTGAGAGGCAGTATTATAAAAATTTTATTTTTATTCTTGGCAATCCTGTTAACAGGATTGCTGGTATCGACATCGATTGCATCAACTGCGCCTGTTGTAACGAACGCAAACTACTTTGCCTCGGAAAGTGCGAGACTAGGAGGAGTTGTATTAGATACAGGCGGAATTAATCCAACTGTTCATATATATTGGGGAACCTCAGATGGTGGAACAACTGTGGGAAGTTGGCAGCATGACGAGAATCTTGGTATCCAGCCTCAAGGCGCTTTCCATAAAGACATAACCGGCCTCAGTCCAAGTTATACGTATTATTTCAGATGTTATGCTGTTAACACCGTTGGGAGTGCGTGGGCTGACGGAACTACAAAATTTATAACCCAATCGTTGCCTGGCGCTCCGAGTGTCTCAAATTCTTACGGTGCGTCTAATATAGCTTATTCGTCAGCTAGATTAAACGGACTTATAACAGCCACTGGCGGTGAAAATCCCACGGTTCGAATCCATTGGGGAACTACGGATAATGGAACTGCCGCCGCCAACTGGCAGCATAATGAAAGTCTAGGAGTATTGCCAGCGGGAGCCTTTTATGAAGATATAAATGGTCTCAGTGGAAATACTACATACTATTATAGGTGCTATGCAGCCAATCCAGGCGGGAGCGCATGGGCAAACAATACCTCAAATTTCACAATTACAAATTCGCCGATGCCGCTTGTAGGATCTAATGATAATGGCCCATGGCCCTATGGCGCAGGATTAGACTACTTTGATTTGATCCAATATAAAGCAACATCCAGCGGAATAATAAACGATTTCAGGGTCAAGACATCAGGAAGTGGACATGTAAAAGTTGCAGTATATGCCGATAGTTCAGGCGCGCCAGGTGCATTGCTTTCCCGTTCCGACAATGCGGGAACAGCAGTAAGCGCGGGCTGGAATAATATAAGCATAGATGAAACAACCATAACCAAAGATAACTATTATTGGCTAGCATTCGATGCTGATGCTAATATTGTATGCTACAATTATTCCAGTAGTTGGCCGCTATCCTGGTATGGTAAAACTGCCATATATAGCAGCTTTACATTCCCACAGACAGCAGGTACGGGATTTGGTACATGGACAGGATACGCAGCAGCCGTATCTGCATGGTACGTTCCAGTGACTTCAAAGAAGCTAGTAGGAACGGCAGATAACGCCTATCCTTACTTCTCAGGTAGTGGATGGTTTGCTCTTAATGAGTATAAAGCAACATCCAGCGGGATTGCAACTGTTTACAGGGTCAAGACATCAGGAAGTGGACATGTAAAAGTTGCAGTATATGCCGATAGTTCAGGCGCGCCAGGTGCATTGCTTTCCCGTTCCGACAATGCGGGAACAGCAGTAAGCACGGGCTGGAATAATATAAGCATTCCGGCAACGATTATAAATAAGAATAGTCACTATTGGCTGGCATTTATCGCCGACAGCGATATTATATGCTATACCTACGAAAGTGATTATCCTATGTCATGGTATGGTAAAACTGCCACTTATAGCAGCTTTACGTATCCATCGACAGCGGGAGGAGGATTCACAACTTGGACGGGATATCATGCTGCGTTGGCTTTGTGGGATATGTCGATATTTCCGACAATCCCAAATCCTTACCAATGCTATAAAGGCACAAAAAACTTAACTTCTTTTTATCCCAATGCCCAAATAGCGTACTGGACTCCATCAACTACTTATCCTGATGGATATGTCGCATTGTATACGCCTGCCAATGAATCTACACCGGCTAAAGTGATTGATCCTTTTCTTGGTATCAGTGATGCGAGTAAATATCCTGTGATAAGCAAGACTTTCGACAATTTGACGGCGTTCGATGACTATATGATATACGTCAATCCATATCCTGAAAACTACAGCTTTGCCAATACGTCCTTAACAGCTTTCAGAGATTCAATTAAAAACGCTTCCAAGAATGCAGCGATTAGTATAACTGTTAGTTCAAGTGATGACGTTCCGATAGTCATAACAACAGATCTACCGTATATTTATTCTATAGGAGAGAGCAACGGCCAAACTTCGAGATGTCTAATATTCCCAGTGGCGGATCTAGGATATTGTGAAGCTGGCACGCTGGCTTTATGGCAACATTATCATGATCTGGGTATATCTTGTTGGATTGCTACATGGACCACACCGTTCTGGAGCAATCAACCAAGTCATGACGAGCTGTGGATTCCCAACTGCGTCTCTGTACGATATCCGTCGGTGTTTCCTGGGCTGGTCGGCACAGACCCTAGTGGCTTGGGCAATACGCCTTATTTCTCATACATTCAGGAATGGGAGGATACGCACGATAACAATCAACTTTCGTTTGCTTTGAAATTGGGGCAAGAGGCGGGGCTGGAACAATATCTTGGAAGCAGCCCATTATATAGCCTGTTTACTAATTCGGCTGGCGGCACTTTGATAGATTCGCACTATGGGCCAGAATTCTGTGACCAGATGCCCACTCCTTCACATTTGAGTGCTACCCCGGCTGAATATCAAGCATATGAGAGGTCGTTATGGGCTGATGTAACAAATTTGAAGCTTAGTGCCAGTCATATGAAATGGAGCCCTTCCCAACTCGAACATATCAATAGTAGGCTTGAGGAAATCAATAGAACTTTGGACATTATCAACGCTTCGATGAGCTCTTCGGAACCTCTCAATAACACCATGCAGCGCTATTTAAACTACGGACTTAACAACAGCAGCCTAAATCTAACAGTGAATATGAACATCACAGAATGCGGGCCTATTGGCGATTGTTACAACATTACTGAAGAGCCTAAATATTCCAACGAAAGCGAAAATCTGACATTTGCCAGATTCTCGCCACAGAGAATATCGATAAAGACTTCACCGAATGCGAGCACAGCGGCTCGCAGACATCGAAGCCAGAACAATCAATTTTGAATCATTTTTCAGTGCTCGGCAGTCGCTTTTTTGTTGCTGTCAATCTCGCATTGAATGTTTAAGAAAATCTAGGAGGAAAATGAAAATGGCAGATAAAACTGTAGAGAAACTTGGTATAGATTGGAAAGGGTTTAGACAGGATGCTTTGCTGACAGCTCAGGAGATCATGAATGCGAAAGATGCTCTTGAGTCGAACCCCAAGATAATGAGCGATGCTATGACTCTTGGCACTGCTCTTGGCGTGTGCATCGGAACATGGAGCCTAGTCCCAGGATTTGCAGTAGGTCAGGCTGCAATGAACCTCATGAACGATATCGTTGCCGATAAAACCCTGGTGACCGAGTGCGCCACTCTTGTAGAGCTTCTAAAGAAGCTGGCAGCCGACATAGCGCAGTAAGAAGGGATGCCTTATCACCACGAGCGCCCGTGTGATAAGACAGAGCCCTCATCGACACCTAACTCTCTCTCAGATTTTAATCTTTTTCGAGAGGCGATCGGATGGCTGAGATTAATGTCGTGTCTCGGATGGCCGTTTTTGAGGACTTCAAAACGAGGGCCGAGAAACAGATCGAAGAGCTTTTCAGCAAGATCAACAGCTACGAGGTGTGCACAGCCACAATCAATGTGATGCTGCCTACAATTCAGCGAGATTTAACGAAGATCACGGAAGATCTTGAGTCGTTGAAGACATCGCTGAACCAGGGCAAAGGCAAGTCGAAAGCTTGGTATGAGATCCGAGAGTGGCTAGCTGTTTTCTGTACTCTCGGAGCGGTTGTCATAGCCGGCATCTCTCTCGTAGTCGGCCACATGTTCTGGAAATAACATCTGTGTTCGTCGGTTAAAGTTATGACTCTGCTAAAGTTCAATAGCAAATATGTATTGACGGACTCTTCTCATTCCGTCAACGTCTCATCGTCAACTTTAGCCGATGACACATACGCCTCTCAGACTTTTTCATTATCTAAGACTCAAACAGTCCTTGTTATATATCAGGTCGCTAATAATTATGGAACTACTGAAGATTCAGCAGGAAAATATATAGCCATCAATGTAGATGGAGTGAATTACGGTCAGGTTGGCCAATGTCCATACGATTCTAATTTTCCTGAAGGGGAGACAACTTTCTGGATCGGTTCATTGGCTGCAGGGAACCATACTATTAAAGGCCAATTTGCTGCTACAGTCAATACGAAAACTGTTACTATCGATAACAGAAGCTTGATTATAATAATCTTTGACGGTGACGAATTTACTTTAGCAACAAGCGCAGTCGCTAACACATTTACGAGTACCTCATTTGCTGATGATAACGTTTCAATTACCGCAACTCCATCAGGGTCATGTGTTGCGTTAGCAATTTATGCCGTATCTAATAATAAAGGATCTGTAGAAGGAGGTTATGGCAGAAAGATTGCAATTAATTTTGGCGGCAGTGATTTGGTTCAGGTTGAAGGTACGCCAGCATGTGCCGCAAATTATACAGAGGCGGAATTTACAGCTTATGCAGCTAGTCAAGATGCAACTTCGCTGACGGTTAAAGGAAGGGCAGCGGTAAACTCATCAGGTACATCAACAATAGATAGGCACTATTTGGCATTGCTGTTTTTCGATCCATCGACTCTACTTGATATAAATACTACAGTTTCTCAAGTATCTACTACCAGTAACACATTAGTTGATGATTCACAATGTACTATCAGTAGAACAACTACCGACTCAAGAGAACTGCTAGTTATTGCAATAGGCACAAAACGCCGACCAACGAGCTCGGATTTTCATGGCGAATGTTATGGAATAAGTATCAATGGCGTGGATGTTGCTAGTTCGAGACAGTCACCGTTTAACTCCGGCGAAGCTAATTCAGTGTCTACAAGCTATGGTCTTACGGTAGCTGCAGGAAGTCAGACAATTAAAGGCAGACTCTCAAACAATTTGACCACCAGCACCGCAATAATCGATGCCAGGGTAGTTATTGCATTATGGTTCTCATCAGGTTCTACCGTTGAAGATACTGCTTCAATTGGATCTATAAGCAATTTAACATCTACTGATGAGCCATTGATTGAATTATCTGCTAATTTAGCGAATATATCAAAGATTTACGGTGTTAGAGAACTTATACAACAGATCCAATCAATCTTAACCAATTATAGCTCTATTCAGTCAACGGACAGAATAATAGCAGAATTGGGCCTTATAATAGAGAGCATATCAAGTGCAAGCTCAATAGATGAGGTTACAGCCGAACCTACAGCATCTATTAGTACATTAGCTCGAATCTATAGTGCCTATTCGTTATTTGAATTGATTGAAATAGCTGCATCCTGTCGGTCAGCCTCCCTAATTTCTGCTGTTGATAGGGTCCTAGCCGAGGCTGCAGCCCAGATCTTATCAGAGACGAATGTTCAGGCCATAACCGAGAGATTGCATGAATCTAGGGCTAATATAGAGGCTTCAAGCCTGCTTCAATCTAATGATGAGGTCCTGGAAATCGTACATTTAGCAATAGATTCAATCTCTAGGATTTTGTCAGATAACGAAAACATAGCAGAGACTGCAGCCAACTTGAGATCAAATTCAAAGCTTATGGCCGCTGCGTCCTTGATCTTGATAGAGGTTATAGAGAGGATAATTTCATCTTCTGAAGTAAATCCTACGTTATGGCAAATCCAAGAGAGCCAGGCTAGATTATCATCAATATCTTCAGAATATAGCCATCTAGATTTAATTGCTGATATAGCCGCATTAATCGTAGGCTCTTCAAGGATCTTATGTTCATCAAAGCAGGACGCAGAGTTTAAAGCGAAAGTATTTTCAGATTCCATTTTCTTTATAAACGAGTTTACCCGCCTATACGAGGCGTCAGCTGACATAAAATCTCTCGGCAATCTCATTTCAAGAATAAATGAGATTCAGGAAATCCAGGGCCTTATTCTTTCCGATTCTGAATTAGAGGCCATGGCTTGGGCTGAAATGATCTATGTTAAGCTTTGGATGGAGACCTCTCTTTATAGAAATAACTTTGATAAAACCCAGATATTCAGGAAGATGTATGATAGCTCGGAGGTGTAGGGCATGTATGCTATACAAGGAGATACGGGAGGTCAAATAATTATAGATGTCTATGAGCGGGATGAGAACCAAGTTAAACAGCCCGTAGATATAAGCGCTGCAATGCTGCTAAGGCTTGATGTAACCAGGCAGGACGGATCAATGGAGCAATGGACAGCAACCTTCTTTTCCAATACCCAGATATCTTATGTCATTCCGGCTAATGCTCTTCCTAAAAAAGAGACTATAAAAATTGATCCTTTTATTAAATGGTCTCCTGATCTATATTTCCATGGAACGCCGATTTATCTTATTGTAGGGTGAATCATGAGGCATAATACAGGAGTTATCAAGCAGAAACCAGACCCAAGGGATTATTCGATATATCACCCTAAAGTAAGATCATACTTCGAAAAAACTTTATTGCCTCATTTCTTGTTACCTTCATCAATAGACCTTAGATCTACCGGCAATATGCCTGAAAAAATATGGGATCAGGACGGATTCAATACATGTGCTGCTTTTGCTTGTGCCGGTTGCATCGATTATGTTCTTCATAGGGATTATGGAATATTTTTAGATCCTTTAGGCCCATCTAAGGCATTTCAATATTATAATGCTACAATTCTCGAAGATGGAATCCCAATACAATTATCGCCATCGGCAGGAAGTACGATACGAGGTAACATGATGGCCGTTATTGATTACGGGACCATTCCAGAATCGGATTATCTTTACACTGGTGATAACTGTGTGATGGACCCAGGAAGTGAAAATTATAATCTCGGGTCTCGAAATCTTGCCACTGCTGCAGTACTTATAAGTCAGCCAGGAATGAATTTAACCCAAATTCATAACGCAGCAAAGGCGCAAATTGCGGCAGGCAATCCAGTCGAATTCTGGGTAGCGTATTATCAACAGTTAGATGATGCAGACCATAGCACCGGAAATATAGGTATACCTTCATCATCAGGGGATTATCACAATACATTGCATGCATTAAATTTAATTGGATATGATAATAACCATCTTAATTCAGATGCTTCATTAGGAGCTTACATTGTCCGCAATCATTGGGGTACATCCTGGGGGTTGAATGGCTATGGATGGCTTCCTTATTGGTGGTTCACTCATTTAGATCCATGGCTTAGTTCTCCTATGGTAGGTGATTTCTGGGTTTTAGTTTCAATGAACTATAACTCAGCTCTGGATAAGGAGATATCGGGAGTTCTCAGAACAGTTTCAGAATTCAATGCAACTCCTGAAACTACAATATTCACAGAAGGAGCTAGCGGTTTATTTGATGCATATCTTAACATAGCGCTAGATTCCGTACTTGGTTCAGGCAGTCCATCAAGTCTTTATGCGGGCCTGGTTACAGATTGCAGCAAAGACGGCATATTAACCGGCGAGCCTACGATAGGAGTTAACGGATATGCCAGAGTCCAAATGGATAACGACGATACTGTTTTCCCTGCTGCAGCAGGTGGGGTTAAGACTTGTGCTGCAGATATATTTTTCCCAGAATCTACCGGCTCATGGGCTTTAGGTAATGCATTTACGTATCTAGTTTTGTTCGATGCACCGAGCAGCGGGAATGCTCTTGCTGCAGCACCACTTTGGCAGCCTTTCTATGTTCCTTCAGCTCGATACATGGCCGAATTCTTAGCCTTGTATCAATCCATCCAATTCTCATTATTGCGAGTAGGTGGGGGTTAGATGACTGTTTTGACCTGGACCCAAACGAGCAGCAACTTAAATAGTACGAAATATGCGATGGGCGGGGATGGGAACAGAGGCGCAGCTATTTGCATTGGTGGTGATCATTACGGATCAGACATAATAGAAACTGAAGTATTCAACGGCTCTTCATGGTCTGTAGTGAGCAGCATGAATTATAGCAGGCAATTTTTAGCGGCCGGAGGTTCGCCATCGGCAGCTTTTGCAACTTGCGGCCAAAATATGTATGTAGGCGGATCTATTAAGTCTACAGAACTCTATAATGGTACTACATGGGCTATTTCTATTGATTGTTCAACTGCACGAAAGGAGCTAGCCGGTGGAGGTTCACCTTCTGCAGCTATAATTATGGGAGGCCAAGACGGCGTACAAACATACGATTTGTGCGAAACCTTTAATGGATCGGCATGGAGCACTCAAGGCAGCCTAACAGCAGTAACCCAAGACATGGGAGGCCATGGAGATCCAACAAATGCCATAATTGCCGGTGGCATTGATGATATAGGTGTAACAAATACCACCCAGATTTGGAGCGGTTCAGCCTGGTCAAACACTGGAACTTTAAACACATCTCGGCAAATGTTAGTAGTCGGCGGATCTTCAACTAACGCCTTATCAGCTACAGGAATGACGGCTACAGGTTATTGGTCTAACGCAACAGAGCTATTCAATGGATCAACATGGTCAGTTGATTCTGCATTTCCAATGTACTGCGGTTATGGTGCAGGCAACGGCAATGCATCAACGGGTATAATTTTTGGTGGTCGAGCTTCAGCACCTCTATATCTATACTATACCTGGACGGCGCTTGCATCGAATATAGAAGAATCAGCATCTTTAGTTTCAGTCTCGAAGATTAGATCAAACTTCGAATATCCTATAGAAATATCTGAGAGTATAGGAAGTATATCGGGAATAACCGCAAATATTAGTGCTCTGGATGCTGAAAGAGTAGCGCTGATAACGACTATCTCCAGCATTCTTGCGACAGGGACACCATACGGGCCTAGGGAGATTGTCGCAGATTCAATAAGCGTTTCGGAAATTATAGCAAATGCTGAATATGAAATAGAAAAGGCCGCACACATCCTGAGTATATCCTTAATGGATGGCCATTTCGATTTTGGCGCTACAATAGATTCAGAAAGCCAAATCATAGCCAATCCCGAGCTAATCTATGAAGCTCATGGCAATATTCATAGCATCTCAAATGTTCTGGCCTATATCAGCGAGTATTATCTTCATACGGCAGCTAACCTGAATTCAGAGACCCAGTTTTTAGCCTGGCCGGAATGGGGGGATGTCTATACTCAGCTCGAAATAGCTCATATAACTTCAAGCTCGATAGTTAACGCAATAGGTAACTCGGAGCACGAATTAAGGGCTCTTTTGGCTTCTGGATCATCTTTAAGTTCAATCCTCCATTTAATACAAGATTGCTGGGCGGCAGGCTCAAACACCTCAAAAATCTGGGTAGTAGGGACTGAAATTGATGTTCCTTTGGATATCATTTTAGCAGAATTTACCGTCCCGCCGCTATCATTAGTCTTTGCCAGGGTTTGCCCAATAAAAGATTTCACCGAGGAGGTAAATGTGGCTCAAAACGAAATAATATTTAAAGGGCAGTCTATGCTGAGGCTGCAGATAACCACGAACACGCCGATATCCGGAGCACAAGAATTAAGGATCAAATACAAGAAACCATCTGGAGTTACTGGACATTTTAGCGCTACGTCTATTGATGACATAAACGGTGTCTTAATTAGAGATATCATAGACAATTCCGAGATAGACGAGCAAGGAGATTGGACTATATGGCCATGGGTGAAGTTTTCAGATGGTCGAGATGCTCCGGGGTTCTGGGTAAAGATGACAATCATAGACGAGCCAGGCCATGAGCTAACCAGAGCCAAGCCTGTTAAACAGGCGAATCCTCGGACGCCCTTTACCTATATTTACAAAAAGAATGGTCATCCTATTGCTTATGCCAAGCTGCTAATAGTTCAAAGGGATGAGCAAATCGAGGCTAAAACAGATATTCACGGCAAAGCAGGTCCTTATTTGCTGATGCCTGGGCGCGTAGATATCAGGTCTCTTGATGGCCTCAATCATCATGAAATTTGCGAGGTAGGGGGATAGTGGCTTCTCTTCAGTTTCAAGGAATAGATAAATTAATAGAGGACTGGACAGCCAGAAGGGATCGAGCTCAGTCCGTGGCTGAGTTAATAGCCCTTGAAATGGGCCATATTGCAGAGAATGAAATCCATCCCTTGACTCATAAAATAACTGGAAATTGGGATAGATCGATACATACCGAAGTTGAATCAGATGGAACGATTATAAGGGCAAAGGTAGTTTCCCATGGCGCTTTTGCTTCTAACGGCTTCAATTATGGACCTCTTCAAGAGGCGCTGAATCATCCTATAGAAATTGGATTTTATCGAGCAATTCCGGAAATGATTCAATTCTGGGAAGACAATTTTTTTAAGTCTATTGAATCGGGCGAAGTTCCTAATATCGAAGTTATGGATATCGGAATTCCGTATCCTCCAGGAAGCAAAAATCTTTCTAAAAATAATAGATAATATAGCAGGGCTAAGGAGGTTCAATGGCCGATCCATCGTTATATATAAAGTTTGTAGCTGATGCTCTTTTGGCTAAAACAGAGATACAAAAAGCTACAAACGGTCAGATCATCCCCAACTTCAACTTAACTTCAGCTGACGATTATTTGAAAGAGGCTAACCATTGCTGCATCGGAATCCATAGCATAGATCTGCTCAGTACGGGTTTGCCTGGTGTAGATTTTCACGGTATGTCTGACCATGTTCATATGATAGCAGTTGACATTCTACAGATTAACAAAAATGACACTTGCATATCAGGAGTCGCTAAAGACGTTGCCAATGTTCTCAAAAAGCCAATAAGAGCAGTTCGAAGCGGGATCAATTATTACTTCAGTATCAGGCCACCAATCCGGGTGGTAACCGTTACAAACCCAGATTTTCCAGACCGTGTTCAAATCACCATAACAACCAGGCTAAGATATCTGGACGAGTGAAGGAGTTAGTATGGTCGATAGAAGAAAAGAAATGCCTCTGAGCCACATCGACCCGATAGGGGGAGAAAGGCTATACGAGGAGATAGGGAGCGGAGTCAGGCTAACAGCCTCAGATTACGCTCATAAGCATGGATTTACAAGCACCGAAGAATTTCTCAAAGCATATGAGGACCATCTGAGAGGCGAATTTTGATGGCAACAGGTCCACAGCCAATAACGACTAAGCGGATAGGGTTAGCATTTGAAAACGCTGCTATAAAGGCATCAGCTCCTGCTGTTTATGTGATAGTTGACGGCAAGCTAACACCAAAGTCAACCAAGCCCACGACTAAGAAGAGAATATCAGGTAACAGAGATCCCGTATTAGGCATCAGGGCTGCAGAGGGATTCAAGATATCTATTCCCATGCCACCTTTGATTGAGAGTAACGGCCTAGGGGAGCTCATTTTGGCCCAGATGGGCACAGATACGCTAGGAAGTGAACTAGGAACTAGCGGCGGGTATGACCATGTTTTTACTGCCAATGACACCATAAAATCATTTACTTTATGGTGCTGGGATACACTAAATCCGCTTGATATCCGAATGTGTGTAATAGAACAGCTCAAGGTAGAAATCGATAAAGATAAGAACACTCTATCAATGATTTTCGATTGCTCTGGCGCAGAGATGACTGACTCATCAACGTTTGGAACTGCTACATACATCAATGTTCAAACGGATAAGCCCAAAATGCTCATGGCTTCTCAGTGTATCTTGGAGTTCGGCCAGCCTCAATCAAACGTCAGCCAGTTCTGGAATAAGCTTACGCTGACAATGAAAGAATCTCCTAAGTTCGGGGCAAATCAGAAAGCTCCAGTACCTTCTGGTGCTGCAGCTCCCCAGCTGGTGGTTAAAGGTCCCAGGGATACCGACCTCCAGCTAGATTACAACGATCTGGACAGGCAAGAGCTCAAGAGATTTAGGCAAGGCGTTGAAACTACGCCGACAGCAACGGCTCAAATGGATGCAGCCGGTCTCATTGGCTGGCGTTTAAGGGTCTTTGGCAATGAGATAGGCGTTTCGAACATCTGGGGATACTCTCACAGAGCGAACGCGGGAAGTGCGACAATAATATGGGGTGGGACCTACACAGGGACCGATCCGGCCGAGTTCGAGGTATACGTTACAACGGACGGAACGCCAGATAAATTTAAGTGGCGCAAAAATAACGGTGCCTGGAGCGCTGAGATCTCAGTAACAGGATCGGCTCAGACCCTCTCAGATGGAGTTACCGTTACATTCTCGTCAACCACTGGCGCAGCGCTTAACGACACATTCTATGGATTCACACATTATCAAAGAATGTTGGAGCTCACATCCTTAACCAACGTCTTTGATGACTGGTCCGATGTCTCAGCTGATGACTTCTACAAGGCAAGTCTAAAGGTATTCCATGAGAGCGGGATAGGCTCAACCAAGCCAAGTATCACCTTAAGGAACACAAAATCGACAGCATATACATAAATCGATATCTGTAGCGGCCGCGTAAAATGCCCTACATTTGAAGATCTCGGTCCCTTCCTAGTGTCTAGACGCGAAAAGCCCTAGATTGACCTCCTGGCGGGCCTGGTTGGGACCGATAAAAGGCCAGGATATAATAAAACAGGAGAAATACAAAATGGCAGAAGAAGAAAAGCCAATAAGAACCGAAGAACTCTTTGTAGACCCAACCAATATTGAGGCATTGACTAAGGCATTGAAGCCGAAGCGTGGCATATACTCCTTAACCATGCCTTCAGGTGAGGCTCTTGCGGTTCCATACCATGAAACTGGGCATGTCTACAATCTGGAATCTACAAGGGGAGAGCATAAAGTAAAAGAGTCAGACAAAATAGATCCTACCAGAGAGAGACGAATTTGGATTCGGAGAATCAATAAGGCTCTCGAAGATGGCTGGCGAGTTGTAGACGATCTTCTTGAGGGACCAAAAAAGTCCCTTGCTGAATATCTCTTAAATAAAGAGATACCAGTATCTATAATCAACTCCGAGGATTGGGCCACGATGGTTGAGGTATGCTTTCCGGGAATCTACGACGATACTAGCACTATCCAAGACCGGGCTAAGTCAATCCGCATGCGCGCTAGCTAAGGCTTTTCCGGGCCTTGGCACGCCTATGAATGCTCTGATTAATCACTACAAAATTCTTGATCCTGGATTTGTAGCCTCTTTAACTCCGGAAGATCTTTTCTTTTTGGATCTCTCGATTTTGATTGAATTCAATCATAGAGAAAAGGAGCTCTTAGAAAAGCAGAAAAAGAAAGAGAGGGATGAAGAAGAGCATGAAGGCATGGAGCGGTATGAATCGGAGGATGATTTCTGGGCTGAAGTTGAAGCCGCTAATGATGAAGCAATAGCCTTAAAAAATGAGGCAGTAATAGATAATCAAAACTAGTTGTATGTTCACAGGGAGCATACAACTAAAATATTTTTAGGATTGATACTTATGGGCGTTGATGATATTGGCTCGGCCGCAATGCTGGATATCTCTAATTATGTAAGTGCAGCCGATGCACTTATTGATAAGACCGAGCAGATGCAAGAGAAACTTAATGCCATCTCTGAAAGTCTTAAAGATCCTATCCCTATCACCGTAGATATCAGCCAGATAGAGCAGGCCACAGAAAAGCTGGACGAGCTTAAGCTAACGAACATCGATGTTTCAATGAATGCTGCAGATGTTCAGGAGCAACTAAACAATTTAACAGAGTCGTCAAGCGGTTTAGATAAGGAGCTGGAGATAGGCGTTACCGCTGATACGTCAGCTGCATCTGCTTCTATTTATGATCTAACCGACTCGGCAACAAGTCTAGCTGAAAATTCTTATGAACTTCTCATAACTGCCGACGATACACAGACAATAGATAAATTTGTAGAAATTGAAGATAAATATGAAGAAATCAAACAGAAGGTAGCGGAGCCTTTAAAAGTAGGGGGTGAGGGAGGCGGGGAAGAAGAAGGGGGGATGTTGGAAAAGCTCAAAGGAGCGGCTGAAGGTTTTGGCGTTCCAACAGGTCTATTAAATGCGGGTCCTGAAATGCTGGTTGGCGCTGGTGCTGCAGTAGCTTTAGGCGAGGGCCTGCATAAGTCCGTTGAGGCGGCTACATCATTTCAACAAAGCATGCAATCAGTAGGAGCTTTGACGGGACAGACCACTAGCGGACTGAAAGAAATAGCCGAGGAAGCCAGCGGCGGAACTACAGTAGGCTTGAACGAGGCAGGCCAGGCCATGATTTCCCTGGCAGATAACGGCGTTCGAACAAAGGATATGGAAAAAGATCTAGCTGCCTCAATAACGCTTTCAGAAGGCGGAATAATAAGCATGGGGAGCGCTACAACAGTTTTGAGCACTACGCTAAAGCAATTCCATCAGGACGGGACCCAGGCGGCGCAAGATGTGAACATTATGATTGCCGCTTCGCAGCTGGGAAAGACTTCAACTGAGGATATGGCATCTGCATTGAGGATAGCGGGGCCTACCGCCTCAGCAGCCGGGTTATCATTTGCGGATACTGCAGGCTCTCTCTCTCTGATGGAGGGAGCCGGTATAAGGGCTAGAACCGCTTCAAGCGATCTAAATACAATTTTAAAAGATATGTCAGATCCGCCCAAGAAGGTTGCCGAAGGTTTAACCTCTATAGGTGTATCTGCTGACGATATTAATCCTCAGCTTCATTCTTTTGATGATGTAATCGCAGATTTAAAAACTCATATTACATCATCGGCTGAAGCATCAAAAATATTTGGTACTACTGCAGGCCCTGGACTTTGGGCGTTGCTGCAGCAGGCAAATTTAAAAGAATATACTCAAGATCTCCAAAACAGTAATGCCGGAGTCGAGGCGGCGGACAAAAACACTCAGACATATGAAGCATCTATGAAAAAGTTTGGTGCGGCAATAGAAACATGCGAGATAGACTTAGGTACTCTTCTTCTTCCTATTTTAACAGATTTTGTTACTGTTGTTGATGAAGGCGTTACCGCTCTTGATAAACTCGGAAAAGGCTTGTATTCAACTGGCGAATATGCGGCAAACACAACCAATTCAGGGCTTCAGAGTCTTGGTAATGTGGTGCAGCAGGGCACAAACTGGCTTGACAAAAATGCGCTTGGTATGACTGATGATCAAATATCGGCACAGTATGCCGATCCTGGTAAGAAGATAGGAACAACTGTAGGAGAGAATATCTGTAACGGCATCAGTGATTCATATGATGACATAAACGGCACCATGAACGATGTCTTAACAAAATCTGGAACGGATGCAGGAACAGCTGCCGGAGCTGCAGCAGCAAAGGCTTTTTCGGATGCCAACGATGCTTATGCTAAATCTTATGGAAGCTACATAAGCAATGATTATATCATGAAATGGAGAACATACGACCAAACAACGGGAGCGGTTACAAATCCCGGCGCATGGGTGAACCCTAATGAAGGGCAGCCAACGCAATCATACGATTCAGGATTTAGCACCACGACTCATGCATTAAATGCAAAAGTCCCGCTAAGTTATTCAGAAAGTTATGGTGACTCCAGCGGTTCCGAATACGGTATGAGTGAGATGAATTTAACGATTGCCGGAAAGACTTATTCTTCTGGCTGGATAAAAAATGACTCATTCGACAGAGCTAATGAATTAAACAAGCTGATTTCGGAAGCGAGCGGGGATCTACATACTGATGTTAATACCTTGATCGGGGCCGAAGGAATGAATCTGCTGCAGGGAAAAGAGGATCAGACAACATATAATGCTAGGATGGCGGTAAATTCGATAGCTGATGTAAAAATTACTCCTGCAACAGTCACAATAGACCCGACTAAACTTGATGAAGATAAAGCCTTTACAGATGATATAAATAAAATGTATAAGGACAATACCGTATCTATAGATGATCTGACCAAGGCATACAAGGACTTTCAGAATGCGCCGAATCTTTCAACTAAAGTAATGGAAGATTATTCCAACGTTCAAAGGGAAACCGAAGATTTAAAGAAATGGAATGAGCAATTACAAGAGCTTGAGGCAATGCCTGCAAAAGCTCAGCCTTCAGATTATTTGAATCAACTGAATACTTTAAAATCGGAGATCGAAGGAGCACAAACTTCTATAGCAGCGAACGTCAAGGACATCCATTCTGAACTTTCGAGTGTTTTTGATACTTCCGACATACCGATAGGAAACGTCAAAGGATGGATTGATACCCAAGTTGCTTCAATGGCGTCCACGATTAGCGATGATTGGAAAAAAGGATTCACTATAACGGATGAAGATACAATTGCAGCTTTTGTACCAATGCTCCAATGGATGGAGAACAATATGCCCGTCGAGTTTGCCAGGATCGGCGGCACTTCAACTCTTGCCTTTGCTGAAGCATGCGCCGACAAATCATCAGATCTTGATGCTGTCTGGGCTAAGCTGGGGCAAAGCGCCGGGACTGCGTTAACTACAAATTTATTTGGAAATGTTGGAAATGTTCAAATCCCAGGGCAAGGCGGCATAGAAACCCTTCAACAGCAGATCCAGGATTGGATAAGCGATCCTTCAAAGCTCAAGGGATCCGTCGATAACCTGGATGATTTCATGAAAAACTATTTCCAGCCCAAACTAGGGGATGACCTGAAAGGATTGGAAGATAACATGAGCATGGGATACAAAGGTTCCATCGAAGCGACTCAGACTTTTATTACCCAGCTTGAAACTTTGGCTTATCAGACGCCCGATATGTTCACCACTGATGAACTTAATGCCCTCTCGGAATACAAGGATCATATGATAGACCTTAAAACGCTCTTAAAAGATATGGGAATAGATGTATCCAATTTAGCTGATGCCCAAAAGAAGCTATCCGACAGCACGAAAAACACCAACGATCAACTTAATGCTCAAAGATATGATCTTGCGGATCTGGGTACTGAAGGCGGCATGTTCGAGAAAGGCTTTATAGGCCCTGCAACCGATCCTAACGCTTTAAAGACCTGGCAAGATAACATGCTCAACCTGGCACATACTAAATGGAGTATGGATCAGCAGGGAGGCTTAACTGTCGGATCTGGAACTAATGTTGCTGCAGCACCACCAGATATAGACACCTGGGCAAAATACCAGGATTATATCAAGACCGGAAAAGATGATACAGCCCAAACCCAAATTAACTTAGAGAATACGAATACAGCAGTAAATAATATCAAAGAGGGTTTCAAGGATGTTAACGATACAGCAACATCATTGAATAAGACGGTTGAGGCCACAAAATTAAATATGGTGGATATGGAAAGCGCCATGACTAAAACCTTAGCATACTCGCCAAATGCAAATATGCTCGGGACTCAGACTCCAGCAGGAAGCATCCCATCTTTTGGAGCTCAGCCATTCAGCCCAATGAGCCCAGGATTAGCCAGCCTTCCAAACATTTACACATCTCAGAGCTCAAATTCAGTTTTAGAGTTCAATAACGCCCTTACATTGGTTAACAACTCGGCCAACGAATTAGGCACTACAACAGATAAACTCCTTACAACAGTAAATAATATCCAGAATACAACAAATGCGGTCGAGAAGGAAACGGATAATTCTTTAACAATATCAATGCAAATAAAAAATTTAGAAACTCAATCGAGTTCCATAGCGACCAACATTGATAAAACGCTATCAACATCAAACACGACTATTGCATCAATGAATACCTCTTTAGATACTCTGAATAAAGACCTCAATAGTACCGATAAGCTAATAGAATCAATGATTACGGATCTTGGTACTGTCGAGGGAATTTTAACAGAAATTGGATCTATGGTTGCTACGATAGATGGAATATTCCAAGATATATTTATGAATGGCCAAGGGGGTGATACCGGCAGCATGTCAAGCGGTGGCGGCGGTGATTGGCTAAGCTTTGCCTCAGGCGGATTCATCCCAGGACCTACACCTATTATAGCCGGAGATTCGCCAGGTGGAGAATGGCTGATACCTAACGATTTGATGAGCTCATTACTTAACAGCCTCTCGGATATCAGCAACCTAGGATCAGTAGGCAAAGCTTCAGCCTCATTGAGTCTCGATACTTCATCGGTGAATTCAGAGATTGAAAAGCTTGCTGAATTGCTAAAATCGAACCCTGTAACGATACCGGCAAAAATTGTTTTCACAACAGATTCAATAATGCTAAAGCAGGCTATTGAAGCTGCAGTTTATGAAGTTCTGAAAGATGTTAGGGTATCGTAGAAAAGAGTAAAAAAATGTCTCTAACTTGGAGCTCAGGCCCAACGCTCAATAATCCTCGCTCTATGCTGGGTGGATCTGGAAATTTGGCCTCGGCAATATCTGTATGTGGAGAAAATTCCGGATATACTCAAAGCCCCATATCGGAAATATTCAATGGTTTTACCTGGGCAAATGCATCAAACCTGAATTCAGCCAGGCTCTTGAATGTGGCCGGTGGCAATCCATCTGCAGCTATATGTATTGGTGGCTATACCTTTGCAACAAATCAAGAAGTAGCTCAAACGGAACTATTCAATGGTGCCGCCTGGACGAATGCCGCCGCCTTAGGCACTCCCAGGGATAGCTTAGCAGGAGATGGGACACCTTCTGCGGCTATCTGCATGGGAGGCTCAATCCTTCTCATAGTTGATACCGTGGAAGGCTGGAATGGATCAGCTTGGAGCAATAAAGCCAGCTTAGCCAACAAGAGGCAGCTTAACGCTGGCGGAGGCAATCCATCTGCAGCATTTACGGTAGGCGGAAACTATGATAATGATCATTTAGCCTGGTTTGAAGTATTGATATTAGAGACATTCAACGGCACAACCTGGGCATCCGGAGGCAGTTTAAACACTGGCAGGAGTTCTCTATCTGGAGGAGGCACGCCATCAGATGCTATTACGATGGGCGGGGCAAAATATGATAATTCATCTGTTTACAGCCTTATTGAGCTATACAATGGATCTGCCTGGACAAACAGCGGCGATCTTTTACAGACCAGATGGAATCATTCCGGAGATGGAAATTCTAATCAAGGAATAGTAATAGGCGGAGCCCATAACGGAATTTTAGGGACTATAGAGCTCTCAGGCAGCTTAGAAGATTATTCAGCAAATATTGAGTCAAATAGCTTAATATCGGCAATGATAGAGGCTGAAATCAATGCCAGCCTTCAAAGCTTATCAAAAATTTTTGCCAATGCATATAGCTGGATACCTGGCGAAAATTCGGCAATTATTCAATCAAAATCGTCTATGCTTGCGAATTGGACAGGCTCAACTGAGCTTTCAGCGAACATCCCGAGCCATTCGTCCATAATATCAGAACAAACAAAACCGCCGCTTATAGTGCCTCTTATAAAGGATGGCCTGTATCTGATCAGAAGATCGATGGATTTAACCTATTGCCCAATAAAATTTAAGCATGTTAAAGGCTACAATGATCATTATTTAGATTTTCTTCTCCACGGATGCCCGGTTAACGACGAAATTGGATGGTATTATATTATTCCAGTAACCAGAAAGTCCTGGGAAGATTGGGATTATTTCAATTTTCTGCAAGACGATGAAGTTTTTGATCTGGGTTGCCGTATATCTTGGGGCGGAGATGTAGCAGGCTTCTTCTTCCCAGATCCCGGCATAAGCTCTGGAATTATAACCAATGTAAGCATATGGGGTTATATGCGAGGCAGCGGAGCTCTTCTTTATATAGACTCTATTAATTCTTTTTGGAATTTTGGCAAAGTAAAATATAATTTACCTTTTTTTCAATGGGTACATGCCGATTATCCGACAAATCCCGAAACAGAATTAAGCTGGCAGTGGTCGGAGCTTGCAAACGGAGTTTTTTGTGCTGGACTTGCCTTGTATTCGAACACAAATTCTGATGATCTAGTAAGAGAGTTCAGCAGATGTCGCTATTTCAAAGTCACAATCAACTATATCGATATCATTGGCAATCCTCAAGTTATCACATTATGGCCGAACGCTGACGCACCTATATGGCATGATATTAATACAGGAGAGCATTATAAATATCGTTGCTCTACTTATGGTGGTATAGGGCCGGAATGCAGATCTCCTTTCATGCTTCCAAATGGATTAAATTATTATTGGTCTGAGCCAACGCTATTGAGATTCTTATACAGCAATCGATTTATTACATATGATTGTTTAGATGATAGCGTTATAGATCTCTTTAACATCGCCCTGGATGGCCCGCTGACACCAAAAAGTACCCCGGCGTTCATATACTGCAACATTCCTGATATTCCTTCAAGCCTTTTATTCAATAAGGTAACGCTTGATTGTGATATTGATCAAGTTTCGAATATTGGAGCAGATGTAACCGTTACTCCTTTTTTACTAATAAACGATATAAAATATTACGGAACAGGCGTTTATGTTCCGGTACATTTCATTGGAACTCGCATCATAACAGCGGGATCATTAAATTATACATGGAGCATCAACCCAGCAACTACCCAACCCTGGACTTATGCGGATCTTGCAGGCTTAAAGTATGGATTTGAGCTTACTTTCGGCAGCTATGACCAGCAACCGACAGTAATCATAAATCCAAGAATATCGATGTATCTGGATGCCTCTTTACAGTTTTCATCCAGACATGGGATCTATAAACAAAGTAGATACGGCTGGTTATGCAATCATGCTTTTTCGGATTATGCACTTCCTGCGCCTATAGCTAAATTATGTCGCAACGATGGGACATTAGCAACAAAAAGATATGGTTCTAGTCTTTCCGAGATTCCATCAAGCCTTTCCACGATCTTTCAAATAAAAGTTAACGCCTCATTTTGGGCTTTCGGAGACCGGGAGCATTCAGGTTATAGGCTATTTCTGTATTATAATGGGCAATATTATTACGATGGCGACCGAAGGCCATTTGATAACGATCCTCTTTATAAATCAGATGTAACCTATACTTGGGCTCTCAGTCCAGCCACCGGCTTACCATGGACTTATGAAGAATTTCAGGGATTGATATATGGAATAGAGGTATCAAGCGATTCAACTTATGATATCTATACTATGGAACTCCTAGATTTGAGCGCTGATTATATTTTCAGGGAGCTCGAAGGCCCGAAAGTTGAATATACGCCAATAGATGCCTATATGCTTGGATTTACTCAATATGCTCAGAATCCAAATATCAGGCCGGATGATTTGGTATTTGTTCTTCCACCGGGCGGGTTCTTGCCTGAACGCACAGAAGTTTGTTATATCAAATATGGTCAAATGGTTTTTCATGGTATTGTGATAGGAGTTACTGAAATAGTCCAAAGTCCGAATTCAACGATCAAAACCGTCCAAGTATATGCAAAGTCTCAACAGGTAATGCTTTTCTATAGAGATTTGCCATATTTCTTCTATAATTCATCAGCCGATTATCTAGATAAGCCAGTTACACTTAATGAACTTTTCTCTGATGATATACCAACGTATCCCTATTTCCAATGTTGGAACAAATTCTCGGCGTTTTATGAACGTAACTCGGGGGATGCTCAATATGAGCCATCACCTGTAGGATATATGCTTCAAGGCGGATTGGAGCTATTGAGAAGCATAGATTCCAAGATAGGACTATTCTTCTTTTTGAACTCTAATCTTGCCGGAGTAAGCAAAGATTCCAAGCTCACGAACATAAAATCATTGGTTTATAACAGAGCTAAGTTCTTGACTAACCACGATCCGATATTAGATAATGAAGCAGATTATTCTGATACGCTTGCAGATTGGTCTTTAGATCATGGATCTTGTGGACTAGCTAATCATGGTGTGCCGGAGTGGGACGGTTCCGCATTTCAGTCTGGAACTAGATTCAATCTGGATAATATTGGCGGTATTCGTAGATATCGTACTGGAGATCCCGACATTCAATCAAATCTAGCTATCGATGAATACAGCTATTCGGGAGAAGATATGTTAACTCATGATTGGCCTGGGTCTTTCATGATACTGGTTGATCATGCTTTTCCAACATATCTTAAGCCGGGCGAATTTGAAAAAGGAGATTATCATCTTAGCGTACCATGGCTATTCCATGACGTAGCTAATCTAGCATTTGATAAATTTTTCTTAAGGCTTGGCTATGAGCTTCAGTTCGAGAATTTGTTAGATGGCTATGTTTATATGAATGCAAAAAGCGAGATCTCCAGAGATACCGGACGCCAATTCATTCATAACATTGATAACGCATATGTCATAAAAAAGATACCTGCAAACCCTGTTCCTAACGAAATTGTAGCCATATCAGCAGTTCCGCAGGCGGTCAGCTCTCTTGAAAGGACATTAACCACTTGGATAACTCAGGTGGTGAATGTTCAAGATATCTCGGGTCCTGACCTTCTGAATTATATAACTGATTTGTATAACGATGATCCAGCCCAATACACTATATCAATTCTGGCGGAGGAATGGCTTCTCCGGCCGGGAGATTACATCTGGGTCCAGGCAGCTAATGAAGGCTTAAGAAAATTGAGGACTCGCCAGGTTACTATTCTGAAAGGCAGATCTGAACTTATTGCAGGCAAGCGGTATCTAGCCTTAAATCCTCAATGGGGAGCTTGGAAAAAGGCTTCAGCATCGAAGGAAACAGACCATCTAATTCAGTCTTTGGCCATTGATTTTAACGCGCCGGGAGGTTCAAAAACATTTGACGTCCTCTATCACGAATTTGGAACAGAGGTTAAGCTATCCCTGAATTGGACTCTCTGGGTAGCTCAAGGCCAAACTGCGCCGATTCTATCTCAAGACATTTTCATAGTTGTTAAAGTCGATGGCTTTATAGTAACGCCAGGCAGGATTTATTGTTCAAATACAGGCGGGACGCTTCTTGATTTATCTAGGTGGTGTCCTCAGGGTGCTACTCATACTATTCAAATTATTATGAAAAACGGCATAGCGCCAGACAGCCGGTACGGGCATAAAATTTCAGGAACGATAAATCAATATGCGATAGTTGAGGCCCTTCAGAATACTTAGGAGGATCTATGGCCGAGGTTTATATTATTGCAATAATATCAAGCAAATCATCTTTAAATGCTGGAGATGCAAAATATGATCTGAGCGCTTCGGCGTCTATAGCCAATTTTTCATCAATTTCAGGGATAGCTGAAATTGATATAGAGCCTTATGTACCGATCTATAACCTCAGCCGGGTTCTTGCTGCAGCCTCGAGGGAGAGAGTTCAGGAATATTCTGCTCTAATTAGCTCCAGGTCCCCAGTTGTTGCGGACTATGAAACGACGCAGCTGATATTGATCAATGCAAGCCTATTCTCTCAGTCCTCGGCCAGGGCATCTTTTTATATCGGGCAGCTGCAGGAGATTTCAGCCTCGATAGATAGCATTTCTTCAGCCCATGCGAGCTTATCATGGTCTGCTTTTCTGGAGTCGATCTCGAGACTCGAGGCCAATGATGAGATTACCATAGAGGATAAATCAAGCATAAAGTCAGGATCCGGGATTTTAGCCATTCCAGAGATTCTTATTGAGGACTCAGCTGATATCCTATCGATTTCTGATGTTAAGCCTATATTCTCTTATTTCATTGCCTCCGTAGCTCAAACAATATTAGCTAACGGCTTTTATTTCCGTGGCCTGGGTGGAGGCTCAGATTATCAGCCATTCAAAGCCAAAATCGTAACATACAAGCAATATGCCCAGAATCCAATCAAGGCAGATGAGCTTGTTTATACCTGTTCTATACATGAGCCGGCGCCCGCTCTACAGCAGGTAATCTTTGTAGATCAAGGAGAGCATGTTTTCAATGGTCTCATAACCAAAGCCGAGGATAACAAAAATTTTTGGAAAATAACTTGTCGGTCGATGGCCTATACATTAGATTTCAGAAGAATCCCAGAGGTAGTTTATGGAGCAGGCTTAGCGCTAAATGATATACTTTCATCGGATTTGCCTTCATTATCTCCCCCGAAAATAGGTGTCTTATTCTTAATTAGTAGCACCATCTCAGAGGGTCTATGGACTGCCTATAATGCGTATGCTCATAAGTTACCTAAGGGAGGCTTAAAGAGTCAAATTCAGGATTCGGACCTTTATGTATTTACCAGCATGCCATTCATAACCGACTTCGATGCATATGATGGAATTATCCATCTTTCCGAGGTAGGCAACATCCCGCCAGGCCCGAACCAATCTTCGAGGGATGAAGATTATCTTTATATCAGGGTCGGAGATGATTCTTACTGGCCTAATGCGTTCCATGTAGCGGCTCCATATAAATTCGATTGCCAAATACGGTTTGGCGGTATCGATATAGGAGAATATACTAACACTATACCATTCTCTTTAGGCGGGTTAGCATCAAAGAATTTCGACGACTTCTTTATCAATATCGGTCGAGAGCTTCAATTTAAAAATGGTCTTGATGGCTGCGTTTACATGTTTCTTGCTGCAGAATGCAGCAGAGGATCACCGTCAAGTCCAGTTCGATATATCAACGATGGCGAGGACGATTTCAGAATTTTAAGGATCAACCAGAAAGATCCTAATGTTCAAGCGGCAATAGGGATAGACTCAAATGATGCAGCCCAGCCTGAATATTCGATAACAGATTATGATAAGACCTCCGATATCCAGCTTTTCAAAGTATTTGATCGCAAAGGAGCTGAAAAGGATGAAACTCTATTTCAGTTACAGCAGATCATAGATAACAACGATGATAGCTTTTCGGCAACCTCAAGAAATGTAGATTGGCATCTGAAAGTTGGAGATTGGCTAGTTTTACATAGGGATGATTACGGCACTTTCCAGGTTAGGATCAGAGAGATAGATTATGATAATGGAATTCAAAGCTTAATATGCGGTAAAAGATTATTCACAGTAAGTAATAAATTTGGCGAGTATCTGAGAAAATCTATTCCATCCAGAGCAACGCCAATACAGACCACTGCGTTAGCAGGCGGAGCAGGAAGTTTTGTAATAAAGGCTTCTGATGTCCAGGCCGGAGGCTTGGTAATCTATTTCGAGGACTCATTTGATACCTCTAACGAATCTGATATCTCGGTCCAGGTAGGAAGCTATTGTGATCTTCTAATCAATAGTAAGATAGTTCCTCCAGGCAGGATCAAGCTGATCGATCAAACCAGCGTTAAAATCGATATAACGGACTATTGCAATATGTCATCAAGCGTAGATACAACAAATACTGTAACAAGGAATTTCTATCAGGCTTCAGGCTGGTCCAGCCAGGGAGCTAAAATCACTCAATGGAGAGCTCTTAAGTTCCTCTCGCCGTTATAAAATAGATACAAAATAGCTATGAGGTAGCATGCCCGAATATATGAAGCTTGGAATTCTTGATTTAACAAATCGAGTCTATGGAGGGTTTAATTTCTTCGGCGGCCAATGGGAGATCAAGCAGGATGGAGCCAGGTCTTTAAAGACCGGCGCAAGAAAAGATGTTCCAGATGGCACTTATGTAAGGTTCAATGTCTATTTCAAGACCGATGCCGAGATGCATACATTCATGCAGTATGTAGCAGGCAAAGACGAGGACGCGAACATCCAGTTATGGGTTCGTACTTCAGATTGGTATTTCAAGGTCTGGGGAATCCAGGTCCTCCAGCTGCCGACAAGCCAAGAAAACCCTATGGATTGGATGCTTTACGGCTATCAGGTCACTTGCTATTTATATTCTCCATGGACTTATAGCAATAATCCCTTACATTGGGTCCCGTCAAGCCCTGCAACGTTACCTCAAACATATAGCTCCTTGAATAACTCCGATGGACATTATAATTCAAGCTTCGACGATCTGATAATTCAATGCTTTTATGATTCAGCCCATGTAAAGGCCCTTGCAGCTGCTATAGCCTCCGGTGGATCAATAAAGATAACAGATGAAGCTCTAAGCGACGAAATCTTTGAATTGCTGGCCAATGATAAAAGGTTACTTGAAACCTACGAGGACCTATTTCTTAGCTCTACCAAAATGACCCAAGATTCTACGGGTACGGCCAACTTTTCCACTGATCATATGAGGATAGATGACGGCGAATACCAGATTTACAAGCTATCAGGCCCTATTAATGTGCGATATCCTATAAAAATGACTGCCAACTTTGCCATTGATGCCGGAGGGGCTACGAATAAAGCTTATGTCGATATCTCGCCTGATGGCGAGGCATGGACTACGGTAATCGATAGCCGCATGTTTCTTTTAGGACAGGATAACGTTTACTACCTAAATGGCTCAGAGTATATGAAAGACGTTTATGTTAGGTTCAGGTCAGATACAGGTACAGCTGGCAAATACTTCAAGATATATCATCTGAAGTTTGAGGTCGAACGCTGGGTTCCAGCTGGGTCTGCGCCAGTTTTAGCCGTTAACGAAATTCAGCCAATGACTATAAGCTGCGATGAGAATTTTTCTAAGAAAGTTGCTATAGATTGCACTTATAGACCTGTTAGGCTTTGGAGCTAGATTCTTCTTTTTCGGATTTCTACTTTAATATAACAGAAGCTATTGTAGTTGGCTCGCGCGCTTCAAAGTAGCACGGTGACATCCTCCCTACCCCTAAAGAGTTAAGGCTTCCTTCCTCTAGAGGTGGGAGTGGATGTCACATAGCTTAATTCCGGTACCTCGCAGCCTTCTTTGTTGCATTTATGCAAATATCTCAATGGATGTAAGCAAAAGATTCCATATTCGTAAGGACATAGTTTTTCTTCGTCCATAATATCCTTCATTCGTCGTTTTTTTGCGAGTCATTTTCTAACATTTGATACATTAATCTCTTCCGGGGATCAGGTCAGCCTCTGCTTTTGCAGCATCCTCGACAGGCACAGATCCGCCGATGCAATATGCGATCCGCCAGGGATACTTCGAGGTCTTCTTTAGCTTTCGCATATGGCTATCCGCCGCCTGCTTATCGCCGAATATCGCGAAAACAACTGTTCTCTCAGGATTGTTCGGGTCTGGCCTGCGATCGAGTATAGCTATATCAGCCTTTGCTTCTATTGTTTTCATTTTCTCACACCCCCAGCTGTGGTATGCATGCCAGATACTTTTCTCTGACAAGTTCCATATCAATTTTATTATACCTGTGGAAAGCTAGCCCCCTCATGGAATCTCCCCTCAGGACCATAATATATTCTGTGGGCATACCAGCTCTCCATAAATATGTGGTGAACCAATGCCTGCAGCAGTGCGCCGTGAACTGATCCTCCAGTCTGGAAGAGTTCGGATTATGAAGCCCGACACGCTCGGCATGGGCTTTGATGATCTCATTTATTTGCCAGCCAGTTATACGGCCGGATATCCCTCCTGGAAAGAGAGCCTCGCTGCCATGAGATCTATACTTTCTGGCCTGCAACCAGGCCTCCAGGACATCCGCAGTCTCGTTGTCGAAGAATAATAGCCTGTTGGAACGCTTAGCTGTCGGCTTCAGAAGGATCTCCATTTTTTCCAGATTGACATCAGATACATCGAGATTGCGCATCTCTTCTCTTCTCATACCCATCTTCAGAAGACTCCATACGATCGCCCTATCTCTGCTGTTTAATATCGAGTTTGCAAGCTTTGATGCGTCCTTGATGCTTATTAGCTGTCTTGACTCCTGATAGCTATCCTCTTTATACCTATGCAAATACCGTTGCTTGAATGGGATAATTGGATTGTAGGCGATCATATGCTTATATGCCAAGAACGAATAGAATTGTGATAAGCTGGCAAATATGCGATTCAGGCTAGATGGTTTGAGGCTCCTGGATTTAAGGTCTATAAGATACGCCTCCATATCGCTTTCTTCGACCTCCAGAGGAGTCTTTCCACGGGCCTGCAGGAATCCAATGAATGCGCGGGTATATGTCATAGAGGCCTTGGGATTTATACCCCTCAAAATACAATCAGCCTTAAACTTATTTGCTAAATCTTCGGGAGAGAAAGTATCCTTTTCCAGGCCTTGAAAGTCAATTGTTTTGGCAGCATTCATCTGATCCACTTCCAGCCATTATTAGTTTCCTTCACGAGGCCAAAACGTCTCAACTCCTCAAGCTGATTAGAAACCAATTTAACAGCCATAGAATCGGAAGGGTCGATTTTTAGGGCCTTGAAGATATCATAATCCGCTATTGCTCTCCCTTTCTTGAGTATCCCTATCAGCTCGGGGCTATATTCTTCAGCTTCGTCGGAAGCCAACCTTTCGAATGCCTTGTGGCGCAGCTTGAAGAGTTCCGACTCGTTTTGCGCTATTATAACGTTCTTCTGGCGGAGTTCTTCCTGCAGGGCAATGAGGTCTCTTTTAAGCTCAATATTATCTTGTGCCAAATCGCTTCTCTCTTTAGCCGGAGGCATGGCAGATCTTCCTCGTTCGAACAATTCTAAAATATATTGATTAGTCGAAGAGCCGCATTTTTCAGCTTCCTTTGCACAATCATCTAAATATTCTTGCGACGGTGGATAGATTGTAAACTGGATCTGCCCTTTCCGAGCCATAATACCAGATAGCCCATCTGGTATATAAACTGTACAGGTACTAATCTTCGCTCTTCAGAATGATCATCTTCCTGCGGATAGGATTCTCCAGGGCGTGGTGCACCAGGGCCATCTCTTCGGGCGACTGTGGCTTGGCCTTGCGTCCGATTTCCATATAAGTTAATTGGGCAGAAGCTATGAATAAAATTTGCTCATTTGGACATCTTTATGGATGCCGTCTTTTCTGACCATAAAAATTAATCGTGTCGAATATTTGGATTAACCCAAAGATAGTAATATTCGCTATAATAGTCTTTCTTTCGACTAATTGCCTAATAAATTCAAGCTTTGAAGTTTAGTCTTTGTGCCTTCGTGTCTTTGTGGTGAGCGTTCAGTGCTTGCCAACCACAAAGGCACAAAGTCACGAAGAACGCTTAAGGGAATTTGGGATTAAGATACGAAATGTATAAGGTAAAAGAACTGAGAGAAGCACTATAAAAGTAGCATTCGCTATTAACAAGGTGAAATTTATGGATGAAGACTTCAAGAAAGCCGTCGAGTTTCACGGCCACACCTGCCCGGGGCTTGCAATAGGCTACAGGGTTGCAAAATACATCAAGGGCAACTACCCGAGGTCAAAGGACGAAGAGCTTGTCTGTATTGTTGAGAACAAATCATGCAGCGTCGACGCTATTCAGGCCCTTTTGAGCTGTACCTTTGGCAAGGGCAACCTTATCTTCGTAGACAACGGAAAGCAGGTCTTCACATTCTATTCTCGCGACAAGGGCAAAGCCCTAAGGATATACTTCAAAGGCGACATCTTCAAGCGCCTGGACGAGCTGAGACAGAAAGATGCAAATGGCAAGCTTAGTCCTGATGAGAAAAAAGAGCTTGAGGGCATGAGGGAGCAGATAATCCAGAAGGTACTGAGCGCACCTGATAAGGAGCTTCTATCGGTAAAAGAGGTGGATATTCCAGCGCCTGAGAAGGCACATATCTATCCGTCACTTAGCTGTCAGGAATGTGGCGAAAACTTCATGGAGATCAAAGGTAGAACAGCCAACGGCAAAGTGGTCTGCAAGGATTGCTTCGAGAGGCTGGTTTGCTAAAATTTGTGGCCATTATGTCCGATAATACAGCTTGAGATGTATCACTATCATATTTACTGCCGAACTCTGTAATCATCCCGAGGTATTATGAAAGAAGAGAACAAAAAGCTGGTCAACGATCTGCTGGATCACAGCAGCTCGCTGGCAGAGGATATATTCGATGATAGCCAGGATATGCTTGGCCTTGTGCCCTTCATCTTAAATATCATGGCTAAGAGGCCCGCGTTCTTGATCTTCTCCAGCCTAAAGGATTTTTATGCGCTCAGACCAAAAAGCCTGGATGCCAAGACCGCTGAGCTTCTTGCGGTAGCTGCAGCGGCGAGCGCAGGCGCAGACAACTGCCTGAAGGTGCATATGCAAGCAGCAGAGCGCGCCGGCGCAAGCAAAGACGAAATTCTGGATGCCATATTCATCGCTGCTGTTATCGGCCAGTCGAAAGTGCTTGCAACTTCCCTCAGAGCCTTCCAGGAATTTGATGAAAAAGGCGATGGAGAAAAATCGAAGGAAGTTGATCTAGATGCATAGTTGATTCAGATGCCCACACAAACTGCTATACTCTTAGCTGCCTTCGGCTCACTTCAGCCCTCGGCCCTAGACACATACGAAAAAATCAAGATATTTTACATGCGAGAATTCCCTAACTCAGATGTAAGGATTGCCTTCACATCCGGTTTCATAAGGCACAAGTTGAGAGATGAGAGCATTTACTTCCAGAGCCCATTGATGGTTCTGGCAGAGCTACAGGATCAAGGTTTTCATGATATAGTCGTTCAACCTCTTCAAATTGTTCCAGGCAGCGAGTTCCATGAGATCGCATCTTTGGTCCAGCATCTGGAAGGCATTCACGGAAGGTTCAGGTTTCATAACCTTGTACTGGGGATGCCCTTGCTAACGAGCTTCGAGGACTGTAAAAAGACTTCAGTCGCGTTGAAACCAATCTTTGAGGAAATAGATGAACTAAACAAGTCAAAAGATCGGAATAGGAGTGTAATAGTCCTTGTTGGTCACGGAACTGGCCATCCTGCAGATAGCCTTTACTCTCAGATGGCTTCGGTTTTGGCGAACAGCCGCAAAAACATCCTTTTTGGAACTCTGGAGGGTCATCCAGGGCTTAGTAATGTGCTTTCTTGGCTGATGGAGATTAAGAAAGAGAATAAGATAGAAAAAGTTGTGATAGTGCCTTTTCTACTAGTTGCAGGAGGCCATGTGCTGGAGGATATCGCAGGGAGTGGACAAAGCTCTTGGAGAACTATCCTTGAACGTCGAGGCCTCGATGTCGAGGTTTGCCTCAGAGGATTAGGCGATGAAGAAGAGATAATCAAACTGTTCATTGAACATACTTCAGACGCGATGAAGAAGGGTTTTATTCCAGAGCAGCAATAGTACAGGCATAAATTAAGGGTATGAAATAAGGATATAATGTAAGGTACGATAAAAAGCATGAAGCAAGATAGTCCGAAGCCTAATAACTATTGGGAAAAGCGAAAGTCCTTCTGGACCTCGCCTAAGGGAGTTGTCATATATATAGTCATATTGTTTGCCTTGCTGGCCGGAGGCCTGATAGCTCTCAATATCTATTCATCGCCTTTTCCTGTCATTGAATCATTTATTGCTAGACCGGTGGTAATTAGCCCAGGAGGCATCTCCAATCTGAGCTGGGAAGTCATCGGTGCAGAGAGAGTGAAGATAACTCCTGGAATAGGTGCCGTTGAACTTAGAGGTTCGAGGCGAATTTCACCTTCCACGACCACTGTTTACACGCTCATCGCTATCAACGGTACGAGAAACAGATCGGCTGAGGCTATGGTTAGGGTAGAATGATAATGCCGGATATATCGATCTCAATGTTTCAATTTATCTATATGGAGGCAGGATGGCTCCCAAAATAATGCTAATAGCATTAGCATTGTCTTTAATCTTGCTGGAGCTGCCATTGGCTGTGTTGGCCGCCCCTGACGAAACATACGGCAGTGTCATTAATGTAGTCGACGGCAATACCTTTGATATAGCAATAGAGAAGGCCGATCCCAGGATAATATCCAGCGTGGAGCGCATAAGGCTGGCCGATATTAGCTCGCCTGATGTAAGCACGCCTGAGGGCCTTCTTGCAAGGGACTTTACTTCGGCTGTTCTGCTAAATAAAAAGGTTTATCTTGATATCGATGATCTTTCAGTTAGGGACCCTTATGGCAGACTTCTCTGCGTTGTGTACCTTATAGGGGTATATGGCCAGCCGATTGTAACTCCCTGTTTTAATCGCATGCTCGTTGATTCAGGTTATGCTAAAATCGATAACTCCACAAATAATGAGTTCGATCCTTCGAAATGGTGGCCAGATATTAAGTCAAATAATACGCTTCTGCCTGAGTCTGGTGACCTTGCTGGGAGATTAGAGAGATATGCTGGGGATTTGTTAAACCAGCCACCTGAAAAGCAAGTGAATGAACTTGGAGGATTGGCGAAGCAAGCAGAAGACTTGCTTCATAGCCAAGTGGCAAGATGAAACCGTCTGATGTCGGAAAACATGGATCTCTCGAATGATGGATAGCAGTATACCAAGGATAGCTAGCATACTCAGTCTAAGAATATTTTCGCTTGGCAAGTTAAATAGTCTCAATCAACTATCACTAATCAGCCCAAGTCAATTCCCAACTAAAACATATAGCTAAAGAAACCGAAAGACAATAGCTACCAAAAAGTAGGGCTAGAGGGGATTTATCCAGAGAACTGCGCTTTATCTGGCACCTTAAAGCATGAGCAATCGAACATGTCTTCGGTGCTTGACCCAAAGCCCTTCTTGTCAGTAGCATTCATATCGTTCCAACCGCCATTGCCGCCATACGAGCCACAGCATGGCAGCCATTTCTCATCCTCGTCTTCTATATCCGATGATTGTGTTAATAGAGCCATTCTCTTTGTTATGTTGAAGGTCCCAATATAATCTTCGTCCACCACAGTCAAGGGCTTTTCCCATGCCTTCATCGCTAACCCAAGAGGAAGGCTTTCTTCCTCAGACATCTCCTCTGGAACTTCGTCTACTGGAATTCCCTTAAGTTCAAGAACCCCAAAATGGATCTTGCCGTTGGTTAAGCTCTCATTCACAGTCATTACTGTGCTGGAATAGTCAGCCTGAATATCAAGCATCCTGTCCAGTTCGTGCGCTCCCTCAGTCATGTAATTCATAGAATTCAAATTATCTCGATTCTTTATCCAGGCATCATCCTTTAGCAAAGAATTGAAAACAACTGGATGAATGTTATAATATCGCGAATCTATAGCCATAGATAGCGGGCTATAGGCCATTTTACCGTCTTCTTTAAGCTGGATAATGCTATTTGCATCTTCGAAATCATCATATGGTTGCCCATATTCATCGTATTTGGTATCGGTGTAATTCTCGTATAAGTGATAGCTTTCTGCGTACATATTAGAATCGGTATCTATTGTGCCGCTCCCATGGTTTTTGCTCTTTGTCTCCGCACCATTGAACATAGCTCCTGTAGGACCGAGGGCATCTGGCATAAACGCGTATTTGTAGGTAGAGAAAAAGCCTATCCCGCTAACTTTCTGGTCATACTTAAGAATTAGATGTTTTTCTTCTTTATAGGTAATATTGTTTTCTTCTGCACATCCTACGGTCGCCATTCCCAAAATAATAACAGCTGCCAACAGCGTAAAAACAACATCCCTCAGGGCCATCCCTCCTCGAATAATAGACGACGTTTTTTACATGCATCTTCTATTATTTAAGATTACTTCCGATAAGAATTGCTTCTTGTTGTTCTAAGCAATGGAGACTTTATGGCACTTTATGGTACTTAGCTAACTTTACATCTTTAAGCCAATATAGCAAGTTTTGAGTAGTCGCATAACCGATCAAACGATTAAAGCGCTTCAATTCTGCATTCCTTTGATATGAGTAATACTTTATCTTGTAAGTAATAAATTTTTCAGATAAAGTATTACTATAGGATACTAATCGCTCATTGGAAAAGGTTGATTTCAAGCTATATTTAATGGAGCATGGTTCCGAACGGCAATGTTATTTATTAGATTGTCTATCCTTTCGGACTGGGACGAATCCGAAATTGGATATACCTAATCAATAGCATTTTTAAGTAAAATGTTATTACTAGGTATGCGCATCCGACATCTTTTTATAACTATATGAGGCTGTAGCAATAGGTGAGATTGTGCATATCCCCGATGGCTATCTTGGACCCTACACCTACCTGACATTATGGATCATCATGATTCCAATCTGGATTTATGCCGGGAAAAGATTAAGTGCGGAGCTCAGATCAAGACAGGTTCCCCTGTTGGCGCTTTCTTCTGCTTTCGCATTCGTGATAATGATGTTCAACATCCCTGTTCCCGGCGGCAGCACAGGCCATGCTGTTGGAGGAGCAATAATTGGCATAGTCCTAGGTCCCTGGGCTGCGGTAATATCCATCTCTGTCACTCTAGTGTTGCAGGCATTAATATTCGGAGACGGGGGAATAACTGCCATCGCCGCCAATTGCTTCAACATGGCGGTTGTAATGCCCTTCTCTGCATATTACATTTATAAGTTTATCAGCGGAAATACAGAGATTGCTTCGTCGCGTAGGATCACAGCCTCAGCCATCGCTGGATATATCTCCATAACCCTTGCTGCAGCATCTACAGGCTTCATGTTCGGCATACAGCCTATATTGCATCATGATGCAAGCGGCATGCCGCTGTACATGCCCTATGGTCTAGGGATAACTTTGCCAGCAATGGTTTTGGAATATGCCCTGGTATTCGGCTTCATTGAGGCGCTCGTGACCGCGCTGATATTCGCCTACATTCAGAGAACCGACTCGTCTCTGCTTGTGGAGAGCGCAACTAAGTCAAAGGCGAGCAAGTCCAAAGCGTCAGCGCCTGTGTGAGGTGATTTCCGTGGACAAGATCATGAGGAACCTTGCGATCGGTCTGTTAATATTAGTGATACTCACACCCCTCGGCCTTTTAGCCACGGGCGGTACCTTTGGCGAGTGGTCGAATAAAGAAGTCAAGGAGAAGCTCGGCTTTGTGCCCAGCGGACTGGAGCATATATCTTCTCTATGGGGGGCACCACTGCCAGACTATGCTATTCCAGGTGAGGGCTCACAGCACAGTGCAACGGGGACATATATTCTATCAGCTGTAATAGGCGTGATAGTATGCGCAGGGGTGTTGTACTTTGTGGGAAGGAGGCTAGCTAAAGATTAAAATGCATTTTTGTGCTTATTTGCAAAGGACCTTTAGCGAGTGATCGAATAATGATATTAAGTAGCTCCGTCTAATGCCCAACGATCCGGAAGTATTTAACTCCGTTTTGGAGCATACTAGCCAGATTATACCATTCAGAAAAAACTGGTCGAAGCATAGCGCTGAAGCCTGATGTTATTACTCTAGGCAAAAAGAACCTGTCTATCTTAGATAACCTCGACGAGCCATCTGAATATGCTTGAAGACTCAGATAGATTAGGTTACCGATCCTTATTTTCGAGAAAGGTAAAATAAAATGGAAGATATAAAATTTGAAATTCATCCGCAGGCGCAGTGACCGCATATCTGTCTGTGCAATTTCTTACATATTAGTGCTAAATCGTGTCTGAAAACGGGGTTGGAATGATGAAGTAGTTCGTCAATACGCGCTTGTAAATTGGCCTCAGTAATCCCGGCTGGATAATTTCCGTTAGCCGGCGGTTGAAATACGCTAGCATCATCTATTACAGTGGGATCAAGCAAACCCGCAAGCAAACCCAATATATACCAAATGTTTTGGGCATCCCAATAAAATGCTTCGGTCTGTGCTTTAAATTGCGTATTTCTCATATCCCAAAGATCTCCAGCCAGTTGTTGTACTTCAGCTTTTGTGGCCGGTGAAATTGGCGTTTTAACCTTACTTCCAGTGGTCGGCATCTCCCTCACCTTTCCGATTACTTCATTTTCTACTAAAACTCGTTAACTAGCCGTATTTGTATTCGTGAAAAGATACATCAATGGCTAGTTCCGTTTTTTATATTGAGTTTACGGCAACCCTTGATAAGAACTGCAACTATTTAAGTCTTTTTAAGAACAATTTTTTGATACGGAGCTGATCTCAATACTCTTGGCAGTATTGCGTTCTCGGCACCTTATTTTTGGAAGCTATGCTGGAATTGATTACCATAATTTAGAAAAATCTATATCTAAAGACTTTGTATCCTCCATTATGTGAAAATATTTATGTTCAGAACAATAAAATCAAACTGCGTGCGGCCACCCCACCCTAAAGGATGGGGTATGCTTCGGTCCGCACGCCGATCGGTTTTCAGGAAGCTAGAAACCGTCTAATTTTCGTTGTCTGGATCTCTTGATCTGAATTATTGTAACTTTGCTTTCGGTTTCCAGAGATTTCTTGTTGATCAATATAAGGAAACATGAAAACCAGGCGAGGGTTCACTTCATCCCCGACCTGAAGGTCTGGGTATTCGTGACCCTCCGCACTCCCAATGTAATAAATATTCGTAATGCTGCAATACTTTTCTTATACTTGTTTCAGGATGTCCTCGTACAATAGATAGAACACAATAGTAATCCAAAAGATTTTTAAAGTAGAAATGCTTAATAAACACTCGTATGTACAAAAACTCGTCAATTTTGCTAACTTTAATAATGCTGGTTCTATTAGTATCTGGCCAGGAAAACACAGCAGGTTATTGGTTAGCGAAAGCTAACGAGTTGTCTCAAACGGGGATGTACAACGAATCGATACCATATTACGATAAGGCTATCAGCCTAGACTCAAAAAGCGCAGATGCATGGAATAGTAAGGGCTTAGCATTGCAAAATTTAGAAAAATACGACGAATCAATTAAATGCTTTGATACAGCTATCCAACTGAACCATTCATACAAAGAAGCTTGGTATAACGAAGGTTGGAGTTATCACGAACTTGGCCTATACGATAAATGCATAGAATGCAATAAAAACGCCTTGAAAATAGATCCAAACTATTGTGATGCATCTAATGATATAGGCGTTGCCTATTATACAGAACGAAATTATGAAGAGGCTGAGAATTGGTATCGTAAGACACTAGAAATTTGCCCAGACAGAGGAGAAACTTGGTATAACTTAGGTTTGTTATTAAAGTCTCAAGGCCGCAATAGTGAAGCGTATGATGCTTATCTTAAGTCTAAGAACTATGGTTATACCGGCCCAGAAGACTGCAACAAAGAATTCGAAAATCTCGCTTCATTCTAGTGGCCATAATTTTAATTAGCCAAAGGATGAGACCATAATCCTTTTTTATAAGTAAATAGTAATCAACATCTGTGACAGATCTCTCAAAGAGGGTCTTTGTTATAATGTTGTTTATAATGTTCTTATCAGTAGAAGGATCTGCTATTGAATTAGAGAGCTCTAGAGTAATCCCGTCTAGCCAAATTTTGGCCCAGATCAGAAATAGTACGCCTGTAGAGTACACCAACATTGAAGTGATGGGTGATCTAGATTTGAGCAACATATCAGAACCGATAACCTCTCCAATCACAATTAAGGATTCTGAGTTTCACGGTGTAGTGATCTTTAACGATTCTATCATAAAGGAACCAATAAACTTTGAAAGGACACTATTTCTTAAACCTGCGTACTTCTTCCAGACTAGGTTTATGGAAGGTGTAAATTTTAATCACGCCCAGTTTAATGAAACAGCGATATTTAGGAAATCTCTCATAAACCAAGCGGCTGATTTTGGAGAAGCTAGATTTAATGGACGTGTGGATTTCAGGGATTCTATCATAACTGCAGAGATCGCTGACTTTGGGGGAGCTTATTTCGATGATGATGCGCAATTTATTGAAACTGGATTTAGCGTTAAAAATGCTAACTTTGAATGGTCTCAATTCAATAAGTCTGCAAAATTTTGGCATTCTGTATTTGGCGAATATGCAGATTTCCGGGGCGCACATTTCGGAGATATTGCAGATTTCTATGTAGTTCAGTTTAATGACACTGCAGATTTCTGGGGCGCACAATTTGAAAAAGAATTGTTTTTCAATGATGTAAGCTTCAAAACCTTTAGGATTCAATGGGCATCAATAGAAGGTAAATTGAATTGTAATGGTCCGCCGTATCTTCTGCTGATCAAAAACTTCAAAGATTTAGAGCAGTTTGAAGATGCTGATAGCTGTTACTATCAGTATAGAGACTGGAGAAGGACCAACAGGCCCTTAGAATGGGCCATAATTGGCGATTATGTCTCCTGGCTATCCTGTGGATATGGGGTCCGATGGCATTACACTATATTTTCTAGCATTATGGTTATAATGCTTTTCGGTTTGTATTATGAATCATTTAACTTTAGACATGTACTGCGAAATTTGTCAAATGAAAGGGGTCAAAAAAATACAAACCAATACGAGTTTAAAGAAAACCTTAAAAGAGCCATAACTTTTAGTGCAATAACTTTGTTATCGTTACCCTCCGATTGGTATCCATTTGGAAAAGATGAATATGCACAATTTATAAAACAGCACTTAATTTCAGCCATCTTTGAGCGTATTGTTGGTTGGGGCCTTATGTTGCTGCTAATCGGCACTCTGAGCAGACTAATGGTAAGATACTAGACTAGTGTTAAGCTTAGATAGCGCTGATGGCGTAGATATTGCATATAGTTTACATTACTTCTGCCAAAATGCAGTAACAATTTAAGCTTCAAGAAAATTTAGGGATCGTAGAATTGATCCCTATGCGTATATCTCCCCGACTTTCTCGATTTCGCGAGACGCCCTCTTGCGGAGCTCTCCGCCAAGCTTCGTATAGTACTTCATCGTGTCGGGAGTAACCGATGGCCCTATCTCCTCTATGGCAGCAATGAAGTGCCTCTGGCTGACGATCTGCGTTTGCATATTCTCCCTTAGAGCCATGCGCCCAGCCTTACGCACCACAGCGGCTATATCTGCACCTGTATATTGATCGGTTAGACTGACAAGATCATCAATATTAACGTCCTTGTCCAGAGGCATCCTCTTAAGGTGCACCTCGAAGATGTTGTGTCGGGATTCAGCATCCGGTACGGGCACCATAATCAGCTCGTCAAACCTCCCAGGGCGAAGCAGTGCAGGATCGATTATATCCGGCCTGTTCGTCGCTCCTATTACTACTACTCCTCTCAGCTCCTCAAGGCCGTCCATCTCGCTCAAGAGCTGGTTCACAACGCGCTCGGTCACATGAGGCTCTCCCAGGGCCCCGCCTCTGATCGGCACAAGTGCATCAAGCTCATCAAGGAATATTATCGTTGGAGCAACTTGCTTGGCGCGACGGAAGATCTCCTCGACGCGCTTTTCGCTCTCTCCGTACCATTTGGATAGCAAAGCGCTCCCCTTAACTGTAATGAAGTTAGCCTCGCTCTCATTGGCCACGGCCTTTGCAAGCATCGTTTTACCTGTTCCCGGAGGACCGTAAAGCAATATGCCCTTTGGGGCATCGATACCCAGGCGCCTGAAGCTTTCAGCATGGCGGAGAGGCCATTCTACGGCCTCGACCAAAAGGTCCTTGACATTCTCCAGGCCACCTATATCTTCCCATTTCACGTTTGGAATTTCAACCAGGACTTCTCTTAGAGCCGATGGCTGAACCTCCCTCATAGCATCCTCAAAGTCGTCTCTATGAACAATCAGCCTGTCCAGAATCTCCTTTGGTATTGTCGGCTCATCCAGATCGATCTCAGGCAGGATACGCCGCAGGGCATTCATAGCAGCCTCTCTAGTTACAGATGCAATGTCGGCGCCCACAAAGCCGTAAGTTCTCTCGGCCAGCTCCTCCAGGTTCACATCCTCATTCAAGGGCATGCCCCTGGTGTGGATCAGGAAGATCTCTCTTCGTCCATCTATATCTGGCACACCCAGCTCAATCTCGCGGTCAAATCGACCGGGCCTCCGAAGGGCCATGTCCAGAGCTTCAGGCCTATTTGTGGAGCCTATCACTATCACATTCTTGCGCTCCTTCAGGCCATCCATCAAAGAGAGAAGCTGGGCAACGACACGGCGCTCAACCTCACCTGTAACTTCACTTCGTTTGGGTGCTATAGAATCTAGCTCGTCGAGGAATATAATTGCAGGAGTGTTCTTCTCAGCCTCCTCGAAGATATCTCTTAGCGCCTTCTCGCTCTCTCCATAATACTTGGACATGATCTCAGGGCCGTTGATGCTTATGAAATAGGCGTCACTCTCATTTGCAACTGCCTTGGCCAGCATCGTCTTGCCTGTGCCTGGCGGGCCATGTAGCAGAACACCTTTAGGTGGATCAATTCCAAGTCGGTCGAATAGCTCAGGGTGCTTCAGCGGAAGCTCGATCATCTCGCGAACTTTAGTTATCGCTGGCTTGATGCCGCCAATATCCTCGTAGACTACTGATGGCACCGGCCTATCTGCAGCCTCAATGGCCTGAGGCAGAAGCTCCATCTCTGTGCTTTCCGTAATCTTGACTATTCCACTGGGGCTGGTAGAGATAACTCGTAGCTTGATCTCTCCAAGGCCGAATGCCTGAGCACCTAAAAAGCCCCTGAAGATCTCCTCGAACATAGTCTCTCGCCCCAGAGAATCCGTAGGAGGCTTCCTGACACTTGTTGTGGAGATGATATCTCCCTTTGTAACAGGCCTTCCATGGAAGACCTTCGTAAGAACATCGCCCGGCGCGAAGATCTGCATGCCCGGAGTTACTGGGGCCAGGGTCACGTGCTTCGCCTCGCTCCAAACAGCCTTTTTGATATCAATGTACTGGCCTATGCTTGTGCCAGCATTTGATCTTATGAGGCCGTCCATTCGGGCTATATCCGATCCCTGATCTGCTGAATAGGCGTTCACTGCCAGAGCTGCCGTTGCTCTTGTACCTGTGACCTCGACCACATCAAGGGTACGTGCATTAAGCTTTTCCAGGAAATGCTCGCTGACTCTGATTATGCCCTTTCCCACATCTCCTTGATTCGACTCGGCTACCTTGAGCCTGATGGGTTCTCCGTTGCTCATACTTTCCACACCTGATACCAGATAAAGATATACGGGTTTATTTTTTAAGTAGTTTGCCGTATCCATTGCAAGCAACCTAGCTCGTATCAACTAGCATGAAGGCGAAAATGTCTCTAGACAGAATTTAGATCTTTTAGGCACAATGAAAATAGTCTCATCACATGATTATTTACAGTTTGATAAGGGATTATCTTAATTATTTGTAGTACCCGGTTTTTTATATGATTTGAATGTTATAAGATATTATCCATTAGTGATAATATGAAAATAGGAATAATCGGCTCAGGCAACGTCGGCAGCGGGCTTGGAAAAATATGGGGGAGAGGAGGTCACGATATCATGTTTAGCTCGCGTCATCCTGAAGAGCTGAAAGGCCTCGCAGAATCGATAGACAAGAATGCACGCTACGGCACCCCCACCGAAGCAGTGAAGTTCGGAGAAGTTGTAGTTCTGGCAGTTCCCTGGACACAGGCTAAAGATGCTCTAAATTCTGCTGGCCCATTCAATGGCAAGATTCTTATCGACTGCACAAATCCCTTGAAGCCTGACTTGAGCGGCCTTGCTGTAGAGCCTAACACATCCGCTGGCGAGGAAGTTGCCAAAATGGCAAAGGATGCACGTGTCGTTAAGGCATTCAATACAACCTTTGCAGCGCTGATGCAATCAGAGTCCAGGATGTTTGGATCTATGCGACCAGTGGACTTCTATTGTGGCGACGATGATTCTGCCAAGGCTGTTGTGTCCGGCCTAATAAGAGAAACAGGGCTTGAGCCAGTCGATGCCGGACCGCTAATGAGCGCTCGCTACCTTGAACCTATGGCTATGCTTATTATTCAGCTAGGCTATGTCAGAGGAATGGGCACAGATATGGCCTATGCACTCCTCAGGCGTTAACAGATGATGTTAAGGCCATCATTCCGATTATTCTATCATTTTGATTATTATAAACATTGTAAGCTCTGTCTGTTATGACTAATATTACAACTAGAAATGGGGTGGATCTGGAAAAACTGGTTGCAACTACCAGTGCAATCAGAGCAGATCCAAACATGGCTCAATCGAATTTCCAGGCAAATACAAAATGGCTGAATGGTGCCAGATCGAGAACAACGATAAGAAATTTCACCATTGAGTCCGATGAGCCGACCTTCCTCTTAGGCAGCGATAAAGCACCTAATGCCGTTGAGATGGTCCTGGCGGCTTTGGGATCTTGCCTTGCAGTCGGATTTGCATATAATGCCGCCGCTCGGGGAATCGCTCTGGAATCGCTGGAGATCAAGCTCGAAGGAGATCTTGATCTTCAGGGATTCCTTGGAACGTCGGACAAAGTTCGACCTGGCTATCAAAATATTAGGGTCGTATGCAAATTGAAGAGCAATGCACCTAAGGAAAAGATCGAGGAGCTTTTCAAATATGTCCAGCGTACATCGCCGGTAACGGACATAGTCCGCAACTCCATGCCTGTGACTATGAAGCTTGAAGAGTAGAGACGGTAAAAGGATGGTAATATTGGCAAACGATGCTGAAGCAGGCAGATTGGGGTTGTGACTGTAAATGGCCTGATGAAAGGCAAGACTGTTCTCATCACTGGTTCTACAGATGGCATAGGAATGCAGACTGCCATTGGGCTGGCACGCATGGATGCAAATGTTCTCATCCATGGCCGGAACCGAGAGAAGGGCAAAGCAGTTTTAAAGGAAATCGCCAAGGTTAGCGGCAACAGCGATCTGGAGCTTTTCATTGCGGACCTCTCCTCACAGAAAGAGGTGCGACGCCTGGCAGCAGATGTTCAGAAGAATCACAATCGTCTGGATGTCTTAATAAATAACGCTGGGATATTCGAAAAGGAGCGCAGGCTTACCGAGGACGGAATTGAGGATACATTTGCGGTCAACTACCTTGCACCATTTCTTCTCACGAACCTTCTGCTGGATCTGCTTAAGATAAGCGCTCCCTCAAGGATTATAAACGTGGCATCAATTGCTCACAGATCAGCGGCCATTGATTGGGATAATCTTCAGGGCGAGAGATATTACGACGACTATAATGCCTATGCTGTATCAAAATTATGTATAATTCTATTCACCTATGCGTTATCCCGGCGCTTGGATGGCTCAGGAGTTACCGTCAACTGCCTTCATCCCGGTGTCATAAAAACAAAGCTGCTGCGTGAAGGCTTTGGGGATTATCCGGGAGAGACTCCAGAGAAGGGGGCCAGAACATCAATCTATCTTGCCAGCTCTCCAGAGATGGATGGTGTGAGCGGTAAGTACTTCGAGAACCAGAGGATTGCTCGTTCCTCTACAATCAGCTACGATGAGGCACTTCAGGGAAGGCTCTGGAAAATCAGCGAGAAGCTCACAGGTTTTGGCATAAGAATTTTTTGATTGGCACTGATCGACTGGCACTAATCTACACTATAACTACCATCATAAGTGTTTTTTAGAACAGATGATCGTCCTTCAAGTATCCATTCTTTATCATTCTTTGGATAATACCCATCCCATCATCTACAGCTAATGCTAAGAAAATCATAAATCTAGAATTGGATTAAATAATATCCACAATTATCCTGCAATCCTGCATGCAATGGAAAAAGGGATAATCGGCATATTCCAAGTCTTTTGGACCTTAAAGAGGCTGGGCTGGCTCCTATAATATAATTGGAAGCTTAGGAGCAATGCCGTTATTGATATTAGCCCCTTCAAGCTGTAAATGATCTAGGAGATCTTGTCGTATGCCTTTTAATATTATTCTTATGCCTTTAGCTACTATTATTCTGTCCCAAGCCAACAAGCAATCCAAGCCTTAATGGTCTCATGGCGATTTTGCTGATGCCTGCGTCTGAACCGCTATTAAGGAAGCTGTTGATACTTGAAGTATACGGATCGCCTGATGATAAGCCCCCAGTAACTTTGGCGAATGTGGGACTCTTAAATATCTCAGGATTTACGCCTGAAAGACTGATTACAGGCAGACTATTCAGTGTATATCCGGACCCTAATGGATTTATTACAGAGGTATTGGATCGATATCCAACTGTTATGTAGTTTTCATTTAATGCATTTGACGGCAATTCTGCAACAATGAGTGCTATCAGAATGGCTTTGAGTAGTAATCTAGAGTATCTCTTCATATAACACCTCCAATGTTCCCATTTCACTTTTCTTCTTCGGTCATTGACGAAATAAAACCGAAGTGCAACCTCCCGTACAGATCGCCCAAATCTTAAATACCATTTATTTTTACGGCAAACGACGAGATGATTTTCAGGGTTATAAACCTTACGGTAGTATACTAACACGCCGAGTTATTATCCCTCGCATCGTATGCTTTTTGGCCCAATACATACAGATATTTCATTTATAAATTATTTTCAAGAATTCTAAGTGCATTATCTCAATTCACCAACTTATTCAGACTTAAATAGACCATATGGGCGCTGTCTCAGGTTCCCCCATCGTGAGGTATCCATCATGGGGCTACCCCATACATACCATACTTGCAATCATAAAGATTAAATATTATTATGTGGCACTTTTACAGGTACAAAATCGATATGCGTAAAGAAAAGTACTAAATTTGCTTCGCGACCTCAAATAAAAATATTGCTTGTCTTCTCTTTCCTTCATCATCTCCACCAGCACCGAAAACACGGCAGCTTCAAGGGGATCATCTATGGCATAAAATGCCTCGCCTGAGTACTTCTTGGCCATCTCCGCGAGCCTTTGCCCGTAAATTTGATCTTCCCTTCTTCAGCGCCTTTGAAGCCTTCAGCCACCTGGCCGAGACATCCCTTGCGGTCATCCTAATGCTCTCAAAGCTTCTGCCCAACTACTCACCCAGACAGAAGGCCACAGGCCACAGGCCACAAGCCATCAGATGCCGGCATTTGCTCTACAGCCCAATTCCTCTCCTTAAGTCTGCTCTTGATCATGTCCTCAATATCCTCAGGCCTGAGCTTCCTGCCTATAATGATCTTAGCAATATTTATCCCAACGCTGACTGGAGCATTTCCAGCAGCAGCCGCTCCTAGTAAAAGTGCAAAAAAGATGGATATTGCCCAGCCCATCTTCAACATTAAACGCATATAATGATGTGGGTACAGGCCCTAGCATACACTTAAATGATCTGGCAGCTTGGCCAGGACCATTGAATACAATCAAAAAGCCTTCATCAAGGCCCGGGAGCTCTATCATCTATGCCTACAATAAAGCCGCTAGGCTTAATCCTAAAAAGCATTGGTCAATGAGGCTTTCCAAAAGTACAATCATCAACTTTGATTACCTTGTCACTTGATTATGAGAAAGCCTCCAATGTGGTCTGGCTCTTCTGTGTCCTCGGAATGGCCTTTGCTATAACTCTCGCCTCAGCCCTAAGCCCCAACGCAGGAGCTTGATGAATTGAGTATCCTGCAATAAAATCTTTCAGGCTGCTGCATAGGAACATTGGATGCCGCTTAAAAGTTTATAATCTTATGATACTCTTCCAGCAAATCGCTAGCAAGCATGCTCTCTCCATACTTCTTTCCTGCGAGTTCCCCAGCCCTTCCGTTTATATAAGTTGCGGCCAATGCTGCCCTAAAGCAGGAGACTTTCCTAGCCATTATTGCACCGCATATTCCTGCAAGAAGGTCTCCAGTACCTCCTTTTGTCATGAACGGCGAGCGCCGCTTATCTATTTCAGTCTCTTGGCCATCGGAAATAGTATTTTCGATTCCTTTATACAGAATTGTGCATCCAAATTTCCTTGCTGCTTCTTTGGTCGCTTCCATTTCAGCATCAAGCTTTGGTGATACTCCCGATTTGATCAAGCTCAGGAATTCCTTTCTGTTTGGTGTAAGCAAAAACGATTTACCTTTAAAGATCTCTGGCCTTGAGGCCACGGCATGTATCGCATCTGCATCTATCACGCATGGCAGGTCAGTCTTTTCTAGAAACTCACAGACTGCTTCAGCTGTCTCCTTCTCGTTCCCAATTCCGCCGCCAATAACACATGCATTGAACCTCCTCTTGATTCCATATATCTCCTTTACATGCTTACTTGTGAAATAATCTCCTTCGAGAGGGTAAGTCACAAGATCCGGCAAGAAGCCAGCAATAATATCCGCGGATCGCCTTATAGTCACAACAGTTACCATATCAACGCCACACCTCAAAGCTGCAAGAGCGTTTAAAGCCGGAGCGCCTGAATACATTTTTGATCCGCCTATAACGAGGAGATGGCCATAATCATACTTGCTGGTGCCGGAATCTCTTTTTGCATAGATACTCTGAACTAATTTAACTACTTCAGTCATCTTATGATAATATGCTCGAAGGGTAATATAATAATCACTAATAGTGCTGCAGGTAAACTACTCCGGCCTAAAGACCAGAGTCTCCAGCCTTGAGTTTCTATGAGACTTCTTGACTTTGGATTATTCATGCAGGCTCTTCGATTTCACTTGTTCTGGTAAAACAAGATAATGGAGTTGAGATAAATGGCTGAAGAGAGAATGAGAAAAGAAGCAAAAGGCGAGACGACTGTTGCTGAGGCAGGCCATAAGGGCGGAGAGAGAACCGCTGAAACCCATGGCAGAGAGTTCTACAGTGATATCGGACATTAGGGCGGTCAAAAAGTAAGAGAGCTGATTGAAGCTGGCAAAGATGCCGAGCGAAGATAGGCTAAATTGTTCGTTTGCCCTCCCTGGTTCAAACAGAGGAGGGCCCTACTAGTGTTGTATAACAGAGGATATGCAATAGATTAATAAACGGGGGAATAAGATGAGATTACCCCTTTTCCTAGCCTTATTGTGCCTGATTTATCAGTTGCAACTGTTGTTGCAGTGTTTTTAACATCGCTCGCCTGAGATCCATTATCACCCTGAGTATCTGCTGAATTGGAGGCCGAAGTCAAAACGCCTATAGGTGCAGAGCCTGCAATATCACCAGACCATGTGGCTCCGCTGGCCGAGTACCCTGAATATGTTCCAATTGTGTGAACGTCGAGAGATAGATCGAGGTTATATAGATCCTTACTATCTGTGGGCGTCACAGCCAGCATTAATTTGCCACCTTCTTCCAAACCACTAGCTATGATCTTATGAGTTCCATTATCATCGTTTAAGGTGCCATAGCCAGTGATTGCATCATTATTCTGAACTAAAGCTAGGTTTAGATGCTTAAGACCCTGGTCCAGCGCTATTAGGTCCAGCGACCATGGGCCACTGACATTTGCATTCTGCGCTGACTCTTTAGGTATATTAACTACATTAGGCACATTAACAGCATTAGATCCGTATCCATAGGACCCTGCTGCTGGAGGTGTATTATCAAGATATGTTACCGCAGGTTTGCTAACCACTTTATAAGGTGTATTGGAATCCGTTATTGCATTCCAATCCGTTATTATTCCTGCTGCTTGAGCTTGATGTAAAGTATCCTGATCCATAGGCATATCCATTGTCTCGCCTACAAAGCTTGGATCGAGAGGATCTCCTGGATCATTGCCCGTCCAATCAATATTATTTGAATCTACAAGCATAGGCGGCAGCGCATATGCATGGGCTGTAAGATAGGCGATAGCAATCAAACAGAGTAATACCTTAGTGTATATCATATCGGTCTATTATAGGGACGGCCAATCAGGCCAGGGTATTTGCTGATAGCAATTGGCTAATTACGCTATAAGTATATGACGATTTCGGTTTAAGCAATAGTCGATAATCGGGTGAAAGATATATACATAGCTTATGGCTGAATAAGAAGAAAGTTGAAGGCCATAGTAACCCAACACCCCATATTGCGCCCGCTAATTTTCATCCATATGCTGGAATATTCACTCCTCTTACGTCCGCTTATTTGCGTTCAGCCGATTTGGACTGCCAGCATGGAAACCGAGCCTCCATCTATGCCCTTTACAGGAAAGCTGACCTTCTCGCCTCTTTTTTTGCAACCTATGACATAGAGGAGCGGCAGATAGTGATCCGGTGTAGGAACAGATAGCATTGCATCTTTGCCCAAATCCTCATAGTTGATGAGCGGACCGTAATCTTCAGCCAAGAGCAATTCTCTGGCGCGTTCCGCAAGGTCTGGATCTCCTGGTGCAGGATACTCGACCTCGTAAAGATCCTGAGGAAATCCGCCGAAGTCATGAATCGTTCTAGGTGTCTGCATTGCAGTTACTGCAGTTCTTCCGATGTACCAATGTGCGGAAATGGAGAGTATTGCTTTTGGCCTGGGAATGCTGTTTCCTATAGCTTCCCAGGCTCTTGTATAATCATTTGATTGCAAGGCATCCATTGGATTTCCATGTCCCAGGAAAATGGCTGGCATAGTCTCAATCATTTTAGTAGAGGTACGTGTAACTTGTGAGTTCTCCAACGACTTCTTTTCGATATTTGCCACATATCCTGCCATAGAGATCCTCCTGTAGAGATACAACTGTGCTCTCATCACATGGGAGCGTATCTAAAAATTTTCCATAGAATGAAAGGGAGTAGAGCCTTCGAACCTGAAGGGGGGAATGATCGATCGAGGCTCTCTATAAGCTAACAGGATTTTATCATATTTAAATTTAATTAATTGTGTGGCGGCCCAATTAAACGCTAGGAATAGTCATCATAGTAATATCCATGAACAGAATTATTGATAGTAATCTTATGATTAGTATCCCAGCTCCTTTATGGCAACCAGGCAACATTTCAGTTGATTATCAGTAAATCCCTATAAAGTCACAGGTATGAGAGCACCACATATAGGATCTCACCTCCAGAATTTTGGGCAAAATAAGTGCGCGCACAGGGCGAAAGTAATAAAGGAAGCAATAGAGAAGATGTGATAGAGTGCTTGTATGCGGATAATTCTGCATGTCGACCTTGATGCCTTCTATCCCTCCGTAGAAGTTCGGGAACATCCAGAGTTAAAGGGTAAACGTGTAGTAGTCGGAGCAGATCCAAAAGGAGGAACCGGAAGGGGTGTTGTGAGCAGCGCCTCTTATGAGGCCAGGAAATTTGGCATCAGATCAGCCATGCCTATATCTAAAGCCTGGAGGCTATGCCCGGATTGCGTTTATCTTAGACCCCACTTTGACCTCTATGTTCCTGCATCCAATGCGGTAATGGCGATTTTAAAGAGCCATGGCGATAAGTTTGAACAGGGTGGTATAGATGAAGCGTACCTCGACATATCCGGCAAGGTGAAGGATTTCGATGAAGCCGGAGAATTTGCAAAAGGCCTGATGGAAGAGGTACTTGAAAGGGAAAGACTGACCTGTTCGATTGGCGTTGGGCCTAACAAGCTGGTTGCTAAGATCTCCTCTGATTACAAGAAACCTTACGGACTGACTGTAGTTAAGCCCGAAGAAGTCAGGGACTTTCTATTCCCCATGAAAGTAGGAAAGATCCCGGGCGTTGGCAAAAAGACTGAGCAAGCATTGAATGAATTAAATATCGAAACCATACGTGATCTTGCTTCATTAACGCCTGATAAGCTGACAAGACTCTTCGGTGTATGGGGCAAAAGGCTTCACGATGCCGCCAATGGGATCGATAACATTGAAGTCATAGAGGAATATGAAACAAAATCCATTGGAAGAGATATCACCTTTGAGAGTGACCTGAGTGACGAAGCCCAAATATTCCAGGTCCTGGATGAACTGGCAAAAGAGGTCCATACCGATGTGATCGCTAATAACTTCAAGTTCAAAACAATTACCGTTAGAGCCAGGTATGAGGATTTTGACACGCATACCCGCTCTAAATCCCTTGTATTTCCCACGAATGGTTTAGATATCCTCAAGAACAATGCCAAGCGACTAATTGCTCCATTTCTTCGGGGAAACAAGAAATTGAGATTGGTTGGTGTCAGGGTATCAACTCTCAGCAAAGGAAATCCAGTTTCAAATTGAATTGGCTATTATGGGTTGGAAAAGTCTTCTTTTGCTCGTAACATTATGGGATGTCAAAAAAGAGGGATTGTGCGTTTAATGCAAGATTATAATGCTTCTCTGGATTATCTATCGAGAGTTCTCTTAAGAAGTTAGAAGCCACTGATGCTACGGTTCATATGGATGTCAAGAATGTTGGAGGCGGCTTATTGGTGGCTCAGGTTGAAGATGCTGATGGCAACATTTTAGGTCTGAGGCAGCAATCGAAATAGAGTCTAAGATTGTTCACGGATGTAAGCCAAGAAAGACGCAGATTCTCATGAAGGCTTTCATACGCCTAACACAGTAAAGGAGAATCCTATTGAGTTTGGATGGAAAGATTTGAAAAGAGATTTTTCTAAGTATTTGATCAATAGGGTCCTTGGTGAAGAAAGTTAAGAGATTAACTATAATTAAGACCTAATCATAACCAGAAGCATCTTAAATTTGCTCAATGCCTTCAGCGCGTGGGTCTTATTGGCTGGCAGGATCACCATTTGACCTTGCTCCATTCTATAAGCTTGACCGGCTATTGTTACCTCTGCTTCGCCATCTAAAATGGTAATAAGTGCATCGAATGGAGCTGTATGTTCACTTAGCCCCTGACCTTTATCGAAGGCAAAGATAGTAACTGTTCCTGTGCTCTTGCGAATTATCTCCCGGCTCACGACAGAGCCATCTTGGTAGTTTACCAGATCACTAATGAACTCGACTTTGGGTACATTATCATCTGTCATTCAATATCACTTCTAACAAGCCTATTTCTTATCCTTCAATTCTTGCCGACCTAAATCTGAGAGATATACTCTTGAAATAGCATTCGGGAGGGTTAGACTCGAGGGATATTCACTGGTCATAAGATCAATGTAACCTGAATTCTTCAATAGCATCAGGCGATTTCCAAGCAGTGTTGTATCCATTTTAAGAACTTCATTAACCTTGACTGGACTGATAAATGATTTTGGAGATACCTCATTAATTGCTTTGAGAATCTTCAGATCGACGTCATCCATAATCTCACCAACCCTTACTTAGCTTTGATCGGATTTAAAATGTTAACTCGCATAATTCTTCAATCAGAAAGAGCTGAAGAAAGTGAGCATGAATTGGCGAGGGAACTATTCCCTCAGGCCTAAAACTTGTTGATAGCAAAACTTCAACCGCGGGCATCATATTTGCCAGTTATGAGCGTCCAGAAGATAGCCCTTTAAGTTCTCGTCCATTCATCCCTCAGAGATTTGCTCTCTTTAGCCACATCTACCTTAAAGTTTTTATATATTCCTCTATATTTTGAGGGATCCCACTCGCTTTTTTCTTCGCGGGCCAATTTTTCTAGGTTGCTTATTTTGTTCCAGAGTTCGATAGGAACGATAACTCCTGTCCGCCTGCCTTCTTCATCATAGATGTATTGAACTTCCATTTGATCGCCTGAAAGGATTTTGCTTCGCGGTTATGATTAAATTATATCTTCACTTTGTATAAAGCCTTATTTCGGCTTCCATTACCTTGCTGAATTTCCCTCCACAATCGCAATCTCCTCCTCCGTCAGCCCATACAGCCTGTAAACGATCTCATCAATCAGCGTATCCGTATCTTTGATGCGTCCTATCAGCGGCTGCAGCTTCCCAACAGAAGCATCGAACTCCCGCCGCAGATTTTGAATATCCCTTTTCTGTATGTTGCACCCGCCTCAGTGCTGCCATTATTATGCAATACAGGATTGTTCTATGTCATTTTTACTATTTCATAGAAAAATACCATAGAATGATTTCGGAACACTCGCCTTAGAAGTACTGCATCTTTGGGATCTGATGGGGGAATGTTCCCTTTGGAGCAGCCCGACGTGGACATCTCCAGTATATATTTAGAGAGCGGAACAGTCCTACTCCTTTGCATAGTTTTGCCAATTCTCACGATCTTGAGGGGTTTTGAAGTAAATAGTATACTCTCGGCCCTTGACCTCTTTGGGCGGCATGAGCTCTTTTTAAGCTTTTTAAGCGGTCTCATCATTTGAGCTTGCCTGCAATCGTAAGGTTAAAATATTATTACGTAACTAACTTCAGGTTATCAATAGTAGAGGTAAATAAAAAGCCATGGAAACTCTAATTCATACTTCACCGGATAAGATCACGACACCCGAGGTGGTCATCCCTCCAGAAGGAGAATTTCTGGATGCATACTCGAGAGCAGTGATCAATGCAGCAGAAAGGGTCAAACCGTCGGTTGTGAACGTTGAGGTTTACCACGGATCTGGCAGCGCCAGGCTCAACCCCCAGATGAACCGCGGGGCGAAGGGCAGCGGCTCAGGCTTCATATTCACACCGGATGGATTCATACTCACAAACAGCCATGTGGTTCACAGGGCTTCAAAGATAGAAGTGACTCTGCAGGATGGCAAAAAGCTCCAGGCAAAAGTCATCGGCGATGATCCCTACACAGATCTTGCCGTTATCAAGATCGATGCCTCAGACCTAACACCGGTCCAGTTCGGAGATTCAAAATCGATAAAGGTTGGCCAGCTGGTAATAGCCATCGGAAACCCATATGGATTCCAGTGCACAATTACGTCAGGAGTTGTGAGCGCTATGGGCCGCACTCTCAGAACAGACTCGGGAAGGCTGGTGGATGATGTCATCCAGACAGATGCAGCCCTTAACCCAGGAAATTCTGGTGGCCCACTCATAACGTCTCAGGGAAATGTCATCGGCGTGAACACTGCCATAATCTACCCAGCCCAAGGCATCTGCTTTGCCATACCCTCGAGCGTTGCACAATCGATTGCATCAAGGCTTATCAAGGATGGCAAGATCAGGCGCGGCTATATAGGCGTCGTCGGGCAGGATGTAACTCCTGAGAGCTATGTCGTCAAGACCTTCGGCCTGCAGTGCGATAAAGGCGTGCTCGTTGTTCGCATCGAGAAGGATGGGCCTGCAGATAAGGCCGGCCTGCTAAACGGCGATGTGATCGTGAGCCTTGATGGCAAGGCGATTACAAACGTCGATGAGCTTCACAAACATCTCACCGAGGACAAGATAAACACGAGGTCGTTGCTCGATGTGCTGAGAATGTCCGATAAGCTCAGCATCGAGGTCATACCTGAGGAGCTGAAAGCTGAAAGCGTCTCAGAGCACCTCATCATCGAGAATTAATTAAACATTTAGAGACATTAACCGATAAAATCTAAATCGGTCTCCAGTGGGCTCTTACTTCAAAGAGTCCCACTTCATACTATTTTGAAACCAATTTATGAGGAAAATATTTTTGTAAGACGAATCACAAATAATTGTTGATTATGACTATTATTATCAGAACCCCGGAGAGCATCTACCAGGCATACGGCAATATCGAGAACGGCACCTTCCATGGTCGCTGGCACTTCAGCTTCGGCGATAATTATGATCCAGAGCATATGAGCTTTGGAACGCTAAGAGTATTCAATGATGATACTCTGTCTCCTGGCGCAATCTGGCCGTTACATCCTCACAAGGAGATTGAAGTTGTGACCTACTGCGCAGATGGCGAGTTCAGGCACGCTGATAAGCATGGTGTGGGAGGAATCCTGAAAAAAGGATGGGTACAGCATACAACAGTCGGCAAAGGGATGTGGCACTCAGAGATCAATAACCGCCCAGATGTTCCAATGAGGTTTATCCAAATGTGGTTCGTGCCATCAGCCAGAGGTCTTAAGCCGTCTGTAGAGCAGAGGGGGATCGAGAAATCAGAGAGGACAAACAGATTTCTGCCGCTTGTATCGAATGCCCATTCGGGAGCTCTACATATAAACTCCGATGCGAAAGTTTTCTCATGCTTTCTTCAAGGTGGAAGAGATATCGTCCATTCCATTGAGCCGGAGCATGGGAGTTATCTCTACGTGATCGAGGGCGGGCCTGCAAAAGTTAGCGACGAAGTTGTTGAAACTTTCGGTGCGGCGATGATCTCTGGCGAGTCGACGATTAATGTTAATGCAGAGAATGATGCCGAGCTCCTGCTGGTTGAGGTGATGCTTTAGCAATTATTAGCGCATTCTGAAACTGATCAAAAATTAAACAATGCTAGTATCCAAGCTAAACATAATCACGGTTAGATGCGTACAAGAATGCAGTATTTATCGAATAAGGAGTTAAAATACTTAATGAATAATTTTATATGTTATATGTTCTATAAGCTTCTAGGATACCCGAATTAACGGAATATTAAACAAACACAGGCGGTTAAGTAATCCTCCAGATGCCTGCGAGTATCCCAACTCCGAGGTGATAAAATGAAAATAGTGCTAATATTCCTGTACCTCCTGATAGCCCTGATAGCTCCTGGCAGCTCTCAGACTGATCTGAGCACAGCGGCTGTTAAAAATGAAACCGTTCAGATCTCCAGCGGAGGCAAAATATACCCCGCATATTTTGCAGCTCCCAATGAGGGCAAATGGCCTGCCGTGGTCCTGATTCACTCATTCAATGGCCTTGAGCCCGGCTACAAAACACTATGCAATAATTTTGCTTCCCTTGGATTCGCAGTGATAGTTCCTGAGTGGCAGACGTTCAATAAGAGTCCCAGAGATGAAGTGGTCGGACAGCTGATCAAGGATTCCATTGCATATCTCAAGACCAGGAATGAAGCCAACTCCAGCTCTCTCGGGCTCACAGGATTTTGCGCAGGCGGAAGGTATACTATGCTCTTCCTGCCCCAAATGCCGGAATTCAAATCTGGCGTTGCCTGGTACGGCTTCCCTTATTCCGGCGGTTCTAACAATCAATCAAAACCTGCTGACTTCATAGGCCAGCTAAAGACACCGATACTGATGATCCATGGAACACATGATCAGTCCAGCAAGATTTCGGATATCTACCGCTATGCTACTGATCTAAATGCGTCGGGCAAATACTTCGAGCTGAAGGTCTACTACGGCGAGCCGCATGGATTTATGGTTCAAAACGGCCAGCTCTCGCAGAGCTTCGGCATGGCCATGTGATTCCCAAATTTGGTTCTTCCCTGTTTCAAGTGAAGAAAACTGTCTTCCTAAGCTGTATCCGTTAGCCAAAACTAATCACTCTTAGAGTTTATTGCTCCCTAAGATATTTTTAAATATTGGTATAGATTACCAGGTCACTAACTAAAGATCCAGGCGGGGAAAACTCTTGGAAAATAATGAGATCTACTTTACAGGCATAGGGTTTATTGCACTGGGTATTGCTATGATGGTCATTACTCTTCCTGCACTTTCCACCAGCTCTTCTTCACAGGAAGCCCTCATCCCCTCCTTAAATATGACTGTTCCCTTTCCACCAATCCCCGCACCAAGCGATGGAGTTGTGAATCTTGCATATGAGCTTGAGACATCGAAGTTTGTGGAAAAGGGATGGACTCTAGTGAAAGCGGAAGTGGTGGACAAGGAAACTGGAGAGGTTCTGCTATCTCTGGAGGGAGATGACCTAAAACAGAAATACCACCCTGCTTCGAACCTGACCCCACAGGAACTAAAGGGTCTGACGCGCAACATAAGCATTCCAAGAATCTCTTTCTGGCTGAGGCTCGATGCAAGTAAAAAAATTCCCCAAGCGCTCCTTCACCGTCTCACCTTCACGTCGGCTGGTGATGGTGGCAATATATCACCCATAATCCTAACCGGCGGCGAAACCCCTGTGCTCTTTGAGGTAAAGCCGGTGGTCCTGGGACCGCCCCTGAAAGGCGACGGCTGGCTAGCTATGGAAACCACCCAGGGTTATACCCATCACTTCCTCTCCCAGTTCACGTACAACGGCGTGACCCGCGTACCTGAGCGGTTTGCCCAGGACTGGCTGCTCTTCAATACCACCATGGGCGACTTCGCATACGGTGATGGAAAGAAGAATGAAGAATGGTATGGGTATGGCAAGGAGATCATCGCCGTTGCTGATGGAACTGTAGCGAAGGTCCGCGATGGCATCCCTGATAATCCAGTGGTGGGTGTCATGGGATCGGATCTCTCAGGCAACTACCTAGTTCTCGATATAGGGAACTCCACCTATGCGGACTATCTTCACTTTATCCCAGGAAGCTTCAAGGTAAAGGAAGGCGAAAGAGTTCACGCCGGGGACACCCTCGGGCTCCTGGGCAACAGCGGCGGATCCCTGGCCCCACATCTACACTTCCAGGTAACCAATGGACCTGAGATCTTTGACGAAGGGGTCCCATATGTCCTGAGATCCTTTAATGTATCAGGCCGGTTGCCTTCAGGAGGGTGCAGCTACTATGGCATGGTATTGCCTGATGCTCTTGTAAGGCATTTCATCGAGGGGAACTGCTCCAACAGCAGCCCAGAATTATATTCGCAGCCTCGGCACCACGAGAATCAGATAGTAGAGAATTTGGCTTTGATATCTTTCCCTAAGTGATGAGATGAAAAAGAAAATGGGGGAGGTGTGATATTTTATTGTTTACATCGAGACCTCCTTTTAGCCATCCCCTTTGATATTGATAAAGCCCTAGTCTCTCAGCGAATCTCTGTAAAACTTTCTAAGATCGGATATCAGCTCCTTCCTCGCAGCCTTATCCAGATACGGCATATGGCCAGCCAAATAAGTCTTGATCTGGATATTGGATTCAATCTCTGGGGGCAGATTCATCTGCTTTATATCGAAGAGGACCCTATCGTAGGGCACTGAAAGATCGAAGAGGCCGGAGATGGTGATGACCTTCAGGTGAGGATCATCTCTCATGGCCTGAGCCAGATCGTCGCCCGCGTAGGTGTACTTCCCTTCCTCGTCTCTCATACCCCATTTCCAATCAGGGTTATCAAAACCTTTAGTGTAGTACTTATCCGTTCTGTAGCCCAGATTTTGGAGCAAGGAATTAAAGGTGGTATCGATTCCCGGCTCTGTCCTTTGAATGAGGGGGTCACCCATGGGGTCATTACTGATGGGGCCTTTGATGCGGCTATCATACCAACTTAATTGTTGACGATCTTTCTTAAAGAGATCATTTACCATATCTGTGAGATTGAGCTTAAGGTTGTTGTTTACAATGGTGTCCTCATCAAGGCCAGTGTACTCGACCAGCCTTTTTATGACTCCATCCCTCTTCGACCCTTTAAGATCGTTCCCGGACCAGAGGGCCTGGAGATATTCACCTGATGCCCAGGATCGAGACTCATTGAGGACTTCATCCAGAGTCATATTCAGCAGCCTTGGACTGGTCTTCTTATAATACCAGGTCGTCGCCGCCATGACGGGAAGAGAGGTGACGGACCAGCTGAAGTCGGCAGGATCGCCTTGAAGACTTGACGGGTAATCTATGGCGGGCGAGATGAGAATGGCTCCCGAGGGATAGATCCCCAGCTTGTGGAGCTTCGAGGCCATGCCCGCTGTTCTGAGACCTCCGTAGCTCTCTCCGCCAATAAAGACCGGGGAATCTGTCCTGTTATTCCTCTCCAAGTAGACTCTGACGAACTCGGACATGGAGGCGATATCGCTGTCCACGTTCCAGAACTTGGTGTTCTTAGACCTAGGCACAGCTTCGCTGAATCCGGTCCCTACGGGATCCATGAAAACTAGATCGGTGATGTTTAAGAGGGTATCGGGGTTGTCCTCAAGCCGATAAGGAGGTCCCTGGAGAATAGTGCCGTTGCCCAAGGGCAGGGTCTTGGGACCAAAGCCGATGAGATTTACCATCTGAGATGGAAATCCCGGACCGCCGTTGAAGAAGAAGGAGATAGGTCGGCGGGAATCGTTCCCTTTCTTGATGTACGCCAGGTAGAATATTCGAGCCGTCATGTTCCCGGCTACATCATAGCAGGGCATAAGGCCTGCAGTCACGTTGTACTCTATGGTATCTCCCCCCAGAACGATCTCCTGGTGGGCCGTGACCGGCATCTCTGGCAAGGCGGCAGAGGAACTAGCATTGGTATTATCAATAGCTGCTCCAGAGCCCACTGCCATCAGGGCAAAGCACATTGTTAACACTGTCCAGAATGGCAAGTTCAAACTCTTTATCAATTTTTCACCTGATTTTTGACCCTAATCTTCAATAATGATAAGGATTTCGGCTTGATGAAACAGCAATGATCTAAAGAGTTTTCACTTGACACATGAATACAGAAAGCAAATTTCCAAGCACGGGTCCTTCTTTAAATATCAGTAGTTTTCACGCCACCTCAGATAGAGCTAAGTATTTATAAATGCTCTATCTATTTACAACAAAAAGATTAATAAAAAGATATTAAGAATATCTGAGGAGAGAATATTAATGATATTATCGAAGACCCCCAGGGGAAACCTCTTTGAAGCGATATTGACGATAGTACTCTTGACGCTGATTTTGCAGCCGATGATGCTGTTAGCGACCGCAGCTGACATAGGTACCTCTGCCACAGGAAATGGAGGATCGAAGGCCGTATGGACTATCAACGATACCTTCAAAGTAGCCGGAATCAGTGCTGTGGATGTATCCCCCGACGGCAAGAGGGTGGCCTATGCCGTGAAGAGGGCGGTTATGACCTCTGATAAAAGCGAGTTCCAATCCCAGATATATTTAACTGATATCGATGGCAATAACACTATTCAGCTTACCCAAGGGAATTCATCGAACGATAATCCTCAGTGGTCTCCAGACGGAAAGATGATAGCCTTCACCTCTACAAGATCCGGGAAGCCTGAGATATGGGCGATACCAGTAGATGGAGGCGAGGCTGTTCAGGTTACTGATGTGGATACCAGCGCAGGTGCGTTCAAGTGGTCTCCGGACGGAAAGAACATAGGCTTCCTGACACAAGATAACCAGACAGAAGAGCAGAAGAGAGCTGCTGCTGAGAAGGATGATCCCCAGGTTGTAGACAAGGATGTCTACGTCTGGGGCCAGCCCATAGCCATGACCCATCTCTGGCTTGCAGAGAAAAACCCCTCAGGCATATACGAAGTGCGCAGGATTACCTCTGGGAACTTCAGCGTCTTCGACTGGGATTGGTCTCCGGATGGCAGGAGCATCGCCTTCTCCTATGGTCCAGGGTCCGCTTTACAGCAAGAGCTTCAGTCCAACATATCCAAGGTGGACGTGGGAACTGAGAAGGTAGTTCCCCTGGTAAGCACCGAGGCCAATGAATATGGTCCCAGATACTCGCCCGATGGCCGGCAGATCGCCTACTGCACGGCTCCATCTCTATCTCTGATAGATAAGGCGCAGGTCAAATTGATTCCTTCCAGTGGAGGTGAATCCAAGCCCCTGGCCGACGTGGATAACCTTTACCCAGGCGTCTTCTCACCCATAGGCTGGTCTAAAGATGGACAGGAAATTTACTTCCTTATACCTAAGGGCACCAAGCAGGCGATAATTGCCCTGCCGTCCAACGGGAGCAGGCCTAGAGAGCTCTTTGAGGGCGGACAAATAGAGAACGTAAAGCTGAACTACAACAGGAGCATGCTTGGCTTTGAGATGGATAGCCTACTAGAACCCCCTGATGCCTATGTCTCCAGGACTGATGACATGCGCCCTGTGAAGGTCAGCGATATCAATGAAGGCCTGCCTATCCAGGGCCTTGGAAAGACTGATGTCATAAGCTGGAACTCCACAGACAGCTGGAAAATAGAAGGCCTCTTGACCTATCCGGCCGGTTATCAGCCCGGGAAAAAGTACCCATTGCTGCTTATGATCCACGGAGGACCCACTGGAGCCTTCATACAGAGCTTCATAGGCATCAGCGACTTCCTGCCTAATTTACCCGTCTACCCTCTGGGCGCTTTCTCCTCTCAGGGATATGCCGTGCTCAGATGCAATCCCAGAGGCTCGACGGACAACGGCACCGTGTTCAGGATGGCCAACAAGGGCGATTTGGGTGGCATGGATCGCCAGGATATCCTGGCAGGCGTAGACCATGTAGTGGCCATGGGCATAGCTGATCCCGACCGCCTGGGCGTGATGGGCTGGAGCTATGGCGGTTACATGACCTCCTTCCTTATCACCCAGACAAACATGTTCAAGGCAGCCTCGGTTGGGGCAGGACCTGTAGACTGGATCAGCATGATGGGTACATGCGACTCTCCCGATGCCTTCCCTAAGCTCATCGGCGCCCAGTTCTGGAATGACTACAGCCGATACTCATCCATCTCGACCATGTTCCATATCCAGAACGTCACCACCCCAACCCTCATACAGCACGGGTCTGAGGATGTTACAGTGCCCACATCCCAGGCCAGGGAGCTCTACAGCGCCCTCAAGGCGAGAGGAGTGACGACCAAGCTGGTCATTTATCCCCGAACTGCACACGTCCCTAATGAGCCCAAGCTGTTCAGAGATATCATGAAGGAAAACCAGGAGTGGTTCAATAAGTATGTGCCCGTAAACGACTAGGGAAGGGTGCCAGATCCTCTGGCACACCTTTTGATCGTTTTGATATCAAAGGCTATCAAAAGAAATAGAGTCATTAGAGATAAGATATTGATAAAGGATCACTACCTAGATTATATGAGGAGGGACACTTATAAGATATTGGTCATCCCAAGGACTGGCAATCTGCACGATTCTTGCCATGTTAGCGTTGATACCGTCAATGCAAATGCAGCCAGGATCTGCAAGGGACGATTTGAAATCCACCGAGATCCAGACGAATTTAGGAGATGCATCATCGCCCAAAGTAAATCTGGATCTGATCTCCACCTTCGAAGGCGGTAGGCTCTACAGAGCAGGAAAGTTCAATGTTTTAGTCTTGAACGGGAACTATAGAGAGATGGGACGCCAGTACGGCGGACTTTTGGGGCCTCAAATAGAAGCCACGTACCAAGAATCCTTGAATGTTTCATCAAACACGACTGCCTACCTAGAGAAGGAGATGGGCATGAAAGATCCAGGAGTATCGCTTCAGAACTTCTCCAATTCCCGTTTTCAGACGTATCCCAAGCGTTTTCAGGAGATGATCTTGGGCATGTCTGAGACCTCTGGGACGTCTGTAGAGAAGATCTGCACCATAAATGAGTTCTTCGATTACTATCTCTGGAGGATAGCCAATCCAGCGGTATCCAGTTCTGCAAAATTCAATCCCGACCCTGAGCTCCAGGGCCATTGTTCAGCAATTACCGCATGGGGCAACTATACCGGAGGAGAACCTCTGGTCATGGGCCGCGACTTCGACTTCCCTCCGGTCTACAAAGATTTAGACAAATACATAGAAGTTATAGTTTTTAATCCATCTGATGGCAGCAACTCTGCGGCTGTAATAGCTTATGCGGGAATGGTGGGAGCCATACAATCCTTCAACAAAGCTGGCCTGGTTTTGGAAGATAATGATGGATCCACCTCGGGTGATATAAACAGGCCATTGGATAGAGGCTCTTTCCTGATCATGGATCTTCAGTACATGTTCGATTGCTCAACATTAGCCGGACTTGATGCAGCCATGAAGAGCAGCCGGACATTTTATCCTCTGGTGTACAACATAGCAGATCCAAAACAGGCCTACTGCTACGAGACTACCACCTTTGATGTCAAGAGGAGAGGTGGCATTGACGGCTTGCTTGTGGGGGTAAATCACTTCCTGATCCCGGACTGGAGCAAGGAGGGTATTTTTATAAACAATTCCATGGATTCCCTATCACGGCATCAGAACCTGACCGCCCTTGGCAATAAGTATAAAGGAAGGATCAACTCGACAGTCATGCGAGCCATCATGGATACTCCCATTGAGAAGGGAGGAGCCACTCTTAATGATACTATCTACCAGTTCGTAGCTGAGCCGGAGCTAAGAGAGATCTGGCTGAAGGCATCAGGATTTGAGAACTGGACCGAGGTAGATTTAGGCACTTTATTTAATTAGATTGCAATTAAAGCGCAGGCTGCCAGGCTGCTCTGCGGCATCAGTGCCCCTGGCAGACTTCTCTATTTATCTCCTATGAAAGGATTTTTAAGCGGGCTAAAGAAGACACATCAGTGGGTAGTTCTTTTCGGGATCATACCTCAGCCTCGCTCGAACAACCTCACCCTGGTAGTCGATCTCAACCTCTGCATCAATCATCCTGCCCTCAAGCTCCCCATAGCCAAAGAGATTTCGTTTCAGCATATCTCTGTTAATGCTGACTTTGACGGACTTCACATAGGGCTGGAGTGATATGCTTTTCTGGATAGCCTGCTCAAGGCTGGAGGCCGTTTCGACGCTTACGGGCGTCCCCACGAACTGATGATATAAAGCGCCGAGCTTGATCCCTGCCTCAAAGGCAGCTATCTCTCTCTTCGCAGGAATGGCATCACCACCGGACTTGCTATGTACATTACCATTGTAGTAATAATAGAGTAAGGCAGAACTGCAGCATAATATCCACCCTTCAAAATCCAAATCGCAAAAATAACTATCAGACAGATCAGGACCAATGAAGCAATAGCCTGAAGGCTGCGGACCTTGGGATAGGGGATGCTGCTTACCATGAGCGCTGATAACACAATCATTAATGCCAGAGTAAGCTCTGGCCAGTCCAGGAGAACGCTTGCTGCAACGGTAATACCACAGGGGGGTATCGGAAGACCTTCGAAGAGATGATCGTTTTTGGGCGACAAATTGAACCTGGCAAGCCGGAGCATTCCGCAAGCAAAATAAATAGCTCCGACAGCCACGGTGAGCCAAGATAGTCTGAAGGCCATAGATACAAAAACAGCTGGTGCAACTCCGAATGAAACAAGATCTGCAAGGGAATCCAGGTTCGCGCCAAGAGGTCCCGATCCAAATCTTCGTGCCAGAAACCCATCTAAGCCATCTGCAGTCGCTGCTAGAATTATGAGAAGCACACAGATATCGGATCTACCGATATATGCGGCCATTATTGAGCCAAAGCCGAGAAACGCATTTAGAAGCGAGAGAATGTCCGGCAGCCTTATGATACTTAATATATTCATTCACGCTTCACCGCTATAATCGATTCGCCTGCATGAACCTTCTCGCCGTTTTCGACGCAGATCTCAAAACCCGGAGGAATAGTAACCTCAACACGTGAGCCAAAGCGGACCATGCCTATTCTCTCGCCCCTGGAAACACTATCTCCTGGACTAACATAACAGATTATATCTCTGACGAGAGAGCCTGATATCTGACGGATCTCTATGTCGCCATAATTTGTCTCGAGCAATATCCTAGTTTGATCGTTTCTGGTTGCGGACTCCAAAAATGCTGGTGTGTGTCCGCCTTTTTTGCGTTCGACTGCTTTGACAAGCCCGCTCAGTGGCGCCCTGTTTACATGCACATCCCAGGGGCCCATGAAGACTGCAATCTTATTCTGTTCAGCCGGCAGCACTCTACCATCGGCTGGCGACAACATTCCATCTCCTTTTGGCGCCCGATCAGGGTCACGGTGAAAGAATATTATGAAAATTGAACCAACAAGTGCAACCGATGATGCATACCAGTTCCCCACTGCCGCCAGAAGTGCAGTTATGAAAATGGGAATTGATATCCAGGCGGTTGAATTCTTAGCAAGCTTCAAGCAGTGCCTCCAGGATGCCTGATCTCCATTTCGAGTTCATCTATAGTTGTCAAAAGCTCCGGCAGGAGAATGAAAACAAGATATGCTACCGATAATAGCGCTATCATCGAGCCAAATTTTGCTATAACATTATGAGCCACGTAAAAGCTATCGTTTCCGAACCAGTTCCATCCATATGCCATGATAACAAAGGCGTTTCTAAATACATTTAATATATATATAGTCAGGATTGATGATACAAGTGCTGTAGCTTTGCGCTTTATAGGTGCATTTACGGATACAATCACACCTGCGAAGAGCGCTATGCTCTCAATGGCAGTGCAAGCCAATATAATTTCAACAGATCTGCCATTGAGGATCAGGACATTCCATCCTTCCACTGAGACCGGAATCGAGAATGCTTGTAGTAGCTCTGCCGTGATCATTGTGGTGTGTCCGATAAGCCATGATCTGAGCGGCTCTAGCTCTGCGAATGGGTAATAGATGATCCCACAGATAGCTGCAGCATATCCCGCCCAGGATGATGCTTGAGATTTTCCTTTAATCAGTATTACAAAAGCGAGGTAAATGCAGAAGAGCGCTGCAACTACAGCTAGAATTGCGTTGAAATAATCCTCTGTACTCAGATAATTATACGGCTGCTCCAGCCAGTAAAGGCCGAACATTATCCAGCCGAGGGATGCGATAATACCAGCATCTATCAGTGCAGATGCTAGGAGAAGGATCAAGCTCAGCCAGAGTACATTTGTAGTCAGCCAGGCTGCGATCATCGAGAGTAAGAGAACCACAGGTTTATTTAGCATTGTCTACTTACATCAATCTATCGCGGCCTTCGGCGACTGCGAAAGATCTCTCCCATAGGTATGATTCAATATGGAAATACGACAACTGATCCTGATCTCTGCAGTAGGAATTGCGCTTTTGGCTTTGGTAGCGGCTGCACCTTATGCTGATGCAAGCACTGCCAAAATCGATCCTGCCCTGGCTAAAAGGATAGACAATGGATTGAATGAGAAAATACCTATAATAATGATGCTCAAGGGCAAAAGCACACCGGATCTAACGGATATGGACGTTAAATACAGATATCGCCTCATAAACGGTATTGCAGGAGGAGCTACACCTTTAACCATAAAACGGCTCTCAGAGAGCGATTCTGTTGATGAGATCTATCTGGATAACTCTACCCATATATCCGCTCCAGCCGCAGGTGCTTCAGGAAGCGAGTCGATAAGTCCGGCAAAATATGTCAATGCTGATAAACTCTGGGCAAAGGGAATAGATGGGAAGGGCATTACAGTCGCCGTTATTGATTCTGGAATCGATAAAAACCATCCGGATCTCGAAGGCAAAGTTGTGGGCGAGAAAAACTTTGTGGATGATGAGATCTCAGCCGACGATCTTCTTGGCCACGGCACAATGGTCGCGGGCATCATCGCAGGCTCAGGGGCTGCATCAGGTGGAAAATACAAGGGAATTGCCCCTGGCGCAAATTTGCTCAACGTTAAGGTTATAGATAGCGGTGGAAACGGAAAGGTCTCTGATATAATCGCCGGAATAGAGTGGGCCATATATAACGGTGCAAATGTCCTCACCCTAAGCCTAGGCGGCCTGAACCTTGGGGAGACAAATCCGCCGATAACTATGGCCGCAGACAACGCAATGGACGAAGGCGTTGTCGTGTGTGTAGCAGCCGGCAACCGCAATAGTACAACAGTACAGAGCATGACCGAGCCAAACACCGCCGCAGATGCACCTGTAAATATCCCCGCAGATGCTTCCACAAAAGCGAGCTCCGGATCTATAAGCGCGAGTCAGATAGATCTATCTCAAATAGGACGAAGCGCGAACAGAAATGTTCTGCTGCTTGTTGTCCCGATAGTTCTCGCTCTACCGCCAGGCCTGATTGATTCGCCAGGAGACGGCATTAGGGTAATAACTGTAGGAGCGTCCGATTATCTGGGGCATGTGGCAAACTTCAGCGGATCCGGGCCTACTAGAGACGGCAGAACAAAACCAGATGTTGTCGGACCCGGCGTAGATGTTATATCAGCAGTTCCCCCAGGGCTAGAGAAGCCAGAGTACTTGGATATTTATTACGCCAAGGAATCAGGAACAAGTCTATCTACACCAGTTGCTGCAGGTGTTTCAGCCCTGCTGCTGCAGGCTCAAAAGAATTTGACACCTGCTGGAGTAAAAGCCGCACTTACGAATGGCGCAAAAAATCTCAATGATACTCTTGGTGAGACGTACGAAGTTTACTATCAGGGGTCCGGCCTTATCGATGCTCTGGGCTCCTATGAAAATCTCAGCAATGATCTATGCGGGGTCGAGCCCAATAAATGGACTCCGGGCAGATGGGCCTATCTCCCTGCTGGCAAGGGAATATATGTAGGCTTGAATGCTGGAGCAGACCGGCCTCAGAAGAAGCTCTACTCTCTCGCTCCCGGCGATGAGGACTGGGCTACCCAGTTCACCTTCTTCACAAACAAAGAGAGATCCAATTTGACAACGTCCGTCTCAGGATCAATTGCCAATTGGGTGAGCATTCAGTCGCTTCCCAAAAGCATTCCTGCCAATGGACAAAGGGTCTTTGGGGCTGCGATAACTGTGCCGAACGGCACAACGCCAGGGATATACAATGGATCCATTGATATCCTTGATGACGGAAAAATGCTAACATCAATACCGGTATCTGTAAATATCGCGGGGCCGATAGTGGTTCAGAGGGGCAGTGGATCTGCGGCCGGTTCCATAAAGGGCAGCGATTGGCGTTACTTCTATCTCGATGTGCCTTTAGGCACAAGCGACCTCAAGGCCAAACTGAGCTGGAAGAGCACCAGTACCATTGACCTATTCCTGCTTTCTCCAACGAGCGAGTACTACTCCGGCAAGCAGAATGGCAATCTTGAGGATATAGATATCCAGGACCCACCATCGGGCCGCTGGCTGATGGCAGTCCATGGCGAAAAGCTCTCGGTTCCTGAAAATTATACCCTGAGTATGGAGCGTTCGCTTATCGATAGCTTTCCTAAGAGATGGAACGTAGGGACAATATCGCCAGGTGGTACCGCAAATGTTGAATTTACAGTGGAGAACAGAGGACCGCCTCTGAATAACCTGAGCTATCAAGGACTGATCGAAAATATAACAACTTCGGACCTGTACGGAAGTGTCGGAAACAAGAAAATATGGGAGAGCAGTCTAGACATCCAGCCTGAGACCAGACGAATATCCGCAAAGCTCAGCAAAGAGGGAAACAGCAGCGAGCTGTTGTTCTTGTTTGAGGACCCAAATGGGGAGCCAGCTGATGCTGCCCTTGGAACCGAGAACCTAGGGCCGATAGAGGCCCTGAATCCAGCTACAGGCATATGGAAGATGAGAGTTTATGGATATAGCGTGCCCACAGTAGAACAGCAGTTCGATGTAAAGCTGACACAATATGCGGATGAGCACTGGACCTGGATAGCGACCAATGGCCCTAAGACAATAGATAGCGATTCCAGTGCTACTGTCGATGCAAGCATCGCGGTGCCGAAAAACACGTCTGTCCATAATCTTGAGGGGTATATAGAGATCTCCTCTGCCGATGCCAATAGATCAATCCAGATACCTGTTAGCGTGAATGTTGCGAGCTCTTACCTCGAAGGACTGAACTACTCAGACGTAGAGGATTCCAATAAAGATGGGTACTTCGATAATCTGGTTTTAGGATTTGGGGTAAATTCGACGACCTCAGGCAGTTACGAAGTTGAAGGGACTCTTACTGACTGCGCAGGAAATCTTATAGATCAGTTCAACCGCAGTTCAAGGCTTAATGGACACGGCATAATAAATGTAACTGTGAATGGAAGCGCGATCTGGAAGATAGGAAAATGCGCGCCTCTAAGAGTTGAGAACCTCCTTCTATACAGCGATCGCGGAGAGTTACTCGACAGATATAACGGCAATATAACACTGAACAGAAGCCCTAATGAATTCCAACCGCCTGCAGCATATCTCACAAGCGAATTTACGAATGAAACCGCACCCGGCAAAATAAGAATAGGGGTAGGCGCAGATGTGATAAAGCCCGGCACCTATCAGGTCAGCGGCAAGCTGGTTGATGATAATGGAGATGAACTCGGCACAGACACAATCTCAAGCAAACTCGATGCCGGAAATACGACCCTTTATCTGGAGTTCAATCCTACAAAGTTTGCGATGATGGGAAAAAGCTCTAGGCTGCACCTTGTAGATCTTGCATTAGCTTTGAATGGCGCAGAGCTGGAGCGTAGGGATACGGCATGGATCAGCGGACTCATGAATCCAAATGGGCTACTGTCCGGAATCTCTGCTGTTATCAAGACTAATAACAGTACCAGCAGCACATCAGGCGTCGTGAAGAGGGAGAACGGCATGGCAGTGATATCCTGAATCCTCCTTCACTGATCAGAGATTTCTGGAGATATTTGATAGCCTATTTATCAGCCAGTTGGTTATGAACCCTGTCAGGAAGCAGATAAACATCAAGGAGAACTCCTTGTTCTCAGAGTTAATGTTGAAGGCAATTAGGCCTGAGCTGAAGACCAGGTAGGCTATATATCCAAAGATAAGGCTCAGCAGGGGGATGGCTGTGTACCATGCCCGCTTATATCTAACAACTGTCTTCTCCCTGCGAAGATCATCTATCACTCCAGAAAGTATCTGCGCCGACGAGCCAAGGCCAGCGAAGAATGGTGCCCAGAGAGGGACTGATAGGATAGTTACATTGGCGTAACTATAGATAAGATAACTGAAAAGAAGGATTGCCAGCATGCCGAAAATGAGCGCGTATAGCCCATAAAGCTTGAAGAAATAGGCGATGGTCCGAAGGCTTTGAAACCTAAGACCTCTAACATCAAGCTTGGCATCATTTATCGCAGTTGTCAGCTCATATCTTGAGCGATCGAAATATAGAAATGCATCCGTTAGGTTGGCCTTGTCGAACTCTTTCAATGCCAGTATGTAGAAGTCATAGCTGCTTTTGATATCGATTGAGCTTCGGTGAGCTGCCTGAAGCATGCGATTTAATCTCTGGAGATCTTTTTCCAACACATCAGATCCCGTTGGGCAACCTTTCGAATCCACAATTAATTACTTACTGAATTAGTATATATAGCTTTTCATGGACTTAAGAAAATGGTAAAATAAATATTTTAATATCATTTAAATTTAGATACGACCATAGCTGATGGTTTATGCTTGGCAGCTTATCCATGAACCTGATAAACCTCGATTAAAATTAAATGTCAATAAATCGTATAAGTTTTAAAGATCCATAAAATAAATTATTAGAAAAGAAATAAATTTGATTATGCAATTATATCTCGCCTAATTAGCTAGCTCGTGGCAGTTTGCCTTGCCTGCTTTATCTGCCTCATGATCTTTCTCTTGAGAGATCCCTTTCGTCTAACATCGCAAGAGAGGTCCTTTCCCTTCCTATCGGTCAAGCTGAGGAGATTTATTTCATCTATTATGCTCTCTGCTATATCACAGCACTCATCTACAGCGTCTTTCTTATGCAAGTCGGTCTTCATAAAGTTCCTCACGGCATTAGTTATAACATCCTACTAAAAAAATTTTTCTGTTTAGAGGAGAAAAAAGTATCCTTAAAAATTCATGTAAATTTAATAGATATAGAGACATAGTGATAAAAGCAAACCTATTAACTGTGGTGAATGTTACTGAAAATTATCATGAGAATCAAATGCACAGGATCCATTTTGACTTGAAAATCTACGGAATCACTTATTGGCGCTTTTCAGTTGTTCACTTACGTGACGAACCAGGCGGTCATACTTTAATACTTTACCGGATAGTTATATGTCATGCCAGATGATCAGATCTTCTGCCCCGTCTGCGGCATAGAGACCGAACACAACACTATAAAATCGGGGCAGGAGAAGCTTGTACGGTGTACAGGTTGCGGGGAGGTCCATTCGCTCCGGAAGGAGCGGGAAAGGGCTGGAGATGTTAGAGTCATTGTGAACAAGGATGGAACATCGATGCCTTATCATATCCGACTCCCATTAAATGAAGAGCTGCATGTCGGAAATGAGCTGCTGGTGGATGATGAACGCCAGGACGTTGTGATGACAAAGATCACATCTATTGAAACCGATCGCAGAGTAGATGTTGCCTTAGCAGGCGAGATCAAGACGGTCTGGGCGAGAGCAATAGATAACGTGACAGTGAAGGTGGCTGTTTTTAGAAATGGTAAGACACAATCGCTGAAGTTGCCTACACCAGGGAGTGAGATTTTTGAACTTGGCGAGGTTAGAGATATCGATAGAGTGAAGTTCAGGGTAATGAAGATAAAGCTTCGCGGCGAGGGATTCGCGGATAGGGCAGAGGCAAAGGATATCCTCAGGGTATGGGGTAGAGAACTTTGAGGATAAACGATTTGCTCGATGGCATGAAGGACCAAATAAATGAGCGCGTTATAAATGCGATGAAAAAAGTTCCCAGAGATCTGTTTGTGCCTGAAACGCTCAGATCAAGCGCACACGATGACACTCCTCTTCCTATCGGCTACGGCCAGACGATATCTGCACCCCATATGGTTGCCATAATGTGCGAGCTACTTGATCTCAAAGAGGGGTTAAAGGTGCTCGATATCGGAGGGGGGAGCGGTTATCATGCAGCGGTTATGGCAGGGCTGGTGGGCCCCCAGGGGCATGTTTATTCTGTTGAGCGGATACCTGAACTCGCGGAGCAGGCAAAGAAGAACCTCAAAGAGGCTGGCATTGCCAATGTAACTGTTGTACTCGGCGATGGGAGCAAAGGCCTAGAGGAATATGCTCCTTTCGATAGGATCAATGTGGCTGCCACAGCGCCCCGTGTGCCTGAGTTGCTCATAAAGCAGCTCAAACCTGGAGGAAGAATGGTCATACCTGTGGGGTCAGGTTTCCAGAATCTCATGCTGGTCACAAGGAATAATGGATATGTGATCGAGGAGAAGCTGCCTGTAGCTTTCGTGCCTCTTATTGGTGAAAATGGATTTAGGGAATACTTCTAAATACCGTCTGAACATCCCTTGAACTGTTCCGGAATGTGTGAGTGATGAAGCCTTTAGCTATCATAATCATGGACGGCTTCGGCGTGAGCCAGGATGAGAAAGGCAATGCCATAGCCATGGCACGAAAACCTAATTTTGATAGGTTCTTGCAAAAGTATGCCAGCACGACCTTAAATGCATCAGGTCTGGCAGTTGGCCTGCCAAAGGGTCAGATGGGAAACTCAGAGGTCGGCCATCTTAACCTGGGTGCTGGCAGGATCGTTTACCAGGGCTATACAAGGATCAACCTGGCAGTTGAGGATAGAACGATTCGCGAAAATCCTGTTCTCATTAAGGCGATGGAGGATGCTACAGGCGGCAAGCTCCACCTTATGGGTTTGCTATCAGATGGGGGGGTACATAGCCACATCACCCATCTATATGCCCTGCTGGAAATGGCTAAGGCGAGTGGGCTAAAAAGGGTTTATGTGCATGCCATCCTCGATGGCAGAGATGTTCCCCCTAAGAGCGCACTGACATATTTCCATGATCTCGCTGATAAGATCAAGCAGATAGGCGTAGGCAATGTTGCAACAGTTGCAGGGCGCTACTATACCATGGACAGGGATAAACGCTGGGACCGAGTGGAAAAGGGCTATCGTGCCATGACCGCGGGCATTGGACTCAAAGCAAAAAGCCCTGAAGATGCCGTGACCAGAGGGTATGAGAGAGGCGAGACGGATGAGTTCCTGATGCCGACTGTGGTGGATCCGAAGGGTCTGGTCGAAGATGGCGACAGCATCATATTCTTCAACTTCCGGCCAGATAGGGCACGTGAGATCACGAGGGCCTTCGTTGATAGTGGATTCAGCGAGTTTTCCAGAAAGCATCTGTTGATACATTTCACCTGCATGACTCAGTATGATGCGACAATAGATATACCCGTTGCCTTTCCTGCACAGAACCTGGCTGAAACATTGGGAGATGTGATCAGCAAACACGGTCTGCGACAGCTTAGGATAGCTGAGACTGAAAAGTATGCTCATATCACATACTTCTTCAATGGCGGCAAGGAGGAGCCCAATCCTAACGAGGACCGCGTTCTTATACCGTCTCCTAAGGTCGCAACCTACGATTTGAAGCCTGAGATGAGTGCCTACGAGGTAACTGATGCTGTAATAGAGAGGATCAAAAGCGAAGCCTATGATCTCATAGTTATGAACTATGCAAATCCGGATATGGTTGGGCATACTGGAATATTTAACGCAGCTGTAAAAGCTGTCGAGACTGTGGATAGCTGCATTGGCCGAGTTGTTGATCAGATACTTGCTCAAGGAGGCGGAGTGCTACTGATCGCCGATCACGGCAATGCAGAGAAGATGGTCGATGAGGTAACAGGCCAGCCGCATACTGCCCATACCACAAATCCTGTGCCGTTCGTGCTCATACTGAACGATGGAATAAAGCATGAGCTGAGAAATGACGGAATCCTGGCAGATGTAGCTCCAACAGCCCTTGAACTCCTCCGGGTGCATAAGCCCGATGTGATGACAGGAAAATCATTGATTGTGAGATAATAGTATGTTTTATTGCTATTGAACGAGCATTGCTACAGAACGAATATTGCCACGGAACGAACGAGGTTCAACTCCAAAATGCTATGGTTCTCAGGTAAAGATTGAACAAGTTCTAACTCGATACCTGCATCATCATTATCTCGTGAAGTCGCTTGCTGCATTCCTGCTAGCAGGTCCGATGTTACCTTATCGCAAAAGCCTCCAGTGCCTCGGTTAAAACCGCTAGATCGTCTTCAAGCTTCTCTTTGAGGACCGCCATCGATGATGCATCACCAAGAACCTTTGTCAAGCCCTTTGAAATAGCCGCGAAACCGAATGCGACTATAGCCGCCTCAGGTGTAAGCACAACCTCATCGGTATTCTCCCATCCAAATCGTGGACCTTCCGATAGTTCACCATATCGGTGAGTTCTCACCAGCAGACCGTTCTCGTAGAGAATCAGCCTGTATTCGCTGAAAAAGCCCAGACCATCATCAAGCTGTACTCTCTCCTCTTTTGTTAAAATGACAATCTCACGGTGGTAATACAGCTCGCAGTCTTCGCTCAGCAGGGGCACCAGAGGCATGATCTTCTCAAGGATCGCTTTGAGGATTGAGGCTTCTTTTTCTAGGGTTTGCTTTTTCAGATCGGTGATCTTGGAGGCGAGGGGCTGAAGTTCGGCTAGTATTGTGCTCAGTTCCGATAATGTACCTCCAGTCACTAAATCGGTCGCTATCAGACCAGCGTTTTCAAAATGGTTTTGGGTGGCCATTTAGACCGCCTCAGTTTCTGTGATTTCCTTAGAAGAACCTCGGATAGAGCCTTCCCAGCCATCGGTGCTCACTATCGCGCCCTCGAAGGGAAATATATAATTAAAAATATGCATGGCCTTGGAGAAATCATCAGCACCCAGGCCAATGCTATTCAACTTCTCAGTCGCTTCTTGGACGTCTAAGAGCTTTCTACCAATACGAACCATACCGCACATTGTCGCACCCCTAGGTACTATATGTATCTATGATTATATATTGCTTTCTCTCTATCTATCTATATTACTATGAGGAAAGATTTATATCCATAAAAAGAGACGTGCATATATATGGAAACGAAAGGCGAAAAAGAGAAAATAAATCTTTCTCTGGGTAAGGATGTGGTCAGAGCATTACGAAAGTACGCGCTTGAGACTACAGGACATTCTAGGGGTACATCAGATGTCGCCGAGCAGGCGATAGTTGAATTTCTGGAAAAACATGGCGTCATAATAGGCAGCGCGAAAAACAAGGAGAGCTTAAACCCTCTGGTGGCCCAAGCCCTTAACCCCGTTTTCGCCTAGATTCGCGCCTTGTAGTCGAGAGCTACAAAGCATTAAATCCTTGTAGCTTAGGCTATTTAATTTCTTTTCTCGGATCAGTTGGGAGAAACTATGTTTCAAGGGCCTCATACTTGCTTTTTGGAGCTAATACTAGCGGTTTACTAGCGCGCTCAATCGCCGCGCGGGCTACCCCTAGCCCCTCTTCGGGGGAATGTTTCAGAAAACGATAGGTCATAAGGTCGAAGAGAATATATGGACGAATTCTTCTTGCGTTGATATGAGTATAATGATTCTTTCAAAGGTTAGTTTTCTAAATTGTGACCGAAGGATGAAAATGATCTCTAGCTATTGATAATCTAGTGCTTTCATAGCAAGAGCACAAAGGACGCAAAAGTGCTCATGAGCTGGTTGTTAACTATGAAGATAAAAATAGTTCTAGGATATGTTCGATGGAAAATTTTGATATGACACAACAGGAGCTCACAATATAATCGATAAAGACAAATGCAAGTTAGCCCTCCTATAACAGGAACCGAAGTGAAGCTGAAATGCAGGAGAAGATAATTTCTTCACTGACACCTATCTTAATGATGCGTGTTGTTGCGCATGCTCTCATCTTGTTAGCTTTGCTTATGGGTTTGCTGGCTTGGATAATCGGCATACGTAGTATTGGAGACCTTCAGGAATTCATGAATGATCTCAGTGGCATCATGCTTTCCTTTATAACAATTATTATAGTGCTGCTTATCCTCTTTTTCTTATCAATATTTTTTATTAATATGTTTAAGGAAGAGGGCATAGTGATTCTGCCTTTTGAGACTAGTTCCGTTGGAGATAATAAATACAATGGTAAAGCAATCTCTGATCTGCTCACTGCTGAACTCCATAGGATTAAGCAAATTCGAAAATATAGATATGAGCAATTACATTCATCCGGACTAGAAAAGCCAACGTATCTCAATCCTGTTCCTCCAAGGTATATATTGCACAATGGAATGACTCTAAGTTCTTTTAAGCCGGTTCCTCAAACAGAAACGCTATATTATAGCACACCTCTGGATTTCCCCGAGCTAATTCCTCAAACGGAGGCTCTTAGTTACACACTAGACAAGATAAGCTCAATCGGTGTAGGTTCAAATGCTATCTCTATCGGTCAGCTACTTATAGCTTTCAAGAGAATGTGTCCGGGATGTAATCCAGGGCGAGTCATTACTGGTAGCATGCAGGCATACGGATCAGTAATCCGTTTAGTTGCCTGCTTAGAACATCGTGAAATTTATACTTGGGAAGTTAATCGTAAAATCAAAGAAGAGCAGGTATCCGACTTAGTCCGAGATTTAGCTTTCAAGATCGCTTATGATCTAGCAAAGGAAGAAAATCCACAAAATAATCAAGCTAATACATGGAAAGGATTCAAATATTATACCGAATCGCTACAAAGTTACTATCAATATACGCTTACAGGGAAGAAAAAGGCTCTAGAGAGCGCTAGAAAAAACTGCATCAACGCAGGAAACTTTGAGCCTGGCTACAAAGAGCCCCTTGAACTACTTGGTATATTAGGGTTCGCATATATTAACGAAAACAAATATGATATGGCCGAGCAGTTATTTTGTAACATAGCATCAGTCAAACCAGACATTAGCAATTTTGGCATGGGTATTCTATATCGAAAACAGAAATATTATGATAAGGCTCTAGATCGATTTGAGAAAGTTATACAATTGTGTCCGCAAAATGTCCAGGCTTGGACTTATAAAGGCAGTATTCTAGGTAGTCTCGGCAGGCACAAAGAGTCACTCCAGGCTTCTAACAGGGCTATTGAATTGGATTCAGACAGCTCGAATTCAATAGCTTGGGCCAATAAAGGTAGTGCTCTGTTTAATCTTGGAAGGCATGAGGAAGCGTTACAGGCCTTTAATAAAGCCATCGAACTAGACCCAAATAATGCATTTGCTTGGGCTAATAAAGGTGCTGCCCTATCTAACCTTGGCAAGCATGAAGAATCACTACAAGTCTTTGATAAGGCTTTCGAACTTGGTTTCAATAGTGCAATTATATGGACCAACAAAGGCAGTGCTATGTCTTATCTTGGAAGGCATGAAGAAGCATTACAGGCATTCGATAAGGCCATCAAGCTGGATTCCAAAGATGCAATTGCCTGGATTAATAGAGGTAGTGCTCTGCTTAATTTGGGCAGATATGAAGAAGCACTACAAGCTTCTGAAAAGGCTACTGAGTTAGATCCAAATAATGCAATTGCCTGGGCAAATAGAGGTGGTGTTCTGTCTAATCTTGACAGGTATGAAGAAGCACTCCAAGCCTTTGATAAGGCAACGGAACTGGATTCCAAAGATGCAATTGCCTGGGCAAGCAAAGGTATTGCTCTGTCTAAGCTTGAGAGGCATGAAGAAGCATTGCAAGCGTTCGATAGAGCTACCGAACTGAATTCCAACGATATAATTGCGTGGATCAACAAAGGCAGTGCTTTGTTTAATTTGGGCAGGTATGAGGATGCGTTAAAAGCTTCCGAAAAGGCTACTGAGCTAGACCCGAATAATGCAATTGCCTGGGCCAACAAAAGCGGTTCTTTATATGAACTGGGTAGGTTTACAGAATCGCTACTAGCCGCTGAAAAGGCAATCGAACTGGATCCAAGCGATGCTGAAGCATGGATCGGCAAAAGCGGTGCTCTACTTAATCTGGATAGGAATGAAGAGGCATTGCAAGCTTCCGAAAAGGCCGCCAGCCTTGGTCCAAATGATATAAGGGTTTGGCGCAATAAAGGGAGTGCTCTGCTTAAATTAAGCAGATATGAAGATGCACTAAAGGCCTTTGATAGGGCTGTTGAGCTAAATATAAATGATGCCGAAGCATGGGTCAGCAAAAGTAGTGCTTTGGGAAACCTGAAGAGGTATGAAGAAGCATTTCAGGCTTCTGAAAAGGCCATTATGCTGGATCCAAATAATGCAAAGGCTTGGGGCAATAAAGGCAATGCGTTGTTTTACCTACGCAGATATGAAGAGTCCATATTGGCTTCTGAAAGGGCCATCGAACTTAATGCAAACGATGCCAATGCATGGATCAACAAAGGCAATGCTCTGTTTAATCTTGAGAGGCGTGAAGAAGCATTACAAGCATTCGATAGGGCTACCGAACTGAATTCCAACAATATGGTTGCGTGGATCAACAAAGGTAGTATTCTGCTTACCTTTGGTAGATATGAAGAAGCACTACAAGCTTCTGAAAAGGCCGCCGAACTAGATCCAAATAATGCAATTGCCTGGACCAATAAGGGTGATGCCTTGTATAATCTTGGCAGATATGAAGAAGCATTACAGGCCCTTGATAGAGCCACCGAATTGGACCCAAAAAATGCAAAGGCCTGGGAAAATAAAGGCTTTATTCTTAAATATCTTGGCCGTTATGTCGAAGCAAATGTAGCTTCCGCACAAGCCTGGGCATTGGGGTATATTAACTAGCCGTATCATTTTCGAGCCTATCCACATAGCTCCCGAGAACGTTTTGTTGTGCAATCTGAATCAATCTCAAAGGCAGCTTACAAAATGGCAGATTAGAGAAGCATTTAATAGCCGATCAAACCCATTAAAGGGTGATATGATGCCTAACGAATGCCTTCAGCCGGATATGGACTATCTTTTGAATGTGCTAAAAGATCTCGTGGGTTTTCAAACAGTAGCCCCTCCTGGAAACCTCTACCCCGAGATCGTGGATTATCTAATACCGATCTTCAACGGCATGGGCTTCAAGACCCATAGGATAGAGATACCCGAGGATGTCTTCCAGGCCAAATGCTCAGACAGAATGCTTGTAGGAGAGAGAATTAACTTAATGGCAAATTTGGATGTAGGCGCTAAAGAGACCTTAGTAATCTACACCCATCTGGATGTTGTTCCAACCCATGGCGATTGGTCAACAAACCCATTTGAGCTCGTGAAAAAGAACGGCAGGGTTTACGGCCGAGGAGTTTCAGATTCTAAGGGAGCGGTAGCTGCACTTATTGCAGCACTTCAGGCTCTGCTGAAGGATCGGAAGCCAAAGTATAACCTGAGAATTCTATTGACTACAGATGAGGAGGTCGGAGGCTACTCAGGTTTGTGCTATTTCACAGACATTGGACTCGTAAAGGGAGACTACATGCTCTGCATGGACGGCTTTTCCGATGATATCGTCATAGGAAGCAATGGCGTAATAAACTGGGAGATTGAGGTGTACGGAAAATCATCTCACAGCGGCTCAAGCTTCCTCGGCATAAACGCCGTAGAGAACTCCCTTCCGGTCATGGAGTCGCTCATGGCACTAAAGAAGGAAGTGCAGTCCAAACGATCGCTGCTGCCTGCGAGCTCAGCCCTGGCCTCTATGGGTATAAAAAACCTCATGCCCATTCTAAACATCACCGTCATCGAGGGAGGAATCAAGGAAAATATAGTCCCTGATATTTGCACTATTCGAGGCGATAGAAGGGTGATACCTGAAGAGGAGATGAAAGATGCCATGGCAGAGATCGAGAGGGCAGTGAAGATCGAAGGCATTGATCTGAATTTGAGATTCTTCCCAGGATATCCTCCCATGAGCGTAAACCCCGATCACCATTGGGTAACAGAAGTCCGGGAGGCAGTCCGGAGAGGGATGGGCTTTCTGCCTAATCTATCGGGAGCACAGGGAAGCCTGGATCAGGCATATGCTACTGATATGACAAATATTCCCACATGCGTCTACGGAGTCGGCCGGCAGCTGGAGAGCAATATCCATGGCACTAATGAGAACGCGAGGTTTTCGGATCTTGAGGGCTTTGCTAGGTCTATATTAGAGCTGATTCAGTGAAGGTGATAGCGGTTGTCGGAACAAAAAAGACTGGAAAGACAACGCTCGTAAGCGCTCTAATAAAATCGCTCGTCAAATACGGCAAGGTGGGCACAATAAAAAACATGGCAGGCCACCCGGTTGATCATGGCGACACAAAACGCCATTTTGATGCCGGGGCTGAAGAGGTCATCGGCCTTGGGGAGAACCAGCTGAAAGTTACAAGGGGGGGATGCCTTGAATCTGCCCTGGCTGAGCTTCAGAAGGACGGAATGGATTTTGTCATAGTTGAAGGATTCAAGAGCAGCAGCCTTCCCAAAATTGTACTCGGAGATATCGATGTGTCCAACATGCTCCAGAGGGTAGCTCTATCAGATTTGAATGATGCCCTGATCGATAATCTGACAGAGATTATCCTTGTTCTGAATGATTACGAGATCGAACCGGACTGCCTTGAAACTACCTATTGATTCTATCCTTTCGACTTTTGCCGAAGATATACGCGCCAAGATAATCATGGCTAGCTTATCAATGTGAAGTAGAAACGGATTGAATGCAATTATAATGTGAATCTAAATGCCATTCTTCTCAGATTCATGCTCTTTTTTAGGACTTATTGATAATTTTGGCTATTTATCGACAGATTTTTAAATAACGGTGTAGTCCTGTACGCCCGGAGATGTGGGATTGAGTCGGGGGACTCTAATTGTGTTCATGCTAGCCATAGCGCTAGCTAATTCAGCTTTGGCTGCAGACCATGTCATCGATAGGACGGTGATAAAAGGCGTAGGGTACCTAAGCCATGAGCTCTTCGGCCAGACAGCCATAGGCGGAGGCCAGAGTATTGCTGAGCGCATATCGGGCTCAGGGAGCTTTTACGATAAGACCGACTTCGAGATGGATGCAGTAGCGAACACAATAAACTACTCTCAGGATGCCGAGTTTGAGTATTTCCCGACAAGCTATCAGACAGGCACTTATGATCAGAAATGGACGGACAAACTCACTGTGATCAACCGTGATGCAGGAGCTGCAGTCACTGAGGATTATACAAATGCCGAGCATATTGAGAAGAGCACCGATGTCATGACCAGCGGAAACGTTACGAACAACGCTTTGGAGATGCGCATCAACTCAAATGTGATAGGCGTGGCACATATCGGCGGGGTCTCGAAGGATACTAAGCAGAGCGAAAAAGGCAGATATGTGGAGATCGGCAAGAGTTCAGAGGATCTTACGGGAACGTTCTCCGTAGAGAAGTATATCGAGCTGCTGCAGAACTCAACGGATTCTGAGGCACAGGTGGATATGCTGCCCTGTGCATGAGTTAAAATATACTTGATCTAATACTGCCGAATAACCGCAACTGTAGGATTACTTATAGATAGTAGGACGCAATTATCAGTCGTATTTAGAGCCGGGGCAGAAAATGTCCTACCCCCAAGAATAAACTTTAGAGAAGAGTGAGACAAAAATTCAGCTTCGTTGCCTTAACCTCTTCTAGCTCATGGCTGCAATCCTTTATATAACAGAATATATATATATATATTCAAAAAAATGTAGAAAAAGTTTATTAGTACGAACTGCAATTTTCGTAATTATAAAAGACTGATACATATCGATTCGGGCGTTAATCGCCAAGAAAACTCAAAGTATTTGCTGCATTAGCGGGAAGTACACCTATGACAAATACGGACCTCCATACTGATAATGTTGTTCCTTATGTAAACCTGCTAGAAAAATCACCCACCGGCATAAAGGGCCTGGATGAGATTACAGATGGCGGTCTTCCCAAAGGCCGTCCAACACTTGTTTGCGGGAGTGCAGGCTCGGGAAAGACGCTCCTTTCAATGCAGTTTCTTGCGCAAGGAGTATTGTTGTATGACGAGCCCGGAGTATTCGTCGCATTCGAGGAGACACCTGATGAACTTACAAAGAATTTCAGCTCACTGGGCTTCGATCTCAGGAAGCTTCAGGAGACGAATAAGATCCTCATCGATTACATCTACATCGATTCAAGCGAGATCGAGGAGACGGGCGATTACGACCTCGAAGGGCTGTTCATCCGCTTAGGAAGCGCAATCGACTCTATCGGAGCAAAACGGGTGGTCTTAGATACAATCGAGGTCCTCTTTTCAGGATTCCGTAACACTGCTATTCTGCGCTCAGAGCTGCAAAGGCTTTTCCGGTGGCTGAAGAGCAAAGGAGTCACAGCTATTGTTACTGGCGAGAAGGGTGAGAAAACTTTAACCAGGTATGGCCTTGAAGAGTATGTCGCAGATTGTGTTATAATCCTTGATAACCGTATGGATAACCAGATCGCCACCCGAAGGATGCGTATAATCAAGTATCGCGGCTCTTCGCATGGCACAAACGAATTTCCCTTCCTGATAGAAGATGACGGCATCTCTGTTTTGCCAATAACATCCATTGGCCTCGAACATATCGCTACCACCGAGAGGATATCATCAGGCATTGAGAGGCTCGATACAATGCTTAGCGGCCAGGGATTCTTCCGGGGAAGCAGCATCCTTCTCACTGGAACGGCAGGCACAGGCAAAAGCAGCTTTGCGGCCCATTTCGTCGATGCGGCGTGCCGCCGCGGCGAGCGCTGCATCTACTTCGCCTTCGAGGAATCGCCAAGCCAGATCTGCCGCAATATGAGTTCGATCGGCATCAATCTCACCCAATGGATGGATGCGGGTCTACTGCATATCTTCTCAGGACGGCCGATGGCACACGGCCTGGAGATGCACCTGCTGGATATGCGCAGGCTGATCGATGAAGTCCAGCCAAATGTTGTGGTCATCGATCCAACATCGAACCTGGTGAGCGTAGGGACCTCAAACGATGTGAGGTTCATGCTTACAAGGCTGATAGATTACCTCAAGATAATGGGTATAACATCTTTTTGCACCAGCCTGATAGAGGATGAGACAACTGGGCATACAGCCGAGAGCGTCTCATCCCTGATGGATACCTGGATATGGCTGCGTATGTTTGATAACGGAAATGAAAGAAACCGCGGAATCACGATAGTTAAATCGAGAGGCATGGAGCACTCCAACCAGACACGCGAGTACCAAATTACTGATGAAGGCGTGAAGATACTGGACGTCTACCTCGGCCCGAAGGGAGGACTGGTTATGGGAACTGAGCGCATTGCTCAGGAGTCAAAGGAGAATGCAGATGCTATTATGAACGATCAGGAGACCCTGAAAAGAAGAAGAGCACTTGAGAACAAGCTCAACTCCCTGAAGGCTCAGATGGATATGCTCCGCCTGGAATGCGAGACCAGCGAGGATGAGCTAAGTAAGCTCCTATCGGAGGATGAGCTTCGAAGTAAGGCCATGGCGAACGGCAGAAGAGAGATAGCCAAGCTCAGAAGGGCCGATTCATTTTAAAATTGAGTGGATATAATGGAACAATCAGATGAAAGCGCTGACAGTAGAAATGGAGCCTTCCGACTATCTGCAGGACGATGAGATCTATATCCTGCGGCTCTATGTGGCAGGCCAGACCAGGAAGAGCCTGGCAGCCTTCGCCAACCTCAAGAGGATATGTGAGGAGCATCTGAAGGGCAAGTACAGAATCGAGGTCGTCGATCTTCTGGAGCATCCTCAGCTCGCGAAGGGCGACCAGATTCTGGCTATTCCTACGCTTGTCCGGAGGCTTCCTCCGCCTGTCAGAAAGATCATAGGCGATCTCTCGAACACCGAGAGAGTGCTGATAGGTCTCGACTTGCGCCCTGCGAAATAAGGGTGGTTCAAGATGATATGCAATGGTTGAATCAAATAGATCAATAGAAAAGGTTGAAAAAGCCCTGAAGAGCAAAGGCACCGATGTATTTGTTTTGCATCTCTACGTAGCGAATATGAATTTCAAGTCTGTTCAGGCCATCAAGAACATCAACGATATATGTGAGGAGAACATCCCTGGGCGGTACCAGCTCGATATAATCGATATCTGCCAGCAGCCGATCCTCGCCAGAGAAAACCAGATCATAGCGGCACCAACCCTAATTAAAGAGACTCCTCTGCCTCTTAGAAGGCTTGTAGGAAATATGTCCGATACAGAGCGTGTGCTGACAGGTCTTGGCCTGCACTCCAAAACAAACTGAATACCGTGGTACGAATTGGTGATGCGATGGGGAATGACGATAATAGAGAGAACGGTGATTCGATAGAGACTGATGCTTATGAAAGCTTCGAGAAAGCTCTGGAGAGAATGGGCACTGAGAAGTACGTCCTGCGTCTCTATGTTGCCGGTATGGGTCCAATGTCCATCCAGGCAATTGAGAATATCAAAAAGATCTGCGAGGAGAATATGCCTGGGCGATATCAGCTCGATATAATCGATATCTATCAGCAGCCTATCTTCGCCAGGGAAGGTCAGATTGTAGCAGCACCAACCCTCATCAAGGAGCTTCCGCCACCCATATCGAAGCTGGTTGGGAGCATGTCTGACAAAAAGCGTGTCCTCGTTGGCTTGGATCTGCATATCGGAAAACAAGAATGATTTATATCCAGGCAGGAGATAAAACTCAAGAAACCCGTTAAGATGAGGCAGCATTATGGCTAAATCTAACGAAGAGCTTGTAGCTGAGAACGAAGAGCTGCGTAGAAATTTAGATGAATCTCAAGAGCTTCTGCGAGCCATAACAGGTGGTGAGGTAGATGCTCTGGTCGTCTCTGGATCGCAAGGTGAGCAGGTTTTCACTCTCGAAGGGGCAGATCGCGCCTACCGTATTCTCATTGAGGCCATGAACGATGGCGCAGTCACCATGACCTCAGACGGAACTATTCTCTACTGCAACCGCCATTTTGCAGATATGACGAAGTCGCCTCTGGAAAAAGTGATAGGCTCATCCATCTACCGTTTCATCCCACAGTCTGATCAGGCATCATTCAGAGTTCTTCAGCAGGGCCTCGGCAGGGGTGAACTGACTCTTCAAGCTGAAGATGAAAGCATAATGCCTGTTTATATCTCCATTAATTCCATCCAGCTTTCAGAATCCCAGGAAGCTTTTTGCGTTGTTTTCACCGACCTGACAGAGCAGAAGCGAAAAGAAGAGATTGTTGCTGCAGAGAAGCTGGCTCGTTCCATCATCGAGCAGACGGCTGAGGCAGTCATAGTCTGCGATGAGAGAGGAAAGGTCATCCGTTTCAGCAATGCTGTACTCAGGATCTTGGGCTGTGATCCATCGCTCCAGAGTTTTGAGGACTTATTCGACCTGCGGATCCCGGTCGGCAAGAAGCTATATCCTATCTCGTCGGCTCTGGGAGGTGATGTTCTACTGCAGGTCGAGGCAAGTCTTAAGCGAAGTGACGGCATGCTGTTTCACTTGCTCCTGAACGCCGGACCTCTGAAGAGTACGAATGGCAGGATCATAGGCTGCGTGATCACCCTTACGGACATCACCGAGCGTAAGCGGATGGAGGATGCCCTACAGGATAAGCAGGAAGAACTCGAAGTACAGGCCGAGGAACTTGTTGCCCAGAACGAAGAGCTGCGCGTCAATAACGACGACCTCTCAGAGACGACCAGAATGCTGCAAGAGAGCGAAGCGCGCTTTCGAGCAACCTTTGAGCAGGCAGCAGTCGGCATTGAAATGCTGAATCTTGATGGCCAATTCTTGCGAGGCAATGGAAGGCTGGGTGAACTACTGGGCTATAGCCAAAAGGAGCTACAGTGTCTCAACTTCGCCGATATCACCTACCCTGATGATCTTGTCCGAGAGCTGCCGTTGCTGGAAGACCTACTGGCCAGGCGAATCGGTCACTATACTATTGAGAAGCGTTACCTGCGCAAGGATGGCCAGGGCGTATGGGTGCGCGTTACATCATCGCTTGCTAATGTTAAAGAGCCATATCGGATCTCGGTTATCGAAGATATCACAGAGCGCAAGCAAGCCGAGGAGGCGCTAGAGAGGCTACTGAAAGAAGTCGAGGCACAGCGTGCCAGGTTGCAGGCGATCCTCGACGCCCTGCCTGTTGGTGTAACGATCGCCGATGCTACAGGCAGCATCCTTGTGAACAACGATGCATTACGCAAGATTTGGGGCGGTAAGGCGCCGTTATCTAAGTGTGTTGAGGAATATGCGGAATATAAGGGCTGGTGGGCAGATACTGGAAGGCCTATCAAACCTGAGGATTGGGGGCTGGCACGTGCCATTAAAAATAGCGAGACAAGCGTGGGCGAGGTCATAGATATACAGCGTTTCGATGGCACACGCGGCACAATACTCAGCTCGGCTGCCCCCGTCAAAGACGCCAGCGGGACCATCATCGGCGCCGTAGTCATCCAGCAGGACATCACAGAGCGCAAGCAGATGGAAGAGGAGCTGCAAAAAGCCCGTGATGAGCTGGAACAGAGGGTCACTGAGAGGACTGCAGATCTGACAAAAGCCAAGGAAGCCGCCGAGGCTGCAGTCGAGGCCAAAGCTGCGTTCCTTGCGAATATGAGCCATGAGCTTAGGACACCCCTGAATGCAGTGATTGGTTTCTCCAGCCTTCTCCTTGCTGATAATCTCACACCGGATCAGAAGGAGGACATTGAGAGAATCAGGAAGGGTGGTGAAGCTCTCCTATCAATCATAAGCGATATCCTTGAATTTTCGAGAGCTGAAAAGGAGAAAGTAACACTAGAGCTTCAGCCTCTCAGCCTCAAGCGCTGCATCGAAGAATCTCTTGATATGGTTGCAGTGCAGGCCATCGATAAGGGCCTGAACCTGGCTTATACCGTCGCTTACGGCACACCGGATACAATCATTGGTGATCCTGGAATGCTTCGTCAGATTTTGGCTAATTTGCTTTCCAACGCTGTCAAGTTTACCGATAAGGGGGATATATCAATATCCATTTCCTCCAAAATCATCGAGGGTAATGAGCGCCAGATAACTTTTGTAGTCAAGGATACGGGCATCGGCATGCCCCATGATAAGATGGACAGGCTCTTCAAGCCCTTTACACAGCTTGAGTACACCCTAAGCCGTAAACGTGATGGCGCAGGACTCGGACTCGCCATATCCAAGAAGCTCGTAGAACTTATGGGTGGAGAGATCTGGGCCAAAAGTGAGGAAGGCAGAGGTTCGACCTTCTGGTTCACTATTCCCGTAGAGACTCTCCCAGGAAAGCAATTGGACTTAGAGGAGAAGGATATAGCTGAGTATGAGAACCTCTCGAGCCAAAAGCCTCTGGCAATTCTTGTAGCCGAAGATAACCCTTCAAACCAGAAGGTACTCGTCGAGATGCTGAAACGCCTAGGCTATAGGCCCGATGCCGTGGCAGATGGCGTTGAGGTTCTGCAGGCCCTCCAAATCCGGTCATACGACCTGATCTTCATGGATATCAAGATGCCTGAGATGGATGGCCTTACCGCTGCCAGGGAGATACGAAAGCTCTGGCCTGAAAATGGTCCGAAGGTAGTGGCCATCACAGCTTTCGCAATGGATGGCGATCAAGAGAAGTGTCTTGAAGCAGGAATGGATGGATATATCGCAAAGCCTGTGAAAGTGGATGATCTCGCAACGCTACTACGCAATATTAACCACACAGAATAAAATTTATAAGATAAAATTAGCATCATCCTTTTGGATGCTCCTTGAATCCTATATGCTGAGAAAGCCAAGAAGCATTCAAGCGATGCATTCTATGCGCTCGATGATCCTCTAGAGGAGGCTGTGTTTTCGGTGCTGGTGGAGATTACAAAGCTAGTACTAGCTGAATAAACTTAGCTGAAGGGTAACTTATAGATAATAAAACATAATAAATCTTCCAGTTAGTGCCGGTGTAGAAATGGCGATTGATAACCTCTCTCAAAAGATCTCTGAGCTTTCACAGCGATTAGAGGAGCTCCAGGCAAAGTGCGTGAACAATCCGGAATATGCGCCCGAAGTCCTAGCCGATGCATTAGAGAGTCTTCAGGCCAGCCTTGAGGAGCTATCTGCGGCAGATGAGGAGCTTATGCAGCAGAACGATGAACTAATGCAGATTCAGTTGGCGTTGCAAAAGAGTGCAGAAAAGTTCAGACTAGTTGCTGATTTCACCTATGATTGGGAAACTTGGATAGACCCTAAGGGGAACTATGTTTATGTTTCGCCTTCCTGCGAGCGAATAACCGGATATTATGCCGAAGAATTCATAGAGAATCACTCTCTTTCCATAGACATAATACATCCAGATGATAAGGAAGCTTTTAAACAGCATCAAAATGTCCATTTCGATGAACAGACTGATAGCGCGCAAATCGATTATCGTATTATAACAACGAAAGGAGAGATCCGTTGGATCAGTCATATCTGCCAACCGGTATTCGGAAGGAATGGGGAATGGCTTGGAAGTAGGGCAAGTAACAGGGACATCACTGAGCGCAAGCAGGCAGAGGAGGCGTTACATGCTAACGAGAAACGGCTGCAGGCAGTTCTCGCTGGCATGACCGATGCCTACTATTTCTATGATCGTGAGTGGCGGTTCGTCGATATCAACCCACGCGCGGTGGAATACTTCGGTCGACCGCGGGAGGAGCTACTAGGGCGCAATGTCTGGGAACTCTATCCTCATACAGTAGGCGGCAAACCCTGGACTGAATACCATCGTGCTATGGCTGAGGGTGTGCCAGTCCATTTTGAGACACAGTCGGGCGTCAGTCCACGCTTTTTCGAAGTACATGCCTATCCGGAGCCGGAAGGATTGGCAGTCTACCTGCGGGACATCACCGAGCGCAAGCGAATGGAGGGAGCTTTACAGGAAAAGCAGGAAGAGCTTGAGGTACAGGCCGAGGAACTTGAAGCCCAGAACGAAGAGCTGCGCATCAATAATGAAGACCTAGCAGAGACAACCAAATTGCTGCAAGAGAGCGAAGCGCGCTTTAGAGCAACCTATGAGCAGGCAGCAGTCGGCATTGAAATGTTGAACCTCGATGGCCGATTCTTGCGAGGCAACGCAATGCTAAGTGAGATCCTGGGCTACAGCCAAAAGGAGCTACAGTGTCTCAACTTCGCCGATATCACCTATCCTGATGATCTGGTCCGAGAGCTGCCGTTGCTGGAAGACCTACTGGCCAGACAAATCGGCCACTACACTATTGAGAAGCGTTACCTTCGTAAAGATGGCCAGGATGTATGGGTGCGCGTTACCTCATCGCTTGCTAACGTTCAAGAGCCCTACCGGATCTCGATTATCGAAGACATCACTGAGCGCAAGAAGGTCGAGGAAGCGTTGCGTACGAGCGACGCACGGCTGAATAAGGCCATAGAAACCGTCCGAGAAGGCGTGATCATCGCAACTGAGGCGGAAGATGTCATTTATTGGAATCCAGCGGCACAGGCGTTGCATGGCTTTACCAGGCCCCGTGAGGGTATCGAGCCATTGAGTGATACTCCGAAGACGTTCGATTTGATTTATCCTGATACTGGCTTAGTGCTGCCGCTGGAGGATTGGCCTATGAAGCGCATTAAGAGGGGCGAAAAAGTGAGCAACTTAGAACTTCTCCTGCGCCGCCCAGACCAGGGCTGGGTAAAATACGTCTCCTATTCCGGCACGATGGTAGAAACGTCGAACGCTGAACACCTGATCTTTCTGACTGTATATGACATAACTGAACGCAAGCAGATGGAAGAGGGGCTACGAAAGTCTAGGGATGAGCTTGAGCAAAGGGTCCAGGAGAGGACCTCTGAGCTATCCGATGCAAAAGAGAACCTCGAAGTGATCAACGAAGAGCTTCAAGTGGAGATCTCAGAGCATGAGAAGACAGAGAAAGATCTGTTAAACGCCAAAGAAGCAGCAGAGGCAGCAGTTGAGGCTAAGGCAGCTTTTCTGGCTAACATGTCACATGAACTCAGAACGCCCCTGAACGCTGTTTTGGGCTTCTCCAGTCTTCTCATGGAGGATAATCTCACAGAAGACCAGAAAGAATATGTCGAGAGAATCAGGATTGGCGGCGAATCTCTTCTGGCCCTAATCGGCGATGTCCTGGAGTTTTCCAGGGCAGAAAAGGAGAGAATAAAGCTGGAACATCAGCCTCTCAGCCTCAAGGTTTCCATTGAGGAATCGCTGGACATGGTGGCAGTGCAGGCTGATAAGAAGGGCCTAAAACTTGCTTATACCATCAACTACGGAACCCCAGATACTATCATCGGTGATCCTGGAAGGCTTCGACAGATTCTAGTCAATCTGCTTTCCAATGCTGTCAAGTTCACAGATGAAGGAGAAATATCAGTATCTGTCTCCTCCAAAGTCATTGAAGGCAACAAGCGCCGGATAACATTTGCAGTCAGTGATACAGGCATAGGTATGCCCCTGGATAAGATGGACAGGCTCTTCCAGCCATTTACACAGCTTGAGTACACCCTGAGCCGCAAGCGTGATGGCGCTGGACTTGGACTCGCCATTTGCAAGGAGCTTGTCGAGCTTATGGGCGGTGAGATTTGGGCTGAAAGCGAGGAAGGCAAGGGCTCTACATTCAGATTCACCATTCAGGCAGAGACTATTTCAGGAAAGCAATTAGATTTAGGTGAGAAGAATAAAGCTGCCATATACGAGAACCTCTCAGCTAAAAAGCCCTTGAGCATCTTGGTGGCTGAAGACAACCCTTCAAACCAGAAAGTGCTTGTCGAGATGCTGAAACGTCTGGGCTATAGGGCTGATGCGGTTGCTGATGGGTGTGAGGTTCTGCAAGCCCTTCAAATCCGGCCATACGATCTGATATTCATGGATATACAGATGCCAGAATTGGATGGAATCACGGCCACAAAGGAGATACGAAAGATATGGCCTGAAAACGGCCCTAAAGTAGTGGCCATCACTGCCTTTGCCATGGATGGGGATCAGGAGAAATGTCTTGAAGCTGGCATGGATGGTTACATCGCAAAGCCTGTGAAAGTGGATGATCTTGCGACGCTACTACGCAATATTACCCCCCCCCCAAGAATAAAATTTAGAAGATAAAAATGCTTGAAATTCAAAAAATCATGCTGCCATTTGGCATAGAAATAAGCTACATCGTAAGGAGTGCCTGCATGTGGGGAAGTGGAACCAAAGAGGCATGCATATGGGTTCGATGATCGGGTATTATGGAAGGATGAATAACTGCAAGATCGACAGAAAAGTTAAAAGGGAGAAGAACAATCCAGCAGACAGGAGTTGACGTAATATGGCTGATTGCGATCTTTGTACCCGCGCTAGACCAACGCTCTTTCCCATAAAGGCCCCCGTCCATAGAATGGCCTGGCCTGAGGGAGCATACAAGGGCGTCTGCGATATATGTCTCGGAAACCTGGAAAAGGCCTGGCAGCAGCGCTTCGGTCCAAAGCCTGAGGCTGAGGCAAAGAAGTAATAATATCCAGGTTCATCTAATTTAGCCCAGGGTATCATCCCTGTTCGTTTTTCTCAATTCTCAGTTGGTGGTGCCGTGAGGTTACAGAAGGAAGAGAAGATAGCAGTGGTGCTGCTCCTGATGGCCCTTAGTTCTCTCACAATAGCCGCTTGGGCTATCGGCAGCCTTGATCAGAGCGCGACTACAAACGCCAATTCAGAGGTTTCTGTTGAAGGAAAGGTCCTTGAACTTAATCCAACAAAAAGCGGAGGGAACGTCATCCTCCAGCTTGACTCTACTCCTACGGCGATCTTCATCTCCCAAAATTCCGGAGCTAAAGAGATAATGGGCAAAGTTAAGATCGGAGATAGTATCAGAGTGAAGGGCAGGCAGGCAGATTTTCAAGGGTCCAAGGAGATAACAGTTAATAAGGCTACGGATGTTGAAGTGTTAGACGCCAGTGGATAAAGATGCCACAAGCTATCTTTTCTGACGGCATCATTTATAAATTTCATTGATGTGTTTTTGGTTATAGGATGAAAAATCTTAAGGCTGTAATCTTCGGCGGAACGGGAAAGATAGGCTCTGCAATCGGCTGGGATCTGGCCAAGGACGAGGGAATCGAGTGTGTTGGCATTGCAGGCCGGAATCATGAAACACTCGAGAGAACACGCGCGTGGGCTAAAAGCGATAAAATCTTGCCGTGCGTTCTCGACATAAACGATGTCGACGCCGTGCGCAGGCTGATGGACCGATATGATGTCGGCGTGATAGCTCTGCCAGATAGAAAAACCAGCTATCGAACAATAGATGCTGCCATAGATTCCGGCCTCAACGTTGTCGATGTTCTTGAGGAGTACCACAGAAGGCCGGAACCTTATGAAACAGAAGGGCTGGAAATCCCGCAGGAGATGAGCTCGGATGACTATGGAGAATTACTTCATAAAAAGGCAATCGATAATGGTGTGACCCTTCTGGATGGAATGGGCTTTGCACCTGGTCTCGCCAATATCACCCTTGGAGAAGGGATCAGGAAAGTGAATGCAGACTCTGCAGTTGCACGTGTAGGCGGGATACCCTCAAAGAAATCGGCAGAGCATCATCCTCTGAAGTACATGATCACCTGGTCATTCAGCCATGTTCTTCGAGAGTATATGGTCAAGGTCAGAGTAATTCGAAATGGAGAGGTTAAGGAAGTGGATGCAACATCAGGCCGCGAATGCTTCAGATTCAAAGAGTTCGGCAAAAATGAGGAGCTGGAGTGTGCCATAACACCTGGAATGCCGAGCTTTCTCTATACCAGAAGAGATCTCAAAAGCTTCTCAGAGAAGACCATAAGGTGGCCTGGCCACTGGCAGGCGATAGATACCCTGAAAGATTGTGGATTGCTTGATCTGATTCCGATTGAGGTTAATGGAAGACTGATCCGGCCAAGGGACTTCTTCTTATCTCTTATAGAGCCGAAGCTCAGGCCTCTGCCGGGCGATGAGGATGTATGCGTGATGTGGAACACCGCTTCTGGAAAGGATGGCAGAGCGGATTATTATATGTGGGCAGAGGCAGACACTGAGAAGGGAATATCCGCGATGGCCAGGGTCACTGGCTTTTCTGCTGCAATCGGAGCCAGGATGGTTGGGAGTGGCGAGATCCCCGAGAAGGGCATAGTGCCGCCTGAGGATGCGATCTCGGGAGAGTTCTACCGAAATTTCTTGGAAGAGCTTGCGAAGAGAAATATAACAGTAGTAGAATCGGTAGTAGAACAATAGTAGAATCTGTAGTAAAGCATTAACATAAGCAATTGGCTTTGCAGGCTCAAACATGAGAATAATCACCCTCCTCACAGACTTCGGCTCCTTTTACCCTGCCCAAATGAAGGGCGTAATCCTTAGCACACTCGATGATATTGGCAAAGAAATAACCTTCGTGGATATCGCCCACGACATTCCACCACAAGATATACGGGCAGGCGCATTCGCACTTCTTTCCTCTGTCAGATATTTCCCAAAAGGCACAATTCATATAGCAGTCATCGATCCGGGCGTCGGAACCGAAAGGATCGGTATCGCCATGGAGAGCGGCGGCCAGTTCTTCGTCGGTCCTGATAACGGCCTGCTAATTCCTGCCGCAAAATCACTCGGCACTCTACACGCTTATAAGATCGCCTGCAAATTCGATGCTTCTGCGACATTTCACGGCCGCGATATCTTCGCGCCGGTAGCTGCAATGCTTGCAGAAGGCAAAAGCATCCAGAGCTTTGGTCCAAGGATAAGGCCGATAGATATCGGCTTTGGAGCTGCAAAGCGCACAGAGGATGGCATTGAGACGACTATAATTTACGTAGATCGATTTGGCAACCTGATCCTGAATATGAGAACGGTTCCCGAGTTCTACGTAAGCCTCAAAGGGATAAAGCTCAAACGCGCAAGGACATACGCTGATACAAGGAGGATCGAACCCCTTATAACCATTGGCAGCCATGGCTTTGCAGAAATTGCAGTAAATCAAGGAAGTGCCGCCGATGCCTTCGGCCTGAAGGCTGGCGACACCATCACGCTGGAGGAGATAGATTGTTCGGAATAGAGTTCGTGCCCGCCGATCCTGCTTTAAAGATCGGCTACCTTGCTAGACTTGCAGAGGATGCCGGATTTGATACCATCTGGATCACAGATCATTACAACAACAGAGATGTTTATTCTACACTTGCAGTGCTGTCGTTCTTGACAAATAAGGTCAAGCTGGGAACGGGAGTCACCAATCCCTACACCAGAAATGTGGCAATCACAGCCTCCAGCATAGCCTCGATAAATGAGCTTTCTGGCGGCAGGGCAATTTTGGGAATAGGCCCCGGTGACAAGGCAACCTTCGATAAGATGGGAATTGAGTGGGATAAGCCGCTTACACGTGTAAAAGATGCAGTCTCGGCCATCAGGATCTTCCTATCAAAGGGACAGGTAAACCAGGCAGGCTTCAAGGGCGCGGAGCTTGCCTTCAGTGCAGGCAAGATTCCAATATACATTGGGGCGCAAGGCCCGAAGATGCTGGAGCTTGCAGGAGCTATCGCGGACGGTGTCCTCATCAACGCCTCTCACCCTGAGGATTTTAAATATGCTGTGCCTGTGATAAGACAGGGGGCGGAGAAGGCAGGACGTGATCCAAAGGATGTTCAGATCTGCGCCTACGCCAGCTTCAGCGCAGATAAGGATCAAGCCAAAGCATTAAACGCCGCTAAGATAGTTGTCGCCTTCATCGTCGCGGGTTCTCCTGAGAGCGTCCTTGAACGGCATGGAATAAATCCGGACGATGCCAAAAAGATCTCGGACTCGATAGCTAAAGGCGACTTCAAGTCCGTCTTGGAAGGCGTAAATCCTGGAATGATCGAGGCATTTTCAGTTGCAGGGACTCCTGAGAACTGTCGTGCTAGGGTTGATGAGCTTCTTAAGACAGGCGTCACACAGATCGTCGTAGGCTCGCCCATCGGACCAGACAAAGAGCGGTCAATCAAATTGATAGGAAAGCAGATAATTTCAAAGTAAATAGGCATCGAAATCTATGAGAGGGCTTTATATTGGGCGCTTCCAGCCATACCACCTTGGCCATCAGGCAGTTATTCAGAAGATAGCTGAAGATGTGGATGAGATATTAATAGTAATAGGGAGCGCCCAGGAAAGCCATACACCAAAAAATCCCTTCACTGCAGGCGAGCGGATGGATATGATCTATACAGCGCTTCAAGCTTTGAGGGAAAGATGTTATGTGATTCCGCTTCAGGACATAAAGCGTAATGCCGTCTGGGTCTCGCACTTAAAATCTATGGTCCCCAAGTTTGATTTGGTCTATTCCAACAATCCCCTAGTTGTTCAATTATTTACAGAGGCTGGTATAGAAGTCAGAGAATCTCCAATGTACAGCAGGAATGTATATTCAGGCACAGTTATACGGAAGTTGATGCTTGAAGGCGGAGATTGGAGAGCCCTTGTGCCAGCGCCTGTAGCCTCGCTTGTGGAGGATATTAAAGGCGTTGAACGGCTGGTGAATGTATCAAGAGATGATGCAGAAATTATTTAAAAATTTGAGATCTATTTCTTGCTGGAGTGGTTGCCTCAAGAGGAGATTGCAGGAGGTAGGTAACGGAAGGCAGCCACCCCTAAAATAATGTCTTTAATATGCGAATAAATAGTTTTCGATTGTTGGCCGAAGGCTTTATGAATACTTGAAATCCTCTGGATTCCAGTGTATGCGGCAGGAAACTTGAGCTAGACTATCGAGATAATTTTTAGTTCTATTTTTATTTCGATAAGAGTTAACTACAGCCAATCGAAAAGGTATTTAGGATTGAAGTCGTAGTTGCCGAAGCGATGCAATCACGGCAAAGTGAGTCTGAATTTTGCAGCAGCGATATGTGGATCATCTCAATTATCGGGAAGGATCGACCAGGGCTGATACGCGATATCCTCGGGGAGCCCGCAACCAAGGGTATCAACATCGTAGATATGGACCAAAAGGTTATGCAGGGGATATTTGTTATGTCCGTGATTGCTGATTTCAGCTGTGCGAGGATTACACCTGGGGAGCTCAAGGCATGGCTTAAAGGTTCTGCGCCTGCTTTTGGGATAGAGTTCAATCTTCTCCCTATAGAACATTACAGAGGAAGGCGAAAATCCAAAAAGAGCCTTTACGTTGTAACCATACTAGCCAGAGATAGAGTAGGCATAATCTTTGATGTCGCATCCATCGTCGCACAGAAGAACATCAACATAGAAAAGGCAATGGTTACAGCGAGAGGGGAGCTTATCTCAATTGAGTTTTTGATGGATCTTGCGGACTCTAACACCGACTCCTGCAAGGACGATTTGAGGAAAGAATGCGAGAGGCTCGGCCTCGATGTAATCATTCAGGATGTGGAAAGACACCGGAAGGAGAAGCGTCTCATTGTCTTCGATATGGATATGACCATTGTCGATTTTGAAATAATCAATAAGCTTGCAAGCTTCGTGGGCGTCGATGAAGAAGTTAAGGCCATAACCGAGAGGGCGATGAAAGGCGAGATAGACTTCAAAGAATCGCTTCGTGAGCGTGTTCGGCTACTTAGGGGAATGCCCGTAAGCACTCTCGAGACGATCGCTAGCGATCTACAGCTAACTCCCGGCTCAGAGGAGCTTATCCATCACCTTAAACTGCTCGGATACAAAATAGCTCTCATCAGCGGTGGATTCACATATTTCACAGATGTGCTCAAGGAGCGCCTTGGGTTTGATTACACATTCGCCAATAAGCTAGCGATAAAGAATCAAAAGCTGACTGGAGAGATTGAGGGAGACATAATAGATGCCGAAGCCAAAGGCAAGATAATTTACCAACTTGCTGAAAAAGAGAATATTAGCCCTGACAGCATCGTGGCCGTAGGCGACGGTGCCAATGACTGCCTGATGATTAAAAATGCCGGTCTAGGGGTAGCCTTCAATGCCAAGGAAATTCTGAAGAAGGTATCAGACGGAACCATATCCAGAGAGAACCTGCTTGGATTACTGAACGTCCTTGGGATAGCGGATAAAGAAAATGAGTTATCTGAAGACTGAACACGATAGTTAACATAATAATTAGTTAATTAAAAGTAAGGCATTATCGATAAAATTATTAATGATATTATTTCCATATTTTAGAGAGCTTTATATTTCATAATGCTTGTCTAAATAAGCTAAACGCCACAAGAAATATTTAGCTTAAGCTGCCATTATATCACATGGCGAAGTTGAAGCTTTGCCTCAAATAAACCCGAAACAGAATAAAGACCAGGCAATAGCCACGCAGGGACAGAAGTGTAATACTGAAAAAGCATTTATACTTGTTCTAGCGTAAGGGTTCTGGTTTGTTCCTTATCATCTTGGAGGATTGAAGGATTTGACAACTGTTTATGACGTGCCTCCCAATGATCTAATAACGGCAGTGGCCCAGGAGCTGAAGGCTATAGGCAAGGTCCAGCCTCCAGAATGGGCTCCATACGTGAAGACGGGAGTGAATAAGGAGATGCCGCCAACTAACCCTGACTGGTGGTATGTGCGATGTGCATCAGTCTTACGCAGAATCTACATAGATGGACCTGTCGGCGTCTCTCGCCTCAGAACCTATTACGGCGGAAAACACCGCCAGCCCGTAGCAACGGCACGCTTCGCTAAGGGAAGCGGCTCGATAATAAGAGAGGCATTGCAACAGCTTGAGAAGGCAGGATACGTCAAGAAGGCCAACAGAAGAGGACGCCAGATAACGCCCCAAGGGCAGGCCTTCATGGATGACATGTCCCACAAGATCAAGGCACCAATACAGCCATCAGAGCCGGAGCAGGCTGCACAAGCTGCCACAGAACCTGCAGCATAGACGAGGTATTAGAGAATGGTTGATGATGAGCTTGCAGAACTAAGACGCAAAAAGCTAGAGCAGCTTCAACACCAGCAGATGGAATCCCAGATGTATGCCGCTCAACAAGAACAGGCGCAAGCAGAGCTGGACGCTAGGAAAACAGCCATAATGAGGAGCATTATGACTCCTGAGGCCAGAGAAAGGCTGAATACTCTTCGTATTACCAAGCCGGAATTCGTTGCCCAGATCGAGGCCCAGCTAATTATGCTTGCACAGAGCGGTAGGCTGAAAGGCGCAATCACCGACGAGCAGCTCAAAGCTATACTTAAGCAGGCTCAGCCCACGAAAAGGGATATCACTATCACTAGAAAGTAATGATCGCTTTATGAAGGCGATGATTTTATTCAGCGGCGGAAAGGATAGTGGCCTAACAGCACTACTGCTCGAACCTTTCTTTGATGAGATTGAGCTGGTGACATTTAGCTTCGGCCAGGACGATTCTTGGAAGGCCGCTCGCGCGGCTGCAGACGAGCTGGGCCATCCCCATAGGACAATCGTTTTTGAGGATGGGGTTATGGATAGAGCCCTGGAGATCCTCACCACCACTGGATACCCTAATGATGCCCTTAACTATGTTCATTCGATCGCGGTAGAAGCTTTAGCCGAAGAATGTAAGTTCGTAGCCGATGGTACAAGAAGAGATGATCGCGCGCCCAAGATGGATTTTAGCGCGATACGCAGCCTCGAGGACCGCATGCATGTACACTATCTCAGGCCTCTGGCCGGCCTTGGGGTCAAGGCAATAAGCGCCATGGCCTCACGATATTTGGAATTCATCGAGGAGCCATCTGAGCGGTACCCTGCCTCGGACTTTGAGATTGGGCTCAGATATGCCCTGGCGGAAAAGTGCGGTCAGAATGAGGTTGATAAGATATTTCCCAAAAATCATACACATACCAGAGTTATTCGGAGGAAAAGATTTGTCCAAGAAAATGAAGGGCAAGAAAATCAGACTTGCCAAGGCATTCAATCAGAATCGTAGGGTGCCTTCCTGGGTTATTATCAAGACCATGCGACGTGTGGTCAACCATCCCAAGAGGCGACACTGGAGAAGAAGCACTTTAGAGGCATGATATGGCTGAGACTGAACATGTTTACACAATCCCCCTTAGGGTCGTCAAGAGCGTTCCAAGGTGGAGAAGAACCAACCGTGCGATGAGCGAGGTCAGGATCTATCTATCCAGGCACATGAAGACTCCGGCAGAGGACGTAAAGATCGATAAGAGCTTGAATGAGGCGCTATGGGCCAGGGGCGATGAAAAGCCTCCGCAAAAGATAAGGGTCCGCGCGGTCAAGTTTGACGATGGCGGGGTTGAGGCAGAGTTTGCAGGCGAGCAGTAGAAGGCTAAAGATAGCAGGCAGCTCATTACTCGGAATCTTTGCAAGGTGCACTGATAAAGTCGTCCTTGTGCCTCCCGAGACAACAGAGGATGCTGTTAAGGCGCTAGAGGATAGGCTGAAGGTCCCATCGCTTAGTATCACAGTGGCAGGAAGCTCCGTCTTAGGTGCACTTATATGCGGCAACTCAAACGGCTTTGTGCTTACCTCGCTGGCCCATAAAGACGATATTGAGAAGCTGTCAGAATATGGAAGTGTAACAAAGCTGCCAGGCAAAATCAATGCGGCTGGGAATGTAATCCTAGCCAACGATAGAGCTGCCATAGTGCACCCAGGTCTATCGAAAAGGGCCTGCGATGCCATCTCAAATGCTCTTGGGGTCGCTGTTACCAAGGGAACTGTCGGCGGCCTGAAGACAGTTGGCATGGCGGCAGCAATAAACAATAAGGGCATTCTGGTTCATCCGCGTACATCCGAAGCCGAGATAGCGGTATTAGAGGATGTATTCAAGCTCCCAGTGGATGTGGGCACGGTCAACTTCGGATCGCCACTCGTAGGATCGGGCATCCTGGCAAATAGCCATGGGTACTTTGCCGGAGATGACACCACAGGGCCTGAGCTTGGCCGTATCGAGGATGCACTGGGTTTCCTAATTTAGGGGTAGGATTATGAGCGAGTTTAAAGTCAATGGAAAATTTAGAACCGAACGTATCGGCAAGAACTGGCGGCCGTTCTCCAAGATAGTGGAGAGCCATAATGAGAATACAGCAAAGGAAATGGTCTACTCACTTCTTGGAAGCGAGCATGGCCTAAAGAGAAACCTCATTAAGATAGAAGGGGTGAATGAGGTGTTGCCTCTTGAGCAGTGATCCAACAGGTGGCGATCCTTCCAGTGATGAAGATTCTGCTAGCGAAGAGGAGATAAGACGGCTAGTCTCGGCATATCAGCAGTATCAGAACCAGGCAGATGCCATAGTGCGCCAGATCAGCTTAACGCAGCTTACTGCTGAGGGCCTTGATAGGGCTTCTAAAGCAGTTGAGGCGATGGATACAGCATCGGAAGGACAGGAAATGCTTGTATCAATAGGGTCCGGCTCATTCGTTTATGCGAGGCTCGCCTCAAAGGATAAGGTCGTCCTGAATGTCGGTGCAGGTGTAAGCATCGAGAAGACGACTACTGAAGCAAAAGAGACTTTAAAGGCAAGGCAAACCGAGGTCTCAGAGGGTTCAAAGAAGCTGAGCGAGATGCTATCCAGAATAGATCAGGAGATGCAGAAGATACAAGCGATAATGGCCAGGTACGAGCAGCAAGCCCAAGGGAGCGGACAGAAGGTTGTTTAATAAGTTCAAGGAAAAGCTCGCAGGCTTTAAGGAATCCCTAGCTTCCAAGATCCAGGAAAAGACGAAGAAGGAACAAACGGAGGCTGCGGAGACCGCTAAGGCAGAGATTCCTGCTCAGGCCGAACCGAGCGTTAAGCCTGTGGAGCATGTGGAGAAACAGGCTGCTGTTCAGGCACCCAAAGGTAGTGGGGCCCCGAAAGAACCTGCAAAGCCCAACAAAGGATTCTCTCTGTTTGAGAAGGCCAAATCCCTCGTGTTCGAGCAGGAAGTCATACTCGACGAGAAGGACCTTGATGAGCCTATGTGGGCATTAGAGATGGCACTCCTTGAAAGCGATGTTGCCCTGCCTGTGGCTGATGAGATCGTAAGATCTGTTAAGTCCGAGCTTGTCGGCCATAAGAAGAAGATCGGCAAAGATACAGGCGCTATTGCTGAGGAGTCGCTAAGATCTGCTCTCATGAAACTATTATCTGCAAACTACCTGGATTTTGATGAGTTTATTAAGAACTCCCCGAAGCCTGCTAAAATTCTGTTCGTAGGCGTGAACGGAACAGGAAAGACCACATCCATCGCTAAGGTCGCCAGGTATCTGATGGATCACGGATACTCCGTCGTTTTAGCTGCGGGCGATACATTTAGGGCAGGCGCTATAGAGCAACTTGAAGTACATGGCGAAAAGCTTGGCCTGAAGGTCGTCAAACATAAGACTGGCGGAGACCCTGCCGCTGTGATCTTCGACGCCATCGAATACGCCAAGGCGCATAATAAGGATGTTGTCCTGGCAGATACAGCCGGAAGACTGCACACAAACATAAACCTCATGGACCAAATGAAGAAGATAGTGAGGGTGACATGTCCCGATCTGCTCATATTCGTCGATGAGGCAATCGCAGGTAACGATGCAGTAGAGCGTGCCAGGCTGTTCAACGAATCTGTAGCGATTAACGGCACCATCTTGACTAAGACCGATGCCGATGCAAAAGGCGGCTCGGCGATATCAATAGCTTACATCACCGGCAAGCCAGTTCTATTTCTAGGCGTGGGCCAGACGTATCCGGATCTGGTAAAGTTCGAGCCTAAATGGCTTGTCGATAGATTGATGGGCGAGGCAGAAGCTTAAATTTTTATTATTATAATCTTTTACCCAAATTTAAAACATATAACCGATATGCATAGCTTGACTGTAGGACTCGTTAAGTGTAAATCTTTAGGTAATACACGATAATTGCTACCTAAACGCTTTTCTTTCCAACTTTAGCTCAAGATTATAATAACAAATAAATCAATGTTATAAATTGATAGTGAAATAGTTAAGATCAACCGGATATCATAGATCTTTCTGGTGTTGTTCCCCGCCTGCGGGGTCAGGGGCGAGCCCGCGCGGCGACTGAGCGCACCCCGTCAACTGCTACCGCGCGAGATCCACAGACGCGCGGCGGCGCCGGAAAGTTAGCAGTTTGTTTTTGTATATCGTTGCGATGAGTTTTTCCAACTAACAGCGATTATTTCGCTTACGGGTTCCGCCTGCGGATAGCGGCTTGAGAAAATAGCACCCTCACCCCTCAGTCCCCTCTCCCTACGAGGGCGAGGGGAAGTAGCACGCTCAATCGCCGCGCAGGCTACCCTCCGGGAGGGATTATGTGAGTAGGATTGATGAGTTGATCTGTTTAGGCTCTTATCTTACCTGTTTTAGCCTGGAAGCAAATCCTTTGGCTCACACCCACAAGTGAACCAAGCATACCTCACCGGCCACCTTTTGGGCAGCACATATCCCGGTTGGATGTTTGATAAAGGACAAAGGAATAAGCATGGTTGAGACCTCATACTCTCATTTCATAGAGATACCTTCAGCGTGATTGGTGTGTTAATTTCTGATTTCCATTATAATCAGAAGTTTCAAGCTTTTACCAGCTTATGTATTGGAGATGAGAAACCCACACGAATATGGATGTTGGGATTAACTATTGCCGGCAGCTACCGCAGACTTCTTAAACATCTGTGAACCTAAACGAAAAATCATGACTAGGTTAATACTATTGGCTGTAACCTTTCAAATAAAGGAGGGAATTAAGTCATGAATCATATAGGTTTGGGGTTGTTATCGTCGTTGTTGCTTATAACAGCTATACAGGTCACAACCTGCATGGAGTATAGTCATTTATTTGACACATGGGAGATGAAATTTTCCACACCACAGGATATTAAAGCCGATGTAACATGGAGACCAGAAACAGATGCGGGCGGATCATCTTCAATCTTATTAACTGATGGTCAGAATTTATACCTAGATGTGGATTTTTTCTTGAATAAATTTGAGGAAGGAGATTCGCGAGATACAACACCAGAAAATCTTAAAAAGCTCTGGAAATTTAATTCCCTCAAAACCGACAAAGATCCGACCATTTCAAAGCTCAAAAACGGTGATTATGTTGTAGCAGGTCCATGCGAAAGTAGTGCGGTTAGTGTCATGCGAACTTTTGATTTTGATCGTGATGGTCAAATTGATTGTTACTTAGTCTTTATGGGAGGCGAACCGATGCAGAGGTTTATTGCTATTTAGTGAATTACATGGCATCTTCGGCCAACGTTAAGCCATATTCCTCTAACTGGAACCCATATTATGAGGAGTAAATTTTAGGTTTACATGGATATGATCAATCCTCTGCAGGGCTGGAATACGACAAGGGAATGCAGTAGAATATCGTAACCCCTGTAAATATTAAAAACTGAATATTTTTTTTAAGCATTCTACTACCAGACCAGAACTTATGCTTTGCACATATGGATCATGGTATAGGTTTTTAAGCGGTTCTGTAAGCGAGTCTTTTTTCTGTGGAGGTATATTCTCAGAATCATTCACGGCCATTTCTATCGCCTTTAAAACATCGCGTGCGTCTCCATAGCCTTTGCTAAACATATAATCCGGATGTGTTAGCCATAAACGTCCCTTAGCTGTAAGCTCTGCTCCGCATCCATCGCAGCTTTCGGCCAGCTTTACTAGTCCATCTTCCTTCATCATATGTAAAAAATCTGAAACATCCTGGGGGCTCATGTCTAAAGCCTTCGCAATCTTATCATCTCCGACATATTGATGCGGCAGCGGCTGGCATATTTCAGCTATTTTTTGTAAAATTTTAAGCTCGATTTCATGCATATCATTCACTATAAAGGGCTTGGGTTCAAGAAGTATAAATTTTTTTCTCCTATAAAAAATGATCGAACTATTGAGGCTGATACAGCCTTCGATGATTCCGGGGACGGGCTATATTGGCTGATCCCAGCTCCTATGAGGGCTTAACCTCTGGGTGAATTTACTGGTAACCTTCAGGCCGCACTATTCAAGGCTTAGTCCATTGATGCCGGTTCCGTATTTGCCGTCATGTGCGGGGGATGAGATCCCGCAGCTTTTGTTAGCCACTCTATTCAGTAACTAGTGCCTTACAGCATATCGATTTATGGCAGTCAGTGTTATTTAGTTTCCAGTTTATCTAGGATCTTCCTTTTTGCTTCCTTGAACTCATCCTCAGAAAGTATGCTTTGATCTCTTAATTCTGCCAGCTTTTTGAATTGAGCCGCAAGATCTAAGGAAGGAGTTTCTTTAGTCTCAATTGGCTGCAATATAACACGATTCTGTAATTGATTGATTGATAGCATATTAGCTTTCAATACGCTGACAGCTTTTTGAGCATCACCATTCTCGACGTGCTCTATAGTACTCGATTCAAGGCCCGCATGGATTGTTATATCTGATCTCGTGGGGCCTTTCTTTACATCAACATTGCTGATGAAATTCAATTGATAGTCGTCTATGTCGCCTCCGATAAATCCCGGCTTATAGATGATTGCCCTCTTCGTAGTGACTAGCAATTTTTTAGGCAGCATTTTTGGTCTCATATAGGCGGATTCGACAAGGATACACGCTTCTTCTCCTTCTACGAGGATCTTTGCTAAAGCACCGGGGACCTTATGTATATCGATCCTATTGTTAGATGGCTTAAAGTTGCTACCAGATTTCCACGACATGCATACTCCTTAAAAGAAAATCAATGAACTACCACGCCTTAGCCTCCGTAGGCTCTGGGTACTGCGCGGTCGTTGGCGCCTTATAGCATGTGCAGTCGAATATTCCCCCAGTGCTCGCTCCGAAGCCCTTCCTATCATAGATTGCCATAGTGTCAAGATCGCCAGACTGCTCCAAAGTCTGAGCAGTAGCACTTGATATCTCTCCTGTCTCAACAGCTTCATTCAGTCCCATCTCCTGCGATGGTGTGGGCATTGTCCCATTATCTTCGCCTGGGTTCATGATATCGAAGCTGTCCACGATGCTACCATTATCTACATAGTGCGCTAATGGAACAGTACCCCAAGTCCAAAGATCGCTAGGCTTAATGCTGATGCTATGTGTATTGTTGAGATTAGCCAAAGCCGTTTTTCCACCGGCGCCCGATAGATCCATAGCTAAAGTAGGAGACGCTAAGACAAACGCAGCTAATAATATCATCCATGGCCTAATAATCAATCCCTCAGGGAAGATCATGAAAGTATTTCAGGAGATAAAAGTTTCTAAGAAGACAATATATCTGTGTCAAAGAGTACGTATAACCCGCTGTTCAGGTCTCTCCTTAACCGGCCGGTGAGAAGTCAATTTGGTATTTTATGAACATCTTTTCTTTGCTCTTACCCAATTCTTTTACGCTCCAAGTTCTACATTATCCGCAATCACTATCGCCGGATTTAATTAATCAATATCAGTGACCATTAAAGTAAACTTGACTAATATTCCTATACTACATGGAATATAATCTAACTCGAAAGGGCAGTTAAGCCGGTTCTGATATCTTTTCGAAAGTTGTATAAACTACTGAATATAACCTGTGCCCCAGGTGCGTATATCTTGATCATATGGTAGACAGGGCGAAAGATTATTTGTGAACCTTAACTCCGCATCACGTGGGGAATGCATGACTGAACATAGTCGTTAGATATCGATCTTGAAAAGCATCATATCCGCCATATGGGAATATAGTTTTCGAGTCATCCATAGCATCTGACTTCATTCGAATAAACTATTCCCTACAAATGCGGAGTTAAGGTTGTAAAATTATCCACATCCTCAGGCTTCTATTTGGGCAGCTCTCAACTGTTCCCTATTCTCTAGGAGTGAGCCTTCCACATTTTGAAGTGGACACCCGGCCCATAGATCGTCCTCTCCCTATTATTATCCGGCATAACCTCGTACCTGAGCTTCTTGGTCGGGTCACGGCAGACCAGCCGATTGGCTAGCCTTTGCATAGGGAATCCTAAGACTTTATAGTCTGCCCCAGCCTCCGCTATGATACGAGTAACAGCCCTAAAACTAAACAATAAACTACTTCCTGGTTGGCGCCGACCACTCATCAGGCGTTGGCATCCTTGGGAGAGTGCCTACTGGACCATCCGGCTCATAAAGTTCCTCGGCTAGGATCTCGGCCAGCTTCGGCCTCTCTCTGATAATCTCAAGCAGGGCCTGGTCGGTCTTAATCATCTCCTCGTAGAGATTGAATTCTTCCATGGTTCCTCAAGATAGGATCAAGAAGCTAGAGCCTAATGATACTAAAAGCTCCAGCCCATTGAACATTGAGGTATAATAAATCAGTACTATAAATAGGTGGTGAAATGGTCAACATCAACCGGGTATCATAGATCTTGTTGGTGTTGTTCCCCGCTTGCGGGGTCAGGGGCAAGCCCGCGCGGCGACTGAGCGCGCTAGTAAAACCATTAGTTTCCCATGAAAAACCTTCCTCAATTAAAAGAAATGGGGTGCTATCCACCCCCTACCGAATGTCTATTCTTCAAGTGATAAAAGGCGTCTACGATAGCAGCCACTCCATCCTTTAATCGCTCATCTTTGGATAGATAGAGGAGGTCCCTTTTGACTGGTTTTGATGCAGCTGTAGTGCATTTGTTATCTTGATATAGCTCTTGATTGATCAGCAGATGATAAATTATTGTGATTAATTTCCGTGCTAAAGCAGTGATCGCTACATTGTAACTCTTTCTGGCCGATAATCTATGGAAGTACCTTGAGAGCTTGTTCTTGTTATTTCTCATCTTAGCTATCACTTGAGCTATCTCGACAAGCATAGTTCTGAGACTCTTGGACCCCTGTTTCGTAATACCACATTGCTTCTTTTTCCCTGCAGATTCGTGTAGTCCAGGAACCAATCCACACCATTTAGCGATTTGTTCTGGGGTTTGGAAATCGTGATAGTCACCGATTTCTGCCAAGATGGTCGACCCTGATCTAAAACTTATTCCTGGAATTGACATAACTATTGCCAGATCTTTAGCGCTTTTCTGAAATTTGCTAAGCACTTCAAGACTTGTTTTATCTATCTTCTTTTTCAGAAGATCAAGGAGCTCTAGATTATCCTTAACAAGCATTCTCGAAGTATCATCAAGACCGTTTGCAAGAGCCGCTTTGATGACGTCTCGCTTTTTCTTGATCTTCTTTGAAGTGATTCTGTCCAGGATCGAGTCTGCATCCTTGCCTTCAACCAGGCCGTCCAAGATAATCCTGCCTGATTTACCAAAGATGTCTGAAATACAAGAACTCAGCTTTATGCCGCAAAGTGCTAGATACTTATGAACTCTGTTTCTAAGTTGAGTTTGAGTCTTTATATATCCTGATCTGGCACGGGTCATCATTCTGAGGGCTCTATCCTCATTGGAAAAGACTCTTGATCTCTTGATTTTGCCATCCAAGCAGTTACCTGCAATCCTCTTAGCGTCATGAGAATCCGACTTATCCCCTACAAGTCCTTTGACCATCCATGGATTTGCTACAATTGTATCAATAGAGGGACTCAGGCAATCGTATACTGGAAACCAGTAAACACCTGTAGCTTCGAATGCTACTTGCTCGCAATTATTGGCTATGAGCCAATTCCTGAATCTCTCTAGCTCAGAACGAGTCGTGCCAAACTGTTCCTGGATTTCAGTCCCATCTGCATCTTCGATCGTGGCTACTATGAGATCTTTATGGACATCTGCTCCGCAAACTCTATCTCTTCGTTTGCCCATATATGTCGCTATCCTGATATGGGCAGATGATTAAGATTAAACCCTCATAAGGGGCAATTTCCCATACGCGTTCAACGACGCAGCCCCGTATTCGCGGGATTATTGGCCAGTTTTAGCCGCGAGATCATGATCTCAAAATTAAAGCTGCCTTCACTGCCCATATCAGACTAAACATAGTTGGCCATGAATGTGAGGTTTTTCATCCGCCACGTATGACCCTTAAGGATCATGGGCGTTTTAGCCCCAGAAGAAAGAGTAGAGCAAATGACCATTTTCATTCTTCGGGTGCGATTCAATCTAACGAACGAAATTTAATCGCAAAGGATACA